>CAVSND010000016.1:0-479257 GCA_963729215.1 uncultured Acidobacteriota bacterium | reverse complement strand
TGCCCAGCCGCAGCCCTCGGTCGCTGAATCGTTCAACCAGCTCAGGCATCAACAGATCGCGAATTGGCATACGCGTTCGTGTCCGTCTAACGCAACGAGTCTGCGAATTCGCAGCATAACGCCGAACGAGCGAGCGTGAGAATATCTGGTCCAGTTTCTCGTTCACACATAGTTGGTCGTCGCAAATTGGAAGTAAGGTGGGGCAATCTGTGAATTGACAAACCCAAGTGACCCAGACAGGCTTTCACCCCGAAGGCCGCCTCCGTTGCGACTGGGCGGCCTTCCTTTCGGGCCCCTGCCTCCTGGTGGACGGATCACCGCCTCGGCGGCCGGCGTTCATAGCAGGGCGTTCCAACGTGGTAGGCATTGTTCGGACGCACATGCCAAAACGCCAGGCCTCCATCCGTGGATCGCTGGCGCGCGGAGTTGTTGCCGCCGCCGCTATAGCCGCACTGACTTTTGGCATCATGTACGGCACGTTCGCCGCGGCCGACACAGACCCGTATGGATACCTGAGCGAAGCCGAGGTTCTGGCCCGCGGAAGCCTCCGCATCAATGAGGCTGGCTTCGGATGTCCCTGGCCTGACGCGGAGGCCACCTTCTCTCCGCCGGGATGGCGTCCCGCAACGGTCCGCGGGTTCATCGCACGGATCTATTCTCCCGGCCTTCCTTTGTCATGGCCGCCTTTCAGCGCCTGTTCGGCCGACCGGTCTCGTTCTCGCGGTGCCGATTCTCGGGCGCTCGCCGTCTGGGCGTCGGCGTTTGGGGACGGTCGTTCACGGCCGCTGTGGGCGCGAGCAGCGCAGTGTTTATCACCACGAGTCCAACGTTTCTTCGCCACCTCGTTCAGCCTGTCAGCGATGTGCCGACGATGGCGTGGTGGACGGTGAGCCTGGCGCTCGCATCGGCGGGCGGCAGCAGCCGCGTTCGGAGCGGGCTCCGCGGCCTCGATGGCGATCCTGACACGGCCCGATCTTGTGCCTCTCGCGGTGATCACAGGCATTCTGGCGCTGCTTTCGAGATCGGGCGATGAAAAGCGCGGCCGGAACGGCCTGGTTCGCGTGCTGTTTCCTGTCGCGGGCATCGTTCCGGGCTGCGTGGCCATTGGCGTAGTGAATTGGCTCTCGACGGGTCCCCCCTGCTTTCAGGCTACGGGACCTTGACTCCTATACTCGTTCGCGAACATCGTCCCCAACCTTGATCGTTACCCTCGATGGCTGTGGGAACAGGAACGCCTTTGATCTGCCTCGCGCTCCTCGCTCCTCTTGCCGTCCGGTGGCGGGCCGCCTACGCCCGGCAACTACGTTCGGGCCATTTGGCGGCGCTGCTGATCTTTGCGCTCACCACGGTGCTTCTCTGTCTGCCTTCAGCGTGTTCGGCAGAACGGAATCGATTACCTGCGGTTCATCCTGCCCGGCGTCCCGGCGCTGATTGTCCTCAGCATGGCGGCGGTGGTTGACATCCTGACGCGTGTCCTGCCGGGCAAGCTGCGAATGGCGGGTGTGCTCACTCCGGTCATCGTTATCCTCGGGCTGTCCCGCGTCGGCTCACGGCCCAAACGGGCACATTTGGGGTGCGCCCTCGGAAGACGATACGTGATGTCTGCCGCTACATCGCCCTCGCCACGCCGCCGGAAGCGGCGTTGACTCCCGGACTTCACAGCGGCACGATTCGCTCTTCGCGAATCGTCTGACCCTCCGCTATGACCAGATCGAGCCCGACTGGCTCGATCGGGCGCTTGCGTACATCGGGATCGCACGGACGCCCGACGTACATCGTTGTGGAAGAAGGTGGAGAGTGGATCTTCAGGAACCGATCGGGAGCAGGATAAGTTCGGGCAACTGACTGGCCGGCCTGGTCGGCGCTTCGAACCAATCCACGTGCGTATCTATGATCCCGGCGATCGGGCGCGGTTCCTCGCGCGCGAGGCGATCATCGCCGCGGATATCGGTTTCGTCGGGCGGCCGCGACTCCATCAGCGAGGCTGGACAGTCGCCCTGACTGTGCCCGGAGCCGCCGCCTTCAGCCCAGCGCCAACCAGATTCCAACTCCCGCCATCTGACTGCCGGCGATGCGGTTGAGCCAGCGTGCCTTTCCGCGCCGGTGCAACTGCTCGCTGAGTACCCTCCCGCCGTGGGCGTAGATCTGCAGGCAGGTGAATTCGATGATCAGCATCAAGGCAAGCAGGGTCAGCAGTTGCGGCGCCAACGGCCGGCTCTGATCGACGAAGGGCGGCAGCAGCGCGACAAGGAAAGCCCAGGCCTTGGGATTCGACACCGCGGTGATGAAACCCTGCACGATCAGCGAGGAGCGGGTGCGCCGGTTGTCACCGGCCAGCTGCTCGGGCAGCAGCGGCTCGGCGCGCCAGGTTTGCCAGCCCATATAGAGCAGGTAAGCCGCGCCAATCCACTTGAAGACCGCAAAGACCGTCGGCGCCTTGAGCAGGAGGGCAGCCACCCCGAGCACAGCGGAGGCCCCGACCAGGGCGATGCCGGTGAGCTCGCCGGCCATCATCCACAAGGTGCGGCGCACGCCGATGCTGATCCCCAGCGACATCGCCAGGGTCATGCACAAGCCCGGGGACAGTGCCACCAGGAAGAAGCTGGCGCTGAAGGCGATGAGTAGAGTCAGATCCATGGCTGTGCGCCGGAGAGCGCGTGGACGAGAACCAGCACGAAGGCCTGCATCCCGGCCGGCTTCTTGACCAGTTGATCTATCGCTGAGGGCAGCGCTTATGTGCAGTGCGCTGAATCTGGCGGAGGGAGAGGGATTCGAACCCCCGGAACCCTTCCGGGTTCAGTGGTTTTCAAGACCACCGCCATCGACCACTCGGCCATCCCTCCGCGTCGGAACTTCTCCTGCTCATTTTATCCTCTTATCCGCGATCGTCGGTGCGGCGCTGAAGAGCCCTGGCCAACCTCGGGCTGTGACCGCTCGCGTCTCCGCCGCCGCGCGCTCTCCGGCCCGCGCGCCGCGCAAGATGTTCGGCAACGCATAATTGCCTTCGTGGCACGCGTATCGAACATGCCATACCGATCGTCACGCTTGAGTTGATACTGGATGGTGAACGGCCCGGTCCACGTCATCGCGTCGTCGATGGTGATCGCATAGCTGATAGTCGTGGCACTCGTGCGGCTGAAGCGCTCCGTGATTTTCAACGCCTCAGTGGGCATGATGTCGTTCATGCCGACACCCGGGCGGTCCTTGAAGTTCGTGGTCTCGACGACCAGCGTATCGCCGTCCCATCGGCCACGCGAATCGCCCACGTAGTTTCTGATCGCCGGGCTGAGGTGCGATCGGCCGTCAAGCGGAACGATGCGCGATTCGTGGATCATCTCGTTCACGATCGTCACGTAGCCAGGTGACTGCACGATCTGGTTACCGTTGTTGTAGCCGCCTGGCAAGCTCGAGCCGACGACGCCCCGAGTGATGCAGCGCTCGTAGAGTGAAAAATCGGTGTACGAGTCCGACGTTCCACGCGACGTCCGCTCAGCGCGTCGTTGCGCCTCGCGCTGCTGCGCGGCGGCGGTCATCGCGGGGATGCGGCCGTTCGGGGGATCGACGATCAACGAGGCCTGGCGCTGCGGCTCGCCGCGCTCAAACCAATGTTGGGGTGGCGACTGCCCGCCACCGACCTGCCCGAACGGGACGCTCGGATTGTCGAAATCGAAATCCTCGGCGTCTTGAGCCTGCTGGCGAGCGGCCTGCGCCTGACGCGCGGCGAACTCCTCATCGGTGAGCACGTTCCGTGTGCCGAACGATTCGGCGCGCTGCAGCGGCACGCCGGCCATCTGACTGCTGGGCCATTTGCCTTGGAGATCCGGATCACCCCACGGCGTTCGAGGCGGACGGTAAGCCGCTCCTGTTCCACCGCGAGGAGGCGACTCTTTCGGCGCTTGCGCCTGGACGGTCAGGACGACAGCGGTCACACCGATTGCAACAAACGCGGGGACGCTGATCTTCAGCATGGCCTTGCCTCCAAAGGCTGGCGCATCGCGAGAACTATACGGCAGCCGGTCGGTTCGCCGCCACGTCACCCGCCGCGGCGATCGCGGATTATACTGGCGCCCTCTGTCCCGGGCGAGGTCCCATGGCTCGACGTACCGTCACTGGTCTGTTGCGAATCCTCTTGACGATCGCCACGGTGTGCGGCGCACGGGTGCTCGCACAGGACTCGCCCGGCTCGATCCGTGCGACCGTCACTGATCAGCAAGGAGGGACATTCCCTGTCGCATTCGTGCAGGCGAAGCGCGAACCGTCAGGGCCGGTCATCAACGGCAACGGCGGCGAGGGCGGCATCTACACGATCAAAGTGCCTGCCGGGACGTACGAACTCTCCGTCAACGTGCCGGGAATGAAATCGTTTCGCCGCGGCGGTCTCCTCGTGATGGCGGGGCAGACGCTGCCGGTTGACGTGCGCCTCGAAGACACGGTCTCGCTTCGAACGCTCGGCGAGGACCCGAGCGCGATCGTCGCGAACTACATGAATCGCCCCGATCCTCCGAAAGGGCGAACGCCGCGGTTGATCAACCGCAAACCTGACCTGACCGGCGTGTGGCTGGCTGGTCCCATCGATCTCGGTGGACTCGAGCTGCAGCCCTGGGCTGCGGCGCTCTTTCGGGAGCGAGTGGACAATCACGTGAAAGATTGGCCGCCGTCGTCCTGCCAGCCGGCCGCTGCGGTGCCGTTTTTCACCGGTGGATTCTTCAAGCTGGTCCATCATCCATCGACGCTCGTCTTCATGGTCGAGAACGCGACGGGCTATACGCAGATGCTGCTCGGCAGCCTGGCGCATCCACCAGGAGTGGGGCCGAACTGGCTCGGACATTCAGTCGGCAGATGGATTGACGACACGCTCGTTGTTGACGCGATTGGTTTTCGGGATCGCGGCTGGCTCAATTTCGGCGGCCAGCCGCACAGTGACAGGCTGCATGTGATCGAGCGCATGCGGCGCCCGGATCTCGGCCATCTCGAGATCGAAATCACGCTCGACGATCCGGGGGCGTTTCAGAAAACGTGGACGGGAACCCTGTTCGCAACCCTGGCGCCGGACATCGAGCTGCAGGAATTTGTCTGCAACGAGAACAACAAGGACGTCGAGCACATGGTGGGCAAATGATGGCGTCGATCAACCAGAGTGCGACTACGCCTTTGGTCGGAATTTCGAACCGATGAAGGCGGCGAGCACAAAGGGCGCGCTCAGGATCGAGGACAACACCAACGTCAACGGCCACAATCCGCCTCCCGCGCGGCTGCGTAGCACCATGGTCATGACCTGGCTCGGAACGACGACCAGCGTCCAGATCCAGTCGGTCCGTTGAGAGAGGAATCCAATCGCCACGGATACGACGGCGACCAGCGGCAGACCGATGGTCCAGTATTGGGCGCTATCCCACGCTTCACGTCGCCCGCTCAACGCGTGAATGCCCAACTCCAACGCGACACCGGTGAGGACGCTCAGAAGAATGGTGGTTCGTTTGCGGAGCATCACATCAGTTATCGGCGGAAGGGCCTCCTGGCTCCAGAATCCAACATCACGGGCTAAGGATTGATGGCGGGGCCGCCTCGACGATGTCATTGAAATGCCGGCGCCCGTGCAGTCGCGGATCGATTCGCCGTCCAAAGCACCCACGGCGCCGTGCGCGACACGGCGCTTGAGACCTCAACATCCATATATGGGTGTCGAGCGGGGGACGCGAGTGTGAGCGAGGAACTTGCCGGATATCCGGCTGGTTTGGCGTTATGCTGCGAGTCTCGCAGCGTCGGCCGAGATATGCCGGTCGGCCTACTTAATTGATTAGACGTCGAATCGCGGATATGGAAGACGAAGATCCGGCTTTATTCGTAGCCCTTGAGCCTCCTGCGGATCTTACGCGGTGGACCTACGATTGCCGGCGCACATGGAAACACGTCTGGCGGCCAGAAATTCCTCCGGCGCTCGGTGGAATGGGCCCGCTGTCGGTTCCCCTCGATCCCCGCATCTGTGTTTCCAGGCTTGAGCAGCTGTGTGCTCTGCAGCCACCTGTTTCGACCCGCTTCCTCGAAATGCGTCAGTTTCCTGGACACCAGTTTGTTTATCTACCGCCTACTGCAGCAAGAGAACTGGATGCATTCGCAGCGCGACTCGCCGCCGCCGGGTTTTCAATGCGCGACAATCCGTTCGGACACGTTCACCATTTCGCTGTGGCGTTCTTCGAGGCCGAGTGCGACGAGTGTGTGCAGGTGGCCCTTTCCACCTGTGAGGCCCCCGCAGGACTCTACCGCTTTGAATTCGTCCAGCTATACGAGCTTTCTGCCACATCGTACGCAGCCTATGGCGCGGACGCTGTGCGAAGGCAGAAACTGCCGCCTGACGCGGCGGACACGACTACTCCTGATCAACGCCGCAGTGTTCTACTGAACAGCGTCTTGGCTATGGTCGATCGCTGCGACGTCGAGACCCGACCTGGTTTGTGTGTGTCTGTGTCACCGGCAGTGTAGCGGTCGGAACACCGCGGGACGGAACGCAAGCCAGCGCATCGGCCGGCATTCGGTAAACCCTTCGCGCGACTTCTCATTACTGATCGCTAATCAGTCGTCGGGCGTTCGAGCCGGTCAATCACGACCACGTCAACTGGCGCGCGAGCTGCTTCGAGTTTTAGTCCGAGCTGTTCTTCGAGCGCGGTGAAAAGCGACGGGCCGTCGCCGTTCGTGTCCTGGACCTGATTGACAAAGGCGAGATCCAGATCCCAGTTGCCAGTCAGGCCTGTCGCATCGATGATCACACGTTCGACTGAAGGCGCTATCAGACTGGTGAGCGTCGCGATGGGCATGCCGTGCACGCTTATCCCTCCCGGCACCGGACCGGCCGAGCAGCCTCTGCCGGCTGCTATCAAGGACGCGACGTCCTTTTGATCGGGCGGCGCGCACGCGTTAGCCGCGGCGGAGGCCAGCTTGGGACCCAGCCGATCGGCGCGAAGCCGCACGAGGCGATACACGTTGCGCTCACGGGTCTCGTGATGGACTTTGAGCCGGAAGCGATCCTCGAGCAGATTGCGCAGCATCGGCTGGAGCATGGTCATCGCGTTGAAGACGACCCCCGGAGCGACCTTCGCGCTGATATCGAAGCGTTCGGTTGCCGCCCATGCGGGCGCGTCGATGATCTGATCAGCCTGAACGCCAAACGCCATCCTGAGCAGGGATGCCGGCGACTGGTTCCGTGCCCTGATGCTGTTGGGCCCCCAGCCCACCCCGCCGACGCCGGCGGCATCGGAGCTGTTCGGCTTGATTGAAGCGACTTCAAATGCCAGTGCGTTCTGGTCCGTCGGGCCTTGGGCGGACAGCCGCGCGACGAATGTGGCGACCAACAACGCCGCAAGGCGAATGCTCAGTTTTCGGCCCATGTCTCACCTCCGAAGCGGCATCTACCGACGAAGGGACAACAAACGAGACGGCCTGCGATTCAGCTCCTTAGACACCACTCTATGGAAGTTGATGCTCAGCTTGGTATGCCAAGCGCGCTACATCGGCGAGTGCGGCATCGTGACGCGAGCAGTCCTCAGGCCGTGCTGAGGTCGAGATCCACCACGAGGAGGCCAGCCCCGGGGCGCTCGCGTTGGTGTAGGATGGCACCAGGTCGTCCAACCGGAGCAATTTCATGAATGTCCGCCACCTCGTGCCGTCCGTGAGCCGCCGGCTCCTGGCCATGGGAGCCCTGATGTTGGCGGCCGGCCTGCAGCAGCCGGTTCACGCGTCAGGCGTAGACCTCTCGAAGTTCAGGCGCATCGAGCCGCAGTACATCGCGGCGCTGGGAGAACCCGGGGCCACCTCCGGCAGCGGCGCGCAAGCATGGGGCCTCTGGAGCCAGGACCCGGGCCCGCGCGGTTGCAAGCTGGACCGCTACCCCGAATTGAAGGCGGCCGGCGGCGTGGCGCCGTCACAGTGGAAATTCGACGCGGCGGACTGGTGGCTGGAGGAACACGGCTTGATCATGGAGAAGCCGACCTTTCCGCTGCCCCCTGGGAAGTACCTCGTCACCGGCGACCGCACGGTGATGACCGTGCTGACAATTCAGCCCAAGGACAAGGACGGCAATCAGCGGTGGGAACTCGCCGACGGCGCAACCCTCTACGATGTCACCCATCTGGCATGCCGCTCCGCACGCTACACGCCGGCGACGGCTGACAACTCGTGCTCGCCCACCAACGTGCAGACCACGGGTTTTCCGGTGAAGCCAGGGGCGGCCATGCCCGTCGTGAACGGCTGCCGCAAGCAGGACTACACGGTTCTCATCGTCGTTGGGCTGCCCGCCACGCACTGAGTGGCAGCACGCAGGGCGCGACCGCTCGCCACGTGACCACGCCGACACCCGAACGCTATTTCTCCACCGACTATCGCACCGCACGCGACCGCTTTCGCAAACGCTGCGCGACTTATCGTGACTGATTCGCTAGTCCGGTATGGGGCGTTCGACGTGATCGATCACGAAGACATCTACAGGCGCCCTGGTTGATTCCAGCTTGAGTCCGAGCTGCTCCTGGACGGCTGTAAAAATCGACGGCTTATCGGAGCCGGGCTCCGCAGCCCAGTCGATGTCGATGTCGTACGAACCCTGTAAGCCTGTCCGATCAACGACGACGCGCTCGACCGCGTTGCTGAGAACGCTCAGCATGTTGTTCATGTTCAGCGCGACGGCTGAAAAATGACCTGCCGTCGACTGGATGTTGCACTTATCCGGCGTCGCACGGCAGTCGGTCGTCGTCGGACGAATGACGTTCGGCCGCGCGACCACCAGCGCGTAGATCGACGCGACTTCAAACGCGAGCGGCTTCTGATCCGGCTGGACCTGACCGTGCAAAAACGCGATGGGGGTGACGAACACGAATCCAGAGAGCAGGAGAATGCCGAACGCCCGGCCCATGCCGTACCTCGCAGACTCGATGCTACACCGTCGCGTGATTGGTCACGAAAAACGCCGAAGGATTCAGCGGCATCACTCCATCAAAGCCGTGCAGCTCTGCGCCACTGCCAGAAGTTCGATGCTATGTGCAGACAGTCGTTGAACCAGCGACTTCGCAGGTCGCAGGTCGCTGGTCCGCCAGCACAGCACCAGGTCAACCGCGTGCGCGGCAGCAAGGTCAAGGAGCCGTTGCTCATCGCTCTCCACGATGGCCACGGTCACCCAGCCCATGGCACCAGCGTATCGTTGGATCGCCGCCAACTGGTTGGCCGCCAGCGGTGAATCAGGACGGGAAATGTACATGGCGATCCGCCGAGTTGACGGCGCTGGCAGATGGTCCATGTCTTCGATCACAGGCCAGGCTTTTTTGGGCGGCGACGCTTCAACATCTCACCAGGACGGCAGACTCGCAAGCCGCCACAAGCCCAGTGACTTATCGGGGAACGCGCCCAACTCCTCGTCGACTTCGTCACTCCGTTCGTTGATGACCGCGACAGGCGGTGGAAAACCGTACGGTGCACGTTCCAGGTTGATCGGACGCCAGTCGCCGGTCGTGATTTCGTGGTTGTCGCGCGGACCCGTGAATGTCGTGGTCAACAGCCACGTCGCACCGCTTCGGCGAAAATTGTCCAGGGCCCGCCGGGTCTCGGCATACGTGAAATGGACGAGGCAGTCGCGGCAGAGAATGAGGTCGGCGGCAGGCAGCGCGTCTTCGATCACATCGCCCAGCTTGAACGCTCGCTGCGGGCTCGAATACAAATCGACGTTTCGAGCGATGATCTCCGGCACGATGTCGATTCCGATGTAGCCGATGCCGTCGAGGGCCAATTCTTTCATCCAGAAAAAGTCGCCGCAGGGTGCATCGAGGATCGACCGGACGCCGTGACGCGCCAGCAGCACCGGCAACTCCGACCTGAGGACGGCCGTTCGTTCGAGATTGGAGCCTTCGCCGGAGACCGACTCGCTATTGCCCCAGCGGTTCTCCCGGAAGATGCGCCGAAAAAGACTGGTCCGATCGCCTTCGTCTGCGGCAGACACTTCTCTATTTCGCACGGCCCGTATAACCCTGCGCGACGGTCGGAATCGCGATGATCGCGTTTCGCGCGCTCGGCGTCCCCCACGTGCCGTAGAAGACGATGCCGAAGAGCGTCTTCCGGTCCTTGCCGCCGAAGAACGTGCCGTGCAGACCCTGCGGACCAGGAATCGTGCCGAGGAACTTGCCGTCGGCCGCAAACACATCCACGGACTTCCCCGTCGCCACGTACAACCGTCCCTGCTGATCGACCGCGGATCCGTCGCCACCCTCGCCGCCCTGCAGCTTTCCGAACTCGCGTTGATTGGTCAGCGCGCCGTCGGCGTTCACGTCGAAGGCGTAGACGATCGCGCCATTGGTCACATACAGCGTCTTCTCGTCCGGGCTGAGAATGATGCCGTTGGCGGCCGGCACGTCCTTCCCGTACTGGGAGACGACGCCCTTCGGGCTGGCGTAGAAGACGCCGCTGTTTCTCGCCCCGGTGACGGAGAAGTACACGCCGCCGCCGGCGTCGGCCGAGAGATCGTTGATCACGCCGCCGATGCATTCGAGCGGCTCGCCGTTGAACGTGTTCGCGAGCATCCGCCGCTGCGGCTCGAGCTGCTCGATGCCGCCTCCGAGTCCGCGTTCGGCGACAAACAGCGCGCCGTTCTTGTTGCGCGAAACGGCGCCCGCTGTATTGATGTTGTCGTATGCGACCCTGGCAAGGCCGGTCGCCGGATCGAACTGGATGACGTCGCCCGCGTCGTTGTTCGCGAACAGCAACGCGCCGTTCTCGCCGGCGATCGGGCCGTCGACGTTGTTGCCCTGCCACGACCAGACGACCTTCCAGCTCTCTACCGCCTCCAGCACCCCGGGAATCGACGTTGTCGGCGGGAGCACCAGATCAGGCGGCGCAGCGGCTGGCCGCGGCCGCGTTTCCCGCACTCGGAATCGCGAACGGCTGCGGCGGATTCTTGCACTGCGAGAGCGTCGTCTTGTAGCCGGCGTTCTGCCATGCCTGCTGACTGCTGCCGCGATCGAACGTCCCCGACGGACCCTCATTGCGCGCGTCTTTGTATCCTTTGGCGCGAACGTCCCAGTTGCTGTTCGTGCAGAGCTCGCACGTGGCGCCGACGAACATCGCCGCCGCTTTCTTGTCGTTCTTGAATTGCCAGAGCAGCCAGTTCGACGCGACGTTCGCATACTCGCCGCCGCCAGGGTGATCCACGGTGGCGGTGTGGCCCGCGCCGTGGCGGGCGCCGTAGAACGCCGGCACGTTCTTGAGCAGCTCGAACGTCGTGAGTGACGCGGGCGTGAGGAAGTCGCGTTCGGCGCCGTTGATCAGCAGCACGGGGCCGTGGACCTTCTGCAGCGCGTCCCCGTTCGACTCCGCCCTGGCGGGCTGCACGCCGGAGTTGAATACGCCGATGGTCTTCACGCGCGGGTCCGAGCCCAGCGTGATGGAGAGAAATCCTCCGCACGACTGCCCCATGACGGCGACGTGTTCGAGATCGACTTTGCCTTTGAGCGGCGAGCCGTCGCGCGCGTTTTCTTTCTCCGCCCACGCGATCGCTTTGCGCAGATCGTCGGCGTTCTGCTGCCGTTGCGCGGCGCCCGGCTCCGGCACGCTGCCGATCACCAGGAAGCCGTGAGACGCGATCGTCGTGAAAAAGCCCGAGTAGCGCGCGCTGTTGATGGCGCAGCCGCCGTCGCCCCACGCCATCACCGGCAGCTTGTCCTTGCCGGAGAATTTGCCGAGATCCTCCGGACGAAAGACGACGTGGCCTGGCGAGCCGAGGGCGGGCTCCGACATGACTTTGTATGGGCCGGGGATCGCTTTCGGTGCGCCTTCGAGCGGCAGCGTCGTCCTGACCAGGTCGGCCCTGGGCCCGGGTCCCTGGGCGAACGAAAGGCTCGCCGCGAGGACGAATGCGGTCGTGAGTGCTGATTTCATGCGCCGTAGCTTAGCAGACGGGAACACGAGCGGCGCGCGCGGCAGCCGATTGTGATCGCGCGCGGCGAAGGCGGATGGCGTTTTTCTAAGTTCGTGATGGCGCGTGACTTCCGGCGATCCAGGTAAGGTCCCTCGCGACTTATCGCTATCCTTCGTGCGGGGGGTCTCCAGAAACGGCCGTGCTGAATGGCTTAACGCTCCAGCGGCAGTAGTACGATGGCGAACTGTCGTGGTCGTGGTCATGCTCGGGGCAAGGATTCAAGGTGCCGGTCAAATTCGCCAACACATGTGCTGCATCTTGCGGCTCAGCATCTGTAGTGGCCCGGGTCATGCAGGACTGTGTCGCCAGGTTTTCAGTGATCAGCGGGCTGAGCTGGGGTGCAACGCGCGGTACGCGACGAAGTTTGAGAAACAGGGAGAGATGTGATGATGAAGACTACCTGGGCAATCGTGACGATTGCGATCAGTTGCGCGGCGGATCACCCGGTCGCGACGAGCATCGATATGCCGCTCCTGCGGCACGCACCGAGCTTTGCCCGCGCGGCGCTCGCGGGCCAGGACACCGGCATTGCGTGGAATGGCCGATGGGAAGGCACCACGGTGTCTGGACAACAACTCGTGCTCCAACTTCAGCTCCAGGGACAGCGCATTACAGGTCGACTCATGGTCGGCAAGCAATCGGCGAACATCGTGTATGGGAAAGTCGTTGGCGAGGCGTTCGCGCTCACTACAGGGCCAATCGACGGCCATAGTGTCGACGCCACTGGTCGGCACGTCGGTGACACGATCGAGCTGACCATCGAAGGCGTGAAACTACCGCTGACATTAACGCGTGTCCCGTAAACGGCCTGGTCAGCAGCCAGAGTCGCTAGAGTTGAATGTCAAACCGCGTTTCAGGTTCTCTGACTTCGACTTTCCCTTGGTACACCCGTCGTCCATCCTTTTCGACAAGGATTACGTAGACTCCGCCCGGAAGACTCTTGTAGAGATACCTGCCGAGATCGTTTGTGCGGGTCACCATCTTCTGCCGGGTCGCCGGGTTATAGACGCTCACCAACGCCGAAACCAGCGGGTCTGGCCGTGTCGCGCCTCGCGCGCCGTGCGTGATCGTGCCGTCGAGGTTCGCCGCCGCGGCCTGCGCGACCGAGAGGGCCAGCACGAACGTGCAGCAGCTAATTCGGAATAGCCAGCTGGCGAAGTTCCTCATCGGATATGTCCTTCTTGAGCGGAATTTTGCTCTCGGTCCCCGCCGGCGGAATCCATTGGACGCTGTGCGATAACGTGAGACGCCCGTTTTTCAACTCGGCGTCCTGGTCGTCAATCACTTGTTTGTCCACGAGAAACTTGACCCGGTATGTCGCGTCTGTCGACAGAAGAGGCACCCTCAGCACCAAACGTCCCGGGCGCGTCCTGGCTGTGCTCGTACGCCGGAACGGCAACGATCAGGACGTTGACCGATTTTCCACCGGTATCAATGTCGGCCTCGAGCGTGGCCATGTCGGCACCCCCTTTGGACAGCGGATACACCACCATGAACGCGCCGATTGCGACGAGGACCAGGACAGGCGCCTGTGTTTCGATTTCGCCGATCACGGGCAGCTTGAATTTGATCGGCTTTTTCGTCTCCGCGTCGAGATAGACGCGACGGAAGAAGAGCAGAATCATCGTCGCGATCACGAGAATGACCCCGGCGACCTGCGTTGTCACAAGAAGGACCTTCATCATCGAGCCTTTCCGCTTGCCTCACACGAACGAACAGCGAGCGATTCGCAATGTGGTTCCCGCATCGTGAATCGTGCGCATGATGCGCTCGCCGAGAGAACGACGCAAGCACCAAATTCAGCGTCATTTCGCCTTCTCCTGAGTGGCCAGGCTATTGACCTGAGGGGACATCAGCATCCCGGATGGCTTCACGCACGGCGCAACTGCCGGATGGCAAGAACAAGCAGCCACACATTCAGGGCGCCGAGTGACACCCGTTGAAACGTTCCGACGTCAGCGCTATTCGCCAGGCCAGTCGCGATCAACAGCGCCGCCGCTCCGATCGCAAGCGTCACAGTTGCCAGAGACAACGCCGAAAACCAGATGGATCGAGCTGGAGCGCGAGCGTCAATGACGACCCACAAAGCGGCGGCCCCGATCGCCGCGAGGACAAATGTGGTGCCTGGCGAGCGGCTGGCATGTCGATGCGAGCTACTTGAGTGCGCTCAGCCCACCGGCGGGTGTGCGTACGCACGCGCTGTTCGGCGACGTCGGGCCGCGCGGCGGCGGCACGCTGCTGGTGAGCGGCTCGCACCGGCTTGTGCACAAATGGTTCAAAGACCACCAGCCGCCAACGAACACACGCGGAGAGGAGTACCGCCGGCTGCTTCGGGACCATCCGTATATCCGCGATCTGCACACGGAAGGCGATGCAGACGCACGCATCGTGCGCTTCATGGACCGCGTGGAGGCAGTGGACGGTATCCCGCTGCAGGTGGCCGAGAACACGGGTGCAGCGGGCGACGTCATTCTCCTGCATCCGCTAGTGCTGCATGTTGCCGCGCCGAATGCCGGCACCGAGCCACGATTCCTCTTGAGCGGTGCCGTCGACACGGCGGCGATGTACGCGGACAGCGCGCGGCTCCGCATGCAAGCCGACGCGTGAACCATGGTTCCCTTCCCGATCGCACCAGTCCGCTGTAGCAATTCGGTGACACTGAGTCCCCGCGGCGGTCGGGGCCAGCGCTTGTCGATTTGCGGCCGGCTCGTTCGACGTATGGGTATAGGCAGGACCCAATCGAAACCATCATCCCAACGGAGACACGACGATGAAATTTCTGGCATTGGTCAAGTCGAGCGAGAAGTACCCGGACTGAAGGTCCACCCCCGGCGCTCATGGAAGCGATGGGCAGGTTCGTCCAGGAAAGCTTCGCGTCCGGCAAGGTGGTCGACACAGGCGGCCTCAAGCCCAGCTCCGCCGCAACGCGGTTTCGCATCGAGAAGGGCAAGCTCACGGTCACCGACGGCCCGTTCACGGAGGCAAAGGAAATCGTCGGCGGCTGGGCGATTCTCAAGGCGAGCTCAAGGGCAGAGGCGCTGGAGACCGGCAGGAAGTTCATGGAGCTGCATAGTCAATACTGGCCGGGCTGGGAAGGGACGTCCGAGGTGTTCGAGATGGAGGAGTACGGCTGACAATCGACGAATTACAGGACGAGAATCACGAAGATTGACCGATCGTCGTCCGAGCCCCGTGTGCGGCGGCCGCCGCGAGCACGGCCTCAAGGATCTCCTCGAGAGTTTTCGACGGGCTGGCCGCGAGCTGCGCGGCCACCCGCTCGACGCCAAACGACTCGTCGCGCGTACACATAGTTGTTGGTTGATTGCGGCACGCGGGGAGCGTATGTACATTGTCAAGGTGCGGCAATGAAACATCGTCACGTTCTGCTGGCTGTTCTCGGAGTGGTCCCGGTTGCGCTCGCGGTGAGTATTGCGGTCGCCGCGCAGGGCAGGGACGCGTTGAAAGCTCCGAACGGCCTCGCGTTTGCCGACATCAAGGGGTTCGACACATGGCCGGATGTCGCGCCGAGCCAGACCGACGACGGCATCAAGAGCATCGTCGCGAACAACGTCATGATGAACGTGTACAAGCAGGGCGTCCCTGGCAACGGGAAACCATTCCCCGACGGTTCCACAATCGTCAAGATCGAATGGACCAAGAAGAAGAACATTGTTTCGCCTTACAACGTGCTGGTTCCCGACACGCTGAAGTCTGTCTCGTTCATCGAAAAAGACTCCAGGCGCTTCCCCGACACGAACGGCTGGGGATATGCGCAGTTCACCTACGACGCGGCGTCCGACTCGTTCAAACCAGTCGGCAGCGGTGCGGGCTTTGGCAAGACCGAGTGCCACCAATGCCACACGCGCGTGAAAGCCAACGACTACATCTTCACGAGCTACGCCAAACGGTGAACACGCGCCCGCTCATGACGCTCCGCGTGAGCGTTGCCGCGCCGCAGAACATCGGCGCCGTGCCGCTCGGCACGCGGCGTATCGCAGCGCTCACCGGCGGCGACTTCGAAGGCCCGCGTCTTCGCGGCGTCGTCCTGCCGGCTGCCAGCGCCGACTGGCTCTTGCTCCGCAGCGACGGCGTCCTGGAGCTTGACCTCCGGGCCACGCTGTTGACGCATGACGGCGCGCGCATCTCAATGACTCGTTCGGCCTGCGCCACGGACCGCCCGACGTGATTGCGGCCCTGGGACGCGGCGAGCCGGTCGACCCCGCGCGGTACTACTTTCGGACAACGCCGCGCTTCCAGACCGCTCACCCTGCGTACGCCTTCCTGAATCGCCTCATCGCAGTCGCCAGCGGCGACCGCCGCGCCGAGGGGCCCGTCTACACGATCGATGAAGTGCTCTGAGCGAACTCGATGACATCTCGTCCCCTGATGCGCCTGCGACTGATGACCGCGGCGATCGAAGACCTCGGCCCAGTACCGCACGGCTCCCTCACCATCTTTCCCGTCGTCGGCGGCACATTCGACGGCGAACGGCTCCGCGGCAAGGTGCTTCCCGGCGGAGGCGACTGGGTCACGGCGAGGCCCGACGGGACGTTCGAGCTCGACTTGCGCGTGACGCTCGAAACCGACGATGGCGCGTTGATCTACATGACGTTCACAGGCTTGCGCGACGACGCGAACCACTACTTTCGCACGCTGCCGAGGTTCGAGACGGCGTCTCCGACGTACGACTTCCTGAATCGCTTGCTGGCGGTCGGGATCGGAGAGATTCTCCCCGACGGACCGGTACACTCGATTGAAGAGCTTCTCTAGCGCAGTTTTCTGTTCGGTGTCGCGTTCGTCGTCCTTGGTTCTGGGCCCTGGTTCTTGGTCCGTCCTTCGTCCTTGGTCCTTCGTCCACCGTGGCGACGTCCAAGGTGCACAGGACCAGGGCCCGCCCGCCCGGGACCAGGGACGGACTATGAACCAAGAACCACGGACCACGGACTGACAGCAGATGGCAACGACGCCACACCGAAACGAAAAGCGCTCTAGCAGGGCACTGAACCTTCTGACGTTCAGGCTGCGTTCTTCGGCATCCGGCCGGAAGGGCGGCGGGGATCTAAACGTCGACGTCAAAGGGCTCGCATATTTTCTGAAGCGTTCCGCGGCCGGACCGCGACGCCAGTCGCGTCAGGCGCAGGAAGACCTGGGCCGTGATGAACGCATCCCCGGCGGCGGTGTGGCGATCATGGGGCACGACGTGAAACATCTCGCAGAGCGCGTCCAGCGTGAAGTGGCGAATGGCGGGCCGGCCGGCAAAAGCCCCGTCACGTTCGAGGTGAAGGGTCAGGTCCATCGTATCGATGCTGCGGTTCATCAGCGCCAGGTCCCAATGACGGCCGCAGGCTGTATTCATGGCCGTATGTCGTGGCCGATGTGGTGCCCGACGATCACCCCGTCCTTCAGGTAGTCGAGAAAACCCTCCAGCGCGGCGGGCTCGTCCAACCCGTTCAGGCTCTGATCGCGTGTCACCCCGTGCACGGTCACCGCAGTCGTGTTCTCGGAAACCTTGAGCAGGGCTGAAAACGAATCGTCGATCAGGATATCGCCACCGAGAACGGCAACGGCGCCGACGGTGACGATGGCGTCGGTGGCGGGATTCAGGCCGGTGGTCTCGAGATCGAGGACGATGAACCGCACGCTCCTCGATCGACGCGTCGTCCGGCCACGTCGCTGTGAAGTGCCGAGCGGTAACGATCGACGACCGCGGATCCGCTCACAGCTGGTCGAACCAGCCGGGATCCCCGGTGAACTCCAGCAGGCGGAGAATCGATCGAAAGCCGCCCTTCAGGACTCGCCGGTCGTAGCTGCTGAAAAGCGCCGGCGGCAGATCCAGCCCCGCTGTGCCCTGGCTGATGCCGACGCGCGCCTGCTGACCGAGCACGATGCGCACGGTATCGGACGCTTCCCGGAATATCGCCTGGTGCTCGGGCAGCCGCGCCGCGGCCGCCGCGAAACGATCGAGCGTCGAGCGCCTAAAGCACGCTCCGGTCGCGATGCCCGAACACCCGGCCCATGTCGATCAGCGGCCGCAGCGCCGACTGCTCGAGGTGAAACGTCGTGAGCTGTTCGCCCTCGCTGGTCGACCACGGCATCCTGGAAGAACGTGAGCGGCGGCAGCGTCGCCAGGCAGTCGTTGGCCAGGATCGTCACGAAGTCCAGGTCCACGGCGGCAAGGGCATGGAGCCTCCACCGCCTCCCACAGCGAATGCGGTCCCACCACAGGACGCATGTCGAACAGCGTGCGGGCGCGATACATCTCCTGGCGGACCGGATCGGTGATCCACTGGTCGAACCGGGTCTTCCATTCCGACGCGGAAGCGACGTAGAAGTCCCGCTCGAACGACGGGGCCGTGCGAGGCAGGTAGTCGCACTCGAGCAGCGCGTCGAGCACGCGATGGTAGATTCGCGCGCACCCACTCCATCCGGTCGTCGCGTCTCCAGGACCAGGACCGGATGAGGCGCACGCTTCGTCAGCGACTCCGCGCGACCCGACGACCCGGCAAAGCACCAGCAGCCGTTGGCGGCTTCGGCGCCCGTCAGCGTCACGATGCGGGCAAAGATGGCCCGATCGACCAGGTGAATGAGGCGGCTCAGCCAGTCGATGGAAGACGCGTCGTTCAGGTGTGCGAGCGCAAAAGCGCGGGTGCGTTTGTTGATCTCGCGCAGGTCCGCCGTGCTCGACGCAGACCCGATCTCGCGACAGCAGCCCCACCGGGTGCTCGCCGAAGAGCGGCGCCAGATCGCGGGTGGTCACCAGTGCCTGCAGCCGGCCATTTCGTGTGCCGTCCTGCGGTCACCGCAAGTGCCTCGACGCCCGCCGAACCCATGGCCAGGACTCCTTCCGCCAGGGAGATATCGGGGCCACGGTCGCCGGCGTGGCAATCGGAACCGCAAGGCCGGCGATCGTCCCGCGGGCGTCGCCCCCTCCGGCCGCCGCCCAGCGGAGAATCGACGCGACGGTCAGCACACCGACCGATCGGCCGTCGTCGTCCACGCACAGCGAGCGCATCGGACCGAGACGCGAGCAGGCGCGCGGCCACCTCGTTCAGACCGTCCTCCATCCGGCACGTCGACCAGCGGCCGGCGTGCGATCACGTCGCGCAGGAATGTGTCGCTGCAAATCGCGCCGGTTCGCCGCCCGGCTGATAGTCCGGCGTCGATCGCCCTTCGGCTTCGACGTACTGAGCCGCCTCCGGGTGCTTGAGGACGCTAGCCTCGAAATCATCGGCCGGAAAGGCGTACAGGACGACGTCGCTTTCCGAACGTGCCGTGTGCGGGCAGGAACGGGCGCCGGTATACCGATCGAGGCCGAGCATGTCGCCGGCGCCGCGGATGTCGCACAGCTGCGAGCGGCCGTTCGCCTCGTCCCAGAGCGAGACCGTGCCCTGCTGGATGACGAAAATCTGCGGGCGATGCGGCTCGCCCTGCCACAGGATGTATTCGTTCCGCTCGTAAAAGCGCACGCGGCCGTGTGCAGCCATCGCCAGCAGATCGCTCAACTCGGCGACCTGGAATGGCGCGTACTGTTTCAGAAAGTCCGCGACGCGGTAGCTGATTTCCGAAGTGTCCAAGGGCGAACGGCGTGTGGGCGGTCGGGCGATTCTACTCCAACGTCGAGAGCTTCTCCTGGTCTTACCGGCTGTAGCTACCGACAATCGGCGTGTTTACGCGGTTTCCAGCGGCATGAGGATCTCTCGTGTTACACAACGGCGTGCTATGATCCATCCCGATCCCAATCCAGTCAGCAGAATCCATGCGATGTTCTCGCTGCGGCGCGGATGTCCACGCCGCCGCCCGTGCTCCAATTGCGAGACACGCCTCTCACAGGCCGCCACCGCGGCGTTGACGGCGTCGTTCGATGACGACCCGTTACTGCAACCTCGGAGTGGCCGCTAGTCGATCGACCCGTCGCCGCGCCCCGCCTGCACCACACGCTAACGGCGCCGGTTCGTTCGCCCACCCGGACGCGTTCGCCGAAAGCGGACCTCTCACGCCCGGCCAGGCCTTCGGGCCCCGCTATCACATCATCCGGCTGCTCGGCATCGGCGGCATGGGCGCGGTCTATCAGGCCTGGGACGCCGAGCTCGGCGTCGCCGTCGCGCTCAAAGTGATCCGCCCGGAGATCATGGCCGACCCGGGACGGCCGCCGAGGTCGAGCGGCGCTTCAAGCGCGAGCTGCTGCTCGCCCGCCAGGTCACGCACAAGAACGTCGTCCGCATTCACGACCTCGGCGAGATCGACGGCATCAAGTACATCACGATGCCGTTCGTCGACGGCGACGACCTGGCGACGCTGCTGAAGCAGCGAGGGCAAGCTGCCGGTCGCCGACGGTGCTGCGCATCGTGCGCGCGGTCGTCGTCGGGGCTCGTGGCCGCGCACGACGCCGGCGTCGTCCATCGCGATCTCAAGCCCGCCAACATCATGATCGGCGCCGACGGCGAGGCGCTGATCATGGACTTCGGCATCGCGCGCTCGAGCGGCGATGCCGCGAGACGGCGCGCCGGTCGCGGCGGCGCTTCCCGCGCACCTGCAGTCTGCCGCGACGGGCATGGTCACCGACGTGACCGGCGACGGCATCGTCGGCACGGTCGAGTACATGGCGCCGGAGCAGGCCAAGGGCAGCGCGGTCGATCAGCGCGCCGACATCTACGCGTTCGGCCTGATCCTCTACGACATGCTCGTCGGCCGCGCGCGGCGCGCACCGGGCGAGCGCGCGATCGCCGAGCTGCAAGCGCCGGATGGAGCAGGCGCCGCCGCCGGTGCGCTCGATCGCGCCGGACGATCCCGGAGGCGCTCGACGCGCTCGTCACGCGCTGCCTCGAGCCGGATCCGGACAAGCGCTTTCAGACGACGGCCGAGCTGGACGCGGCGCTCGATCGCCTCGACGACAAGGGCAAGCCGATCCCCGTCAAGCGCGTCGTCGGCATGAAGCTGCTGGCGGCCGCGGTCGCGCTGGCCGATCGCGCTGCTCGGCGGCAGTCTGGTGGTGACGCGCCGCGCGCTGATGCCGCCGGCCGCGCACGATCCGGTCTCGGTGCGTCATCGCCGACTTCGAGAACACGCACCGGCGATCCGGCGTTCGATCGCACGCTCGAGCCGATGCTGAAGCGCGCGCTCGAAGGCGCGGGGTTCATCAGCGCGTACGACCGCAGCGCGCATCGTGCCGCACGCTCGGCGTGCGGCCGCCCGACGACGCTCGACGAGACGGCGGCGCGCGAGCTCGCGGTCAAGCAGGGGCTCGGCGTCGTCCTCTCGGGCTCGATCGAGCCGCAGGGCAACGGCTACGCGATCTCGGTCAAAGCGACGCAGGCGGTCACCGGCAACGTGATCGCCAACGCTCGAGGACAGGGCGGCCGAGCAAGGACGCAGGTCCTCGGCGCCGCGACGAAGCTGGTCGACGACGGTGCGCAAGGCGCTCGGCGACGACGACGTCGGAGTCGGCATCAGCTGTTCGCGATGGCGAGCCTGTCGGCGACGTCGCTCGACGTCGTGCGCGACTACGCCGGCGGCGCATGGAGGCCGCGTCGCAACAGCAAGTTCGAGGAGGCGCGGCAGACGCTTCTGAAGGCCGTCGAGCTCGATCCGAAGTTCGGCATCGGCTACCAGCTGCTGGCGGTCGCGTCGCGGAACCTCGGCAAGCTGCAGGACGCCGAGAAGTACATCAAGGAGGCGCTCCGCCATCTCGACGGCATGACCGAGCGCGAGCGCTACGCACGCGCGGCATGTTCTACCGGATCACCGGCGACTACCAGCAGTGCGTGAAGGAATACGGCGAGCTCATCGCGCGGTACGCGGCCGACGTCGTCGGCCACAACCAGCTCGCGCTCTGTGCTCGTCGCAGCTGCGCGACCTGCGCAGGGCCGTCGACGAGATGCGGCAGGTGGTGAAGATCCTGCCGAAGCGCGCGCTCTTTCGCGACAACCTGGCGCTCTACGCCGAACTACGCGGGCGACTTCCAGACTGGCGGAGCAGGAAGCGCGCGGCGATCGCAGGAGCCGGACGCGTACGGCCTGCTGGCGCTCGCGTTCGCGCAGCTCGGACAGGGCCAGCTCGCGGCAGGCGCGAGCGACACTACGAGCAGCTCGGCAAGATCGGACGCGCTGGGCGCGTCGCTGTCGCGCCTCCGGCCTCGGCGACCTCGCGGTGTATCGAAGGCCGGTTCGCCGACGCGGTGCGGATCCTCGAGCAGGGCGCGGCCGCCGATCTCGCCGGCGAAGAACCCCGACCGGGCCGCGGCGAAGTTCGCCGCGCTGGCGCTACGCGCAGCTCACTGCGCGGGCAGAAAGCGGCCGGCCGTCGCCGCCGCCGAGAAGGCGCTGGCGCAGCAGCAAGGCGGTGAAGATCCGCTTCCTCGCGGCGCGGATCGTTCGTCGAGGCCGGCGACGACCGCGAAGGCCACGCCGCTGATCGACGGCCTCGGCGCCGAACTGCAGGCCGAGCCGCAGGCCTACGCGAAGATCCTCGAAGGCGAGATCGCGCTTGAAGGCGGCGATGCGCGCGAGGCGATCAAGCTGCTGCACCGAGGCGAACAAGCTGCTCGACACGTGGATCGGCCACTTCGATCTCGGCCGCGCGTACCTCGACGGCCGGCGCAGTTCCCGCAGGCCGACTCGCGAGTTCGACCGCTGCCTCAAGCGCCGCGGCGAAGCGCTCGCGCTGTTCCTCGACGAAGAGCCGACGTTCGGCTATTTCCCGCCGGTCTATTACTACCAGGGCCGCGTCCGCGAGCCGATGAAGAGCGCGGGCTTCGCCGAGTCCTACCGGCAGTACATCGCCGCCCGCGATGGATCGACCGAAGATCCGCTGCTGCCGGAAATCCGCCCGCGCAACGGCCGCACCGGCCGCGCCGGCCGGTAACGCCCCGGCCTACTTCAACTGCACCGGCGTCGTCATCTTCGGTGCCGATTGATCGGCCAGATAAATGCAGCAGCGTGTAGCAGCCCTTCCCTGTCACGACCGGCTGCGTCATCGCTGTCGTCGTATCCCAGTTGAACTGATACCCGCCCGATACCAGCGCGAAAGCTGCTGTTGCCCGTTGCGCCGATCGGCAGGTTGAACAGCGTCTCCTTCGTCCCTGACGCCGACGCGACGCAGCCGCCCTGTGGCGGCGCGCCGTTGAACACGCTCTCCATCTTCGACAGCGTGTTCAGCGAGACAACGTCGTTCCCGAGCGCGTCCTTGAGCTTCCAGCTGACCGGCACGGCGCTGCCCTGCTGCGCCGGTGTCTTGAGCGGTGAAATAATCGCGGTGTAATGCACGCCGCCGCTTACCGTCAGCGCGACCGTTGCGGCAACGTTTGCGCTCGACAGCGGCGTGACGTCCTTCGCGTAGTACGCGAAGCTGTCGGACCCCGCGAAGCCCGCAGCCGGCGCGTACGTGAACGAACCGTCGGCGTTCAGGACCAGCGAGCCGTGAGAGGGCGGCGCGGCGAGGACTGCGGTCAGTGTGCTCGCGTCGCTGTCGACGTCGGTGTCGTTCCCGAGCACACCGCGCGCAGGAACGGTCAGGGTTCCGCCTGACGCAACGCTGTACCCGTCGTCGTGCGCAACCGGCGGAACGTTGACCGCCGTAATCGTCGCGGTGTTCGAAGGGCCGCTCAGCGTCCCGTCGGCGAACCGCGCCCTGACGAAGTAGGTGGTACTTCACGCCGTTCGGCAGCTCCTCTGTGTCGACCAGTGAGTACGCGGACACACCCGCGTTAGCCGGCTCCGTGCCCACCTGCGTCAGCGTGGCGGCGCTGCCAGGTCCGACGTCTTCGCCCACGCACGCGGAACGCGACGTACTCCGCACCGCTCCGACGTTCGGCAAGCGCCAGTCGAGCCGGCGCCGATGAAGCGGCACGGAGTGCTGGCGCAATCCTGGCCGATGACGCACGCCTTCGCCTGGCTGGGCGGCGTGTTGCCAAGAGCCGAAGCCGTTTCGACGTCCAGTTCCGCGCCCCCGCCGAAGTCCAACCCGCCACCGAAGTCGAGGCCCCCGCCAAAGTCCAGACCTCCACCGAAGTCCAGGCCTCCGCCGAAGTCCAAGCCTCCGCCGAAGTCCAATCCCCCGCCGTAGTCCAACCCGCCGCCGTAGTCGAGGCCCCCGCCAAAATCCAGGCCCTCCACCGAAATCGAGGCCGCCGCCGAAATCAAGCCCGCCGCCGAAATCGATGCCGGCCGAAAATCCAGCCATGTTCCGGCGGCCACCGAGTCTGATCCAGGCGCAAGCTCGCCCAGTCGCTCGCGCCATGCAGCGGCTGCGTTGCCGGCGTAGCGAGCTCACCGCTGAGGGCGCCGTCGAAATCAACGTCCTGCGCTGTGCACCCCGCCGAACAGGCCGTCGGTGTTCCAGTCGATCGGTCGGCTGCTCCCGGGCCGTCGACGCGAGCCATCGGCATCCAGCCGGACGCAGCGGACTCGGGAAACGCGATCCGCCGCAGAATTTCTTCGCGGGCGTGAGGCCGAGCGCAGCCGCCAAGCGTACCGGGTCCGACCAGCGCGTACCACGCCGTCCGATACGGGGCTGATGCGCACCGTCCGACAAGCAGCGTTTCATCGAGCGGGCTGACCGTCTGGCCGCGAATAATCGAGATGCGGGACACCGTCGTCGTCCAGCAGGCCGTGCAACTGGAACAGGTAGCTCATCACGCTCAGGTAGTTGGGCTTGCAATTGGGCTCGGCCGGATCGCCGCCGTGGCTCCGCCCCATGTTGTGACCGAGCTCGTGCATCGTCGTTGACGCCTGGATGAAGTCCGTACCGACGAATCGATCCCAGAGCCGAGCGACACGAGCAGCATCGCCGCCTGGCAGGTCGGCGATGCCCGAGCTGCCGCGCGGGACGTGGAAGTCCGGTGACGCGGGGTCCGTCGACTTCGGGATGCCGCGCGCGTGCGCGTACAGGACGTAGTGAAAGAAGTCCCTGCGGATCGAGTCGAAGCGCTGACGGCAGCCGCCGGTCCCGGCGGCTTTCGATGCCTCGCAAGCGTCTTCTTCGGCAGGCGTGAGCTCCGCGCCGTCGGCGGCGACCGGCGCGTCGCGATACAGCTGGAAACCGATCTTCCAGCTGACCGTTCCGGGGAAGTCCGGGAACTGGCACGTCCGCGTCGCGCTCGGCATACACGCCGTCTCGACGATGGACTCGCCGCCTCGCGCCAGAATCGAGGGGACGAGGTATTCGTCGGCATCCGTGCTCGCGTAGGCCGTCGCGTCGATGGAGTGATAGGCCGGTCCCGCGTCGAAATGCGCCCTGATCCCCGTCGTCCCGTCGGGGTTGCTGACAGGCGCGCTCTTGAAGGCATCGCCGACCAGTTTCAGCACAGCCGGCGTGGGCAGATGATTGTGTCCGTCCGCGTCCACGACCTGCGGCGTGTCCGCGCTCAGCGGCGCGTCGCGAACCGTAGCTCGTTCCTGGCGGCGGCTTTCATGGCGCCGAGTTCGACAAACAGATCCTTGTGCCGCGAGCTCGCGCCCATGGCGTGAAGGTCCGGCAGTGCTTGCCCGTCGGGATCCATGAGGCCGCTGACGTCTTCGAGCTTGTCGGGCAGACCGTCGCCGTCCGTGTCCTTCACCGTCGTGCTGAAGACGATCGCCGCCCACGCCAAGACAGTCGTAGGGCGACGTCTTGCTGTGATCGACCCTCGTCGTCACTCTTTCGCCGTAGCCGATGTCGCGAGTCGGTTCCCGGCATCAGCGAGCGTGACGTCATAGGTCGGGTTCGGACCAGCTCCCGGTCCGACTGCAGCGGATTCGCTGTGGCCTGTGAACGCATCGGTCGCGATGCGTCGTGTCGTTGAACAAGAGTCGATCCGTGCCGTTGGTCGCGCCGCTGCCGACGATGTGCGTCATCTTCGCGGTCTTGCGTCGCGTGACGACTGGTAGAAGCCGCGGATCGTCTGCGTTCATCGTCGCGCCCGGCTGCCTGCACGTAGATGCCGTCGTAGAGCGAGATGCTCGTCAGCGGCTGCGACGTGTCGCGATAGATCACGAACAGCGTGGCGCCCGCCGCCGGACGGCACCTGGTTGCCGGTGCCGCTTCGGGCAGCGTGACCGTGTTCGAGCGGCAAATCCGTTGGCTCAGGAGATCCGCGTCGTTGACCAGACGACGCCCGGTCGGCTTGCCGTTCGGCGTCCATCTGAACGGGCAGCAGATGCAGCACGTCGGCGCGGAACATCGTCATCGTGTAGCTCGCGCCGCCATCCGCCGCCCGAGCTCCAGCACGCTGCGTTGGCGGTGAGGAGGCAACGACGTGGCCTTGACCACCGTGACTGGCGGCCGCGGAATTGGCGCCGTTCGACCTGCGCGACGTTGGTCGAGATCGTTTCCCAGTAGAGGTACGCAGCCAGGACTTCCGCGCCGGCGGCACGCCGCTCATCGCGATCGTGCCCGTGATGAAGCCGTGATCGTCGTGCTTGCGGGTTGAGATCGACGCCGCCAACGACGTAGTTGCCGGTGACGAGAAAGCCCTTCGCGAACGGCAGCGCGTCGGCGCTGCTTTCAGTCTTGCCTCCCGCTGCGTGAGGACATCAGCATCATCGACACGTTAGCACGTCCACGTCGTTCCGAAACCAAGTACCCTAGCGCACACCTGCTGATACCGTTCGACATCGTGACCTCAAATAAACTGTGAAGGCCGCTGAATCGGGAAAATGGGCCCGAACTGTAGAGTCTAAGGCATCGATCGCCCGGAATGTCGGCAAACTATACAAATATAAAGGGATCCGGCCGGGCAACCTTAATCTCCGCCAGGACGAACTGCCGAAACACGCACGATTCCGGTGCTTACATGCAGAGCTGAGATTCTCGGCGAGGCCCGTCTGCCGTTAAACAGGACAACGTTCTGCGACGTGTCGTCTGAGCCGCATACCTTGCATCAGCGCGATTTATTCTATATGTTGTAAGAAATGGGGAGCCGATCGAACCTCGGCGCATTCGACCTGATGATTCTCCTGGCGCTCATGAGGCTGGGTGATGCCGCCTATGGCGTGCCGATATCGAGAGAAATCGAAGAGACAAGCGGCCGGGTCGTCGCGCTCGCCACGTTGTATGCCACGCTGACGCGCCTGGAGAAGAAGGGACTCGTCTCGTCCCGATTGGGTGAACCAACCGCCGAACGCGGCGGCCGGGCAAAGAAGTATTTTCGCGTCACGGCCAGGGGCCTTCGCGAGGTTCGCGACGCACAACGCGTGTTCACGTCTCTGTGGACGGGTATCCCGAAGCTCGAAGGAGGTCCGGCATGACCGCAACACGGCCACCCGCGCTCGCAACCTGGCTCCTGAAGCATGCCGCCCGCGGGAACGACGCCCTTGTCGGCGACCTCTTCGAGGAGCATTGTCGGCGACGTTCCGACGTCTGGTATTGGAGGCAGGTGCTGACGGCCGTTGCCTTGAACCTTTCGCGAGAGGCCCTGCTGGTTCTTGGCATCGTCGCTCTCTTTCTCATCGGCAGTTGGTTCTCCGTCCCGGGCGCCCGCGCCGACACACTGACACTCCTCTCGGCCAGGGCCGCCGGCAGGCCGTTCGGTCCGCTCAGCCTTCTCACGGGAGGTCAGCTTTTCCTGGGAGTCACTGTCTTTGCGCTCGGCATCATGCCCTACGTCAGTGCCTCGCTCATCGTGCAGGCGTTTGCTCTCATCTGGCGGTTTCTGAACCGCAACGCGAGAAGACGACGGGACGTACCTGTCGTCGCCGTCACATGGTGCGTGGCGATTCTTCTGTGCGCGGCTCAGGCCATCGGGGTTGCTCTGTTTCTGGAACGCTCGTCCGCGATCAACGAAGGCTTGAGAATCGTCGCCAACCCCGGATGGACGTTCAGAATCACGACGCTCCTCACGATCACGGCCGGTACGACAAGTCTCATGCTCATCAGCGATCAGATCTCCAGGCGTCAGATCGGCAACGGCATGTTCCTCGTGTTTTTCGCTGGAATCGTCGCGGGGTTGTCTCGCGCCGCTGGGACAGGCGTGGATCCGTTTGCCGCGCTGACATACACGGCCCTGCAGATTGCGATTGTTGCCGTCGTTTCGCGCGGGTATCGCCGCGCAATTGCCCCGGCAGGGCTTGGCTGAAGGCCAACAGCCAGCGGCACTAGTGCACGGTCGGCCGATCGGCGAAAACGAGGCTCACAAGAGCGCCACGGTCGACGACCAGATGAAAATCCCGCAGGGCGAACATCTCTGAAATCAACTTCAACTGCGCGGTTTTCTGCCCCGGCGTGAACGGGTTGTCCGATTCGATTATGCGGCGAGCCAACTCCCCCGTCAGGAACTCGAAATCGCCGTCTGTGGCCCCTGCCGCGGTGAGGTGCGTGCGAAGCCGGTGATAAAGGCCGGGGCCATTCGCGGCATCGAGAAGCGGCGCCTCATCGAATTCCTCACAGAGCACATCAAGCAATCGCGATTGACGGTCGTCGAGATCGTCTGTGTCGAGCGTGATCAAGCGCTTACTCGGTCGAGAATGACGACCCGCAGCCGCAGGTCGACTTGGCGTTGGGGTTCTTGATCGTGAACCCGCCGCCCGTGACCGTGTCGACAAAATCGACCTCGGCGTTCTTCAGATACTGGATACTGATCGGGTCCACGAACAACTTCACACCGTGCGACTCGAAGACCTGATCGGCCGCGCCCTGCCCGTTCTCTTCGATCATCATGCCGTACTGGAATCCCGAGCAGCCGCCACCCTGCACGAACACCCGCAAGCCGCCGCCGGCCTTCTGCTCTTCGATCAGCAGTTCGGTGATTTTCGACGCCGCCGTTTCGGATACGTTGATCATGATCCCGGTGTCTCCACTCGCGGCGCCGGCTGCGGCTCCGAACCGAGTACATATGTTTTCAGCAGCTTCGCTTCGATCGCGGCGCGCCCGGCCGGCGCCGCCATCGCCAGCTGCGCGCGCAACTTGTCGCGCTTCTCTTTGCGGTGCTGACGTTTATGGATCTCCGTGGGGTGCAGACTTCCACTCATGATGAGGCTCCTCTCTAACGATGTTTGCGGCCGTGATCGGTCAGCGTGACTTCGACGGACTGCGGACGAACACGCCCTGAAGGCGCTGCTCGAGAAAGCCCGCGTCGACGAGGCTCCGCAATAGCTTGCCGCACACCAGACTGTCCAGGCCTGCCATCTGCGAAGCGGCTGCGGTCGTCAGTTTCGCGTCGGGGTCCTTGAACAGACTCCGGACGCGTGCGAGCGCTTCTTTGACACGTCGCGTCTGGAGTGGCTGTTTCATGTCCTGCCGGTGTTTGATGAAGCCTGATGCGAGACGGGCCTGGCGCAGGCGAGAATCAGGCAGCAGATTCAGGAAAGCCGTAACCCGACCTTACTCTTTTCGCCGCGCGATAGCCACGACAAATGGAAACAGACGCAGATGGGGCTGGGTGCGAGTCGCACCCAGCCCCATGAGCTGTTTACTGCTTGTCGTAGACCGCGACGCTATCGATCTTGCTCCCCGTGGCATCCTTGCCGGTGGTGGTGATCGTCAGCGTCTTCCCATCGGCGGAGTCAGCAAGGGTCATGGTGGAAAGGATCTGTCCACCCTTCTTGTTGACCAAGCTCGTCGTCGTGGCATTTACCCGCGTGCGAGCGGCCATGTCGGCGTTCGGGTTCCCTGCGACAGGGACATCCTTCCCGTCGTAGTTTGCCGTGTAGGCGTAGTGGATCGCCGGGCCGTCAAACGGCATCTGGTCCACCGTGACCTTGATGCCTTCGCCTGCCACCTCATACACGAGCGTCGTGCTCTTGGGCGCCTGGCCTTGGATGTACTGCGATTTGGCGATGTTGAGTTTCCAGCTGCCAGCCGTCTGAGCGGACGCTGTGCCGCCGAGGACACAAACAGCCAGCGCGACCGCGACCGACGGGACGAGATACATCCGCCGCATGAGTGTTTTCATCGTTTCCTGATCTTTCTGTGTGCCGTCGAGTTCTAGATTCCGACAGTCTGGAACCTGGATGGCCCAGCCGCCGCCACTCTGGCACACCCCAAACACTGGAGTAGTGCAATACAGCACAGGCCCTCGCACGCAACCCAAGGAGCACGCTCATGCTTTCTTAACTCAACACAAGCAGAGGCGACAGCTATGATCGCACGGGGGGTGCGATGAACATTCGAGTCTCCGGAGCAGTCGTCGCACTCGCGCTGACAGTGTCGGCGACGACGCCGATCAGTGCGCATCACACGGTCGCCGCAGTCTACGACGCGACGAAGACGGTAACGCTCACGGGGGTCGTCACGCAGGTCGACTGGCAGTTTCCACACATCATCTTTCACCTGGATGTGAAAAACGCCGATGGCAGCACCACCAGCTGGGATGTGGAAACAGTGAATCCGCAGGGGATGCGGAGCCATGGACTGACCGAGGACTTCGTGAAAGCCGGCGACAGCGTCAGCATGGAAGTCCTGCTCGCCAAGGACGGTACGCGACACGCCGCCCTGGAGACGATCACGACATCCACAGGGACGACGTATCTTTCAATGGTCCCACGCTAGACGCGCGATTCTTGACGGGCCGATTGCGAAATAGACATCGCCCGCGCACGGCCCTATCAGGGCGGCGCCAGCTAAACGCCACATTTGTGGGCTGTTACCAGGCGGTGCGCGCTGGTCCGAATGTTGCACCGCTCATGCTCACGCGTCCGTACGCCAGACGCGGTACACCACATCGATGGCTGACGACACCCTCAAGCCGCCGGCGCCTTCGCCCCTGAAATCTGCCGGGGCGGCATGCAAACGCCTGGCGCTCGGCCTCTCGCTCTCACGCTTTCACACCGTCGTCGGCACAGTGGCAGGGATCGCGTCGATCGCCGGCGCCGGGTTCTCCCTGGTGCAGTTCGTTCGTCCGGCGAATACAGGGGACCTTGTGACTATCGTGCAGGCTGCGGGTTCTCGCCAGAGCCTCGCCGATGCGACGATTGAAGTCCTCACAACTCAGAACGCGATTGTTGCGACGCGAACGCCTGACTCTACAGGCCGCGTCACGCAGCAGCTGACGGAGGGTGTCTACGTCGTGCGGGTCAGCCTTCCGGGCTATGCGGCTGAAGTGCGCCGCGTGCAGGTGCTGCCGCGGCAGACGGTAGAAGTCAGAGCGAGCCTTCGTGCGGGGTCTTCGCCGTCCTCGACGATCGAACGCGCGGCCAGCAGCGGAGTGAACTCCGTTCGGCGCGCGCTCGGTTTCTGACGGACGACTCCACACCCGCCCCAAACCCAGTCCCACGTCAGTCAGCTCGTCAAAAACAGTCCGCGACCCCGCTCCCACGGGCACGGTCCGCGTCCTCGATAAACTATAACGTCAGCCACGACTCACAGCCCGCCCGTGGCCGGAAGGAACACCAATGGTGACCAATCAGATCCGCTTCGACGATGGCGTTGCCTACGAACGATATATGGGCAAGTGGAGCCAGCTGGCTGGTGAAACATTCCTCGACTGGCTTGCTCCGAAGTCAGGCTTGCGATGGCTCGACGTTGGCTGCGGCAACGGCGCCTTTACCGAGAATGCTCGTCGAGCGCTGTGCGCCAGCGTCGATTCACGGGATCGACCCGTCGGAGGCGCAGCTTGCGTATGCCCGCACCCGGCTCGCGTCGCGGGCCGCAGAGTTTCGCCAGGGCGATGCGATGGCGCTGCCTTTCCCCGACGATACGTTCGACGCAGCGGTCATGCCGCTGGTGATCTTCTTTGTTCCCGACCCGGCCGCGGGCGTCGCCGAAATGGCACGCGTGGTCCGCCCCGGCGGCACCGTCACCGCGTACGCGTGGGACATGCCCGGCGGTGGTTTTCCCTACGACGCCTTGCAGGTTGAAATGCGCGGGCTGGGCCTCATGGTTCCGGCACCGCCGAACCCGGAGGCGTCCCGACTCGGCGCCATGCGGGACCTGTGGGTTGGTGCGGACCTGGACGCCGTCGACACGCGGGAAATCACGGTGCAACGAACGTTCGCGGATTTCGACGACTACTGGACGACCATCCTCGGCGCTCCGAGCGCCGGCACGACGCTGGCGGCGATGGCGTCCGAACATCTGGCGGTTCTCAAAGCGCGCATGCGCGTGCGCCTGCCGGCAGATGCTGGTGGCCGTATCACCTATAGTGCCCGGGCCAACGCGGTGAAAGGTCGTGTGCCACGCCAGCTGACTTCGCGCAGAGTTCACTCCGCTTGAACGCGAGAAGGAGCGAGCATGTTGAAATGGATTGCGCCTGTGGTCGCAATGGCCGGCCTATGCTTCGCGACGCTCGCCGTCACCCACGCGCAGAGCAAGAAGAACCGGCCCATCGTGCTGAGCGGCACGGACTACGCGCAAATCCAGGAGTTGAGCGCCCGATATTCCCACGCCATCGACACGTGCGCGGACGATGGGTATGAGTACGCGCGTCTGTACACGCCCGACGGCGTGTTCATCGACATGTGGACCCAGGCGGCGATCGACGCTGGCGGTGCGAAGTGGCAAGGCCGCGAAAAGCTCCGCGAAATCTCCTCGGGGCTCAACGTCACCGGTTCGCCCTGCTCGAGCCCGAGATTCAACGGCAGCGTGAGCCACCTGATTCTGAACCTCGTGATCACGCCGACACCGGAAGGGGCCACCGGCAACTCGTACATGATCGAGCTTGGTGGCCGCGATCCGAACCTCATTACGCGAATGGGAAATTACGAGGATGTCTACGTGAAAACGCCCGAAGGATGGCGCTTCAAGACCCGCACCCACTCTCGTGCGCCGAATGGCACCAGGCCGGTGCCGACGGGGACAGCACCATCGCCGTCGCCGAGGTAAATATCGCGCGTGGTGTATCGTGCGATCATAGCCGCGCATGTCATTGACCCGCACCTACCGGGCCGGCGAATCTCTCGAAGACGTTTGCCGCGCGTGTAAAGCCGACCGATTGCACACCGTGATCGTGGTCGACGCTGACGGGGCGCCTCTTCGCGTCGTGTGCGGGTATTGCCACAGCGAGCACAACTATCGCGGCGGCCCGGCTGGCGCATCGTCACGACAATCGGCTCCGACCGCCACGGCACCAGACTCCCGCCGTGCGCCCTCGAACCGGGCGCCGTTTCCCATCGTCAGCGACCGCGAGAGGACATCAACCATGTCTGGGAGTGAAACACCTGCGGATCTCGAAGCACTGCTGCGGCGGATCATCCGCGAGGAGACCGGCATCACGCCGGTCGTGCCCGCCGACAAGTGGCGCGGCGGCACGCTCGTGCTGCGTCCGGGCGCCCCGGGCCTGCAGGAAAAGACGTGGCCCATCGAGACGTTCTTCCACAAGGTCGTCATGCTGCGGAACCGGCTTCGCACGCTCGAGCAGCAGGTCAACGCCTCCGACTTGCCGGACACCGTCAAGGTGAAGCTCCAGAGCTATGTCAGCGGTTGCTACGGCTCGCTCACCAGCTTCAACGTCCTCTTCGCGGACGAAGACGACCAGTTCAAGGGGAGCGGCGGCGACTAACGCCCCGGACCCCTCTCCCGTCTCGACATACGCCCTGGTAACTGGTCCGTAACAGCGTTGTCAGCCGGCCGCCACGACGGGATGACATAATTCCTGTATGCGCCTCGCGGTTCTCGCCCTCCTGACGCTCACGATGGCGAGTCCGGCCGGACAGGATCGGCCGCTCCCGGACTTCGATGCCTTTGCGGTTCGCGTCAAGAACCGCCTGGCGACCGACGAAGATCGCCAGAGCGGCTACATGTTCATCGAGCGGCGCACCGAGGAGCGGTTGGATGCGTCGGGACGAGCGCAGGTGGACTCCGTCAAGGTCTTCGAAGTCTACCCGGGCCTGCCCGGGGAAGATCGCTATCGCCGGCTCATCGAAGAAGACGGCAAGCCCGTTCCGCCTGACACGCTCGCGCGCCAGGATCGCGAGCGCCGGCAGAAGGTCGAGGCGTATGCCAAGAGATCGGCGTCAGATGCCGAACGGCGCCAGGATTCACAGCGGCTGGAGCGACAGCGGGAGCGGTATCGTGCCGCCGTGGACGATCTGTTCCGAATCTACAACATGCACATGGTTGGACGGGAGTCTCTCGAGGGACACGACACCATCGTGGCGACGCTGACGCCAAAAGCCGGAGTCAAACCGCTGACAGACGACGGCGCGATGATGGTGCACTTCAAGGCTCGCGCGTGGATCAGCGAGTCGGACGCGGAACTGGTCCGCGTGGACATCGAAGCGATCGACGACCTGTCGTTCGGATGGGGATTGTTGGCGCGCGTCCATAAAGGCGCAGTCGTCACCTATCAGCGGCGCAAGGTAGACAACGAGACCTGGCTGCCGGCGAAAGTGACCTGGACGGGCAGTGCGCGAGTGATGCTCGTGAAGCAGCTGCGCCGGCAGGGTGTCGCGGAGTATTCGAGCTATCGAAAATTCGCCGTCGACACATCCACCACCTACTCGGGCGTCGGCCGCTAGCAGCAGGCCGGCGAAAACGACAGGGCTGATCGCGGGCGCAATGATTGCGATAGGATGCACCATTCGTGCTCGCGCGGGCGGGCCGACGGAGGGAGCATGCCGCGAGCTGCCGTGATCGCCTGTGTGTTTGCCGCGCTGATTGGCGCCCCGACCCTCGGGTCCGGGCAATGGCTTCGGTATCCAACCGATGGCATCCCGAGAAAGCCGGATGGCAAGCCGGATCTGACGGCGGCCGCGCCGCGCCTGCCGGACGGTCATCCCGACCTGTCGGGCCTCTGGCACGCGGCCCAGCCCAGGCAGTGCGTGAATGCCGCCGGCCAGTCCACGCCGTGCGGCATCGAAATCGGCGGCTCGCCGCTCGGCGGCAACCTCGGCCGGAATCTTCCGGGCGGTAAGCTGCCGTATCAGCCGTGGGCGGAGAAGCTCTATGAAGAGCGCCATGCGGCTTTGAGCATCGACGATCCGCACGTGCGGTGTCTTCCCGACAACCCGCCGCGGTCGTGGACGCTGCCGCACCTCACCAAGGCCGTGCACGGGCCGAAGCTGCTGGTGCTGCTCTACGAAGTGAACGCGATGTACCGGCAGATCTTCATCGACGGCCGGCCCTTCCCCGAGGATCCGACGCCCGCGTGGAACGGCTACTCCGTCGGGCACTGGGACGGCGACGCCCTCGTCGTCGAAACGCGCGGCTTCCGCGACGATCTGTGGATCGACACGTGGGGCAGCCCGATGAGCAGTGCCGGGAAGATGACCGAGAAACTTCGTCGCCCGAACTTCGGCACGCTCGAGATCGAGCTGACAATCGACGACCCCAAAAACTACACGCGGCCGTTCACGGTCAACCTGACGCAGACCCTGGAGGCCGACACGGAGCTGGTCGACGAGTTCTGCCTCGAGGGCGAAAAAGATTACGACCGGTTGCAGCGTTCGCGCGGGAAGTAAGCGCGCCGGCAGGCAATCGAGCGCGACGCGCTATTCGAACGTGAAGGAAACGTACATGAGTTTCCCTTCGCGTTGAATCTGCAGCGTCACGGGCGATCCGGGCTTGAGCGAGCTCATGGCGTCCCTCAACGCTTGCAGCGTGGCCATCTGGCGATTGTTCAGGCTGCGGATGATATCCCGCGCCTGCAGCGGCACCTCGCTCGTCGCGCCCGCTGCGCGGGCCACGACGATGATGCCGAATGGGTCCCTGAGGCCCGTGGCCACTGCCGCGATGCGCCTGTCGATTTCGACGCCGAGAATCCCGAGCTGAGGCACCAGGCTCTTTTCCGGATCGGCCATCGCGGAAACCGCGTCGAGTTCGCTCCTGTCCTCGACAGGCGCGACGCTCACGGTCGTCTCGACGCCGGCTCTGAGCACGACCAGTTTCACCTTCTCCGCGGAATCCCTCAGACGGAAGTTGTAGCTGACGGTTGGCAGGTTGTCGGCGGGTTGCCCGTCCATCGACACCAGGATGTCGGCGACCTTCAATCCGGCCGCCTCCGCGGGGCCGCCGGGCCAGACGTCTGACACGATGACTCCGTAATTCCGGACAAGACCCAGGGCGTTCGCCATGTCCGGCGTGATCGTCTGCAGGCTCATGCCCACTTCCTGGCGCCGCAGCATCCCGAATTGCTTCAACTGGCGGAACACGGTCCTCGCCGTCGCGCTGGGAATCGCGAAACCCAGTCCTTCGTTTCCACCGGACTGCGAAATGATGAACGTGTTGACGCCGACGACTTCGCCCTTGATGTTGACCAGCGGGCCGCCGGAATTTCCGGGGTTGATAGGCGCGTCCGTCTGGACGTAGATCAGCGGCGAATCCGGATCGACCTGGCGGGCGACCGCCGACACCAGGCCGTGCGACAGGCTGTTGCGCATCCCGATCGGGCTTCCGAATGCGAACACCGTTTCACCCTGGCGGACCTGCGAGTACGTCGCCAGCGGCAACGGCTGCAGTTTCTGGCCGTCAACCTTCAGCAGCGCCAGATCGAGCTCGGCGGCGATCCCGACGATACGCGCGGCCACGAGGTACGACTTGCCGGACAGCGCCGTCGCCAGCGTGCCGTCGGCCGTGTCCGCCGGCAGGACGACCTGCACCCGCTGCGCGCCGTTCACGACGTGCGCGTTGGTCATGATGTAGCCGTCGGCGTCGATCACGAACCCCGACCCGCTCGATCGCTGCCGTCCGACGACGACGCTCGTGTCGCCGCGGGCGCCTTCGTCACGCGTGCCGTAGCTGCTCACGAGGATCTGCACGACGCTCGGCCAGACTTTTCTGGTTAACGCGTCAACAGCCTCGTTCATCCGGGCAAGCGGATCCTGCGACGGCGGGGCCGGGGCCGGCCGCTGTCCGGCGCGAACAGGGGCGGCGAACGCGACGAGCGTCAACAGAAAGGCAGAGGTGAGGCGGAACATCATGGTTGTCCTCGGATGCCGTGTCGATGAGCCTGGAATCGAGGCAATTAGTTCAGGAATCGGCGCGGGTGTCAACGGCCGGCCACTGTCACCCGGCCGGCGCGTTCACGATCGACGCTTCTTCCGCTCCGCAGTCGTGGAATATCCGCGGTCGCGATCGATATCCTGCACATGAACCGTCACGGACGCCAGGCCCGGAAGGTCGCCCACGAACCGGTCCACCTCATCTCCCAGCACATGGGCGGCGCGAACGCGGACGTTTGCCGTGCGTCCCGGCGTGTCGTTCCCTGCGGCCAGCGTGACGTGCAGGAACCGCTGGTCTTCGTCGCCTCCGACATGCGCGTGCACCAGCGGGACGATCGCGTGCTTGAGATTGCCCAGGTTGATCATCGGCACCTCCTTCGCGGGCGCCTCCATTCCCGGAGCGTCCATGCGAAGGTTCGCGACGACCTGTACGAGATGGTCCAGGAGCCGCTTCGCGTCGAACCCGGTGGTTCGCTGAAAGTCTTCGCGAAGCCACTCCTCAGGGACATACAACCTGAGATGCGGCACGTCAGGAGCTTACGATGGGGTGCTGTCGCGCGCAACAGCGGCAGTGAGGCTGGGCCGCGCGCGCGCTCTCAGGAGTGCGCGACGGTGACGGTCACGCTCGACGTCGTCGCGAGGTTGCCGAGGTCTGACACCTTCACGCAGTAGGTCCCGGGATTTTCGGTCGCCGACAACAGTACGGCCGAGCCTGCGATCGCCGCCGACGTCGAGCTCGTGACGGTGCACGTCCCTCCGCTGCTCGATCCCATCCCCAGCCCCAGCGCGCTCGTCGTCGCCGGCGTCACCGCGGTCAGGCTGACGCCCACGGTCCCGGCGGCCGTCACCGTGTACGTGAAGGTGAGTGAGCCGCCTTGCGAAAGCGAGCCGCTGAACGTTTCGAGGGTGGGGCCGCCGTTCGTGTTCGAATTCGTGGAGTCCGAAGGCGACAGATCGAACGGGTTGCACGCGACGCACATTGCCGCAGCAAGGGTCAGCGCGAGCGTGAGCAGGCGGTGAGATCTCATGGCACTCTTTTCGGCGCCTGCGCCGCTGTTGAATAGGGGTCCGTACAATAAGGTTGACCTCGGCGGGCGAAGAGTGGCTCGATCTATCCTTCCTGGTCCCGGGAATCGATCGACGGAGGCATCGTGTCGCAATCTGCAGCAGGCCGGTGGATGTTGGCGCTCGCGACCGCCGCGGGAGTCGCGATCGCGATGGGTGGGGAACCCGCTCGACCGCTTCTCGCCCAGGCGTCACGTGGCGCCGCTCCGTCGCAGGCGAGGAAGTGCGAAAGCCTGACGGCGCTATCGCTCCCGCACACGACGATTACGCTGGCCGAATCCGTGTCGAGCGGAACATTCACGCCGCCGGACATTACAGCGGGCGGGCCGCCCGGCCGCGCGCTCACGAACCTCCCGCCTTTCTGCCGCGTGACCGCGACGTTGAAGCCAACGTCCGACTCCGACATCAAAATCGAGGTGTGGCTGCCCGCCTCGAGCGACGGAGCCGGCGGACAGTCGCCTGGCTGGAACGGCAAGCTGCAGTCCGTCGGCAACGGCGCCTGGGCAGGTGTCATCCCGTATCCCGCCCTGGGCGCCGCGCTGTCGGGAGGATATGCGACGGCGGGAACGGACACGGGGCACACCGGCAACAACGCACGGTTCGCCGTCGGACATCCGGAAAAGCTCGCCGACTACGGATACCGCGCCGTGCACGAGATGACGGTCGCGGCCAAAGATATCGTCGCGGCGTTCTACGGCAACCGGCCCGGGCTTTCGTACTGGAATTCCTGCTCGACGGGCGGACGGCAGGGCCTGATGGAGGCGCAGCGCTTCCCCGCCGATTACGACGGCATCATCGCCGGCGCGCCGGTCTACGAGCGCACGCGCCAGTTGATCTGGGAGTTGTGGATCGCGCAGGCGGTTCACAAAAACGACGCGAGCTACATTCCACCCGCGACATACCCGCTGATTCATCGCGCGGCGCTGGCGATGTGCGATGCGCGCGATGGGACGACGGACGGACTGATCGAGAATCCAGTCGCCTGCCGATTCGATCCCAAAACCCTGGAATGCACCGGAGCCGACACGTCAGCGTGCCTGACCGCCGCCCAGGTGGAAGCGGCCCGGAAAATCTATGCGCCGGCCGTCAATCCTCGCACCGGCCGGGAAATCTATCCGGCGATGCAACCGGGAAGCGAGCTTGGCTGGAACGGCCTCGCGGGTCCGCAGCCGGCCGGAGAGGCCGTGGACCTCTTCAAGTACCTCGTCTTCAATAACGAGCAGTGGGACTTCCGCACACTGACGTTCGACACGGCCGTCGACCTGACTGACAAAGCTGCCGGCAGCGTTCTCAACGCGACCGATGCCAACCTCAAGCCGTATTTCGAACGCGGCGGAAAGCTGCTGCTCTATCACGGCTGGAACGACCAGCTCGTGGCGCCCGTGAGCACGGTGAACTACTACAATCGCGTGCGCGAGACGACGGGTGTGGCGAAGAGCGCCGACTCAGTGCGACTGTTCATGATGCCCGGCATGACCCACTGCGCCGGCGGCGAGGGCCCCAATGCCTTCGACAAAGTCGGCGTCATGGAACAGTGGGTCGAGCACAAGCAGCCGCCCATTCGCATCGTCGCTTCGCACAGCACGGATGGGAAGATGGATCGCACGCGTCCCCTCTGTCCGTATCCGCAGGTCGCCGCCTACAAAGGATCCGGAAGCATCGACGACGAGGCGAACTTCGTGCTGCTGAAGCGCCGTAAACCGCCGAGATCAAACGCAGAGATCGCAGAGATCGCAGAGTCTGCTTAATTCTTGTACAAGAATGTTTCTCCGCGATCTCTGCGATCTCTGCGTTTGATCTTAATGTCTCCGCGATCTCTTCGGCACGAAGGCGAGAAACCGGCGCGGGTTGTCGTACATGATCGTGTGCAGCACCTCGTCGGTCGCCCCCGCGGCCTTGAGCTTCGGCAGGAACACCGTGACGGTTTTCGCGTAGCCGCTCGACGCATCGGCGGAAAACATCAGGTGATCGGCGAAGCCGGCTTCGATGAGCGCCATCACCATCGGCACCTGCTGTGCGTCGTTGTTCCCGCCCTGACGATCGAAGCCGACGAACGCGCCGCGCCGGCACAACTGCTTGTGCACGGTTACATTGGGGTCAACGAGATTCCCCAGGTGGCCGATGACGACGTGGCGGGGATCGACGCCCGCGTCTTCGAAGATGTCGAGCTGCTCGAGCGCGGATTTCCCGGGAATCCCTGTGTGGGTGAAGATCGGGATGTTTGTCGCGACATGCGCGCGCCCGACGGCGCGGAACACCTTGCGCTCGTCCTTTGAAATCTCATCCCAGGATCCGATCTCTCCAAACGCGCCCACCACGTCATCGTCAACCTGCTTGATGAGCGCCTTGACGATCTGATCCTCGCTCATCGTGGAGATTTCCGCCGGATACCACGGCTGCGAGTAATAACCGCCTCCAATCACGATCGGCACGCCGGATTTCATCGCGACCTGGCGGACAAAATTGACGTCGCGCCCCATCTCGGCGTGTCCCGCTTCGACGATGCAGGCGATCGTGCCTTCGCTGGCGGCTTTTTTGACTTCAGCGGTCATCAAATCGACATCGTGCATGATGTCGGGCGGGGCGGGCGCACCGGCGCCCCGGCCAGGGCCGCCGCCGCGCGCGGGAGCAGGCGGCAGGCCGTTCGCCGCCCGAGCGGCCGCCGTGGCGGCACCGAACTTCGCGCCGAAGTCCGCCGCAAGCTGAAAGTGCTCGTGGAAGAGCGTCGCGCCGCCTGCCAGTTCCTCCGGCGCGTAGTCTTTCAGCACCGTTCGAATGATGGCGCCCTTCGGAAAGGCCGGCTTCGCCGCGGTCTGCGCGAACGCCGCCGGCGGCAGCGCGGCGGCCGCCGCAGTCATTCCAAGCAGTTCCAGCGCTTCGCGACGAGTCATGTTCCGCTCTGATGACATGAAAAACCTCGGCTACTTTGTATCGAATCCTGCGTGGGATGACAACGACGGTGTCGCGCGATGACCGGAGTCAGTCAGCGGAAGGCGGCTCCGGCCGGACGTACCCGTCGCAGCGAATCATCGGCAGCTGCGGATATTTCCGAAACGCCGGATCAGAGTCGGCGAGCTGACAGCGATAAAACGTGGAACCGTGTGAAGACGGGATCCGCCGCGCGTGGACGCAGTCCGCACACAATCCCGCGCGGGCGCGTTCGGCGGCTGCTACCTCCGGACTATCCATATGGCCCGCGAAAAATGAGGTCGAAATGGCCTTTTCTCAAGACGACTCTATGTACCACTAACTGTCATAGTGGAAGTGTCAATGATTGTCAGAGAACCCACATTCGACGACAGCGCCTTTATGACAAGTTCTTATGCCACAACAGTTTATATGAGACGTAAGGACTGGCATGAGCATTGCGATTTAGGTTGGCGTCATGAGTATCAAGAGCCAGCTCAATTCCACGCGCGACTTCCTGATGGTCGGCATCCGTGCATCTTCGCGCGTTTCCGCACAGAAGCCACAGGCTGAAAAGGTCCTCCAGGCCTGTCTCGACATGGTCGAAACGCTTGGCCGCCGCCCGACCGAAATCGACGTGACCGAGATCGAGATGACGTTGTCCGTGATGCACAAGGCCGTCACGGAGCTGAACGATGACACCGCCGGCACGCGGGCCGTCGTGTCGTCGATGCAGAACGCCATCGGCCGCCTGCAGGGTGTACGAGCCGAGCTCGGCGTGAGATAACGCTTCCCCCCGAACACCCGGACTCGCTCATTGAGCTGTCCGGCGCGGCGTAAGGCGCCAGCGTCGCCCTTCCCGACGCTGGCGTGAATATCGGCTCCGAGCGCACGGACATCACCGACATGCCTGCGTGCCACCCCTCCGCGATCCTCGTACAATGGATTTTTTCTCTGGTGGCCAAGCATGCATAAGTCGATGGTCCGTTCGGCATTCGTTGCGGTCGCCCTGGGTGCAGTCGCCGGTTTGTCCGTGACCGCCAGAGCCCAGTGGTTGAAATATCCGACCGCCGGCGTTCCCAAGACCGCCGCGGGCAAGCCCAATCTCACGGCGCCGGCTCCGAAGACGGCTGACGGCAAGCCGGACTTCTCCGGCATCTGGCTCACCGACAGCACGGCCTGCAAGAACGCGGATCCGGAGAAGCTGACGTGCGGCTCGGAGCTGCCGATGGGCAGGGAAGGCATCAACATGGGCGTCGGCTTGCCGGGCGGGCTGCCCTATCAGCCGTGGCTCGCCGCGCTCGTGAAGAAACGGACGGCCGAAAACGCCAAGGACGATCCGCACGTCTACTGCCTGCCGGACACGTTCCTCCGCGCCTACAGCCTGCCGCATCTGCTCAAGTTCGTGCAGACCCCGGGCCTGCTGGTGATGCTCAACGAGATGAACGCCGGCTACCGCCAGGTGTTCACCGACGGACGGCCGCTGCCCGAGGATCCCACGCCGTCGTGGCAGGGCTACTCCTCCGGCACGTGGGAAGGCGATACGCTCGTCGTCAACTCGGCCGGATTTCGCGACGACATCTGGATCGACTGGAACGGCAGCGTGATCACGTCGGTCGCCAAAGTGCAGGAGCGAATCCGGCGGCCGGACTTCGGCCACCTCGAGGTCGGCGTGACGGTTGACGATCCGAAGGCGTACACCAAGCCGTGGACGATCACCCTCCACCAGCGGCTCGCGATCAACACCGAGCTCGTGGACGAGGTCTGCCTGGAGAACGAGAAGTCGTCGCAGCGCATGAAATAGACGAGCCGCCCGCCCCAGGCCTCTGCAACGGACGGCGGGCGCCGGACACGTACATCTCCGAACGACGCCGGCAACCGGCCGGTGGCTGCATCGGAGATGGAGCATGGATGACAAACTAAAGATCTGGACCAGTGTGGGTTCGGCGGGAATTCTCAATCAAGCCGATCTCGCCAAAGTGACCCTGCACCAATCGATTATCCAGCTCGGCGTCGACATCGTCTCTCCACCAACGCAGGAAGGCGCAGCGACGGCCCGCCCGGCAGGTCAGCCCGGACTGGGGATCCCAACCGTCCAGGCTGTTGCCCGCTACAACGTCACGCCGGTAGACGGCCTCTTTTTTCAGCAGGTGCCTAGCCTGCCGTTTCATTACGGTCTTCGGCTCCGCTATCTCGGCCACGTGACCGCGAGGTTTGTCGAGGTGGACCTTCAGAGCGGCGCGGAGACTGTTCTCATCGACTTCGACAGCGCGAGTTTTCCGGCGAGTCCGTTCTTCCAGGTTCAGGCGGCCTTCGCGCAGCACTTCGAGGGCGTCGTCGACTTCTTGAAGAAGGCGTACTACGTCGAGGCGACGCTCATTGCGCCGGCGCTGGTCGTCGGCCACCCGGCAGCCATCTCAATCGTCAAGGTCGTCGCCGAGCAGTCACGCTTCTAGAGAAACTTCAGATTTGGGTGGCGTCTTCGAATCGTACCCACGGGCCGATGCGTCAGGCGGCGGATAGGGAACGGATGCTCCGCCCCAGAGAACGTGACGAAGAGTCGCGCTCGCGGTAAGGCATCGCGGCTGGGCCAACGATAGAAGGCGGCGTGATCGTCGTCAGAGGGTAGAACGCGGCGCCGGCCCCGTCCACGAGAGCCCAGACTTGGGCCGAGCGCCATGACAGTGACCGATGTTGCCGGCGCCGGGTTTTTCCACGCCGAGCTTCGTGTTGGCCGAGCCACGATGCGGGACCGCGAACGCCGTCGTGTGTCCATGCGCGGCGACGCGTCAACAATTCGTAAGTCGTCGATGTGCGCCTGCCGCTGTGGAGCCGCGCGCGATATCATCGAGCGGTCGTGCAGGCACACAGCCGTTACGCGGCCGTCCGGACAACGATCGCCCTTTTGATCGTCCTCGCCATGAGCGGCGCCGCGCTCGCGCAGTTTGGCTTCGACAGTTTTCGGGGAGCGTACCGACCCCTGCCGAACATTCCGTACGACGGTCAATTCACGTTCGCGCGCGTTCGATACAATCCGGCGCCCGGCGGCTTCTGGCCCGGCCGCCGCCCGTCCTGGATCCACGGCTATCCGCTCGCCGAACGCAACCTGATGAGAATCATGAACGAGGTGAGCCTCCTCGGTGCGCATGAGGAGATCAACACGGTGACGCTGGACGATCCGGAACTCTTCAAGTATCCGATTGCCTACATCATCGAAGTCGGCTGGTGGACCGTCAACGACCGCGAGGCCGCGGGACTGCGCGCGTATTTGCGGAAGGGCGGATTCCTCTTCGTCGACGACTTCAAACCACCAGGCTGGCGCGGTGTTCCTGGCGGCGGATGGGAGCCGTTCGAGGACGCGATGCGGCGGGTGCTGCCCGACGTGCAGTTTCTCGACATGCGGGCGGACGATCCCGTCTTCCACGCATTCTTCGAGATCAGCGGGATCGATCACTTCCCGCAGGCGTACGTCGCCGGCGATCCCATCTTCCGCGGCATCTTCGAGGACAACGATCGACGCAAGCGCCTGATGGCCATCATCAATTACAACACCGACGTCTCGCAGTACTGGGAGTGGTCAGGCCGCGGCTTCCGGCCGTTCGATCAGACAAACGAAGCGTACAAGCTCGGCGTGAACTACCTGATCTACGGTCTCACCCACTGACCGTCGCGCGTTCGCCCGGCGTGTGAAACTACGTGCAACGTCGCCGGTCCCGCCGCGATCCACCTGTCAAAATTCGTCACCCCGCGCCGAGACCGGGTGACGAAGTGTGGTCCCCCGCCCGCGCCGCCGTCGAAGTTGCTGGAATTTCCGCGAAAAGCGACGCGATGGAACTGGCAGCGCGCTTGCCAAAGCTCTGAGGGGCCGCTGTGGGCGTGCTCGGGGAGGCATTGTCGTGCGTTGCATCGAGTGTGTTACGGAGCCAATCACGCCTGGGCATTTTTGTGAATGTTGCGGCCGCAAGCTCTCCCTGGAGGAGCGGAAAGGCCTGAACACCACCACCGCGACGCCGGTTGCGGCGCCCGAGCCAATTGCCCCTCCGCCGATCGTGCCCGAACCAGTCGCACCCGAACCGGTCGTGTCCGCCGTCTCGCCGGCACGTTCACCCATGGTCTCTTCCGCACCCTGCGAAAGCTGCGGCGGGCCAAGTGAGGATGGCAGTCTCTGCGCGTTGTGTCAGAGCGCGTTTCAAGCACTCCTCGAAGGCGCGCTGCCCAAGGCAAAGGAGTCCGCATCCGACGATCTACCCGCGACCGATGCGGAAACTGGCCCGGCGGTCGCCGCGAGTCCCGCGTCAGCCGCGTCGCCATTCGGCTACCTTTCGGATACGGCGTCCTTGTTCAGTGTCGCGGACGTGACGCCGGGCGCCCCGCCCATGCCGATCCTCACCGCCGCGCCAGTCATTGACGAAGAGGGCCTGAAGGCCACCGAAGAAGAAGCGGCGAGAGTGGAAGCCGAGGAAGCCGCTCGAATCGAAGCCGATCGCGCCGATGCCGTACGCATCGAAGCCGCTCGACTGGAAGCGGAAAAGGCAGAAGCCGCCAAAGCAGAGGCGGCGAGGATCGAAGCCGCCGAAGGAAGCAGCCGCAAAAGAAGCGGCGCACGCACAGGCTGCCAGGAGCAAAGTCGCAGAGAATCCGTCGCGCTCAACACCCAAGGCCACAACACCATCGACGGGCAGGCAGCCCGCGCGATCGGGACGGACCGGCTCAATGGTCGGCATCGTCGCAGCCGTCGTCATCGTCGCGTCGATCGGTCTGGGTGTGGGTGCAGCGTGGTACAAGATCCAGGGAATTCTGCCGGGGCAGTCAGCGCCGGCGGCAGCGCCCGCGGACGCCGCTGTGGCCACGGTGGCCGAGAATGTACCGAAGGCGCCGGATCCCATCGCCGTCGCGGAAGCGGCCATCAAGGCCAGCGAAGCCGCGGCCGCAGCAGCCGAGCGCGCGGCCGCACAGGCGCAAGCGTCAGCGGCGTTGAAGGCGAAAGCCGCGCCGAACGCCGCGTCATCACGAGTGCCGCCGAAGAATGTCCGTCAACCGATCGCGCCCACGGGTCAAGTCGCGGCAGCGGCTGCGCCCGTCGCGGTGATCGAACCGGTGCGCGAGCTGGTCGCCCCGCCGCCACCGCCACCGGTAGTAGTCACGCCGGCGCCAGCGGTCGCCTCGATCGAGCCTCAGCGACCGTTCTTCGAACCGAAGGATGTCAACGAACAGCCGGCGGTGGCCAATCGCGTTGAGCCGCGGCTGCCGGACGAGCTCAAGACTCGCGACATCAGCGAAGTGCTCGTCGTGCGCCTTCTGGTTTCGCAGACCGGTCACCCGTCGAGCATCAGCCTGCTGCGCCGGTCCAAGACGGGGCAATCGCTGGATGATGCCGTGGTCGCCGCGATCAAGCAGTGGACGTTTTCGCCGGCGAGGAAGAAGGGCGAGACCGTGAGCTGCTGGATGAATCTCGGCGTGCCGGTCGGCCGGGCGAACTGATTTCAGCAAAGAAACGGGCGCCCCGGGGGCGCCCGTCTTGTTTTCTCCTCGGCTTGCGTTCGAGAGAATCCGCGTTACCGCTAACGGCGGTCACCCTGCCAGCCGCGATTGTCATACTGGCGATTGTCATACCGACGATCGTCATACCGGCGATCGTTACGCCAGTTGCGGCGGTTCCAGTGTCCGCGCGGAACCCAGGCACCAGGCACCCACCGATGCCCGACGTAATAACCCTGCTGCCAGACGTAGCCGGGGTACGGAGCGGGTGTGGCGTAGCCGTAGCCGCCGTACGGTCTGGGTGCGACGACCACGGGCGGCGCGCCGACGCCGACGTGAATCGAAAAACGCGTGTCCGCGTGCGCCGTCGCCACGCTGAGCGCACCGAACAGAACCATCAGACCGGCAACTCGCAGCATCATGCGTTTCATGACTGGCCTCCCTACGCGCCGGAGAATTGCGAGCGCGATGCCAGCCGCCAGATACGAATTCTTTAGTGATTTTGTCGATTTCCTGATGTGGTGTCCTCTGTCAGGTACAGAGCAGCGGCTCAACCATATTGCGCAGTCTGGCGAGGACTTCCGAAGCGATGCTCGTAGTGCAGGCCTTCAGCCTGCCGGGACAGGCGGACCCTGAAGGTCCGCACTACTGGAGTCTGAGGACCTACTGCACGCTCACGACGCGGATGACCGGGGACATCATGAACTTTCCGTCCTTGTTCCCGTTCCCGTTGCCATTTCCGTTGCCGCTCCCGGTCTGGTGGATGGACTGATCGCCGTCGAAATCGAGCAGCATCGTCGTGGCGCTGCCCGTGACCGTGAACTCGTGATTGAGCTTCACCTCTCCCGACGGAATATCGACAGCCACGTGGAGACCGGCCGGCGGCGCAATCTGAGGCGCGCAGGCAGGGCCGACCGATGGCGCGTCGAAGTAGATCCCCACGCTGCTGACATTCAGGCGCACCTGCGTGTACTTGCCAACCGGGAGCGATCCCACGCCGAGCACGTCGGTCGCGCCGTTCAGTTTCTTCAAGTCGCAGGTTCGCGATGATCCAGCGGCAAACGGCAGCGTCAGCCAGTCACCAGGATCCGCCCGGTGGACGCTGACGTCGGAGAATGTGACGAGAAGCGCCTTCGCGTCGCTGAACGGGCTGTCGGTGAGGTGAATCGCCAGCGTTCCCATCGCGCTCGAATTGCTTCCGCTGCTCGAACCGCCCGAGTTGGTTGAGCTGGGCGTCACGCCATCGCTGCTCGAACAAGCAAGAATGCCGGCCGCGAAAAACACGATCCCCGCAATTGACAGGTTTCTTGGAGATTTGCGCATGGCGAAGCTCCTTTGTACAAGCGTCATCTGCTCGTCCGTTCAGCAAGAGACGTACCCTTCCGTATCAGGTGTTCATCCCGCTGCGAATCAAGCAGTTGCTGGAACATAGCGCGGCCGGAGGCTGGCCGCGGGTGGCGAGAATCGTGTAAGAAAGCGCGAAATCCGTCTGGCGATGCTCAGTGCTGACTGTCGCGCTGGACGGGCACGATCTTCGCGCCCTCACGTGCGGCGTCTCCCGGCGCGGCAACAATCGTCGTCCCTTCGGTCACGCCCTGGAGGATCTCGACGCGATCGCCGTAGTCGCGCCCGACCGTGATCTTCTGAAGATGCACGGTCTGATCTGACCGGACGATGGCCACCTGCGCTCCGTCGTTGCGGAACAGCAGCGCCGCCGCGGGCACGACGAGGGGCGGATTCGGACGCGATCCGCTCAGATCGACCTCGGCGTAGGTGCCGGGAAAAAGCGCGCCGTCGGCGTTCGGCACGTCGACTTCGACGAGCATGGTTCGGGTAGCGGGGTCGAGGGCGTTGGCGGTGCGCGCAATGGTGCCGCGGAACGTACGGCCCGGCAGATGCGACACGGTCAGCGTGGCGGCCTGGCCGACACGCACGGCGTTCACGCTGGCCTGCGGCACGTTGACGTACGTCCGCAGCGTTCCGATCTGCGCGATGCGGTACAGCAGCGTGCCTCCGGCGCTGACGAGCGCGCCGACGTCCACGTTGCGCAGCGTGATCACGCCGTCGAACGGCGCCTTGACGATGCGGTATCCCTGGACCTCCTGCAGGCGGGAAAGGTTCGCCTTGACGGCGGCGAGATTGCTTCGCTGCGCGAGGATGGCCTTTTCGAGCGCCAGCACGTTGGCGTCCTGCGCCGCCAATTGAGCCTGGGCCTGATCGCCATCCTGCTGCGGCGAGATGCCTTTCTCGACGAGCATCTTCATGCGATCAGCAGTAATGTGCGCCAGCTCGCGGTTCGCCTTGCCCTGCGCGAGGCTTGCCTGCGCCTGCTCCATCGCGGCCTGCGCCTGCTCGATCGCGGCTTCCGCCTGGTGAATCTGCTGATCCAGTTCCGGCGCGTCGATTTCCGCGAGCACCTGGCCCACCTGCACACGGTCCCCGATGTCCGCCAGGCGACGTTTGAGATAGCCGTCGGCGCGCGCGAGGATGGGCGCTTCCGTGAGGGCCTGCATCGTGCCGGGCAACTTCAGCACGTTCTGATCGCCGCCGCGGCTCACCGTCATCACCGCCACACGCGGCAGGCTTTTCTGCTGCGCGTCGGCCTCCGCTCGGAGCGTGGCTTCGCGGCGCTGCGACGGCAGATAACCGACCAGAAAGGCGATGACGAGCAGCACCAGCAATCCGAACAGCAGCGCTGAAATCGTCGCGCGCGACGGGCGCCAGACATCCGCTGGAGGCCCTGAATCCACTTCGTCTCGTTTCATCTGATTGACCGTATCGCTATCTGCGAGGCCCGCCGGAGCTGCCCGCGGAAACCAGCTCGGGTACGAGACGCGAGAGCTCCTCTTCCACTTCGGCTGCCTCTTCCGCCTCGAGGCGGCGTTCCTGGTTGGCCGGGGGCTTTTCGCGCAGGTACGAGTAAATGATCGGCACGATGAACAGCGTCGTCACGGTTGCGCCCAGCAGCCCCCCGATGACGGCGCGGCCGAGCGGCGCGTTCTGCTCGCCGCCCTCACCGAGGGCGAGCGCCATCGGCAGCATGCCGAGGATCATGGCGGCGGCCGTCATCAGCACCGGCCGGAGGCGCGCGTAGCCGGCCGACAACATCGCTTCACGCGCGTGCGGGATCGATGCTCGCTCGTCGTTGGCAAACGTGACGAGCAGGATGCTGTTGGCCGTCGCGACGCCGATCGACATGATCGACCCCACGAGCGAGGGCACGCTCAGCGTCGTCCTCGTGACGAACAGCATCCAGAGAATTCCCGCCATCGCGCCCGGCAGCGCGGTCAGGATGATGAACGGATCGAGCCACGACTGGAAGTTCACCGCCATGAGCAGGTACACGAGCACCACGGCGAAGAGAATGCCCAGGCCGAGCCGGAAGAACGACGTGCGCATCGTCTCGTACTCGCCGCGCAGTGTCAGCGTCGTCCCGCGCGGCAGGTTCGTCCGCTCTTTCTGAAGAATTTTCTCGACCTCGGCCCCGACGCTTCCAAGGTCGCGGCGATCGACGTTGGAGTACACATCGAAGACGGGAGCGACGTTGTAGTGATTGATGATCACCGGCCCGTAGCTGCGCCTGACGTCCACGAGGTTCGACAGCAGCTGCGCCGAGCCGCTCGTCATGGCGCCGGGGTTGCCGTACGCCTGCGACGCGCCGCTCGGGGACGATCCGACCGAAGCGTTCCCGGTTCCCGAGGCGCCGGCAAGCGACCCGGCTGTGGTCTCGGAGACCGAATTCGACGCGGCGGTCACCGGCGTCCGCAGCAGCTGGTCCAGCGAGTCGAGACGGTACTGCGACGTCTGCACGCCGACGTTGTAGCTGATGCCGTTCGCCGGGTTCAGCCAGAAGCTCGGGGCGACCTGATTGTTGCCGCTGAGCGAAATCAGCATGCTGCTCGTCACGTCGCGCTGCGTCAGGCCCATCTGCCCCGCCTTCACGCGGTCGACGGTCAGGTTCAGCTGCGGCTGTTCGTAGACCTGGTGAATGTGCACGTCGGCCGCGCCCGGAATGGCCGCGACCTCCTGCCGCAGCCGCTGCGCGATGCCGTAATTCGCCACGGCGTTGGCTCCGACGACCTGCAGATCGATCGGCGCCGGCAGCCCGAAGTTCAGAATCTGGTTCGTGATGTTGGCCGGCTCGAAGAAGAACACCATGTCCGGGAATTTCTCGCGGAGCCTCTGCCGAAGCCGGACTTCGTGCTCGCGTACCGGACCATGTCGTTCGCGATTGAGCGAGATCAGGATCTCGCCGTCGGTGGCCGCGATGTTGGGGACGTCGCCCTGCGCAAGACTCCCCCAGGCGTTCGGAATCCCGATGTTGTCGAGAATCGTCTCGAGCTCGCCTGCCGGGATGATGTCGCGGATCTCCTGCTCGACGTCGGCGAACCGCAGCTCGGTTTCCTCGATTCGCGTTCCCGCTGGCGCGCGCACGTGAAGACGCAACGTGCCCGCGTCCACGTCGGGGAAGAAGTCTCTCCCGATCATCGACACCAGCAGGAGCGAGCCCAGCGACACCACCATGAACCCGATCAGGACGGGCGCCCGCCGTTCCAGCGAGAGATGCAGCAGGCCCATGTAGCGATAGCGAAGGCGCTCGAACAACCCGTTCACGCCGCGGTGGAGGGTCCAGAGAATCCCCCGTCCTCCGTGCCCGCCCGCCTGGTACACGGCCACCTCGCTCCGAAGCAGGTGATGCACCATCGTCGGCACCAGGGTTCGCGACAACAGGTACGACGCCATCATCGCGAAGACCACCGCCATCGCCAGCGGTGTGAAGAGATACTGCGCGGTTCCGGTCAGCAGGAGCACGGGCACGAACACGATGCAGATGGACAGCGTGGACACGAACGTGGGCACGGCGATCTGCGAGGCCCCGTCCAGGACCGCGCGAACGAGCGGCTTCCGCATGGCGAGGTTCCGATGCGTGTTTTCAATCTCGACCGTCGCATCGTCCACGAGGATGCCGACGGCCAGCGCCAGCCCTCCGAGCGTCATCACGTTGATCGTCTGGCCCAGCAGGCTGAGGATGCAGATCGACGTCAGGATCGACAGCGGAATCGAAAGACACACGATCAGCGTGCTGCGCCAGCTTCCCAGGAACAGCAGGATGACCAGGCCGGTCAGGAGCGCGGCGATCAGCGTCTCCCGAAGCACGCCCCCGATCGCGGCCCGCACGAAGAGCGACTGATCGCCGAAGACGGCCAGCTTCAGATCCTGCGTCACGGTCGTCATGACCCTGGGCAGGGTGTCCTTGACCGCGTTGACCACGGCGAGCGTGGACGCGCGGCCGTTGCGTGTGACCGTCAGCAGCACGCCGCGGGCGCCGTTCGTGCGAACGATGTTGGTCTGTGGGACGAACCCGTCGTGCACGGTGGCGACGTCTTTCATGTAGATCGTCGCGCCGTTGACTGTCTTGATCGGGAGGTTGTTGAACTCCTCGATGCTCGGCAGGCTGCTGTTCATGCGCACGGGATACTCGGTGCCGGCGAACTTCGCCGTTCCCGCCGGGACGATCAGGTTCTGGAGGTTCAGCGAATTCGAGACATCAATCGGCGACAGCCGCTTGGCATACAGCTCGTCGAGATTGAGGTCGACCATGATCTGGCGCTGCTTGCCGCCGAACGGATAGGAGACATTGGCGCCTTGTACGGTGGCCAGCGGGGTGCGAATGAAATTGTTCCCGAGGTCGAAGATCTCTTGTTCCTTGAGCGTCTGACTGCTCAGACCGAGCTGGAGAATCGGCACGCTGGCCGCGTCGTACTTCAGCACCTGCGGCGGGTACGTGCCCGGCGGCATGTTGCGGACCTGCACCTGGCACTGCGTCACGATCTGCGAGAGCGCGAGATCGACCTGCACGGTCGGATGAAAGAAGACGCGGACGACGGCGATGCTCTGGTGGGACTGGGATTCGATGTGCTCGATGCCGACCACATTCGCCGTCAACGAACGCTCGAAGTTCGTGACGATCCGGCTCTCCATCTCCTCCGGGCTCAGCCCGTTGTACTGCCAGACCACGCTCACGATCGGGATGTCGATGTACGGAAAGATGTCCACCGGCATCGTCGCGATCGACAGACCGCCCAGGATGGCGATCAGCAGGGCCATGACGACGAACGTGTACGGGCGCCGCAGCGCCAGGCGGACGATCCACATGGATTTACCCCCGGATACGACGGGGCTGACCGTTCAGTTTATGCGAAGGCAACGGCTGGGCTTACAGATGTCGTCCGGGCCGTCTGGCTCGCCGTAGTTGAGGATCCCCGTCGTATTAGCTATCCTGAAGGTCCCCCCTTCAGACGCCCTCCCCAGGAGTCCTCCATGCGTGCGCGTATCGTTCCCGCACTTGCCGTGCTGCTTGCGTCGATGTCCGTTCCGGTCCGCGCACAGGCGCCACTGCCCTCCGGCTGGCCCGCTCGGCTCGAGCTGGGGCTGGCCGATTCACCCGGCGGCGCCGCGGCGATGAAAACGACCGCGCCGTTCTCGTTCCGCTATCAGTACCTCGCGGGCGGCGTGAACACCGGCGGCGGCTGGGCCACCTGGAACACGAACGGCGACTTCGCCAGGTTCTACATCCAGGATTCTGCCGCGAACGGCATCATCCCGGTCTTCACCTACTACATGCTGCTGCAGTCGTCGCCCGCCGGCGGCTCGGAGAGCAACGCGGTCTTCACGAACCTGAACAACACGGCGACGATGACCGCGTACTACAACGACCTGACGCTGTTCTTCCAGAAGGCCGGCGCGTTCCCGGGAAGATGGTCGTGCTCCACGTGGAGCCTGATTTCTGGGGCTACATGGAGCAGCGGGCATCAGGCGACAACGCCGCGACGGTGCCGGCCAAGGTCTCTGAAACCGGCATTGCCGCTCTCGCCGGTTTGCCCAGCAACGTGTCCGGATTCGCCCGTGCCGTCGTTCGCCTGCGCGACACCTACGCGCCAAATGTCGTCCTCGGCTATCACGTCAGCGTCTGGGGTACCGGCACCGATATCGCCTTGCAGGACCCCGCGGATTCCATGGTTGACACCCTCGCCGCGCGGGCAGGGGCTTTCTACAACTCGCTCGGCGCGAATTTCGATATCGCGTTCGGCGAGTTCAGCGATCGGGATTCAGGCTTCTATCAGTACGTGTACGGCGACAACGGCAATTCCTGGTGGAGCGCCGAGGATTTCCGCCGCGGCGCCCGCTTCCTCAAAGGATTCTCCACCGCGGCGTCAAAACGCATCGTGATGTGGCAGATTCCCATGGGCAACACGAAGATGCGCGCGCAGAACAACACGACCAGCCACTACCAGGACAACCGTCCGGAATGGCTGCTCGACGATCCCTTCGCGCGCACATCTCGCGTCGTTCATCGACGCCGGTGTCGTGGCGTTCCTTTTCGGCGGAGGTGCCGGCGGCGTGACATGCACCTGCGACGCGCAGAACGACGGCGTGACGAATCCGGCGCCGATCAACGGCAATACGCTCGCGTCCGAGCTCGCTCCCGCCGGCACGGCGCCTTCCCAGGTGATGCGCGGCAGCACTCCGACACTGGTCACGCCGTACGCGGCTGATGACGATGGTGGCTTTCTCCGATGGAAGGCGTGGCAGTACTACCAGGCTGGCCCGATCACCTTCGGAGGCGGCGTTCCGCCGTCGGCCCCGACGAACCTGCGTGTGGTGCCCTGATTAGGCTCAAGGTCCGGTTTGGCGGGACATTTCGCCCGGATTGCCAGGCCCTCGTGGGCTGGGATCCCCCGTGAGGCGTACTCCTATGGGGATACTACGGGCCGGGCAGGTGACGTTGTAGCATGATGCCTGCGGGAAGGCGCCATTCGGAAACTCCCGCGGAGGATACATGCGTAGTTTTCTCGCCGCCGTTCTCGTCGTCCTGATCACTGCCGCCGCCGCCGCCCAGACCAGCGCGCCGGCTGCGAGTTCCGAGGCGCCTCGCCTCGTCAGCCTCAGCCACTTCATTCATGCCACCACCAAGCTGGAGCCGACCATCGCGTTCTATCGCGACATCTTCGGCATGACCATTCCGGAGCCGCGGGTGTTCTCCACCCCCGGGGCCGCGCTGCTGAACAACATTCCCGGCCTCGGCTTGCGTCTGGCGATGGCGAGGTTCTCGGACGGCTTTGGTTTCGAGCTGACCGAGTTCTCCAACGTCGATCGCAAGGGCGGCCAGGGTCTGCCGACCGATCCCGGCGCCGTGCAGCTCATTCTCCCGGTGCGAAGCGTCGATGAGGTGCTCGCGAACGCCAGGAAAGCAGGCGCCGAAATCGTGTCGAAGACCGGCGGCGTTGCCGGGGCGGCGACGATCGCGACCGCGAACGGTTCGTCGCGTTCGGTGATCCTGCGCGACACCGACGGCTATCTGGTTCGAGCCATGGAGGTCTCGGCCGCCGAAGCGACGCTGCCTGGACTGGTGCAGCCGGGTGTGTCACTGGCGCTCGCCGTGAAGGACATGGACGCCACGATCAAGTTCTACCGGGAAGTGGTCGGGATGCCGCTCGTCGGCGACACGAAGTATCAGCGCAACAAGGCCTTGGCGGAGCTTTACGGCGCCGCCGCGAACAGCGAGTTCCGGCAGATGATGTTCACCTTCCCGGGCACGAAATCGCGGCAGGAGTTCATCGAGTGGAAGGGCATGAAACGGACGCCGTTCCAGCTGCGCGTGCCGGACCCGGGCGCCGGCGGATGGGTGGCGCGCGTGTCGGACCTCGGCACGATGCACAAGAAGATGAAGGAGAACAAGGTCGCCATGGTGACGCCTGAACCGATCTGGTTCAGCAAGACCGTGTGGGACATCTTCATCTCGGATCCCGACGGGATGCACCTGGAGCTGTTCCAGAATTTCCCGGCAGAAAAACCGACAAACTGAGTTAGTCGGCAGGATTCGACAACTGCGTCATCGCGACCGCGGCCGGGCGCCATTCGTCAACGCGCCCGGTCGCCCTGCAACGCGGACAGCTCAGCGCCGCGACTTCTTCATCACACTTCGGACATCGCACTGACGCCCGGGCGGCGGCTTTGTAGAGGTCGAACGCCGTGCCGCAGCCGCGGCATGTCAACACCGCACCGGGCGTCGGTTCGAGCTGACACGACGGGCAGGCCAGCGCGACCCTTGGTGCGCTGAGCAACCGGGCCGTCTGGAAGGCCCTCAGACAGCGGCTCGCGAGAAAGAACGCGATGATGCCCAGCCAGACCGATTGAATACTCAGCGCCCACAACCCCAGCGCGGCCACGCCGACAAGCCCGATCACAGCGCTCACCTTCAGGCTGCGCGCCCGCCCGATCACAAACCACAGCAGCGCAGCCAGAATCTGCCCGCCGTCGAGCGGATAGATGGGAAGCACGTTGAAGAACAGCAGCCCCGCGTTGATGTACGCGATGTCGCGCACGAGCGCGTGGACATCGGACGCACCAGCGGGCCCGGATGGAGTCAGGAGCAGCAGGACGCCGAGCACCGGCACCAGCACCACGTTCACGAGCGGGCCGGCGGCGATACTCCAGAGCACGGCACCAGGCCGCGGCGGCGGATCGACGTAGGCGATGCCGCCGAGCGGCCACAGCACGATCTGATTCGCCCGTCCGCCGACGCTTCGACACGCTGTTGCATGCCCGAATTCGTGCAGCAGGACGATGGCGAAGAGCGCCAGGTACTCCAGCACGTTCCAGGTGATCGACGAATAGGTCCCGGTGCGTCCGCCGATCTCGTACGCGGCGACCAGAAACCAGGTCCAGTGAAGGAAGACCGTGATTCCCTTCACCTCGAAGAGCCGGATGGTTCCCTGGTTGGTAGGCATCTGTTTGCGGACGCGGCGTGAGACTACTGATCGACCGCGGGCAGATCGCCGCGCCGGTAAATCAGCACGGTCGGTCCGGGGCGCTCGACGCCGCTGAAGCCCGCAATCGGCATGAAGAAAGCGTCCTGGATATCGTACACGCCGCCGCCGTCGTTCGTCGCGGTCACGTTGTAGACAAGCGTGTAGTGGTCGGCCGCGAGCCGCCGCAATTCCGGCGGAACGGTCGCGTAGGTCCAGAGCGGCGACTCCTCGAAAACCAGCCATTCCGGCGTACGGCCGCCAGTTTCGCCGAACGAGCCGGTGGCGGGTTCGAAGGACCAGCGATGAAACGCCGCGCCGGACAGATCCAGCGCCGCGTACACCCCGCCCGCTTCATGCAGGGCATCGTCCGGCCTGACGCGCGCCCGAAGCCACTCCCCCGCAATCGCCCGGCTGTCCGTTCTCGCGAGCAGCATGTCGAATCGCACGCAGTTCGCGAGCGGCCATGCTGCCAGGAGACCAACCAGCGCCGTCATCGCGGCTGGTGCGGACAGCCTTGTCCGGGACGCAACCCAGTCCGCAGCCAGCCTGGCGGCAACCGCGGCAAAGAGGCAGACCGCCGGAACGAGCGGCAGGACGTAGCGATAGAACACCGTGAAGCCGCTGCCGACGGATGCATAGAAGGCAAGGGCAAACACGACGACGGCCACGCCCTTCAACCCATAGAGCCTGACTGTCGGTATCACGCCCGCGACCGCCGCAAGACAGGTCAGCGGACCGACGCCGTACGGCAGCGAGTACCTCAGATGATAGAACCAGCCCCGTCCGACGTCGACGGCGTGGCCTGCCGACAGATGCGTGAAGTCGAATCGAAGATCCGTGGCGAACGCGGGCGAATCGAGGATCGCATACGGCGTCGCGACGAGAAAACCGCACACGAAGGCCGCGATGAAGATCGCGGATGGCGCCCACGCGTTGAGGTCGGCCAGTGCGGCGGGGCGAACGCACGAACCACGCGACCTGCACGGCGGCCATCGCCGCGATGACAGCCGCGGCGCTGTATTTCGTGGATGCCGCCAGGCCACCGACCAGTCCTGCGGCCGCGAACCATCGGCTGGCGGCCGGGCCGCCGCCGGCGTCATCGAGCGCGCGCACCAGCAGAGCCAGCGAGCCCGTGACGAACAGCGTCATCAGCACGTCGGTCATCGCGAAATGCGATTCCCTCACGTGCAGGATGGCAACCGCGAAAAAGGCCGCCGCCGCAAGACCGGTCCACGCGTCGGCCATCCGGCGGCCGAGACGGAACAGCACGACGACTGTCGCGGTGCCCGCGAGCGCGACGACGATCCGCGCGACGATGAAATATCCTGCGTCGCTCAGGACGCCAGCGGGGACCACCGCGCCGTAGACGTCGGAGATCGCGCTGAATACCGCCGCAAACAGGTAGAACGTCAGCGACGGCCAGTGAAAGAAGTGCGGATTGAAGTCGCCGCGCATGACCGCGACGGCGTGACCAAGGGCGACCGTTTCGTCGGGGCGCGCGTTCAGGTACGGCAGCCCGAACCACACGGGGTAGAGGCGCAGCATCGCGCCCAGCCCGACGATCGCAGCAAGCCAGGCCGTGTCAGCACGGCGCGTCGGATTCAGCACGGGTGAGAGATCTGCCGCAACAGTCCGTGACCGCGCCGCGCGCGCTTACCTGCCACCCGGCGCCGCAGGCGGAGCCTCCGGAGGCGCGCCCCGGCCGCCGAATCCACCCGGGCCCGCAGGAGCGCCGCCGACGCCGAGGCCGTCCTGCACAGGACGGCGCGGGCGGATGATGCCCTTGGCCCGATCCGCCTCGAGCGCACGGTCCTCCGCGCGTTCGCCGCCGAGCGACTGCGTCAGCGCCATGTTCCCCTCGTGGCACGAATACGGCAGGATGCGCCCGCCGTCGAGTGGCGTCAGCGGCATCGACATGGTCCACGGGCGCTCGTAGGTGACCGGATCGTCCACCGTCACCTGATACTGAACGATGTCCTTGGCGACGCGCTTGAATCGCTCCGTGAGCTTCAGCTGGGTGCTCGTGCGATTCCCGTTTCCGTTCAAGCCGATCGCGGTTCTGTCGGTGAAACCCGTGGTCTCCACGACCAGCTCGTCACCTTCCCAGCGGCCGATCGAGTTGCCGAGATACTGATGAATCGCGGAGCCCACGTGCGGCCGGCCATCGGTGTGGATGATTCGCGTGTCGTGAATCATCTCGTAGGTGATCGTGACGACGCCGGGACCCTGGACGATCTGGTTGCCGTTGCCGTAGATGACTCGCAGCGTCGAGCCGAGGATCCCGCGCGTAATGCACCGCTCGTACAGCGAGAAGTCGGTTGTCCAGTCGAGCGGGCCGTCGCCATAAGTGCCTCGCGGCATCGGGCGTTGTGTGCCTTCGGCTGTAAAGGGTGGGATTCGTCCGTCGGGCGGGTCGACGATCAAGGACGTCTGCTTGAACGCCCGCCGCGCGAAGTCGAAACGGAACGGGCCCACGGCTTCCTGGTCGCCTTGCGTCGCGGCTCGCTCAATTTGCTGCGCCCGCTTCCCGTATTCCTCGTCATTCAAGTAAAGGCGATCGCCGTACTGCGCAGGACGCGCCATCGGGACGCCGCTCGTGTCGTCGGTCGACCACACGCCCTCGAGGTCGGGCTCCCCCCACGGCGTCTTCGGCGCGACATAGCGGGTCTTGGGTGTTTCGCCGCCATAGGCGGTGATGACGAGCGGCGGGGCGCCCGTAGCTTTCGTCTGCCCCGAAGCGGGCACCGATATGAGATTCCAGGCACCCGCCACCGCCGCCAGCGTCATCGCCGCGCCAACCAGGGACCTTCTCATCGTTCTACTCCTTGCCAATCCTTTGTCGTAGCGTCCGCCTTCAGGCGGACGGTCGCCGGCCGGCTGAAGCCCGGCCGCCACGCCATGGTGCACGCGCTAATAATCGTCCCGGCGATTGCCCATGAACCGCAGGAGGAACAGGAAGAGGTTGATGAAGTCGAGATAGAGCGCCAGGGCGCCGACGATGGTGCTCGCCGAGGTGGAGCCGATGTTGGTCGCGAGCGCCATGTCCTTGAGCCGCTGCGCGTCGTAGACGGTCAGGCCGGCGAAGACGAGCACGCCGACGAGGGAAATCATGAACTGCAGGCCGTCGTTGTGCCAGAACATGCCGACGAGCGACGCGAGCAACAGCCCGATGACGCCCATGAACAGGAACTGGCCGAACCCGCTCAGGTTGCGCCTGGTGACCGTGCCGTAGAGCGCGAGTGCGCCAAACATTCCGCCTGCGACGACAAACGTCGTCGCGACCGACTGCCCGGTATACAGCAGCAGGACGAACGACAGCGTCACGCCGGTCAACGCGGAATAGATAATGAAGAGCGCCGACGCCGTGCTCCCGGCCATCCGATCCACGCGCGCGGACAGCGTGAAGACGATGCCGAGCTGCGCCAGGGCCAGACCCCAGAACAGGAACTGGTTGGTGATGATCGCCTTCACGATCGCCGGCGAGCCGGCGACCAGCCAGGCGGTTGCGGCCGTGATCGCAAGGCCTCCGCACATCCAACCGTAGACACCCCGCAAAAAGGCCGCGACGATCTCGGCGTCGCGCGCCCGGGGAATTGCACTCTCGTACCGTTCAAAACTGGCCATGGGTTTCCTCCGCCGACTGCCTTCTTCTATCATGCGCCCTCAGCCCCGATTGTGCCAAGATACGCACTGTTATGGAGGAATCAATGCGATTGTTACTCGTGAAAGCCGCGGCTTGCTGCGCGCTCGCGTGTGTCTGTTTCGCCGCTTCCGCTCACGCCCAGACGCCACCGCCGCCATTGGCCATTCCCAACCCGACGTACGCCGTCATCCCGCTCGAAATCACTGTCAACAAGCCGGCCGCGGAGGTCTGGAAGCGCGTCGGCAAGTACTGCGACATCGCCGAGTGGCTGCGGATACCGACCTGCACGGTCACGGGCAAGGATGGAGAAATCGGCGCCGTCCGCTCGGTCGCGAACGAAATCCTCGTCGGGCGAACAGAGCTCTCCTACACCTACACGCAGCCGGTGCGCGAAGGCCGGCCCTACAACCTGTATCACGGCACGCTCGAAGCACGGCCGGTGACGGCAACGACCTCGAAGCTCGTGTACACGCTCATCTTCGACAACTCGATGCTTGCGGATGATGCGGCACGCGAGCGGGACAAGGCGCAGCGAACCGCGGCGTTCACGACAGCGCTCGAGAACATGAAGATCCTGGCCGAGGGCGGCACGCTCCCGCCTGCCCCGCCGCGCGGCGGACGTCTAGCGGACCTGCACTACGCCGGACACGGAGAACAATCATGAAGAAGATCCTGCAGGGCGTCCTGGTTCTCGGCTGGATTCCCACGCTGCTCGTCGTGTGGGGCGTGCGGGGATTCGTCGCACAGCCCGCGGTGGCGGCGGAGCGTACGCCTGTCACGATCACCCGCCTGTTCACCGGGCCGGACAACAAGACGCACGCCGAAGAGATTACCGTGCCGCTCCCGCTCAGCCCGGCAAACGGGTCCTCCGAGCGCTCGCAGTTCATGGCGTTCAAGGACGCGCAGTGGGTGCGAACCTCGCCGTCCTACGACCTCGACTGGCACGTGGCGCCGCGCCGTCAGTACGTGGTGACCGTCAGCGGCGAGAGCGAGGTCATCATCGGCGACGGCTCGCACATCCGCCTGTACCCGGGCAAAGTGATGCTGGTCGAGGACACGACGGGACAGGGACACATCTCGAAGTCGATCGGCGGCAAGGATCGCGTGTCGTTGTTCCTGCCGCTTGCGGAGAAGTGAACCCGCCTGGAAGTGGATTAGGTCGCGGTCCGTTCCGCGGAGTGTTCCCTCGCGCGCTCGAGCAGGTAGTCGAGCGACGGCTGCGTCTCGACCACGAAGAACATCTGGTAGGAAAACAATCCGCGCGACAGCTTGACGAGGGCCGCGTTGATCGCGAACAGCGCTCGGCTCAGGCGTGAGTCCCCGAACGCCAGCGCGAACGGCCCTGGAATGCCGCGCATTTCTCGAACGCGGAATCCGCTCTGATCGAACAGGCGGCGGAACGACGAGAACGTGAACAGCCGGCAGTGCGTCAGGTCGAGAATGCCGCGCTTGCCGTAGTTGAACTGTCCCGCAAGCAGCATCAGGCGATTGATGACGAACCCGATGTTCGCCGTGCTCGCGAGCACCACGGTGCCCGGCGAGAGCTTCAACTTGTTCCGCAACTCCTGAACGAACGCCTCCGGCGATGACAGGTGCTCGATGACGTCGAGCAGCAGGACGTAGTCGTAGTCGCGTAAATCGAGCGCGCCGAGACCGTTGTTCAGATCCCACAGAACGAAGGCGTCGAGCTCGACGCCGGGGCCAAGCGGCACACGATCGACTCCCGTCACGCGGCACCCCCGCTGGCGGCGCAGCGTCGCGCCCACGTAGCCGCCGGCGCATCCCAGGTCGAGCACGCGCGCACCCTGGCGCACGGTTTCCACGGCGGCGGTGTGCGGGCTCAGGTAGTTCAGTTTCGGCTCGTACTGCTCGGTGCCGATCGCGCCAGAGTCGCAATCGAACCGGCGGTCGTAGAAGAAACCCATCCGCTGCGAGCGGGCGCGCACGACGGCCGTCGTGACGTCGGCCGCGTACTTCAGCCCGTTCACGTGGCAGATTTCATCGCCGTAATAGGTCGGGATCGGCAGCTCGAGGATGCGCAGCCCTGCAAACACGAGCTGGATGATGATCTCGGTGTCGAAGTGAAAATCATTGGTATTGAACTCGAACGGGATCTTGCGGAGAGCCCCCACCGAGTACACGCGATAGCCCGAATGGAACTCGCTCAGCGACGTGCCCAGCATCCGGTTCTGAAACCAGCTCAGGATGCGATTGCCGGCGAACTTGTAGAACGGCATGCCGCCGCGCAGCGCGCCCGACTTCTCGAGCATGCGTGAGCCGAACACGGCGTCGGCTTCGCCGTCGCGAAGCGGCCGGACCAGATCGGGCAGGCATTCCGGCGCATACTGGCCGTCGCCGTGCAGCAGTGCGACAGAGTCGAACCCGTGATCGATCGCGTAGCGGTATCCGATCTTCTGATTCCCCCCATATCCCTGATTCACCGGGTTGAGGAGGACGTGGATCGGGAACGGCACGGCGCCCTCGCGCTGCACGCCGCGGCTCGCCTCGAACGTCCGGTCCTGTGAGGAGTCGTCCAGGACCAGCACCTCCACCTGATATTCGTCCGCCAGTCCGGGCGGCACCCGTGCGAGGACCTCGCCGATCGTCTTCTCGGCGTTGTAGGCGACGATCAGAATCAGGAGACGATGTTGGCGGGTGCAGCGTGCACCTTCGTAGGATGGGCCGCGTCGTCAGCACATACCAGAGTAACGACCCGAGCACGGCGGCGTAGACGGCGGCGATCGCCAGGGCGTGAACGGACCCGCCCACGCCGGCCAACGCCAGCAACGGATTCAGCCCCAGCTGGCCGTGCCAGAAGTTCGGATACGCAAACAGAGACAACGGGTATTCGGACAGGAACATCGAGCTCGTCGCGGAGATGACGAACATGTTCGCGGCGCTCACGGCAAAAAGCACGAGAAACGTCTTCCGGTATGCAAACGTCCGGAGATCGGGCAGGAGGATGCAGAAGAACGGCAGCGCGATGATCATATAGCGCATGGATGTCGTCTGGCCTCCCTGATACACGACCAGGGAAGAGATCGACAACGCATACGCGGCGATGTTGGCCACCGCGAACGCCAGAAACAGGCGGCGGCCCGAGCGATACCACGACGGAATCCCAAGGAGCGTGACGAGCAGCACCGGAGTCTGCCAGATAAGGCCCCGTCCTGGCGCGAACAGCATGCGAACGAGGTTCACGGGATTCGGCATGCCGATGAGCCCGGCCACCCGGCCCGGCTGCAGGAAGACCGGATCCGCCAGCGACGTCGCCGTCGTGAAGTAACTCCCGAACGCGAATTCGTGATACAGCAGGAGCGCGGCGACTGGCGGCGCGCTCCCCAGGATGAATCGCCACACCCGCTCTTCTCTGTCCGGACCCGCCAGAACGAAGAGCGCCCCGAGCATCAGCGAAATCGCCGCGAGGTATTCGGTCAGCACCGCCATGCCCAGCCACAGGCCGCCGAGCGCGCAGCGCGCGCGCGAGCCCTCCGCCAGGTCCAGCGTGCCAAGCGTGATGAAGGCGGCCGCCGTCGGGTGCCCCCACGACGAACAGGAAAACGGGAGCACGATCGTGGCGCACGAGTAGACCACCGCCACCAGGGCCGCGCCTTCGCGGGAGTGCACGCCGAAACGCGGCAGCTTCCGCAGCAAGGCCAGCGCCGCCACGATGTTCCAGAATCCCGAGATCCACAGGTTGAGGGCCCAGACGTTGATGTGGGTGAGCTGGCCCGTCTTCGGATCGAGCCCCGCCAGTCGTTCCGCGTGGTACAGCAGGAAATACGGAACGACGGCGAGGAACGACACGCCCGGCGCCTTGTTCGAGTAAAAACCGCTGCGTGCCAGCGCCCAGTCCCCCGTGGCCAGGCGCGCGCCATCGTCCTTGAGGCCGTCAATCCTGAACGTTCCCGTATACGGGGTTCCTGGTTCAACGAAGGCCACGGCGGCTGACACCCTCGCGTACTGGTTCCAGCCGCCCAGGTGATAGAACGCGCCTTCGACTCCAAGGATGAGAAGGATCAGCGTGGCCGCGACATATCGTCCGTTCAGCGACCGCTGACTCTCTGTGCGTGTTTCGCTCGACCGCATCCTGTCCGTTGGCAGTGGGCGCCAGTGAGGTTCACGCAGAGTCTACGCGCAAAATCGCGAATCCGGAAGAACGCCCGATGAGTCCGGAAGATCGGCGGTCGTCCCGTGCTTGCCGACTACAATGGCGGCCATTCCCCACGATGTCACACGTCATCCGCCCGCCCGCCACAACCGACGTATCTCAGGGCACGGCGAGCGCGGGACGCCTGTCGCGGCAGGCCCTCTGGGACTGGCTCGGCGCCGGCTCATTGGTGTCGCTGCTCGTGTGCTATGCGGTCGCCAGCCAGTCGCTCGTTCTCGGGTCGAGCGACGGGGGCTGGGTTTACGGCTACGTGGCGGTATTCAACCCGCGCATGCTGATGGTGGCCGCGGCGGCGGCCGCGCTTGCAGCCGTCCTCGTCTTCGTCTCGCCCGCGAAGCGGCTGGCCCGCCGTGCTTGGCTGGATCGTGCTCGCGCTCGGCCTGCAGGCTCTCATTCGATCGCTGAATCCGTTCAGTTTCGAGCGCCTGTTCGCGAGCGACGGGGCCAACGCGTTCTACGGCGTCACCGAGCACTTCCGGGCGGGCGCGGTGCTTCATGACTTCGATCGCGTCCGCGCGTCGTGGCCGCTGCACGCGCAGAGCAACATGCCAGGCAAGCTGATGCTGGTTTACGCCCTCCGGAATCTCTCGCGCGCAGCCGGCAGCCCTCGCATGGCTCGCGGTGCTCGTCTCGAATCTCGGCGCGGCGCTCATGTACTCGTTTGTTCGCGAGCTGTTCGCCGACCGCCGGATCGCGATGTACTCGGCGGCGCTCTACCTTCTGGTGCCGGCGAAGCTGTACTTCTTCCCGCTCCTGAACTCGGTGACGCCGGTCGTCGTGCTCGCCTGCGCCGTGCTGGTGCTCAAATGGCTGCGCACGGGACACATCGGCTACGCCGCCGCGCTCGGCATCGCGCTGTTCGGCCTCGTGTTCTACGAACCGCTGCCGCTCGTGATGGGCCTGCTTTTTGCGCTGCTCGTGCTGCGCGCGTGGTCGCTCGGTCAGATCACGCCGCGCCGGCTGCTGACGCACATGGCTCTCGGCATGGCGGCATGGCTTGCGACCTATGGAGCCGTGCGGCTTCTGTTCGGCTTCGATCTCGTCAGCGCATTCCGGCAGATTGGCGAGCACGCCGTGCGGTTCAACGCGGACGCCGGCCGGCCGTATTCGATCTGGATCTGGGCGAACCTCCGCGAGTTCCTCTTCGGCATCGGCGTCTGCCAGGCCATCCTGTTCTGGGCCGCGCTTGCGGACGGCTATCTCGCCGCGGAATCCTGGCGCGATCGCCTGACGCGGCCGATCATCGTGTTGTGCCTTGGCTCCGCCGCCGTCCTGCTGGCGACCGACGCCATCGGCGTGAATCGCGGCGAGGTGATTCGACTCTGGATCTTCCTCGGATGTTTCTTTCAGATCCCGGCGGCCTATGTGTGCGCGCGCCTCGACAATCGGGCGGCGTTGGTGCTGGTGCTGGCCGTCACCATCCTGCAGGCGACGCTCGGCACGGCGATGATCGGCTTCATCGTGCCGGGTTGAGCTGAACGTCCGCCTGCACCTGACTGTCAGGGCGCCGTAAATGACGCGCGAAGGGCCGCGCGATCGACTTCCTTGCCCCTCAAATACACCTTGTTGATCCGCCGCGTGTTGGCGATTGCGTCGAGCGGATTGGCGTCGAGCACGATGAAGTCCGCGCTCTTTCCCGCCACCACCATGCCGAGCTGATCGAGCTTGACGACCTCGGCGGCCGTCCGCGTCGCCGCGATAATCGCCTCGGCCGGCGGCACGCCGCACCGCACCATGTCGGACAGCTCGGTGTGCACCGTCCAGGCGATGTCCACTCCGGCGTCGGTCGCGAACGCGATTTTCACGCCCGCGTCGCGAATCTTCTTCAAATTGCGGCACTGGATCCCGAACGCATCCTGCTGCGTTTTGAGCTCTGCGGGCGTCCGGCTCGCGAGCTGATCGCGCATCCGCTTGATCTGGCTGGCCGGCAGCGTGTCGGTGAGCCAATCAATCTCCTCCGCCGTCGGCTGTTGATCCGGCAGGTTCGGCTCGACCCAGACGTTCGGATGCTGCCTCACGATGGTGAGGTACTCATCGTCAATGTCCTTGTCGCGCACGCCATGAGCGAAGCCGTCGACGCCAGCCTTGAGCAGATCCTTGCCGTCTTCCAGCGCGAAGATGTGCGCGACGACGCGCGTGTTGCAGTTTGTGCGCTTCGTCGATGATCGCGCGGTACACGTTCGGCTGGACCTTCGGAACGGTGCCGAGGCGATCGTCCACCCACACCTTGATGAGAGGCACCTTGCGCGCCACCAGCTCCTGGACGTCCTTTCTGCCTTCGGCTTCGGTCATCGCGCCATACGGCACACCGAGGCGATACGAGGCGGTCGGACCCGCCATCGGCGTCGCCGCAATCCCGCGGCCCACGGTCAGGAACAACGCGGCGTTCGGGATGACCTCGTTTCTCAACTGGTAAGGCAGCTCAGGATTCACGTCCCACCGGTCGAGGCCCATGCTCATCGTGGCCGCGACGCCGTAATACGCGTAGCGCTGGAGGTGATCGATGAGGGTGGCGCGGGTGAAGTTGTCCTTGCTCGAGACTCCGGTCTTCTGATTCGTGTACCCCATGTGATTGTGGGGATCCACGATCGCCGGCATGACGGTCTTTCCGGTGAGGTCCACGCGCACGGCGCCCGCCGGCGCCTGAACCTCGCCCTGGCGGCCGACGCGCGTGAACCGGTTGTTCTGCACGAGGAAGGCGGCGCTTTCGATCACCCGGCCGTCGCCCGTGATGAGCCGCGCGCCCTCGAACAGCATCGTGTCCCCGCCGGCCGGGGCCTGGCCTGCGGACAGCCACGCGGACGCCGCCAGAAACAACACGGACACCGCGAGTTTCGCGTTTCGCACGAACGGCATACGCCCTCCCCGACGGATGTTCATCTCAACTGCACATACCTGTCAATCGCCGCAGCTTCCAGCCCCACGGGTTGGCGAAATGTTGTACAAAGAGGCCGGAGAAAATCCTTTATGCGCACACGTACCTTTGCGTTGATTCTCGTGACGTTCGCGGTGGGCGCCGCCGCTGGAATGTGGACGGAAGGCCGCCGCGGCACCGCGTCGGCGCAGTCAGCGGCGCCAGCCAATGGCTTCGCGGCCGTGCCCGGCGCGATTGGCAGCCAGGATCTGACGGGCCCCTATGAGGTCGCCAAGGGCTGGCCGAAAGACATCAGCACGCTGCCCGGCAATGAGAAGTGGACGTACGGCGCGGGTCAGGGCGTGTTTGCCGAGAGCCCGAACCGCATCTTCATGCTGTTCCGCGGAGAGCTGCCGAAGATGGCGCCCCCGCGCAACACCCTGCTTCCGCAGGTCGGACCCAGCATCAGCTTTCCGGTCGCGGGCATGTGGCGCGACGCGACGACGGCCTCGCTGCCCGGTGTCGGCGGCACCGATCAGGACACGAAGAAATGGCTGACGGCCTGGGAAGGCAAAGACGACACGATCGGGATCAAGGGCCCGCCGTACCGTCAACTCGGCGTTGACGCCAAATGGGAGCACTGCATCGTCGTCGCCGACGCGAACGGCAACATCGTCGAGACGTGGACCCAGTGGGACAAGCTGCTTCGGCGCCCGCACTCGGTGTACATCAGCCCCTACGATCCCGAGAAGCACGTGTGGATCGTGGACGACAACATGCAGGTCATCTACAGGTTCACGCACGACGGCAAGCAGCTGGTGCAGACGATCGGCACGCCCGAACAGGAAGGCGCGGACGCCACCCACTTCAACCGGCCGACGTTCATCGACTGGCTGCCCGACGGCACGTTCTTCGTGTCGGACGGTTACACGGGCACGCGCGTGGCCAAGTTCGACAAGAACGGCAAGTTCCTGATGGACTGGGGCATCAAGGGCAATCCGCCGAACGAGGCGCGGCCGGGCTACATGAACAACGTGCACGGCGTGGCCGTCGATCCGGTGAGCCGGCGCGTGTTCGTCAACGACCGCAACAACCATCGCGTCCAGGTGTTCGACGAGAACGGCAAGTTCCAGTACGCGTGGAAGATTGACGCCGATCCCTCGAGCCTCCATCTTCTCTACATCGGCGCCGATCGGAACATCTGGACGTTCGATCGCAGCACGCACAAGCTGCTGAAGTACGACCAGCAGGGTCACCTGCTCTACGCGTGGGGCACGCTCGGCATGTTCCCCGGCGCCCTGTGGGGCGTCCACGGCATGAGCGTGGACCAGCAGGGAAACCTCTACGTCGCCGAAGTGGACAGCGGCCGTGTGCAGAAGTTCGTGCCCAAGCCGGGCGCGAGGCCGGAGTTCCTGGTGAGCAAGCCCGTCGCGAGGGTGTGGCAGTAAGAGCGATTGCGATCCTGAACCACGAAGATCACGAAGTCCACGAAGAACTCAATTCGTGAGTGGTCGGCTTTTTCGTTTTCTTTGTGATCTTTGTGATCTTCGTGGTTCATGTTTCTGGAGGGCCTATGGTTCGCAGGATGAGCGTTCTCGTGGCGCTGGTGACGTTGTCGGTCGGCACGGCGTCCGCGCAGGACGCGCGCGCGGTGTTGCAGGCGTCGGTCAGGGCCATGGGCGGCACGGACCTCAAGACGATCACGTATTCGGGCGCCGGCTGGTCGTCGCGGATCGGACAGACCTACGGCCTGAACGAAGACTGGCCGAAATACGAGGTCGCCAACTACACGCGTGTCGTGGACTACGACGCGAAATGGTCGCGTGAAGACTTCGATCGGCGGCAGGGCAACTACCCGACGCTCGGCGGCGCGCCCCTCGCGCCGCTGCACATGACGAACATCCTGAGCGGTACCTACGCCTGGGACATGCAGGGCGACACGCCGACACCGCTGCCACGGCCGTACCTCGACGGCGTACCCTACGGCGATCTGCGCCAGCTCGAGCTGGCGCTGACTCCCCACGGAGCGCTGAAGGCGGGCCTCGCCGCCACCAACGCCACGGCGATCACGCTGCCGATCGTCGGCGCGTCGGACTTCGGCCTTTCCCAGTTCGGCCGCAAGGTCACGATCGTCTCGTTCTCCATTCTCGGCAAGTACAAGATGAACGTGACGATCAACGACCAGAACCTGGTCGAGCTGGTCGACACCTGGTTTCCGAACCCGGTCTACGGCGACATGGACTACGAGATGCGCTACACCAAGTACCAGGACTTCGGCGGCGTGAAGTTTCCGGGACAGGTGCACGTCCACCAGGGCGATCCGCGGTTGAACCCGGCGCACAACTACTACGAGCTGAACATCACCAGCGTGAAGGCGAACGTGCCGGTGCAGACCATGCCGGTACCGGACGTGGTGAAGCAGGCGGTGGCGCCGCCGGTGCGGGTGGAAAGCCAGAAGCTCGCCGACGGCGTGTGGCTGCTGGCCGGCGGCACACACCACAGCATGCTCGTCGAGTTCAAGGATTTCGTGGCCGTTGTCGAGGCCCCCGTGAACGAGGCGCGCTCGCTCGCGGTCATCGCCGAAGCGGACAAGCTCGTCCCCAACAAGCCGATTCGCTATGTTGTCAACACGCACCACCACTTCGATCACTCCGGTGGACTGCGCACGTACCTTTCGCAGGGCACGACGATCGTGACGCACGAGTCGAACAAGGAGTACTACCTGGACATCCTGTTCGATCCGAGGCCGTGGACGCTGCAGCCGGACCGGATGTCGATCTTCAACCCGATGTACATGATCAGCCGCCGGCCGGCGCCGATCGACACGGTCGGCAACAAGTACGCGATCAGCGACGGCGCACGCGTGCTCGAAATCCTGCACCTGCAGGACATGGCCTACGAGCTGGGCGACCCGTCATACCGGCAGGGCAACCACGGCCAGGACATGCTGATCGCCTATCTGCCCAAGGAAAAGCTGCTCGTGAACGCGGACTTGTACTCGCCTCCCGCGCAGGGCCCCGCGCCGGCGACTGCCACCAACGGCATGAAGACCCTGTATCAGAACATGATCAAGCTGAAGCTGGACGTCGAGCGGCACGTGCCGATTCACGGCCGCGTGGCGACGAACGACGAGTTCCTGAAGATGTTTCCGAAGAACTAACAAACTGGAACCACAAAGCTCACGAAGGTCACAAAGCAGAACATGAAGGAACTGCTGACAATCGGCTGCATCGTGCTGTGCTCACTTGTGGCCGCGCCCGTGCACGCGCAGTGGCCGTCCTATCCCACGAAGAACGTGCCCCGGACGGCGGACGGCAAGCCGAATCTCGAAGCGCCCACGCCGCGGACCGCCGACGGGCATCCCGATCTCACCGGACTCTGGGACAACGCATGGTTCCACGGCGGCAAGGTGGCGCCACCGCCGGTTTCGCCGCCCGGGGAACCGCCGGCGTCAACGTTCGGTAATCTTGGCGCGAACATCAAGGGCGGCCTGCCCTTCAGACCCTGGGCCGCCGAACTCAAGCAGAAACGGACAGACGAAGGCACCAGGGACAATCCGGACGCGAACTGCCTGCCGATGGGCATCACGCAGTTTCACGAGCAGCCGCAGCCGCGAAAGATCATCCAGACACCGGATGTCATCGTGATTCTCTACGAGGGCAATTCAGGCATCCGGCAGATCTTCACGGACGGCCGGCCGTCGCCGAACAACGACCCGCAGCCGTGGTGGTACGGCTACTCGACCGGACGCTGGGAGGGCGACACGCTGGTCGTCACGACGACCGGGTTGCGGGACGGCGGATGGCTCGACATCCAGGGGAGCCCGCTGACCGATCAGGCCAAAGTCACCGAACGCTTCAAGCGCGTGAACTACGGCACGCTGCAGATCGACGTGACGATCGACGACCCCAAGGCCTACACGGCGCCGTTCTCGGTCCGGGTGAACCAGCGCATCATCCTGGACACGGAGATGATCGAGTTCATCTGCAACGAAAACGAGAAGTCCGTTCAGCACATGGTGCCGAACGAGAAGAAGTAGCTCGGGGCTCGGGGCTCGGGGCTCGGGGAGCCGGCGTCAGGATCGGCCGACAGCCGCAGAAACGTCCTCGAGGGACAGCATGCCGATGACCTCGCGGGGCGCCAGCCTGCTGACGACGGGCGCCTGGCGGACGGCGTGCCGTCCAAGCTTCAGCAGCGCAAGGTCGAGCGACTGATCCGGGAACACCGTGACGACGTCCCGCAGCACGACCTGGGCGATCAGCGTCTGGGCAGGCCCGCCACTCCCCAACTCACGCCAGCCGACGATGCCCGTCAGGAGACCGTCGGCGTCGACGACCGGGGCCACGCGGGCAGCAGCGCCTTCGAGTTTGCGGTTCACATCGCCGACCGTTTCATCGAGGCGGGCCACGAACGGGTCGCGCTGCATCGCCTGTTCAACGGTCAGGGCGCGCAGATCGCGATGCGTCTGGTGCTCCGGCATCGGGACGCCGTCCTGTTTGAGCAGCGCGTCGTAAATCGGCACGGGGTGCAGACGGGCGGCAACCGTGTAGCTGATGACGTTCGCAATCATCAGGGGCAGGATGATCGCGTAGTCGCCGGTCATCTCGAAAATGATCAGGATCGACGTAATCGGCGCGCGAATCGCGCCCGCAAAGAACGCGCCCATCCCCACCAGCGCGAACGATCCGACGCTTTCAACGCCCGGGCCGGCGAACGGATGGACCAAATGCGCAACGGTCCCCCCGAGCATCGCGCCGATGAACAGGGACGGCGCGAAGATGCCGCCGGACAGCCCCCAGCCGTACGACATGATCGTTGCCACGCCCTTGCCGACGCTGAGCACCGCCATCCGGCGCCATGACAGACCGCCAAGCAGCGCCGCCGACAACGTGGGATAGCCGATGCCGAAGGTCTGCGGCAACAGGAGTCCGATGGCCGCCATCGTCAGGCCGCCAACGGCGGGGCCGGACCATCGCGGCAGCCAGGCCGCGGCTTTGACATGCGAGCGGAGAGCCAGCAATCCCTGGACGAAGAGCGTGGCGCCGAGACCAGCCAGCGCGCCGAGCAGCGCGTACGCGAACAATTCCTTCCAGTCGCCCAGGCTGTATCCGGGAACCGTCAACACGGGGCGGCCGCCAAGCAGCGCCCGCTCGACAACGGCCGCGGCCACCGACGCCACGACGATGGCGCCGACAAGGCGCTGGTTGAGATCGCCGATCACTTCCTCCATGGCGAATGTGATCGCAGCAATCGGCGTGTTGAACGCCGCGGCGATGCCGGCCGCGGATCCCACGCAAATCAGCGCCTTGACCACTCGCGACGGCCTGCGGGTCGCCCTGCCGACGCCCGCGCCGATCGCGGCGCCGATCTGCACCGGTTGGTCCTTCTCGCCCGAGGGAAAAGCCCGAACCGATCGAGAGCGCGCCAAGCACGAACTTGCCCGCGACCGTCCGCAGGGACAGCTGCGCGCCGGGGCCAAAGACATAAGCGGTCTTGACCTCGGGGATGCCGCTGCCGCGCGCGAACGGCACGACTTTGTCGAGGAGCACCCCGACGACAAGACCGACGCCGATCAGCAGGATTGGGATGAGCGCCAGGCGTTGCGTCATCGGTCTCGCCAGCAGCGGCTCGAGCAGCCGGCGGTCGACCAGGTCGATTGAAAGATGAAATCCGACTGCCGCGAGGCCGCTCAGGCAGCCGACCACGACCGTCAGCGTGAAGAGGACGCGTGTTTCGGAGCTCAGCCAGCGGCGTGCGAGCGGAACAAAGGAGGGCCGGTCAGGCACTTCCTCTATTCTATGGTTACTCGCGCGGCGGAGTTGCCGGCCGATAGCGCCCGGGCACCGAGCGCAACGCGATTGCGAGCCGATTCCAGCCGTTGATCGCGACCGCGACGTAAGTCAGATCGACAATTTCCTGATCGGTGAAGTGCCTGCGTGTCTCGTCGTAGAGGCTGTCTGGTACATGCGTCTCAGAGACGAGTGTCACGGCTTCGATCCACGCGAGCGCGGCTCGCTCGCGCTCGTCGAAGAATGGTGTTTCGCGCCATGCGTTGAGCGCGTAAAGCCGCTGCTCGGTCTCGCCCGCCGCACGTGCATCGAGCGAGTGCATGTCGACGCAGAAGGCACAGCCGTTGATCTGTGACGCGCGCAGCTTCAGCACGTGCAGGAACCTGTGATCGAGGCCGCAGGCGGTGATGTACTTCTCCAGCGCCAGCAAGGCGTTGAGCGGTTCGTGGTTGAACTTCCGGTAGTCGAGACGGGGTTCCATATCAGATACCGCGCTATTCGTTGATGAGTGCGAACGTCCACACCGAACCGCCGGTCGGCACCTTGCCCGCCGCGTAGCGGCTCGCCAGACCGCCACCCAGCCCCGACGCGATCGTCACGTACTGCCGGCCTTTGTGCGTGTACGTGATCGCCGTCGAGTTGACGCTGGACCCGGTCTTGAACTGCCACAGCGTCTTGCCGTCGCGCTCGTCGAGCGCCACGAACTCGCCGGACAACTTGCCCGTGAAAACGAGGCCGCCGGCGGTCGCCAGCATGCCCGCGGAGCTCGGCAGGTCGGTCAGCGGGATCTCCCACTTCTTCTCGCCGGTCAGCGGGTTGATCGCCGTGAAGAAGCCAAGCACATCTCCTGGTTTCGTCACGGGAAGTCGGGAGACCACGCCTGTCGTGCTCCCGCCGATCACCGTCGGCTGCGGCGGCGCGAGCTTCTGGATGCGCGGCAGGTTCCACGTCGTCGAGTACACGAGCCCCGTGTTGGGGTTGAACGCGATCGGCACGGCGTTGTTGCCGCGCGACGGCCAGATCTCGACTTCCTCGCCGGCGAGGAACCGTTTGTAGACGTCGCTCAGCACGGGCCGGCCCGTGGCCAGGTCGATATGCGTGGCCCAGTTGACCTTGACGAAGGGATGCGCCGCGATGAGCTTGCAGTTGGTGCGATCGACCACGTACAGGAAGCCGTTCTTGTTCGGCTGGATCATGACCTTGCGCGGCTGACCGTTGACCTGGAGATCCGCCAGCACGTGTTCGTCGGCGCCGTCCACGTCGTAGACATCATTCGGTGTGTATTGATAGTGGCAGGCGATCTCTCCCGTGTCGGGCCGGATCGCGAGCACACTCGACGTGTACAGGCTGTCCATGCCCTCGCGCGGCCGAGGGTCGTACGGCTCCGCGTTGCCGACGCCCCAGTAGACGAGGTTGAGTTGCGGATCGGTACGAACCCGAGCGCCATGTCGGCCCGCCGCCCACTTTCCACGCATCGCTGTTCTTCGGCCACGTGTCCGATCCAGGCTCGCCGGGCGCCGGAATCGTATAACGGCGCCACAGCTTCTTCCCGGTTTCCGGATCCCAGCCGTCCAGAAATCCTCGCGTCGTGGACTCGCCGCCCGCCATCCCGGAAATCACCACGCCGTTGGCCACGATCGGCGCGCTCGTCGCGTAATATCCCTCGCGCCAGTCGGCAAACTTCTGCTTCCACACCTGTTTGCCGGTCTTCATGTCGAGCGCGACGATGTTGTTGTCGATGGTGACGCGGAACAGTTTGCCGCCGTAGATCGTGGCGGCGCCGCGGGTGATCGGATCGGCGCGTTTCATGTCCGGATCGACTTCGACCGGGGTGCGCCAGATCTGGCGGCCGGTCTCGACGTCGATCGCGAAGGTCCACTTGCCGTTGATCACGTACATGACGCCGTCGTAGACCGTCGGCGCGGCCAGCTCGCCAGACTCGTTCATCAGGCTGGTGCTCCAGACGGGCACCAGCTTCCTGATGGTGGACCTGTTGATCTGCTTGAGCGGGCTGTAGCTCTGCCGGCTGTAGCCCATGCTCTGAGTGGTGACGTTGTCCGGGTTCCTGCCGTCGTTGACCAGGTCCTCGGTCGTCTGCATCGATCCTGCCGACGATCCGATCATCAGAAACGCCGCCAGCGGCCAGAGCTTGTTCATGGTCATCCTCGCTTCCCCAGAGGATACACGCTCGCCGCGCCGGCGTCATTGGAAGCGGATCAGGATTTTCCCAGCTGTGTCCTGAGCGTCGTGAGCGTCCGCTCCATGGACTCCCGGGCAGTGCTTTCGACCACGGGGCTCACGAGATACCGGAGGACCGCCGGCACGTCTCGACTGAGGCTGATGGACTCGCACTCCGCAATCACGCCGCCCGAGACCTCTTCGTACCGCCAGTACGCGTTGAGACGCCAGAGAAAGCCGCGGTCGTCGCCAAGGGGAAGTTCGCGTTCCTGCGGTGTGTCCGGATCGGACACCTCGGCGATTCTCGTCGCGGTGCTCGTGCTGGCCGCCCGCGTATTGCCGAAACGCGTGAACGTCACGGTGTGCTCCGTGTCGTAGACCACGGTGACAAATCGCTGACGCTGCAGCCTGAGGTAGATGCGCATGCGATCGGGTTCGCGTTCGAGGATGGTTGAGCGGAGCACATCCTCCTGCTTGGGAACGCGTGTCTGCAGTTCCGTCAGCAGCTCTCGCACGGTCACGCCGGGGATCAGGACTTCGCCTCGAAGGTGATGGACGAGCGCGGAGTTCACCGTCATCCTGCGGCCTTGCGAGTCGACAGTCTCCATCTTCTGGATGACGACACCGCCCGCCAGAACGTTGCGTCTTTGGTCGGCGGCATCCTGGAGAAAATCCATGACAAGGAATCCCCGCGTCGATTCCAGTTCTCGCCGTATCCGGGTTTCGGCCGCCGACACGTATACCGACCAGCCCGCGATGGCCTCCGGATGGAGACGGGCGGCCGCAGCGACGACGCCGTTCAGCGCGAGTATCACGGCCAGAACGGCCACCCGGGTACGGAGCGGGACGACACGCATGTGAAAACCTCCGGGCCTTAGAGATCGCAAGAGCTGAACGGAGAGATCGAAGGGATAAACGCAGAGATCGCGGAGATCGCAGAGTCTCTCTTGGCCCAAAAAACTCCGCGATCTCTGCGATCTCTGCGTTTGATCGTGCTCTCGCGTTCTCTCACGGGGCCTCCACATCTCAATGCGAATTCGACGCCCAAACCGGCTCAAACCAGCCCGGGTGAGCCTTTTGGCCGGGGTTTTTCGCATTGCGCGTCAGGAGGTTGGATATCGTGAACACCATCGTCGCAGACACCCACAACCCGGGACGGGTCAACGGATTCCAGGAATCGACCCGGTCGCTGACGAGCATTCTGGCGCCGCTCGAGAAGCGCACGCTGATCTGGCTGGCCCACCGGCTGCCCGGATGGGTCAACTCCGACCACCTGACGGTGCTGGCCCTTGTCGCGATGGTCCTCGGAGGACTCTCCTACTGGCTGGCCAGCGTGACCCCTGCCGGACTGCTGCTTGTGATCGCCTGCCTGGCGCTCAACTGGTTCGGGGACAGCCTCGATGGCACGCTGGCTCGTGTGCGCGATCATCAGCGCCCCAGATACGGCTTCTACGTCGACCACGTCGTGGACGCCCTGGGAACGCTGTTTCTCCTGGGTGGCCTCGGGTTGTCGGGCTACATGAGCCCGTTCGTGGCACTGGGACTCCTCGCCGCCTATCTCCTGCTGATGGTCGAAACGTTCCTCGCGACGCATACGCTCGGCACATTCAAGATGAGCCACTTCAAAATCGGCCCCACGGAGCTGCGCATTCTGCTCGCGATCGGGAATCTCGTGCTCCTGGTTCACCCGATGGCCGAGCTGTTCGGTCACCAGTACCGGCTGTTCGACGTCTCGGGCGTGATTGCGATCGGCGGCATGCTCTTCACGCTCGTGTTCGCGGCAGCCGTCAACACACGGGCGCTTTACCGGGCCGAGCCGCTGCCGCGCAAGGCCGCATGATGAGTCCGGGGCTGCGTTTCGTCCGGTTCAACGCCGTCGGCGCGGCGGGAATCGGCGTCCAGCTGGCGGCGTTGTGGCTGCTCACCGGCGTCATGCACGTGCACTATCTGACCGCCACGTCGCTGGCGGTCGGCATGGCGATCGTGCACAACTTCCTGTGGCATCGGCGATGGACGTGGGCCGAGCGCGCTGAATCCCAGGGGGCGATTGCCCAGTTCATGCGGTTTGCCGCTGCCAACGGGGTGGTGTCGCTCGCCGGGAATCTGGTGGTGATGACGGCGCTCGTTCCCGGCGCGCACCTCACGCCGGTCGTGGCCAACGGCGTCGCCATCGGCGCGTGCGGCCTGCTGAATTTCTGGCTCGGGGATTCCGTCGTGTTCCGCCGAGCCGATCGACCGTAGCGCGGGCCGTCAGGCCTGCCCGGCCGGGGCCAGCGCGCTGATGTCCCGGCTTTCGAGCACCTTCTTCGGGGCGCCTTTCCTGGCGACCACGAGCATGGCGCGTCCGATCTGATCGGTCGTCAGAATCAGGCCTGGAAACAACCAGCGGAGCAGAGGCAGGAGCGGCGCGGTCAGCGAGTACAGGACGCGATAGGCCGCGGTCTTCGACCGGACACCGTGCCGGGGCTGGATGACGCCGGGACGAAACATGTACGCCGCCTTGAACGGCAGGCAAAGCAGCGCGTTTTCCGTTTTCCCTTTCACCCGCGCCCACATCGTCCGGCCGCCTTCCGAGCTGTCGGTGCCCGCGCCGGACACATAGACGAACGTCATGCCCGGGTTGAGGCGCACGAGTGTTTGAGCCGCGGCGAGCGTGATGTCGTACGTGACGCGTTCGTAATCGGCCTCGCGCATGCCCACCGACGAGACGCCCAGGCAGAAGAAGCAGGCGTGGAAACCTGTCAGTTGCGCCTCTATCGACGCGTATGACGTGAGGTCGGCATGGACGATCTCGCGAAGCTTCGGATCCCGAACGCCGGTGGCGGTCCGGCCGACCGTCAGGACGCGCTCGACTCCCGGGTCCCTGAGGCACTCCCTCAGGACACCCTGGCCCACCATCCCGGTCGCCCCGAAGATGAGCACGTTCATCACGTCTCTCTATTGTCGCCCCGAACCGGCGCGCCTCGTCCACCCACGCTACAATTGCGCGGTGCTGGCGACGGCGGCCTCATCTTCTTCCTGGAAACGACAGATTCACGACTGGCTGTATCAGGGGCTGACGGAGCCCAGCGGGCCTTCCGCCCACGCGCCGCACACCACGGCGTGGTGGAAGGTCATGTGCCTCACCGGCGTCGACTACTTCTCGACGCTGGCGTATCAACCCAGCATCGCGTTTCTCGCGGCCGGCCCGCTGTCGCCGATCGCCACGCTCGTGCTCGTGCTGCTGACGCTGTTCGGCGCGCTGCCGATGTACAACCGCGTCGCGGCCATGAGCCCGCACGGTCAGGGCAGCATTCTCATCCTCGAGGGGTTGTTTCCGCGGTGGAAAGGCAAAGTCATCGTGCTCTGCCTCCTGGGGTTTGCCGCGACGGATTTCGTGATCACCATCACGTTGTCGGCGGCCGACGCCACGGCGCATCTCATTTCGAACCCGCTCACACCGGCCTGGCTCGATCATCCGATCATCGTGACGCTGCTGCTGCTCCTGGCGCTCGGCGGCATTTTCCTCAAGGGGTTTCGCGAAGCGATCGTGCTCGCGGTAGGGCTCGTCGCCATCTACATGGCGCTGAACGCCGTCATCATCGTTGACGGCCTCAAGGAAATCGTCCGCCATCCCGAACATCTCGCGATGTGGAAGTACGCCCTCTTCGCGCAGCACGGCAACCCGCTGATGATGGCCGGGATGGCGATCATCCTGTTTCCCAAGCTGGCGCTCGGCCTGTCTGGGTTCGAAACCGGTGTCGCCGTGATGCCGCTGGTGAAGGGCGATGCGACCGACACGGAGGAAGCCCCGCTCGGCCGAATCCGCAATACGAAAAAGCTGCTCGGAACCGCGGCGCTGATCATGAGCGTCCTGCTCCTCGGCAGCAGCTTCGTCACCGCGGTGCTGATTCCGCCCGACGCCTTCATGCCGGGCCACCCCGCGGACGGCCGCGCCCTCGCCTACCTCGCCCACGAGCGCTTCGGCTCGGCCTTCGGCACGATTTACGACGTCAGCACCATCACGATCCTGTGGTTTGCCGGCGCGTCGGCGCTCGCCGGGCTGCTGAACCTCGTCCCGCGCTACCTGCCGCGCTACGGCATGGCGCCGGAGTGGGCGCGCGCGAACCGCCCGCTGGTCGTCATCATCACCGCCATCACGTTCACCGTCACGATTGTCTTCAGGGCGAGTGTGGACGCGCAGGGAGGCGCGTACGCCACCGGCGTGCTCGTCCTCATGAGCTCCGCGGCGCTCGCCGTCGCCATCACGGCGTGGCGCCAGTCGCATCGCTGGGCGGTGTTCCTCGGCATCACCGTCGTCTTCGCCTACACGACGATCACCAACGTGTTCGAGCGGCCCGAAGGCATCAAGATCGCCTCGCTCTTCATCGTCACGATCATCGCGACGTCCCTGGTGTCGCGCGCGCTCCGATCAACCGAGCTGCGAGTCACCGGGATTAAACCCGACGAGACGGCTGGGCAGTTCATCGAGTCGGCCGAGCACCCGGGCGAGGCGGTCCGGATCATCGCCCACCGGCCGGGCGACGGCTCGCTTCGCGAGTATCAGGCGAAGCTGGCGGAAGCATCCGACACACACCACCTGCCCGCCGGCGATGCGGTGCTGTTTCTCGAAGTCAGCCCGGGCGACACGTCGCAGTTCAGCGAGATCCTGATGGTGCAGGGTGTCTGCGTGGGCCCGTACCGCGTCCTGCGCTGCAGCAGCGCGGCGATCCCCAACGCCATCGCGGCCCTGCTGATCTACATCCGCGATCGGACGGGGCAGATTCCGCACGTGTACTTCGGCTGGACGGAAGGCAACCCGATCACGTACCTGCTGAAGTTCCTGGCGTTCGGAGAAGGCGACACCGCGCCGGTCACGCGTGAAGTGCTTCGCCAGTTCGAGACCGATCCCCTGCGCCGTCCGCGCGTGCACGTCGGGTAAGAGCCCGCAATCGGGAACAGCGTCAGAACAGCCTGAGGATGAAGCTCTCCGCGTAAATCAGGACACCCATCAACACCAGAATCTGCGTGATGACCGGCGTCATTTCCTTGATCCACTGGACGGGCGTGTATTGCGCGTCCACGTCGCGCTGGATGAACGCGTAGGCGACGACGGACTGCGCGCAGCCGATGTGCGTCCAGCAGCCGCCGAGCGCGTAGCCGGAAATCTGCGCCATCGCGAAGAACTGCAGCACTCGCAGGTCCAGGCCGTGAAGACCGCGCGACGCAAAGTCGGCGACGATGTTGTTGTCGAGGATGGCCGAGAGGAATGTGGCGCCGAGAAACTGCGCGAACGCGACGTGCGCGTGACCGAGCGTTTGGATGCCGGTGTGAATCAGGCTCTGCATGACGTCGAAGAAGCCCGCGCTCGTCAGCAGTGTAATCGACACAAACAGCGGAAACAGAAAGTAGTACTCGGCGTACTCGAGCTTCGTTTCGCGCATGGCCAGCCGGCGCATGTTGGGAATCTTCCAGACGGCCGGCAGCGCGGACGCAAATCCCGCAAACGACGCGGCGAACAGCGGAACCTCTTCCCAGATGCCGTGCACGATGAGCAATACGATGAACGGCACGAGGGAAAGCACGGCGATCTTCTGCGCCTTCTGGCGGGACTGCGCCATGGATGCCAGCACTTCGTCCACCGCCTGCTCGGCCATGAAGGCCCTCTCGTCGTCGCCTGCCGCGGCGTACAGGTAGTGGCGATCGAGACCGTCGGCGAGCTCGTCCGTGACGTAGTGCCCGAGCAGGAGCCGGCGCGCCCCCACTTCGACGTCCTCGTGGACCATGGCCAGGCCGAGCGGCTCGCCGTTGCGCAGCCTCTGGACCACGGCTTCGGCGCGGCCTGATAGTTCGCTTGCGAAATCCTCGACGAGCTCGATCGGGATGAGCACTTCGCCGTGGCGGCTGGCCTGCAGGAAGCGCACGTCCTCGACGTTGGCGTCGATCACGTCCATCTCGTCGAGCTTGATCCGCTGGCGCCCGAGCTTTTGTCGGAGCTGCCTCGCGACGACGAGGTAGCTGGCGACGCCGATGGGCCCGCAATACACCAGGAAGAAGGTATTCGTCAGGAACGGCGACAGGTTCGCCTTCATGATCAGGTTCGGAGGCTCGCCGTAAGCGAACCAGACGCCGCAGATCGTCGTCACCGCCGTGCACACCATGACGGCGTACCGGACCGCCGACACGGGCGCCGCCGCCAGCATCAGGATGATGACCAGCGTGCGGATCGTCAGGCCGATCATCGAGACGCCGCCGAGCACGCCCGACACGAAGGCGACCACGGCCGTCACCGAGATAATCGTCGGCATGATGAAGCCGTCGAACCGCCGGAGCAGAAGGAAGGTGATGCCTTCGAGCAGCCGTGTCTGCGCGATCACCGACACCATCAGCGTCAGGCCGAGAATGAACAGCATCGTGTCGGCGTGAATCAGGTCGTCGAGACCGTGAAACGACAGCAGGTGCTGTCCGATCCACGTCCCCCAGCCCGCCTCGGCGATCTGGGTGTGCCAGGTCGACGTCGCGAGCCCGCAGAAGGTCGCGACGATGACGAGCAGCATGCCGTAGGTCAGGGCGTTCTTGTGAATCTGATATCTGAAGGAACCGAAGGCGAACAACCCGAGGATGGTCGCCAGCACCTCGGTCGCCAGCAGCCAGAGCGGCAACGGCGTGAGGCGGCCGATGATGAGAATGGCGACGGCTGCGGCGGCGCAGCCTGTGAGAAACCACCGCCCCGGCAGCATGACGACTGCCGGCGGCGGCGGGACGGGGTTATTCACTCTGCAGCTTTTTCCAGGTGATGAACGCCGCGCCGGCGATCCCGATGGCCACCGGAACCAGCGGCGCGCCGAACTTGATCAGCAGGCCGGCGACGAGAATGGAGGACCCCAGAAAGAACTTCCATTTCATTTCCACATCATAATCACGAACACCGCCGCGATCATCGCGGAAAGCACCAGGGTCGGCACGGTCAACGGCTTCGTCCAGTGGACGTTGCGCACAGCCGTGTGCTGGAGCGCTCGAATCTCCTTCATCTGCCGGCGGGCCACCGCCAGCTGGAGCGGATTAGCGGCAAGCTCGGTGGCCCGGCGCGTTTCCTCCTCGGCTCTATTGAGCGCGCGCAGCCTGTAATGCAGTTCGCCGTATTTCAGCTGCGCCCAGAAGTTTTCCGGATCGACCGCTCGCGCGTCTTCGAGCGCGTCCATCGATTTGTAGACGTCGAGGTTCACCGCGTGCGCCATGCCGAGGCACGTGCGCAGGTCGGCGGACCGCGGGTTATCCAGGCACGCCTGCTCCAGCTGCCGGATGTAGACCGCGAGATCCGCGGACGAGACGTCGTAGACGTCCCGCCACGGAACCGGGGGCAGCGCCGCAGGACCCTGCGGCGCTACCGGTGTGTTCGTCGTCGTCACAACGAGCGCGTTGGACATGACAGCGTCCCTCAATCCGCCAGGACCGGTTCGGGCTTCAGGGCGAACTCCGGATAGCCCAGCGCGCCCATTTCGGGCATGTCGAGGCCTTCGAGCTCGATTTTCGCCGACACGCGATGACCCCAGACCATTTCAAGGATCATGTTCAGGAAGAAGCTGAATGAGAAGACGAAGCCGATCAGGGTCGCGACACCGATGAGCTGCGCGACGAGCTGTCCTGCGTCGCCGTAGAACAAGCCGGTCACCGAACCAGGCACGCCGTTCCAGGCACCGCCGAAGTTGCTCTTACCGTCGGCGAACAGACCGACCGATATCACGCCCCAGATGCCGTTCGTTCCATGCACCGAGATCGCACCGACCACATCGTCCAGCTTCAGCTTGCGCTCGACGAATTCAACGGACAGCGCGCACAGCACGCCGGCGATGAGGCCGATGATCACGGATCCCATCGGATTGACGAAACCGCTGGGCGCGGTGATGGCCACCAGGCCGGCGAGCAGGCCGTTGCCGGTCATCGATGCGTCGGGTTTGCCGTACCGGATCCACATGTAGTACATCGCCGCGAACGATCCGGCCATGCCGGCGAGCATCGTGTTGACGGCGACCGAGCTGATGCGGAGATTGCCGTTGGCCGCCGCGCCGAGGGTCGAACCCGGGTTGAACCCGAACCACCCGAACGCCAGGATGAAGCAGCCAAGCAGCACGATCACGATGTCGTGCCCCGGAATGGCGTTGGGCGTGCCGTCGCGGCGGAACTTCCCGATACGTGGCCCGATGATGATGGCCATCGCCAGCGCTGTGATCGCCGCCAACGGAGTGGACGACGCCGGAACCGGCGAAATCCGCGTAGCCATGGCCGAGGCCGTAGCCGCTGCCGAGCGTCGCGAGCCAGCCGCCGCCCCACGCCCAGTTGGCGAAGAGGGGTAGGTGAAGGCGCCCATGATGAACGACGAGATGATGAACGCCGAGTACTTCCAGCGCTCGGCCGCCGTGCCGGTCACGATGGTGAGCGCGGTGTCCATGAAGACCATCTGGAAGAGGAACATCACCATGACGCCGACGTCATAGGTGGCGCCGCCCAGCATGATCCCCTTGGTGCCGAAGAGGCCCCAGTCCTTACCAAATACATGTATCGCAAACTCGCCGTTGAGCGGGGCGGTACCACCGAGGTTCGCGACCGCGCCGACGCCGCCTTCCTGGATGGCAAAGCCTATCAACCAGTAGGCGAGCATGCCCACGCCGTAGACCATGAAGTTCATCATCATGGTGTGGTTTGAATTCTTCGCCCGCGCGAGGCCCGTCTCGACGATGGCGAAGCCGGCCTGCATGAACATGACGAGGAAGCCGGTGACCAGCGTCCACACGAAGTTGGTGGCGATCAGGTTCTGGCCGACGGCGCTGACGACGTCCTGAATCGTCAAGCCCTTCTTCATGTCGCCGACAGGAATATCAGCGGCCGTGCCGGTAACCGTTCCGGCCGGATCTCCGGCAGCCTTCTCTTCCGGCTTTGGCGTCGGGGTGTCTTTGACATCGGCGTCCGTGATTGGGGTCGGCGCCGGAGCGGGTGCCGCCGCCGGAGCGGGCGCGGGCGGCGCGGCCGCAGGCGCCTGCGCGTAGGCAATCCCCGCAAGGGCCAGGCACCATGTGATCGAAAAGGCGAGCAACACCTTCTTCATGATTCGCATCCTCTCCATGTCGTTACTTCCATGTCGTTACTTCTTCCAGACAGCGTTCTTCTGGTAACTCGGGTTGATGAGGCCGAGAATGCCGAACAGGCTGACGGCGATGCCGACGAGCACCAGGACCAGACGGCCCCCCGTGCTCGACATGATGCCGACGCTGCCGGCCGCGATCAGAAAACCTACGAACGTGACAATGAGTCCGACGAACCCCATCCTGCCCTCCTTCGCGTCCCGGTTCGCCGCCGAACGGGCGCGATCTGTACGGCTGTAAGAACGTCTGGTACTGGGCACGCGAGACGGAACACAGCCCGTGCCCTCAGACGTGCGCGATTCTGCAAGGGCGAAGCCAAAACCTGCGAAACGGCAGACGCGAATTTGCGGGTCTTTTTAGGGAGTTCGGCGCGAGGGCCATTCACCAAAGTAGGAGCGCTGCCCACTACTACAACGTTTCTGTCGCCAAATCTACGACTTGTAACATAAATGTTTCTTTTGTGGTCAGGAGCCGGACTGGGCCGTTCGGGGCGCCGGAACAAGATCTGACATTTGCGTCCCGAATGGACTCAAATACAACATAAATGTCGTCAGGCGCGAAGGAGGCGCCGGTGGCCGATTCGAGCGCGCGGCGATTCACGAGCGTTTTTCGCGCGATTGCGAATTGTTGTTGGCGGCGACGCGTGGCGTCCATCTTGCTTTGTCATCGCCCTACACGGATCCGTCGTCCGTTTTTTCCCGCACCCGCGGCCGATCGACGCGCGGCTGCACGGAGGTGAGTGGCAATGATCATCGGTATTCATCAGCGCACGTGGCTTCGAAGAGTCGCCCTCGGTCTGGCGGCATGTGTCTTCGTCGCTGGCACGGCGAGTCAGGCGGCCGCCCAGGACCCGGCAAAGCCCGCCGACGCAACTCCGCCGCCGCCCGACCCGGACAAGGTCACGCTGAACTTCTTTAAGGGTACGGAAATCGGAGGCCTGGTCGACGGCTACTACGATTACTTCTCCACGAAAAGCGACGGCCTCTATAGGAACTTCGACACCAAGCACAACGCCTTCACGCTCAACATGGCGGAAATCTGGGTGGCCAAGACGCCGGCGTCCGATTCGCCCGTCGGGTACAAGGTGCGCCTGAACTACGGGCCGGCCGCCTCGAACCTGATCGCCTTCGCCGAGCCCGGCGGACCGCTCGTGAACGTCGAGGAAGCGTACGGCAGCTTCCTCGCGGGCAAGGCCCAGTTCGACTTCGGCAAGTTCGTCACCAACGCCGGCGCGGAGGTCATCGAGGCGAAGGACAACTGGAACTACAGCCGCTCGCTCTTGTTCGCGCTCGCAATCCCGTACTATCACGCGGGGTTGCGCATGAACTACGCGGCCAACGACAAGGTCTCGTTCATGGTCGGACTCGTCAACGGGTGGAACAACGTCCAGGAAAACAACTCCGGCAAGACGTTCATGGCGTCGGCCACGCTCAAACCGAGCGGCGAGTTCTCCATCATCGAGAACTACATCGTGGGCCCCGAAACAGCCGACAACGCGACGACGCGAAATTTGTCGGACACCGTACTCACTTACACGGCGAGCCCGAAGTTCGCTCTGATGGGCAATTTCGATTTCGGTTCAGACGGCGGCGCAGGCTGGTCGGGCGTGGCGCTCTACGCGAAATTCTCGGGCAAGAAGGCCTCGGTCACGCCGCGCTAGGAGTACGTACAGCGACGGCGACCAGTTCATGACCGGCGTCAAGCAGAACTTGAAGGAGTTCACGACCACGCTGGAGCTCAAGGGCGCCGACAACTTCCTGTGGCGGATTGAATATCGCGGCGACTTCTCCGACCAGAACGTCTTCACGAGCGACACCGGGGCGCTGAAATCCAGCCAGCACTCGATTTCGTTCGGATTGCTCTACTCGTTCAGTTCCAAGTCCTGACGGCACGCCGAGATGGGGCAGGGGCGCAACCCGGTGTAAGTTATGAGGGGCACCGGGTTGCCCTCTATCGGAGGTAGCGCCCCACCCATGTCGGACGTGGACACCGGCTCAGTCGACAAGCGCAATACGACGACCCCGGCGAGCCTCCCCGCCCAGCTGCTGGACGAGGCGCGGCGCGAGCTGTGCGACGACATCGTGCTGGGCCATGGCGGACGCGCGGCCCTCGCCCGCTACTCGGAGCGGTTCGACGCCCTGCTCCGCCAGTTGCTGGCCGCCGCGGCCCGAATCGAACAGCCGGTCGCAGTTGTGGCCATCGGCGGGTACGGCCGGAAACAGCTCTGCCTCCACTCGGACATCGATCTCCTCGTGCTCTTCGGCGGCCGCCTGGGTCAGCCCGAGGAGGGACTCCTTCGCGCGATTCTGCATCCGCTGTGGGATCTGGGCCTGGTTGTCGGCCACCAGGTCCGTGAGATCGATGAATTGGCGCGCCTGGAAGTGGACAACCCCGAATTTCTCATGGCGCTGGTCGATGCCAGGCCGGTCGCCGGGGATCTGGCGCTCTACCGCCGCTTCGAGGCGGCCTTCCACCACGCCGGCACGCACGCGCACGTTGTCGGCGCGCTGAATACTCTGATCGACGACCGGTACGCGCTCTTCAACTCGACGCTCTACCAGCTCGAACCCGACGTCAAGGAAGCGCCCGGCGCGCTGCGCGACCTCACGGCCATGCGGTGGATTGCGGCGCTCACGGATCCGTCGCTGCTCCGGCGGGGGCCGGAAGATCTCGCGCGCCTGGACGAGGCGGAGGATTTTCTCCTGCGGGTCCGGTCGATCCTGCACCTCGAAACCAAGCGCAACTCGAATACGCTGAGCCACCCCCTGCAGGAAAAGGCCGCCGAGATCCTCGGGTATCCGGGCGCGTTTCCCCAGCAGCGCGTCGAGCGGCTGATGAGCGACTACTTCCGCCACGCGCGCATTGTCATGCGCACGCTCGGCTGGATCCGCAAGGCGGCCCCGACGCCAGTCGGTCCCAATCTCGGGCAGACACCAGACGGCGTCTGCTTCATCGACGCCCGCCAGGCTGCTGTCCAGCCGGCGACGTGGCTCGCGGCCTTCCAGGCGGCGATCGACGGCAAGTGCGGGGTGTCGGATCCGGCGCTGGCGATCATGCGGCAGCACGCCGAGCGGTTTCGCGTCGAGGATTTCTTCCCGACGCCCGCGCATGTCTCCGCGCTCATGCGTTTCCTCAGGCCAGGCGCCGGTCTGTATGCGCGCCTGTCGGAAATGCACGACTGCGGCGTCCTGGGGCGGATGTTCCCACCGTTCCAGGCGATCACCTATCGCGTCGTGCGCGACTTCTTCCACAAGTACACGGTCGACGAGCACACGCTCCTCACCATCAAGAACCTCGAGCGGCTGGCCACGCGCTCGTCGCCGGATCGCGAGCGGTTCTCGTCGCTGCTCCAGGATCTCCAGGCGCCCGAGCTCCTCGTGCTCGCGCTGCTGCTGCACGACGTCGGCAAGTGGCGCGACGAGGACCACGCGTCCGAAAGCGTGCGCATGGCGCGCGAGATGTTCGATCGGCTTGGTCTGGCGCCTGAGGCGCGCGCCGCCGTCGAGTTCCTGATCGCCAATCACCTCGCGATGTCCCAGGTCGCCTTCCGCCGGGACACCGAAGATCCAGAAATCGTCCGGACGTTCGCGGCTCTCGTCGGCGTCGAAGAGCGGTTGCGGATGCTCTGCCTGATGACGCTGGCCGACGTGGAAGCCGTCAGTCTGGAGACGCTCACTCCATGGCGGGCCGAGTTGCTCTGGCGTCTGTTCGTGGACACCTACAATCACCTGACGCTCGGCTACGGCGACGAGCTGATCGAGCCGAACCTGGCGGCCAACACCGACCTGCTCGCGAACCGGCCTTCTGACCTCTCGGAAAACGACATCGCGCACTTCCTGGCCGGCCTTCCGCGCCGGTACCTGCAGCTCTTCGATCGGGACGCCATCTACCGTCACGTCCGGCTGGCGCACAACATCAACCCGGACGAAGTGCACCTGTGGCTCGAAGAAAAAGGCTCGTCCTGGGAGCTCACGGTCGTCACCCTCGACAAGCCGTTCCTGTTTTCGAACATTTCAGGGGTCCTGTCGTCGTTCGGCATGGACATCCTGCGCGGGCACGCGATGACCAACCCCAACGGGCTGGTGCTGGACGTGTTCCAGTTCACGGACCAGGAGCGGTTTCTCGCGCTCAACGCCAAGGCCCGCGACCAGATATTCCAGGTGCTGGAGGAGGTCGTGTCCGGACGTGCCAGCGTGCACGCCCGGCTGAGGGGACGTGAGGAGAGCCTTTTCCATCGAAGGGCGCTCAGGGTCAAGCCCGTCGTACATTGTGACAATCAGGCGTCCAGACGGTATACGATTCTCGACATCATCGCCGACGACGCGCTCGGGTTGCTCTACCGGATCAGCCGCGTCATCTCTCAGAACGGCTGTGAAATCGACCTCGTGTTGATTGCGACGGAGGGTCACCGGGCCATCGACGTGTTTCACATTACCAAGGCAGGGGCCAAGCTGTCCGATGGGGACACGCTCGAGCTGTCGGCGAACCTGCAACGCATGCTGGAGGGAGATCATGAAGCTTATTAAAAGCATCGTCCGCCCGAACAAAGTGGACGAAGTTAAGGACGCGCTCGAAAAACTCGGAATCTCGGGCATGACCGTGACCGAAGTCCGTGGCCACGGCAAGCAGAAGGGCCACACGGCCATCTACCGCGGCAAGGAATACAACGTCAGCCTGCTGCCGAAAATGCAGGTCGAGGTGGTCGTGGCGGACTCGGCGGCCGACGATGCGATCAAGGCGATCGTGCAGGCGGCGCGCACCGGTGAAATCGGCGACGGCCGGGTGTTCGTCCTGCCGGTCGAGCAGACCTACCGTATCCGCACCGGCGAACGCGACGCGCTCTAGGGCGCGCGGAGTTTTTCCGGAAGCTCTCAGCGTCCTGTGAGCTCGTAGTAGTCCGCGAGCGCGATCATCATGGCACCCATCTTGGGGTGGGCGGGTTGCACGTGGGGAATGACGCCGACGGCTCGGAGCGCGGACGCGCACACCGGGCCAACGGCCGCGACCACAACCCTGGCGTTGAGCGCGTCGGTCAGCGCTTGACGCTTGCCGAGCCGGCCGGCGACTTCAAACAGGTGCCGGCACTGAACCTGACTGGTGACGACGAGCGCATCGATCCGGCCCTCGACAATCTCGTCCACGAGGCGCTCGAGTGGCGCGAGATCCTCGGGCAGGCGCCATTCGTAGAGACAGACTTCCTCGACCGTCGCCCCACGAGCCCGCAAGCCGTCGGCGGCCGTCTCGTTCCGCTCACCGTAATGTAGAAATCCGATGGTTTTGCCGGCAACGTCGATGGACGCGAGCGCCTGCAGCAGCTCGGTCGTCGTGTGAGGTTCGGCAGCCGTGATGCCGACAGGCACGTCGTGGCGGCGCAGCACCGCGACGGGTTTCGGACCACGACACACCGTCGTCGTCTTCCGCAGCGCGTCGATCACGGCCGAGTAGCGACCCAGCCGTTCGGCCTCCCGCAGCAGCGCCGTCACGCCGACGCCGGTCATCAGGACGACGACCGCGAAACGGCCGTCGCACAAGGCGTCAATGAAGCCGCTGATGTCTTCGGGCTGTTCGAGCGGTGTCTCGCGGACGGCCGGGGCCGAGCAGGGAACCCCGCCAAATCGTGTGACCATGGCCGCCAGCTCGACGCTCATCCGCGCCTCAAGCACCGCCACGCGCGCACCCTTAAGAGATCCCACGTTCGCCGTCCGCGATCATGTTGGGGTCTTAGATTAGAGCAGATTGAGCAGGCCGGCGATCGCTGTCCTGACGGCCGTCCCGGCAATTTCTCGCCGGTCGCGCGGCTTTTACAACGATGTGCCACTGTGGTGGCCGGCATCATGCACAGGGACGGGGAGCAAGAGGCACACCACGCCTGGGTCGCGGGAACGTGCGTTTTCAGGCCATATTTCGCTGGTTTTCGAAGAGGGCCGGCGGCCGCCTTCAACGATCTTGTAGGGGATCCAGATGATGGTCACAAGATCGTCGGCAACAGGCTCGACCGCGGAGGGCCGGCTCCGGGCGGGACGGGAGGCCTCCCTGTCGACCCATCTGTTTTTGTTATGCTTCCAATGTGATCATTGTATTTCACTTCTAATTGCAGATAAGGGATAAACGCTGTGCACGAGGACGCAGCCATGGCTCATCCGATTCGCTTGACGCCCCCACAGGCCGAGGGCCTGTACGACCCGCGCTATGAACATGACGCCTGCGGCGTCGGGTTCGTGGTCAACATCAAGGGCGTCCGTTCGCACGCGGTCGTCGAGCGCGGGCTGGAAGTGCTCATCAACCTCCAGCACCGCGGCGCGTGCGGCAGCGAGGCCAACACCGGCGACGGCGCCGGCATCCTGATCCAGCCGCCCGATCGGTTTCTCCGCAAGGCCGCCAACGCCCTCGGCATCGGCCTGCCGCCCGCCGGCCAGTACGGCGTCGGCAACATCTTCCTGCCGCGCAACGCCGACGAGCGCCGGCAGTTGCGCGCGCTCATCGAGCGCATCGTCGGCGACGAAGGCCAGACGTTCCTCGGCTGGCGGCCGGTACCGACCACGCAGCACGTGCTCGGCGCGTCCGCCGCCGCCGTGATGCCGGTCGTCGAACAGTTGTTTGTCGGCTACGGCGGCGATACCCCCGGGCGCGCCTCGCTGCAGGCGGATCCGCTGCGCTTCGAGCGCAAGCTCTACGTGATCCGCAAGCGCATCGAGCACGAGGTCGACAAGCTGGCGCTCACGGAGCGCCACATGTTCTATATCCCCAGCCTGTCGTCGCGCACGCTCATCTACAAGGGGATGTTGACCGCCGACCAGATCCAGCCGACGTTTCCCGATCTGACCGATCCCGACGTCGAGTCGGCGCTCGCGCTCGTGCACCAGCGCTTCAGCACCAACACGTTTCCGTCGTGGCCGCTGGCGCACCCGTACCGCTACATCGCGCACAACGGCGAGATCAACACCCTGCGCGGCAACATCAACTGGATGCGCGCTCGCGAAGGGCTGCTCGAATCCGACGTGTTCGGCGACGACCTCAAGAAGATCCTGCCGATCATCCGTGAAGGCGGCAGCGACACCGCGACGTTCGACAACGTGCTCGAATTTATCCACATGGCCGGGCGGTCGCTGCCGCACGCCATCCTGATGATGATTCCGGAGCCGTGGTCGGCGCACGAGACGATGAACCCGGAGCTCAAGGCGTTCTACGAGTACCACTCCTCGCTGATGGAACCGTGGGACGGCCCGGCGTCGATTGCGTTCACCGACGGCTCGCTCATCGGCGCGGTGCTCGATCGCAACGGCCTGCGGCCGTCGCGCTATTACGTCACCAAGGACGACCTGGTCGTCATGGCCTCGGAAGTGGGCGTGCTCGACATCCCCGACGCGGACATCGTCGTCAAGGAGCGCCTGCACCCGGGCCGCATCTTCCTCGTCGACACCGCCAAGGGCCGCATCGTCTCGGACGAGGAAATCAAGAGAGAGCTGGCGTCGGCGCAGCCCTATGGGCGCTGGCTGGCCGAACATCTGGTCGACATCGAAGACCTGCCGGAGGCGCCGTATCTTCCCGCGCCGAGTCACGAGACCGTGACCAAGCGTCAGCAGACGTTCGGCTACACGCAGGAAGATTTGCGGCTGCTGCTGGCGCCCATGGCGACCAACGGCGAAGAGGCCATCGGGTCGATGGGCACGGACACCGCGCTGGCGGTGCTGTCGGATCGATCGCGGCTGCTGTACGACTACTTCAGCCAGGGCTTCGCCCAGGTCACCAACCCGCCGCTCGACGCGATCCGCGAGGAGCTGGTGACGACGATGGGATCGACGGTGGGGCCGGAAGGCAACCTGCTCGATCCGCGGCCGGAATCGTGCCGCCAGATCGGCATCAAGTATCCCGTCATCGACAACTCGCAGCTGGCGAAGCTGCGCCACGTGTACGAGCCCGGCTTCAAGGCGATTACGCTCCCGATGCTGTTCGATCCGCGCCAGGGCGGCGCCGGCCTCGAGCACGCCATGGACCAGCTCAAGCGCCAGGCGAGCGCGGCGGTGGAAGCCGGCTACACGATTCTCATCCTGTCGGACCGCGGGGCCGACCGGGAACGCGCGCCGATTCCGAGCCTCCTGGCGACGGCAGGCGTGCACCATCACCTCGTCCGGCGCGGCAGCCGCACGCGGTGCGGCCTGGTGCTCGAGACCGGCGACGCCCGCGAAGTGCACCACTGCGCGCTGCTGCTCGGCTACGGCGCCGGAGCGGTCAATCCGTATCTGGCCTTCGAGACGCTCGACGACATGATCCGTCTGCAGATGATCGGCGGCGTGACGCATGCGCAGGCGGTCGAGCACTACATCCACGCGCTCAACAAGGGCATCCTGAAGGTGATGTCCAAGATGGGCATCTCGACGCTGCAGAGCTACTGCGGCGCGCAGATTTTCGAAGCCGTCGGCCTCGACAAGGCGTTCGTCGACAAATACTTCACGTGGACCGCATCGCGGGTTGGCGGCGTCGGCATCAACGTCATCGCCGACGAAGTGACCGCCCGTCATCGTCAGGCGTACCCGGTGCGCCCGGTCGGCCAGCCCGATCTCGAATGGGGCGGCGAGTACCAGTGGCGGCGCGACGGCGAGGTCCACCTGTTCAACCCCGACACGGTGTTCAAGCTGCAACACGCGACCCGCAGCGGTCAGTACGCGATCTTCAAGGAGTACACGAAGCTCGTCGACGACCAGAGCACGCGGCTGGCCACGCTGCGCGGATTGCTGCAGCTGCGGCCGGCGGCCGAACCGATTCCGATCGACGAAGTCGAGCCGGTCGACGCGATCGTCAAGCGCTTCGCGACCGGCGCGATGTCGTACGGCTCGATCAGCCTGGAAGCACACGAGACGCTCGCGATCGCGATGAACCGCCTCGGCGGGAAATCGAACACGGGCGAGGGTGGCGAGGATCCGGCGCGCTACACGCTGGACGCCAACGGCGACTCGCGCCGGAGCGCGATCAAGCAGGTCGCGTCCGCGCGGTTCGGCGTCACGAGCGAGTACCTCGTCAACGCCGATGATCTGCAGATCAAGATGGCGCAGGGCGCCAAGCCCGGCGAGGGCGGCCAGCTCCCGGGCCACAAGGTCTACCCGTGGATTGCGAAGGTGCGCCACTCCACGCCTGGCGTCGGCCTGATCTCGCCGCCGCCGCACCACGACATTTATTCGATCGAGGACCTGGCGCAGCTCATTCACGATCTGAAGAACTCGAACCCCCGTGCCCGCATCTCCGTGAAGCTCGTCGCGGTGGCCGGCGTCGGCACCGTCGCCGCGGGCGTCGCCAAGGCGCACGCGGATGTCGTGCTGATCTCCGGGCACGATGGCGGCACCGGTGCGTCGCCGCTGACCTCGATCAAGCACGGCGGCGTGCCGTGGGAGCTCGGCCTCGCCGAGACGCAGCAGGTGTTGCGCCTCAACGGCCTGCGCGATCGCATCATCGTGCAGGTGGACGGCCAGATGAAGACCGGCCGGGACGTCGTGATCGGGGCCCTGATGGGCGCGGAGGAATTCGGATTCGCGACGGCGCCGCTCGTCGTCTCGGGCTGCATCATGATGCGCGTCTGCCACCTGAACACCTGCCCGGTCGGCGTGGCCACGCAGGATCCCGAATTACGCAAGCAGTTCAGCGGCAAGCCGGAGTTCGTCGAGAATTTCTTCCGATTCATCGCCGAGGAAGTGCGCGAGTACATGGCGCAGCTGGGCTTCCGGACGATGAACGAGATGATCGGACGGGTGGATCGATTGAACGTCAACCCGGCGGTCGACCATTGGAAGGCGCGCGGCCTCGACTACTCGGCGATCCTGCACGACCCGGCGCTGCCGCCCGAATCGTCGCGGCGGGCGCTCATCTCGCAGGACCACGGCCTCGGGCTCGCGCTCGACAACGAGCTGATCGCCGCATGCCGTCCGGCGCTCGACGATCGAAAACCGGTGTCGATCGAGCGGACGATTCGGAATGTCAACCGCACCGTCGGCACGATGCTCGGCTCCGAGCTGACCCGCCGGTGGGGCCGCGACGGCCTGCCCGACGACACGATTCGGATCCGGTTCACGGGCTCGGCCGGCCAGAGCTTCGGCGCGTTCGTGCCGCGCGGTATCTCGCTCACGCTCGAGGGCGATGCGAACGACTACGTCGGCAAGGGACTGTCCGGCGGGACCATGGTGATCTTTCCGCCTCGCACGGCGACGTTCGTGCCCGAGGACAACATCATCGTCGGTAACGTGGCGCTGTACGGCGCGACGAGCGGAGAGGCCTACATCCGGGGCGTCGCCGGCGAGCGCTTCGCCGTGCGCAACAGCGGCGCCGTCGCCGTGGTGGAAGGCGTCGGCGATCACGGCTGCGAGTACATGACAGGCGGCCGCGTCGTCGTGCTCGGGAGGACGGGACGCAACTTCGCCGCGGGGATGAGCGGCGGCGTGGCCTACGTGCTGGATACGGACGGCTCGTTCTCCCGGCGGTGCAACCCCGAATTCGTCGACCTCGATCCGCTCGATCGCGCCGAGGATGTCGAACTGGTGATGGAGCTGCTCAAGCGGCACGTGAAGCAGACGGGCAGCACCCTGGCGGCGCGCCTGCTGACCGATTGGTCCGCGACAGCCAGGCGGTTCGTGAAGGTCATGCCCCGCGATTACAAGCGCGCGCTCGAGGGCAAGTCCCTGTTCGGCGCGGTCAAGCTCGAACCTGTCGTGCTGTCGAACGTCGACGCGGTCGCCTCCGAGGTCGTACATGGGTAAGGCGACCGGGTTCATCGAGTTTCACCGGCTGAAGCAGCCCTATCGCCCGGTCGCCGAGAGGCTGCGGGACTGGCGCGAGGTGTATCTTCCGTACCAGGAATCCGACCTGCGGGCACAGGCCTCGCGGTGCATGGATTGCGGGATTCCGTTCTGTCATCAGGGTTGTCCGCTCGGCAACCTGATCCCCGACTGGAACGATTTCGTCTATCGCGATCGGTGGGAAGCCGCGAGCGAGCGTCTGCACGCGACGAATAACTTCCCGGAGTGGACGGGCCGCTTGTGTCCGGCCCCGTGCGAAGGATCGTGCGTGCTCGGCATCAACGACTCGCCAGTGACGATCAAGGCCGTCGAGGCCACGATTGCCGAGCGTGCGTTCGACGAAGGATGGGTCGTGCCGCGGCCGCCCGCCGTCCGTACGGGCAAGCGCGTGGCCGTCGTCGGATCGGGGCCCGCGGGGCTGGCGGTCGCCGATCAGCTGAACCGCGCCGGCCACTGGGTGACGGTGTTCGAGCGCGCGGATCGCGTGGGCGGACTGCTGCGCTACGGGATCCCCGAGTTCAAGCTCGAAAAGAAGTTCCTGGAGCGCAGGCTCGCCGTCATGCTCGAAGAGGGTGTGATGTTCAGGACGAACGCCAACGTGGGCGCCAACGTCCCGCTGGCAGACCTGCGCAACGGGTTCGAGGCGATCGTGCTGGCCGGGGGCTCGACGCTTCCGCGCGATCTGAAGGTGCCCGGGCGGGAGCTCAGGGGCATCTACTTCGCGATGGAATACCTGACCCTGCAGAACAAGCGCTGCGAAGGAGACGCGATTGCCGCGGACCGGTTCATCTCGGCCGAGGGCAAGGATGTGGTGATCATCGGCGGGGGCGATACGGGCGCCGATTGCCTGGGCACCGTGCATCGGCAGGGCGCGCGCAGCGTGCGGCAGCTCGAACTGCTGCCGCGTCCTCCGGAGACGCGCGCCGCCACCAATCCGTGGCCCCTCTGGCCGAACATTTTCCGCGTCTCGTCCGCCCATGAAGAGGGCGGAGAGCGGCTGTACTCGATCTCGACCGATCACTTCAGCGGCGACGATGCGGGGAACGTCAAGAAGCTGCACGGGGCTCAGGTCGAGGTGGTCGTCACGAACGGCCGGATGTCCTTCAACGCCGTGCCGGGCAGCGAATTCGAAATCAACGCCGACCTCGTGCTGCTGGCCATGGGTTTCGTCGGCCCGGAACGCAACGGCCTGCTCGACGAGCTGGGCGTGAAAATGACGGACCGTGGTACGGTGGCCCGCGACGGAAACTGGATGACATCCGTGCCGGGCGTCTTCACCGCCGGCGACATGCAGCGCGGTCAGTCGCTCATCGTCTGGGCGATAGCCGAGGGCCGGAGCTGTGCGCGCGGCGTCGACTCCTACCTGATGGGCACGTCCGACCTGCCGGCACCGGTCAAGTAGCGTCCGCCGACTGGCGGACGCTGACCCTCCAGAACAGCACCAGGGCACGACATCGCGACATAATGAGGAACGATGACGAACACACACGTCCTTGACGCGTTGAAGCTGGAGTGGCGGCCGGTTGCGATCGCCTTCATGGCTGCGCCGCCGCCGGGTCTGCCCCGCGTGGATCGGGCCCTGCCGGCTGGTTGCGCCTATTGGAAGCAGGCGTCGGAGGAAGGCGGGTTTTACACCACAGCCGAGGATCACTACGGCTGCACGGTTGGCGCCTTCACCCATAACGTGACCTTGCCTGACGAGAAGAGCCAGGAACTCCAGAGCGTCGTAGGCACGATGGTGAGCCTCGAGTATCTGTCTGGCGACGAGGTGCCATCAATCCCACGGCGTCAGGCGCCAATGCAAATTGCCGCGTACGCGCCGCTGGCTGACGCGACATTTACGCCGGACGTCGTGGTATTTCGCGGGAACGCGCGCCAGCTGATGCTGTTGTCGGAAGCCGCGCGGTCGGCGGGGATTTTCGGCGGCGGCGATATTCTCGGGCGCCCCGCGTGCGCCATGATCCCGCACGCCGGCAACACGGGCAGCGCGGTGGCGAGCTTTGGCTGTATCGGGAATCGCGTCTACACCGGCCTCGCCGACGACGAATTCTACGTGACGGTGCCTGGAGCCGGCCTGGCGCGGACGCTCGAACGGCTCGCGGTAATTCTGAACGCCAACATCCAGCTGAAGGCGTTCCACGAAGCGCGCAACGTCTGAGACGCAAGACGTTCGCGGCGTTCTCCGTTTTCCGTTTTACGTTTTACGTTTCTCTATCCTCTTCAGGCCGCCCATATACGGCAACAAGGCCTCCGGGATATCTACTGATCCATCCGCCTGCTGGTAGTTCTCCAGAATCGCGATAAGCGTTCGGCCCACGGCGAGTCCCGAGCCGTTCAGCGTGTGCACGAAGTCGGCTTTACCGCTTCCACCGGCGCGGAACTTGATGTTCGCGCGGCGGGCCTGGAAGGCCTCGGTGTTGCTGCAGGAAGAAATTTCCCTGTAGGTCTTCTGGCTCGGCAGCCACACTTCGATGTCGTAGGTCTTGGCCGAGGCGAACCCGAGGTCGCCGGTGCAGAGGACCACGGTCCGGAACGGCAGGCCGAGACGTTTCAGCACTTCTTCGGCGTTGGCCACGAGCATCTCCAGCTCGTCGTACGATTGCTCCGGGGTCGCCAGCTTCACCATCTCGACCTTGTCGAACTGGTGCTGCCGGATCAGGCCGCGCACGTCCTGGCCGTACGAACCGGCCTCGCTGCGAAAACACGGCGTGTAAGCGGTGTACCGGATCGGCAGCTCACGGCCGTCGAGAATTTCGCCCCGGTGCAGGTTCGTGAGCGGAACTTCCGCCGTCGGGATCAGATAGAGGTCCCACTCGCCGCCGATCTTGAAGAGGTCGGCCTCGAACTTCGGCAGGTTTCCGGTGCCCAGCAGCGACGCGCTGTTGACGAGGAACGGCGGTTCCACCTCGACGTAGCCGTGGTCGCGAGTATGCAGATCCAGCATGAAGTTGATGAGCGCCCGTTCGAGCCGCGCGCCAGCCCCGCTCAAGACAGAAAATCGTGCGCCGGATATCTTCGTGGCGCGTTCGAAGTCGATAATGCCGAGCGCTGTTCCCAGATCCCAGTGCGCCTTCGGCTCGAAGTCGAACGCACGCGGCTCTCCGTGGCGCCGCGCTTCGGGGTTGTCCGCCGAGGTCTTCCCGACCGGGACGGTATCGTGCGGGAGGTTGGGCAGCGTCAGCAGCGCGGCCTCGAGCTGATGTTCGATTGAGTCGAGCTGGATGCCCAGCTGCTTGATCTGCTGGTTGCGCAGGCGGCCGGCTTCCTGGATATGAGACGTATCCAGCCCCTGCCTCTTGGCCTTGGCGATCTCGTCGCCCGACGTGTTCTGCTGGCGCTTGAGGCCCTCGTACTCGCCGATCAGCCTCTTCCGCAGGCTCTCGAGCGTCGCGATGTCCTGGAGCACCTTATCGGCATCGAGGCCGCGATTTCGCAGCCCTTCACGGACCTTCTCGACATGGTCACGAATGTATGCGGGATCCAACATGTTGCCTGATTGTAATGCCCTCTCCCTCCGAATGTTCTGCTACGATTCTTTCGTGGCTATCCGCGTTCGCAAAGCTGTCTTCCCCGCCGCCGGTCTCGGTACCCGCTTCCTGCCGGCGACAAAAGCTCAACCCAAGGAAATGCTTCCGCTCGTCGACAAGCCGATCATTCAGTACGGCGTCGAGGAGGCGGTCGCGTCTGGCGTCGACAACATCATCCTGGTGACCGGGCGCGGCAAGAACGCGATCGAGGATCACTTCGACGTGTCCGTCGAGCTCGAAACGTTTCTCGAAGCCCGCGGCAAGAGCGCGCAGCTCGAAGAGATTCGCAAGATTTCGAACCTGATCAACTTCGCGTACGTGCGGCAGGGCGAGCCGCTCGGCCTCGGTCACGCCGTCCTCGTCACGCGCGAGCTGGTGGGCGACGAGCCGTTTGCCGTCATCCTGGCCGACGACGTGATCGACGCGGAACCGCCCGCGGTGAAACAGCTCGTGGACGTCTTCGACAGGTTGAACGGGCCGGTGCTGGCCGTCGAACGCGTCCCGCAGGAGGACATCTCGAACTACGGCGTCATTGCCGTGGACGAAGACGCGAGCGCGGGCCTTGGACCTGGTGTCTTCAAGGTGCGCGATCTCGTGGAGAAGCCGAGACGCGAAGACGCGCCCTCCAACCTGGCGATCATCGGCCGCTACGTGCTCACCCCGGACATCTTCCCGGCGCTCGCCGCGACCAAGAGCGACCGGACAGGTGAAATCCAGCTGACGAACGGGCTTCGCGAGCTCCTGAAGAAGAGACCCATCTACGCGTGCGAAGTCCAGGGAGTCCGGCACGACACCGGCAACAAGCTCGGGTTTCTGAAGGCCGTCGTGTACTTCGCGCTCAAGCGGCCCGACCTCGCCGATCGGTTCGCCACCTACCTCGCGAGTCTCAACCTGCCGACACCGGCCGGTAAGCGGTAACCCCGCGACTCACGTTTTCGGCGTTTCCGGTTTCGACGATCCGGTCGAAGTCGGAGTGGAGGCGTCGCCGCTCGACGAAGAAGCCGTCGTCGAGCTCGTATCGCCCGACGCCGGTTTGTCGCCGCTCGAACTGCTGTCGGCCGAGCCGGATGCGCCCTCGGACTTCTTGCCGTCTTTCCCGCCCTTCGACTCGCCGGTGCTCCCTGACTTCGCGTAGTCCGTGGCGTACCAGCCGGTGCCCTTGAGATGAAACGCGGGAGCCGACTGCAGCTTGTGGACCGTGCTTCCGCAGGCGGGACACTTGTCGATCGGCGCATCCGAGAACTTCTGAATGACCTCGAAGCGATGCCCGCACGCATCGCACTCGTATTCGTATAACGGCATCTGGCTATTCCACCCTACTCGAGAAGATCGCCGCTGTCGCCCGGAAGCATGAGCGCGCGATGCAGCCAGAACGGCGCCGTCCCGTTGCCGAGCAGCGAATCGTGAAAGGTCTTGAGCGAGAATGCCTTCCCCGCCTGCTGCTTGTAATCGCGCCGCAGCTTCATCAGCATGAGCTTGCCGACACTGTAGACGAGATACGTCGGATCGAACGTGCCCCGTTCCGCTTCGCGGCGGGCGCTCGCCTCTTCCATGAACGCTTCGTCGCGGAAAAAGCGCATGCCCTGCTCGACGGACATGTCTTCCGCGTGCAGCCTGATACAGACGATGAAACGCGCGAGCCGGATCAGCGATTCCGCCAGCTGGCCGAGCTTCACGCTCGGTTGCTGCCGGGCGAAGCCCGCCTCGATCATCATCTCTTCGCAGTAGTGCGCCCAGCCCTCGACAAACGACGCCGCGGCAAACAGCGTGGACTTGCGGGCCTTGGACTCGACCCGGCGCAGGTGCTGGTAGTGCAGGAAATGCCCCGGGTACACCTCGTGGATCGAGATGGACCAGAGCGTCGGGTGGTTGTAGTCGCGCAGGTATTCCCGCTGGCGTTCGGGCGGCCACGAGGGATCGGCGTCCGTCAGGTAGTAATACGCGCGGGTCGCTTTCGCCTCGAAGGGCCCGGGCGTCCACATGCTGGCGAATGACCACCGGTAGAAATCCGGCGTCGGCGCCACCGTGATCGCCTCGCCCGCCGGCAGCGAAATGATGTTCTGGCGTTCGAGAAAGGTTGCCAGCTCGTCGAGCTGCTGGCGCGCGACGTTGACCAGCTCTCCCGGCTGCGGGTGATCGGCCTTGGTACGAGCCCAGGCTTCGAGCGGATCGCCGCCGTTCATGCGGCCGGCGACCGATCGGAATTCGTCCTGCGTCGCGTGCAGTTCGCGCGTCGCGATCGCGAGGAGCCGGTCGAGCGAGAGCGTGATGCCCTCGTCCAGTTTCAGCTTCTGCTCGAACTTTTCGCGCCCGAGGCGGAACGACGACCGCGCGCGCGGCGCGAGGTCCGTCTCGAGGTACTGGATATACGCGCCGATCGCCTGCGAAGCCTCCGCCTGTGCGTCGGCCAGGTCTCCGAGCAGGTGCAGGTCGTCCACCGATGCAAAGGCTTTCGGCAGATCATCGTCCACGAACTTGAGTGCGCCCCGCATGGTTTCGAGGCCGACCTTGACGAAGATGCCGGGCGGATCGGTGATGTTGTCGCGGGCCGCCTGCATGAGCCGCGGCGTCTGGCGCAGCTTCGAGAGCACCCGTCTCGCGCGCTCCTCGGCCGGCGCATGATTGAAAAGTGTCTGACCCGCCAGGCTCGATGCGAGGATGTCCGAGTAGTACTGCGGGTTCTTTTCCCAGGTCCGGATTTCCTCGAACTCCAGCATGCGGGCGCGCAGATTGGCGCCGATCATCCGGTGGTCGAGGCGTTCCACCTCGGTCAGGCCCGCCGGGTTGATTTCATCGAGCCGGCGCAGGTAGCCAGACAGCGCGTGCGTGGTGCTCTCGATGCCCTGCCGGCTGAGATCCTCCAGCAGGTCGTCGTGCGTGTGCACGCCGTCGAGCGTGGCGTGCGTCGGATGTGCTTCGTAGAGATACGAAAGCAGGTCGTCGACGAAGTGCGGGAGGGGTTCGGAAGCGATCATGGGATCCGCCAATGGTACAATAAACGTTCCGCACACCGAATGCCGGGCACGCTGTACGTGGTCGCCACGCCGATCGGCAACCTCGAGGACGTGACCGCTCGTGCGCTGCGCATCCTGCAAGAGGTCGCGATCATCGCGGCCGAGGACACGCGCCGCACGGCTCATCTGCTCTCCCGCTACGCCATCACGACGCCGACGACGAGCCTGCACGCGCATAACGAAACCAGGAAAACACCCGCGATCGTCGACCGCCTCCTTCGGGGCGACAGCGTGGCGCTCGTGTCTGACGCCGGAACCCCGCTCATTTCAGACCCGGGGGAGCATCTGATACGAGCGGTCATCGCCGCGGGTATCCGCGTCGAGCCCATTCCGGGCCCAAGCGCCGTAATGGCCGCGCTGTCCGCAGCCGGCGTCTCCACTAGCGCGTTCTCATTCCTTGGCTTTCCGCCAACTCGGTCAAAAGACAGAAAAATATGGCTTGATACGCTTAGCCGCCTCGGCCACACCGTCGTATTCTTCGAAGCCCCGCATAGAATTCGTCAAACGCTCCAGCACCTCAGGGTATCCATAGGTGACTGTCCCATCGTTGTTTGTCGTGAGCTGACCAAGATACATGAATCATTGGTCAGAGGACCAATTAATCGAGGTCCTCGAGGCGGCCCTGGACGGCAGAGGCGAGTTCACGGTCATTGTAGATTTAGGTCATAAGGGAGAAATAGCCGATCGAGTCCCCGTCAGCGATGGCTCGTTGCTCCTAGAACTAGGTCAATTGATAGATAACAGAGACGCTCTCGAGACGAAAGGCATTGGCTGAGCTGGGACGAAGACACCAGATGTCTCCCAACCAAGTCTACGACGCTATTGAGCGAGCCAAGAAATTGGCTGAATGACATAAATTTGCCGAGCGCTGAATTCGGCCTGAAATGGGCTGGCTTGACCGCTCTACGAAGCTTCTGCTACTTTAGCCGGCTTTCAGGCAGGATCATTCGCCCGGCGTCGCGCAGGAACCTTGATGGCGAAACAGCGGCGACCTCCAGCTCGTTCGGTCAAGGCCCATCCGGGGCCACAGCCGACCTCTTCGCGCTCGGAAGACGGACTGAATCCGCTTGTGCAGATGCCTGCCGCGGCGCAGCCGCCGCCACAGGCGCAGCGCGCGGCGGAACGGCGATCGACCTACATCGAGGCCGTCGCCCTGTACGAACAGGGTCTTGAAAAGCTGCAGCGCCACGATTATCACGGTGCGGCGGCGTTGTTCGAATCGGTACTGGTCCGATACAGCGAGGAAAAGGAGCTCCACGAGCGCGTGAAGCTCTACCTGAACGTCTGCCAGCGTCAGGCCCTGTCGAGCGTGTCAGCGCCTCACACGGTGGAGGAGCGGCTGTACGCGTCCACGCTTGCGCTGAATGGCGGACGCTACGACGAAGCCATCTCCCATCTGCGGCTGGTGCGCGACGAGGACCCCGATAACGATCACGCCCTCTATATGCTCGCCGTTGCACACGCCCAGCGCGGCGAGTTCGCCGAGGCCGTCGCCCACGTCGAGCGGGCGATTGCCATCAACCCCGAAAACCGCGCCCTCGCCAAGACCGACCCCGACCTGGACCCGGTGCGGGATGACGACGCGTTCCGGGCCGCGCTCGAGGCCCCGGCTGTCTATCGCCCCGACCGCCGCCGCCCACTCCGTCCGCGTTCCGCACGATAATTGAATTACGGGGTCGGGGCCGCAGGTGCGACCCGTCCCCCTTCTATGGCCGATTTGCATGTCGTCATCCTGGCGGCGGGTAAGGGCACGCGGATGAAGTCCGCACGGCCCAAGGTGCTGCATCGCGTCGCCGGATTGCCGATGATCGAGCACGTGCTGGCGGCGTCGACAGCATTGCAGCCTCGTTCAACCACGCTCGTCGTCGGGCACCAGGCAGATTCGGTCCGTGCGGCCCTTGTGGGTCATCCGGGCGTCACGTTCGTGGTCCAGGAGCCACAACTTGGCACCGGTCATGCGTTGCTGACGACCGAGCCGGTCTTCCGAGGGGCGGCGGGCACGCTGGTCCTGTTGTCGGGCGACGTGCCGCTGCTCTCGGCCAAGACGTTGAAATCATTGGTCGACCGGCACGAATCGGCGGGCGCGGCGGCGACCGTGGTGACGGCGATCCTCGAACAGCCCCACGGATACGGGCGAATCGTGCGCGCTGGCCGGCAGATTGCTCGCATTGTGGAGGAGAGAGACGCCACGCCGGCGGAGAGGGAAATTACGGAGATCAACGCCGGCATCTACGCGTTTGCCCTGGACGGGTTGTTCACGGCGCTGACTGGAATCGCGACAGAAAACGCGCAGGGCGAGTATTACCTGCCGGACATCGTCGCCCTTTTCAGGGAGCGCGGACTGGGAGTCGAAACGCTGACGGTCACGGACGCGGACGAGATCCGGGGAATCAACAGCCGCCTGGAGCTGGCGGCAGTGAGCAGAATTGTGAGACAGACAAAAAATCAGGCCCTGATGGCCGCGGGCGTCACGATCGAGGACCCGGCCACCACTTACGTGGATCCGCACGTCGAGATCGGGCCGGACACGATCGTCCATCCCGGCGTCTCGCTCGAGGGACACACGACGATCGGGAGCGGGTGCGAAGTCCACAGCGGGGTCCGGATCGTGGATTCACACCTCGGTGATCGGGTCACCATTCTCAACCACTGCGTGATCTCGGGCTCGACCATCGAAAACGACGCGGCCGTGGGACCGTTCGCCCACTTTCGCAAGGACGTCGTCGTCTCGGAACGCGCTCGCGTGGGCAATTTCGTCGAGATGAAAAATACAGTGCTGGGAGCCCGATCGAAGTCGATGCACCTCAGTTATCTCGGCGACACGCGCATCGGCGCCGATGTGAACATCGGGGCAGGAACCATCACCTGCAACTACGACGGCGTCACCAAGAGCCAGACCACCATTGAGGACGGCGCCTTCGTTGGCAGCGACACGCAGCTCATCGCGCCTGTCACAGTGGGCAAGGGCGCGTACGTCGGCACCGGCACGACCGTGCGCGAGGACGTTCCCGGACGGTGCGCTCGCGGTCAGCGCGGGCAAGCAGCGGAATATCGAAGGCTGGGCGGCTGAGCGCAAGAAGAAACGCTGAGCGAGAGGATCCAGATCATGTGCGGAATCATCGGTTACATCGGTCCCAAGGACGTCGTTCCCGTCTTGATCGAGGGCTTGAGGCGTCTGGAATATCGCGGCTACGACTCGGCCGGCGTGGCCGTGCTCCGCAATGGCGCCATCGAGCTACGGCGGAGCGCCGGCAAGTTGTCGAAGCTCGAGGACGTCATCGTCGATCACCCGCTGACTGGCGAGTACGGCGTGGGCCACACCCGTTGGGCGACGCACGGGCGTCCCACCGAAGAGAACGCCCATCCCCATCGGGACTGCACCGGCAAGATTGTCGTCGTCCACAACGGCATCATCGAGAACTACCTGGACTTGAAGCGCGAGCTGCAGCAGCAGGGCCACCGCTTCGTCACCGAGACGGACACGGAGATCGTCGCGCACCTGGTCGAGCGCGAAATGAAGGACGACGGTCTCGAGAACGCCGTGCGGCGCGCGCTGCTGCTGATGCGAGGCCTCTTCGCGCTGGTGCTCATCTCGGCGGACGATCCTGAAAAGATCGTCACCGTTCGCAATGGTCCGCCGATCGTGGTCGGCCTGGGCGATGGCGAATTCTTCGTGGCGTCCGACATCCCCGCCATTCTGAGCCACACGCGCGATGTGGTCTTTCTCGCTGACGAAGAGATGGCGATTGTCACCCGCACAGGAGTGGAGTTCACGGATTTCTTCGGCCGGCCGGTTTCCAAGGCGACGCAACGCGTCCTGTGGGATCCGATCATGGCGGAGAAGGCCGGCTACAAGCACTTCATGCTCAAGGAGATCTTCGAGCAGCCCACGGCTGCCCGCGAGACAATCCTCGGCCGCGTGTCCCAGGACAGCGGCAAGGTGTTTCTCGAGGAGATGAAGGTCACCGATGCACGGCTGCGGGCCATCGAGAAGGTCACGATTCTCGCCTGCGGGACGTCGTGGCACGCCGGGCTGGTCGGCAAGTTCATGATCGAGACGCTGGCGCGCGTGCCGGTGGAAGTGGACTACGGGTCCGAGTACCGATATCGCTCGCCGATCGTGGGTCCGAACTCTCTGGCCATCGTCATCACACAGTCGGGTGAGACCGCCGATACGCTCGCGGCGCTGCGCGAGGCCAAACGCGACGGCGCCTCGAGCATCAGCATCTGCAACGTCGTGGGCAGCATGGCCACGCGGGAAACCGACGGCACGATCTACACGCACGCCGGGCCCGAGATCGGCGTCGCCTCGACCAAGGCCTTTACGTCCCAGCTTGTGGCGCTGTACCTGTTCGCTCTCCGCCTCGGCCAGGTCCGCGGTACCCTGACGGCCGAAGCGTCCAAGCCGCACATCGACGCGCTGCTCCAGCTGCCCCAGCTGCTCGAGGACACGCTCAAGATCGCGCCGGAAATCGAGGAGGTGGCGGCCCGCTTCCATGCGCGCTCCGACTTTCTGTATCTCGGCCGCGGCATCAACTACCCGATTGCACTTGAAGGTGCGTTGAAGCTGAAGGAGATCTCCTACATCCACGCCGAGGGGTACCCGGCCGGTGAAATGAAGCACGGGCCCATCGCGCTGATCGATGAACAGCTGCCGGTCGTGACCATCGCTCCTCACGATCACGTGTTCGAGAAGATGGTCGGCAACATGCAGGAAGCCAAAGCGCGAGGCGGCTCCATCATCGCCTTGACGACACGTGGCAACGACACGCTGGCGTCGATTCTCGACCTCAAGCGCGACGTCGTGCTCGAGGTTCCCCGCGCTCCCGAGCTGCTCGTCCCGATCGTGATGGTGGTGCCGCTGCAGTTGCTCGCGTACGACATCGCCGTCCGCCGGGGGTGCGACGTGGATCAACCGAGAAACCTCGCCAAGTCGGTGACGGTCGAGTAAGAGGTTAGAGGTTAGAGGTTAGAGGTTAGAGGTTAGAGGTTGGACGATGATACAGTGCTTCCAGTCCCTAACCTCGAACCTCTAACCTCTGGATGCAGTTCTTAGACTCCCTCAACACCGAACAGCGCGAAGCGGTTCTTCACACGCGCGGGCCGCTCCTGATCCTTGCCGGCGCCGGATCCGGCAAGACCCGCGTGATCACGAGCCGGATCGCCTATCTCGTTGGCGACGGTCATGCCCGTACAGACGAGGTCCTGGCGGTCACCTTCACCAACAAGGCCGCGGAAGAAATGCGGACGCGCGTCGAGACGCTCCTCGGCTCCGACTGCAGCCGCATGTGGGTCTCGACGTTTCACTCGCTGTGCGCGCGCCTGCTCAGGCGCGAGGCGCCGGCGATCGGCCTGTCCCGCGACTTCGTCATCTACGATTCGTCCGACCAGTTGACGGTCGTCAAGCAGGCGCTCAAGGCGCTGCAGATCGACGACAGCTTCATCCAGCCGCGTGCGGCCCTCTCGCGCATCAGTCAGGCCAAGAACCGCATGGAGGGACCGGACGAAGTGGCCGGCGCGGCAGGCTGGAACCGGCGCGACGAGCAGATCGCCAAGGTCTACGCGCACTACCTGGCGACCCTCAAGGCGAGCAACGCTCTTGATTTCGACGACCTGCTGCTGAAAACGGTCGACATCTTCGAACAAAGCGAGCGCGTGCGCACCAAGTACGCCACGCAGTTCCGGTTCGTGATGGTCGACGAATATCAGGACACCAACCGCCCCCAATACATCCTGATTCGCCGTCTCGCGGAGATCCACCGCAATCTCTGCGTGGTCGGCGATCCCGATCAGTCGATCTACAAATGGCGCGGCGCCGATTTGAGGAACATTCTCGACTTCGAGACGGACTTTCCGGAAGCCGCCATCGTCAAGCTGGAGCGCAACTACCGCTCGACGCAGATCATCCTGGACGCCGCATCGGCCGTCATCCGCCAGAACCGGAACCGCAAGGACAAGCACCTGTGGACCGACCGCGCGGGCGGCGATCGCATCGTGTATTACCGGGGGAACGACGATCTCGAGGAAGCCGATTTCATCACGCGCACGGCGCGGGCGGCCCTCAATGGAGACACCGACGCCACCGTGGGCTCGCCCACCGTCGCTGTTCTGTACCGGACCAACGCCCAGTCGCGCACTATCGAAGACGCGCTGATGCGCGAGGGCCTCGCCTACAAAGTCATCGGCGGTGTCCGGTTCTACGAGCGAAAGGAAGTCAAGGACGCCCTCGCCTACATGCGCCTCGTCATCAACCCGCACGATGATGTGAGCCTGCGGCGGGTGATCAACGTCCCGGCCCGGGGCATCGGCAAAGGCGTGATGGAAACCGTCGAGAACCTCCAGCCCTCCGACGGCACCGATCTCCCGCTGCTCAATGTGGGCCTGCAGCCCGGGCCGTCCGCCAACTCCCTCTGGGCCCGCATCGTGCGAGGTCTCGACGACCGGGCGTTTTCGGGCCGCGCGGCCGCCTCGCTCGCCGTGTTTCGCGACCTGATCGTCACGCTCACGGATATCGCGCGCTCGGACTCCGTGTCGGTGGCGATCGGGAAAATGCTGGACCGCAGCGGATACCTACAGGACCTGCGCGAGGAACGGAGCGAGGACGCCGACGCTCGCGTGGAGAACCTCGCGGAGCTTGTGTCGGCCGCCCGCGAGTACGAAGGGAGAGAAGCCGAACCGTCCCTCAACGGTTTCGTCGATCGCCTGTCCCTTCTCTCCGACGCGGACGAGGAGCAGGGGACGCGCGATGCGCGCATCTGGATGATGACGCTGCACAGCGCCAAGGGCCTCGAATTTCCGACGGTGATTCTGGCCGGGCTGGAAGAGGGTCTGTTCCCCCATTCGCGCTCACGCGAAGACGAGGACGAGCTCGAGGAAGAGCGCCGGCTCTGCTACGTCGGCATGACGCGCGCGCGCGCGACGCTGGTGCTGACGGGCGCGGCGCGCCGGCGCGTCTTCGGGGAGTATCAGTCGAGCGAGCCGTCCCGATTCATCGACGAGGTGCCGGCGGAGCTCGTCGATCGACTGCTCCCCTCATACTCGTCGGCCTCAGGAGGCCGCCAGGGCCACTTCCCGCACTACGAGTTCCGCACGAACCCCTACGGGGGCGGACGCCGCGTGAAGGAAGAGCAGCCCTCCTACTCATACGAGGACGAGGATCAGTCGCTCGGCGCATCACTCCGTCCCGGCATGCGCGTCAAACACGCGCAGTTCGGCACGGGCACCGTCATCAGCGTCGAGGCCCTGAACGACGACACCAAGCTGGTCGTACGGTTCGCGGCCGTCGGATCAAAAACGCTCCGCGCGAAATTCGCGAGGCTCGAGCTGGCGTGACCTCGAACGGATTGAAGTACGTCACGGTCGTGTTCGCGCTGCTCGTAGGGTATTTCTCGTACCAGTGGTGGTTCAACCAGAACCGCGTCGTCAAGCGGCGGCTCGGCGAACTGGCGGCCACGCTGTCGGTTCCGGCCGGCGAGGCCGACCTCGACCGCCTCGCCAGGCTCGGCCGCCTCCGCCAGTACCTGGCGGACGACGTCCGTGTCAGCAACGGCCGATCGGGACCCGAGCTCTCCTCACGCGACGCGGTTATGGCGGCCGCGGCCAGCTGGAAGCCCGACCGGGGCGCCAACATTGATTTCATCGACACGGACGTGAAGCTCGAGGCCGACACGGCCCGCGCCTACGTCACGGCCGAGGTGACCTCGCGCGATCCGCGAACCGACGAGGAGACGCGCGATTCGCGTGAGGCCGTGCTGTCCCTGGTCAGGCGCGACGAGTGGGTTGTCAGCGCGGTGGAGCTGAGGGATCGCGTGACGGCGGCGGAGCCGGCACCGCCACCATCACGCCCGTAATCATCCACGCAGCGCCAGGCTTCCTCTGCATCGTCACGAAGATGGTCTTCTCCGCCTGCGCACCGTCAGGCGACTCGACCGAAGCGTTGAGCGTCACGTTCTTGCTGGCTACGCCGCCACTGACCTCCTCCGGCGTCACGCCTTTGATCGTGAACTGACGGACGAGGCCCTGCTCCCTGGGATCGAAGAAGACCGTCGAGACGGATTGCGCCGCCGTTTTGTCGCCGAGGCGTGACGCGGAGAAGAACTGATCGACCAACGCTTTCTCGGCCCTGTGTCCGCACGCCGCCAGCGCCGTGACCAGCGCGATCGCCGCGGACAAACGGGCCGGCCTGCGGGTCGTGGCGTTCACTGTGCCGGGTCGCTCTCGTCTTCCTTTTCCACCAGGCGGGCCACCGACACGACCCCGTCTTCTGTCTCTACGTCGATCAGCCGGACGCCCTGCGTGGCGCGGCCGATGGCGCGGACGTCGTTGGTCGGCATGCGGATGATCATGCCCTGCTGGGTAATGAGCAGGAGCTCATCGCCGTCCTGGACGCAGGCCACGCCGACCACGTGTCCATTTCGCTCGCTGGTTGAGATGTTGATGATGCCGACGCCGCCGCGGGACTGCACGCGGTACTCGTCGATCTCCGTACGCTTGCCGTAGCCGCGCTCGGTGACGGTCAGCAGCGTTCCTCCGGGGTGCACCAATTCAATCGCCACGACGTAGTCGTCGTCTCGCAGCGTGATGCCGCGAACGCCGTACGCCGTCCGGCCCATCGGCCTGACATCCCCCTCTTCGAAGCGGATCGCCATGCCGTCGTGCGTGCCGATGAAGATTTCGCCCTTGCCGTCGGTGCCGAGCACGGCGATCACCGCATCGCCCTCTTCGACGCCCATGGCGATGATGCCGCCGGCGCGCGGATTGCTGAACGACGACAGCGCCGTCTTCTTGATCACGCCTTTGCGCGTGCCCATGACCACGAACTTGTCGTCCTCGAATTCCTTGACCGCGAGCATCGCGGCAATCTGCTCGCCCTGCTCCATCGACACCAGATTCGCGATCGACTTGCCCTTGCCGCCGGGGCCGACATCCGGGATTTCGTGGACCTTGAGCCAGTACGCCCGGCCGCGGTCCGAGAAAATCATGATGTAGCTGTGGGTCGACGCCACGAACAGGTGGCTGACGAAGTCCTCGTCGCGCGTGCGCATCCCGATGCGGCCCTTGCCGCCACGGCGCTGGTTGCGATACGTCGAAATCGCCGTCCGCTTGATGTAGCCGGTGCGGCTGACCGTAATCGCCATGTCCTCTTCGGCGATCAGGTCCTCGATGTTGATTTCGCCGGCTTCGGCTTCCAGGAACTGCGTCCGGCGCTCGTCGCCGTACTTCGTCCGGACCTCCCGGAGCTCGTCGACGATGATCTGCATGAGCAGACGCTCGCTCGCGAGGATGGCGCGGAGACGCTCGATCGTCTTCAGGAGCTCGGCCAGCTCGTCGAGGATCTTCTGGCGCTCGAGCCCCGTGAGGCGCTGGAGCTGCATGTCGAGAATCGCCTGCGCCTGGAGCTGCGACAGGCCGAACTGCACCATCAGACCGTCGCGCGCTTCGGGCACGGTCTTCGCGGCCCGAATCAGCGTGATCACCTGGTCGAGATGATCGAGGGCAATCCGCAGGCCTTCCAGGATGTGGTACCGCGCTTCGGCCTTGCGCAGCTCGAACTCGGTACGGCGGCGGACGATCTCGCGCCGGAACTCGATGAAGCTCTCGACCAGCTCCAGCAGGCTGAGCACCTTCGGCCGGCCGCCGACGATGGCCAGCATGATGATGCCGAAGCTCGATTGGAGCGGCGTGTGCTTGTAGAGGTTGTTGAGGATGACCTCGGGCACCTCGCCGCGCTTGAGCTCGACGACAATCCGCATGCCTTCGCGATCGGATTCGTCGCGAAGGTCGGAGATGCCCTCGATGGTCTTTTCGCGGACCAGATCGGCGATGCGCTCGATCAGCTTCGCCTTGTTGACCTGATACGGAATTTCCGTGAACACAATGGCCGTGCGGTCGCCTTTTTTGTTCGTCTCGGTCGTCGATCGCGCCCGCATCATGATCGAGCCGCGGCCCGTCGTGAACGCCTGCACGGCGCCGGCACGCCCGACGATGTAGCCGCCGGTCGGGAAGTCCGGACCGGGAATCAGGCGGATCAGATTCCTGAGTTTGTCGGCCCGGGAGATCGGCTCGTCGTCCTGCCTGAGATGCGTGTTCTCGATCAGCCAGATGCAGCCGTCGATGACCTCGCTGAGATTGTGCGGGGGGATGTTCGTCGCCATCCCGACCGCGATGCCGGCCGATCCGTTGACGAGCAGATTCGGGAACGGCGTCGGGAGGACGGTGGGCTCTTCGGTGGTCTCGTCGTAGTTGGGGACGTAGTCGACGGTCTCCTTGTCGAGATCCGTCATCATGTCGTCGCCGAGCGCCTCGAGCCGCGCCTCGGTGTAGCGCATGGCCGCGGGCGGATCGCCGTCGATCGAACCGAAATTGCCCTGCCCGTCCACCAGCGTGTAGCGCATGTTGAAGTCCTGCGCCATGCGGACGAGCGTGTCGTAGATGGAGGCGTCGCCGTGGGGATGGAAGTTGCCCATCACCTCGCCGACGATCTTCGCGCACTTGCGGTAGCCGCGGGTCGAAGACAAGCCCATCGTCTTCATGCCGTACAGCACGCGACGATGCGCCGGCTTGAGCCCGTCTCGAGCGTCGGGCAGCGCTCGTCCGATGATTACGCTCATCGCGTAATCCATGTACGAGCGCTTCATCTCGTCTTCGATATTGACGGGGTGATGCGCGGGGGCGGTATCGGTCATAGGGCTAGGGACTCGTGCGCGTGACTCGTGGCTCGTAACTCGTGGCTCGTGACTCCGGCTTGCAACCGTGGACGGTCACCGAGCCACGGACCGCGAGTCACGAGTGGCTATACGTCCAGGTTTTTCACATCGAGGGCGTTGTCCTCGATGAACTTGCGGCGCGGCTCCACCTGATCGCCCATCAGCGTCGTGAACATGAGGTCCGCTTCTGTGTGATCTTCGGCGCGCACCTGCAACAGCGTGCGCACCGCCGGATCCATCGTCGTTTCCCAGAGCTGTTCGGGGTTCATCTCGCCCAGGCCCTTGTAGCGGTTGATGGCAACGCCCTTCTTCCCGGCATCCAGGAAGTAGTCCACGAGTTCGTCGAGCGAATGCAGGCGGACATCCACCGGGGCCTTCTTCGCCCGCGCGGCAGGAGACGGGGTCGTCGTGGCGGCCGCGTCTGTCGCGGCCTCTGCACCCGGCTCCGGCGCCACGTCCGGACCGTCAGGCTCGGCTCCGCTGACGACGATTTCGCCAGTGAGCGCCGGCATGTCGCGACGGTTGGCCAGGAGCGTCCGGTAGTCCGCCGCCGTCACGAAATCGACGCCGATCGTGTGCTGCCGCGGATAACCGTTCGATCGATCGTCGACGTTCAACTGGTAGCGGTTGTGCTCTTCGTCGCGACGGACCGTCACGGTGCGCGTCGCGGAACTGAGCGTCTGGCTCAACCCGTCGAGCTTCTCTTTGTCGGCGAAGTATTCCCGGTCGGCGCCAGCCGCCACGAGCGCTTCCACGATTTCACGGGGAAACCCGCGCCGCTCCACCATGTGAAGAAACTTCTGGTGGGCGATCATCTTGTGCAGGAGCCTCTCGAGCTCGGGCCCGGCAATTTCGGTGTTTGTCTCCGGAATGCGAACCACGCGCGCTTCGGCGGCTCGCTTGATGAGATACAGCTCCAGGTCGCGCTCGTCTTTGATATATGTCTCCGACTTGCCGCGCTTGACGCGGAACAGCGGAGGCTGCGCGATATAGATGTAGCCGTTTTCAATCACGGACGGCAGCTGTCGATAGAAAAACGTCAGGAGCAGCGTCCGGATGTGGGACCCGTCCACATCCGCGTCGGTCATGATGATGATGCGGTGGTAGCGCAGCTTGCCGATGTCGAAGTCCTCGGCGCCGATGCCGCAGCCGAGCGCCGCGATCATGGTCTTGATCTCGTCGCTGCCCAGCATCTTGTCGAAGCGGGCCTTCTCGACGTTGAGAATCTTTCCCTTGAGCGGCAGGATGGCCTGAAAGCGTCGATCGCGGCCCTGTTTGGCCGAGCCGCCGGCCGACTCGCCCTCGACGATGTACAGCTCGCTCAGAGCGGGATCGCGCTCCTGGCAATCAGCCAGCTTGCCGGGCAGCGAGCTGCCGTCCAGCGCGCCCTTGCGGCGGACCAGGTCGCGCGCTTTGCGTGCCGCCTCGCGCGCCCGGGCGGCATCAATCGCCTTCCCGACGATTCGCTTGGCGACGCCAGGATTTTCTTCGAGGAACGACCCCAGCTTCTCGTTGAGGATGGCTTCGACGATGCCCTTGACCTCGGTGTTCCCGAGCTTCGTTTTCGTCTGCCCTTCGAACTGCGGGCGGGGAATCTTGACGCTGATGACGGCCGTCAGTCCCTCGCGAATGTCCTCGCCGGTGATGCTTTCCTTCAGATCCTTGGCGAGCGTGTTCTTCGTGGTGTAGGAATTGATCGTGCGTGTCAGCGCCGAGCGAAAGCCCGACAGGTGCGTGCCGCCTTCGTGGGTGTTGATGTTGTTCGCGAAGGAATAGACCATCTCCGCGTAACCGTCGTTCCACTGCAGGGCGATCTCGGCTTCGATGCCGTCTTTTTCGCCCTTCATGAAGATTGGCTTCTCGTTGACCGCCGTCTTGTTCTTGTTCAGGTGCGTGACGAACGAGACGATGCCTCCTTCGTAGTGGAACTTGTGGCTCTTCGCGTCGCGCTCGTCATCGAGCGTGATCGTGACGCCGCCGTTCAGGAAGGCCAGCTCGCGCAGCCGCTGCGCCAGCGTGTCGAAGCTGAAGACAGTCGTCTCGAAGATTCCCGCGTCCGGTTTGAAGGTGACCTTGGTCCCGCGGCGCTTGGTGGTGCCGGTGACCTCGAGGTCGCTGGTCGGATGGCCGCGCTCGTAGGTCTGGTGGTAGACCTGGCCTTCGCGCCAGATCTCGAGATCGAGCGTCTCCGAGAGTGCATTCACCACGGACACGCCGACGCCGTGCAGACCCCCTGACACCTTGTAGCTGTCGTTGTCGAATTTTCCGCCGGCATGGAGCACCGTGAGCACGACTTCTGCGGCCGACTTGCCGCTGACGTGCTGGCCGACCGGAATACCGCGGCCGTTGTCGGCGACGGTGACCGAACCGTCGATGTGGACGGTCACGTTGACTTGATCGCAGTGTCCCGCCAGTGCCTCGTCTATCGAATTGTCGACAACCTCGTACACGAGGTGGTGCAGGCCGGAGGGACCCGTGGAGCCGATGTACATCGCGGGCCGCTTGCGAACGGCCTCGAGACCTTCGAGCACCTTGATCTTGTCCGCGCCGTAGTCGCCGCTGGCCTGGCTCTCCGCGCTGACACCCTGCCCGTTGTTGTCCGGCTGGATGTCCGGCGCCGGCGGCGCTGGCCTCTGAGGATCCTGAGTCGGGTCCGTATGTTCCATCAGACTCGCATCGGCATGATCACGTACGTGTAGTCGTAGCCCTCGACGCCGACCGGCTTCATCACGGCCTGGCTGACTTCGTCCTTGAGGTCCAGCGACACCACATCGGAGGACACCGCCGACAGAAAATCGAGGACGTACTGCGCGTTGAAACAGATCTGCATCGAGCCACCGTTGAACTCGACCGGCAGCGTTTCGTGAGCCTCACCCAGTTCGGGACTGCTCGATGTCACGTCCACCTTGCCTTTGTCCACCTGAAACTTGACCGCGCGCGAACGCTCGTTCGAGAGAAGCGCCACACGGCGGACGGCATTCGTCAGCCGGTCGCGCTCGAACTCGATGTGCTTGTCGTTCCCCTTCGGAATCACCCGTTCGTAAGCCGGAAACTGTCCGTCGATCATCCGTGAGATGAGCAGCCGCCCGCCGACTTCGAAGAACAGATGGTTCTCGCCCCGTTCGTACGAGATGTCGCCGTCGCCTTCGAGCAACAACCGCCCCAGCTCGCCCAGCGTTTTCTTCGGAAGAATCGGGCGATCGTCTTCGGCGTCTTTCTTACCCTGCTTTTCCCGCGGCGCGGTGACGAGGGCCAGGCGATGGCCGTCGGTAGCCACGAGGCTCATCGAATCCGGCTTCAGCACGAAGAGTGCGCCGTTCAGAAAATACCGCGTGTCCTCGCCGGTGATCGCGAACTGTGTCTTGGTCACCATTTCGCGAAGCGGCGTTCGCGACAGCGAGGCGCTGGATCCGGTGCCGGACTCAGGCAAGGTCGGAAAGTCCTCGCGAGGCAGCGTCTGCATGCGGGATTCGAAACGCTCGGCCGCAACCTTGACGCCGCTCTTGTCTTCCGAAATTCGGATGTCCGTCTCCGGCAGCGATTTCACGATTTCGTAGAGCTTCTTGGCGGGCAGCGTGAGCGACCCGCCTTTCGCGACCGTCGCCGCGCATTTACTGCGCAGCGCCACTTCGAGATCGGTGGCGAGAAATCGCACCTCGCCATCTTTGGCCTCCATCAGGACGTTGGCCAGGATCGGGATGGTGTTCTTGCGCTCGACGATCCCCTGGAAAAGTTGCAGTTCTCGCAGAAGGTCGTTCTTACGGACGACGAGTTCCATATCAGTGCTGACCTCGAAAATGGCGGGGGGACGGCCCGCGATCCCCTGGGGATAGGAGAGATTCGAGAATAGGAAATTATATAGGAAAAGAGGGTCAGTTGAAAAGTCTACGAATCAGATAATTCGTTATTTTTCATATGTTTAACTTGTGCATGAAATGTGCCCCCTGAAGACCGGTTCCGGCCCAGGCGATCGACCCAACAAAGGCGTTGACAAGGCGCTCACAGGCCGAATGACGGACAAGCTGTGGAAAACCGTGTTTCTAGTGAAAAGCTTCGAGGAAATTGCCGATCAACGTGTTGAAATCTCCGTCCTTTTTCCTGAGCTCGTTCACCTTTCGAATCGAGTGAATCACCGTCGAGTGGTGCTTGCCGCCGAAGCTCCTGCCGATCTCGGGCAGTGACGCGTTTGTCAGGGACTTGCAGAGAAACATCGCAATCTGTCGCGGCTTGGCCACCGACTTCGAGTTGTTGCGCGACTTGAGATCGACGAGCTTCAGGTTGTAATAGTCGGCGACGTGTTTCTGGATGATCTCGATCGTGACGGCTTTCTCGTCGTGGTCGATGATGTTCTTCAGCACTTCCTGGGCGAGCGCCAGCGAGAGTTCCTGTCCCGTCAGAGACGCATAGGCGATGAGACGAATGAGCGATCCCTCGAGCTCCCGGATGTTCGACTTGATTTTGCTCGCGATGTAGATCGAGACATTGTCCGGAAGAGGCACGGCTTCCGCTTCGGCCTTTTTCTTCAGGATCGCGATTTTCGTCTCGAGATCGGGCGACTGAATATCCGCAATCAACCCCCATTCGAAGCGCGAGCGCAGGCGCTCCTCGAGAGCCGGAATCTCATGCGGCGGACAGTCGCTGCTGAGCACGATCTGCTTTTGCGAATCGTACAGCGCGTTGAACGTGTGAAAAAACTCGGTCTGCGTGCCTTCCTTGCCGGCGAGAAACTGGATGTCGTCCACGAGCAGGACGTCCACGCTCCGGTACCGTTCACGGAAATCGATGACGCGATCGTAGCGGACCGCATTGATCATTTCGTTCATGAACCGCTCGGACGAAATGTAGGTCAGCTTCAGATTGCGATCGTGCCGCAGCACGTACTGTCCCACGGCATGCATGAGGTGTGTCTTGCCGAGCCCCACGCCACCATAGATGAACAGCGGGTTGTAGGACCGTGACGGTGCCTCGGCAACCGCGCGGCATGCCGCATGCGCAAACTGATTCGACGAACCGACGATGAAGGTGTCGAAGGTGTAGCGGGGGTTCAACCCGGCCGAGCCCGGTTCGACGACCAGCAAGGCTTCCGTTTCCGCCGGAGGGACCTCGTCTGCGGCAATCGCGACCTGGTGGCCTTCACCCTGTGCGTCGGCGATGAAGTTGACGTCGAGGCTTGCGGTCTGCACTTCGGCCATCGCCTCGGCGATGAGACCCGAATAGTGCTTCGTCAGCCAGTCCTTGAAAAGTGGGTTGGGTACCCGAACGCTGATCTGGCGGGTATCCGAGGCGATAAACGTCGTCGGCTTGAACCAGGTGTAGAAACTGTGGCGATTTACCTTGGTTTCGACCCGCGCCAGGATTTGTTCCCAGAGGTTCATGTTATCCCCGGACGAGGGGTCCAGCCCAGACCTTCGCCACCGCTACGTCACCCGTTCCGGCGAGAATTCTGCCAAACGAGCACCAAGACCGCCGATTTTCTGGGATTTTCCACAGTTTTTTCCACAGGTGTGGAAAACTCTGTTGAGAGACCGAACTGCATGAGCCTCGGATGGGATCCCGCGTGACGTGGCGAAGGACGCAGACTTTAACACAAAGCCATTCCGTTTGACACTCTTCGAACGGCTTCGCTACCATTGAAGGTTCGTTTCGATCACCGGAGGACCGAATGAAGGGGAAGCGCACATTTCAGCCCAATAACCGCCACCGCAAGACGGCGCATGGGTTTCTCGTCCGTATGAGCACCAAGAACGGACGCCTGGTGTTGAAACGCCGCAGGGCCAAGGGGCGCAAGCGGCTGACCGTCAGCAGCGAATAAGGTTTGAGGCTCCGCCCAAACCAGCGGATCCGGCGTCACGCGGAATTTCAGGCGATCTACAAGACCGGTTCGCGGATTCACAGCCGATTTTGCACCCTGTTTGTAAAACGCAACCAGCTGCCGGTTGGCCGGCTGGGTGTGGCGGCGACGAAAAAGCTAGGCGGCGCGGTTCAGAGGAATCGCGCTAAGCGATTGATAAGAGAGATCTTCCGTCATAATGACATCGCCCCTGGATTCGACGTCGTCGTCGTACCCAAGCGCGAATTCCTTGGGGTCAGCCTCACCATCCTTGAAGCCGATTATCGAACCACCCTCGAACGCCGGCTCAGAACAACTCGCTAGGCCGCTGGCCGTCCGCGTCGTCCTGCTGCTGCTGAGAGGGTATAAGTTGCTTATTTCACCGTATTTTAGAGGGTCGTGCCGGTTTCTCCCGTCGTGTGCCGACTACGCCGCGACGGCGGTCGCTGAGCGCGGGGTGCTGGTTGGGGGCTGGCTGGCAATGCGACGGCTGGCGAGGTGCCATCCGCTCGGGCGAGCGGGCTACGATCCCGTTCCCGCCTCACAACTGGCAGGTTCCGGACACGCACACGACAGCGTCCAAGATGGGGTGAGGCTCTGATGGAACGCCGGGTTCTCATCGCACTCGTCCTGTCTTTTCTTGTCCTGTACGTCTACCAGACCTATGTGGTGAAGCCGGTGCCCAAGCAGGCCCCGGCATCCACGCAGGCTGCGCAGCCCGGTGCCGGCGCGGCCGCCGTCAACAATCCCAGTTCGACGCCGCCGGGCGCCACGGCTGCGGCGGCGCCGGCTCCGTCAACCGCGCCCGCCGCTGCCACGCTTGTGGGCGAACCGGCCGAGCGCGACGTCCGTGTCGAAACACAGGACGTGATTGCGGTGTTTACCAATCGCGGCGCGAGGCTCAAGAGCTGGCGCCTGAAGAAGTACTTCGATCAGCAGAGGCAGCCGCAGGAGCTCATCGAGCAGCAGTTGGCAGCCCATCCATTGCCGTTCACGTTGAATTCCGGAGACGCACAGCTCGATCAGACGCTCAACAACGCGCTGTTTGCGGTGGGTGATGTTCCATCGGCGCCGATCACGGGACCCGCGGATCTCCGGTTCGAATACCGCGACAGCGCCGGCGTTCATGCTGTCAAGGAATTCCAGCTCACTCCGGCGTCGTACATCGTCACGTATCGCTCGACGATTGAATCGGGTGATCGCGCCATCACCCCGGCAGTCTCCTGGGGACCGGCGGTCGGCGACATCGCGGAGATCAGCCGCTACACGCAGGCCGCCGAAGGTCTGCTTTTTCAGAACGGCGGCAAGGTTCAGCGGCTCGCGGTGAAAGACGTCACGAAGCAATCGACCTACGAGGGCGATTTCCTCTACGGCGGCGTCGACGACAACTACTTCATGACCGTCGCGCTGTCGCCGGGTGTCAGCAAGATCGTGTATCAGCCGGTCACGATTGCCCCGCCGGCTGGATCGAAGGACCCGGGGCGGCAGCTGGTGTCCTATTCGATCGAGTCGAAGCGCGCGGGCGAAGGCATCAAGTTCTTCGCCGGGCCGAAAGACTTCGGTGTCCTCACCGCCATCGATCCCAAGGTCGCCGAAGCCATCAACTTCGGGTATTTCAAAGTCATCGTGGTGCCGCTGCTGAGCTCGTTGAAATGGATCAACGGCTACGTGGCGAACTACGGCTGGGCCATCATCCTGCTGACAGTCATCATCAACGTCGTCATCTTCCCGCTCCGCCACAAGAGCGTCGTGTCGATGCGCAAGATGCAGGAGATCCAGCCGGAGGTGAAAGCGATTCAGGATCGCTACGCCAAGATGAAGGCGACCGACCCGGCAAAGCAGAAGATGAACCAGGAGCTGATGGCGCTCTACAAGGATCGGGGTGTGAATCCCGCCAGCGGCTGCGTGCCCATCCTGCTGACCTTCCCGCTGATCTTCGCGTTCTACGCGCTGCTGTCGACCGCCATCGAGTTGCGCGGCGCGCCGTTCCTCCTCTGGATCCACGATCTGTCGGCGCACGATCCGTACTACGTAACGCCGGTGCTGATGGGCGCCAGCCAGCTCTGGCAGCAGTGGATGATGCCGGCCACCGGGGTCGACCCCGCGCAGCAGAAGATGATGATGTTCATGCCGATCATGTTCACCTTCATGTTTCTGTGGGCGCCGGCGGGCCTGGCGATCTACTGGCTCGTCAGCAACGTGTGGCAGATCGGCCAGCAGTACGCGACGAACTACATGATCGGGCCGGCGGCCGTGCGGAACGTGCGGCCCGCGGCTGAGCGGCGGGTCAAGCGCGTCGGAGGCGGCAAGACGGACGCGGCGAGCAGCAAGGAGCCCGAATGAGGCTCTATCGGACGCGACTCATATGACGGACACGACACAACCGATCGTGCAGTTTCTCGAGCGAGTCATCGCGGCGTTCGGCGTCAAGGCACACGTGACGGTCGAAGAGACAGCCGATGGCCCGCGGCTGAATCTCGAAGGCGACGAAGCCGAGCTTCTCGTCCGCCACCGAGGCGAGCCGTTGAAGGCCCTGCAGCTGGTCGTGGACAGCGCTTTCGGCCGGGCGTTCGGCGACGAGCGCCGGGTCTTTGTCGATGCGCTCGGCTATCGGAAGGGCAAGGATTCCGAGCTGCGTCAGATGGCGAAGCTGCTCGCCGAGAAGGTGAAGCAGTCCGGCGTCGATCAGCAGCTGGGTCCTCTCAACCCCTACGAACGCCGTCTCGTGCACCTGGCCGCGGCAGAGGTTCCGGGCATCACCACAGAGAGCGTCGGCGACGCGTTCTCGAAGACGGTCCTCATCTCGTTACGGAAGTAGTTGCTCGTAGCTCGTTACTGGGCAGGGCCCGAGCAACGAGCACGAGCGACGAGTCACGAACAACCAGCTACAAGGCCTGTGTTCTCCACGAGCGACACCATCGTGGCAGTGGCCACGCCCGCCGGACGCAGCGGCATCGGCGTGGTGCGTTTGAGCGGTGCCGGGGCCGAGACGATCGCGCGAACACTGGTCGCGCGCGACCGGCCGCTCCAGCCTCGTCATGCGACATTCGTCCGGATCGCCGCGTGCGACCAGGTTGTGGCCACGTTTTTTCCGGGTCCCCATTCCTACACCGGCGAGGACGTCGTCGAGATCAGCGCGCACGGCAGTCCCGTGATTCTGGCGGGAATTGTTTCTGCCGCCATGGGCGGAGGCGCCCGCCTGGCCGAGCCCGGTGAGTTCACGCTTCGGGCGTTTCTGAACGGCCGGATTGATTTGCCCCAGGCAGAAGCCGTGGCCGATCTCATCGATGCGGTGACGCCGCTCCAGGCCCGCGCCGCCTTCGATCAGCTCGAGGGCACGCTGACCGACGCGATCGCCGGGATCGACCAGGCACTCTTCGACCTGGTGGCGCGCCTCGAGGCGTCGGTTGATTTCTCTGAAGAAGGCTATCACTTCATCGCTCCGCAGGAATTATCCGGCGTTCTCGGCCAGTTGATGGCACGCATCTCGTCGCTCGTGGCCGACGGACGCCGCGGCCGGCTGGTGCGGGAAGGACTCCAGCTCGCGATCGTCGGCAAGCCCAACGTCGGCAAGTCCAGCTTGTTCAACGCGCTGTCTGGCGCATCGCGGGCCATCGTCACTGACGTGCCGGGCACGACGCGCGACCTGATCACGGAAGTCATCGATCTCCAGGGACTGCGCGTCACGCTTGTTGATACCGCGGGCCTGCGGCCTGCGGCGGACATCGTTGAAGCCGAAGGTGTCGCGCGGGCGCGCCGGGCCCGCGACGTCGCGGATCTTGTACTGGTTGTTGTCGACGGCTCGGCGCCCCTCGATGCCGAAGACGAGGAGATCCTCGACGAGACCGTTGATGTTCGACGAGTGGTGGTTTCCAACAAGGCCGATCTCGGTGAAAACGGCCAGGCAGAATTCCTGCGCGTCTCCGCCAGGACAGGCGATGGACTCGGTGCGCTCCGCGCGGAACTGATGCGAGCCCTCGATGTGGAGGCCCGGGACGATCCGCCCGCCATCACCAACTTGCGCCATATCGCGCTGCTCGAGCGGGCGTACGATTCGGTGTCCCGCGCCCGCGCGGCGGCCGGCGCCGACGGTGCCCGGCTCTCCGAAGAGTTCGTGCTCGCGGACCTCCAGGAAGCTCGTGCGGCGCTCGAGGAGATCTCCGGTCGTCGTACGCCCGACGATGTGCTGGCGCACATCTTCGCCCGCTTTTGTATCGGCAAATGACATCAGGGTTCGACGTCATCGTCATCGGGGCGGGACATGCCGGGTGCGAGGCCGCGTACGCGGCGGCGCGTCTGGGCGTACGCGTCGGCCTCTGCACGCTGTCCACCGATACGGTCGCGCACATGCCGTGCAATCCTGCCATTGGCGGCACGGCCAAAGGCCACCTGGTTCGGGAGATCGACGCGCTCGGCGGCTTGATGGGCGCCGCGATCGATGCGACCGCCATCCAGTTCAAGCTGCTCAATCGAAGCCGGGGTCCCGCGGTGTGGTCGCCCCGCGCGCAAGCGGACAAGAGACTGTACGGCGCCTGGGTAAAAGCGGCGCTCGATGGCGAACCAAACATCGAGTGGATAATCGGCCGCGCCGGCCGCGTCATCGTCTCAAACGGCCGGATCGTCGGGCTGGCGATGGAAGACGGCGACGCCTATTCGTGCCGTGCGCTCGTCGTGACAGCGGGCACGTTTCTCAACGGGTTGATCCACATCGGACCCGAGCAGCACCCGGCCGGCCGTGCCGGCGAACCGCCGTCGCGCGAGCTTGCGGCGTCGTTGAAATCGTTTGGCTTCACCTGGGGACGGCTGAAGACGGGAACGCCGCCGCGGCTCGATCGCGAGAGCATCGCATTCGATCGCTGTGTGGCCGACGGCACGTTCCAGGTGGAGCGCGGAGACGATCCTCCCGTCGCGTTCTCGTTCCTGACCGGGATCGTGGAACGCGAGCAGATCGTCTGCCATCTGATTCATACGAACGAACGCGTCCGCGACCTCGTGCGAGCAAATGTCGCGCGATCGCCGCTCTTCAACGGGCAGATCGAAGGGATCGGCCCGCGGTATTGCCCGTCGCTCGAAGACAAGATCGTGCGGTTCCCCGACAAGGAACGCCATCAGATTTTTCTCGAACCCGAGGGTCTCGCTGCGCGCGAAATCTACGTCAACGGCTTCTCGACGAGCCTGCCTCGTGACGTGCAGGCGGATCTCGTTCACGCGCTGCCGGGCCTCGAAGACGCCGTTCTGCTCCGGCCTGGCTACGCCGTTGAGTACCGATTTCATTCAGCCGACAGAGCTTTCGCGGCGGCTGGAAGCCAAGCGCGTCGAAGGGTTGTTTCTCGCCGGTCAGATCAACGGAACATCCGGCTACGAGGAAGCTGCGGCCCAGGGCATCGTTGCGGGCATCAATGCGGCGCGCCGCGTTCGTGGTGGTGAAGGATTCGAACTGCGCCGCGACCAGGCGTACATCGGTATTCTGGTAGATGACCTAATAACTAAGGGTTGTCTGGAGCCGTACCGGATGTTTACGTCAAGAGCAGAGCATCGCCTCTTGCTGCGTATTGACAACGCCGATCTCCGCTTGACGCCGTTGGGTAGGAGCGCAGGCCTCGTCGACGATCGCCGATGGGATGTGTTTCGAGCGCGGCGGGGACGGTTCGAGCGAAACCTGACGGCGCTTGATGCGACGTCCGTGCGCTCGGCTGGCGGCGACTCCGTTCGTGCAAGCCAATTGCTCAAGAGTCCCGAAGTGAGACTTGAAGCTCTGGTTCGAACGGGCCAGGTGACACTGGAGATCGATCCCGAGCAGAGCGCAACAGACCTTTCCAGCGCGGAGACAACCGTCAAGTACGCGGGGTATCTCAGGCGACAGGACGCGGAGATTGAGCGCTCACGAAAGGACGAGCGGCGGAGGATTCCTCAGGGCTTTCCGTTCGCGCGCGTCCCGGGCTTGTCGAAGGAAGTGATACAGCGGCTGGAACAAGTTCAGCCGGATACGCTTGCCCATGCCCTCAGAGTGCCCGGAGTGACTCCGGCTGCGATCGCCGTCCTGTCTTCGTACGTAGGGCGTTTTGCGGCGCCGACACGACAGGGCGATGGGTTCTGACGGCTTCTTGAGAGGCTTGCTGAGCGGGCTTCTCTTGTCGGGGTCGAGATCGCGCCGGCGCTAGCCGGTCAGCTCGAGGCGTATTTCCGGCTCCTGGCTCGCTGGAACGACAGAATCAATCTGACCGCTCTTCCGCTCGATCCTCCTACGGACCAGGCCATCGATCGCCTCATTATCGAGCCACTGGTTGCAACACACCTTATTGCAGAGGCTCGCGTGTGGTTCGATCTGGGTTCAGGTGGCGGCTCTCCAGCCATACCGCTGAAGCTTGCGAGTCCCGCTGCGCAACTCACGATGGTGGAATCGAAGGCGCGGAAGGCGGCCTTTCTCAAGGACGCGATCCGGATCCTCGGGATCAGCGGCGCGTCGGTGGAAACCGAACGAATCGAAGCCCTCGCATCGAGTCATCCACTTGCCGGGTCCGTCGATGTCGTGACCGTGCGAGCTGTCCGCCTCGATCCAATTCTCTTCGACGCCGTGACGAGGCTGCTGAAACCTCGTGGGCGCGCTGTGCTGTTTGGGCTGCGGGAACATTTTCAGACGCCGGATGGTTTCGAAGCTATGTCCGATCAGTCCTTCACTCACACTATCCAGCCAGCCCACAGTGCTGCTCAAGACCCGCGACTAATTAAGCTCGACTGACGATGGCTCATCTATGTGACCCGGCGCCGATGTTCCACGTGGAACACAAATGCGCAAAATATCGTTGACCGAGGCCCCAGGGTGACCGTATCCTCTGTCTCGCAAGACCGCAGGCAGTATAGCGACTCAATTCGGTTAAAAGACCTAATATGGCCAGGATTGTCGCAACCGCCAACCAGAAAGGCGGAGTGGGCAAAACCACGACAACCATCAATCTGGCAGCTTCCCTTGCGCTGGCCGACCGTCGGGTGCTCCTCGTCGATCTCGATCCCCAGGGCAACCTCACCAGCGGCGTCGGCCAGAAAGACAAGGCCGCCCCTGCCGGCACGATTTATCGAGCCCTGACGACTCAGGAACCCACCACCGACCTCCGTCCGTTCGTGATGCCCACCGCCACCGAACGCCTCATGCTCGCGCCGGCCGACCGCAACCTGACAGGCGCCGAAATCGAGCTCGTCCCCCTCTCGCGCCGCGAAGAACGTCTGCGCCTGCTCCTCGAACCGATGCGCGAGCACTTCGACTACATCTTCATCGACTGCCCGCCGTCGCTCGGCCTCCTCACGCTCAACGCCCTGGTGGCCGCCGATGCGGTGCTCATTCCCCTGCACTGCGAGTACTTCGCCCTCGAAGGCCTGGCCGATCTCGTCGGCACCATGCGGCGCGTTCGCGCCGCGCTCAATCCCTCACTCGACATCGAAGGTGTGCTGTTGACGATGTTCGATGAGCGGACGAATCTGGGCCAGCAGGTCGCCGCCGAGGTCCGTCAGTTCTTCAAGGAGAAGGTGTTCCGCACCGTCATCCCGCGCAACGTGCGCCTGGGCGAAGCGCCCAGCCACGGGATGCCCGTCATCCAATACGACGCGAAATCGCGAGGCGCCGAGGCGTATCTCGCCCTTGCGCGAGAACTGCTCGAACGATCCGCGGCCACCGCCGCGTGACGCGCTGACTGGTGGAGACGTCCATGGAGAAACGCCCTGCCCTCGGGAAAGGCCTCAGCGCGCTGATCCCCGACGCGCCAGAGGCCCGCATCGCGCCGGTCGAAGTCGACGTCGATCGTCTGTCGCCGAACGACCTCCAGCCGCGCGGGAACATGGACCACGCGGCCCTCGAGCGCCTCGCGCAGTCGATCACGTCGAGCGGCATCATCCAGCCGATCGTCGTTCGCAAGGTGGGCGATCGGTTTCAGATCATCGCGGGCGAGCGGCGATGGCGCGCGGCGAAGATGGCCGGCCTCCTGCGCGTACCGGTCGCCGTCCGCGACGTGGATCCCGGCGACGAGCGATCGCTGCTCGAGATGGCGCTCATCGAGAACATCCAGCGGGAGGATCTGAACCCGATCGAAGAAGCGCTGGCATATCGCCGGCTCTCCGATCAATTCGGCATGACGCAGGAAGCGATCGCGGTGGCCGTGGGAAAGGACCGGGCCACCGTGGCCAACGTCCTGCGTCTGCTCCGGCTGCCGGAGGAAGTGCGCGCCGATGTCGCGGGCGGGACGCTGTCGATGGGCCATGCGCGGGCGCTGCTCGGGTTGACGAGCGAAGCCAGCCAGCGCCAACTGGCCCGCGATGTGATTGCGCGGAGCCTGTCGGTGCGCGAAACCGAGTCCCTGGTCAAGAAGCTCGCGGGCGAGCAGGGGCCGCAATCTGAGTCTAAGACACTCAAGGCTCCGGACGTTCACGACGTTCACACCAGGGCCGCCGAAGATAAGCTACGCCTCGTCCTGGGCACACGCGTTCGCATCGTTCGAAAGGGCGAGCGCGGCCGTATCGAGATCGATTTCGGCTCCGAGGACGAGCTGATTCGCATTTTCGAACAGTTGACTGACGCGGATTGAAGGCCGGCGGATAGACTCAGATGTTGAGGTCCAGGGGGATACCGTAATAAGATTGTCAGGGAGCTTGTGAAATTGGGCGCAAGCTCCGAGTCCCCGGAAATCGCTCCACGCGAACTGACGACACGCAAGAATGACCAACAAGACCGCGGCCATGCGCTACGCCCGCGCGCTGCTCGACGTCGCCATCAAGGAGCAGGCCGATCTCGATCAGATCGAGCGCGACCTCGCATCGGTTGCCGCGTTGTTCACGCAGTACCCCGCGCTGGCCCACGCCCTGCTCAACCCCGTCGTCCCCGTTCCGCGCAAACGCGCGGCCGTGGCCGAGCTGCTGGCGGCAGGCCCCGTGACGCCGATGGTCGCCAAGCTGGTGACGCTCCTGACCGACCGCGACCGGCTCGTGCTCATCCCCGACCTGCTGGCCGGGTACCGCGATCGCCTGCTCGATCATCGAAACATCGTCCGGGCCGAAGTCACCACAACCGCGTCGCTCCCGCCGGAACGCGCGAAGGCCATCGAGGCCAGCCTCTCGCGTTCGACCGGCCGCACCATTTCCCTGACGACGAGAGTCGATCCGGCGATTATCGGCGGCGTCGTGACGCGGATCGGCAGCACGGTGTATGACGGCAGCGTCGCGCGTCAGCTGGAAAAGATCAGGGAAAGATTGACCCGCGCGTAATCCGGTTCATCAGCCACGAGTCACGAGAAGCACATGAACATCAAAGCAGACGAGATTTCCAAGATCATCCGCGAACAGATTGGCAGCTACGCGGTTGACGTTGACGTGGCCGAGGTCGGCAGCATCGTGTCGATCGGCGACGGCATCGCCCGCGTGCACGGCGTCGAGAACGCCATGGCCGGCGAGATGCTCGAGTTTCCGCACGGCGTGTTCGGCATCGCGCTCAATCTCGAGGAGGAAAGCGTCGGCGCCGTGCTGCTGGGCGAATTCAAGGAAATCAAGGAAGGCGATCCGGTCAAGCGGACCGGCCGCATCATCTCGGTGCCGATCGGCGAAGAGCTGCTCGGCCGCGTCGTCAACGCGCTCGGCCAGCCGATCGACGGCAAGGGCCCGATCGCGACGAAGCAGTTCTCGCCCATCGAGCGGCTGGCGCCGGGCGTGGTGGATCGGCAGGGCGTGCGCGAGCCGCTCCAGACGGGCCTCAAGGCCATCGACTCGATGGTGCCGATCGGCCGCGGTCAGCGCGAGCTGATCATCGGCGACCGGCAGACGGGGAAGACGGCCGTCGCGCTCGACGCGATCCTCAACCAGAAGGACACGGGAGTCATCTGCATCTACAACGCGATCGGCCAGAAGCAGTCCACGGTCGCGCAGGTGGTTCGGACCCTCGAAGAAGCCGACGCGATGCGCTACTCGATAGTCGTCGCGGCCACTGCGTCGGATCCCGCGCCGCTGCTCTACATCAGCCCGTATTCGGCCTGCACGTTCGGGGAGTTCTTCCGCGACAGCGGCCGCCACGCGCTCGTCATCTACGATGACTTGTCGAAGCACGCGCAGGCCTATCGCGAGATCTCGCTGCTGCTGCGCCGGCCGCCGGGCCGCGAGGCGTATCCGGGCGACGTGTTCTATCTGCACTCGCGCCTGCTCGAGCGCGCGGCGAAGCTGAACAAGGAGCTGGGCGCCGGCTCGCTGACGGCGCTGCCCATCATCGAGACGCAGGCCGGCGACCTCTCGGCGTACATCCCGACGAACGTGATTTCGATCACCGACGGCCAGATCTTCCTCGAGGCGGACCTGTTCAACCAGGGCGTGCGTCCCGCGATTAACGTCGGCAACTCGGTGTCGCGCGTCGGCGGCTCGGCGCAGATCAAGGCCATGCGGCAGGTCGCGGGCACGCTCCGCCTGGACCTCGCGCAGTATCGCGAGCTGGCGGCGTTCGCCCAGTTCGGCAGCGACCTCGACAAGGCGACGCAGGCACAGCTCAATCGCGGCGCGCGGCTCGTGGAGATCCTCAAGCAGGCGCAGTATCAGCCGCTGGCGGTCGAGCGTCAGGTGGCCATCCTGTACGCCGGCGTCAACGGCTACCTCGACCAGGTCGCCTTGTCCGACGTTGGCGCGTTCGAAACGGAGCTCTTCGCGTTCATCGGCAATCGCCACCCGGATGTCTTCAAGGGCATCGTCGAGAAGAAGCAGCTCGACGATCAGCTGAAGGCGGCGCTCGACGGCGCGGTGAAGCAGTTTGCGGCGGACTTCACGGCGCGGAGGAAGGCCGCGGCCTGAGCCATGCCCTCACTGATTGACCTGCGGCGGCGCATCCGCTCCGTGAAGAACACGCAGCAGATTACGAAGGCGATGAAGATGGTCGCCGCGTCCAAGCTGCGCCGCGCGCAGGAGCGCATCATGAACGGCCGTCCCTACGCGCAGCAGATGGAGCGCGTGCTGGGCAGCGTCGCGTCCCGCGTCGATTCGTCGCTTCATCCGCTGCTCACCGTTCGCGAGACCGGGCCGGACAGCAAGACGCTGGTGATCATCGTCTCTGGCGACAAGGGGCTGTGCGGCAGCTTCAACACCAACGTCATCAAGGCCGGGGGCGTGTTCATCACCGAGAGCCAGTTCCCGTGCACGCTGGGTCTCATCGGCCGCAAGGCCCGCGATTTCTTCGTGCGCCGCGGCTTCACGGTCTCCTTCGAAGAGACGGGAATCTTCCAGAGGCTCCGGTTCGATGATGCCCAACGGATTGCGAAGGCGGCGACGGACGCGTTCGTCAACGGCGACGTCGATCGCGTGATGCTCGTCTACAACGAGTTCAAGTCGGTCATGACGCAGCACGTGGTGGTCAACCAGCTGCTGCCGATTCCGCGGGCGGCCATTGACTGAAGCCGAGGCCGCGGCCGCAACCGCGGCGCGGGCCGGGTCGGCGACCGTCGATTATCTGTACGAGCCGGAGCCCGCGAAGATCCTCGATCAGCTCCTGCCCCGCTACATCGTCGTCCAGATCGCCCGCGCGCTGCTCGAGTCGAACGCCGCGTTTTACGCCGCGCAGATGACGGCGATGGACACGGCGACGAAGAACTCGTCGGAAATGATCGGCAGCCTGACGCTCTATATGAACAAGGTCCGCCAGGCGGCCATTACTCGCGAAATCATCGAAGTGGTGTCCGGAGCCCAGGCTCTCGAGTAGCGGGCGCCCCGCGCCTTAGGATTGAACATGGCTGAAAAGAATGTCGGCAAAATCGTCCAGGTGATCGGCCCCGTCATCGACGTCGAGTTCGAAGCGGGACACCTTCCCGAAATCTACAACGCCCTTCACGTCGTGTCGGACGGCAAGAACGGCACGGCTGTGCTCGATGTCATCTGCGAGGTGGAGCAGCATCTCGGCGAGAACCGCGTCCGCGCCGTCGGCATGAAGCCGACCGACGGCATGCAACGCGGGATGAAGGCGACCGACCTCGGCGAGCCGATCTCCGGTGCCGGTCGGCGCGCAGACGCTCGGGCGCGTGCTGAACGTCCTCGGCGAGGCCGTTGACTTTCCGGACCGCCCCCTGACCGGCGAGCGCTGGCCCATTCACCGCAAGGCGCCGAGTCTCGAGGACCAGTCCACCGAGCTGAAGATGTTCGAGACGGGCATCAAGGTCATCGATCTTCTCGAGCCGTACCTGCAGGGCGGCAAGATCGGCCTGTTCGGCGGCGCCGGCGTGGGCAAGACCGTCGTCATCATGGAGCTCATCAACAACATCGCCATGAAACACGGCGGCGTGTCGGTGTTCGGCGGTGTCGGCGAACGCACGCGCGAGGGCAACGACCTCTGGCACGAGTTCCAGGAGAGCGGCGTCATCAACATGGAGGACCCGAGCAAGTCGCGCGCGGCGCTGGTCTACGGCCAGATGACGGAGCCGCCAGGCGCCCGTCTGCGCGTCGGCCTGTCGGCGCTGACCGTGGCCGAGTACTTCCGCGACGCCGAAAACAAGGACGTGCTGCTCTTCATCGACAACATCTTCCGCTTCACGCAGGCCGGCTCGGAAGTCTCGGCGCTGCTCGGCCGCATGCCCTCGGCGGTCGGTTACCAGCCGACGCTGCTGACCGAGATGGGTGAGCTGCAGGAACGGATCACGTCCACGAAGAACGGCTCGATCACCTCGGTGCAGGCGATTTACGTGCCTGCCGACGACTACACGGACCCGGCGCCGGCGACGACGTTCGCGCACCTCGACGCGACCACGAACCTGTCGCGGCAGATTGCCGAGCTGGGCATCTACCCGGCAGTCGACCCGCTCGCGTCCTCGTCGCGCATCCTGGACCCGCGCGTCATCGGCGACGAGCACTACAACGTGGCGCGCCAGGTGAAGCAGGTGCTGCAGCGCTACAAGGACCTGCAGGACATCATCGCCATTCTCGGCATCGACGAGCTGTCGGAAGACGACAAGCTCGCCGTGTCGCGCGCGCGCAAGATTCAGAAATTCCTGTCGCAGCCGTTCTTCGTCGCGCAGCAGTTCACGGGCCTCGAAGGCAAGTACGTGCCGATCGCCGACAACATTCGCGGATTCAAGGAAATCGTCGAGGGCAAGCACGACCACATCCCCGAGCAGGATTTCTACCTCGTGGGCTCGATCGACGAGGTCCTCGAGAAATTCAAGAAGCGCCAGGCGGCATAAGCGCGGCATAAGACAGGACAAAGGGCACCGTGGCGTTACCACAACACCTCAATCTGCAGATCGTCTCCGGCGAGCGTTCGCTCGTGAACGAGCAGGTGGACGAGGTCGAAATCCCGGGCTCCGAGGGCTATTTCGGCGTCCTCCCGGGGCACACGCCGATGCTGGCCCTGCTCGGCGTGGGCGACCTCTGGTATCGACAGGGAACGGTCACTCACCACGTCGCGATCGCAGAGGGTTTCGCCGAAGTTCAGCCCGACCGCGTGACGATCCTCGCCCAGATTGCCGAATCGGCCGACCAGATCGACATCGCCCGCGCGGAAGCCGCCAAGAGGCGGGCGGAAGAACGGTTGGCCAGGCCGCTCATGGACATGGATTCGGACCGGGCCCGGATCGCCCTGCTCAAGGCGTTGATGCGGCTCCAGGTGGCCTCCCGCGCTAGAATTCGCTCGTAGGTGTTCGCCAACCTCGCCAACCTGGTCCGCTACCGCGGGCTGATTCAAAGCCTCGTCGCGCGGGATCTGAAAGCGCGCTACCGGGGCAGCGTTCTCGGATTTGTCTGGTCGTTCATCAACCCGCTCCTGCTGCTGACGATCTACTCGTTCGTCTTCTCGGTGGTGCTGCCGGATCTTCACTCGAAGGAGACCGAACCTTACGCCCTGTTCATGTTCTGCGGCATCCTGCCGTGGACGTGGTTCTCCTCCTCGCTGACCGAGGCCGCCGGCTCGCTGATTTCGGGCGGCAACCTGATCAAGAAGGTTCTGTTCCCCGCCGAGGTGCTGCCGATCGTGAGCGTCCTCGCGAACATGGTGCACTTCATCCTCGGCCTGCCGATCCTGGCCGTGTTCCTGATCTACTATCGCCGGCCGCCTGATCTGGACGGACTGTTCTGGTTTCCGGTTACGATGCTGGTGCAACTGACATTCACGTGCGCGCTCGCGCTCTTCGTCTCGGCGCTCGCCGTACACTTCCGCGACATCCGCGACATCCTCTCGAACCTGCTGACGCTCTGGTTCTTCTCGACGCCGATCATTTATTGGATCAAACAGGCGCCCGGCCTCGGCAAGCAGGTGCTCGATTTCAACCCGATGACGCACCTGGTGGTGTCCTACCAGGAGATACTCTTCTTCGACGGCCCGGTCGGTCACTGGAAGTGGCTGGTGTCGGTGGGTGCGCTCTCCGTGCTGTTGTTTCTCGCCGGCTACTGGCTGTTCGACCGGCTCCGCGACTCCTTCGCCGAGGCGGTATGACGTCGGCCATCGAGCTTGCGAACGTCTCGAAGATCTACCGCCGGTACGGCGGGCGGCAGTTCGCCACGCTCAAGAGCGCGCTCCTGCAGCGCAGCATCCTCAACGATCTCCAGCCGAGCGAAACCTTCCCGGCCCTCAAGGATGTGTCTTTCAAGGTGGCGAAGGGCTCGACATTTGGCGTGATGGGTCGAAACGGCTCCGGCAAGAGCACGGCCCTCAAGCTCGTGGCGGGCATCACCAAGCCGACCAGCGGCAGCGTCAAGGTGGACGGACGCATCTCGGCGCTCATCGAGCTGGGCGCGGGGTTTCACCCGGAAATTTCCGGCCGCGAGAACGTCTTCATCAACGGCATCATGCTCGGCCTGACGAAGCGCGAGATCCAGTCGCGATTCGATGAAATCGTGGAATTCGCGGAGTTGCGCGACTTCATCGACGCGCCGGTGAAAACGTATTCATCCGGCATGTATATGCGGCTGGGCTTCGCTGTCGCCATCAACGTCGATCCAGACGTCCTGTTGGTGGACGAGGTCCTGGCCGTCGGCGACGAAGGATTTACCCACAAGTGCCTCGACAAGTTCGGCGAGTTCAGGCGCCGTGGCAAAACCATCCTGCTGGTCACGCACTCGCTGAATCTGATCGAGCGCTTCTGCGACGACGCCATATGGCTGGACGCCGGCGAGAAACAGGCCGAAGGCGATCCGAAGCGCGTCATCGGCGCGTATCTCACAGCTGTCGAAGCCACTGAAGAACAACTGCTCGCAGCGACGACGGCGCGGGCGGTTCAGGAGGCGGCTGAGCCCGCGGCGCCCGCGGCCGAGCCGACCGAGTCCGATCCCACGCGCAGCGACATGTTCACAGCGACCGAAGGCCGCTGGGGCTCTCGGGAAGCGGAGATTGTCCGCGTCGCGCTCCTCGACAAGAGCGAGCAGCCGTCGTTCGTGTTTCACACGGGCGACGCCATGTCGATTCGGCTTCACGTCCGTGCGCTGCACCCGATCGATGACTTCGTGTTCGGTATCGGCCTGTTCAACGCCGACGGCGTGTGCTGTTACGGTACCAACACATACATTGAAGAGATGAACCCGCAGCGGCTGGCGGGCGAGGCTGACGTCACGTTCGCGATCGACACGCTGGACCTCGTCGAAGGCACCTACAAGCTCGACGTGGCCATTCACAAGCGCGATGGTTATCCCTACGACTACCATCGTCTGCTTTACACTTTCCGGGTCAAGTCGCGCACACAGGACATCGGGGTCTACCGGCCGCGCCACCACTGGACCTTCGCGGGCGACGTGTTGTTCGGCGGGACGAACAAGCTCTAGGCGATGCCCATCCTCTCGACGGACGATGCGGTCACCTGGCTCCAGTCCGTCAGGGGCGGCGGCGGACGCGTTGTGTTCACCAACGGCGTCTTCGACCTGCTCCACCCGGGCCACCTGCGTTATCTCCGGCATTCTCGTGGCCTCGGTGACGCGCTCATCGTGGGCGTCAACACGGACCGCTCGGTGCGCGCTATCAAGGGCGAGACGCGGCCAGTCACGCCCGAACACGAGCGCGCCGAAATACTCGCCGCACTCGACTGCGTGGACTGCGTCGTGTTGTTCGACGAACAGACCCCCTATGAGCTCATCCTGCGGCTGCAGCCCGATGTGCTCGTCAAAGGCGCCGACTGGTCGGAGAAGGACATGATCGGCCGGGACGTCGTCGAAGGCCGGGGCGGCCGGGTGGTTCGCGTGCCGTTCGAAACGGGATACTCGACGACGAGCATCATCGAGAGGATCGGGAAGGCGCCGCGGTAGTCGTGACCACGTCCACCTCGCTCAATCTCCGGGCCATTCTCAAAACCGCCATCTCGCGGACCGGTCTCGATGCGTCTGCCCGCGAAGTCTCCGGCCTCAGCGCGGCGGGGAAAGCGCTGATGGTGGCGGCCGCGGCCAACGCCCTTCCCCACGGGGTCGTGCTGTACGTCGTGCCGAGCGACGCCGAACTGGACGCGGCGGTCGCGGATGTCCGTTTCTTCCTTGCCACGCTCGAGGGATTGTCGGAGTCGGCCATCGACCGCGCGGTTCTGCCGGTGCCGTCGCATGAGGTCGATCCTTATCGTGGGATGGCGCCCCACGTCGGCGTCACCTCGGTCAGGGCGATGGCCCTGTACTCATTGGCGAGCGGCACGGCCCGGATCATTGTCGCGTCCGCGGCGGCCCTGTTGCCCCGTGTCAGCCCGCCGCCGCGTGTTTTGAAGGCATCGATCACCCTGAAACCGGGACAGGACATCCCGCCGGAAGATCTGGCCGACCTGCTCGTCGATGCGGGCTTCAGCCATGAAGACCCGGCCGACGAACATGGTGAGTTCGCGCGCCGTGGCGGCATCCTGGACGTCTTTCCGGCCGCCGCCACTCACCCGGTGCGCATCGAATTCATCGGCGACACCATTGAAACGCTCCGCACGTACGACCCTGGCACCCAACGATCGATGGCGCCGCTCGATCAACTGACCCTCGTGCCGCTGCGCGACGTCCTTGGTGACGACCGGAGTGCGACGTTCCTCGACTATGTGACCCGGGCTCGCGATACCCGCGTCATTGTGTCCGAACGCGACGAGGTGGACGCCAACGTTACAAAGCTTCTGGACCAGCTGCAGCACGGCTACGAGGAGGCGCAGAACCGTCACGAGAAACCGCCGGCGCCCGACGCGCTGTTCGCGGATTGGAACCAGGTCGCCGCCAGGCTTTCCCAGGGAACCGTTGTCGCCGAGCTGGGTCTCGACGCGAGCGCGCATCATGTCCCCTGCCAGCCTGCCGTCGAGCTGCATGGCCGCGTCGCTGACTTCGTGGCCGCAATCAGAAAGCTGCGTGAGGCTGGCGAGACGACCGTCTTCGTCGCCGCGACGCCGGGCCGGGCCGAACGCACGATCGAGCTGCTCAAGGAATACGACGTGCTGGCCGTTCAAGCCGACCGTGCGGACGATGCGCGTTATGCGGCCGTGCTCGTGACGCTCGGCACGCTGTCGAGGGGGTTTCGGCTGCCTGACGCCGGCCTCCAGATCTTCGCCGAGGCCGACGTCTTCGAGGAAGAGCGTCGGGCGCCCGACAAGCGGCGGTCGGTCACAAAAGCATTCCTGTCCGATCTGCGCGATCTCAAGATCGGCGACTTCGTCGTTCACGTCGATCACGGGATCGGGACCTTTGTCGGCCTGAAGAAGATCGGCATCGGCGACGCCGAGCAGGAATTCCTCGAGCTTCGGTACGCCGGCGAGGACAAGCTGTTCGTTCCGGTCGAACGGCTCGACCTGGTGCAGAAATACACGGGCGCGAGCAGGCCGCCGGTCGACCGGCTCGGCGGCGCATCGTGGGAGCGCGTCAAGACCCGCGTGAAGAAGGCCATGCGCGACATGGCCGAGGAGCTGCTCAAGCTATACGCCTCGCGGAGGGCCGTGCCCGGGTTCGCCTTCAGCGCCGACTCGCATTGGCAACAGGAGTTCGAGGACGCCTTCGAGTACGACCTGACCCCCGACCAGAAAACGGCGGTTGCGGATATCAAGCGCGACATGGAATCGTCCACCTCGATGGATCGGCTCCTCTGCGGCGACGTCGGGTACGGAAAGACGGAGGTCGCCATGCGCGCGGCGTTCAAGGCGGTCATGGACACCAAGCAGGTGGCCTTTCTCGCGCCGACCACCGTGCTCGCGTTCCAGCACGAGAAGACGCTGAAGGAACGCTTCGCGGGCTTCCCTGTCCGGATCGACATGGTCAGCCGCTTCCGGACGAAAGCCGAGCAGCAGCAGACCCTCGGCGACCTCGCCGCCGGCAAAGTGGACATCATCGTCGGCACGCACCGCCTGCTGTCGAAGGACGTGCAGTTCCGCGACCTGGGTTTGCTCGTTGTGGACGAGGAGCAGCGGTTTGGCGTCGCCCACAAGGAGCGCATCAAGCAGATCAGGAAGAAGGTGGACGTCCTGACGATGACCGCCACGCCGATCCCTCGAACGCTCAACATGTCGCTCGTCGGCATCCGCGACATGTCGATCATCGAGACCCCTCCGAAGGATCGCCTGTCCATTCAGACCAATGTCCTCAAGTTCGATCAGCAGGTGATCGCGCGCGCCATCCGGGGCGAGCTTGCCCGCGGCGGCCAGGTGTATTTCGTCCACAACCGCGTGGAGTCCATTTTCTCGATCGGACAGTTGATTCAGCGGCTCGTCCCGGAGGCGCGCGTTGTCGTCGGCCACGGACAGATGAGCGAAGACGTGCTCGAACGCGCCATGCTCGACTTCGTCGCCAGGAAGTTCGATGTGCTGCTGGCGACGACGATTGTCGAGAACGGCCTGGACATCCCGAACGCCAACACCATCATCATCAACCGCGCCGACCGATACGGCTTGTCGCAGCTCTACCAGCTTCGAGGCCGTGTCGGCCGATCGGATCGCCCGGCGTACGCGTACTTGCTGATTCCGCCAGAAGAGAACCTGTCGCCCGTCGCGAAGAAACGCCTGGCGGCGATCAAGGAGTTCAGCGACCTTGGCAGCGGGTTCCGCGTGGCTGCGCTCGATCTCGAGATCCGGGGCGCCGGCAACCTGCTTGGCGGCGAACAGAGCGGGCACATCGAGACCGTCGGATTCGAGATGTACATGAAGCTGCTCGAGCAGACGGTCCGGGAGCTCAAGGGCGAAGAAATCGAAGACGACGTCCGCGCGACCGTCAATCTTGGCGTCGACCTGCGGATTGATGAGTCGTACGTGGCGGACATGAACCAGCGGCTCATGCTCTACCGCAAGGTGGCGGCCGCCCGCCGCGAAGACGAAATCGACCGGGTGCTCGAGGAAGCGGCAGACAGGTACGGCCCATCGCCGGACTCGTTCCTCAACCTCGCGGATTACGGCCGGATCCGCATCATGGCCGATCGCCTGGGGATCGAGGCCGTCGACCGTGAGGGCCGGATCATCGTCATAAAGTTCAGGGCGCAGGCGAAGATCGACCCGGTCCGGCTCGTGTCGCTCGTACGGCAGAGGCCGGACCTGACACTGGCCCCTCCGGCATCGCTCAAGCTGAACCTGTCCGGCGTCGTGTCCGCGCCGGGTCCGCGGAAGGCCGGCAAGGCATCGAAAATCGCGCCGAGCTGGTGGACGGCCCGGGCGCGCGAAACGGAAATGAAGCCGGGTTTCTCGAAAGAGGAAATCCTGGGACCGGCCTCGAAAGACGATCCCCGGGCCGCAGGCGGCGTGTTCGAGCGCGTCGGCGGTTTGTTGAGTGAGCTACTCGAAGAAAGATAAGATACTGACAGACTATGACTTACCGACTTACGACCCGCACGGGTTTCTTCGCGCTGGTCCTGTCGAGCGCCCTGCTCGTGGCAACCGTCGCGCGTTCCGAGATCATCGAACAGATTCTCGTGAAAGTGAACGGCGAGATCCTGACCAAGACCGATCTCGAAACCCGCCAGGTGCAGGCCCTGCGCGCGAAGGGGCAATCCATCGACCTCGCGACGGAAAAAGGCAACACCGAGCTGCGCAAGGCGCTGAACGAGATCACGCCCAGCCTGCTGGTGAGCTCGGTGGACGAAATGCTGCTGGTCCAGCGCGGCAAGGAGCTCGGCTACAAGCTCTCCGACGACCAGTTCAAACGCGTGCTGGACAATCTCAAGACGCAGAACAAGATCGAGAACGACGAGCAGCTGCAAGCCGCCCTCAAGCAGGAGGGCATGACGATGGCGGACCTGAGACGGAACATGGAGCGGCAGATGCTCTATTCGAACGTCCAGCAGGTCGAAGTCTTCGGCCGCGTGGCGGTGACCGAAGAAGAGGCGCGCAAGTACTACGACGCGCACATGACTGAGTTCACGACGCCGTCGTCCATCATGCTGCGCGAGATTCTCGTGTCCGTGCCCGTGGATCCACGCGGCCTCAACGCGGCGGCCGACGAAGCCGCCAAGCGCAAGGCCGAACAGCTTCGCGCACGGGTCGTTGGCGGTGAGGCATTCGAGAGAGTCGCCGCGGAGTCATCCGATGCGTCATCGAAAGCGAATGGCGGGTTGCTGGGACCGTTGAACGCCACCGACCTTTCGCCGGACTTCCGGAAAGTCATCGACGGCTTGAAGGCTGGAGAAGTGACGCCGGTCGTGCGCACCCAGCGCGGATATCAGGTGCTGAAGCTGGAGTCGGCAACCCAGACCCAGGTGATGCCGTTCGAGCAGGCCCGCGAACAAATCAGCGAACGTGTGGTCACCGACAAACGGCGCGAGGAGTTTCAGAAATACATCACCAAGCTGCGGGCGCAGGCGATCATCGAGTGGAAGAGCGAGGACGTGAAGAAAGCGTACCAGGAAGGCCTCGCGGAACAGGCGAAGGAGAACGCCGCCGCCGCGCCGCCCGCGCCCTGACGCATTATGGATTCGCCGTCGCAGTGGTTCGCCATCTGGACCCGATCGCGCCACGAGCAGGTCGTCCGTGAACAACTCGACCAGAAGCATGTCGAGGCCTTTCTGCCGACGATCACGCGGTGGAGCCGATGGAAGGACCGCCGCAAGAAAGTCGACTGGCCGCTGTTCCCCGGCTACTGCTTCGCGCGTTTCGACCCCGCCGACGCGCTGCCCATCCTGAAATGCACCGGCGTGGTGAACATCGTGTCGTTCGAAGGCAAGCCGGCGCCGATCAAGGATTACGAGCTCGACAGCATCCGGTTACTCGTTGCCAGTGAACTGCAATTCGATCCGTGCCCGATGATCCACGAAGGCATGATGGTCGAAGTCGTGAACGGACCGCTCCGAGGCGTCGTCGGACGCCTGCTGCGCAAAGATGCGCCGAAAGCGCGGCTGGTGCTCTCGGTTGATTTGATCGGCCAGGCCGTCAGCGTTGAGGTGGACGCGGCAGATGTAAAGCCGTATTGAACCAGCGTTTCTCGAGCGTTCCGTAAAGGGCCGCTCCCGTTGACCCGCCCAGCAAGTCCGTCAACCAATCGCGAATACTCGAGTCACGAAGTGGGACAAAACTCTGGTGCCATTCGTCGCTGGCGCCGTACGTCGCGGCGGCGACCGCTGCCACGATGAGCGCCGCCGTGCCAGTGAAACCTTCGCCCCGAAAAGCGCGATACAACAAGGCGCCCAGGCCTCCGTATTCGAGGAAATGGAGCAGTTTGTCCCAGACGTGCTCCGCAATCATGGGCACCGGGTGCGATTCTGACGACAGCTGGAAAATTACGAGCATGTAGACGAGAGGGGGGACCCAGAGCATCAGGCGGCGCATTGCGCTACGATACTCGACGGACCTCAAAAACCCAGAAACATGCGAATCGCCAAGATTGAGCTGCCCACGCCGTTCGCCATTGCCCCGATGGCGGGCATGACGGATACGGCCTTTCGCCGTCTTGTGAAACGTCACGGCGGCTGCGGGCTCGTCGTCACCGAAATGGTGAGCTCAGAGGGCATGGTGCGCGGTATCGACCGGACCCTCGAATACGCCGAGTACACGGAGGAAGAGCGCCCGATCTCGATTCAGGTGTTCGGCGGCGATCCCGGCACGATGGCATCGGCCGCCCAGATTGTCGAAGGGATGGGCGCGGATATCGTCGATGTCAACATGGGTTGTCCAGTACCCAAGATCGCGAAGCACCACGCGGGCTGCAGCCTGATGCGCGAGCCTCACCACGCCGCGCAGGTGATCGCCGCCATGACCAGGGCCGTGAAGATTCCCGTGACGGTCAAGATGCGCGCCGGATGGAATGACGAGGACCGGAACGCGCCGACCCTCGCCCGCATGGTGGAAGACGCCGGGGCCGCCGCGGTCGCCGTCCACGGGCGCACCGCGGAGCAGAGCTACAGCGGTTCCGCCGACTGGGACCTCGTCGCGCGGATTGCCGACCAGTTGACGATCCCCGTGTTTGGCAGCGGCGACTGCCTCGAGCCCGAGCAGGTCATGAACCGTCTGAGGTCGGGCGTCGACGGCGTGCTTGTCGGCCGCGGCGTCCTGAGAAATCCCTGGATTCTGTCGCAGGCAGCGGATCTGGCCGCAGGGCGGCCGATGCGCGAGGTCACGCTCGCCGATCGGGGTCAGTTCCTGCTGGACTACATCGACCTGCTCATGAACGAACGCGTGCGCGAGCCCGAAGGCTTCAGACATGGCGCCGTTGTCACCGCCGGTACTGCTCCGCGCACATCGCACGAGAGATGGGTGATTAACAAGGTGCGGGCGCTCGGTTCCTGGTATACCAAAGGCCTGGACAACGGCTCGCATCTGAGAACCGCGATCAACAGTGCCGAGTCCCTGAACCATCTGCGCGACACAATCGGGACCTTTTTTGGTGCGGTGCCGGCCTGACTAGAGCTCTGCCCTGCTTCCTGTTCTGCGCGATTGTGACGGGCGCATGCGGAAGTGGCGCGAGCGACTCCCACATCGAGCCCGTCTACGACAAGACCACCGGCCGCCTCCAGACATTGAAGTACGACTCCGACGGGGACGGAAAAATCGATACCGTCAGCTACATGGACGGAGCGGTGATTCTCCGTGTCGAAATAGACAAAGACGAGGACGGCAAGACCGATCGGTGGGAATACTACGGCGCCGATCAAAAGATCGAAAAGGTTGGTTTCTCGCGCGCGAACGACGGCAAGGAGGATGCCTGGTCGTATCCAGGGCCGGACGGGACGACGACGCGCCTGGAGATGTCCACCCGCCGCGACGGCAAAGTGGATCGCGTGGAGTACTACGAGATGGACCGGCTCGTACGGGCCGAAGAGGACACGGACGGCGACGGCGCAATCGACAAGTGGGAAACCTACGCCGGCGAGCGCCTCGCGTCGGTGGCCTTCGATACGGTGCACCGCGGTACGCCCGATCGGCGACTGCTCTACGGCGCGGACGGTAGCGCCCGCCTCGAGTTGGATGCCGCTGGCGACGGTCATTTTGTCGCCGCCGAGGCGGCGAAAACGACAAAGGCCACGCCGGTCGCCACACGCCCGTGAAGCCGATCTTGTATATCGGTTGTCCTCTGCCGGAACGCGCCGCCGCGGAAAAGACCCTGGCGACCGCCGGTTTGTCCATCGTCTGGGCCGACAGCGGCGGCCAGGCGCTGAACGAGCTGCAGCGGGCCGACATGCCCGTATTGATCGATCTATCGAGGGGCGCGGCCGCGCTGCAGCTGGCCCGTGAGCTCCGCGCGCAGCGGCCCGGCGTCCTGCTGTTTGCCGTCGTGGACGACAAGCGGGCCGACCTGACGGCGGAGGCCGTGCTCACCGGCGTCGCGGACGTGTTCGCCCGTCCTCCGGCCGCCCGCCGGGTCGTCAACGCCCTCGAGCGTGAGAAGAACTACGAGTCGCGGCAGCCGGCCCGCACGGTCGAAATTGCCGGCGACGCGCTTTATGCGCATTCGCCGTCCATGCGGGACGTGCTCGCGCTCATTTCCCGCGCGGCGGGTCTGAAGGCGGGCGTCACGATTCGAGGAGAAGAAGGCGCTGGACGTCAGGTGGTGGCGCGCGCGATTCACGCGGCCCAGCGTGAAAGCGCGGCGTTTGTGAGCGTGGATTGCGCGGTGCACGAGCCGGACGAGTTCGACACGGTGCTGTTCGGACACACGCCGCGATCACGGCACGCTGAAAGCGTCTCCGGCCCGGTGCGCGTCAGCCGGAACAGCCGCCTTCACGAGGCACTGGGCGGTACGCTCTACCTCCAGAATCTCCCCGACGCCCCGACGCGCGTGCAAAGCCGGCTGGCCCGCCTGCTGCGCGACGGCGAAGCGATGCTCTCCGAAACGGGCGCGACCTTGCGATTTGACGTACGGATGATGGCGGGCGTCGACGCGACCGTAGACGCCGCCGTCCAGGACGGCCGAATACGCGCGGACCTGTTCAAGCGGTTGTCCGCGATCAAGATCGACATGCCGCCGCTTCGAAGCCGCCGTGAGGACATACCCGCGCTCGCCAACTACTTCCTGCGCGAAATCTGCGGCAGCCGACGGCTTCCCCCGAAAGCGCTGTCGCGGCCGGCGCTGACCCTCATCGCCGCGCTTCCATGGCACGGCAACGCCATCGAGCTTCACGCGATGCTCGAGAGTATCGTGGCCGGACTGAGCGGCGGCAAGGGAATTGGTCTCGAAGACGTCCTTGCCCACACCCGTCTCGACGTGGGCGCGGCAGTCTCGGCAGGCGGCGGCACACTGCGTCAGGCACGGGCGCGATTCGAGAGCGACTACATCGCTCGCGTACTCGCGCAGCACCACGGCCGGATCAGCGACGCTGCCAGGGCGCTCGGTATCCGTCGAACCAACCTGTACAGAAAAATGCGACTGCTTCAGGTCAAAGTCGACAAGCGCCGTCGATAAATTTGCCCGCCGTTGCGTTGATCTTCCGCCGACTCGCGCGATTCCTGTTGCTCGAGCTGCGATTTTGCGCGAGCATCGCAATGTTGGTTCGCAGGACCCATTTCGTCGTCGCCTTCGTGTGGGCGTGGATGCTCGTTCCGGCCATCGCCTCCGCTCAGACGCAGCAACCCGGCGGTCCCCCGCCGACCGTCCGCTTCCAGGCCGGCCCTCTGTTCCTCAATCCGATGATCGGATTGACGAACATCGGTGTCGATGACAACGTCTTCAACGTTCCGTCCACGGCAAATCCTGAAAGCGATTTCACGATGACCGTCGTGCCGGCCGTGGACTTATGGTTGCGCTTCGGCCCGACCTGGATCAGGACTAACGCGAGAGAGGACCTCGTTTACTACCAGAAATTCGAGAGCGAACGATCCGCCAATACGAGCGTACGGTTCGACTGGACGATTCCGTTCAACCGGCTGGTCGTGGTTCCGGGACTCGTCTATCTGAACACCAACGACCGGCCCGGGTACGAAATCGACACTCGTGCGCGGCGGGTGGAATCCGGCTACACCGGTACCCTCGAGCTCCGCGTCGGTTCGAATTCGTATCTCGGAGTGCGCGGCGATCGCCGGACGACGGACTTCGATGAAACTGCCGTGTACGACGGGACGAACCTGCGCACCGAGCTGAACCGCACCGTGACGACCGAGGGATTTACCTTTCGTCTTCAGGCGACGCCGTTGACCGGGATCGTGTTCGAAGCATCTGGAGAACAGGACCGCTTTGAGTTCTCGCCGGATCGCAATACCGACTCGACCAAGTTCACAGGCGGGTCTGACGTTCGATCCGGCGGCTCTGCTCAAAGGGTCTGCGACGTTCGGGTATCCGCAATTTCAAACCTGCTTCGATCAGACGTTCCCGGCTACCAGGGCTCGACGGTTGCCGTGGACCTGTCATATCGTGCCGCAGGACGGCACGAAACTGACGCTGCTGGTTGGCCGTGACGTGCAGTATTCGTACGATGTCACCCAGCCGTACTACCTGCAGTCCGGCGTGGGCGGATCAATCGATCAACAGATCTTCGGCCCCGTGGACGTCGTCGGCCGAATCAGCAGACAGCGCCTCGACTACCGCGATCGCGCCGGCGCCGCCGTTCCAGCGCCCGATCGCACCGATCACATCACCTCGTATGGGGGCGGCGTGGGCTACCGCATGGGCCGCGACGTGCGAATCGGCTTCAACATCGACAAGCAACGGCGTGAATCGGCGATCGACTCCAAGCAGTACGACGGCCTGCGGTATGGATTTGCCGTCACGTACGGGTTGTAGGCAGCGCGCCGCTCACTCGTTCGCAAGAATTTCTAGCTTCCCGACGACAATCGAAGCAACCGATCTCCGTCCGCGGTCGCGAGCGCTGTGCCCGCGTTGCTGGTGCAGATGTACAACGCACCATCAGGCCCGGCGACGACGCTGCTGATGCGGCCGTACTGGCCATCCAGCAGGCGCTCTGTGCCCTCAACATGGCCGGGGTCTACCCGGTTGAAGCGGACGCGCCGGATGTGCATGCCCGCGAGCGCTCCGATGAACATGTTGTCCGCGAAGCCGCGGATGAGGCGGCTTCCATAGAACGTCACTCCCGAGGGATCGACTACCGAATCGAAGGTGCGAGCCCGCGGCGTTCTTGAGCAGCAGATTTTTGACGAAGTCGCGGCCCTGCCAGTCGCGACCCGCCAGCCAGAGTTGCCCGGTCGCCGGCTGCCAGTCGAAACCGCCGGCCACGCCGTCCGCGGTGGCGACGATGGGTGTCGCGCCCGGATTGTCTCTCGGGGTCGTGCCGTCCTCGTTGATTCGCAGAATCTTCCCCGTGTACGAGGCGAAACTCTCGGCAGTCGATTGGTCGTTCGCCGGGAATATGACGTACACGGCTCCATCCGGACCAAGACCAATCCGCGGCGGGCGCAGCGGAGCGGCGCGGACCCGGTCTTCGAGAATCACGGCCGCCTGGCCGAAGCTGCTCTTGACGTCTCGAAGGCGAACGACGCGGTTGACGAAACCGTCTTCGCCGTCACGTGCGGTGTACGCGATAAATACGCGGCCATTCGTCTGGAAGGCCCGATGGAGCGCGATGCCGACCAATCCAGTCTCGCTCGTTTGAACAACGTCAGCGAGCTCAAATGCCGGACCGGGCAGCAGTTGTCCGTTTTCCCAGACCAGAATGCGGCCATCGCGCTCGGCGATGAACACGCGACCGTCAGGCGCGGTGCCGAGGGCCGACGGCGCCGTAAGCCCAATGGCCAGCGTTTCGACGACGAGCGGAATGCCGTCGGATGTCGTGCCCGCACGTGAAATGCGCTGGGTTGCCGTCGAGATCTTTCTCGCGATGAGATTGACGGAAAGGGCGGCCGACAACCCGCCGAGCCTCTGCAAACCGTCAGTCTCCTGGGCGGCGAGTTGCAGTTGATGCAGTCCGACCGACATGTGCGGTACGCCAGCGGCGCAGAGAAACAGACCGGTGCTCGTGCTGCCGTCGCACATGGCGTCGGCGAGCAGTTGCGGCGCGCCGTCGACATATCCAAAGTATCGATAGCGAGCAAGCTGGTTCGCATCGTCGGCCGGCTGGTCCCAGGCGATTTTCTCGGTTCCGGTGATGGCAATCGGCGCCATCGTTCCCGGTCCGGTCGCGGGCGGCTGAGGAGCGGAACTGCCGGCGCACGCAATCGTCAGCAGTGCGGCAAGCAGGCCCAGTCGCAGCAGCAGAGGAGTTCGAGACAGGCGCTCTGATGCGGCCTCCTACAATGCGGGTTTCCAGTGTAACTCGGAGTATCCTGTCGTGCCGCCGACAGCTGTCAGCAGTCCCGGCTGTTTCCGAGCAGGATTCTCAGTGTCCCGCCGCATTGCCATCGAGCTCGACGCCGTTCTGGCCAACGTCAGCACCGGGCGTGGGAACCATGATTCCACCGGCGATTTCTGGGCGGGGTTGGACGAGCGCGAGCCGCGAATCGTGGCGCACCTGGCCGAACTCGCCGCCGAAAGGCAGTGGGAAATTCTCTTCCTGACCAGGGGTCATGCGGGCAGCGACACCGCTCAGGCGGATGCACAGCGCTGGCTCGAGTCGAAAGGATTCGCGCTTCCATCCGTGTACGTGACGCCCGGGCCGCGAGGCGCCATCGCTGCGGCATTGAATCTCGATATCGTCATCGACGGCAGCCCGGAAAACTGCGCGGATGTGGCTGGGCAGTCGACGGCAAGAGCGATTCTTGTATGGACCTCTGAACAGAGCGTCCTGCCTGACGACGCCAGCCGGCGGTTCGACATCGCGAAGTCCGTCGGCGAATGCCTCGACAGACTGGCCGTGGACGACCGCTCTCCGCACGAAACGGGATGGCTCGCCTGGGCGCGACGATTGCTTGGATCGAAAGAAGCCAAGGCGTGACGCTTCTCTGACGTTCGGTGGAACCGTCCGGCCTACCTCAGACCCGAAAGCATTTCGATTCCGCCCATCTCGAAGTCGTATACCAGGGCCGAACTGATGGACAGATTGAACCGTGCGCCGAGCGCATCGTGCGCCGGATGCCGGAGGTACGCCTGGAGACCGGAGAGATCGTCGAAATCGATGGCGACGAAATAGTCCGCGTGGTCTGGCGAGGTTGATTCATACCCGGCGCCGTGCCGGGTGCGGCGTCCAATCCGCACGCCTCGAACCGTTGGAACTTCGCGAATGGCGTGCTCGAACGCCGCGATGAGTGCCTGCCGATCCGCTGCCGACAGATCCGGACGCGGTTTCATCAGGACGATGTGCGACGTCATCTCTTTCGGGACTTTCTCTACTTCTTTTCGGGGTCGTCGTCCCGGCGCTTGTGCGGAGGCCGCTGATCGCGCGGGACAAACGGTCGGCCGTCACGCGGCTTGCTCCGCCAGGGTCGATCACCTCGCGGCGGACCGCCCGGTTTGTCGCGCCAGGGCTTCCCTTCACCTTGAGGCTTCGCGCCCCAGGCGCGTGGCGGCCCCTGCGGCTTCCCGTGAGGCTGGCCGGGCTTACCACCCCAAGGCTTATCGCGGCGAGGAGCGCCCGACGGGGGCTTGCTGGACTTCGTCCACGGTCGGTCGCCGCGAGGCGGACCGGACGGCGGGCGGCTGGATTTGTTCTGCCACGGCCGGTCGCCGCGTGGTGGACCGGACGGAGGACGACTGGATTTGTCCTGCCACGGCCGATCGCCGCGCGGTGGACCGGACGGTGGGCGGCTGGATTTGTCCTGCCACGGCCGATCGCCGCGCGGCGGACCGGACGGCGGTCGGCTGGATTTGTTCTGCCAGGGCCGATCACCGCGTGGCGGACCGGATGGTGGCCGGTTGGATTTGTCCTGCCAGGGCCGATCGCCGCTCGGCGGACGGGGCAGCGGTCGGCTGGATTTATTCTGCCAGGGTCGATCGCCTGTCGGTGGACCGGCGGGCCTCCCCGTGCCGGCTGGCTTGTCACGCCAGGGGCGCGAGTCGCGCGGCGGCTCGAACTTCTTCCCCTCGCCCGCTTTCTTCTTGAACCTGTCGCGGGGATCCCGATGGGCGCCGCCCGGCCGCCAGTCGCGCCCACGCTTCTCGCCGCCAACCGGCGGCTGCTGCGCCGCACGCTCGGCTTCCGGTGAGTCCCAGATGCGCCCGCGCGCGAACCACTTCATCACGACGTTTGCATTCGTCCGGCGCAGCTGCGCGATCGTCGGCAGCAACTCCTCCTGCTCGCGGGCGCGAAACGCGGTCGGCGTGTTGTCGATGAGGATGGTCCAGTACGCGTAGCGCGGTGGCATGAGTTCCCTGTTCTGTTCTCAGCGGGCGAGCCGCTTCAGCTTCTCGACCAGTGTGGTTCGATTCAGATTGAGCAACCTGGCGGCCTGACCTTTGTTCCCGCCGGTGCGCTCGAGCGACAGCTGAATGAGCTCGCGCTCGATGTTGCCCATGTAGGCGCCGAGGTCCATCCCCTCTTCGGGCAGCGTCACCGAGGCCGGGACGACGGCTTCGGGGACGAGCTGAACCTCGGCCGGCAAGTCGACGACGTCGATGTGTGAGCGGCCGGCGCTGAATGCCACGGCTCGCTCGATCGCGTTCTCAAGCTGGCGCACATTCCCCGGCCAGTGATAGGCCATCAGGCGGCGCATCGCTTCCTGCGAGACGGTGAGCGAAGGCCTGGCCGCCGGCGCAGCGCCCGCCTTGGCGGCGCCCGAGTCGGGCGGCGGCCCCGGCGCGAACTTGTCGAGAAAATGCTGCACCAGGAGCGGGATGTCCTCCTTGCGCTCGCGCAGCGGCGGAATGTGGACCGGAATGACATTCAGCCGGTAGTACAAGTCTTCGCGGAACTGGCCATCGTCCACCATGCGGCGGAGATCGCTGTTGGTGGCGGCCACCACCCGCACATCCACCTTTGTCGTATGCGACTCGCCCACCCGCTCGAACTCCCGTTCCTGCAGGACGCGGAGCAGCTTCATCTGCAGCGCGGCGCTCATCGTCCCCACTTCGTCGAGGAACAGCGTGCCGCGGTGGGCCTGCTCGAACCGTCCCTGGCGCGTGCCGACCGCGCCCGTGAAGGCGCCGCGTACGTGGCCGAACAATTCGGCCTCCAGGAGCGTCTCGGGAATCGCGCTGCAGTTGACCGCGATGAACCGATGCATGTGCCGCGGGCTGTGCTGATGGATCGCGCGCGCGACCACTTCTTTGCCGCTGCCAGTCTCGCCGGTGACGAGAATCGTGCTGCTGGTCGCTGCGACGGTTTCGAGCAGCTGGAACAATCTGGACATCGCGGGGCCCTTGCCCACGATGCCCTGCTGAAACCGGTACCGTTCCTCGAGCTGCGAGCGGAGGTATTCGTTCTCCGATCGCAGACGCCGTCGTTCGAGGCCGACGTCGAGCACGTGCAGCAGCTCGTCGATCTGAAATGGTTTGCTGATGAAATCGCGCGCGCCGCGTTTGATCGCCTCGACGGCGTCCTTGACCGTGCCGTATCCGGTAATCACGATGGCGACGATATCGGGATAGCGGGCGATGGCGGCCTCGACGACCGCCGAGCCGTCGATTCCGGGGAGGCGGAGGTCGGTGAGGATGATATCGAACGCGAATTCTGCAAGCCGGGCGACCGCCGCCTCGCCTGATTCGGCTTGCTCGACGCGATAGCCGCGGTCGCTCAACTGTTCGGCAATGGCCTGGCGCAGAGGAGTCTCGTCCTCGACGACGAGGACATGTCTAGACGGTTCAGTCATTTACCAAGCCGCCAATACTTTGACACACGCGAACGATGCTGTCGAGCCCTCCTCCCTAATCTCCCGCTGGGTTCCCTCCGATACACCATTTCACGGGAGGCAGAGCCAAGTGGAACGAAAAACGATCTCCATCATGAAGGCATGCGAGTTGGTCGGTGTGAGCCGGCGCACGATTTACAACTGGCTCTCGAGCGGCAAGATCGAATATGTCCGCACCGCAGGCGGATCCGTTCGCATCTTCGTCGACACGCTCTGGCGCGATCCGCATCACAGCGATCGTCCAGCCGTGCAGGCGGCGTGGCAGCAGGCTGAAGGACGGAACTAGGCCCGATGTCGGGCCGGCTGAGCGTCGAGGAACTCCGCGCGAGGGGACCGATGGACGAGTTGCCGGAATTGGGTCTCCTCTTCCATCGGCTGAACAATCAGCTCGGCATCATCCTCGCGCACGCGGAGCTCCTCGAAGCCAAGTCCCCGGATAACATTCAGCGCGCCCGCGCCTCGCAGGTGGTCGCCAGCGTCCTCGAGGCGATGGGGACCGCCAAAGAAATTCGTCGCCGCACGACCAACCCCACCCCAGAACTGTAATCAGCCAGCACCAGAATCGTAAGTACGTAGTCAAAGTTTTGACGACGATTGGCAGTTTTCGTCATGTTATTGACGAGGCTCGAGCCATTTCTTGTCAGCAGCCGGCCGAGTCCCGGATCGTGACACGTGTTGTAAGTGATTGTTTCTATTGGTATTGCCCATGGTTGTCACAAAAGAAGGTCGACAAACTGGACACAGCCTCTGCGGTTGGTATCTCGATTGCGATAGCGCGCAGCCGTCGGAACCTCTTAAGGAGCCATCATGCGCGCCCAGCCTGTTGCCGCCAATCAGAATCGCCGGATCGTGTCGGGTCTGCCGTTTGTTGAAGCGCTCGCCCGCCGCATGGCGGCAACGATGCCGAACTCGATCGACATCGGCGACCTCGTCCAGGACGGCATGATCGGCCTCATCGATGCCGCCCACCGCTTCGACGAGGACCGGGGCATCAAGTTCGAGACCTTCGCCGAACGGCGCGTTCGCGGCGCGATGATCGACGCGCTTCGGCGCGATGCCTGGCCGCGCGGCGTTCGCCGCCAGCGGCGCGAGCTCGATGCGGCGCGCGAAGCACTCCGGCGGGAACTCGGCCACGAGCCGTCGATGGCCGATCTCGCGGCGCGCGTCGGTTCCGACGAGAAACGACTGAGCCGCACCATCGTTCGCATCAACACGATTGAATCGACGTCGCCGCTCGCCACCGGCGAGCACCTTGACGAATCGTCGCTGCCGCCGGCGCTCGTGCCGTCGGAGCCCGACTCGCCGGACGCCGCGTACGAGAAGCTCGAGACGCGCGACCGCGTGCGCGCCGCGATCCAAGCGCTGCCGGTCCGCGAACGCAAGGTCATCGGCCTCTACTACTACGGCGAGGTCACGATGAAGCAGATTGGCGCCGAGATCGGCGTCAACGAGTCCCGAGTCTCCCAGCTCCACGCCCGGGCGATTCGCCGGCTGCGCGAGTCACTCGGAGAAATGGGACCGCAGCAGATTTCCGAAATGCGCAAGGCGTTCCAGGCGTTCATGGCCCGGCGTCCCGCGCCCGAGGCCGCGGCGCAGGTCAACGTCGGCGCGCCCGTGTCAGCGGTGGTGCTGCCGTACAAACCGGCGAAGAAGCTCACGATGGCGCGCGCGACACTGAAGGTGAACCGTCAGCGTCAGGCCGTCGCGGCAGCCCGGTAGCGAGTGGGGCAGGCCTTCGGGCCTGCCGGCACACCGGACCTCACGCCCGCATTACGCAAGCGTGTCGCGGACTGCCCTCAGGAGATCGCCAAGCCGAAATGGCTTGGCGAGCCAGCGGCATCCGCTCTCATTCAGGAATTGCTCGGCGTCGGTTCCCGCCACGTCCCCCGTCACGAAAATGACGCGCCGGCTCATCGTCGGAGCCGCCTGCGACAGTGTTCGATAGAAGGTCCGGCCGTCGATCTTCGGCATCCTCAAGTCGCAGATGACCACGTCGTACCGTCTTGCCCGGACCTTTTCCAGGGCCAGTTCTCCATCGGGCGCCCATTCCACCACGTATTCGGCGTCGCGGAGCGAGTCCACGACGGCCGTGGCGAGCGCTTCCTCGTCTTCGACAACAAGAATCGACGCGCCGGCGACGGTGTTGACGGCCGTGGCGTGGCTGGGTGGCGTGACGATGCGCGCGTTCCCGGTCACGGGCAGCTCGACGTAGAACGACGCGCCGGCGCCCGGCCGCGACTCCAGCCGGATGCGTCCGCCGTGTTCCTGAACGATCGCGTACGCGACCGTCAGACCGAGTCCGGTGCCCTTGCCGACCTCTTTCGTCGTGAAGAAGGGATCGAAAATCTTCGGCTGCACCTCGTCCGGGATGCCCGGCCCATCGTCGTTGATCTCGAGGACCACGGCTTCCTGTTCGACGTCGTGCCAGGAACGGACCACGAGCACGCCGCGGCCGTTTGCCGAGAGCATGGCCTGCTCGGCGTTGATGACGAGGTTGAGCAGCACCTGCTGCATCTGGTGCCCGTCGGCAAACACCTGCGGCAGGCCCGCGGCCAGCGCGTCGATGACCCTGATGTTGGTGAGGCGCAGATCGTAGGCGCGGAGCGCCAGCGTCTGGGCGACGATCTGATTCACGTCCACCATCATTCGGGTCGTCTGGCGTTTGCGCGCGAAGGTGAGCAGGTTGCGGACGATGCGCGCGGCGCGCTCGGACTCGCTCAGGATCGTGTCGAGCCCGTGGCGCAGCGAGGCGTCGAGCGTCGGCATCTGCGACAGCCGTTCGGACCAGGTGAGAATCGTCGCCAGGGGGTTGTTCAGTTCGTGCGCGACTCCTGAAATGGTCTGGCCGAGGGCGGCCATTTTTTCGGCTTGCAGCAGCTGGTGATAGATGTCGCGCGTCTCGTCGTCCAGTTTCTTGCGTTCGCTGACGTCCCGCATGAGCGCCTCGACGCGCAGGTTGCCACCGCGCACGGTTTCGGCGCGGGCCGTCAATTCAATCCAGACCGGATGGCCGTCCGCACGGCGCAAGCGGAGCAGGTAGTCGCTGACCGCGCCGTCCGCGCTCAGCCGGTCGATGAACGCGACGCGCGCCTGGGGATCGACGAACTGTTCCTCGTCGAAGGGGCGCACGTCGGCATCCGGCGTTTCGCTCGCAAAGCTGAAAATCAGTTTGAGGTGAGAGTTGGCGGCGATGGTCGTGGTCCGGTTCGCGCCAATCGTCCCGATGTACACGCCCGCGAGGACGCCGTCAAAGAACCGTGCGAGCGCTGTCGCGCGACGTTCCACGCGTGGGATTATACAGAGACGGGATTGACGGCTTGCGATCCCGCGTCATGACACCCGCACCCAATCGAACGGCCTACGCAGCGTGGCTCGTCGTCTGCGTGCTCTGGGGTACGACGTACCTGGCCATCGCCATTGCGCTCGAAACACTGCCGCCGTTGTTCATGGCGGGCTTCCGCTACATCGTTGCGGGCGCGATCCTCGTGGCCGTGCTGAAGGTCCGCGGCGAGCCCATGCCGGCACCGGCCTCATGGGGGCGGCTCGCTATCCTCGGCATCCTGCTGCTCGGGTTCGGGAACGGCGGCCTCGTCTGGGCCGAGCAGACGATTCCGAGCGGGTTCGCCGCGCTGCTCGTCGCGATGACGCCGTTCTGGATGGTGGGCATCGACTCGCTGATGCCAGGAAGCGAGCGCATGACCCGGCGCCAGATTTCCGGCCTCGTGGTCGGGTTTGCCGGAGTGTTGATGCTGGTCTGGCCCGAAGTGACCCAGGCAGGGCGCAGTGCCGGTTTCCTTCAGGGCGTCGTCGCTGCCGAGATCGCGTGCGTGGGCTGGGCGATCGGTTCGAGCTACGCCAGGCGCCGGGGCAGAAGCGAGAACGTGCTCGTCGTGGCCGGGTTCGAGATGATTTTCGGCGGACTGTTTCTCGTTGCCGGCGGCTCGCTGAGACAGGAATGGCGGATGGTGGCGTTCACGACACGAACGCTCGGCGCGTGGCTCTACCTGGTGTTTTTCGGCGGAATTGCGGGCTTCTCTTCCTATGCCTACGCGCTCAAGCACCTGCCGGTGTCGACGGTGTCGCTATACGCCTACGTCAACCCGGTCATTGCCGTTGCGCTGGGCACCCTCGTGCTCAACGAGCCGTTCAGCCAGCGGATCGCAATCGCAGCCATCGTCGTGCTGGGCGGGATGTGGATGGTCCGGCGCTGACGGGGCGGGCGAACCGAAACGGCTACGGATTTTCGGGCTGCGGTGCGCCAAGCGCGAAGGTCATCGTGCCCTCGAACACGATCTTGCCTCCGACGCGCACCACGCCTTTCAGGACGCCCATGCGGCTCCTGATCCTCACCACGTTCGCCTCGACTTCGAGGACGTCGCCGGGATGGACGGGGTGCCGGAAGCGAACGCGCTTGATGCCCGCGAAGAAGGGGAGGCGCTGCCGGTTTTCCGGTTTCGCCAGAATGAGGATGGCGCCGACCTGGGCCACGGCTTCCGTGAGAATCGTCGGGGGAAGTACCGGGTCGCCATTGGCCGCGTGCGAGAGGTAGCGCTCGTTGCGCGACACGTTCTTGATGCCGACAATACGCTTATCGACCTCGAACTCCGTCACGCGATCCACCAACAGGAACGGGTAGCGGTGCGGCAGAATCCGTTCGATCGCGGCGTGGTCGAGGGGCAGCGTCAGGTCCATCTGAACAAGCGATTATACTTGCAGATGTCCTGCGGCCAAATGTGAACCAGCCCTCTACGACGCCAGAACCGGATGTCCGCGCGAGCGCTATCGAAGCGCTGACGGCGCTGTTTGCGCTGGGACGGGAAGTCACGTCCGTCCTCGACCTCGAGGAGCTGCTGCAGAAAATCCCCGAGCTCATTTCGCGCCTGACGCATTTTCAGGCGTTCGCGGTGTACTTGCTCGACCCGAAGCGCAACGAGCTCACGGTTGCGTACTCGGTCGGGTATCCCCCAGAGGTGGCGCGCACCCTGCGCGTGAAAGTGGGGCAGGGTCTGGTTGGCGCCGCCGTCGAAGCGGGCCACCCGCTGCTCGTCAACGACGTGCACGACGATCCGCGGTACGTGGAAGCGGTCCCGGGCTCGAACGCCGAGCTCGTGGTGCCGCTGCGGCGAAAAGGTCGTGTGATCGGCGCGCTCAACCTGCTGAGCGAGACGAAGGGGCAGTTCACGCTCGTGGACGAAGCCGTGCTCCGGCAGTTTGGCGCGCACGTGGCCGTGGCGATCGAGAACGCCAGGCTCTTCGAGCACGAACGCGAATACACCAGCACGCTTGAAACGCTCGCCGAGGTGGCGCGCGAGTTTGGTTCGATTCTGAACCTCGACGAGCTGCTGAGGCGCCTGGCCAGCGTCACGCGCCGCCTGGTCGAGTACCGGACCTTCGGCATCCTGCTGTTGAACGACGACACGCAGGAGCTCGAGATGAAGACCGCGGTGCGCTACGGCGATCAGAGCGCGCCGACGCGCGTCAAGATGGGCGAAGGCCTCGTCGGCTACGCGGCGCAGCACAAGGAACCGGTGCTGGTCTCGGACGTGTCCGCCGATCCCCGCTACATCAAGCTCGTCGACGACATCCGCTCCGAGCTGGTGATCCCGCTGATGATCAAGGATCGCTGCATCGGCGTGTTCGACCTCGAGAGCCCGGACCTGGACGCATTCAAGAAGAACGACGTCCAGATCCTCACGCTTCTGGCCAGCCAGGCGGCGGTGGCGATCGAGAACGCACGTTTGTACGAGACGATCAGCTCGAACGAAATCCGGATAGAGAAGGAACTCCGGTTCGCGCAGCGCGTGCAGGTTGCGCTGCTGCCGACTGACCTGCCCAAACGCATCAAGGGCGTGGACGTGGCCGCCAGATTCGAACCGGCGTACGAGTTGGGCGGCGACTTTTACGATTTCCTCGCGCCTGAACCGCACAGTCTCGTCATCGCCGTGGGGGACGTGTCCGGCAAAGGCGTGCCCGCGGCCCTCTACAGCGCGTTCGCGGGGGAGTTGGTGCGGTCACGAACGTTCCGCCGGCGATATACCTCCGATCGGTCCAGCCCGGCCGGTGTGCTCGCATCGATGAATACGATCCTGCACGAGCGGCAGCTCGAACCGTATTACTGCACGCTGTGCTACGCGCTGTTCGATTTCAAGCGCCGAACCGTTGTCCTGGCGAATTCCGGCCTGCCGTATCCCGTGCGATGCAGCGGCGAAACCGCCTCGCAGATTGTGCTGCCGGGCGTGCCGCTCGGATCGTTCGGGGGATCGGCGTACGACGAAGTGACATACGACCTGACAGCCGGCGACGTCATCCTGTTCTGCAGCGACGGCGTGTTCGAGGCCAATGACGCCCGGGGCCGCGAGTTCGGCGTCGAGCGGCTATCGCAGGTCGTGCTCGACGCACGCACGCAGCCGGCGCGCGCGATTGTCGAGGAAGTCTTTACGGCCGTCGCTGACTTTCGCGGGGAAGCGCGGGCGAAAGACGACATGACAGTGGTCGCCATCAAGATCAATTCGTAGCGTCCGGGGTGGGGCGGGTTGGCCGCCAGTCTCGACGCGGTCGAAAACGGCCTGTCGAAGGGACGCCTGTACCTGACGTCAGGACGTCCGAGCGTGTGGCCCGAGCGGTTTTCGGGCGGAATTCGCGGCTCGCGACGGGCACGAAGTTTGAACCACGTCTTCGTGGGTCGCGCCGGGTCAGCGGGATGCGCTATTTACGCAGGCGCTGGCACCGCCGCATTCCGCCGCAACGCTCACGATTCGCGCGCGACCCCATCTGAACCAGGTCCCCGCACAATTCGACCCGCCGGTACCCCGGGAGTATCCGGCCGAGGGGTCAGACCTGCTTACGGAAAGTTAGATGGTTCCGGTGGCCGTGGTGCGGCTCTGCTGCGCGGCGGGCGTCGTATTCAGGACGCCCGCGAGTTGGGCCGCGAAGATGGCCGCCAACGCCTGGACGCTCTCGGAAGACTCGCCGCCCCCGCGGATTTCGGCCGAAAGCGCACCGATACAGCCGTCGGCCGACAGCAGCGGCGCCACGACGGCGCCGTTCGATTCCCCGGGACGCGCGAGCACAATCTGCATTTGCCCGGTCCGGTACGCGGCGGCGGCCGCGTTGTCCGCCGAGCGCATGATCCTCGACATCCGCGCGGTCACCTGGGGGGCGTAGCCGTGTGACAGGGCGAGCTGAACGTAGGTGCCATCGGCGCTGGCCACCCAAATCACGATGCCGCTGGCATCCATCACGTCCGCGGCCTGCCCGATGAGCGACGTCAACTCGTCCAAATCGCTGACACGGCCAAGATCCGTGCAAAGCTGCGACGCCGCCCGCAGCACGGGGCCCGCAGGCCTCGCCGTGACGTAGTGTGTCCCGGGCGCGCGGACGGACGGCTCGGCATCTGACCCGGACTTCGGGGCGGCGGATGCCGCATGGGCAATGCTCAACGATTCGGCTTCGGGTTCCGCCTTCGCGCGAGGCGAGATGAGCGCAAGCAAGAAGAGCGCAACCACCATCACGCCGGCCGCACCGGCAAGCGCGGTGGCCTGGCGTTTCCGCAGATCCGCTTCCATGGCTTCGGCGGCCTGCCACTCGGCGGCGCGCGCGGCGTGGACATCCTTGCTGGCGTCGTTTGCCGCCGAATCGCCCTCGCTGAAGATCACATCGCCCGCCATCAACGGCTGGCCCGACTTGAGGTACTCGCGGGCCCGCTGATCGACGTTGCCGAATTCGACGATCTGGCTGCGCGCCTTGGCCAGCGCGGTTCGCGTCGCTTCGCCTCGGGCGTCCGACTCCAGCGCGACAATCGCATTGCTCACGTCGGGGATCGATTCGGCGACTTTCCCCTTCCAGTGCTCGGCGTCCTGTCCGGCCGCCATGTACGCCGACTGGAAGATCCGCAGGTCGGCAAGGTCGTTGACGAGCGCGCGCGCCGATACGTCGAATGCGCGTTCCGCCACGCGCACGGCCGTCACCTGTCGTTCAGTCTGGTTGACGAAAAAGGCCGCTGCGCCGAGCGCCAGGAGCGCCACCGCCCCGAGGATCAATCTCGCCGCAGGCGATCGCATGGAATACCCAATGGAAGGAATTGAGGCGAGCTCAGGTTATCACGATTTCGGACGCAAAATGACGTACGCCGGCAGGCCGACCGCATCGAAACGGTGCATCACGCTCCTGGCTGGTTCCTGGTCCGGATCCTCAGCACGGAATTTGACGCGCACATAACCGCTCAACGCCGCTTCGACGTCTCGATCGGCGAGCGTCGTCTTGTCCATCGTCAGGCAGTTCTTGCACCACGTCGCCCACATGTCGATCAGCACGGGCTTGCCTTCGCGCGCGGCCACTTCCAGCCCCTCGGCGAGCGAGCCGTGCCAGCCGGCCTTCACCTTCTCGTCCACGCTCGAGGCGACCTCGGTGGCGTCCACGAAACGGTTGGCGAAGAGTCCATAGGCTTCGTATCCGTAGTAGAGGGCGGTCGCCAGGATGATGACTCCGAACACCTGCTTGACGCGTACCATCCAGGCCCCGGGTTTCGGCAGCGCCGCGAGGCCGGCGCCGGCAATCGGCCAGGGGATTGCCATGCCGACACCGAGGAGAAACGGCAGAGCCAGTGCCGCCGCGTTGCCCTTCGCGTACAGGTTGCTCGAGAACAGCACGACCTGGATGACGACAGGCGCCACGCACGCGCCTGCGAGGAGCGCGGCCACGGCGCCCATCACGAATGCGACGACAAACGTCCCGCGGGACGACTCGGCCACCCTCAGGCCGCTCGAAAAGCGGGAGAAGTCGATCGTGATGACGTCGAACATCGCGAGCGAAAGCGCCACGAACAGCACGAAAATGCCGAGGTTGAACCAGGGCGACGCGTTGATCGTGCCGAACGTCCCGGCCGTCAGAATCACGATCACGCCGAGCACGCCGTAGACGACGGCCATCGCCGCGCCGTAGGCGCCACCGAGCAGGAATCCGCGGCCGCGCGACCCGGCCTGCGAGCCGGCGCCGATAATGGCGAGATTGATGGGAATCATCGGCAGCACGCAGGGCGTCAGGTTGAGCGCGAGGCCCCCAACGAACACGAGCAGCAGGATCGCGAGCGGTCCGCGTCCCTCGAACAGCCCGCGTGCCTTCACGCCGTTTTCGGCGTTGTGCAGCCACTGCAGGAACTCGGCGCTGCCCATGTAGCCGCCGGCGGTCTCGCCCGCCTGGGTGAAGCCACTGAGCCTGGCGATCGCGTCACCGTCGCGGTTGCCTGAAGAACCTGCCGCCGGGCCAGGCGCGGTGGCAATGACGGTCGGAGCCCCTTCGCCCCGGCCAAACGCGATACGGCTGAACACGTCCTGGTGCGCGACGGCCACGGCCGCGCCCGCGGAGACGACATGCAGCGGCCATTCAACGTCCGCGGTCGTCGGCGCAAAACACGTGGTGTCGTTGCAGGCCTGGTACCGCAGTCGCGCTGGCACCTTGATGTCGCCAGGCGCGACGGTGCTCGCGATGGTCAACCGCACACCGATGGTGAAGTTGCGTTCGAAGACCGCGAGCGGCTCGGCGACGCCGGCCAGTGTCGTTTCGACGGTTGGCGGAAACACAATCTCGGCCACCGTGACGCCGGTGGGCACAGCGACATTCAGCGTGGTGGGAATCAGATTGGGATCGCGCGGTTTGTTCGACTGAACGTGAAAGCCGTTGGGAAGGGTTACCTGCAGCGCGATGCGGGCATCCGATCCGGCGCGCGCGCCGTCGGCCTCGGCCAGCGGCGTGACATCCGCCTTGACGCCGCGAAGCTGCGCTGCCGCGGTGCTGGCGAGGGCGAGCGACGCTGCGGCCAGGAGGAAAAGGTAACGGCGCAAAATGGCCCTATTTGACTTCCTTCAACGGGATGGCGCCGGGCGGCATCGGCAGCGACGACAGCTCGACCGCGCCCTTCACCGGTGGCAGGTCCTGAAACAGGAAATTCCACTTCCAACGCTCAGACGGATTCGACGCTTGCAGCCAATGCTGGGCCGCCAACGTGCGGCCGAATTGCAGGTTCGCAATCCCTTCGAGTTCCTTCGCAGCGCCGAACGCCTTGCCGATATCGGCGCGGATTTCCGCGGGGTCTGTGTAGCCCAGCGCGACACCCAGATCGGCCGCCAGGTTGACCAGAATCTGCCAGTCCTCCATGGCATCGCCGCCGAGAGGCAACACGCGTGAGGCCGCCTGCAGCCTGCCACCGTCGTTCGTATAGGACGCTTCTTTTTCGACAAACGATGCGCCCGGGAGCACGACATCAGCCGCGCGCGCCAGAGGCGTCAGGAGAACGCCCTGAACGACGAGCACCGGGAGCGTGCCTTTCGTTCGCGCGTTCACAATCCAGTCGTGTTCGGCGTCTTGAGGAGCAGTGTGTCCGAGCGATCCTTCGGGTCCTGGATCGAACACGTAGAGCGCGGCGACCTTGCCGGCTTCGACGAGGGCCCTGAGGGCTGACACGTCGCCGCCCTCGAGTCCGAATGCGCGCGCGCCTGCGACATTCGGCGCATCGACCTCCGGGATCACGAATTTCGCGTCCGCCGGTTGCGGCTTGGCCGTCTTCTTCCAGCTGACCGTAATCGCTTGCGCGCCGCCGACCAGCTCTTCCGACAGCCGGCGGAAAAGATAGAGCTCTTCGTGCGACGCGTGCGCCGAGACGAGGAAGCGAACGCCGTCGGGATTCGCCTTGCCTGCGGCCGTGAGCTTGTCGACGAGCTTCACCTGCGCGTCGTGCCAGGACACGGGCTGCTGGACGCCTGACGGGTCCTTCACGAGCGGCCGCCTGAGCCGATCATCGCCTTCGATCCAGTGGTAGTTGAAGCGGCCGGTGTCGCACATCCAGTAGCTGTTCACGTCGGGGTTCAGCCGCGGCGTGAAACGAATGAGCCGCGACCCCTTGGCCCACTCGGGCTTGGCTTTCAGCCACGCCGTCGTGTTGCAACCTTTCGAACAGAGCGTGCAAATCGTGTCGACGGCCTGCGGGTTGTCCCACGGACGCGACTTGAAGCGGTAGTCGCGCGTCGTGATGGCGCCAACAGGGCAGATATCCATCAGGTTGCCCGAGATCAGGGAGTGGACGCCTTCTTCCTGAAACGTCGCGATCTCGCTCCCGTACCCGCGGTCGATGATGTTGATCTGCGCGTCCCCGTCCACCTCTCTCATGAATCGTGAACAGCGCGTGCAGAGGATGCAACGCTGGCGGTTCAGCATGAGCGTTGGGCCGAAGTCCACGTCGCCCTTCACCCCTTCGCCGTCGAACACGCGGCGCGGAAAGTCCATGCGGCTGCCGTCGGGGCCGAATGTGTATGAGAAATCCTGAAGGGGACACTCGCCGCCCTTGTCGCACACCGGGCAGTCGAGCGGGTGGTTCACGAGCAGGAACTCGAACACGCCGGCGCGCGCCGCGACGACCTCGGGGGTTCGCGTGCTGACCACCATGCCCTCGGTGCAGACGGTTGAGCACGAGGTCTGCAGCTTCGGCATCTTCTCGATCTTGACGATGCAGACGCGGCATGAGCCATCGATGCCGATGCCGGGGTGATAACAGTAGTACGGAACGGAGATGCCGCTCTCGATGGCGGCCTGCAGGACCGTTTTGCCCTTCTCGACGGAGACCTGGCGGCCATCGATGGTCAACGTGACTGTGTCCATCTCACTCAAGGATATATCGAAAAAAAGGGCGGGGCGAGTTCCTCAAAGGGCAGGGGAAGTGCCCAACGGGCGCAGCGCCACGGTCGCAAAGGGCCTTCGGAAGTCGTTTATTTGACGAATTCGGCCAGGGTGCCGTCGTCGGTGTTGACCTCGACGTCCTGGACGGCGCCCGAGAGGGGGAAGCGGCGGTCGGTGATCTGCTCCGTGACCGGAATCACGATGTCGGTCCTCTTCTTGTCCGCGTAGCGCACGGTCATTGTCACGGGCACGTCGAACACCTCGCCCAGTTGCTCGATGTGAACGGCCAGCTCGGCGCCATCGACGCGAGACGTCACTTTCAGCCGCGGCAGGGTCGATCCGAGAATCCACTGGTCGAAAAAACGATCGAGCGGCCGCCCCGCGGCTGCCTCGACGGCCTGTTTGAAGTCGTCGGTGCCGGCCTTTTGAAAACGGGATGTGGCATAGAACTGCCGCAGGCCTTCGAAAAAAGCGTCGTCGCCGACCATTCGCCGCAGCATGTGCAGGACCGACGCGCTCTTGTTGTAGACGAGGGCGCGGAAAATGCGTCCGTCGCCCTTGATGTGTCCGAGGCGATAGCCCAGGTAGATTGGGCCCTGATCGGACTCGTTCATGGCCCAGCGGCGCATCTGCCGCATGACGCCGGCGAACACGGCATCGCCGCGCTGCTGTTGCGCGTAGAGCGCCGCGAAGTATTGCGCGAACCCCTCGCTGATCCACTGCTCGTGGTAGTTGCGCCATCCCACGGCCTGGCCCCACCACTGGTGGGCGAGCTCGTGCGCGAGGAAGAAGTCCGGGAAGCGGTCGAACGCCGCCGGATCACCGCGCCACGTCAACACCGCCATGGGCAGCGGCTGGAAGAGCTGGGCGAAGTACGCCGGGCTGTGGCCGCCGGGCAATTCACCCTCGACGATCGCCAGCGTGAACGCCGGGTACGGTACATCCGCGGTCAACGATGCGTAGAACCGGATGATGTCGGCCGCGCGTTCGGCGAACGCCGCCGAGCGTTTCGCCTGCCGGGGGTTCGCTTCGACCGAGATGGCCAGATTTCCATGCGGGAAGGGGACGCTCACTGTCTCCGACCGGACGAACTTGCTGACGAGGAAGGCGAGATACCGAAGCGGCTGCTCGGCTGAGAACGTGTACGTCTTGCGCTCGGATTGTTCGATCTTGGATCCCGCGAGTTGCGGCCATCCGGGCTGCAGCACCCCGCTCGCCACGCAGTCGTACGACGGCGGCACGGTGATCTTCAGCGTCGCGGTCGCGTAGTCGGTTGACGTGGCCTGCGGATACCACGCGTTTCGATTGCTGTACAGATAGCTGGGCTCGGCCGCAAACTCCGGCTGCACTTCGAACGACGGATCCTGGCCGGCGGCAGCCACCCCCACAGCCTCGTTGCCATCGGGCGTCTGCGCTTCCAGACGGCCGGAGTAGACGAACGTCAGTGTCAGCAAGGTGTCGCGAACGAGCGCCGCGGGCAGGTTGATGACGACGACGTTCTGCCGGTTGACGCGAAACCCGAACAACCGGCCAAAGCGGTCGCTCGTGATCGAGCGCACGACGAGCGCGTCGGAGAGCCGGAGCGAAATCGTCGACAGGGAAGTGCTGCGCACGCGCATCCGCACGCTCGCCACGCCGTCGAGGAACTGGCGGAGGGGCGAATACGCCAAGTCTATGTTGTAGTCCACGACGTCGTAGTCACGGTTATCGTCGTCGCTGTACGTCTGGCCGCGGCGCGCCAGGGTCTCCTCGGACGCATACACCGAGATGTTGCGCCGCCTGGTGCGGTCGAACAGCGTGATGTCCTCGGCGTCGGATCGCGAGCGCGCGTACGTCAACGTTCCGTAGCGGCGGGTATGGATCTCGCCGAGGAAATTGCCTCGGCCGGGCAGCAACGACCACATATCGGCGCTCAGGTCACCAAGGCCAATCTGAAAGGACTTGACCGAATCCTCGGTAAACAGCTCGCCGGCCTTTTTCGCGTCGCGCGCGTCCACCGTTCGAGCGGTAAGCGCGTCCGACGCCACGAGCTCGTTGAAATCGGACGGGTCCAGCCGCAGAAACGCCGAGTCGAATCGCGCCACCAGCGTCTCGCTGCCGCAGAAGATTCTGACCTGGCCCCGCTCGGTTTCCGGCTTCGGGTGAAACCGCATCTCGCCGCGTCCCAGAAGGACCATGGCGGTGACTCCCACCTCGGTCGGGGCGAAAAACACGCTGCCCGACTCGAGCGTCACGTCGAGATCTTCGGCTTTGAGCGTCAGGTTGCTGGCGGTGAACTGCTTCGTCGTGTCCAGGCTGATCCGGTACAGGTTTTCGACCGACGTCAGACGCTCCGCGCCGATGATCTGGAGACCGTCGGCCGTTTTCTGCACGTCAAGCTGCCACGAGGCCACGCGTGCCCGGTTGCCAAACTCCACGAAGACATCGACAACGAGGCGGTATCCGCCGGGGGTCAGGCTGCTGCCGAACGGAACGCGATCCCGCTCGCGAATGACGGCGCGAGTCGCGCCGGGCACGAGTTCCGACCGGCCGAAATCAATCGCGCGCGTGCGGTTGGTGGCGCCGGAGACGAGATCGAGGTAGCTGATGAGGTCGCCGGACTGCACGATCGTCTCGAGCCGGGAGAGCAGCCGCTGGACGACGTCGTCGTCGGTCGTGATCTGGGCCTCGCGCGAGGCCGCGCCCGACGCCGGGCCGGCCTGGCCCTGGGCGCGCGCGTCACGCGCGGCGGCGAGACACGCCCAAATCGCCAGCGCGGCAATAAGAGGTCGGGTCAACGCTGTCATTAGACACCGGCGGCGACGGGTACGCCCGAACGTCGGAGCAACAGCAGCGTTAAATCGTCGGCGAACCGGACGTCGGAGGTGTGTCGTTCGACCGCGCGCACGACGGCCGAGCCAATGGCGGCGACGTTGTTCGCTCGTTCTGTCAGCAGGATTTCTTCCAGGCCGCCCTCGTCGAACGGAACGCCGGCGGGGCTTTCCGCCTCCGTGATGCCGTCGCTGTAGATCGCAAGGAGATCGTCGGGCCCGAGCGTCACGCGGCCCGTCTCGTACGTGGACGCCTCGAACATGCCGAGCGCCACGCCGCCGTGATGAAGGCGCGTGACGGTGCCGTCTGAGCCGAGCACGAGCGGCGTCGTGTGACCGGCGTTCACGTACGCCAACTCGCCGGTCGTCATGTCGAACACCGAGTAGAACAATGTGATGAAGCGCGTACCCGGGGCCTGCCGGCACACCTGGATGTTCAGCCGCTCCAGAAGCGCGGCCGGCTGAAGCCGCTCGTCCACCAGCGTACGCATCATCGCGAGGAGCAGGGCCATCAACAGCGCCGCGGGGCTGCCTTTGCCTGCGACGTCGCCGACGGCCGTCACGAGCCGCCCGTCGCCGAGCGGCAGGATTTCGTAAAAATCCCCGCCCACCGTATTGGCCGGCCTGCTCAACCCGGCGACATCCGCGCCGGGCGCCCGGAACCGGCCGGGGGGCAGCATGGCCTTCTGGATTTCGCGGGCGATCTCGAGATCGTTCTTGAGCGACAGACGGTCGGCCACCTCGAGCAGCACCAGCAGGTTGACGAGCGCGAAGGCAATGAGCAGCGACACGATGCCGTTGGGCAGCACCACGCCGGGAATAACGAAGTCGACGCCGCTGACGTGCAGCTGGGCGGCACGCCAGCGCACCAGCGTGATGAAGCCGCCCACCGCAAAGATGAGCGATGCGGCGTACACCACCCGCCGGGCGGGCGACAGCTTCATCGTGAACGCGGTGAAGAACAGCCGCAGCCGGACGGCGGCCCGCTGGTGCCACGGCAGACCTTCGAACTGTTTCGGGTCGATGTGGCGGGCGAAAAACTCGTAGGCTTCGCGCGTGTCGCGCGTGAAGAGCCGCTGGAGATCCTCGGCCTTCAGGTCGCGGATGTAGGTCTTCCACCACTCCTCGATCCGGCGAGACCTGCTCATGGCACGATTCCCAGCGCCCGGCCAACGCGTTCGAAGGCGTCGAGCGCGAACTGCAATTCTTCGCGCGTGTGCGTGGCGGTCACGATGGTCCGCACGCGCGCCTTGCCCGGCGGCACGGTCGGTGACGCAATGCCCTGCGCGAAGACGCCGGCCTCGAACAGCCGATCCGACAACGTCATGGCGAGTGCGCCGTCGCCGACGATGACCGGCGTGATCGGGCTCTCGCTGACGCCGGTATTGAATCCGAGCTTCGCGAGCCCCGCCTTGAAGAACCGCGTGTTGTCCCAGAGCCGCTCGATGATCGCAGGCTCGTCGAGAAGGACGTCAATCGCGGCAAGGCAGGCGGCGGCGACAGCCGGCGGGTGCGAAGTCGAGAAGAGGAACGGCCGGGCGCGGTGGTACAGGAACTCGATGAGATCCCGCGACCCGGCGACGTAGCCGCCCAGCACGCCGATGGCTTTCGACAGCGTCCCGACCTGAACGTCCACGCGCCCGTGCACGCCGAAATGGTCGATCGTCCCGCGTCCGTTCCGGCCGAAGACGCCGCTGGCGTGCGCGTCATCCACCATCATGATGCATCCGTACTCTTCGGCCAGCGTGCACAACTCCGGCAGGGGGCCGAGGTCGCCGTCCATGCTGAACACGCCGTCGGTAATGAGCAGCGCGCGCTTGTTCGCGGGCAGCGACTTGAGCACGGCCCGCGCCGCATCCACGTCCCTGTGAGCAAAGACCTTGATCGTCGCACGACTGAGGCGGCAGCCGTCGATGATGCTCGCATGGTTCAGCTCGTCGGACACGACGATGTCGTCCTTGCCCAGGATGGCCGAAACCGTGCCCGCGTTGGCCGCGAAACCGCTCTGGAAGACGACGACGGCTTCGGTCTGCTTGAACTCCGCAAGGCGGCGCTCGAGCTCCATATGGATGGCCATCGTGCCGGCGATCGTCCGAACTGATCCCGTGCCGACGCCGAATCGCCGCGTCGCCTCGAGCGCGCGCTCACGCAGTCGCGGATGCGTGGTGAGGCCGAGATAATTGTTCGACGAGAGGTTGACCACCAGGCGGTGGTCGAACGTGGTGTGAGGTTTCTGTTCGTCTTCGAGGACGCGCAGCTGCCGGTAGAGGCCCTGTGTCTTGAGAGACGTCAGCTCGGTCGTCAGGTAGGCCAGCGGATCGCGGCGCATGCCTTACCAGGCCGAAAGACGCGCCTGAACGTAGAACGAAAAACGCAAAAGGGAACCCCCGAAATCAGGGATTCGCGCGAAAGCGCGCGGTGAAATCCGCCATCAGGTCGTAGATCTCGTCGAGCTCCTCCGGTGATGCGAGGAACACGACGCGGAAGAAGCCATCTTCGGCAGGCATCCCGAAGCCGGACCCGTAGACGCACAGGACTCCCGTTGCGCGCAGGAGGCCGAATATGTAGTCCTGATCCGTGCGGCCGTGTGGCAGATCCACCTTCGGCATCGCGTAGAAACCCGCCGTGGGGAGATCGCACGTGATGCCCGGTATCGCGGACAGCCGCCGGGCGGTCACGGTCGCGCGGGCACGGAGCGCCGCGCGGAATACCGGCTGGTGCGATCGGTCGCCGAGCAGCGCTTCAGCCACGGCGTACTGCATCGGCACGGTGCCGCAGAGCCGGGCATCGGACATCTTGCGAATCGCCGCCAGCGCGTTGTCGAGGCGCGGCGTCCGTCCGAGGGCCATCCAGCCGGTCCGCCATCCCGGCGCCAGGTACGCTTTCGACAGGCTGGAGAAGGTGATGATGGCGGCATCGGGATCCAGCTTGCCGATCGGGTCGATCGGGCCGTCATAGCCGAGATCGCCGTATACCTCGTCGGCGAGGATCACCAACCCGTGCCGCTCGGCGAAGTCCAGCAGCGCCCGGCGCGTGGCGACCGGGTAGGTCGCACCGGTCGGGTTGTTCGGATCGATGACCACGAGGACACGAGTGGCCTTCGTGACCAGGCTCTCGAGGTGGTCGAGATCCGGCAGCCACCCGCGCGCCGGGTCGACCCGGTAATACCGCGCCTGGGCGTCGATCTTCGCCAGGACCGCCGTGTAGAGCGGGTACGTGGGCATCGGAACCAGGACCTCGCCGTCGCGGTCCACGAGCGAGCTGAGCACGAGATCGATCGCTTCCGAGGTCCCCGCTGTAATGAGGACGCGGTCGGCCGTGACCGGGAAGCCCTTTCCCGGTGAGCTCGGACGCGACCGCTTCGCGCGCGACCGCGATGCCGGGCGACGGACCGTACCCGTTGTGGCCGTCCCGCATGGCTCGCTCGACGGCGGCGATCAGATGCGGCGGCGTCTTGAAACCGAATGCGTTGGGGTCGCCAATGTTCAAGTACCGTACGCGGAGGCCGGCGGCCTCCACACGCTGGGCCTCGAGGACGACGTTGCGGATGGCATAGCTGAAGGCGTCGACGCGGCGCGCGACAGGGACGCTGAGGCCACCTTTAACAATATTGGTAGTGCTCACGAGGCCACTATACAACGGCGCGACAGCTCCCTTTTCTGGCATGGACGTTCCCTGAAGCGCGTCGTTCTTACAGAGCATGGTGGTCACCTGACTCGGTTCCAGACCGGGCTCGGCCGTTAAGTATATGAAAATACGGACCCGAGCTGTGGCGAACTCCTTGCATCTTGCCGATACGTGAGGCTAGCTGAGGTCATCAACGGTGTTTGAGACGACGCAAGGCAAGCTCATGTTCTGCTCTGTTCTGGCGGTTTTAACGGTTGGAGCACATGGCGTTCACGGACAGACGCCTGGGGCGACAACCAGGGAGGACCAACCAGTTACAACGTTCCGGTCCAGCGTGGATCTCGTTCGCGTCGCGGCCATCGTCCGCGACAACAAGGGCAGGTTCGTTCAGGACCTGACGGTTCGCGATTTCGAAGTGACCGACGGGGGCCGATCGCGCCCGATTACCGACTTCCGCCAGGATCTGGCGGGCGTCAGTGTCGCCCTGCTGTTCGATGTCAGCGGCAGCATGGAAGGTTTGTTCGGGCAGGCGCGCGAGGCGGCAACGCACGTTCTGAGCTGGCTCGACGTCACGCAGGACGAAGCCGGCGTGTTTCGGTTCGACACACGGCTCGAGGAATCGACGCCGTTCACCAGCGGGCTCAGGACCCTGCCGCCGGCGCTGTCGAAGGTGATGCCGTTCGGAGCGACGTCCCTGTTCGACGCCATCGCCCGCACGTCGGAACGCGTGGCCGCCCGCGAAGGGCGCCGTCGTGCGGTGGTCGTCTTCACCGACGGCAACGACAACGCCAGCCGGATGACGCCCGCGCAGGTGTCCGGCATCGCCAGCGCCATTGACGTGCCCGTGTACATCTTCGGCGTCGTGTCCTCGATCGACAACCCGTCATCGGATCTGGCGACGGGCCCGACCAAGTCGCCCCTGGCCGGCCCGCTGGTGGATCTCGCCAACCTGACCGGGGGACACGTCTTCGTCTCCAGTTCGCCGGTGGAGCGCAGCCTGGCGGCGCGGCAGATCGTCGAGGAACTGCGGCATCAATATCTCATCGCGTTCGAGTCCAGCGGCGATCCGGGCTGGCACCGGCTCGCCGTGCGGGTCCGCAACAAGAATATGGTGGTTCGCGCACGAAGTGGTTACATCGCGGGGCACTCTCGCCCGAACTCGTTGTAGGAGGAGACTCAGTCATGCGGAAATTGTTCACGTTCATCCCCGTCGCCCTCATCGTCGTCGCCGGCACGACAGCCTGCGCATCGAAGAAGTTCGTCAGGACCAGCGTCGGCGAGGTCAACGACAAGGTTGACTCGCTCGGCCGTTCGGTCGAGGAAACGCAGGAGCGCACGCGCAAGAACGAAGGTCGGATCACGGAAGTCGATCAGAAGGCGTCGGCCGCTGCGGCATCGGCTCAGCAGGCCAACGGCGCGGCCGCCGATGCGAAGGCCGCCGCTGTTGACGCCCGGTCCGCTGCGAACGGTGTCGGCACCAAGCTCGACACGTTCGACAAGCAGAACCGCCGCCTCGTGTACGAAGTGGTGCTGAGCGAGGATCAGGGCAACTTCAAGTTCGGCAAGGCCGAGCTGCCGGATGAAGTGAAGGCCAAGATCGACGAGATGGTGACCCACCTCAAGGAAGACCCGAAGAACGTCTTCATCGAGATCGAGGGCCACACGGACAACGTCGGCTCGCCGGCGATCAACGAGAAGATCGGTATGGAGCGCGCCCAGGCCGTCGAAAAGTACCTGTACCGAGCAGTACATGATCCCGCTGCACAAGATGAACGTCATCAGCTACGGCGAAACGAAGCCGGTCGCGCCGAACAAGACGAAGGCCGATCGCGCCCAGAACCGCCGCGTTGTCATCCGCGTGCTCGCGTAGAACAGCCCGCCTCCGCGCTCGCATGGATCGGGAGCGAGCGAAGGCAGGTCAGTAATCGGCAGCCAGCCGTCGGCAGCATGTGCCGGCGCTGGCTGTCACCTCGCCCGTTCCCGCCCCGTCTCATTCGTCCCCCCGCCGCCCGCCGATGCGCTAAGCTTTCCGCATGGCGATTCGCAAAGAACTCAACCTCCGGCTGCCCAACAGCCCCGGAGCGCTCGGCGGCGTCTGCCGGCTCCTCGACGCCGAACGCGTGAATATCCAGGCCCTCTCGCTCGACGCGTCGGGGAATCTGCGGATAGTCGTGGACAATCACGTGCACGGCGCGGCCGTGCTTCGGGATCACCATCACCAGGTCACCGAACGCGAAGTGGTGGTCTCTACGCTTCCGAACACGGCGGGAGCACTCGCCGGGCCGCTGCGGCTGGTCGCTGAAGCCGGCGTCAACGTCGAATACGCCTATGGCGGCTGCGCGGATGCATCCGCAACGGCATCGGTGGTCCTCGGCGTGGACGACGCGATGCGCGCCTCGGCAGTTGCCGGACTCTAAACATCTGGTCATCTGGTCATCTAGTCATCTGGTCATCGTTTTGAGATTTGACCATTTCCAGATTGATCAGCACTGACCAGATGACTAGATGACCAGATGACCAGATTCGTATGAAGCTATTTGTGGGACCCATGGACGCGACCATCGTGGAAGTGGATGGTGAGGGGCGCGTGCGGTTTGAAACCGAGGGGTGGTCGACGCCGACACTGCAGGAGCGCCGGGCGATTATCTACGCGGCCAGCAACGAGATCGCCGACCTGACCGAACTGCTGGACACGTTGCAGGCCGACAGGCCGGCGGGACCCCGGGATTGATCACGCGCTGCGATCAATCCGCAATCCCGCCGCCCGCAACCTCCAGCCTCTGAACTACTTCTGCAGGACCAGCTGCCCGCGAATCTCGCCGGCCGGATTCACCGCCGAGTGCACGTTGCAGTACGAGTTGCCGCCGAGGATGGCCTGCACCATGTCGTCCGACGAGCGGATCCCCTGATCGGGACGCAGCACGAAGGCGCTGAAGAGGGTCGTGCCGCTGAACCCGAAATCGTTCGACGCCGTCTGCGGTACCACGAAGTTGACGACGACCGGCCCGGATGTCTTCTCGGCGCCGACGTGGATGTGGCTCGCCGTCACGCCGCTGGGTAAATTGAAGACGTTGACGCTGTAGTTCACCGACTGGGCGCCCATATCCACGACAACCGTGCAGTCGCCGAACGCCCCTGTGTTGACGCCGTTCGCGATGCTCGTCGCCTCGCCCGCCCCGCTCAGGGTTGCCTTGAGGGTAAACGTCTGGGCCGCGGCGGGCATCGCGGTCAGTCCAACCAGCAGGGCCGTGGCCCCCAGCGTCTTCATCAAACCTGATGTCATGACTCTCTCCTTCGTTCCTGTAAACCGCTCGTGTGGAATGGTGAAATTCGGGCCGTCGAGTGCGCCAGCCGCGGTGCAGGAGGTACGCCACCCGACAACCTGCGCCGTAAATCTATTCGAATCATTGCGTTGCGGTCGATTCACGGTCCCGCTTGAGGTTGCGCGGCCTTACCATTCAGGAAATCATTACACGGGCGACGTAAGAAGTTCCGGCAGGCCATGGAGCGGGTTATACTTCGGCGTTTTCATTCAGCTTTCGTTTGAGGGCTTGTGCATGGCTCAGAAGAACGAGAACGAGAAGTCGGAACGCGTTAACGTCGGACGCCGGACGTTTCTCAAAACAGCCGGCGTGGCCCCGATAGCGGCCGGTGTCATCGGCGGCGTCGCCGAGCTCGAGGCCCAGACCTCGCGCGTGGTCGGCCCCGGCGAGGTGCCGATTCAGTTGATCGTCAACGGCAAGCGGCTGAATCTGAACGTCGAGCCCCGCGTGACGCTGCTCAACGCGATCCGCAACAAGGCCGACATCACCGGCAACAAGCGCGGCTGCGATCGCGGTGCCTGCGGCGCCTGCACGATGATCATCGACGGCAAGACGGCGTACGCGTGCTCGACGCTGGCCATCGAGGCGCAGGGCAAGCAGATTCGCACCGTGGACGGTCTCGCGAACGGCGCGACGCTGCACCCGGTGCAGCAGGCGTTCTGCGACCGCGACGCGCTGATGTGCGGCTTCTGCACGCCGGGCTTCGTGATGGCGACCGTGGCGCTGGTTGAAAAATATCCCAACCCGACGCCCGCACAGGTCAAGCGGGGTCTCGATGGCAATATCTGCCGCTGCGGCACGTTCACCAGAATCATGGAAGCCGCAACCAGCGTGAAGGGGGTGGCTCGTGGCTAAGGCACAGAATCAGCAGCCGCTGCCGGCTCCGCCGCCAGCTCCGCCGGGACCGACGGCCAGCGCCAAGAAATACGCATGGCCCGAGAAGCCGGTCGTCATCAGCACTCGGGTAAAGCGCCTCGACGGCCCCGACAAAGTCGCGGGCCGCGCGAAGTACAGCTTCGACATCAACCGTCCGGGCATGATCTTCGGCAAGATCGTGCGCTCGCCCCTTCCGCACGCGCGCATCGTCAACGTCGATCTGTCCGAAGCGCGGCGCGCTCCGGGTGTGAAAGCGGCGCTGGTGTGGAAGGAAGCCGGCGCCCAGGTCATGTATCAGGGCGATCCGGTGGCTGCCGTCGCGGCCGACACCGAAGAGCAGGCGATCGATGCCGCGCGGCTGATCAAAGTCACGTACGACCAGATGCCTCACGTGGCGACGGTCGAACAGGCGATGGCCGCCGACGCGCCGAAGATTTTCGAATCGCTCCAGGGCACGGTCGGCAACCAGCGCAAAGGGAACGTCGACGAGTCCGGCGATCTCGACGCCGGCTTCAAAGCCGCCGCGCACATCGTCGAGCAGACCTACCAGACACACGTCATCACGCATGTCTGCATGGAGTCGCACGGCTGCGTCTGCGAATGGGATGGCGACAAGCTGACGGCGTGGGTGTCCACTCAGGGTGTGCACGGCACGAAGGACGGCTTTGCGCAGGGCCTCAAGATTCCGAGCGCGAACGTTCGCGTGATCACCCAGTACATGGGCGGCGGGTTCGGAAGTAAGTTCGGCCCCGACGCGCAGGGTCTGATTTGCGCGAAGCTCGCGCAGGAAGCCAAAGTCGCCGTCAAGCTGTTCCTCGATCGTAAAGAGGAGCACCTCGACACCGGCAACCGCCCGTCGGCGTACGCGAAGATCCGGGCTGGCGTCTCGGCCGACGGCAAGCTCACGGCGTTCGACGCGCAGAGCTGGGGCACGGGCGGCGCGGGCGCCGCGTCAGGCTTCCCGCTGCCGTACATCTACCAGTTCCCGAATCGCCGGCGGCAGCACACCGACGTCTACATCAACGCGGGGCAGCAGCGCGCGATGCGCGCGCCGGGTCATCCGCAGGGGTGCTTCCTCACCGAAATCCTGATGGACGAACTGGCGGACCGCGTCCGCATGGATCCGGTGCAGTTCCGCATCATGAACCTGCCGACCGCGGCGCCGAGCCGCGCGTGGGGGGACTACTTCCAGCAGGGCGCGACGGCGTTCGGCTGGGCGAAGCGTCATGCCACGGGCGATCCGACGCCAGGGCCGATCAAGAACGGCTTCGGCGTGTCGGCCCATCAGTGGGGCGGCGGCGGCCGCGGCGGCCGCGCGCACTGCGATATCACCTCCGACGGCAGCGTCGTCATGAAGTGCGGCACGCAGGACCTCGGCACCGGCACCCGGACACTCGTCGCCGTGCTGACGGCCGAGACCATGGGCCTGCCGGTCAGTGCCGTGAAGCCTGAAATCGGCGACACCATGTATCCGGTGTGCGGCGCGTCGGGCGGCAGCACGACGGCGGCCTCGATCAGCCCGGCCATCCGCATCGCCGCCGGCAAGGCGCTCGACCAGGTCTTCGCGAAGGCGGCGCCGCAGCTGGGCGTTGGCGCCGACGACCTCGTGGCCGACGGCGGACGCATCCACGTCAAGGGCAACACGTCGAAAGGCATGGCGTGGAAAGACGCCTGCAAGCTGATTGGAACCGAACCCATATCCGTCGACGCCGAGTGGGAAGACGGGCTGTCCTCGACCGGCACGAGCGGTGTGCAGTTCACCGAAGTGGACGTGGACATCGAAACGGGCATCGTCAAGGTGAAGCGCATTCTCACCGTGCAGGACTGCGGCTTGATCGTCGATCGGCTGACGGCGGAAAGCCAGATCTACGGCGGCATCATCGGGTCGCTGAACTTCGCGCTGTTCGAAGACCGCATCCTCGATCGCGTCACCGGCCAGATGGTCAATCCGAACATGGAGTCGTACATGCTGGCCGGCATGTCGGACATCCCGAAAATCGACATCATGCTGGTCGATACGCCCGTGCAGCGCGCGCGCGGCGTCATCGGCATCGGCGAACCACCGACGGTTTCGACCGCTTCGTCCATCGCCAATGCCGTGCGCAACGCCACCGGTGCGACCCTGCGGTCGCTGCCGCTGATGCCGCACAAGGTCCTGGCGGCCATCGAGGAGCAGAAAGCAGGAGGCACGCTGTGAAAGCCTTCGAGTACGCCAACCCCACGAACGAAAAAGACGCGGTCGCCGCACTCCGGATTGACGGGCGGATCGCCCTGCCGCTTGCCGGCGGGATGGATCTCATCGCCCAGATGAAGGACTACGTCACGTCGCCCGATCGCCTCGTCAACGTGAAGGGCTTCGCGGACACGACGATCGTCGCCACCCCCGACGGCGGCCTGAAGATCGGCGCCGGCGTGAAGATCGCCGATCTCGCCGAGCACGGGCAGGTCACGAAGCTCTATCCCGCCGTCGTCGCCGCGGCCGGCGAAGTCGGCACGCCGCAGATCCGGAACGCCGGCACCGTCGGCGGCAACCTGAATCAGCGGCCCAGGTGCTGGTACTTCCGGCAGGAAGAATTCGTCTGCTACAAGAAGGGCGGCAACCGCTGCTTCTCGCCCGCCGGCGAGAATCAGTATCACGCCATCTTCGGCAACGACGGGCCAAGCCATATCGTGCACGCCTCGAGCCTCGCCGTGCCGTTCACCGCGTACGGCGCGACCTTCCGCGTCGTGGGGCCGAACGGCGAGCGGACGGTCGCGGCCGCCGATTTCTTCACCATGCCGACGCTCCAGAACGTCCGCAAGGAAAACGTCCTGGCCGACGATGAAATCCTCACGCACGTGATGCTGCCGGCGCCCGGCAACGTGAAGAGCGGGCACTACGAGGTGCGGTACAAGGAATCGCACGACTGGCCGCTCGCATTCACCACGATCGTGCTGACGATGAACGGCAATACCATCCGCTCGGCGCGCGTCGTGCTGGGAGCGGTGGCGCCGATTCCGTGGCGATCGACGGATGCGGAGCAGGCCCTGGTGGGGAAGCCCTTGAACGAAGCCACGGCGACGCTGGCGGGGGAAGCCGCGGTTCGTGCGGCGAAGCCGCTGAGCCGCAACGGCTACAAGGTGCAGATCACGAAGACCGCGGTGAAGCGCGCGATCATGCAGATCGCCGGCCTCAAGCCGGTGACGCTGAGGGCATAAGCCATGGAACACCTGACATCACCGAAACTGACGCCCGGCGTGCATTGCCTCAGCCTGCGCCACAAGGGTATGTACGTCACGGCCGTGCCGGATCCCGACGAGAAGCATTTCTACGACAACTACGACGGCACGTGGTACTGGTGCGCCGAAACCCAGACGGGTTTCGGTCCTGACGGAGTGCCCGTCAACCTGACGTCCTGTAACGGCAAGCGCGGCTGCTGCCAGCACTAAGGGTGAAACGCAAAACGTAGAACGTAGAACGCAAAGAGACGTAGAAACTCTGCTTCTCACGTTTTACGTTCTCCGTTCTACGTTGTCGTGATTTTCACCGGCTTTCCCTCCGACAACGCGAACCACACCTCGGCTGCCGCGGCGCAATCCAGTTCGCCTCCGCCCGACGATACGAGCGCGTTCACGAACTGGGTGACGATTGACGTCGCGGGCATCGCGACGTTGTTCGCCATCGCGGTTTCGTTGACGAGCCGCAAATCCTTCTGGTAGAGACGCGTGAAAAACCCCGGCTTGTAGTCGCCGGTCAGCATGCGCTGCCCGTGGACTTCGAGCACCTTGCTCGAGGCGAACCCGCCCAGCAGCGCCTGGCGTACGCGCGAACGATCGATGCCGAGGCTCTTCGCCAGCGCGAAGCCTTCGGCGACGCCTGCCAGCGCACCGCCGATGCAGATCTGGTTGCACAGCTTGGCCACCTGTCCGGCGCCGGAGTCGCCGATGTACGTGACGCTCTCGGGCTTCCCCATGCACGCGAGGATCGGACGCGCGCGCTCGAACGTCTTTTCATCGCCGCCGACCATGATCGTGAGCGTCGCGTTCTTTGCGCCGATTTCGCCGCCGCTGACGGGCGCGTCGAGCATCGACCCGCCCTTGGCCGCCACCATCCCCGAGAGTTTCTTGGTGACGACCGGCGAGATCGTGCTCATGTCGATGACAACAGTTCCCGGCTTGAGCTCGCTGAGGATGCCGTTGGGGCCGGTCAGCACCAGCTCGACATCGGGCGTATCGGGGACCATCGTGATGATGATGGAAGCGGTTCGGGCCACCTCGGCCGGCGAGGCCGCCGCCGTCGCGCCGGCCGCGACGACCTCGTCTACCGGCTTTCTGCTCCGGGAGGTCACGACCAGGCGATGTCCCGCCTTCATGAGGTTGAGGGCCATGGGCTTACCCATGATGCCAAGTCCAATGAATCCAATCACTTCCATGATGATCCGCCTCCGGCTCTATGCAGCGCTGGCCTTCAGTCCGACCACGGTGGCCGGCCACAGGCCTATTAGCCTATCTCACGTCTTTGTGACTCATTGTGAGCTTCGTGGTTCTATAATGAGTCAGCCGTTTTTCGGCGGGCGAGTCCCGTCTTTGAGGTTGCTATGAAACGAGCAGTTGTTCTCATCGCGGTAATCGGCATGGCCGGCACGGTGTTGATGGCAGGCGGTAAAGAAACCGTCAGCGGCCAGTACGTCGAGGCGCGGACTGCCGAAATTTTCACCGGCGGCTGCATCATGGGCAGCGAGGCCGAAACGATGGGCAAGCAGGCGGTGCTCGCGTGGAAAGTCGATCGCGGGACGGTCAACGGTGTGTCGGTGGACGGCCTGTCCGTCGTGGCCGCGCTGGCCGGCGACAAGAACCTGGGCCTCCACGAGATCGGCGGCGACCGCGCCGTCGTGCGCTCGGTGGTTTACGTTGACGAGCGCGCCAACCCGGTTCAGCGGATCGCGCTCGCCGCGCTCGCGCACGATCTCACGAAGAGCATCGGCACGATCGTCCAGGTGACGCCGGCGCCGATCACCTTCGCTGACGCCGGTCAGACGATTCACGTGGCCACCCAGAACGTCGCGCTCGACGTCAACAAGGTCATGACCCACGATCCGACCTGCGGCGCGATGCAGTGGTTCCACCCGCTCGCCGACACGGACCAGGCGACGATGGGTGTCGCCGACCAGAACGTGTTCAGCGGCACGCTGCTCGGCACCAAGTGGAGCGACCCGAACAAGCGCTCGGCGTTCTTCGGCACGTTCTCGCGTTAGTCATTTCAGTCGGGTAGGTCATCCCTGGCCTACCCGATCTTCCCGTCCTTCCCGCCGTCGCTTTTTCACGAAGTCACGAAGCTCACCAAGAGAGGTTTGTTGTCTTCGTGTCTTCGTGTCTTCGTGATAAAAAGATGCTGAAATGGAACTGCCCGGTAGAGTCGCTCTGATCACCGGCGCCAAGCGAATCGGGGCGGTGGTTGCCACTGAGCTCGCCGCGCGAGGCGTGGACGTCGCCCTCGCTTACGGTCACTCGCAGGTCGAGGCCGGACAGACTGTCGAGCGCGTCAAGGCCGCAGGCCGCCGGAGCGCCGCGTTTCAGGCTGATTTGTCGAATGCCGACGCCTGCGGCGTCCTGGTGTCTCGTGCGGCGGCCGAATTCGGCCGGCTCGACATCCTGATCAACATGGCCTCCGTGTACCGGAATGTCCCGTTCGACCAGCTGTCCTCCACCGAATGGGACAAGGTGATGCACACCGACCTGCGCGCGGCATTTCTCTGCGCTCATGCGGCGGTGCCGCACATGCGGAAGCAGGGCGGCGGGCGCATCATCAACTTCAGCGACTGGGTCGCCCGGAGCGGCCGCCCGCGATACGCAGGGTTCCTGCCGTATTACGTCGCCAAGGCCGGCGCGATGGCCCTCACGGAGGCCCTCGCGCTCGAGCTCGCGGGCGACAATATCCTGGTCAACGCGGTGGCCCCCGGGCCGATCCTGGCACCGCCAGGCACGACAGCGGACGAGCACCAGGCGGTCGCGGATGCCACGCCGCTCGGCCGGTGGGGTGGTGAAACGGAGATTGCCAAGGCCGTGCTGTCGTTCCTCGACAGCGACTTCATTACCGGCGAAACCCTCCGCGTGGACGGCGGCCGTCACCTCAAATAGATCAACGACCGTCGCAACTGAGCAGAGATCGAGCGCTGTGCTCGCTTCCCTGAGCCACCTTGCGTGCTCAGCGTCCCGGTTGGTTCGGTTTGAGGTGTTCGAGGGTGAAGTCGAGCATCGCGCCGTGCATGTGCCTGACCAGCGAAGGATCGGTCACGCCGTGGCGCGTCTTCGGATAGATCATCAGGCTGAACGGCTTCCCGGCCTGCTGAAGTTCATAAGCCAGCTGCATCGTGTTCTGCACGTGCACGTTGTCATCGATGGCGCCGTGCATCAGGAACAGCGCGCCGTGGAGGTTCGCGGCGGCGAAGCGTGGTGAGCTGTTCCTGTAGCCATCCGGGTTGTCTTTCGGGGTCCCCATGTAGCGTTCGGTATACACGGAGTCGTAGTTCCGCCAGTCGGACACCGTGCCCCCCGCAATCCCCATGGTGAAGCTCGTCGAGTGGGTCAGCGCGTAGGCGGTGAGGAAGCCTCCAAAGCTCCACCCGCTCAGCCCGATGCGTGTTCCGTCCACGTAGGGTTGCTGTTTGAGCCAGCTCACGCCGTCTTCGATATCGCGCAGCTCGAGTTCACCGAAGTGTTTGAACACCTGCCACGTGGACTCGAGCCCCTTGCCGCTCGCGGTTCGGTTATCGCAGATCCACACGATGATCCCGTGCTGCGCGAGCAGCTGGAGGTACATCTGCTCCGGCGTCCACGCGTTGCGCACCTCCTGGCTGTGCGGGCCGCCGTACGTGAACTGGTAGACCGGGTAGCGCTTCGACGGATCGAAATCCGGCGGCTTGATCATCATGGCTTCCATCACGAAGCCATCGCGAGTCTTCACCTGCACGAACTCCGGCCTGGAGAGGCGGTACTCGGCGAGCGCGGCGACGCGGTTTTCGTGGAGCACGCGGAGTTCGCGTCCGTCGCTCCGATAGAGCCTGACCTGGGTGGGCGTCGAGACGTCGCTCCAGCGGTCGATGAAGAAGCCAAACCCCGGGCTGAATTCGGCGCGGTGCGTGCCGGCGGCCTTCGACAGCCGCTCGAAGCCGGTACCGTCCAGCCTGACGCGATACACGTCGCCTGCGACAGCGCTTCGCTCGGTACCGGAGAAGTACAGCCAGCCGCCCTTCTCGTCCGTGCCGTGCAGCGTCCGGAGCTCCCACCTGCCGGTGGTCACCTGCTTGATCAAGCTGCCGTCGGCCGAATAGTGATAAGCGTGAGTGAAACCCGACCGCCCGCTCAGCCAGAGAAACGATCCATCCGCGAGCCACGTCGGCGTCGTCGTGTCCTCGGAGTTGATCCAGAACGGGCTGGTTTCGCGAAGGACCGTCTTCGGCGCCGAAGCCATCGACGAGACGTCGAGAAGATTGAGGTCGAGCCACGACTGCGTGCGGTTCTGCACTTCGTACGCCAGCTGGCCGGCGGGTGTCCACGCAACCCGGACCACCAGGAATTCGGCTCCGTACTTGGATGTGTCCGCCCAGCGAATGTCCGCGGGCCTGCCGTCCGCGCGGACGATTCCAACCTTCACGGCCGGATTCGGGTCTCCCGCTCGCGGGTACTGCCACGTCTCGACGCGGGGACTGTAGCCGATGTCATCGAGCGTGATGTACGTGGACACCGGGGAGTCGTCGATGCGGAGAAACGCCGAGCCGCGAGGAATCGGGACTCCACCAGTAAGCGCGCTGTTCGCCCCGTCCGTAGATCTCTTCCTCGTACACCCAATCGAGCTTGCCGTTCAGAATGCGGTCCGCGCCGTCGCTCGTCAGCGCTGTTTCGCGAAGCGTCGCCGTGTCGACGGCGTACAGATTGTTCTTGCGGACGAACGCCACTTTGGAATCGTCCGGACTGAACGTTGGCTCGTCTTCGTCGCCCGGCGCAGATGTCAGCCGCACGGCCCGGTTCGCCCCGAAGACGCAGAGATACAGATCGTCCGCGATCGTGACGATGGCCTGCGTGAAGTCGTGGTTGAAGACGAGATCCCGGGAGCGAACGAGCCTGCGCGCGTCGTCTGCCGCGATGCCGGGCAGCGCCGCCATCGCGGCCTCCGCCTTCGCCGCGTCGAACAACGGCACGCTCGCGCCCGTTGCCGCGTCGACTTTCATCCAGTCCACCGCTTCGCGGCCTTCGGCGACGCGAGGCCACGCGTAGTGATTGGCGTCGATCCAGGCGAACGCCGGCGCGGGCGCGCCGCTGAAGTTCACGCGTGCCGCCGGACCGTCGATGTCGTCGAGCGTCAGCCGTTTTTGCTGCGCGGATGCCGTCGCCGCCACGAGCGCGACGGCCAGACTCGCCGAGAAGCCGCGGCGGAATCGTCCGAAATCCATCGCGTCCAGTATAGTCAACCCATGGCGTCACTCACATTTCTGGGAGCGGCCGGCACGGTCACCGGCTCAAAGCATCTGCTCGACTTCGGGACGCACCGCGTGCTCGTGGATTGCGGTCTGTTTCAGGGCCTGAAGGAACTGCGGATGCGGAACTGGGAGCCGTTTCCCGTCGACGCCGCGCGCATCGACGCCGTGGTGCTGACGCACGCGCACCTCGATCACTGCGGCTATCTTCCCAGGCTCGTGGCCCAGGGGTTTCGGGGGAGGATCTTCTGCACGCCGGGCACGCACGATCTGTGCACCATCGTGCTGCCGGATTCAGCGCACCTCCAGGAAGAAGAGGCACGTCACGCGAACAAGCACGGGTACAGCCGTCATCAGCCGTCGCTGCCGCTGTACACGCAAGCCGACGCGTCGAGGGCGCTGTCCCAGCTGCAGCCGGTGGGATACGAGCGGCCGGTGCCGGTCGTCCCGGGTGTCGAAGTGGAATTCGTGAACGCCGGCCACCTGTTGGGTTCCGCTTACGCGCGGATGCACACCAGGAATCGCACGCTGCTGTTCGGCGGCGACCTTGGCCGGTACAGCCGGCCCGTGCTTCCCGATCCTCTACCCATCGATCACGCGGACATCCTGCTTCTCGAGTCGACCTACGGTAACCGTGTCCACGAGCCCGACGACAACGGCGACCGCCTCGCCGCGATCGTCAACCGGGCTGTCACCCGCGGGGGAAAGCTGATCATCCCCGCCTTTGCGATCGGACGTGTCGAGGAAGTGATTTACTGGCTGAGGCGTCTGGAAGAGGAAAAGAGAATCCCGATTCTGCCGGTTTACGTCGACAGCCCGATGGCGGCGTCGGCGCTCGAGTTTTACAAGCAGCGCATGCACGAGCTGGATCCGGATCTCAACAAAAACGTTCGCGACGTTTGCGCGTTCTGCACGGCACGCATGACCGTTGTCGAAACCGCGGACCAGTCGAGGGCCGTCACGGCGTCGCGCGAACCGGCAATCGTGATCGCGGCCAGCGGGATGGCCACGGGCGGCCGTGTGCTGCACCATCTGGCCGCGGCGTTGCCGGACGGCAGGAACACCGTCCTCTTTGTCGGTTACCAGGCCGCCGGTACGCGCGGCCGCGCGCTGTGCGACGGCATCCGCCAGGTCAAGATGCTGGGCCAGCTGGTGCCCGTGATGGCGACTGTGGAGCAGCTGGACTCCATGTCCGCGCACGCCGACGTCGACGAAATCATGCGATGGCTCTCGGGCTTTTCGAAGGCACCGGCCATGACGTACCTGGTACACGGCGAGCCGGTGGCAGCGACCGCGCTCGCGGCCAGAATTCGCGCCGATCGTTCCTGGCCCATCCATATTGCACGATACCTGGAACGAGTCGAACTGGACCTGGGATAGGTGAGAAAGTGCGAAGTTACGAGGCAGAAAGTGAAGCCGGGCAAGCAAACCACGTAAACAAGTCGATAAGTAGCGAAGTAGGAGAAGAAGAAGTCAGGCGAAGCAGGCCGCAGGGAAGTCAAAGCGTGTTGAGGGCACTGGTCATCATGTCGATTCTGGGAAGCGTGGGGTGTGGCAGCGGTCCGGCGAATGCCCAAAAGCCGGCGCCGACTTCGACGCCAGCCGACAGGAAATATCTGCTCGAACGCGTGGATGATGCGGCGGTCGTGCAGATGTACGCCGACGGGTTCACGGAGCTGTCGCTGAACGAGAAAACGCTGGTCTGGCACCTGTACCAGGCCGCTCTTGCAGGGCGCGACATCTTTTACGACCAGCGATACGCCCACAACCTCGAGATGCGTGACGTCCTCGAGGCCATCGTCACGCACAAGTCCGGAATAGACGCAAAAACTGCCGCCGAGATCGAGCGTTACACGAAGCTCTTCTGGATCAACAGCGGCCCGTTCATCAGCCTGACGGCTCGCAAGTTCGTGCTGACGTGCACGCCCGAGGCGTTTTCGCTCGCCGCGCACACGGCGGCCCGGGCGGGCGCTCAGTTCCCCCTCAAGAACGGCGAGACACTCGACCAGCTGCTGGCCCGTCTCCAGCCGCTGTTTTTCGACCCGGCCGTGGATTCGATGATCACGAACAAGACGCCGCCCAAGGGTCAGGACATCCTGACGTCCAGCGCGAACAACTTGTACGTTGGCCTGACGATGAGGGACCTCGAAGGTTACAAGGAGGCGCACGCCCTCAACTCGCGGCTGGTCAAGCAGGACGGCCGGATCGTCGAAGAGGTGTATCGCGTCAACGGCCGCTACCACGGGCAAATCAGCGCGATCGTCGAGCACCTCGAGGCGGCGATTCCGTTTGCCAGCGAGCCGATGGCGAAGGCGCTGGCCGCGCTCGTCAAGTTTTATCGGACGGGCGAGAGGTCCGACCGCGAGGCCTACGACATCGCGTGGGTGCAGGACAAGGCTTCGTCCGTGGACACCATCAACGGGTTCGTCGAGGTGTACCTGGACGCTCGGGGCATGAAGGGCGGCTGGGAGGGCCTGGTCTTCTACGTGAACCCGGAGAAGACGTCCGAAATCCGGAAGATCGCCCAGAACGCGCAGTGGTTCGAAGATCGCATGCCGTGGGACCCGAAATTCCGCAAACAGGGCGTCAAGGGCATCACCGCCAACGCGATCGACGTGGTCATCGAAACCGGCGACTCGGGACCGATTACACCGGTCGGCATCAACCTGCCGAACGATCAGGGCATCCGCGAACAGTACGGCAGCAAGTCCGTGTCGCTGTCCAACGTGAACGAGGCATACGACAAGTCCACGCTGCCGGAGTTCCGGAGCGAGTTCTCCTGGACGGCGGAAGAAGCGGCGCGCGCGGCGAAGTGGAACGCGCTGGCCGGCGAGCTGACGACGAACATGCACGAAGTGATCGGGCACGCGTCGGGCAGGGTCGAGGAGCGGCTCAACGGCAATCCGCAGGCGGCGCTCAAGGAGCAGTTCTCGGCGCTCGAAGAAGCGCGCGCGGATCTGGTCGCGCTCTATTTCCTGCCGGATCCGAAGCTCGCCGAAATCGGTCTGCTCAGCCAGGCCGATCAGGGCGATGTCGTGCGCGCGGAGTACGAAGCGTATACGCGCAACGCCCTCGTGCAGCTGCGTCGCGTCAGGCACGGCACGCAAATCGAAGAAGATCACATGCGAAACCGCCAGATGGTCGTCACCTGGCTGATGGCGAACACGAAGGCGATCGACGTGCGCAAGCGCGATGGCAAGACCTACTACGTGATGACCGATCCAGCCGCCTATCGCGAAGGCGTCGGCCGGCTCCTGGCCGAAGTCCAGCGCATCAAAGCCGAAGGCGACTATCCGGCTGCGAAACAACTGTTCGAGACCTACGGCGTGCATTTCGACGCCGCGCTCAGGGATGAGGTGGTCGCGCGCGTCGAGAGGCTCCACCTGCCCTCGTACAGCGCCTTCGTGATGCCGAGGCTCGAAGCCATTCGCGACGGAGATGTCATCAGGGACGTAAAGATCTCCTATCCACAGGATCTCGCGACCCAGATGCTCGAGTACTCCGCCGCTACTCGGTACACTTCGTCAGTAAGGCGATCTCCGTCCCCCCGCGATATCCTTGTAAGCGGTGACGTTCTCCGCGCGCGTTCCGGACGATCTCGGGTTGAACCGCATGGCCCAGGCGGTGCAGCGGGCGCGAGCCGCCGGGCCGCTGCTGGATTTGACCGAGTCGAATCCGACGCGTGCGGGATTCGAGTACCCGCGCGATCTGTTGACGCCTCTCGCGCACCCCCGCGGACTGACGTACCAGCCGAGCCCGCTCGGCCTGCCCGAGGCGCGGCGGGCGGTCGCCGCTGATTACGCGCGGCGGGGCATTGCGATCGATCAGGACCGCATCGTGTTGTCGGCCAGCACGAGCGACGCGTACTCGATGGTCTTCAAACTGCTCGCCGACGCCGGCGACGAGGTGCTGGTACCGCGGCCCAGTTACCCGCTCTTCGACCACCTCACGCGCCTCGATGGTGTAACGGCCGTGCCGTACGACCTCGAATATCACGACGCGTGGACGATTGACATGGCAAGCGTGGAGCGCGCCGTGACGAGTCGTACGAGGGCGCTCCTGATGGTCAATCCCAACAATCCAACGGGCTCGTTTGTGAAAGCCGGCGAGTTCCAGTGCCTCAAGGCCGTCTGCGCCGCCCGTGACGTCGCGATCATCGCGGACGAGGTGTTCATCGACTACGAGCTGCAGCCCGGCGCGCGCGCGGCCGCTGCGTCTGTGATCGATGACGTCGCCGGCGGCCCGTTGACGATCAGCCTTGGCGGTCTGTCGAAGTCAGCGGGGTTGCCCCAGCTCAAGCTGGGTTGGATGGCGCTCGGCGGCTCCGACGCCGTCGTCAGGGCGGCGCTGGGGCGCCTGGAACTCGTCTGCGACACCTATCTGTCCGTGTCCACGCCTGTTCAGGCTGCCGCGGCGGAGCTCATCGACCGGGCCGCGCCGATTCGCGCACAGATCCAGGGCCGGACAGCGGCGAACCATCGGCGGCTCGTCGAACAGGTGGCGGATGTCCCCGCATGCCGCGTCCTGCGCGCCGAAGGTGGATGGTACGCCGTGCTCCAGGTCCCGTCCTTCGGCCCCGAGGAGGATCTCGTCGTCGCGCTCGTCGAACGGATGGTGTCATCGTCCATCCGGGCTACTTCTTCGATTTTCCCCGCGAGTCCTACCTCATCGTCAGCCTTCTTCCACCCGAGCCCGTTTTCGCTGACGGCGTCGATCGCATCCTTCGCCGCGTCACCACGGCATCCAGCGGCCATGCGTGACGCAGCCCTCGGCAGACGCGCGGGATTGCTCATCCCGCTGTTCTCGTGTCCGGGCACGAGCAGCTGGGGGATTGGCGAGATCGGGGATCTGGTTGCGTTGACCGGGTGGCTGGCCGCCGGCGGACAGCGCGCCCTGCAGCTGCTGCCGATCAACGAGATGGCCGCCGACCAGCACTCGCCTTATTCGGCGATGAGCGCGATGGCCATCGATCCGATTTACATCAGTCTCGCCCTGGTGCCGGATTTTCCAGGCGAAGCCTCGCTCCCGTCAGACGATCAGGCCCTGCTCGCGCGCGTTCGGCAGTCGGCCGCGATCGACTACGAGGGCGTGCGAAGGCTGAAGCGCGGCGCCCTTCGAACGTGCTACGAACGCTTCGTGATCCACGAACGAAACCGCGATACGGATCGCTCCCGGGCGTTCGCGGCCTTTCTATCCGAACAGGCCTGGTGGATCGATGACTACGCGCTGTTTCGGGCGGTCCGTGCCCGACACGGCGTGGCCTGGACTGAGTGGCCCGAGGCGCTCCGGCGCCGTGATCCCGCTGCCCTGGCCGAGGCCAGGCGTGACCTCGCGAACGAGCTGCTGTTCCATCAGTACCTGCAGTGGATGGCCCATTGCCAGTGGCAGCGGGCGCGATCGATGGCCCACGGCGTGGCGCTCCTTGGCGATTTGCCCTTCATGGTGGACGGCGACAGCGCCGATGTCTGGGCACACCAGGATCAGTTCAGGCTCGATTGCACGGTCGGCGCGCCTCCCGATGCCTTCAGCGCGACCGGCCAGGACTGGGGCATGCCGGTCTACCGGTGGGACATCATCGCGGCGGACGATTTCAGGTGGCTCCGCGACCGGGCACGGCGCAACGCAGAACTTTACGACGGCTTCCGCGTCGATCACCTCGTCGGCTTCTATCGGACGTACGGGCGGCCCAAAGAGGAAGGCGAGCCGTTCTTCACTCCGTCCGACGAGCCCGATCAAACCGCGTTGGGCGAGCGCATCCTGACCGTCTTCCGCGAAGCGGGTGCCCACGTGATCGCCGAGGACCTCGGCATCATCCCGGACTTCGTGCGCGCCTCCATGAGCCGGCTGGGCATGCCGGGATTTCGCGTGTTGAGGTGGGAACGCAATTGGCACGTCGAGGGTCAGCCATTTCGCGATCCGCTCGAGTATCCCGCACTTTCGGTCGCCGTATCGGGCACTCACGACACGGACAGCATGGCGGCGTGGTGGGATGGCATGGTCGAACACGAACGTCATCAGATTCTGGAGCTCTCGACCGTCCGCCGGGTGGCGGCGGCCGCTCCCGCATTCAGCGCGAGCGTCTACGGGCCCGTGCTCCGTGATGTGCTGCTCGAGACGCTCGCCGCGTCCGGTTCTGACTTGACCTTGCTTCCCGTGCAGGACATCTTCGGATGGCGCGATCGCATCAATGTTCCCGCCACCGTGAACGAAAGCAATTGGACCTTCAGGCTGCCCTGGTTTGTCGATCGTCTTGACGGTGTGCCGGAAGCACGCGAACGGCAGGCCTCCTTGCGCGCGTGGTCGGAGAAGCACGGCCGCATATAATCGGGGGATGGCCACGCTCCGACCATTCCGCGCGCTGCGTTCGACGGCGTCGGACGCGTCCGCCGTCGCCGCCGTGCCGTACGACGTCGTCAACACCGACGAAGCGCGCGCCCTGGCCGCCGGCAACCCGCTCAGCTTTCTCCGCGTCTCCCGGGCTGAGCTCGAACTGCCGCCCGGCACGAACCCGTACGCTGACGCCGTTTACGATCGGGCCGTCGCGAACTTCGACAAGCTGAGAACGTCGTCTCTTCTGGTAGAAGACGAGCCCAGCGTCTATTTCTATCGGCTGCGGGACGGTGCTCACGAACAGACGGGGCTTGCCGGATGCTGGGCGCTCGACGAGTACGACAGCGGCGTCATCAAGAAGCACGAACGCACGAGGCCCGACAAAGAGGACGATCGGACCCGCCACATGATCGCGCTGGGCGCGCAGACGGGGCCGGTGTTCATGACCTATCGCGCCACTGCGGCCATCGGCGCGATCGCCCCCGCCATGACGGCGGGGGAGCCGCTGTTGGACTTCGTCGCGGCCGACGGCGTGCGTCACACCATCTGGCGGGTCACGGGCGGCGATCGCGATGCTCTCGTGGCGGCGTTCGAACGTGTCCCGGCGCTGTACATCGCCGATGGCCACCATCGCGCGGCAAGCGCCGCGCGGGCGAGAGACGCATTCCGGAGCCGCAGCGCGACGCGTCCTTCTCTCGGAGACGGCGCAGACTTCAACACGTTTCTCGGTGTCGTGTTTCCCCACGACCAGGTCAGAATCCTTCCGTACAACCGCGTCATCAGGGATATCGGACACCTGTCGCCTGACGCATTCATGCACGCCGTTCGGGAGCGATTCGACGTCGAACCCGGCCCGGCTGCGCCAGGCAGGCGTGGCGAGATCTCGATGTACTTCGACGGCAGCTGGCGCACGCTCCGGCCCCGCTTGAAGCCTGGCGGCGACGATGTCATCGGCGCCCTGGACGTGAGCGTGCTGCAGAACCAGCTCCTCTCGCCGGTGCTCGGTATTCACGACGTGACGACCGACAAGCGAATCGATTTCGTCGGCGGTGCGCGAGGGACGGCGGAGCTCGAGAAGCTGGTCGGGTCCGGGAAGGCCGTCGTCGCGTTTTCGCTGTTTGCGGTCAGCGTCAGCGACCTCATGGCGGTTTCTGATGCGGGCGCCATCATGCCGCCGAAGAGCACGTGGTTCGAGCCCAAACTGCGCGACGGGCTGCTCAATCACCTCATATGAACTCCACTTCTCGCGTATTCAATTTTTCCGCGGGTCCGGCCGCCTTGCCGCTCCCCGTCCTCGAGCAGGTGCAGCGCGACCTCGTGGCGCTGCCGAACGTCGGCATGTCGATTCTCGAAATCAGTCACCGCTCATCTGCGTTCGAGTCGATCCTCGCGCAAGCCGAAGCCGACATGCGGGCGCTCGCCGGAATTCCCTCGAATTACCGCGTCCTGTTCCTGCAGGGTGGCGCCAGCCTGCAGTTTTCCATGGTGCCGATGAACCTGCTGTCGCCCGGCGCGACAGCCGACTATCTGGACTCGGGCTCGTGGGCGGCGAAAGCGATAGACGAGGCAAGGAAAGTCGGCAGCGTCAACGTGGCCGGCTCCACGAAGGCGGACAAGTACGTGCGGATTCCCGCCCAGGCCGATCTCACGCTGACCGCTGGCGCCGCGTACGTCCACATGACGGCGAACAATACGATTGAGGGAACGGAGTGGAAGGACCTGCCGCAGGTCGGCGATGTCCCGCTCGTCAGCGACACCTCGTCCGACATGTTCAGCCGGCCGCTCGATGTCGGCCGGCATGCGCTCATCTACGCGGGCGCCCAGAAGAACATGGGACCCGCCGGCCTGACGGTCGTCATCGTCCGGGACGATCTGCTGGAGCGGTCGCGCGCCCGGGCGTCGGTGCTGCCGACCATGCTCAACTACGCCGTGCATGCCGACAATCAGTCTCTGTACAACACGCCGCCCGTGGTGGCGGTGTACGTGCTCGGGCTCGTCATGAAGTGGTTGACGACGCAGGGTGGCCTTGCCGGAATCGAAAAGGCAAACCGGCGAAAGGCCGCGAAGCTGTATGCCGAGATCGACCGCACGGGCTTTTACAGGGGCACGGCCCTGGCGGACAGCCGGTCGATGATGAACGTCACGTTCCGTCTGCCCTCAGAGGAGCTCGAGGCGAAGTTCGTCAAGGAGTCGGCGGCGGCGGGCTTCGACGGCCTCAAGGGGCACCGCGCCGTGGGCGGGATGAGGGCATCGATTTACAACGCGTTTCCCGAGGCTGGCGTCGATGCGCTGGTGTCCTTCATGAGTGAGTTCGAGCGGCGCGCCGGATAGCCGGCGCAGGTCCGGCCGTTACAAAAATACGACAAACCGTTTCATTTCATAGCGTTGCGAGTAACATCCGGCGTGCTACCATGACCCCACTCATTAGCAGTTTGTGAGTGGGAGGTTGCTCGTGCTGGTTTCGCTCGCCATCTGTCTGCTCGCTTCCGCCGCCGTCACGCAGGTCGCCGTGCTCGGCACGACGATTTACCTGCACCGCACCGCCACGCACAAAGCGCTGGAGCTCCACCCGGCGGTCGTCTTCCTGTTCAAGTTCGTCCTGTGGCTGACGACAGGCCTGGCGACGAAGGAATGGGTCGCGGTGCACCGGAAGCACCATGCGTTCACCGACGAAGACGGCGATCCTCACAGCCCGAAGCTGCTGGGTTTCTGGCAAGTGCAGCTCGGGAACGTCTACTACTACATCCGCGAAGCGAAGAAAACCGACGTCATCGAGCGCTACGCGCGGGATATCGACGAGGGCTGGTGGGATCGCCATGTGTTCAAGTACGGGATCGCCGGTCTGAGTCTGGGAACCGCGCTCCTGTGCCTGGTAATCGGGCTCTGGTGGGGGCTGTTAGCCGCCGGCATTCACGCGGTCATGTACGTCTTCGTCCTGTCGTCGTCGATCAACGGGTTGTGTCACCACGCCGGCTACAGGAACTTCGACAACACCGCGACCAACATCCGCTTCATCGCGCTGCTCACGGGCGGTGAGGGGCTGCACAACAACCACCACGGCCACCCGCGGAGCCCGAAGTTCAGCTGGCGGAAGAGCGAGATCGATCCCGCCTGGCCGGTCATCAAACTACTGAGCGCGCTCGGCCTCGCCAAGACCTACAAGACGATCGACGAAATCGCCGCGTAGAGTCACCGAACGCTATCGTTCGGGCGCCGTATGACGGCGGCCGCGTCTGCGGCGCCGCCGCGGTCTCCGTCCTGAGGGGACGTTCTCAAGGCCCGGTAACCCGGAAGCGGCGTCGGGCCCTGCCGGTTCAGCGGCCGTCTCGGCGAGAATCGCGCGCCAGTGCTCGACAATCTCCGGTGAGTCGCCGTGCACTTCGAGCCAGACGAGGGCATCGCGGAAAATACTGCGATGGGCGAGCGCACGCTTGGCGCGCGGGTTCGCGCCCAGATCGCGAAGGCGCCGCTGCAGGCTCAGGATCTGGCGAAGCCGTTCGACGTCGTTCCGTGCAAGGGGCAGCTCGCCGAGCTTCAGCCCGGGCGGACGCTTCGGGACCTTGCCGTCGGCTTGCGGTACACGCTCGCCGACCAGCGGGATGCCGAGCGGCACGATGAGCGTCCCGAGCAGGATGGCGTTGTTCAGTGTTTCCGGCGTGGACTGAAACCCGCGGCGGTAATCGTCGAGCGACGCCAGCGATTCCCATAACTCGTCGCCGACTCCCTTGTGGAGCTCGGCCGAGATCGGTTCGAGCAGGCCGATCTCCCACAAGCTGCGGAACGTCCGCTCCGCCGATCCCGCCCGGAGAATCTTGTAGTACTCCTCCAGCAGGCGCGGGGGCGAGCTCCTGGCGATCTCATGCCGATTCTTCCGGATCGCGTCGGCCAGCGGCGGGTCGATGGTGAAATCGAGGCGCGAGGCGAGCGCCACCGCGCGCAGCATCCTGACGGGATCTTCCTTGATTCGCGTCTCGGGATCGCCAATCGATCGCACGACCCGGGCGGCCAGGTCCTCGAGTCCGCCGACATAGTCGATGATCGAAAAGGTTGCGATGTCGTACGCAAGCGCGTTGACGGTGAAGTCGCGGCGGAACGCATCCTCTTCCGGTGTCCCGAACGTGTTGTCGTGATGGATCAGAACCTTTCCCTCGGCGGTCGAGGGATCCGGCGCGGGCACCCCCTCGGCCACCACCTCTTCGCCCGGGGCAAGCTGCCGCCTGAAGGTGGCGACTTCGATGACCTTGGTCCCGAACTTGACGTGCGCGAGGCGGAATCTCCGGCCGATGATCCAGCAGTTGCGAAAGAGTTTCTTGACCTGGTGGGGATGCGCCGAGGTCCCGATATCGAAGTCTTTCGGCCGCCGTCCCAGCAGCAGGTCGCGGACGCTGCCGCCAACGAGATACGCGACGTGATCGGCCTGACGAAGCCGATAGAGCACTTTGAGCGCATCGGGATCGACGTCGCGCCGCGAGAGCGGGTGCTCGGCGCGCGGGACAATCCTCGGCTCAACCATCGGCGGGCATTGTACCAATTATCCTTTTTCTACCCGGTTTCAGCCCTTGGCTTCTTTCCAGCTGCGTCCGATCCCCACATCCACATCCAGCGGGACGTTCAGCGCGGCGGCCGACTGCATCCGGTCGCGGACGGTGGCGGCAAACGCCTCGGCTTCGGCCTCGGGCACCTCGAATACCAGCTCGTCGTGGACCGTCAGGATCATCCGTGCCTGGGGTGTGGCGGCGAGCGCCTCGTGCACGTCCACCATGGCCCGCTTCATGATGTCCGCGGCGCTTCCCTGGATCGGCATGTTGACGGCCGCGCGCTCCGCGGCTGAACGTCTCTGAAAATCCCGGCTGACCAGATCGGGCACGAGCCGCCGCCGGCCGAACATCGTCTTGACGACGCCGGTGGCGCGACCTTCTTCGAGCGTCCGGTCGATGAAGCTGCGCACGCGCGGGAAGCCGGCGAAGTACGCGTCGATGAACTCCTGCGCGGCCTGGGGCGTCACGCCGATGTCCTTGGCCAGGGTGAAGGCTGATTTGCCGTAGAGCAACGCGTAGTTGATCATCTTCGCCGTCGCGCGCAGCGCGTGCGGATCCCGGCCGCTGTCGGCGCCGAACATCTTCAGCGCCGTTTGCGCATGGATGTCGTCGCCTCGCTTGAAGGCCGCGATCAGCGTCTCATCGTCGGCCATGTGGGCGAGGACGCGGAGCTCGATTTGCGAATAGTCGGCGGAAATCAGGACGTTGCCCGGATCGGCGATGAAGGCGCCGCGGATGGCGCGCCCGAGCTCCGTGCGAATGGGGATGTTCTGCAGGTTCGGGTCGCTGCTGCTCAGCCGCCCGGTTGCGGCCACCGCCTGGTTGAAGCTCGTATGAACGCGGCCCGTGTCAGGGTTGACGAGAAGAGGCAAGGCGTCGATATATGTGCCCTTCAGCTTCATCAACCCGCGCCAATCGAGAATCATCCGGGGAAGGTCGTGAGAAAGTGCCAGCTCTTCCAGGACTTCGACGGCCGTTGACGGCGCCTTCGACGTGCCGGTTCGTTTGCCGACGGGCAAGCCGAGCTTGTCGAACAGGACCTCGGCGAGCTGCTTGGGCGAGTTGATGTTGAACTCGCCGCCTGCCCGCTCGTAAATCTGCTTCATCAGGCGGTTCAGCTCGAGGTCGACTTGCCGCGACTGGACTGCCAGCGCCGCCGAATCGATCCGCACCCCGGCCCGTTCGATCGCGATCAGGACGGGAATGAGGGGCAGCTCCAGCGAGTGGTACACGTCGGCCAACTGCTCCTTCTCGAGCAGGCCGCGCAGAATCGGAGCGATTTGCCCGGCGAGGTCGGCCCGTTCGCAGGCGAAGTCCAGCGCCGCCTCCACCGGAATATCTCCGAGGGACAGCGCCTTGACGCCCTTTCCGCAGACGTCTTCCTCGGTCAGCGCCTTGTACGACGTATGTTCGAGCGCCAGATCCTCGAGCGGATAAGTTGACCGGGTGGCGTCCACCAGATAGCTGGCAATCATCGTGTCGAGGTCGAGTCCGGCCAGACGCACACCGTGCCGGGCGAGCACGATCGCGTCGAACTTCAGGTCGTGCCCGATCTTGGTGACGCTCGCGTCTTCGAGCAGCGGCTTCAGGAGTTCGAGCACGCCTTCGAGCGGTAGCGATGCGGCGTCGCCGAGCGCACGGTGGCCGGTCGGAACGTAGTCGGCCTCTCTCGCCGACGTCGAGAACGCGAAGCCGACGATCGAGGCGCGCATGGCCGAGAACCGATCGGGCAGGACCCGCAGCGCGAAGCTTCCATTGGCCTGGAGCCGGGCAGCCAGCGCGCGGACATCTTCGGTCGTGTTGACGATGCGATATGTTCGCGAGACGCTGGCGGCGGTCGGGGCGTATTCCTTCACGAGCGTGCGGAAGCCCAGCTCGTTGAAGATCTGGAAGCAGCGTTCGGGTGTCGCCCCCCGGTAGCGAAGGGCCTCGGGCTCGAACGGCACCGGCACGTTGACATGGATTTGCGCCAGCGCCCGGCTCTGATGCGCGGCCTCGACGTTGGCGAGGAGCGTTTCGCGCCGCTTGGGCGTGAGCTCGGAGGCGTGGGCGATCAGGTTGTCGAGCGATTCGTACTTCCCGATCAATTCCGTGGCGCCTTTTTCCCCGATGCCCGGCACGCCCTTGATGTTGTCGATCGTGTCGCCCATCAGCGCCATCACGTCGACCACCTGATCCGGCCGCACGCCGAACTTTTCTTTCACGGCCGCCGCGTCGTACCACGTCCCATCGTCGCGGGGGTTGAAGACGCGCACGCCGTCGCGGACGAGTTGAAAAAAATCCTTGTCCATCGTGACGATGGCGACGTCGAATCCCTTCAGCACCGCGGCCTCGACGAGCGTCCCGATCACGTCGTCGGCCTCGTAGCGATCGGAGGTCAGGATCGGTACGCCGAGCGCCTCGCAGGCCGCGTGCACCATGGGAATCTGACCGGCGAGTTCGTCCGGCATCGGCGTGCGGTTGGCCTTGTAATCGGTCACGAGGTCGTCGCGAAACGTGCGGCCGGGAAGATCGAACGAAGCCGCGATGTACTCGGGTTTGTGCTCCCTCAGCAGCATCCGGAGCATCGTCACGAAGATATAGACCGCGTTTGTCGGCTTTCCCTGCGCGTTGCTGAGGAGCCCGCCCTCGGCCGTTCGGATCGGCGCGTGAAAGGCGCGGTACATCTGGGAGCTGCCGTCGATGAGATAGAGCAGGGGCTTGGCGGGCATCAGAAGAAGTTGAAAAGTTTAAAGTGCAAAGTTCAAAGTCAAGAGTAGAACCGACGTGACTCTCAAGGCCACTTTCCACTTTGTACTTTGCACTTTTCACTTCGCACTTTCTGTCGTGTGGCTCAAGAGTGAGAATGCACGAACTTTGTACTATAACATTGAGGGTGATGCGGATTTGTCGGGCCGCGATGCTGGTGCTCGTCGTTCTCACCGGCGCGGCGGCGGCTGGCTGCGGAAGCGGCGGGTTGTTTCGGCCGTACGAATACGAAGAAGACGTCTACCTGTTGCTTGACGGGTCCGCGACGGTGTACGTCAACGCATCGATTCCGGCCCTCGATGCCCTGCGAGGCGCCCCGTTCGACCCCGACCCCCGCGCCCGGCTGGATCGCGATGCCGTACGGCGATTCTACACAACGCCGGTGACGCGCGTGACCGCGATCAACGAATCGCGCCGCAGCGGCAGGCGGTTCGTCCACGTGCGGCTTGACGTGGACGACATCCGGAGGCTGGGAGACGCATTACCCTTCGCGTGGTCCGCTTACGATTTCCATCTGGATGATCAACGGTACGTCTATCGCCAGTCGCTTGGCGCTCCGGCCGGCAAGCCGGCCGTCAACGCGGGATGGGACGGCCGCGAAGTCGTCGCGTTCCGGCTTCATCTGCCGAGCCGCATCGAGTATCACAACGCCGGCGCGAACAACTTGAAGCGGGGCAACATCCTGTTGTGGGAGCAGCCGCTTGCCGATCGCCTTCGCGGGACGCCCCTCGTGCTCGACGCGCAGATGCGGACGGAGTCGATTCTTTACAGCGCGCTGACGCTGTTCGGCTTCACGTGCGTGGCTGTGGCGGGCCTCTTCGCCATCGTCATCGTGGCGGTCAGACGAAGCGGTTCCAGAGGTTCAAGTGGTTCAAGGGGTTCAAGTGGTGCCCGGATCGCGAACCTCTAGAACCCCTCGAACCTCTCGAACCCCTTGAACCTCTCGAACCCCTTGAACCTCGAACCGAACTCCGAACGAGAGCCGAAGCTCGCGCGGCGACGTATACGCCAGGCGGCTGGTGGGTTTCCCGAAGTTCGGGCCGTAATCCCAGTTCACGCCCTTGACCGGCGTGGTCGTAAAGGGGTTGAACGTCGAGTACAGCGTCGGGTTCGAAACCGCAGTACGCACCGTCATGTCGATGCGCGTCTGGGTCACGTTGCCCCCGTTCTGGAACACGCTGCCGCCGCACCCGCACAGCTGGAACTGATTGAATATGTTCAGCACGGTGAGCTGACCGAAGAGCTCGGCGTGCGAGCGGCTCAACCGGTGGGTGTAGTTCACGGCCATGTCGGTTCGAATCTGTCCTTCCGTCCTGAATGCGTCGCGGGCGGTAAAGAAGTACGTCGTGCCGGCGCCGTCCGGCGGGTTGACGTACGCAAAGCCTGGAACCGTCACGAACGGCCTCGGATTGACGCCGTTGGCGGACGCGCCGTTCAGGTTCGTCGCGCCATACGGAATGCCGCTCTCGAGCGTCTGGAGGAAGCTCAACATCATCCCATCCAGCTTCGGCACGCCGTAGTTGAGCCACAGCCGTGAGCGGTGACGTTGATCGATTTGCAGATCGCCGACAGGATAGTTCCATGACGCCTGCTTGTACCTCGGGATACGAGTAAGCCGCGCTTGTCGTCGGGCCGCTGTTCTGATTTTCACCCTCGAAATTGCCCCACGTGTGAGACAGGGTGTAGTTGCCGCCGGCGTCAACCCGCGGCGAGAACCGGTAGGTGCCGGACAGTGTGACACCGGTGTACTGGCGTGTCAGCAATCCGCTGGTGTCGTTCTGAACGAAGGCGAGGTCGAACGACTGACCGAAGCTGTTCACGACCTTTCCCGTTGATTGATCGACCCGCGTCACATAAGCGTCCTCGAAATTGCGATAGGACACGTCCGCCCGGATGGACGCCTTTGACCCGAACTGGCGGCTGACGCCCCCTGCGTACTCCAGGTTGTATGGTGAAGCCAGCGAACCATCGATGCGAGGCGTCAAACCTGGAATGGTGGGGTTGGCCCTCAGCGTCCGGGTGGCGCCGCCATTGGCATTGAACCAGTTGAACACCTGCTGGATCGCGTCGGCGGTGCCCGTGACGGGCGCCACCGTGTTGATGTTCGGTCCCTGATAGAACCACGAATAGGTTTGCGGGTTACCGGCCGCGGAGGTGCTGTCCGCGATCGGATTCGAGATCGCGGCGATGTACTTCGCGAAGCTGCCGGTCACCGCCCATTCGCCCTTGCCGTTCGGATCCCACACGATGCCAAGCCGCGGACTCCAGCCGCTGTCGTTGGCCGTGAGCGTGCCGGCCTGGTCGAGGCCGTGGTTTTTGTCCCAGCGGAGGCCAAGGTTGGCGGTCACGTGGCTGTTGACACGCCACGCATCGGTGACAAATACCGAGTGCGTCCGGAAGTTCGAGCCCTGGCTCAACGTCGGCAGCGGGTTGTACTGAATGATGGTGGTGTTGTTGCCCAGGAACTGGGGCACGACATCGCCCGAGGGCAACGCGTATGCAGAGGTGCCAAGGATCCGGTAGTCGCTGCCCGACTGGTGATTGTTGGCGTTCGTGATGTCGTTGAACGTGTCGTAGCCAAACGTCACATTATGCGAGCCGCTGCCTTTCTTCGAAAGAAAGTACGATCCCTTGAAGTAGTAGTCGTCGTTGTTGCGAAGCGTGTCGCCGCAGACGCCGCAGAAGGTGTCCGACCAGTAGCGGCCGCTGTTGGCCTGATTAATGAGCAGCGTTCCCTGGATGAGGTCCGTCGACTTTGCGCCCGCATCGACGAAGCTGAACCGGCGGCCGGCGTAGCGGCCTTCCACATAAAAATTGTCGCTCAGCACGCCGTTGTAGTTGAACGTGGCCAGCGTTTCGGGCAGCTTCCGATCGCCAAGGCTCCGGGTGTCCATCGAGATCGCCGGGTTGAACGTGTAGTTCTTCTGGGTCTGGATGATCTTGAGGTAGTCCCCCTGGAAGCGATGTTTCGCCGTCGCGGAGTAGGTGACTTTGCCTTCGTATCTCTGCGATTCGTCGGTATAGGGGTAGACGATGTTGGTCTGCAGGAGTGTCCGGTTGCTCTGCTGCGACTGAATGCGTCCCGCCGTGAAGAACCACAACTTGTTCTGCATCACCGGGCCGCTGATGTAGTACCTGGTGCTCGGGAACGACCGTCGCCAGCCGCGGATCAGCCTGGAGCGGATTCGCCGCCATCTGGGCGGTTTCAAACGGCGTGAGCGTGCGCCAGTTGTCGTCGTTCAGCGTCTCGCGGAATGACCCCGCGAACTGATTGCCGCCCGACTTCGTGATCACATTGATCATGCCGCCGCCAAAGCGGCCGTACTCGGCCGATACACCTGCGATTGCCACCGTCGTCTCTTGTATCGCGTCTTCGACATAGAGATCGTACGGTGTTCCACGGATGTTGTCCGCGAGGGCGACGCCGTTGACCATGAACAGCGACTCAAATGACGTCGAACCCGAGATGGTGTAGGCGCCGCTCGGACCGGTCGGATGCACGCCGGGCGCCTGCAGCAACGTCGCGTTGATATCCCGGTTGGTTGGCAGGTTCTGGATCAGGTCCTGCGAAAAATTGGTCGCGACCTGCGCGGTCTGCGTGAGCACATCCGCGCTCTTGCCGGTGACGGTGACCGCTTCGCTGAACGCCGCAACCCCGAGTTGCACGTCGAGCGGAAGCATCTGGGTCGGCGCGAGCGCGACCGTTTTCTTGACGTTCTCGAACCCGCTCAGATCGAAGGAAAGCGTGTACGTTCCCGACGGCAGTCCGGTCAGCACGTAGTCGCCGTTCTCGGATGTCACAGTTGCACGTACGCCCTGCAAGCTTTGCGAACTGGCGTTCACGGTGACCCCGGGGAGCGCGAGCCCCTGGGCGTCGGCCACGTGGCCGGTGATGGTGCCGGTGGTCGTTTGAGCCGTCGCGGCCGCCGCAACGACCAAGAGCGCGACCGCGCAGAGCAGCCACGATCTCAGGAAACGCATACACATTCCTCCCATGGACGAAGTCCCGAATCGGTACCCTGAGTCGGTACTGGAGTTCTATAATGAGCCGCACTAATCATTCGGATTTCTCAGTCTTGCCGGTACGCCCCACTTTGCTGAGACGAAAACTCCAACATTTTGGATACAACTCGGCACAACTGGTCCTTACGAGTTTGGGTATCGGTCCAACCCGCATGGAACAATACCGTCGTTGAATAGCTACCCCTACTGGTGGGACACGGTGCTCGGACAGAAAATTACCCGACGTGCGCCCACGGACTCCGCACGCCGGAACCGCGAACCTCCTTCGACGTGGCCGTGATTGGCGCCGGCTACACGGGCCTGGCGGCCGCACGCCAGCTCGCCCATTCCGGTGCATCCGTCGTCGTGCTCGAGCGTGAACGCGTCGGCTGGGGTGCCAGCTCGCGCAATGGCGGGCAGGTACTGACGGGACTCAAGCTCGAGCCTGCCGCGCTCGTCGAACGATTCGGCGAATCGCGCGCGCGTGAGTTGTTCGACGTCTCCCTGGCCTCGCTGGCGTCTCTCGAAGCGCTCATTCGCGATGAGCGCATCGACTGTGAGTACGAGCAGACGGGGCACATCCAGGCGGCGTACAAGCCTGCGCATTTCGACGCATTTCGAGACGAGCAGGCGTTGCTCGAGCGTGTCTTCAATCATCGTGTCGCGCTCGTCCCGCGTGTCGACCAGGAGAGCGAGCTCGGCACGCGCCGCTATCACGGATTGCTCGTGGACGAGCGGAGCGGCGCGCTCAACCCCGCGAAGTATGTTCATGGTCTGGCGCGCGCGGCGGTGCAGGCCGGTGCCTGCGTCCAGGAAGGCGTTGGCGTCCTCGAGGCGTCGCGCACCGCTGGCGGCTGGAAGCTCCGGACCACGGGCGCCGACGTTCGTGCGAAGGACCTGTTCATCGCCACCAACGGTTACACGGGCCCGGCGACGCCGGCGCTGCGCCGTCGTCTCATCCCGATCGGCAGCTACATCATCGCGACCGAGCCGCTGCCGTCCGGAACGTGGGAACGGCTGATTCCCAGGCGGCGCATGGTGTTCGACTCGAAGCATTTCCTCTACTACTTCAGGCTGACCGGCGATCGCCGGTTGCTGTTCGGCGGCCGCGCGGAGTTCTCGCAGCCGACGCCCGACAGTGCCCGCCGGGCGGCGGAGATTCTCCGCCGTGGGATGGAGACGATCTTTCCCGAGCTGACCGGCAGGCCAATCGATTACTCGTGGGGCGGGAACGTCGCGTTCACTCGCGACCAGATGCCGCGCGCGGGTCTCCTTGATGGGGCCTTCTACGCGGGCGGCTACTGTGGCCACGGCATCGCGATGGCGACCTACCTTGGCGGCCTCATGGGCCGCCGAATTGCCGGCGAGACGTTCGATCATCCGTTGCTCGACACGCCATTTCCGCCTGTCCCGTTTTCGCGACTATCGGGCGGCAGGCCGTGGTTCCTGCCGCTGGTCGGCGCGTATTATCGGTTCAGAGACTGGCTTGACTGAGACGTTTGACGTCGCGGTGCTCGGCGGCGGCAACGCCGGCCTTTGCGCGGCGCTCAGCGCCCGGGCGCACGGCGCCTCCGTCGTCGTCGTGGAGGGCGCTCCGCGGGCTTTTCGAGGCGGCAACAGCCGTCACACGCGCAATCTCCGGTCGATGCACGATGCGCCCACGGACCTCCTGACCGACGCCTACACGGAGGACGAATACGTTTCCGACCTCGTGCGCGTCACCGGAGGACGCACCGACGAAGAGCTGGCACGGCTGGTCGTGCGCGGATCCGCCGAGTGTCCTGCCTGGATGCGGCGCTTCGGCATCAGGCTGCAGCCGCCCCTGCGCGGCACGCTTCACCTCGGGCGGACCAACGTCCACTTTCTCGGCGGCGGCAAGGCGCTCATGAACAGCTACTACGCCGCGGCCGAGCGTCTGGGGATCCGCATTCTGTACGACGCCAAGGTCGTCGGTCTCGATCTCGCGGACGGGCGTTTTCGATCCGCGTCGGTGGCCGCGAACGGCAGCGTCGAGGCGATTGCCGCCCGGTCCGTTGTGCTCGCGGCGGGCGGATTCGAATCGAATCTCGACTGGCTCAGGGAAATATGGGGACCCGCTGCCGACAATTTCATCATCCGCGGCACACCGTATAACACCGGCGTCGTCCTGCGGCTGATGCTCGATGCGGGGGCCCGGCCCGTGGGCGATCCGACGCAGTTCCACTGCGTCGCCGTCGATGCCCGTGCCCCGAAATTCGATGGCGGCATCGTCACGCGGCTCGACTCGGTGTCGCTCGGCATCGTGGTGAACGCCCATGGGGACCGATTTCACGACGAGGGTGAAGACTTCTGGCCGAAGCGCTATGCGATATGGGGAAGACTGGTCGCGCAGCAGCCCGGCCAGATCGCGTATTCGATCGTCGACGCCAAAGCGATCGGTCACTTCATGCCGTCCATGTTTCCGCCGAAGGCGGCGCAGTCGATTCCCGAGCTGGCGCGCATGCTCGATCTCGCGCCCGACGCGCTGGCCCGGACGGTGGATCAATTCAACCGTGCCGTCCTGCCCGGGTCATTTGATCACTCGTCTCTCGACGACTGCCGGACGGACGGCCTCACGCCGAACAAGACGCACTGGGCCCGGCCGCTCGATACGCCGCCGTTCTGGGGCTACCCGCTGAGGCCCGGCATCACGTTCACGTACCTCGGACTCAAAGTCGATGCACGCGCGCGCGTCGTCATGACAAATGGCGAACCGGCCGCCAACATCTTCGCGGCGGGCGAGATCATGGCGGGGAACATCCTCGGCCAGGGCTACGTGGCCGGCGTCGGCATGACCATTGGAACGGTGTTTGGCCGGATTGCCGGCGAGCAGGCTGGCCGACATGCTGTCGCCTGATACGATTCGCCGCGGCCAGCACGTCATGGCGGTGTGCAACGCCTGCCGGTATTGCGAAGGGTACTGCCCCGTCTTTCCGGCGATGGAGAAGCGGCTGATCTTCGCGAAGGACGACCTCGCCTACCTCGCGAATCTCTGTCACAACTGCGGCGAATGCCTTTACGCGTGCCAGTTCGCTCCGCCGCACGAGTTCGGGATCAATGTGCCGCGGACGCTCGCCGAAATCCGGCTCGAATCCTACGAGGAATACTGCTGGCCGCGGGGAATGGCCGCCGCATTCCGGCATCAGGCCGTCAAAAGTGCCGCGCTGACGGCCCTCGGGTTGAGCGCCGTGCTGTTCGCGTTAACAGTAGTCGCCGGCGTTGACGTCTGGCCCGCTCAGCCGGCCGGCGACTTCTACCAGGTCGTCCCGCATGGTGTCATGGTCGCGCTCTTTGGCCTTGCGGGCGGCTTTGCGACGGTCGCCGTCGCCATCGGCTGTCGGCGAGCCTCGAAATCATTCCGGGCGTCCGGCTCGAGTTGGACGGTCGACCGTCCTACTCGTGACTGGCAGGGGCTGCGTGATGCCCTCACCCTTCGCCATCTCCACGGCAGCGGGCCGGACTGCACCAGCTCGGAGGAACAGCGATCTCCGTGGCGCCGCTGGTTCCACCACCTGACGATGTACGGGTTTGGGCTGTGTTTCGCGTCGACGAGCGTCGCCGCGCTCTATCACGTCGTTTTCGGGTGGCGCGCGCCGTACGGCTACGGTAGTCTCCCGGTCGTGCTCGGTACGCTCGGAGGAGTTGGACTGCTGGCCGGCCCTCTGGGGTTGTTTGCGCTTCGGCGCCGCCGTGATCCGGCGCTTTCCGACCCGTCCCAGGCCGGGCTCGACGAGTCCTTCATCTTCATGCTCCTCATGACCAGCGCCACCGGCTTGCTCCTCCTTGCCTTCCGCGACCAATCCGCCATGGCGCTGCTGCTCATCGTCCATCTGGGTTTCGTCCTGGGCCTGTTTGTCACGATGCCGTACGGAAAGTTCGTGCACGGACTGTATCGAACCGCGGCTCTGCTGAAGTACGGGTCGGAGGCGCGCCAGTGAGCTTCGGATCCGCCGCCGCGGAAGGCTCCTCGGCGGCGGCGCGGCTCGATCGGCTGCCTGTCTCCGGTTTCCACGGCGACATCGTCAAGTTGCTCGCCTTCATCTTCTTCTTCGAGCTTGGCGACCTGAACAGCTTTGCTTTTGCCGCACCGGGCGTGCGTCAGGCCTGGCACCTGTCGATTGACACGACCAGCTTCATTACCTCGGCCTCGTTCGTCGGCATGTTCATCGGCGCGACGACGGGCGGCGTGTTTTCCGATCGGGTGGGCAGGAAACGCGCGCTCGTGCTGACCACGGTGTGGTATTCGGGATTCTCGCTGCTCAACGCATTCGCGTGGGATACGCCGTCGCTCTTCGCCTTGCGGCTCCTGACGGGCGTGGGCCTGTCGGCGATGACGGTGATCGCGATGACCTACATCAGCGAGATGTTCCCCGCGCGCGTGCGCGGGAAGTACCAGGCGAGGATCCTGACGATTGGCCTGTGCGGCATTCCCGCCACGGCGTATGTCGCCCGCTTCATCATTCCGATCGCGTCCTGGGGCTGGCGCGCGGTGTTCGTCTGGGGATCGCTCGCGATCATCTTTCCTTTCCTGGCGGGCCGCCTCGAGGAATCCCCGCGCTGGTTCGAGCATCGAGGCCGAACGAAGGACGCGGACGAGGCGCTGGCGCGCATCGAGGCACGCGTTCGCCGCGAAGTCGGCGAACTGCCGCCGGCGGCCCCGGCGCGGCCCTCAGAGGCGCGTCCCGCCGGGTTCCGCGAGATCGTCGCGTCCGGCTCGCTGGGGCGCCTGGCCCTGCTTGTCAGCGTCTGGATTTTCCAGACCATGGGCATCTACGGTTTCCTGTCGTGGGCGCCGACGCTGCTTGTCGAACACGGCTTCACGGTCGTCCAGTCGCTCGAGCGGTCGTCGGCGATTTCCATCGGCGCCGTGCCGGGCGCCTGGATCGCGTCGCTGCTGTCCGATCGCTGGGAGCGCAAGCACCTGATCGCGATTGTCGCGCTCGTGATTGCGTGCTGCGGGTTGAGCTACGGTCTGAGCTTCAGGACCACGACCATTGTCATCTTCGGGTTTCTGGTCGCGATGTCGCAGCAGGTGTTCGCGGCGTTACTCTACGCGTATACGCCGGAGTGCTTTCCGACGCAGGTGCGGAATACAGGCGCCGGACTGTCGTATGGCATCGGCCGCCTCGCCAACGCCTTCCTCGGCGCCTTCATCGTCGCGTATCTATTTCAGGGGTACGGATACATCACGGTCTTCATCTACATCGCGATCTGCTGGGCGACCGTCGCGTTTCTGATTACCGTCTTCGGCCCGAGGACCCGGGCACAGACTCTGGTCTAGTGCCGCGCGGTCGCGCGCGCGAGTACGACCGCCGATCCCGGAGCCATCGACTCGTAATAGCCGGTGAAGCGCTTAGGCTCGAAGGCGTCGTACGGCCTCAGGTTCGCCGCCCATCGGTGGGCGATGGGCTGATACCAGAGCTCCGCGTCCACCTGGAACGGTCCCTGCGCATCGCCGACGGCCACCGAGTAGCGGATGCGATCGCCGCCGCCGGTGAAGTCGGCATCCCGCTCGGCCTCTCCGTGGACGGCGATGTCCTTCTCGGCCGTTCCCTTGTCGAAGCCGTGCGGCAGGAGTCGATTGTCCTTCACGTAGCGCACGGCGGTCAGGAGGCCGGTCGTCAGCGTCCCGGTGGGTCCCGCCATCACCGACTCGTAGATCTGCACCTGTTCGGGGCTGGTGATCTCCGTGTAGTGCGGTTCGAACTTTCCGGCGTCAGCGTCGTTGTCGTTGCCGCGGATCGCGCCCGTCGGCTCGAACGCGCCCGATTCGAAGACAACGCGGCCGGCGGCGTCGCGGACGGTGACGTGGAGCCAGGCGCGGCGCGAGGGGTACGCGGTCGGCAGTTTGTGGCCGCCGAGATTCTCAATGGACAGGTTCGTCTCAAGACGGCCGGACCGCTGCTCGATGCTGCTGATGGTGACGCGCGCCGCCTCGGTCTGCAGGTGGGCGACGGTCCGGTTCGCGGCGGCCTCGAGCTCCTGCGGCTGGGCCGCAACGCTGAGATCGTTCCGGAACCGGTTCAGCAGGCGCTGCATGAAGAAATTGCCGCCGACGAAGGTATGGCGGGCCATTCCGGTCCGGGGCTCGCCGAGCACTGACGCAATCGGCACGTCGTCCGCGACGGTCGGCATGTGGCACGATTGGCAGCTGCGCGTTGTCTTGTAGTCGCTGTGTAGCCACTCCTGATACGGCACCTGTTCCGGTAGCTCACCAATCGGCCGGCCTTGCGGGTCGAGCGCCTGCGTGAAGAGCGTGTGACAGGTTGCGCACAGCTCCGAGTCGCGGATGTGCGCGGCCTCGGTCGGCTTGAAGGTCGCCGACGACTTCATCATCATCGTCTGGCCGTTTTCGATCTTGAACGGACCGAAGACCGGGCGCTCGCCGGGCGGGAGCGTGGTGTCGATCTTGAAGCCGCCGACGAAGCTCTCACGCTTGCCGAGGTTGTCGGGCGCGATCTGATGGCAGACCGAACAGGTGACCCCGTCGGCGGCCAGGCGATCCCCGGGTTTCTTCATGACGAACGGCAGGTGCGAGAACACTTCTCCTTCGTGCCCCGCGAGCTTCGCTTCGAAACGTGCCGCGGGCATGTGGCAGATCGAGCACTCGTCCTCGATCGCAGCCTTGGCGGTCGGGTGATCGATGATTTCCCGCCGGACGCCCGCGTGCCAGTAGGGATCGCGCGCGCTGTTCGCCATCATGCTCGTGCGCCAGTTGTAGCCGATCGAGACGTCTTCGCCGGTGGGCGTGGTCAGGCCGTTGTGGCAGGCGATGCAGCGCTCGGACGTCTGAAAGTGCGCGCCGAAGGAGATGTGGGGATTCAACTCTTTCGCGGCCGGCTTCGCCGGCGGGGCGTTCTGGGACCGCAGGCCGGGCGCAGCCAGCAGGACGGCGATCAGGGCGGCGGTCGTCAGCGCGGAGCTCGAGGATCTGGGCACGGCGATTACCAGCCCGCCTTGAGGCTGCCGTCGGCGTAGTCCCACAGCAGGTAATACATGAACTGGGTCGGGCGGCCCGCGGTGTTGTTCATCGGCACCCTGACGCCGACGCTGCCCAGGATGTGCATCCGCTTGCTCAACGGGATCTGCAGCTGCGGCACGATATCCCAGTTCGTTTTCGCACCGTTCTCGAGATCGCGATCGGCGATGAATTCCACCATCGGCGTCCACGTGCGCCCCAGCCCGCCGCCAGCGCTGAAGCTCTGGCCGATGGCGGTGTGCGCGTACCAGGCTTTGGGCGCGATGTCGGTGTGGAACGGCAGCTCGAAGCCGGTCCTGAACTGGACGGACACGTCGCCCGGCAGTGCCTGATCGAATGCCGCGAACGTCTCGAACACCGGCGTCTCGCCGCCGGTGCCTTTCGCCGGATCGCCCGTGGGCGCGATCAACTCGCCTGCCACGCTGAAGATCGATCCGGCCGCGTTGCTGTGGAACAACTTCTGCTTGTAGCCGAGGGAGGCGTCGCCGAACCCGTGCATCCACGGGTCGCCCTCGTGTTCCTTCGTGTACATGTAGGGCAGGGCGGCTTCGATTTGACCCGACGATCCGACCCTGCGCTCCAGAATCAGCGTCGTACCGCTCCCCGACGTCCGGCTGGTGTTGAACGCCGACGAGATGACCACTTCGTTCTCAGGAAACGCTTTTTCGGTGATGAGTGCGCGCGGGAAGTTGAGGTCGCCCTGCGGCCAGGACTTCTCGGTGCAGAAATCGCGCATGTAGCCGATCACGCTGTCGATCTGCTCGTCGGTGAGCGCGTCGCGGAATGCCGGCATAATCGTCGAGAACCCGCGGGCCGTGCCACCGTTGTGAATCGTCGCGCTCCAGTCGCCGTCCGGCTCCTTCGTCGCGAACGAGCAGTCGGTGAAATCCGGCAGCCGGGTGTCGAACCCGACGGCGGTGCGTGGGGCGCCGCGGCCGTCCACGCCGTGGCACGAGACGCAGGCTGTCCGGTAGACGTCCTTGCCCGTGTCGAGTTTCAGCTTGCTGCCGCCCTGAGCGCGCAGGATGCCCACGTCGAGGCCGCAGAACACGGCGAAGACAATCAACAGCAGCCAGGCCGATACAGAGGCCAGTCTGCCGCGAACCCGGCAATCATCATTCAGTTCGATGTCCATCAGCGTCAACTACGACGCGGTCGCCGGACCGTTTCGGGTCCCGGGGCCGCCGTCCGCTATGCCCGCGCCCGTCTTTTCGCCCTCGCCTCGGGGCGCGCCTCGATGCGTTGAGGCTTCTTCTTCGATGCGCTGATTGAATCCAGGCTCCTTCGCAGAGCGTCCATCAGGTTCACGACCTTCGGCGGCGCCTCCACCTCGGGAGCCACAATTTCCCGTCCCTCCACCTTCGCGTTGATGATCTGCCGCAGGCCGTCCTGGTATTCGTCGCGGTACGCCTTGAAGTCGAGCTCGCCTTCGAACGTGCTCATGACCTGCCGCGCGAGCTTCACTTCGTCGGCCTTCACCTTCGCCGGCATCTGTCCGAGCTCGTCGATGCCGTCCATTGCCCGGATTTCTTCGGCGTGCCTGAGCGTGTACATGATGAGGCCGCGCTCCCGCGGCTGCACCTTTACCAGGTATTCGCGGCCGTACAACGCCACTTTGCCGATGCCGGCCATGCCCTCCATCCCCTCGCGGACCACGGCAAAGGCCTCCGACGCCACGGGCCCATCCGGAGCGAGATAGTAGGGCCGCTCGAGATAGATGGGGTCGATCGCCGAGTCGGTGGTGAACTTCTCGAGGTTGATGACGCGCGTCGAATCGACGCGGACCTTCTCGATGTCCTCTTCGTCCATGACGACGTAGCGTCCCTTTTCGAACTCGTAGCCTTTGACGATGTCCGTGTTCGGCACCTCGCGCTCGCAGTGCGGACACCAGCGTTTCTGCTGAATCCTGGTCTGGCATTCCGCATGGAGCTGGTTGAAGCTGAGGGTCGCGCCCGCATCAGTGGCCGGAAACACCTTGATGGGAATCGTGACCAGGCTGATTTTCAGGTAGCCCTTCCAGGTTGGTCGAGCAGGCATGGGTCAGGCCTCGAAACGCAAAACTTAAAACGGAAAACGTAAAACTGCCAGAACGGGGCGCTCGCTGCAGAATTCTAAACCAATGTCCCTCATCCCGATGGCGAATGATGCCACGAGCGAGCCGCGCGAGTCGACAATTGGAACAATCTGAGTCGGCACGCGTCGTGAAGATGCCGACGCATGGACGGTCCTGAAATCAATGAACGTGCTTTTCGATTTGCCTGCCGTAGCGTCGAGTTGTATCGAATGCTGAGGCAGGCAGGCGGACCTGCCCGGGAAGTGGCCCCACAGCTCTTGAAAGCGGGCACCTCCGTCGGCGCCAACCTCGAAGAAGCAACGGGGGGACAGTCGAGGCCGGATTTCATTGCGAAGGTCTGCATTGCTTTGAAGGAAGCCCGCGAAGCCAGATTCTGGCTGCGCCTGATCGGCGTTTGCGGACTGCTTCCATCGGAGGCCGTCAAAGCCGATCTGCAGGAATCGAATGAGCTCGTGGCAATCCTGATCGCAATCATCAGGAACGCCAGGACCTCATCGTCCCGCTAGGTCCTTACTGCCGTTGTCGCTCGTTCCTCGTTCTACGTTTTCCGTTTTGCGTTTTACGTTTCTCAGATTTCCCCCGCGACCGCCTTCATCATCTCGGCGGTGTTCGCCTTGCCTCCCAGATCGGGCGTCCGCACCTTGCCGCCCGACACGACGCGTTCGATGCCGGTGACGATGCGGTCGTGCAGGTCCTGGTAGCCGAAGTGCTGGAGCATGAGCGCGCCGGCCCAGATCGCCCCGATGGGGTTGGCGATACCCTTGCCGGCGATGTCGGGCGCCGATCCGTGAATCGGCTCGAACATCGACGGATACTCGCGCTCCGGATTGATGTTCGCGCCGGGCGCCACGCCCAGGCTGCCAGAAACTGCCGCGCCGATATCGGTCAGGATGTCGCCGAACAGGTTCGACGCGACGATGACGTCGAGCGTCTGCGGATGCGTGACCATGCGCGCCGCGATGGCGTCCACGTAATACTTCTGATAGTTCACGGTGGGGTATTTGGCGGCGACCTTCTCGGCCACCTCGTCCCACAGCACCATCGAGTGGCGCAGAGCATTCGACTTGGTGGCGTTGGCGAGCATCTTTCGCGGCCTCTTGGCCGCAATCTCGCACGCGTAGCGGACGACGCGCTCGATGCCGGTGTAGGTGAAGACGCCCGTCTGCTCGGCGACCTCGTATGTCGTGCCCTTGTGAACGCGGCCCCCGACGCCGGAGTATTCGCCTTCCGTGTTCTCGCGGACGCAGACCATGTCGATCTCCGCCGCGGTGCGGTTCGCGAGCGGCGAATTCAGGCCCGCGAGCAGCCGCATGGGGCGGAGGTTGATGTACTGATTGAAGTGCTTGCGGAGCGGCAGCAGGAGATCGCCCGCCGAGATGTGGTCGGGCACGGTTGGCGCGCCAATCGCGCCAAGGTAGATCGCGTCGAACTTTGCCAGCCGGTCGAACCCGTCCTCGTCCAGCATGCGCCCGTGCTTCAGGTAGAACTCGCAGCCCCACGGCAGGTCCGTGAAGGAGAGCGTGACGCCCGTCCCCTTCGTCGCCGCTTCGAGCGCCGCGATACCCGCCGGGATGACTTCCTTCCCGATCCCATCTCCCGCAATCACCGCAATCTTGTGTGTCGTCGCCATGTCTCCCCTAGCTGCTGTAGCGTCCGCCTTCAGGCGGACGGACGCAGGCCGGCTAAAGCCGGCCGCTACGCTCTCCAAAAAACACCAAGGTTACCATCCACACGCCCACGGCGGCAGTCAGGCCTGCGACGGCCGGACTCAGCATGCCCCACCCGCGGCCGCCGGTCGCCAGATGCACCAGCACCGCCGCGCAGACGCCCGCCGCCATGGTCGCGAGCGCGCCCGCCGCCGAGGTTCTTCGGACGTAGAGCCCTGCGACAACCGGCACGAAGAGCGAGACGCCGATGAGCGTGTAGAAGATCGTCAATGCGTTCACGACGCTGCCGAGAACGATGGCCAGTGCCGTGCCGAGCGCGCCCGCCGCGACGGCCGTCAACCGCGCGGCCCGGAGGACCCCGGAATCCGTGGCCGCCGGATTGACGAATCGTTTATAGAGATCCTGCGACAACGACGTCGTCAACATGAACAGCACGGCGTCCGAGGCACTGACCTCTGCCGAGAAGACGGCCGCCAGGCCGATCGCGCCGACCAGCGGCGGCAGTGTGTGGACGAGAATCATCGGCAGCGCGGCGTCGGCCGCAGCCAGCGATGGAAACTGCGACCGCGCGACCATGCCGAAGAGAACCGGCACGATGGCAAACGCGAACAGGCCGAGCGCATTCAGGCCGACTCCGATGCTGACGGCGCGATCATCGCGCGCCCCGAAGATCTTCTGCAGCAGGCCCGGCGAGACGATGAACGGCGGCACGATCACGGCGAGTGTCAGCACACCCGGCGAGCCGACCGTCCAGAACTGCCAGTAATCGGTGTCGGGTTGCACGAGCGTGAGGCCGCGCCAGCCGCCGGCCGCAGCAAGCGCCAGTGGCAGCGCGACGGCGAAACCGGCCAGCTTGACGCCGAGCTGCACCACATTGACCCACGCGGCGGTCAGCAGCCCGCCCGCCGTGAAATACACCGTGATCGCCGCGCCGCCGATGGCACAGCCGACCCACGGAGGCGTCCCGGCGACGGTGCCGATGATCGACCCCATCGCCCAGAGCTGACCTGCGAGGATGAACAGCGACCCCAGCCAGAGGATGCCGGCGGCCGACGCGCGGACGGCAGCGCTGTAACGGTGCTCGAGATAGTCGCCGACCGTGCGGAGCTGGTGCGCGGCGGCCTCCCGTCGCATCGCGGGACCAATCCAGAAGGCGAGCACGACGGACCCGACGGCCGCCGAACCGACCCACCACCACGCCGCGATGCCGTTCGTGTAGCCGAGCGCGGCCGCCCCGACGGTCGATCCGGCGCCGATGTTCGCGGCGAGCATCGTCGAAAACAACAGCCCGGGGCCGAGACGCCGGCTCGCGACGAAAAAGTCGCCGGCACCCCGCACCCGGCGTCCGATCCACAGACCGAGCGCCATCAGCACGAGCGCGTAGCTGAGCAGAACGACGAGGTGGAGGTTCACTTCAGATCGCGAACGGCAGGAATACCGGCGACGCCTGTGGCCTGGCGCGCGGCGCGCACGATGGCGTCGGCCATGACGTCCGCGGCGAGCGCTCCCACCTGGCCCGCATCCGAACCCGAGGCGCCCGTGGCAAGCGTGAAGATGACATCGCCGTCTCCGGGTGTGTGCGAGGGCGCCAGCGCGCGGGCGTAGCCGTCGTGCGCCATCTGCGACACGCGGGTCGCCTCGGTCTTCGTCAGGCGCGCGTTGGTGGCGATAACACCGAGCGTGGTGTTCTGCCGGCCGGCCGGCGTTCCGGCCGCACCGGCACGCAGCAGTTTCCTGGCGTCGGCGAACCCTTTGCCATCAGCCGTCCGCACGCCGGCGACCACCTGTCCGGTTGCCGGATCGATCACGTCGCCGGCCGCGTTGACGACGACGAGAGCGGCGACGATGAGCCCGCTCGGCAGGGAGATGACGGCGCTGCCCACCCCGCCTTTCATGCTGCGAGCCATTCCTCCGGTTTTGCCGACCGTGGCGCCTGCGCCGGCTCCGACGCTGCCCTCCATCACCGATGCGTCGGTGGCCGCTCGGGCCGCCTGGTAGCCGCAGTCGGCGCCCGGGCGGATTCGTCCATCACCGACCGACAGATCGAAAATCGCCGCGGCAGGAACAATCGGGACGTGCGCCGGACCGAACTCGAAGCCGATTCGCCGCTCTTCGAGATAGCGCATGACGCCAGACGCCGAATCCAGGCCGAAGGCGCTGCCCCCGGACAAGACGATCGCGTGCGCGATCTGGACCAGGTTGACCGGATTCAGCAGATCCGTTTCGCGAGTGGCGGGAGCCGAGCCCCGCACGTCGACGCCGGCCGTCACGCCTGCCTCCGCCAGTATCACGGTGCAGCCCGTCGGGCGTTCCGCGAGCGTGTGATGTCCGACCTTGATACCCGGAACTGCGGTCAGCGTCCTGTTTCCACCGCCCTGCGCGCCGGCTGTGACACCGGCGGCCGCCAGCAGCGCGAGGACTCCAGACACGGCGCGAGCGCCCATGCTCCTATCCCTTTTCGTGGAGAAACGTGGCGAGGTCGGCCTCGAACAGCTCGCGCTGGTCGTCGGGCATGCTGTAGGTGTGTTGTGTCTCGGGAAAGCGCCCCGCCCGGACATCGGCCACGTACGCCTGGAGCGCGTTCATCGTCTCGCGGCCGAGGTCGGCGTACTGTTTGACGAACTTCGGCACGTGCCCGGCCGTGAGCCCCAGCATGTCGTGCCACACGAGAACCTGGCCGTCGCATTGAGCGCCGGCGCCGATGCCGATCGTCGGAATCGTGAGCGCGCGGGTGATCGCGCCAGCGACAGGCGCCGGAATCGCTTCGAGCACGACGGCAAAGCAGCCCGCCCGTTCGAGCGCGTGCGCGTCGTCCAGCAGGTGCTGTGCCGTGATAGCCGTTCGCCCCTGAGGTTTGTAGCCGCCAAGCCGATTCACCGACTGCGGAGTCAGGCCGATGTGACCCATCACCGAGATGCCGGCATCGAGGAGAGCAGCGACGCGCCGCAGCCTCGTGCCGGCGCCCTCCACCTTCACGGTGTCCACGCCCGCTTCTTTCACGAACCGGATGGCGTGCGCCACCGTTTCGTTGTCCGACACCTGAAACGAGCCGAACGGCATGTCCGCGACGACAAGGGCGCGGGTCGTCCCGCGCCTCACCGCGCGCGACAACAGCAGCATCTCGTCCACCGTGATCGGCGTCGTGGAGTCGTAGCCGAATACCGTCATCGCGGCCGAGTCGCCGACGAGCACGACGTCAACCCCGGCGGCATCGGCGAGCCGTGCGCTCGGGGCGTCGTAAGCCGTCACGACGGCAATGCGCTGCCCGCGCCGTTTCAGCGCGCCGATATCAGCCGGGCCAAGCGGAGTCATCGTGACATTCCCTGCATGGTGTCCATGTCGAGGCGGCTGTCGAGGTCGAGCGGGACATTGTCGATGAGCCGCGTTCGCCCCACGCGCGCGGCGATCGCCAGCGTCGGCTGTCCCTCGAAATCGGCAACGGCCACGTAGTCAATATCGACGCCAGGGAGTCCTGACAACACCGCGCGGGCGGCGCCGACAGGATCCCCGTGACTGCGAAACGCCATCAGTCCCGCTCCGAGGGCCCGTGGAATCGCGACCGCGCGTGCGCGCTCTTCACCCGAGAGGTGCACGTTGCGCGAGGACAGCGCCAGGCCGTCGAGGTCGCGGACGGTGGGAACCACGCGGATCTCGACGTCGAGGTTGAGGTCGCGCACCACTCGACGCACGACGGCTACCTGTTGTGCGTCCTTCTGGCCGAAAAAGGCCATCCGCGGCGACACGATGTTGAGCAGCTTCGTACAGATCGTGGCGACGCCCCGAAAATGGCCGGGGCGATGGGCCCCTTCGAGATCGTGCGCCGGGCCGTCGACCTGCACCCACGTGGCGTATCCGGGCCCGTAAAGCTCGTCGGCGCTCGGCGCAAAACAGAAATCGACGCCGGCAGCGGTTGCGAGGCGTTCGTCCTCGGCCTCAGCGCGAGGGTAGCGGGCGAGATCGGCCGGATCGCTGAACTGGCTCGGGTTCACGAAGATGCTCGCGACCACGACAGCGGCCGCCCGGCGCGCGGCGTCGAAGAGCGCGACGTGTCCGGCGTGAAGCGCGCCCATCGTCGGCACGAGCGCGATTGTCGCGCGCGGGCGATGCGGCTCGAGCGCGCGCCTGATGTCGGCGACAGTGCGGAGCATCGTCACGGCCGCGTGGCCTCCGCCATCGCGCGGTAGAGCGCCTCGAGGTCAGGCGCGGCCTGCCGGATCGCGGACAGGTGCGCCTCGACCGTCGACGTGTCCCCTCGAGCGATGGGACCGGTCAGCTCGAAGCGGTTGTCGATCGTTCGCTGCATCAACGGCAGCAACGCCTCTGGCGGCGCCCCGGCGCTCTCGACCAGCCGCGCGGCGGCTCGATACAGCGTGACGAGAAAATTCGAGGCCACCGCGGCGCCCGCGTGGTACAGCACGCGCGATTCGTCGCGGATGTCGAAAGCACGGAGGCCGAGACGGTCGGCCAGCCAATGTCCGCGCTCGCGGGCCGCAGCGGTTTCCGATGTGACGGCTGCCCACGCGCCATCGAGCTGTTCGGGCCCTCTCGCATGTGTGAACGTCTGCAGCGGGTGGAGGCCGAATCGCCGCTCGTGCGGTCCGAGCGCCGACAGCGGCGTGGCTCCGCTGACGTGCGCGATCCAGGGCCCCGGCGAAACCGCCCTGGCGGCGTCGGCAATCGCCGAGTCCGGCACGCAGAGCAGCACCAGGTCGCCGGCGGCCCCGGCTGCCGCGAGGCCACTCTGGGCCAGCCTCGCGTGGATGGCAGCCCCCACCCGGCCGCGACCGATGACCCTCACTTGCGAAAACATTCGGAGTGCCTGTCGATCATTCTACCTATGTCCAAGCCCGTGACGTACACGGCCGGGAAGGGCCCGACTGCCTGAGTTAGTTGATCCGCGGTTCGTGCAAGAATGCGGACATGCAGACGAACGCCATTCGCGCCATCCTCTGTGGGGCGGCGTTACTTGCCATGGGGTGCTCTGCCACCACGCCGCCGCCCGCCGCGGCTCCCACGCTGGCGCAGCTCCCCGACGTCGACATGAACGCGGTGCTCGCGCACACCAAGGTGCTGTCTTCCGACGAGTACGGAGGCCGCGCGCCTGGTACCAAGGGTGAAGAGCTGACGACCGCGTACTTGATCGATCAGTTTCAGAAAGCCGGTCTCAAGCCCGGGAACACCGACGGGACGTACGTGCAGCAGGTGCCGCTCGTCGGCATCACGCCGACGCCTGCGCCGATGGTGTTCAGGAAAGGCGCGCAGCAGCACACGCTCAAATGGAAAGACGATGTGGTGGCGTGGACGAAACACGTGGCCGACGCCGCGAGCATCGAGAAATCCGAGCTCGTGTTCGTCGGCTACGGCGTCGTGGCTCCCGAGTACAACTGGGACGACTTCAAGGGCCTCGACGTGAAGGGGAAGACGCTGGTGATGCTCATCAACGATCCGCCCGTGCCGGATCCGTCGAATCCATCGAACCTCGATCCAAAGACGTTCGGCGGCAAGGCGATGACGTACTACGGCCGGTGGACCTACAAGTACGAGACGGCCGCGCGGCTGGGCGCTGCCGGGGCGCTCATCATTCACGAAACGGCGCCGGCGGCGTACCCGTTCAGCGTGGTGCAGACCAAAACCGGTGAACAGTTCGATCTGGTCACGCCGGACAAGAATATGGGCCGTGCGTCCATCGAAGGCTGGATCACCGTCGAGCAGGGCCGGTCGCTCCTCAAGATGGCCGGCCAGGATTTCGATGCCCTGAAGAAACAGGCCGCCACGCGCGACTTCAAGCCGGTGCCGCTCGGCGTCACCGCGTCCATGTCGATTCACAACACGCTGCGCACGATCGAGTCGAAGAACATCGTGGGCAAGATCGAGGGCAGCGACCCGGCGCTGAAAGACGAGTACGTCATCTACACCGCGCACTGGGATCACCTCGGAACAGGTCCGGAAGGAATTTTCCACGGCGCGGAGGACAACGCGGTCGGCACGGCAGGGCTCATCGAGCTCGCGCGCGCGTTCGCAAAGGTTCCGGTTCCGGCAAAGCGATCCATCCTGTTTCTCGCGGTGACGGCGGAGGAACAGGGTCTGCTCGGGTCTGAATACTATGCCGTGACGCCGATCTATCCGCTGGCGAAGACGCTCGCCAACATCAACATGGACGGCCTGAACGTCCACGGGCGCACGAAGGATCTGACGCTCATCGGTTTCGGCGCCTCGGACCTCGACGACTACGCGCAGGAGGCCACGCGCGAGCAGGGGCGGACGATTCGGATGGACGCCGAGCCCGAGAAAGGCATGTTCTATCGTTCGGACCATTTCAGTTTCGCCAAGCAGGGTGTCCCGGCGCTCGACCCCGACCTCGGAATCGAGTTCGTCGGCAAGCCCGCGGGCTACGGCCAGAAGATCGTCGACGACTACACCGAGCACAGATATCACCAGCCGTCGGACGTGATTCTGCCGGATTGGGATCTGACCGGCGCACAGGAGGATCTGAAAGTGTTTCTCACGGTCGGCTACCGCGTCGCGCAGGCGCCGAAGTTTCCCGAATGGAAGCCGGGCAACGAATTCAAGGCGACGCGCGAGGCGATGCTGCGCAAGTAGACCGGGGGAGGCGTGACGAGGGTTCGCGGCTGGCTCCTGCTCCTGTGCGTGCTGCTGCTTGTGTGGCAGCCGTTCAGCCTGTCGCTGACGACCGCGGGCCGGCTTGAAAATTTGTCGCTGCGGGGACCGGGGTTCGCGGCCGTTCTCGTCGCGCGGCTCTTTGCCGCGGCCCTCGGCATCGCGGCAGGTCTTTCGCTGCTGCAGCGCAAGCCGGGAGCCGTGACGATCGCCCGGGCGTCGCTGATTGTCTCGGCGGCCGTCGATATCTTTGTTTACGCGACGCCGTGGTTTCCGAGCAACCGTCCACCCGGTGACGCCACACTTATTCTCGCCGGCTCCCTTGCGTACTACGCGGCCTGGCTCGCGTATCTGGCCCGGTCCAAACGGGTCGTCGCGATCTACGAGCCGTAACCCTCGACAGCTGCTTGCCACGGCCGACTGAAATGCATCTCATCCTTGTTCATCACGGCGACGCGGTTGGACCTGAGGTCGACCCGCAGCGTCCACTCTCGCCAAAGGGCCGGCTCGCTGTCGAGGGGCTGGCATCGAGCGCGGCCGCACGCGGCGTCAAGCCCACCGTCATCTGGCACAGCGGCAAGCTCCGCGCGAAGCAGACGGCAGAAGCCTTCTGGCGCGCGTGCAACCCGTTCGCGGAATTTTCGGCGACGCGCGATCTTCAGCCTGAGGATTCGCCGGACTGGATGCGCGACCGTCTTCGCGCCGAGCCCCGTGACGTGCTCATCGCCGGCCACTATCCGCATCTGCCCGGCCTGCTCGCGAAGCTGGTCCCGGGCAGCCGCGCCTTTCCGAAAAACGGCGTCGTAGCGCTCGTGTCGGAAGACGACGGCGAGACGTGGACAGAGGAGTGGCGGCTCGAAAGCCCGCCGTAGCGGCCGGCTTCAGCCGGCCGGCGAACGTCCGCCTAAAGGCGGACGCTACGGCTTTCTCTAAAGGCTCGCGCTCGATTCGACCAGGAGATCCCAGGCGCGGCGGACGTGGCGTTCGGTCGTCTGCAGGTGGCCGATCGCCAGGCGGAGCGCGAAGCCTTCGCGCAGCTTCGTATGCGACAGAAACACGTCGCCGTTCTGGTTGACCAGATCGATGAGCCGCTCGTTGGCGGAGTCGAGAGCGTCCGGCGACATCGTTCGACCCGCCGGCTTCCACCTGAAACAGACGACGCTGAACGGGACGGGCGCGAGGCGTTCGAAGTCGGGGTGGGCATCAACCCAGGCGGCGAACCGCTGTGCAAGCTGGATGTGGGCGCTGAGGCTGTCCCGGATTGTGCGCGCGCCAAACGAGCGGAGAATCATCCACAGCTTCAGCGATCGGAATCGCCGGCCAAGCTGGATTCCGGTGTCCATCAGATTCCGGACCGCTCCGGCTTCCGGTGTGCGCAGAATGTGCTCGGGCGTGAGGGCGAACGCCGCACGCAGAACATCCATCCGCCGGCAGTAGAGCACGCTGATGTCAACCGGCGCGAACAGCCACTTGTGCGGGTTCACGACGAGCGAGTCCGCGCGCTCGGCGCCATTCAGGATGTGCGAGTGCGACGGCAGCATCGCCGCGACGCCGGCGTACGCGGCGTCCACATGCAGCCACAGCCTCTCGCGTTCGCACACGTCCGCCACGTCCGCCACGGGGTCGACGCTCGTTGTTGACGTAGTCCCGACTGTGGCCACGACGGCAATGGGCAGGTGGCCGGCGGCGCGATCCTCGGCAATCGCATCACGCAGCGCGTCCGGCCGCATCCGATACTCATCGTCCACGGGAATTTTCCGCAGCGATTCGTGGCCCAGCCCGATCGCGATGACGCCCTTGTCTATCGACGAGTGCGACTGCTCGGAGCAGTACACACGCAGCGCCGGCACGTCGCGGCGTCCGGCCAGCCCGCGCCGGCGGACGTCGCTGACGCCCGCTTCGCGAGCGGCGAGCAGCGCGTGCATGCTCGAGACGGACGCTGTGTCGTAGATCACGCCTTCGAACGCCGCGGGGAGACCAATCAGCTGCCGGAGCCAGTCGAGCGAGACCGCTTCGAGCTCCGTGGAGGCAGGTGACGTGCGCCACAGCATCGCCTGCTGGTTGATCGCGGCCGCGAGGAACTCAGCCAGGATGCCCGGCGGGCTGGCGGTGATGGCGAAGTACGCGAAGAACCCCGGATGATTCCAGTGCGTCAGGCCGGGCACGAGCACGCGCTCGAAGTCGGCCATGATCGCGTCGAACGATTCGCCGTCTTCGGGTGCGTGCGTGGGCAGAGCGGCGCGGATGTCCCCCGGTTTGGCGCGGGAAAGGACCGGGTAGCGTTCAACGTGTTCGACGTAGTCGGCAATCCAGTCGACGAGCTCGTGGCCGTGGCGCCGGAAGTCTGCCGTGTCCATGCGCCGCATCATAGTGCGGGACGGAGAACTGACGCTGAAGCTCGGACGCCGCGCGCGTCAGCAGCGTGAAGTGTTCGCTATCGGTCCGCGACGACCATGACCGGAGCCAGCAACCGGATCGTCATCGGTTCGCCGGCGTGCAAGGTTGCCGCGCTGCGGTCGCCCGCCGCGACGACGCCCGCGCCGGCGCCCGCGCCGGCCATGCCGCCGATCGCTGCGCCCTTGCCGCCGCCAATGATCGCGCCCAGAATCGTTCCGGCCACGGCGCCACCGCCCATTTTCTTCGCGGCGTCGTTGCCGGGGGCCTCGCCCTCGCGAATGACGGCATCTGTCGAAATGGGCACCCGCGTCCCGTCCGGCAGCACGACGGTCTGGAAGCGGACCGCGATCCGTGCGTGCTCCTTGAACTTGCCGCCGCGCTCCACCTGCGACACGAACCCAAGCGCACGAGAGCCAGCCGGAATGGCGACGCGGTTGCCGACCCGGACGTCTCGCGTGACCCGCGCCTCGACCCTGTCTTCAAGGCGGGCGCGCTCGCTCGTGACGGTCGTCTCGCTCTGCAGGCCGATCACCGAATCAGCAGACACCACCAGTTCGTCATAGCTCTTCTGTGGCGGATCCGGCAGCAGCGCGGGCTCGGCGGAGACGCGTTCGACGGTTTCGAGCGGGGGCCGCACGGGCTGGACGGCGACCGGGTCCGCCTGCGCGGTTTGAACGACCGGAGGGGACGCACTGTTGCCCACTGAGTTGCGCTCAACGGGCGGCGGCGAATCCGGCCGAGCCGCCCGAACCTGTGCGGGTTTCGTCTCACGCCTGACCGTCGCCGATTCCTCGGCTGGGGCCGTCCTGCCGGCCACAGGACCGGCGCTCACCTTCGGCGAGGACGTCTCGGTGACGATGGCTTCGGTTTCCTGAACGGGGCGATTAAAGGCGGCCGTTGCGGCCGAGCTGGGCAGTGTGATGACGGCCTGAATCGGTTTCGCTGGAGACGTCGCGTTCTGCCTGAGCGCCACGTAGCTGCCGGCGCCCGCCGCGGCGATGCATGCGGCCCCGAGCACGGTGAACGCGAGTTTGTTCGAGAACATTGCCTGACTCCTTGACCACCCTCTCCGTGAGCAAGCGCCGTACCTCGGAATCCGCCACCCTCCGGCCCCGCAAACCACTGACAACGCTGCAATTTACAAGATCAGGCCCCTGAAACCAAGTGTCCCATCCGAGTGAACGTGTCCTGCGGCGAGTGCACTGGGGCGACGGGGACCGCCTGTTTTTCAGGCCTTCACGGCCCGCCGGAGCTGGCCAGACCGTTGCACAATATGACGTGAGGTTTCACGATGCGAGCACAGGTAATTCTGGCCCTCTCTCTCGTGCTCCTGGCCGGATTCTCACGGCCCGTCGCCGCCGTCACGCCGGACGATATCGTCAGGCTGACGAAGTCAGGTGTGTCAGATGACGTGATTCTCGCGCTCGTCGCGCGGGATCGGACGATCTTCACGCTGAATCCTGACGATCTCGTGGCGCTCAAGCAACAGGGCCTCAGCGAAGCCGTGCTCGTCGCGATGCTCAAGAGCGGCCGCGAAGAAGGCGAAGCGGCGTTCGCCGAGCAGACGGCGCGGGCCGCCGCCGATCAAGCCGAAACCGCCTGGCTTCCACCCAACGTCGTCGTCGTCGGCCATGGGCCCGACCGTCCGAACAGCGGCCATTTCGATCGCGTTTATGCCGAACCGTTCTTCGGCTACTCGTCCTACCCGCTGGTCCGGCGTCCGCTTTGTATCGCGCAGGTCAAGCCGGGTCCCACCCAGGCTGGGTTCGCGTACGCGACGGGGTGTCCGCTCCAGGTGCAGCGGAGCCGCGGTAAGCTCCCTCGATGAACTGGCGGGGCGCCGCGCGATGCGGCGCGATCATCTCGCTGGCGCTGCCCGCGCTGTCATCGGTTCGCGCGCTCGGCCAGACGGTTTCCTCGCTCCCGCCCCAACGGATCGACATCGAGTACACGCGCATCATCAGGCAGAACCTGGACGATTCGAGGATGTCCACGGAGCTGGTCGACCATCTGCCTGCATCCGACACCGTCCCGACTCCGCTGGCGTTCCTGGGCCGTGTGGCTGGCACGCCCGGCGAGCTGACGTACGCGAAAGATATCGCGCGCTACTACCAGGCGCTTGCCGCCGCGTCGCCGCGCGCCAGAATCTTCACGATCGGCACGTCGGAGGAAGGCCGCGACATCGTGATGCTGGCCATCGCGGACGAAGAGACGATCGCGTCGCTCGACACCCATCGCGCCCAGCTCGCGTCGCTGACCGATCCGCGGCGCACGTCTGACGCCGAGGCGCTGGATCTGATGAAGGCCGCGAAGCCGATTTACTGGATCACGGCCGGCATGCATGCGCCCGAGACAGGCGGCCCCGAAGCCCTCATCGAGCTCGCGTACCGGTTGATTGTCGAGGACACGCCGTTCGTGCGCCGGATTCGCGGCAATGTGATCACGCTCATCACGCCGGTGCTCGAGGTGGATGGCCGCGAAAAACAGGTGGACACCTACTATTTCAACAAGCGCCGTGCGCCTGGCGATGCGCTGCTGCCGCTCGTGTACTGGGGACGCTACGTCGCGCACGACAACAACCGCGACGGCATCGGCCAGTACCTCAAGCTCACTCAGGCGGTCACCAGCACGACGCTGCAATGGCACCCGACCGTCGTCCACGACCTCCACGAGACCCAGGCGTACCTTTACGTTTCGACGGGCACTGGTCCGTATAACCCGGAGCTCGATCCGATCGTCGCGCACGAGTGGTGGATGCTGGCCGACAACGACGTGCGCGAGCTGACGAAGCGCGGCGTGCCCGGCGTCTGGACCTACGCGTACTACGACGGGTGGATGCCGAACTACATGTTTTTCATCGCGCACACCCACAACGCGATCGGACGTTTCTACGAGGTCCAGGGCTATGGACCCGACCCGTACACGGTGCGCCCGGCCAGAGAAGCCATGAGCCGCGAGTGGTTCCGTCCGATGCCCCCGGTGCCGCAGATGAAATGGGGACCGCGGAACAGCGTGAACATCCAGCAGTCCGCGCTTCTTTTCGCGCTTCAGCATGTTGCCGAGCATCGGGAGACCTATCTCGACAACTACTGGCTGAAGAACAAACGCTCGGTAGAGAAAGGGCGGACCGGTCCGACGTTCGCCTGGCTGATTCCCGCGGACCAGCGCCGTAAGGCCGACGCGGCCGATGCCGTCAACGCTCTGCGCCGCCAGGGTCTCGAAGTGTCGGTGGCACAGTCTTCGTTTCGCGCAGGCGAGCTCGCCGTCAGTCCCGGCGACTACGTCATCCGCGCCGACCAGCCGTTCCGGACGCTGGCCGCGATGTATTTCGCGATCCAGCAGTTTCCGTCCGGGGGACCGCAGCCCTACGACGACACCGGCTGGTCGTTTCAGCTGCTGCGCGATGTCAGCGTGATCCCGGTGGACGATCCGGCGATCCTGAAGGCGCCGCTGACGGCGCTCATGCGAGACGCACAGGCACCCGGCGGCATCGTCGAAGGTGCGGGGCCGTTTCTGGTCGTCGAGGATACGGCCGACACGCACCTCGCGACGTTCCGGTTCAGGAACGCGGCGGTGGCGATGACGGCCGCCGAGCAGGACTTCGAGATTTCGACGAAGGCGGGTCCACGCCGGCTTCGGGCGGGTTCCATCATTATTCCGAACGCCGATCGCAAGACCCTGGCTCCGCAGCTGGAGGCGATGGGCCTGTCTGCGTGGCCGCAGATGTCAGCGCCACGGGTCGCCGTGCACGACCTCGACGTGCCGCGCATCGGATACGTGCACAGCTGGACGCGCACCCAGGACGAGGGTTGGTGGAGGGCGGCATTCGACGCCTACGGCATCCCTTACACCTACTTTGCGGATCAGAAGTTGAAAGACGGAGATCTGCGGAACAAGTACGACGTGATCGTGTTCCCAAATGTCGGCGGCACCACCACGAGCCAGGTGAACGGCCTGGCCGTGAGCGGGAGCGCGCCGCTGCCGTACAAACGGACGGCCCAGACGCCAAACCTGAGCAGCCTGGACTCGAGCGACGACATTCGGGGCGGCATGGGGCCCGAGGGGTTGCAGGAGCTTGCGAAGTTTGTGCGGCAGGGCGGGACGCTCCTGACCGAAGGGTCCACGGCCGCCTTGCTGCCGGCGTACGGGATCACGACGGGGATTCTTGCTGAGGAGCCTGCGGCCGAGCACGTGCACGGCGCGATCCTGCGTGGAGTGTTCGCCGACCGTACGAGCCCGATCGCCTACGGCTACGATAAAGTTGACCTGCCCGTGTACTTCAATCAAACGCCCCTGCTGACCATCGACAGCCGCCCGGACCCGGAGGGGACTGCACGTCCACGGGTCGTGATGCGGCTGCCGTCGAATCCGGGCGACATCCTCTTGTCTGGCGGGTTGGCCGACGGCCGGCGGTTGTCGAACCGCGCGCTCGTCGTGGACGAGCCCCTGGGCAGCGGTCACGTCCTGCTGTATGCCCTGCGTCCATTCTGGCGCTGGCAGACGCACGGCGCGTATCCGCTGGTCTTCAACGCGCTGCTGCATTGGAACGACCTCGGCGCGGGACAATAGACGTCAGCAGCTCGTGAACCCTTCCCGTCCTTCGAACATCATCGTCATTGGCGCCGGAGTCATCGGCTGTGCCGTGGCACACGAGCTGGCGCGACGCGGAGCCGCGGTGCGCGTGGTCGACGACCGCCCGCCCGGCATGGGTGCCACGCAGGCGTCCGCCGGCATGCTTGCGCCGTTTACCGAAGCCAAGGACCGCAACCACGCGTTTCTCGATCTGGCCGTGCGCAGCCTCGGCCTCTACGACGACTTCGTGGCGAATGTCGTCGCAACAGCAGGCGTTCAGGTCGGGTATCAGCGTACCGGCACGCTCGAGGTCGCGACCACCGGCGAGCACATGGCAGCGCTCGAGCAGCTCTCGGTGCGATTGAAGGCCCACGGCGTCGCGCTGCGCCTGCTCGACGCGTCCGCAGCGCGGGCCGAGGAACCGCATCTTGGCGCTGATGTGGCGGGAGGCCTGCTCATTGAATCCCACGGGTTCGTCAACGCCGGCGAGCTGACGCGAGGCCTCGCCGCCGCCGCACGGCGCCACGGCGCGGACGTGGTCGACGGCGCTCGCGCGCTCAGGATTTCGCCGAGAGCCGGTGGCGTAATCGTGGAGACGTCACGGGGATCTCTCATCGGCGATGCCGTGGTGCTGGCGGCGGGCAGCTGGTCGTCGCGCCTCGAGATCGAGGGCGTTGCCCGCCCGCCCGTCCGGCCGGTTCGGGGTCAGCTCCTGCATCTTGCATGGCGCGACGTGAATCTGCGCCGCGTGATTTGGGGCGAGCAGTGTTATCTCGTCCCCTGGCAGGATGGGACGCTGCTGGTCGGCGCCACCATGGAGGAAGTCGGATTCGACGAGACGAACACCGTTGCGGGTGTTCGCGAGCTGCTCGAGGCTGCGTGCGCGCTCGTGCCACGGGCGAATGCGGCCGATTTTCTCAGCGCTCGCGCCGGCCTGCGCCCGGGAAGTCCGGACGCCATGCCCATCGTGGGGCCGTCGCGTACCGATGGAGAACCTGATGTACGCGACCGGTCACTTCCGGAACGGTGTCTTGCTTGCGCCCGTCACGGCGCAGCTGGTGGCCGACGCCCTGCTGGATGGCCGGTCGGATCCCGCGCTCGAGGCGATTGGCCCGCAGCGATTCGAGGGCCTGTGAGCCGTTCCGTTGACGACGTGGTCCGAGTGGCAGCGCGATCATGCCGCCGCATTAGCTGCGCTGCAGGAGGCGCAGCGCGCGTATCATCGGGCTGCCGTGGGCAGCGGCCAGTCACGCGCCCGGCAGTCAGCAGTCGGCCGTCGAGCGCCGGAGTTCGCTCGAAGCCGTCGACGCGGCTCGAACGAGACTGGACGAAGTGCGCGCGCGCAGACCGGAATGAGTCGATGCGCCTGAAGCGGACGTACAGTTCACGCGAGATCGCGTCGCTGACGGGCCTGACAGCCCGGCAGCTGCAGCTCTGGGACGCGAGCGGGCTGATGGCGGCGGCGATCCCCACGCACCGCACCGATGCCGGCGGCTACACCGAGCGGCGATACACCCCGATTGAGCTCTTCGAACTGCTGGTCCTGGCGGATCTCCGCCGCCGCGGTTTTTCGGTTCCGCAGCTGCACCAGATCATCGCGACGCTGCGCGGGCAGTTTGGCGCGCGGCTGTTCGAGGCGACCGGCGGCGGAGGCCACGTGCAGCTGTTGACTGACGGGCACGACATTTACGCCCGAACCGACCGCGGTGAATTCTTCAACCTGCTGAGGGAGCCGGCGCAGCCGCTGCTGGTGGTCGGCGACGAAGGGTTGCTGAAGGAGCTGAGCTCGTCGTTGCGCCCGGAGACGCCCCAGGCGGTCGCACAAGGGCGCACTCCCCGCCGCCCGCAAGCGGTCAGCAGGAAGATCACGAGATCAGAAACTGTGACGCCGGACGGCCGGAAAAGGCGAGCCGGACGCTGGCCGCAGGATCATCCGGCTCTCCAGGTGTGGTGTTTACAAGAGCTGGCGATTCACGCACGATGGCGCGCGACGGTACAGGTGCCGTCGGGCTCAGGAATTTTCTGGGCTGTGCCGTTTCGACGTGAAGCGAAGAGGATCGAAGAAAAAACTTGTGAAGACGCGCGCGAGCTAGCGGATCGGGAAAATCTCTTCCAGGTCGTCGGCCGGACGTGGAATGACGTGAACGCCGACGAGCTCGCCCACGCGGCGGGCGGCAGCGGCGCCGGCGTCGGTTGCGGCCTTCACGGATCCGACATCGCCGCGCACGATAGCGGTCACCAGGCCGGCGTCCACCTTCTGCCAGCCGACGAACACCACGTTCGCGGTTTTGACCATCGCGTCAGCGGCCTCGATCAGGCCCACCAGCCCGCGCGTCTCGACCATGCCGAGCGCGTCACCGACTTCACGCTTTGTTTTGTCTTTTTCAGCCATTGATTACCACGGGCAACGCAGAGATCGCGGAGCACGCAGAGGAACTATAGCCCAGAAAGGCATCTGAGCGCCCGGAAACGCTCGTGGAGGGACCAATAACCACGAAGCACACCAAGATCACGAAGAAAGAGCTCTCCGCCGATCCCTTTGTGGCCTTGGTGATCTTTGTGGTTCCAAGTTCGTAGTTCTGGATGCTCCGCGTGCACTTCGTCTCAGCCGAACAGCCCTGGGAACCTGGACGGGCTGATGGCGTATCCCGGAAAAATCGATTGCGCGTCGCGTGAGTCCGAGGTGACGGACAACGACCTCGCCGAAGACGTCGCGGAAATCGGTCGTGACCGCCAGGTCGCGGCCATCGTACCGTTGCTCGCGCGCGAGTCCGGGCCACTTGCCATAGACTCTGGCGCCGCGCACGCCGCCCCCGATGATCATCATTGCGTTGCCGTGTCCGTGGTCGGTTCCGCGATTGCCATTCTCGTTGACCGCCCTGCCAAACTCCGACATCGTCAGGATCACGGTGTCCGCCATGCGGCTGCCGAGATCGGCGACGAGCGCGGCGAGACCGCGTCCGAAATCGTCGAGCCGGTTGGCCAGCTGGCCCTGTGACGATCCCTGGTTGACGTGCGTGTCCCAGCCGCCAACATCCGCGAACGCGACCTCGAGTCCCACGTCAGCCTTTGTCAGCTGTCCGATCTGCTTGAGCGCCTGGCCGAACGGGCTGCGCGGGTAGTCGGCGCCGTTTTCCGGCTGGTACTTCGCCGGGTCCGCGGCCTTGAGCATCTTGATCGCATCGAATGCCTCGCGGCCCGTGCCGTTGAGGACGCGGTCGGCCGCCGCGGCATACTGCGCTTCGAACGACGCCCCGGCGGTCTGGCCGCCGCGGATGCCGAACTGGTTGATCTGATTGATCGCCAGCGCGGGCGCGGGGCCCTGGAGCATGCGCGGCAGCTGCTGCGTCAACGACACGGCCCGAAACGGCGTGGTCTCCCCGATGCCTTCCGAGGCGTCGTGCTTGCGCGCCTGCAGGTACCGATTGAGCCATCCGTCGGGCGTGGCCTTCATCCCGGGCGTCGCGGTCTCCATGTAGTCCTGCGCGTCGAAATGCGAGCGCGTCGCGTCCGGCGATCCGCACGCATGGACGATCGCCAGCGCCCGATCGTCCCACAACGCCTTGAGGGGCTGGAGCCGCGGGTTGAAGCCGAAGAAGCCATCGAGGTCGAGAGCGGCGGCGTCGCCGGACCTCGGTCGAGCGATGGCGATGGCCGGCCGCGCGCGGTAGTACTCGCTGTCGCCGAATGGGACGACAACGCTGAGGCCGTCGACGGCGCCGCGCTGGAAGATCGCGATGAGCTGTTTGGCGCGCGCGGATCGTCCCTGCGCGTACGCGGTGCGCGTCAGGAACGAGGGTGCGAAGCCCAGGCTCACCAGCGCGAACGCGCCGTTCTTCACGAAGACTCTGCGCGACACCATAACGTGCTCCTGTGTGTGCGTTCCTCAGCGCCGCTGAAATTCCGGAGACCCGAGCACCAGCGCGATCTTCTGCGGCGCGCTGACCGCCCGCTCGATTGTCGATCGTGTGGATTCCGAAAGGTCGCGGCCAAGCAACCCGGTCAGGCCGCCATCGGCCAGCGCGTCGCGGTCTCGAACGACGATCCGGCCCACCTTGTCATTTGCGAGATCGAGCGCGAAGTTCATCCGTCCAACCAGCGCGCCGGTGTTGACCCACGCGTCGGCCGTGTCCTTGTATCCGGTCGGCGGCTGGCAGAAATACAAGGGCATGCCCAGCTCGCGCATCTCGCGCACCAGTGGCGTGGCGTCCTCCACCGTTGCGGCAGTCGCGCGAATCGAGCTGACGACGAATTCGAGCGGTGTCTTGGTCTTCGCGCCGTACGCGGCCGGCGCGAGAAACTCCGGCGACGTCACGATCGTGCGCGTGACCTCCCGGAGGTCGCCGTCCGTTTGCGTGAAACGGTCTGCCACGCGGTCGACCAGCGCAGGCGGGGGCGTGTCGCTGACGAACCGCCGGACGAGCGCGGTGGCGATGAAGCGGGCGGTGGCGGGATGCCGCGCCAGAATGTCGAGCACCTGTTCGCCGTCGTGTTCGCCGCCGCCGGCCTTGATCGCGTGCCCGAGAACGACCTTCGGTCCCGGATCGTGCAGGCGCGCATCGAATCGATAGCCGCCGCCGAGCCGTGGATTCTGAATCGTCCATCCGGTCAACGCCCGCGCGACCTCCGTGACGTCCTTCTGGGTGTAGCCACCGTCAACGCCGAGCGTGTGGAGCTCCATCAACTCGCGGCCGTAGTTTTCGTTCAGGCCCTTCGGCGCGTTCTTGCCCTGCGCGCGAGCCTGCTCGGGCTGCGGAAACCGCCGCCGAAGCGCGGCTGACCAAAGCGGCTGAATCGAGGCGCGGGGCCGCCCGCTTCCGGGTGCGGACCGTTGGGATCGGCGCTCATCCAGTTGTCGAGGTAGAAGAGCATCGCCGGGCTCTTCGCCGTTGCCTCGAGCAGATCGCGGAACTTCCCCAGCACGTGCGGGCGGATGGTGTCGCGCTCGTATTCGGTCAGCAGAAACCTCGTCGCGCCTTTTCGTGCGTCGACGTTGAAGTGGTTGAACCAGAAATCGACCAGCACTTCCTGCAGTTGCCGTTCGCTGTAGGCCGCGCGCAGCAGCTTCTGCTCGGAGAGCTCGATCACGACCTGATTCGCGCGGCGTTGTTCCTCGGGCGTCGGCTGATTGTTCTGGACGTTCTCGCCGTTCTTGACGTCTTTGCCGGGGGTGCCGCGTTTCCGTCCTTCCCGGCCGCCTGTTTCTTCGCACGCCGCGCCTGCAGCTGCGGAATCTCGAACTGCTCCGCGATTTCCCGTGAGCTCAGGTGCAGCGTCTGCAGCCCGGCCAGGCGCGCCTCCATCGCGGAGTCGCTCAGGCGTTCCGGATGAAGCTGCTCGTCGAGATAGCGGGCAATCCCGACGGCGCGGACGTGCTGCACATCCGCCTGAGTCGGGCCGAACGCCACGCGGTTGAGGATATGCACGATGGCCTCGTCACTGTCCGGGGGGGTGCGGGCAGACACGGTGCCGAGCGCGCAAACACCTAGTGTGGCGCCGCATAAGACGGCCGTAAGGGTGGCGTTCCTCATGCAGCTTTAGACCGGCCGGCCGTCAGTACGTTAAATCTGCAACGTCAGCCGCCGCCGGGCGGGGCAGTTCTTACAATCCCGTCACCAGCCTGAGGTCGAGCGTCTTGGTCTCCCCCTCGTTCAGCGAGAATTCCGTCGCGCGATCCTTCACCTTGTCGAGAAACTCCGGATCGGTGCCGGCGCCCTGTTCGACATAATCCAGGGCGATCGCGTAATAGTTGCCGGGCGGCAAGCTGCGCACGCGGTACTTGCCGTCCTGATCGGGACGTCCACCGCCCAGATACCGCGACGCAAATCCCCAGCGTTCGCGGTCGCGCGAGAACACGACGATCGAGTAGTCCTTGACGTTTTCGCCGCGAGCACTTGTGACGAAGCCGGAGAGATCGCTCAGCTGCGTCGTCAGTTCGACCTCGAGGCCGTTGAGATCCTCGTTGGGACGCACGTCGACGCCGGTGTCCGTGACATCGAGGCCATTCAACCGGACGGTTTTGATTCTGACGTTGGCGAAGGTTCCCTGGGGGTTCATGCGCATCAGATAACTTCCGGGCCGGACTCGCATTTCAAACGTCGAGTCCTCTTTGATCCGCGTCGGGCCGGGGTTGTTGAACAATTCCGGCGTCGAGGACAGGGCAAACAACTGGAGAGCCGAGACGCTCGCGTCCGTCCCGGCCTGCGGAAAGATGATGCGACCTGTGGCCGTCGAGGATTTCACGCCGGTGAGCCTGAGACCGGCGATGTCTTCGCCCGCGACCGTGATCTTCGCTTGAACTGTTTCGGGACCCGGGCCCAGTCCGCCGGTGTCCCCCAACACCTGCACGGTGTAGTCGCCCGGCGAGACGTTGGCGATCGAGAAGCTGCCGTCGGGTCGAATCTGACCACCCGCCGTGCTCATCATCAACGCGCCCGATATCTGGAACATCATGACCGTGCTGTTGGCGAGGGGCTTGCCTTCAGAGTCCACGGCCGTGCCGGTGACACGTGCGAGACGAGTCGGCGACAGCGCGAAGTTGATGTCGCTCAGCGTCTGGCCGACACCGATCGTGACGCGCTGCGCGTCGGCGACGCTCGCGCCGTTCGGGTAGTACGTCGGCGCGTAGCCCGATTGATCGTCGGACTGCAGGTCGAGTCCGAGCTGCCCGCCGCGATACGTGGCCGACACGAAGTACTGTCCCGGAGGAAGCGCGAAGATTCGGTATTCGCCGATGTCGTTCGTCGTGGCAGGGCGGCCCGACGGGGACAGTTGCCGACGGCCCTGGATGTATTGATAGCGCATCGCCATCACCTGGACGTCGGACGTCGGCTCGCCGAACTCGTCGAGGATGCGGCCGGTGATGATGCCGCCGCGCGGCAGTTTGAAGTCCACCCGTTCGACCGTCTGGCCGTCGGCGAGCTCGAGGGGTTTGCCGGGTTCGAACGGTCGCGTTTGGCCGTACTGCAGCTGGACGAAGCTGCCCTTGCTCGCGTTCAACTGATAGCGGCCGGCCACGAGCTCCTTGAGCTCGTACGCGCCGTTCGCGTCTGTCGTTGCCGCTCGGTTCTCACGCAGCTCGGGAGAGAAGGCCCGCACCTGGGCTTTGCGCAGGGGCTGGCCGCTGGCGGCGTCGAAGACATGGCCGCGAATGACCGCCGTGCCGGTCCTGGATGGGTCGCGTAGCGGCGCCTGAGGAAATGGCACCCCCGGTGGCGAGGGTAGTGGGGGAGGCGCCTGGGCGCCGGCCAACGAGGACCACAACATCATCGCCACGAGACCGGACATCACTCGCGACATGGCGCCTCTCCTTACTCGATCAGCGTATTCTCACCCGGCTCTGTTCCCGCATGAACTGCTGCACGTAGTAGGGTCCGCCCGTCCCGCGCCCGGTCGAACCGCTGGCTTTCCAGCCGCCGAACGAATTGATGCCCGGCCATGCGCCGGTCGTTGCTCCGGCCCGGCGGTTGACGTACGTGACGCCTGCCTGAATGCGGTCGAAAAACCGTTGAATCTCGCGGTCGTCCTCGGAGAAGACACCGGCCGTGAGCCCGTACTCGGTGCTGTTCGCCAGATCGATCGCTTCGTCCAGCGTCGTCACGTCACCCAGAACGGTGATGGGCACGAAGAGCTCTTCGGAGAACAACGAATGATTCGTTGGCAGCCCGTCGATGATCGTGGGCTCGACGAAATGTCCGTGTGCGAACTCGCCGTCCGTCAGCCGATGGCCCCCGGTCAGAACGGTTCCACCGTCGCGCCGCGCCTGCGCCACGGCGCGCTCGAAGGTCTTCACGGCGTCTTCGTTGATCACCGGTCCCATGTAGACGTCGCGGCGCAACGGGTTGCCGATCGCGATCTTCTTCGTCTTCTCGACGAGGAGCCGCACGAACTCCGCGCGCACCGGCTTCGTGACATACACGCGCGAGCAGGCCGAGCATTTCTGTCCCTGGGCGCCGAACGCCGATCGCATGACGCCGTCGCTCGCCTTGTCGATGTCGGCCGACGGCATGACGATCGCCGGGTTCTTGCCGCCCATTTCGATGATCAGCGGGCGGGGCACGCGCCTCGTCGCGTTATCGCGGATCAGATGCATCCCGACGTCCTTCGATCCGGTGAACACGATGCCGTCCACGTCGGCGTGCTCGATCAATTCCTGGCCGGCCGTACTGCCGCCGCCCGTGATGAAGTTGAAGACGCCCGCCGGGACGCCAGCGTCCGCCATCACTTCGTACAATTTGTAGCCCAGCAGCGGCGTCGCCGATGCTGGCTTGAAGACGGCGGTGTTACCCGCGACGAGGGCGCCGCCGGCGGGTCCGGCCGCCAGCGCGAGCGGGAAATTGAACGGCGAGATCACGGCCCAGACGCCGTATGGCCTGAGGACGCTCGAGTTCTCCTCGCCGGGTCCGAGCGTGCCGAGCTTCGTTGAAAAGCCGCCGTGCTGCTCGATCTGGTTGCAGTAGTACTCGATCAGGTCGGCCGATTCTTCGACGTCGCCCACGCACTCGAGCCGGTTCTTCCCGGCTTCGTAGCCCATCAGCGCTGACAGTTCCCATCGCCTGGACCGGATGCCATCCGCGGCTTTCTTGAGCAGGGCCACGCGTTCTGTCCACGGCCGCGCGCTCCAGGCGGGAAATGCGGCCTTTGCCGCGGCAATCGCCTCGCGAGTCTGTTCGCGGCTGGCCTGCTGAAACGTGCCAAGCAGGATGCGCGTGTCGATCGGGCTCCGATCCTCGAACTCGCCCGCCGCGCGAACCTCGCGCCCGCCGATCATGAGCGGATAGCTTCGGCCGAAGGACGTCTGCACACGGTCGATGGCCGCATCCAGCTCGCGATGGAGCCCTTCCATCTGATCGCCGCTCATCGTCGCGTAGGTGATCTTCGTTTCGGCCATGGTCCCTACCTGCCGGAGTCCTGAAGGAGTGCCTCGTTCAGAAAGCGAACCAGCGGCGAGATGCTCCGGAAAACACCAACCAGGCCGCGATAAAACTTCGGGCTCGTGGCGAAGGCCGCGGGAAATTCGGCGCCGGCCAGAAACTGCCGGTGCTTCAGGTACTCGGCCGCCTCGTGATCTTTGGGAAAGCCGCGCGGCACACGCTGCAAACGGTCGCCTTCGAGAGCGCCGACAGTTTTCCGGAACCCGGGGGCCGTGACGATCGCGCGAAGGCGCCGGTGATTGGCCGCGACATGCTCGCGAACCATCTGAAGCTGCGGCGTCTGCGGCGCCCACAACCCGCCACCCACCCAGACACCATCCGGCGCCACATGGAAGTACATGCCGGCGCCTTCGTGCTTCGGCAGGTCGCGGCACGGAAACACGGCCGCGACGTGTGTCTTGTAAGGCTTCTTGTCCTCCGAGAAGCGGATGTCCCGATAGATACGATAGAGAGACCGCTTCGGGCTCGCGACGAGATCCGGCGCGAACGAACGGAAGTCCACGGCCAGCCGTTCAATGACGGCGATCATCGGCGCGCGGACGTCCCGTTCGTACTCTTCCTTGTGCGCGTTGAACCACTCGCGCCGGTTGTTGCGCTTGAGCCGCCGGAGGAACGACAGCGTTCCGGCCGGGAAGCGGGGAAGCGTCGCGGACATTTACTTCGTCGCGGTCTGCGCCTGCATCCGCGCCATTCTTTCCTGCATCAGCCGTGTCAGGTGAGGTGTGACGCCGACCATGCGCTGAAGCACCATCAGCTGGCCGCGATGATGCATTTCGTGTTCCTTCGCCGACAGCAGCATGTCGAACCTGGTCCGCTTCGGCTGGTCCCCACCGGGCCGCATCGCCACCGATTCCGCGAGAAAGCTCTCCGGAAACGATTCGAGCAGCGCCGCGAACTTGTCGCCGTCCGCTTTGAGCATCGCGATGATCTCGGCCTTGTTCCGCGGCTTCGATTCCTCGCCGCCAATCTTGGCGATGAATTCCTGGAAGTCCAGGTCGTTCATGTCGGTCAGCTTGCCACCGTGCACGATGGTCGGAAACATCGTCCCGACTCCGATGTGCGCGAGCGTCTGGCGGATGGTTCTCGATTCGGGTGTCGCCTTGAAGTCGTATTTCTCCTCGGGGATGTCCTCCGCGATCTGAATCGTGTTCTTTCGCACGGTCCGGAACGCGTCCGCCAGTTCTTTACCGCCGTAGTAAGTCATGTTCGCTGCCTCCGTGAAGTGACACGTAGCGTCCGCCTTCAGGCGGACGTTCGCCGGCCGGCTGAAGCCGGCCGCTACGGTATTGTGCAATCTAGAACCAGTTGATAGGTTCCTCTGACAGGTTGATGTACACCTGTTTGACATTCAGATATTCGTCGACGCCCCATTTGCCCAGCTCGCGCCCGATGCCGCTCTGCTTGTAGCCGCCCCACGGCGCCTCGACATAGGTCGGCTGCATGTGGTTCACCCACACGATGCCCGCCCGCAGGTTCTTGACGACGCGCATGGCGCGGAAAATATCGCGAGTCCAGACGGCGGCCGCAAGTCCGTAGAACGTGTCGTTGGCGATTCGCAGCGCATCCTGCTCGTCGTCGAACGGAATGACCGAGGCGACCGGTCCGAAGATCTCTTCACGCGCGATGCGGTTGCTGTTGTCCACGTCGTAGAAGATCGTGGGTTCGACGAAGTAGCCGCGATCGAGCGCGCCGCCGGTCGCGCGCCCGCCGCCAAGCGCGAGCTTGGCTTCGCCCTTGCCGATCTCCTGATAGGACCGTACCCGGTCGAACTGCTCGCGGCTGACCAGCGGCCCCATCTTTGTCGCCCGATCCATGCCGTGACCGAGCGTAATCGTTTTGGCCTTTTCCACCATCGCGTCAACGAACTTCTTGTAGATCGGCCGTTGCACCAGGATGCGGCTGCCGGCGGTGCAGACCTCGCCCTGGTTGATGAAGACGCCAAACAACGCGCCATCCACCGCCGCTTCGAAATTGCCGTCGGCGAAGAAGATGTTGGGCGACTTGCCGCCGAGCTCGAGCGAAATCTTCTTCAACGTGCCAGCCGCGGCACGCATGATCACCTTGCCGACCTCGGCGCTGCCCGTGAACGCGATCAGATCCACATCGGGATGCTCGACGATCGCGGCGCCGGCGGTCTCGCCTAAGCCCGTGACGATGTTGACGACGCCCGGAGGCAGGCCGGCCTCTTCGAAGCTCGATGCGAGGGCGAGGAGACTGAGCGGCGTCTGCTCGGCGGGCTTGAGCACGACCGTGCAACCCGCGCAGATGGCCGGCGCGAGCTTCCACGTGGCCATCAACAGCGGGTAGTTCCACGGGACGATCTGGCCGGCCACCCCGATCGGCTCGCGCAGGGCGAGACTCAACGCGTTGTCGGGAACCGGGAGGACGTCGCCCTGAATCTTGGTGGCCATCCCGCCGTAGTACTCGAGGCAGGTCGCGACGTCGGCGATGTCGAATTCGGCTTCGACAATCGGCTTGCCGCTGTTGCGGGTTTCGAGCTCGGCCAGTTCATCCGTCCTGTCGCGAACGAGCTGGGCCAGCTTGAAAAGGACGCGGCCGCGATCCTGAGCCGTCACGTCGCGCCAGGGACCCTCGTCGAACGCGGTCCGCGCGGCTTTCACGGCGCGGTCGACATCGCCGGCCGACATGTCGGGCACCCGCGCGATCACCTCGGTCGTGGCCGGATCGATCACGTCGATTGTGGCGGTGGATTGTGGCGTGACGAACTCGCCGTTGATGTAGGGCTGATATGTCTTCATGAAACTGAGGGTTAACCGCAACTATACCAGTTGACGAGACGGCGGCTTCTCGTGACAAGATGATCAGCTTCGGACCGGCGGGAAGAGCAAGTCAAGAGCACGTTTGAACGAGAAAGGATGCAGCGCCATGGCTGATGTACTTGTCACAACCGACTGGGTTGCCCAGCATGCAACCGACGCCAATATCCGCATCGTCGAGGTGGATGTTGATACCACCGCCTACGATCAGGGCCACGTGCCGGGAGCCTCCGGGTGGAACTGGACGACCGAGCTTTGCGACACCCTGACGCGCGACATCATCCCGCTCAAGAAGCTCGAGGAGCTCCTCGGCAAGAGCGGCATCGATAACAAGACGACGATCATCCTGTACGGCGACAACAACAACTGGTTCGCCGCCTGGGCGTTCTGGCAATTGAAGATGTACGGGCACGAGGACGTACGCATGATGGACGGCGGCCGGAAGAAGTGGCTGGCGGAGGGCCGGCCATTGTCCACCGACAAGCCGAACGCCGCCGCGAAAACCTACAAGGCCAGCGGGCCGGATTTGTCGCTCCGGGCGTTCCTGCCGGAAGTCCAGCAGGCATCGGCCGCGAAAAAGGCGTCGCTGGTCGATGTCCGCAGCCCCGCCGAGTTCACGGGCGAGATTCTCGCGCCGCCGGGACTCCCGGAAACCTGCCAGCGCGGCGGCCATATCCCGGGCGCGAAAAGCATCCCCTGGGGCAAGAACTGCAACGAGGACGGAACATTCAAGAGCGTGGACGAGCTGAAGGCGCTGTACGGCAGCCAGGGCGTGTCCGCTGACGCGCCCGTGATTGCGTACTGCCGCATCGGGGAACGCTCGAGCATCACGTGGTTCGTCCTGAAGTATCTCCTCGGATTCAAGAACGTGAAGAACTACGACGGTTCGTGGACCGAGTGGGGCAATCTCGTCGGCGTGCCGGTGGAGAGGCCGTAGCATGAAAGCCGAAGGCTACGAGCGGCGTCGCCAGGAGCTCGGCGGCTGGCCGATCGAAATCGAAACCTACCAGGTCGGCGACGTCTTCTACTGCACCATCAACAACGTGGATCCCGGCGCGCGCTTTGCGCGCGCCGAGGCGTCCACCCGCGACGAGGCCGAGCGGCAGGCGCTCGCCAAGGCCGAACGGTACCTCGCCCAGACGCGCAGACGCACGACCAGCTAGAGCGTTTTCCAGAAGCGTATAGCGTACTTCTCACTCGTAGCGTCCGCCTTCAGGCGGACGTTCGCCGGCCGGCTAAAGCGGGCCGCTACGGAGTGGCCACGAATGCTTCGTGAGCACGCGAATGCAGTACGCGCTGAAACGCTTGGCCGTCTCCTGACACTATTCGTGACGGAGGCGGCTCGGATGGGGATGCGCACGTGGATGACCCGATTGTTGGTCGGCACAGGAGTCGTGCTGACGACGATAGCCACGCTGCGAGCCGACGACCCGCTCAAAGAAGTCGGTCGGCTGTATAGCACGGCCGCGTACGAGGAAGCATTGCTGGCGATGGTCAAGGTGGACGATTCGGCCGTCATCGACCAAATCGACGAATATCGGGCGCTTTGCCTGCTGGCGCTCGATCGCGACGCCGACGCAGAACGCGTGGTCGAGGGGCTGGTGGCCCGGCACCCTCTCGGTCTCGACGGCCTGAATGAACAGGCGCCGAAGTTCACGTCCGTCTATCGCGCGGTGCGGGCCTGGCTCGTGCCCGAACTGGCGAACAAGGCGTACCATTCAGCCGTTGCGAGTTTCGAAGCCAGAGACTACGCGACGGCGGATCAGCAGTTCGGGGAAGCACTCGAGCTGCTGCACAGTGTTGAGCCCCCGGCCTCGCAGCGGGATTGGGAGTTGCTCGCCAGCGAGTTTCGTGTCCTTGCCGCACTTCGGACTGCGCCAGTCGAGCCGCAACCCGTTCTTGAATCGAGGCCGGTGCCGGCGCCGGTGGTATTTTCCTCGGCCGCCGAGATCATCCAACCGGCATCAGTGATATCTTCCCCGGCCCGCGAGCCGATCTCTTCGGCGCCGGTGGTGTCATCTGCAGCCGCCGGCCCGGTAGTCCCGGCGGCGTTTGCTCCCGTGCCGCGCGTATACGACAAAACGGACCTGGACGTCACGCCTCCTGTCGAGATCAATCGGACAATGCCGCCGTGGAATCCGCCGTTCGTACAGATGGCCAAACGCACGTATGCCGGCCAGCTGGAGCTCGTCATCGGAAAAGACGGCCGCATCAGGTCCGTCGAAATTCTCAAGTCCTCGTTTGGCATCTACGATGGGCTGCTGCTCCGGGCCGTGAAGCAGTGGCAATACGGGCCTGCCTTGAAGCGCGGCCTTCCGGTGGAGTACCGGCAGACATTCGACTACGCGCTGAGACCCGCTGACCAGGGTAAGGTCCCAACGGGCGATCTGGTTTCCGCTCGATGAGCCACACCCGCACGCGACGCCGCCATGTAGCTCATTTCTGTGACCGCAGTGCCTCAGTGGCAACGTATGTGTCGTACGCTCGATCGCGTTCCTGCTTTGGAACGAGCGGAAACGTGCTCAGCACGTGCGCGAATTCGCCGGCGCTCAGCTGATACAAGCTCGCGACCGTCGCCTGCAGACGCGCGGCGGCGATGGCGTCGTCGCGCCGGGACAGGAGACGGGCCATCGCGGCGATCTCTCGCAAAGCGCGAGGCGAGTCCGCTTGCGTGGGCAGCGGCAGCCGTTCGACGGTCGAAGTGGTGACGTGCGTGGTCACGCGCATGCGGACGAGGTAATTGACGACGAAGCTGTTGAAGAGACCGCACAAGCACCATTGGGCCGCGAGCGAAACCTGTGTGCGCAGGCAGAACACCGTGTGAGTCGAAACGCACTGCGGCGGAAGGATCGCCGCAATGAGCGTCAGGCGGTTTGAGGCGCCCGCAACGTCCCGGTAGGCGAGCCGCGGCCGTGCGTACCGCGAGGGGTCGAGCAGCCGCCGCGCGCTGGCTCTCGCGATGCCGGCGCGCGCCCGCTCAACGTGGACGCGAAAGGGTTCGACGTGCTTGCCTTCGATGACCGGCAGGCCCGAGCCGGGCCTGCCGAAAGCCGCCCGGTCCTCGGTCGCGTTCAGCTCCCGGCCGAAACGAGCGCGCCAGCCACGCGCGTCGCCTGCCGGCGGAAAGAGCGACGCCGCACGTTCGGCGATGACGACGTCCGTTTCGGAGCGAAAATCCGGAATCGCCAGGCCATCGCCCGACAGCCGGTGAATGAGGCCCGGCGTGATCCGCACCGGAAACCACGCCGACGCGGCCGGTGGCTCGTCCCCGGTCGTCTCGAGCGCGGCCGGATCGCGTTCCGCCGGCCGGCACGCGATGACGCGAGTCGGGGATCCTCGAGTCGCGGTAATCAGGTGAAAACGGACGCTGCGGTGTATCGGGAACACACCGCGCTGGTTGTCGAACGAGACGAGGGCGTCGACGTCGCAATCGGAGAGTAACCGGCGGCGGAGGGCCGCGCTGCCCTGGTCGGTGGCCAGGCCGGCGGGCAGCACGAGACCGATGCGTCCCCCGTGGCGCGCGAGCGCCAGCGCGCGCTCGGTGAAGAGCTGATATCGATTCGCGTGGCCCTTCGACTGGGCCGTGTAGATGCCCGAGTCGTGGGCGAAGCGAAGAACGGGCGCAATCTCCGTGCGCGTGTGTTCACGGGACTCGGCCGATCCGGCGTCCGCCCGCATCATGTCCCACGGAGGGTTGCCGATCACCGCGTGAAAGCCGGCGTTCTCGAGGCGGCGGCCGTCGCTGCCAAAGAAGACCTCCGGGAACTCGAGCTCCCAGTGAAAAAGGCGGCGGGCGCGTGCGGCTTCGTCTGCCCGCCGGAGATAGCGATCCGCGAGCGCGGGTGGAAGAGCGCCTGAACCGGACACGATGGCGTCGGACAGGGCGCTGAACGCGGCGGCCGGCGCGCGTTCGCCGACATCCGCGAGCCAGTGGGCACACCACAGATCCCCGACGCGCTTCCAGCGCGACAACCCTGTGTCGCGCCGGTTGAGGCGCGCGAGCGCCTGCTCCTTCGCGCGAACGTCTTCGACGGTGTCGTTGGGAATGGACTCGAGCGAGAACCTGACGGGCAGCGCGGCTTGCAGGACACCTCGGACAGGTTCCATGTCGAACATCGGAAGCGTTGAGACGTCGCGTCGTGAGGCGCGCCGGCGCCCGGGTATTCGAGCGAGAGCCGTCAGCCATGTGCCGAGCAGGCTGTCGCCCGTCTGAAGATGATGGTCGAGGAACGTCAGCGGCCGATCGGCGGCCAAGGTGGCCAGCCAGAGTGAAAGCCGCGCGACCTGGACGGCCATCGGATTGACGTCGACGCCGTACAGACACCGCTCCGCGATTGTTCGACGGACGAGCGCGCGCTCCTGCTCGCCAATGTCGCTGGCGTGGCAGCCGCCCGACCGCAGCAGCGCGGTTTCGTACGCTGTGGCGAGGTACCGGCACGCGGCGACGAGAAAGGCTCCGCTGCCCATCGCGGGATCGAGGATGCGAAGCGACAGGATGTGATCGGGCGACGCCTCGCGTACCAGCGGGCCGAGCGTGCGCCGCACGAGATAGTCCGCAATGGGGAGCGGCGTGTAGAACGTCCCGGTCGCCTTTCGGACACCTGAACCACGTTGGAGCGAGACGTCGTACAGGGGCCGTTGCCGAACCCGCCTGGCTGCGGGCCGAATCGACGGTTCGTAGTCGAGCAGTGTTTCGTACACGGTGCCGAGCTGTTCCACGCCGAGATCCCGATACGCGATGCGCTCGCGCGCGCCGCCGTCCGGCGCCCGGCGGGTCGTCAGCGCAATCAGCGTTCGCCGCGCCGCCTCGTCATCCAGATCGCGGCGATCGGCGAGCGGCGTTCCTGACGGCGCGAACAGGCGGCCGTTGAACGCCGTCACGCGAAGATCGCCCGCGCGGCAGCCGGCGTGCGCGAGCCGCGCGATCGCCCGGAGCGCCTCCCAGAGCCCGTCAGTCCCGTTCACGCGTTCGGCGAGTGCGCCGAGCGCGGCGATGCTGTAGCTGTTCCGATAGACGGGATGCCACATGGGCACCAGCCCGCGCGCCTCCGCAAAGAGGAGAAAGAGGATCCGGTAAACGATCGTGAGCGCCTGTTCGAAGGACTCGGCTGGTGAGGACGCCGATCGTACCAGTGCCCTCAGCACGTCAGCCGATGCCGAGAGCACGCCGTCCTTGAGTGACCGGCAGACGGCGACGCCATGCCGCTCGGACTGCTCGACCAGCAGATGCAGCGCGTCCGGCAGGGCGCCGATCACGAACGCGAACGCCGCGAACGCCCGCTCGTCGTCTGCCACCGCGTCCAGGTCGAACTCGGCGAATCGGCGCGAATACGGGCGGGCGGCATCCACGAGGCGGAGCTGGGTACCGTTGAAAAGCACGCACCATCGCGCCGAGCGGAGAAGCGCCTGCCTGAAGCCGGAATGCACCAGGACTTCCAGTGGCTCCCCCCACGGCGCCACGATCAGGACAAGGCGCTGCGTTCCGGCAGTCAGCGTTCCCGCAAGCACGGCGTCGACGCGCTCGACGTCGAGCGGCGGTTCGAAGCCGACCGCTCCCAGAGCGGGCATCGCGCCCACGTCGAGCAGGGTGCGCAGGCTGGATGACGGCCCGAGCCCGCCAGCACGACGCCTGGCGAGAGCGAAGAGCCGGCGCGCCGCGGCGTCCTCGCGCCCGGCCGCCTGGAGCGCCCCTTCGAGAAACGACGCCGACAGCAAATGCCCCGAGAACCCGGCGATCATGCGGCCTTACGGGACCAGCACCAGACGCAGCGTGGGTGGAAGCACGGAGAGCACCGCGCGGCGCTCGAGTCCCGCCACGCGCTTGATGCTCGCCTCGGCCAGTTGTTCCTGCGCAGCGCGCATGGCCGCCTGCGCGTGATGCGCCCGTCGATCGAACAGCCCGGGCTGATAGGCTGCGGGAGCCAGCGCCGCGTTGATCGATTGCTCACGCGCCATCCTCGCGGCAATGAACGACGACACAGACGACATGACGTCCGCTTCGTCGCCTGCGGCAGCGGCGCCGATCAACCGGAGAGACTCTGGCGCAACGGCTGCGAGGAGACGCTCGAGCCATTCCCTGTCCGTTGGGCCCTGAGGTTGCCGCGTCAGCGCCATGGATAGAGCAATCAGCTGTGACGAGATGCGCCGGCCGTACGCATCCTCGACCCCGGTCTCCCAGATCGCCACGATCCTCGCTCCAAGGCGCCTGCGGGTTTCAGCGTTGCGGATCCTGGTCGCCAGCGGCGCGAGATCCCGCGAGTGAACACGCGACCTCTCCCCCGCGCGGCTCGTGCAGGCGCGTTCGACCGTGAGACGCCGGGCTGCGAAAATACCGTCGTCCCGATACGCCGCCGCGCGGCCGATGTCAGGCTCGCGCTTGTCGGATGCGGCTTCTGCGCTCAGGCGGTTGGCGCCGTCGATGGCCAGCCTGGCCGCGTCTTGATCCACATCGACGTCGCTCCAGTCCGCGCCGGAATCCCCAAGCGGATTCGGCGCGTCGACGTCCCTGCGCGCCCGCGCGATGCGATCGCGAAGAGTGGCCAGCAACCGATGCTCGCCCGTGCCAGCCGCGATGAGGTGAAACGCGTGAACTGTCCGGCGCTGACCGATTCGGTCCACCCGGCCGATGCGCTGTTCGAGACGCATCGGATTCCACGGCAGTTCGAGATTGACGACGATCCGGCACGTGCGCTGCAGATTGAGCCCTTCGCCTGCCGCATCAGTGGCCAGGAGAATCGCGCGCCCGCCGGCCGCGAATGCCCGGAGCGCCGCTGCCCGTTCCTGCCGGGTGAGACCTCCGTGCAGGATGGCGGCGGGCCGTTCGAGGTTGCGTGCGACGTGCACCAGCGTGTCGCGATACTCCGTGAAGACGATGACGGGTTCGTCGAGCCGATCCAGGAGACGCGAAAGGGCCGAGAATTTGGTTTCCCTGTTCGCCGCCGCTCCAGCCGCCGCGGCGAGGTTGGTCAGCAGCCGCCGCTCGAGTGCGCGGTCATGCAAATCGATCGCCGGCCACCATCGAGGCGCCTCGTCTTCGGCGTCCGCCTCCCCGTGGTCGTCGAGCGGCAGCTCGAGCTGCGCTGCCGTTTCCTGCTCCGGTTCCAACGCGGCAAGGCGCCGTGCGACGGTCTGCTCGAGAGCGCGAGCGCTCGAGTAGGCGCGCTTGTGGAGAACGGCGAGTGCGAGCCAGACGTCGCGATTGCCGTCGCCGCGCTCGGCACGGACAGCGCGGCTGAAGTCCGCCAGCAGCGCGTGCATCTGTCGCTCCTGGTCGCTCGGCTTCACGAAGAGTCGATGCACTCGTCGCGCGGTACCGGATTGGACCGCGTCGCGAGTCCGCCGGAACACCAGCAGGCGATCGCCATGAGCCCCGAGGCCGCACAGCGAGGCAAAGGCACGCCGGTCGCCGTTGTGCGGCGTGGCTGTCAGCAGGATGACGTACGCCGCCCGCGCGGCAAGGGCGGCAACAGCCTCATGCCGATCGCTCGCGGCAGCAAGGCCGTGGGCTTCGTCCACGACGATGACATCCCAGGAGCAGGCGGCGACCGCTGTCAGGACCTCCGCGCGTTTGATGTAGTCGATGGACGAGATGGCAATCGGCCAGGTCGTCCACGGGTTGACCCCGTAGGGAAGCGCCGCTGCCCGCTGCGCGACCGCTCGAAAATCGACGACATCGCCAGTGATGTCGAAGCGCTGTGACAACTCGTCGGCCCACTGTTCACGGAGTCCCGCAGGCGTGACGATGAGCACGCGGTCGGCGGCGCCGCGTGCCCGCAGCTCCGCGATCGCCAGCCCCGCCTGGATCGTCTTGCCCAGGCCGACATCGTCGGCGAGCAGGACACGGGAGCCATGCCCGCGGATGAGAGCGATGGCGGGCTCGAGTTGATGCGGCAGCAGATCGATACGGCTGCGGCCGGCCGCGCACAGGTGTCGCTCGGAGAAGGTGTGCGACAGCAGCTGCAGGCAGGCGCGGCGCCACAGCCGCGAGTGCACGAACCGGAGCCGCCGCGGCGGCTGAACCGGTTCGACTGCGTCGAATGGCATGAGGAGCCGCGCTTCCTCGCCGGCATTCTTCGGCCCGAGCCCCGAGAGCGTGACCAGCTGACAGTCGTCGTACACGCGCGCGTCCACCACACGCCAGCGGCGGCGCCGTGCATCGACGGACATGCCAGGTCGCAAAATCTGCATGATGCGAAAAACCAGACGAGGCAACGGCTGCGATCACGCAACCGCTGCACTAAAAACCGCACGGGAATTCGAGCGAGTTCAAGACCCAGGGGAAAGATCGCGCAATGGCTGATGCCAAGGAGCCGATGACGATTGATCAACCGTGCGTCCGCCTTCAGGCGGACGATCGCCGGCCGGCTGAAGCCGGCCGCTACGTACTACAGCAGAATGAAGAAGCTCGATTAGCGCGATGTGAAGATAGCGTTGAAGAGCAGGCGGTAGGTGGCCATCGACTGCGCGCGATGCTGGACGCGGACGCCGAAGAGCACCACTCGACCGGCGCCGACCGGCGCCGAGATGATGGCGGGGCGCCCGGCGATCACGGATTCCCCCTGGAGCAGGCCGCTGACGAGGACGTCTTTGGCGGCGTAACGCGCAATCGTCGTGATGCCCGCAGTGGCCGGCACGTCATACGCCGAACCCTCGTCGAAGAACGCCGCCACTTTCGCTGGCATCCCGTACGCCATGGGCTGGTTCACGTCGAGCTCGATGCGCACGAGTGATCCCGGGCAGAAGAAAGCGTCGCGCGGCAGCTGGGCGACATCCTTGATCGGCAGCTTGAAGACATCGATGGCGAAATCGCCGGCCCGATCGAGACAGATCAGCGTTCCGCCCGCTCTGACAAAAGTGTCCAGCTCACGCACACCTTCGTCGCCGAGCCCGCCGCCGTAGCCAAGCGGCACCGAGTCCTTCACCATACCTTTCAAGAGGGTTTCGGCCGTCGCGCCGGGCAGAATGATCGCGTCGAACTGAGCGCGCAGATCGCCGGCTCGGAGAAGGACGCTGTCGACGCTCGCGAACGGGAACTCGTACTGTTCGAGCAGCCAGCGCGTCCAGCCTTCGTCGCTGTTGTCGGCGACGGACTTGTAGATCGCGACTCTGGGTCGCGCGGACCCCTTCGTGGATGCAGCCGCCGGCAATGTCGCCGGCGGCCTCCCTTTCACGCCGTCCACGCGCACATTCATCTGGCCGGCGATCGCCGTCAAGGCGGGCTCGGCCTCGTTGCCCGCGGGAACGACGAGCGATCCGGCGGGATAACGATAGCCGTTGACGTCCATCCCGGCTGCCAGCCAGGTGGCCGGCAGCCCGGCGGTGAGCAGACGATTGAACGCCAGCGCACCAGTCGAGCCTCGTGCGTCGACGAGGTAGTAGCCGGGTTTTCGTTCGCCCCAGATTTTGCCGGCCGGTGTCGAGACCGCGTTCAGGCGGGACATGAGCGGCAGTTCGAAAGGCCGCTCGATTGTCCGCACGTCCACGCCCATCTGATCCGGCAGCGTCCAGCCAGTGGCGTCGTATGGCCGATCCATCGGGCCTGCGGGGACGGGGTAGTCCTGGCGTTCGAGGAGCGTCTTCACATACGCGCGATACGGCTGCGAAAGCAGGATGAGATCGCTGCCCGCCGCATATGGCGTCGTCCCGGCGCGAAACGGCTCCTGCGCGCGTTGGATTTCGATGCCGCCGAGGATCAGCAGTTCTTCGAGCTTGCGGACGGCGAGGACGTCGTGCTGCTCCGGCGGAATGACGAAGGCAAACGGCGTGCTCTGTGTGCCTGCGTCGACCGCACGTTTTCCCATGTCGTAGAAATTCCGCACGAGCTCGCCGCGGTAGGCGGCCGCACCGCGCAACAGGCCGTGCATCGCGCTGATGTCGTAGTCGACGATGTCGCGGAGTCGCCACGGTCCGCCCGGCCAGGGATGTGGTGCGTCGATCTGGCCAGCAGTGTCCGTTCTCGTTTCGGCGACCGTGCTGGCGACCCTGGCGCTGGCGGCTTCGGTCAGCAGGCAGACCGTGTTATGGCCGAGCGGCACGGAGTCCTCGTAACCCGGCCAGTAGTAGTCGAACGGGCTGCTCGATGCGACGCCCGCGCGCTGATCGCGTTCGAGCTCGAGCGTAATCGAGGCGCCGAGGAGCGCGGCTTCGCGCCAGATGATCGGATCGTAGTTGGGGTGAATCGGATTGCTGTTCGGCGGCGCGTAGAATCGCGGGCCGTCGTTCTCCATCTGATGCATCGCGAGGAACACCTGGGGATGCCACTCGCCGTAGAAGAATCGGGAGAGATTTCGGCTCTCGGCCAGGTTCATCATGAAGCCGTCACGATTGATGTCGTGGCCGGCGTACTTGTGATCCGCCCACGGCATCGGCCCGCCGTCAAACGGTGTGTTCTTGAACTTGTTGTACCAGTCGACCACCAGCCGATTGCCGTCAGGGTTGAGCATCGGGATGATGATCAGCACCACATTCCGCAGCTGATCGAGGACCGCGGGATCGTTGGATGTGGCCAGTTCGTGGAGCAACTGATTGGCAGCCTGCGTGGCGCCAACCTCGGTCGCGTGAATGCTGCAGCCGATGGCGACGACGACTTTGTGCGTGGCGGCGATCCGGCCGGCCTCCTCGGGCCCGAGCGTGCGCGGATCGGCGAGCCGCTGGTTGTCGCGTTTGATTTGATCGAGGTTGCGGATGTTCTCCGGCGCCGAGACGATCGCGGCGATCGTCCGGTGTTTTTCGGTTGTCGGCCCGAGGTCCGCGATCTTCACGCGGTCGGAGCCCGCGGCCGCGAGTTCGAAATACTTTTCGATCGCGTCCGCCGAGGCGAGGTACCCGTCGGCACCCATGCGAAAACCGAAATGCGCCTCGGGTGTCGGGACGCGATCCGCCTGCTGTTGAGCTCCAGGGTTGACGGAGAGGACGATCAGGGCGAATGAGAGAAGGATTCCCCGGGCGCGCACGCGCGCATCATAGCAGACGGTCGCTCGGCGTCCCTTTGCCGCGGCGGGTGCGTTCCCGCGCTTATCGCGACGGGCGCCGCGGCTGAGGCGCTGGCGGCGTGACGGTCATCTCGTCGAGCTTGTCGAGCAGCGCGGCAAAGCCGCACTGTTCCGGATCGAAGAGCCCCCACTCGTCCTCGATGGGACGGGTCCGCTTCGGACGCGTCGCCGGATCGACGGCGGCGGGCGCCGCCGCCGGCTTGGCGGCTTTTACCCGGGCGGCCGCCTGGGGGCGCTGTGGTTTCTGCGTGGGAGGCGCCGCGACGGGCTCGGATGCGGCAAGTTCCGCGCGGCGGCGGGCGATGTCCTCGCGCAGCGAGCGCATGAGCTCGACCCACTCCGGCTTCGCCGCCGCTTTACGCGGAGCGATGGGTTCCTGATACGCCTCGGCGGCGACGCCTTCGAGCTTTGGCCAGCGAGACCAGGCCGCAAGCGGCATCGGCTCGACGCGTTCCACCGGCACGACGGGTTCGAAACGCTCGAGGGTCTCTTCGGCTTCCAGGGCCTCCTCGAATTCGGCGACCTGCACGAACTCCACCGCCACCGGGTCGACGGCTTGGTGCGAGTCCCCGTTCCGGGCCGACTTGGCCGCCGTTTCCGGCGCGGTCCAGTCGAGCCGGGGCCACGCCTGCCACGCGGCGAGTGGAAGCGGTTCGACACGTTCAACGGGCACGACGGGCTCGAAGGGCTTCAAGACCTGCGCGGGTTCCGGATTGTTGGGACGTTTCTCGGCGTGAACGACGGCGTCCAGCTCGATGGACAAGTCGATGTCGAGATTGTCGGCCTCGTCTTCGAACGCGTCGGCCTCGTCGTCGTGCACCGCGTCGAGGGGCTCGGCCATCCACTGCTCTGCGTGAACTTCCTCGATGACGGGCAGGTTCGCGCGCTCGAAGTTGGCCAGCATGTCCTCGAACGCCGGCGCCTGCTCGATGTCGGTGATGTCGTCGGCTGGCTCGACCGGCTCTGGCGCGGCGGCCGCGAGCGGTGCTACGTCTTCGACCTCCTCGGCGTCCGCATGCGGAATCGTCGCGGCAAACTCCTCGACCGCCATCTCGGGCGCCGGCAGGTCCACGATGCGTGCAACGTCCGCCGCCGTTCCGGCCTCTTCCGCCATCGGCGGCGCTGACTCGAAGACCGGTTCCGCCTCTGGCTCCGGCTCGGACGACGAAAACACTTCGTGGAAGATCGGTCTCCCGTGCGCAGGACGCTCGACGATCAGCTCGTCAGCGACTGGCGGCGCGGCCCACACGTCGGCTGGCGCTTCCTCCGCCTCGGCGACCGGCGTGTAGTCGGGCGCGTGATATGCGACTTCCTGATACGCGGGCTCCTGATATACAGGCTCCTGATATGCGGGTTCGGGATCTGCGGTCTCGGCCTGTACGGCCTCGAAGGCCGCCTGAGGCTCCGGTTCGTCAAAGGCCGCGACGAAGGCGTCCTCTGAGGTCGTGACCTTTGCCCGTGCAGGCTCGGGCCGGACGGCGTCCTGATCGTCTTCGTAGTACTGGGCGGCGGCCCGCTCCTCGGTCGCGCGCTCGATATACGAGGCGATCTCTTCGGCGAACACCTTCGGATCGCAGCCGTCGATGGGCGCATCGTTCGACGCCTTCCGCCGGAACGCCGACAGCACGCCTTTCTTTGCCGCTGGCTTGGGCGCCGCGAACGTCGGAATCGTGAGCATCTGCACGTGCGCAGCGCTCGCGATGACGCGGAGGGCAGCCGCCAGCGCCGCATCGTCCTGCGGAGACAGAAGCGCGGGCACCAGGATGAGATCGGGGACGTTGTTGCCAATCGACTCGAGGGCGCGCTCGGTGGTATCGGCCAGGATCAGCTCGGCGCCTTGTACGTGTCGGACGATGCTGACCAGATGGGCGACCTGGCGTCGGTCGGGTTCGATGGCGAGAATCAGCGACATCTGATCACGTTCGCGTCATGAAGAACAAGAGCATGCTGCCGGCGAAGACGAAGACGAGGACGGGCGTGTTTGCGAGGCCCTGATCTCTCGCCACCTGAACCACCACGCCTGCCAGTCTGCGGGCGGTGGAACCGAAGGCCTGCGCCTGGGCCGCGGCCCCCGCATCGACGCGCAGCGAGAATTCCTGACGCACGCGGCCGTCGAACGAGATCAGCACCAGCAGCACCAGTCCCACTGCGGCGATCGACATGACGATTTCCGTATATTTGCGTCGCATGGCGTCACTCCTTCCAGCGACACTCTGCCCTGGTTCGGGGCCTCGCAATTGCCGTTCCGCCTCGATCGCACGATGTTTGCGCGACTATTTCTGTTGTGTCGTGATGTTCGGCTGAGATTGACCACGGATCTGCCAGTTCGATTACGAATGTGATCGAGCACCACCTGCCGCCAGGGTGTTTTCCTCGCGAAATCACCGGGCGCGATCCACGGTTGCAAAGTTCTGCGCGCGGACGGTCAGGACGGTGGGGTGCGCGCGTGGCATCTCGGTTGCACAAACCCGTGTACCCGTGTCATTTCCGTTGCTGTGTGCGGTGGGTGTGCTCCTTGCGATGTGGGCGTTCCGCCGCCGGCGCAGGCTGATCGCCGGAGGCGCGGAGTTTGACGCGTGGACATTCGATCAGGATGCTGGTCCCGCGCGGCCAGCGCTGGCGCGCCTCGGCCTGAACCCTCTCGGCAGACTTCTCATCGGCCTGAATATCTGCGCGCTCGTCGCGGGCGTCGCTCTGTTCTCCGCCGGCAGTCTGACCATCGAGTGGTCGACCGTCTGGCTGGGCGCCGCGCTTCTCGGCGCGATCGTGGTGGTCTGGCTCAACCTGTATTTCGTGCCCGGCAAGCCCGCGGAGTGGTTCGTCGCCGAGGTGTTGTTCGTCACCTTCGCGATGGTGCTGCTGACGAACGTCCTCGTGCCGATGCAGTACGGCGCACTCGCGCTGGCGGCGCCTTACGCGGATCCGTGGCTGGCGAAGGCAGATGCCTGGCTGGGCGTGTCGGTGCCGGCCATGACGGCGTGGACCTGGACGCACCCCTGGATATCGCGTCTCGCGACGGTCACGTACTTCACGTTCGCTCCCCAGATGCTCCTGACCTTGCTCGCCCTGGTCGTACTACGCGACCGCAGTCGGCTGTGGGAATTCGCCTTTCACTTCCACGTGTGCCTGATCGTGACGATCGCGGCGCTGGCGATTTGGCCGTCCGCCTGCGTGCCGGTCTTCTACGGGCTCCATCCGACGATCGACGAGACGAGGGCAATCGTGCAAATCCGCGGATTCCACGAGGGCACGATGACCGTCGTCCGTTTCGATGATATCGAGGGCCTGGTTTCATTCCCGTCATTCCATGTGGCCGGCGCGCTGCTGGTCACGTGGGCATTTCGCCATCGACGCAGGATCTTCATTCCGCTGATTGTGCTCAACATCGGTCTCGCGCTCTCGACCGTGATAACCGGCGAGCACTATGTGGTGGACGTGCTCGCCGCGGTGGCGCTGGTCGCGGGCAGCATTGCCCTTTATGAGTGGCGCGGGAAGCGGCTCCTGCCGGCCAATGAATAGGTGGGCGCTCGAGGCGTTCGCGACCACGCTGTTCTTCCCATGATCAGCCCTGTAACCCGATCCGGCCTGGGTCCTGGCCCAATGACGCTCCAGGCGGCGTCTCGGGGTGTCCCTGTCAGGCAGGTCACGGTGCCGCAAGGGTTGACCGTGGCGTTTCATGTGTTCGCGTTCCTCGTCGCCGTGGTCAGCCTGTATTCGATGCGCCGGGCAGATCCGGACCTCTGGGGCTATCTGGCGTCGGGGCGCCTGTTCGTCGAACAAGGCGGCCTGACCACGCGGGATCCATTCGCCTACACGTCCGCCGGGTTTGAGTGGATCACCTTCGAGTACGGCGCGCATATCGTGTTGTGGCTGGCGTACAAGTTCGCGGGTCCTCTGGGTCTCATCGCGTTGAAGGGCCTCGTCGGAGGCATCGCGCTCTATTTCATGGCTGTGGCGGTACGTGCCGCCACGGACGATCCGCACGTCTGGGTTCCCGTCTTCGCATTGTGCGCATCGTCTGCCGCCCGATTTTTTCTGTTCCGCCCGCAACTGTTCACGTTCGCTTTCTTTGCCGTCTTCGTCGCCGTCCTGTTCCGCTATGTCGTTCACGGACGCGCCCGCCTCTGGGTATTGCCGATCGTGATGCTCGTGTGGGCAAACATGCACGGCGGCTTTGTCGCCGGACTCGGCGCGATCGGTCTCGCGATCGCGTTGAGGGTGTCGCAGAATCTTTCGTGGGATCGCCGGAGCGCTGCGGGACTCATGGACGGCACGAAGGCGCTCTGGGCGGCGCTCGCCGCCTGCGTCGCCGTGACGTTCATCAATCCGATGGGCGTGCGGCTCTGGATTTACGTGCTGACCGAGCTGACGCACGACACGAACCGGCGGTACACGGTCGAGTGGGGTCCGGCGAGCCTGCGAACCGACGCCTGGTCCGCCGTGGTCATCACGCTGATCGCCGCGGTGTTTCTCGCTGTCTCGTGGTTCGCCTGCCGGCAGGCCAGGAAATCCGAGCTCCCGCGGCGTCTTGGCTGGGTGATCACCGGCGTTCCGCTCCTCGTGATGTCGTTTGTCTCGGTTCGGCACGTCCCGCTCGCCGCGATCTGGCTGGCCCCGGTGATCGCGCGGCTCGCCTCGCGAGGGGGCGAGTCAGCGGTGTTTCGACGGACGTGGTTCGTGCTGCGCGGTCTGTCGGTGCTGCCCGCGTGCCTCACGATCGCGTTCGTGCTATCGCAGCCGCAGCCGGTTGTCAGGGCCGACTCGGGCGTCCTCGGCAGCCGGAACCCCTGCCAGGCCGTCGCGTTCATGAAAGCCAACGGCCTTGCAGGAAACGTGTTCGGTCCGCTCTGGTGGGGATCCTACGTCACCTGGAATCTGTACCCCTCAGTCCGGGTCTCCATGGATGGCCGGAACATTTCGCTGTTTCCGGACCGCATGGTGATCGAGAACTTCGACTTCTTTCTGAAGGACGCAGGCAGCGTGGACGTCGACGCACCGTTGCGTTACGACACAAATTTCGTCCTGATTCCCACCGACAGCCCCGTGCTGTCGCGTATCGAGTCCGATCCGCGCTGGCAACAGGGCTTTCGCGACGGGGACGCGGCGCTGTTCCTGCGCTCGGACGCCCATCATCCAGCCCCTTTCGTCCTTCCAACGCTGCCATGCCCGGGGGTGCTGCAGTAGCGAGACGGTAACCACGATTGCACTTTCTTCTCCGACCGGAGATTCGCGCGGCTGGCACACAGTTGAGCTCGCCCTCTCCGATCGCTTTTCGCGGCTGCTCATGGTCACACGGTTTTGCAGAGACGATCTCGCGGCGCCGGCGCTTCAAGCGACTGCCAGCTTGTCACTTACCGTGCGCAGTTCGCACCGGAACGATGCGCGCTCGGATTTGCGCGAACTGCACGCCGAGGTACGAAATTCGTGGCGCGCAGGCGGAGTGTGTAATCGATCCGCTCTTGGCACAGGGGCTGCACGGAGCGGAGGGACATGACTCGAAGTCTCTCATCCCGTCGTCTCTTCAGGCGGTTGCGCGACACGCGCGGCAACACGATGATCGAGGCCGCGATCATCACGCCGCTGCTCCTGCTCCTGACATTCGGGATCATGGAGTTCGCGGCCATGTTCTACGTCTACCTGGCGCTCGAGAACGGCGTCAGCCAGGCGACGCGCTACGGCGTCACGGGCAACGTCAAAGACGACCCGATGCAACCCCGGTACGCCGCTCAACCGGACGGAATCGATGAAGCTGGCGATGCGCCAGGCGACGCCGACCCTGACGATTCCCGACGCGCCTTCTCGTTCAGCCATCTGCCCGTCGGCGGCGCCGCGTGGGTCGCCGGCGCCGGCGGCCCCGGCGAAATCCAGAAAATCACGGTCAACTACACATGGACGTTCATGACGCCGCTGATTCGGCCGTTCTTCACGGGGGGAACGCTCAACATGCAGGTCGAATCGTCGATGAAGAACGAAGCGAGCATTCAATTGACCATGCATGACCACACAACTGGCGGCTGGCCTCGCGCTCGAACGCGCGCGGCCAGGCATCGTCGAATTCGCGCTCGTGCTGCCGTTCCTGTGGTGCTCGTGCTCGGCATAGCCGAGCTCGGATACGCGCTGCTCGATTCGCACATCGTCACGAAGCTGACCCGTGAGAGCTCGAACCTGATCTCGCGCGACGTGTCGATCCAGGACGCGGCGACGGCGATGACCAGCATGAGCAGCCGGCCGGTCAATTTCACCAACGGGTCGTCGAAGATCATCTTCTCGGTCGTCCGGAAGGTCGACGACGCCGGGCGCGGCGAACTACGGCGTCAGCCGTTCTCTATCAGCGCTATGTCTACGGAACGTATCCCGGGACGAGCGCGCTTGGTCACTGCCGGAGCCGGCTCATTCGGCGGGGCGCCCGACTACCAGGCGGCCAACTCGGACAGTGACACGCGGCTCCAGGTCACCAATCTTCCCGAACGCCGCTTCCATGCCGCTCGGCGGCATGACCTACATCACCGAAATCTACACGAGGCACACGCTGATCACGCCGCTCGATCGGTTCGGCATCACTGTGCCGCAGACGCTCTATTCGATCGCTTACTTCTAAGCGCAGACGCTGTGATTTCTTCGAAGAGGCAGCGCCATGAAAAGACAGACATCACGCCTTTCGGGCCAGAAGGGCTTCGTGCTCGTGTATATGGCGGCGACGTTGACGACGCTGCTGCTGTTCGCGGGCCTCGCCGTGGACACGGGCCGCGCCTATGTCGTGAAGGCGCAGTTGACCAAGGCCGTGGACGGCGCGGCGCTGGCCGCGGCGCGCAGCCTGAACAGCGGCGTCCCCAGGAACGAAGCCGTGCGGGTGTTCAAGATCGAATTTCCCGGTTGGCTATCTCGGAACCACAGCCGTCACCGACCCGGCGATCACGCCAGGCTTCTTCGGTGTCGCCACCAACGCGGCGACTGGCGTGAACACCGTGACCGTGACGGCCTCGGCGACCGTGCCCACGACGTTCATGCGTCTGGCGAATTTCACCGACCTGACGGTGACCAGCTCTGGCGAGGCGACGCGCCGCATGGTCGATCTGTCGCTCGTTCTCGACGTGTCCGAGTTCGATCGGCTCCCAGTGGGGGGCAGTCAGGGATGCGCCCCGGTCGTTCATCAACGCCTTCGATCCAGAACAGCGATCGCTTCGCGCTGCTGCACCTTCGGCAACGGTGCGTCCAGTCCTCGACGCGATGCCGTCGAGCCGCGGGTTCAACAAGTCGGGCGTGATCGCCGATGTGCCGAACTCGCTGCCTGGCGGCAGCACGCGACATGGCGGAAGGACTGTACCGGGCGTGGGACGAGCTTCGGATCGGTTCCGACGGGCACGCAGTCAGGTCTGCGGATCATCGTGCTCTTCACCGACGGAGCGTCGAACGGCGTGCCCGCCAGCTGGGACGTCAACCCCGGAACCGCCAGGGCGCTCCGAACGTGGGACTTTCCGAAGCGCTTCCCTGACCCCGATAGTCAGACTTGGGACCAGCCCCACATCGACGGCGCTGTATGACACGGGCAACCAATGGCAGTAACTCCGGGTTCGCCTACAGCATCACGTCCCGACGAACTGGAACGGCTACAATCCGATGAGCGACATCCTCCCAGCGGCCCAGGCGCCGAGCATGCCGGCGACCATGATGAGCTGGCACACGCACCATCGCAGCTCCGGCATCCCGACGGCGTTCCCGCTGGTGACGAATGCGCTGACGGTGAATGGCGTCGCCGCAGGGCACGAAGCGTCCGCTGCGGCATCTCGGTCTCTATACCACGCCGGCCGTATCCGGCCGAGGTCCTCAACATCAACAACGCCGCGCGTAATCTTGTCGAGATCATCGCCGACGCGGCGCGGAGCGACGCCGGCGGTGACTACCAGGTTCGCATCTACACGATTGGCATGGGCGCACTGGTGACAGCAACAGCTCGGCACGGTTCCCGAGACATCGCGGACATCCTGATGCGGATGGCCAACGACCCGGCGTCGTCCCGACCACAACCCCGCGCAGCTCGATGGAAAGTTCTACTTTGCGCCAGACGGCCGAGGACGTGGCGGCGGCGTTTCAGGGCATTCAGAATCAGATCCTGCGACTGAGCAAGTAGCTGCACTACATCGCCGGACGCGCCGCCTTCATCCGCGGCCGTCCGGCGTTTTCGTTCCCGCCCTCCGCATCCACTTCCAGATTGTCGCCGCCGCGTGCTGATGTCCGATTCAGGGCATTCGAGGGCTGTTCTGTTTTGTCACGCGCAAACGCCACTCACGAAATTTTGGCGCGGCTTACGGATGCGAGATCGAAACGGCGTCTGGAGGCCCTCCAGGGCACGGCCATAAAGCTCATCAAATAGCCATAAGTAGTTGGGAATGTGGTACTTGCATGGTGCCATCCAGCGCGTGGCACACCCATTGCCCCTTCACCATCCGTCGTTGTGGTCACGCGAAGGGGCGGGGCCGCATTTGCACACACAGGCATTGCGCGTCTGCGGACGCGCCGGAGGGAAGCATGGAGTTCATCAACCGTCTGCGTTCGTTCGTCCGTGACGAAGAAGGTCAGGACCTTCTCGAGTACGCGCTGCTCATCGCGTTGATCGCCCTGGTCTGCGTCGGCGCCGTCGCCCTTGCCGGTTCAACCGTCAAGACGGTGTTCAACAACATCGCGGGTCAGATCCCGGCGGGCACCTAGTTTCTCATCGGGTACTTCACAAGCGCGTGCAGCAGGCCGGCGGTTGCGTCTGGTTTCGGCCAGGCAGACCGTCGGCCAGCTGACTGGGTTACGAGAAGGCGAGGAACCGATGCAACGATGCAAGCGATGGTTTCAGCAATTTACCGGCTGGTCGTGAGGAACGACGCGCAAGACCTGACCGAGTACGGGCTGCTGGCCGCGTTGATCGCGATTGCGGCCCTCGCGGCGGTCACGACGCTCGGGGACACGATTCGCACAGTTCTGTGGACGCCCATTGCCAGCAATTTTTGAGAACGTCGTCGTGGCAGTGGTTGCGGTGAGCGGCGCCCTGGGCGCCGCGATCGATTTAAGGAGCCGTCGAGTGCCGAACTGGCTGACGCTGGGCATCACGCTGACCGGGTTGACGCTCGCCGTCGTGCGAGTGAGCGGCCTGAGCCTCGGCGCGGCCTTTGCGGGCTTCGCGCTCGGGCTCGTGGCGATGCTGCCGGGACATCTGATTGGAGCGACCGGCGCGGGCGACGTGAAGTTCCTCGCCGCGCTTGGCACCCTCCTCGGCCCGAAGGCGACGATTTTTGCGTTCGTCTACTCGGCGATCGCGGGCGGTGTGCTTGCGGTGGCCGTCGCGACGCAGCGGCGGACGCTCGACGTCACGATGGCGCGGACGGCAATGCTGGTTCGGAGCAGAGGGGCGAATGTCGCGGAAATCGAGCGGGCCACGATCAACAACCGCTTCGCGTACGCACCGGCGATTGCGATCGGCGCGGTCGTGGCGGCGCTCGGATTCTGAGTAACTAGGGGACTGCAAATATGGCTCGCATGCGCGTGTTTATCGTGCTCGTCCTGGCGATCGGCGCCGGAAGCGTCTTCGCCTTCGCCACCTACAACTACGTTCAGAACATGCCGGCGAAGGAAGTGTCGATCCCGACCAAGCCGGTCATGGTTGCCGCGGCCGACCTCGACATCGGCGCCGAGATCACGGCCGAGAACGTCCGCACGATCAACTGGCCGGCCAACTCGGTGCCGCAGTTCGCGTTCAACGACGCCAAGGACGTGATCGGCCGCAGCATCGTGATGCCCATGATTCAGAACGAGCCGTTCCTGCCCATGAAGCTGGCGGCGAAGGACGGCGGCACCGGGCTGACGCCCGCCATTCCGAAGGGCCTCCGCGCGGTGTCGGTGAAGGTCAACGAGGTCATCGGCGTGGCCGGCTACGTCCTGCCTGGCACGCACGTAGACGTCGTCGCGACGGTGAGCCCGACGCAGAACCAGGCCGACATGACCACGAAGGTGATTCTCACCAACGTCGAGGTCCTGGCCGCCGGCACGAAGATTGAGCGCACCACCGACAAGGACAAGCCCATGCCCGTGACCGTCGTCACGATGCTGGTCGATCCCGAGCAGGCTGAACGCCTGACGCTGGCGAGCACCGAAGGCAAGATTCAGCTTGCCCTCCGCAACCCGCTCGACCTGAACACGCCGTCGACCAAGGGCGTGCGTCCCAGCGGCCTCCTCGGTGCGCCTGCGACGACCCCGAAGGCCGTGGCCAGGGTCGGCACACCGAACGTTCCCGGCGTTGCTGAAGCCTACGGTGGAACCGGTGACCGTCGAAATCATCCGCGGTGACAAACGAGCACGCGAAGTCGTGCGGGAGCAGTAATGATGGATATCAGACGTCCCGGCGCGACCATCGTGATCGTTGCCGTTCTTGGATCCGTAAGGCTCTACGCACAGCTCGCCGCCCCGCACGCGACCGCCACGATGGCGGCGGCGAAAGCGGAGGCCCCCGCCAACGACCAGGCGACCCGCACCGTCCGAGTGATGGTCGGCCGCTCGACGGTCCTCGACGTGGGCGCGGCCATCACGCGTGTCTCGCTCACCAGTCCGGACGTCGCCGATGCGATGGTGACCTCGCCCAACGAGCTGCTGCTCAACGGCAAGGCGCCAGGCACCATTTCGATGTTCGTGTGGGATCGCTCGGGTGGCTCGCGCCACTACGAGGTCAACGTGCAGCGCGACCTCAGCAAGCTGACCAACCAGCTCGGCGAGCTGCTGCCCGGCGAGACGATCAAGGCCGAGAGCAACGGCAAGAACATCGTGCTCTCCGGCCAGGTCTCGAACAAGGACATGATCGAGCGGGCGGTGAACCTCGCCGCCGGCTACGTGGACAAGAAAGAAGAAGTGCTCACGCTGCTCCAGATTCGCGACGGGGCGCCGAGCAACCAGGTGCTGCTCCGCGTCCGGTTCGCCGAGGTCTCGCGCACCGCGATGACCGAGCTCGGCGTCAACCTCCTGACCGCCCCGTATGGCGTCAAGAACAACATCGTGAGCACGACCACCCAGCAGTTCTCGGCGCCGTCGTTCTCGGATCTCGCGGTCACCAAGGCCAGTTCGAGCTGGGGCAGCGACGTCACGTCGGCGACGGGCAAGATCACGTTCAGCGACTTCCTGAACGTGTTCCTGTTCAACAACAAATACGACATCGGCGCGGTGGTCAAGGCGCTGCAGACGAAGGGGCTCTTCCAGAGCCTGGCCGAGCCGAACCTCGTGGCCGAGAGCGGCAAGGAAGCCAGCTTCCTGGCGGGCGGAGAATATCCGATTCCGATCGCGCAGGGTGGCAGCGGCAGCGTGGCCATCACCGTCCAGTACAAGGAATACGGTATCCGGCTGAACTTCACGCCGGTCGTCAACGGCAACCGGGTTCACCTGAAGGTGCGCCCCGAGGTCAGCACGCTCGACTTCGCGAACGCCGTCGTGCTCAACGGCTTCCGCATTCCTGCTCTGAGCACGCGCCGGACGGAGACCGAGATCGAGCTGAATAACGGGCAGACGTTCGCCGTCGCCGGTCTGATGAACAACACGGTCAACACGACCCTGCAGAAGATTCCCGGTATCGGCGACATCCCGATCCTGGGCCTGCTCTTCCAGAGCAAGGCCGCCCAGAAGGGCCAGACCGAGCTCGTCGTGATGATCACGCCCGAGATTCTCCCGAACAACTCGACAGGCGTCACGACGACGCTGCCCAAGCCGGTGGAACCGTACATGCCGCCCGTCCAGGGAAAGAAAGGTCTTGATCAGCCGGCGCCGGCCTTCCGTGGGAACCAGACGAGCGTGACGACGCCGGCCGTGCCGGTTGCGTCGGCCGTGCCCGCCCCGTCGGCGGCGTCCCCGTCGGCCAAGGATGCGGCCGCCACGATGACGAACCTGACGAAGAACACGCGCACCGTCGTGAACGGTGACGCGGCGAAGCCGGCGAACGAGACGACGCCGCGCCGCGGCGCGGCCGATGACGGACTCGGAAAAGAAGGCGCTCGCGCGGGCCCAGAAGCTGGAACGCGACCGTCAGGAAGCCGAGGCGAAGGCCCAGGCCGCCGAGGACGCGAAGAACGCCAAGGAGGCCCAGGCGCGCGCGGCCAAGCAGGGCGAGCTGGATCGCCAGCGCCTGGAGGCCGACAAGAAGCAGGCCGCCCTGGATAAGGAACTCCAGGACAAGGCCGCGAAGGAGCAGGCGAAGCGCGACGAGGCGGAGAAGAAGCGCCAGGCCGAGCTCGCCAAGAAACAGTCAGCGTCCTCGCAGAAAGCGCAGTAGCAGCAGCCATGGCTCAGATCGTCAGTTTCTTTGTCACTGAGGACGAAGAGTTCAAAAAGCACATCGGACGGCTGCTGCGATCCGGCGCCGTTCCGATCAGCGTCCTCGAACAGCTGCGCGAAGGCGTGGTCCCCGATGTCGTCATCGTCGACGCCCGCGGCGACGCGTCGTCGGCCATGGGGACGATCGAACGTCTGCGTGCCGGCCTGCCGGGCTCCGCGATCTTCGCGGTCGCGCGGGTGGCCGAGCCCGACCTGATTTTGCAGGCCATGCGCGCGGGCGCCAACGAGTTCCTGACCTGGCCTCCGGCCGAAGACACGTTTCACAGCGCGATCCGCCGCACGAACGCGCGCCGGGAGACCGCCTCGGGCGCTCCGCCCGCGGCAACGACGCTCGTCTTCTTCGGCGCCAAGGGCGGCGCCGGCACCACCACGATTGCCGTCAACTGCGGCGTCGAGCTGGCGCGGATCACCAAGCGCTCGACGCTGGTCGTCGACCTGAAACCCGGTCTCGGAGAAGTGGCGCTGTTCCTCGGTGTCCGGCCGCGTTACAGCCTCATCGACGCGATCGACAACCTCCATCGGCTGGATCGCGAGTTCCTGCGCGAGCTCGTCGTGAAGCACAAGTCGGGTCTTGAAATCCTTGCCGGGTCCGATCACTTCGATCGCCCGGGTGGGCCTGATGCCGCGCCAATGGAAGAACTGCTTCGGCTGCTCGCCCGGCAGTACCAGTACATCCTCATCGACGCGGGCAGCCAGATCAACGCCTGTTCGGTCGCGGCGCTCTACGCGGCGGACCTGCTGTTCCTGATCGCGAATCCCGACGTCCCGTCGGTCCGGAATGCCCAGCGGCTGCTCGAGCGGGTGCGCCAGCTCGGCGCGGCCGGCGAGCGCGTGCGATTCGTGCTCAACCGGGCCCAGGAGCCGTTCCCGATTCCGCCCAAGCAAATCGAGGGCGCGCTCGGTCACCCGATTCATCACACGTTTCCGAGCGACTACAAGACGGTGTCGACCTCGCTCAATTCCGGCGTGCCGCTGGCGCTCGCGGGCAACAGCGAGATCGCCGCGCAGTTCGACGCGTTCACGCGCCACATTATCAGTCCGGCCGCCGGCACCGAGGCGCCTGCGCAGACCAAACGCACCAAGCTCGGTCTCGAACGCATTGCGTCACTCTGGTAAACCCATATGAGCCCAGTCGCGCCCAACCCCATCGCGCCGCCTCGTTCGTCGCTGCCCGGCCCGGCTCGCCCGGCCGCCGTGTCGCGCCAGTACGCCGAGCTGAAGGGCAACGTCCATCGCAAGCTGCTCAACCGGCTGAACCTCGAGGCGCTCGCCCAGGCCGACCGGCCCAGGGCGGAAGCCGAAATCCGTTCGCTCCTCGGCGAGCTGCTGAGCGAAGAGAACATCCCCATCAGTCTCGGCGAACGTGAAGGGTTGTTCGGTGAGCTTGTCGACGATGTCTTCGGGCTCGGTCCGCTCGAGCCGCTGCTGCGGGATCCGGCTGTCAGCGACATCCTCGTCAACACGTACAAGAACGTGTTCGTGGAGCGCGGCGGCCGCATCGAGCGCGTGACCGCGACGTTCCAGGACGACAAGCACCTGATGCGCGTCATCGACCGCATCGTGAGCGGCGTCGGCCGGCGCGTGGACGACAGCTCGCCGATGGTGGACGCCCGCCTTCAGGACGGTTCGCGCGTCAACGCCATCATCCCGCCGCTCGCCGTGGACGGCCCGCTGCTGTCGATTCGCCGTTTTCCGGCTGAACGCCTCAAGGCCGACGATCTGGTGACGCTCAAGGCGCTGACGCGGCCGATGCTCGACTTCCTGTCGCACTGCGTCCGATCCCGGTTGAACTGCCTGATCAGCGGCGGCACCGGCGCGGGCAAGACGACGCTGCTCAACGTGTTGTCCAGCTACATCGGCGACACGGAACGCATCGTGACGATTGAGGACGCCGCCGAGTTGCAGCTGCACCAGGACCACGTGGCGCGTCTCGAAACGCGGCCGCCGAACGTGGAGGGCAAGGGCGCCATCCGCCAGCGGCAGCTCGTCATCAACGCGCTCCGTATGCGTCCCGATCGCATCGTCATCGGTGAGGTCCGCGGCGAAGAAGCGCTGGACATGCTGCAGGCCATGAACACCGGTCACGACGGTTCGCTGACGACAGTCCACGCCAACACACCGCGTGACGCGCTGTCGCGCGTCGAGACGATGATCGCCATGGGCGCCACGAACCTGCCGGAGCGCGCGATGCGCCAGCAGATCGCGTCGGCCATCCAGATTGTCGTCCAGCAGACGCGCTTGAGCGACGGCACTCGCAAGGTCACCAGCGTGGCTGAGATCACGGGCATGGAAGGCGAAATCATCACCATGCAGGAGATCTTCACGTTCGAGAAGGTCGGCCTGACGCAGGAAGGCAAAGTCGTGGGCCGCTTCCGGGCGACCGGCGTGCGGCCGAAGGTGTGCGAGCGCCTGAAGGCATGCGGCATCCACCTGCCGGGCGACATGTTCGAGGGCGTGACGGAGATCCGCTAATGGTTATCGCGCTCGGTGTCTTCGTCGTCGTAGTCGGGCTGATTCTCGGCTCGTACTTTGCCATCACGGCGCTGCCGGACATGATGGCCCAGCGCGAGCTCGACAAGCGGCTGAAGGACGTCTCGTTCACCGAGGCGTCAGGCGAGACCGAAGACACGTCGGTTCTCCGCAAGATGGTCGAGGGACCGATGCCGGTCCTCGACAAGTTCGTCAAGGACTCGAAGCAGGGATACGGGCTGTCACGGTTGATCGAGCAGTCGGGGGTCCAGACGACGCCGAGCGGGCTCATGCTGGTGACGCTGGTCTCGGCGGCTGTCGTGGGCCTGGTGACCGCGGTGTTTGTCAGCCAGCCGTATGCCGCGCCGATTGCCGCCTGCATCGGCGCCATGCTGCCGATTGGCTACGTCATGAACCGGCGCACGCGCCGGCTGAACCGGTTCGAGGAGCAGTTTCCAGAGGCGCTGGATCTGCTGTCGCGCGCCGTCCGCGCGGGCCATGCGTTCCAGACGTCCATGGGCATGGTCGCGGACGAGCTCCCCGAGCCGGTCGGCCCCGAGTTCAAGAAGGCGTTCGATCGCCAGAACTTCGGCCTGCCGCTGCGAGACGCCTTGAACGAGCTGTCCGATCGCATCGGGAGCCTGGACGTCCGCTTCTTCGTCACGGCCGTGCTGATTCAGCGCGAGACGGGCGGCAACCTGGCCGAGATTCTGGACAACCTCGCCTACGTGATTCGCGAGCGATTCAAGATCCGCCGTCAGATTCGCGTGCACACCGCGCACGGCCGGTTCACGGCGTGGGTCCTTCTGTCGTTGCCGGCAGCATTGGCTGTCGCCCTGACCTTTATCAATCCCGACCACATGTCGCTGCTGTTTCATGAGCACCTGGGCCAGATGATGATTCTGGGCGCGATTGTCATGCAGACCGGCGGGTACTTCTGGATTCGTAAAGTCATCAAGATCGAGGTATAGCGTGACGCTGCTGATTCCGGTACTCGGGTTCATCTTCATCACGCTGCTGATCGCAGCGGGGGCGATGGCCCTCGCTCCAAGCGGCGCCGGCACGCTGGAGCGCCGCCTCGAGGAAGTCGCGGACTGGACCGGTGGCCGTCCCATCGCCGAGGGCGAGAGCAAGTCGAAGGCGTTCCTGAGCGGATTGAAGCGCCTCGGCAGCGTGGCGCCGCAGTCGGCCAAGGAAATGGGCAAGCTGCAGAAGCGGCTGGTCCACGCCGGCTACCGCAGTTCTGAAGCGCTGCCCATCTTCTTCGGCATCCGCGTCGGACTTGCTCTGCTGATGTTCGCCCTCTGCGCGACGCCCATTCTGATGACGCCGAACTTCGTCATGGCGTTGGGCGCCTGCGGCGTCGGCTACATGCTGCCGAGCATGGCCCTGGGCCGGATCGCCAAGAAGCGCCAACACATGATCCGCCTCGGGCTGCCTGACGCGCTCGACCTGATGGTCGTCAGTGTGGAAGCCGGCCTCGGTCTCGATCAGGCCATTCAGCGCGTGGCCGACGAGATGGCGTACGCACATCCCGCGCTCGCGTCAGAACTGCGGCTCATCAACCTCGAGCTGCGCGCCGGCAAGGCACGGTCCGAGGCACTCCACAACCTGGGTGTCCGGACGGGCGTCGACGACGTGGAATCGCTGGTCGCGATGCTGGTTCAGACCGACAAGTTCGGCACGAGCGTCGCCCAGTCGCTGCGCGTCCACAGCGACACGCTTCGGACCAAGCGGCGCCAGCGGGCCGAGGAAGCCGCGGCGAAGACGGGCGTCAAGATGGTTTTCCCGCTCGTGTTCTGTATTTTTCCCGCAGTCTGGGTCGTCACGATTGGCCCGGCCGTCATCAAGTTCGTCCAGGTCGTCTTCCCGCTCGCGCAGAAGTGACCTAAGGGAGCGCCATGTCCTCGCCGGCCCAAATGTCGAACGTTCGCTCCATGACGGATCGTTCGCCCGCGCCTCCGCCGCTCGTGCATCTCGAGGACACGGGCCTGGCGGCTGACGTCGTCGAACAGCTCCTGCTCAAGACCCTGTACGGCGCAGAGGCCCTGGGCTCGGTCATCTCCGAGAAGATGCGGCTGCCGTTCACCATGCTCGAACCGCTGATCGAGCACGCCCGCGCCGAGCGCCTCATGGAAGTGCGCGGCGCCAGCGGGTCCAATGCCGCCTCGTACCGGTACACCCTGACGGATCTCGGGCGGGATCGCGCCCATCAGTTTCTGCAGATCAACCAATACGTCGGCCCCGCGCCGGTGCCGCTGGCCGCCTACGTCGCGCAGATGAAGGCGCTGGCCGCCAATCGCGGGTACCTGGACCACGAGCGCCTGAAGTCGGGCTTTCAGCATCTCATCGTTGACGATGACATGCTCGAAAAGCTTGGTCCGGCGGTCAATGCCGGCAAGGCCGTCTTCCTGTACGGCCCTCCCGGGAACGGCAAGACGGTGCTCGCCGAAGGCATGGGGCAGTCGATTGGCGGCGACATGTACATCCCGCACGCGATCGAGGTGGACGGCAACATCATCACGATGTTCGATCCGATCTGCCATGTCGCGCTCGACAACGAGACCGCGGCCAGCGAAGAGGGAAGCGTGATCCGCTCCGCGCCGCGCGATCGTCGCTGGGTCCGGATTCGCCGGCCCGTCGTCATGGTGGGCGGCGAGCTGACGCTCGACATGCTCGACCTCACCTTCAACCCGATTTCGAAGTTTTACGAGGCGCCGATCCAGCTGAAGGCGAACGGCGGCGTGTTCCTCGTGGACGACTTCGGCCGCCAGCGCGTGCGGCCGCAGGAGCTCCTCAACCGGTGGATCGTGCCGCTCGAGAGCCGCTTCGACTACCTCACGCTGCACACCGGCAAGAAGTTCCAGCTGCCGTTCGATGTCCTCATCGTGTTCGCGACGAACCTCAACCCGGCGTCGCTGGCAGACGAGGCGTTCATGCGCCGCATCCCGTACAAGATTCCCGTCAACGACCCGACGATGGAGCAGTTCGTCAAGATATTCGAGCTGAACTGCCAGCGCCGGAACCTGCGCTTCCACCAGGTGATGGTCGCCTACCTCCAGCGGCGCCACTACGGGCCCCTGGGCCGTCCCCTGCGGTCGTGTCATCCGCGCGACCTTCTCGATCAGGTGACGGCGCTCTGCCGCTATCGCGGAATCGAGCCGGTGATCACGCGCGAGCTGCTCGATGCCGCATGCTCGTCCTATTTCGTCGACGGACCGGGCGCGGCGGACACGTCCGTTCAGGCAGCCGCGGCGCCGTCAGCGGCCGCGGCCCGCAAGGCGGCGAGGCACCGGCTGGAGATTCACTGATGACGCTCTCGCGCCAGAACAGCAACGAACTGCTGGCGCGGGCAACGGTCGGCGTCCTTTTCACGCTGCTCTCGATCAACATCCTGCAGGACTTCCTGCACACGGGCCGCGTGACGGGCCTCCTGCTCCTCGTGAGCGAGGGCCTCGTCATCGTGCTGACGGTCATCCGGCGTCCCGCGCAGTTCGTGGACCGGTCGATCCGCGCCGCGATGGTCACGGCGATCTCCGTCATCGGGCCGCCTCTGCTGCTGCCCTCGAGCACGGGAGGCCTGGTTCCCGACCTGTTCACCGCCATTGCCTCGGCGCTCGGGCTCGGCCTGGTGGTCGTCGGGAAGCTGACACTGGGCCGGAGCTTCGGACTCGTTCCCGCCAACCGCGGCGTCGTGATTCGCGGCCCGTACGCGCTCGTCCGGCACCCGATCTACAGCGGGTACCTCATCACGCACCTGGCGTTCCTGATCGCGCATCCGCGCTGGTGGAACGTCGTCGTGCTCGCGACCGCCGACACCGCGCTCGTCGTCCGCGCGCTCATCGAGGAGCGGGTCCTCAATCGCGACGCCGAGTACCAGGCCTATTGCGAGCGTGTCGGCTGGCATCTCGTGCCGGGTTTGTTCTGATGACGAACGGAAGGACAGGTTCGAGCGTGCGCCTGATTAACGAAAGAACCCGGAGTGCGGTTGCGAGCATCGTCGAGATCGCGGTGTCGCGTGAAGATCGGCGGCGCGGCCTGCTCGGCCGGAACGGCCTCGATGCGTCCGCGGCCATGATGCTGGCGCCCTGCGCCGCCGTGCACACGGCATTCATGCGATTCGCGCTGGACGTCGTGTTTGTCGATCGGACAGGAAGGGTCCGCAAGATTGTCCGGGGACTCGAACCCTGGCGCATGTCTGCGTCGCTCGGCGCCTACGCCGCGATCGAGCTGGCGGCTGGCGGGCCCCGGGATCTCGTGCCCGGCGATCGTCTCTATCTATCCAACCCCGCCGTCGGCGAAGACACGGGCGCTTCGGTCCCTCTCGAAACGGCCGTCAAAGCCCTCGCCGGAGAGTCGTAAGCGTCAACCACCTTCCGTTCGCAGCTGCACCAGCGTGGCGCCCAGGTGCGATGCGGTGTCGTCACGAAATGCTTCCACCAGGGGATGACGGTCCAGCGCCGCCTGCACGATCCCGCGCTGTACCTCCTCTTCCGCGCCCGTGGACGACGCGGACCTCCCGGAATCCCGCACGAGCTGCGGCGGTCACATACTCGTCTACGACGGACGCGACGTCCCGCGGGGCGAAGGCATGCAGATCGAGCTCGGCCTCGAGAGGGACGTGGACGACACCGGGCACGCCGTCCGGATCGTCAGGCACGCGCGGCGCCCGGTTCGCCGGCGGCCTTGCGATATTCGGCCGTGACCTTGGTCGTGATGCCGCCGCGCACGGAAAAATCGCCGACCACCGTCATCTTCCGCGGCTGCAGGCGCGCGACCAGGTCGTCGAGGATCTGGTTTGTGGCGTTTTCGTAGAAGATGCCTCGGTTGCGGAACTCAATGAGGTAGTACTTCAGCGATTTCAGCTCGACGCACTCGGCGTCCGGCACGTAGGTGATGCGGATGACGCCGAAATCGGGAAGACCGGTCTTCGGGCACAGCGCCGTGAACTCGGGACAGTTGATGGCGATCTCGTAGTCGCGTTCGGGCCTGGGGTTCGGGAACGTTTCGAGCGTCGAGCTTGACATGCTGAAAATTCTAACACCTGGCCCCGTGTCGATCGGGAGCCGGGCTGGCAGCATCCCGTCCGTAAGTGGTTTTGGGGCCGGAAATCAAGGGTTCGCGCCACGACGCACGCATTGACACCGATGATCGCTGCGAGCTAGGATACCGCGTTTTTCGAATGAAAACGGCGATCGTTGGCGCGCGCGCAGCCTCGCCGGTGTATATCAGGCGCGCGACGTAGATGGGGGACGCGATGGCTGACGCCCGCAGGATGGGCAAATCAGAGCTCTTTTCATATTTCGCCGAGCGGTTCGAAGTGAAGCGGACACAGGCCCGCGAGTACTTCGACGAGCTGACAGCGCTGGCGGAGAAGGAGCTGAAACGCTCGGGTGAATTCGTGCTGCCCGGGATGGTGAAGCTGGTCGTTCAGAAGCGAAAGGCGCGCATGGGCCGGAACCCGGCCACGGGCGAGGCGATCAAGATTCCGGCGAAGACCGTCGTGAAAGCACGAATCGCCAAGCAGCTCAAGGACGCCGTCCTCCCCCGCAAGTAATTGTCTGGCGCAGCGGCGGCGACGACTCGATTCGCCGTTGCTGCGTCCGTCAGGGGCCAGCCGCCTCAGGCCGCCGTGGCTTTGGCCACCAGCATCCGGCTGTAGAGCGTCGCCGGGACCAACCGGGCGGTTCTGGCCTCCAGGTCGGTGACCGAGTCGTCGTCGAGGATGATCCGGTCGTCCGGCCCGAGCAGGATTTCGGCGCTGTACCGTCTGGTGCCGCGCTGCGTCCGCAATTCGAAGTACCTCACCGGAAACGTCTGGTCTTCGATGGTCAGCGCGTCCGTCTTCACCAGCTTCCGAAACATGTCTGCCCCTCCTGGTCCGCCGTGTCGCGCGTCAGCTTGCCGCCGCCACCGACGCATCGTCGCGAGCCGGAAACCTGAGGGTGAATTTTGTCCCCCGGCCGACCTCGCTTTCCACCGTGATCGTTCCGTCGAGTTGCTCCACGATGCGCTTGGTAATCGCCAGTCCCAGCCCGAGGCCGCGCCGCTTCGTCGTCACGAAGTCTTCGAAAATGGCCGCGAGCCGTTCGGGCGGGATGCCGGACCCCGTATCTTCAACCGAGACCTCGACGAGGTCGCCGAGGCGCGCCGTCGCAATGGTGACGCGACCGCCCTGCTGGGTGGCCTGAATGGCGTTGGTAATCAGGTTGCGGTAGACGCGCCCGAGGGCGAAGACGTCGCCCTCGATGATGAGCGGCCCCGAGGCGTACCTGGCTTCGAGGGCCACGCCGACCCGATCGCCTTCGCCGCGCATCGACTCGACGATGTCGGCGATGGAGCCGTTGACGTCCATCGGGAACCGCTCGATGGGCTTGGGTTTCACGATGTTCCGCAGGTCGTCCATGAAGTGGCGGAGCGTGGCGAGCTCGCGTTCGATCGTCCGGCGGAACAAGTCGCGCGATTCCGGGTCGACGTCGTCGCGGAGCAGGAGCCTGGTGCTGTTCCCGATGTTCTGGACGGGATGCGAGAGGTCGTGGACGAGGCCCGCGGCGATGCGTCCGAACATCGCCTGCCGTTCCTGCCGCTTGATGTTCTCCTGCAGCTCGATGAGCTTGTCGGCCATCGTGTTGAAGGCCTGGCCGAGCTCGGCAAATTCGTCGCCGGTGCGGATGTCCACGCGCTCCTCGAGACGGCCGGCCGCGAGCGCCTGCGTGCCGCGCTGCAGCGCGAGGATCGGTGTAATGAACTGCCGCCCGAAGAAGTAGCCGGCGAGAATCATCAGGAGGAGGACGACGGAGATCGCGACGATGAGCTGCCGCTGCAAGACCGTCGCGTTGGCGTCGGCTTCGCTCGTGGGCTGCTCGACGATCATCGTCCAGCCCAGCGGGGCCATGCGCGCGGCCACACCCAGCTTGCGGTCGCCGTCCTCTGTGTACTCGACCGACACGGGTCCGTCCCCGCCGGCGGCGCGCAGGGCGGTCACCAGCGGGTGGTCGTTCATGTTTGTCGACTGCGCGACCAGCGCCTTCCGATTGGGGTCGCCGTGCGCGACCAGCTCGCCGTTCGACGCGAGCACCAGGGCGTACCCGTGGGCCCCGATCTTGATGCGATTGACGGTCCGCCACATTTCCTCGAGGCTGAACTGGCCGACGAGCCAGCCGGCCGGAGCGCCAAGCCTGGTGAGGTGGATGGCGAACAGCGTGGACGGCAGCAGGTCTTCGTCGACCCGGATCCCCGACATCGATACGCCTTCGATGAGCAGCGGGGCGTTGTTCGGGATCTCGACGCGCGGCTTGCCGATGCGGCTCGTCGCCACCGCGTTCCCCGCCTCGTCAAAGAGGGTGATTTCGCGGAATTGCCGGATGTCGAGGACGTAGTTCTTGATGATGCGGTCCTGCTGGTCCTGGGTCAGCCCGGTGTCCTGAAGGTTCGCGGCCAGGGCCTTGAGCAGTTCGGCGTTGGTGGTGATGTAACGGCGGATTTCCTCGACTGCCCGTGCCGCCACGTTGGCGTTGCCCTGAACGACCGACTGGCGGGTGCCGCGTCGCAGCGACAGAATCGAAGCGACGCCGTAAGCAATCAGCGGTAACACCGCGGCCAGCGCCAGCAGGAGGGCGAAGCGCGTCGCGATGTGGCGGCGCCTGGTAGACATGGCTAATTGCGGCTGGCGACTCGCTGGTCGCCGGCCGGGCGCCACACACGGAGCGTCGCAAGGACGTCCCGGCCGTCATCCGACACCGGCACGTCGAAACGCCGGCTCACGGCCCGCGCGCGTTCGCTCCAAGCCAGGAGGATCGCCGGCGGCTGTTCAGCGAAGGCTTGCTGAAACGCCAAAACGCCGGCCCGGTACTCGTCGTCTGACCCTGCGTGGCGGATGCGGTCCAGGGAGTTGTCGATTTGCAGGCTAGCGATCGGTTTTATGGAGAAGGGTCCTCCCGAATGCCAGCGCTGGTACGAGCGAAACAGGCTCGGACCGCTGATCGAGTCCATGAGGATCGCCTCGAAATCGTTCTTGGCCATCGCCTGGATGAGCTGATCCGCCTGGAGCTCCTGAATGTGCATGTCAACTGAGACCGCAGCGAGCTGACGCTTCAATGCCAATGCGAGGCGCTCATAAACGGAGTCGGCGGCGACGAGGCACGTGAATTGAAGGTGCCGAGCTTGAAGACTCGCGGCCAGCTTCGCATCGAATCCAAACTTTGGCGCGTCGCTGCCAACCGCCCAGTGTCGTGGCGGCACCGGGCCAGAGGAGACGACGCCGTGACCATTCAATCCGTCGCGCAACAGGGCATTGCGATCGATCGCGGCGTTCGAGCTCGCGTCTGACCTCCGCTGACTGGAAAACCGGCGCATGCGCACCGAACATGAGCAGGTACTGATAGTGACGAATGAACGAGAACACCGCCACGTCGCTCGATGACTGCAATGAGTCGAGGGCGTCGGCGTTGACCTCGAACAGCATATCCAGGTTGCCTCGCAGCAACTCCGCCCACGCGGCGCGAACGCTCGGGTACGACGTCACCAGCGATGCGGCTCGATCGTCGGCCTTCCGAGGTAGTACGAAGTGTTCGCCTTTAGCTCGGAAGCGCCTGGCCGCCGGACGTAAGCGCCTGTCCCGACACCGTCTCCACCGGGCTTCTGTATTGTCGTCTCGAGAGCTTCGATTACAGAGGGGGGCGGGCCGGCGCAGAATCGAATCGGATTTGGCCATCGCCGACTGGACAGAATTCTGATCGACGTCCTCGAACGCCGCGCCCATCGCCTTTGGACAGGCTTTCTCGCAGCATAGGAGTGATGGCGGCCGCCTTGACCGGAGTGCCGTCGTGAAAAATCGCATTTGGGCGGAGCTGAACGGTCAACGACAGGCCATCGGGAGCAGTTGCCCAGCTTTCGGCAACCCACGCACGTGGATGCCCGTCCTCAGTGAGGTTTACGAGCCCTTCGAGAGAGAGGTTGCCGACAACCTGCGCAATCCCGCCTGAGGCGCCTGCTGTGGCAAGCTCGCCGATGCCAACGCGGAGAGGCGCGTCGCCTGAGGATGGGGGCGGCCCAGCGCTTCGAGTGCACTGGGCCGTGCCGAGTCAGCAGGACCAACCAGCAGAGCACGCCGAACGTCGAAGCGGTTCGTCGTGCTGCTGGCAGTCCATGCCGATGGGCCATCTACTGCTGTTTGTCGACCAGCGGCACGTCGTCCACGAGCGTGTCGCAGAAGTTGCTCGGCTTGGCGTTCACGGTACCCTTTTTGATGACCTGAATCTTCATTCGTACTCTCCCTAATTCGCGCTGGCGACGTTCTGCGCCAACGCTTTGACAGCCGATTCGAAGCTGGCCTTGTGACATGTCGGCATATTCATGTCTCCAAGTTGTGCATATGAAGCCGTGAGGCAACCCCCCGCGCAGACCGGGATAAAAGCGCAGTCTCCGCAGGCCTTCCACGGGTCGAGCGTGTCGAACCGCTTCTTATTGAGCTCGCGCCAGGGGTCGGTGGTTCCGTTGATGTGGCCGGTGGACAGCCCCTTTTCGCCCGTGAACCCCGGGCAGCCGTAGAGCGAGCCGTCCGGACCGATCGTGTGGGCGTTGTTGTGGTGCACGTGACAGGGGCCCATGTGCACGCCGTCGGACGTCGCGAACCCGTGGCGGACGGTGTCCTCCCGGAGGAGCACCATCTTTTCGTCCAGGAAGGAGCAGCTGTCGCAGGTGGATCCGCCGCCCGCGCCAGCTCCCGTCATGCACGACCCGCCGAGCGCCTTGCCGCTCGCGTCCACCGGCGTGAGCGAGAGCATGCCCTTGGGCTTGGCCGGCTCGCTCCGGACCACCGGCTTGAAGCTGACCTTGACGAGCCGATCCGCGAAGTCCTGGGCCTTGAGGAAATCGAGCAGGCCCGAAAAGCTGTCGGCGGAGCTCTCGTCGAAATTGCCGCCGATCGAGATCCGCGTGCGTCCGATGACGCTGCGGATGTTCTCGACGATACGGTCGAACGTGCCCTGGCCGCCGCGAAGCGGACGCATCCGGTCGTGCGTGTGCTTGTCGCCGTCGAGCGTGATCTTGGCGCCCCTCAACCCGTACGGAAGCAGCCGATCGACGATTTCGGGCGTCAACAGCAGCCCGTTCGTGATGATGCTCATCGTCTGCTTCACGCCGCGGGCCTGCGTGGCGCGCCACGTGCGCTCGGCCATGTCTGTACATCACCGGCAGGTTCAGGAGAGGTTCGCCGCCGAAGAAGGTGATGACCAGCGTCTCGGGCTTCAGGCGGTCGAGCTCGCCCTCGATCCACTGCGCGACGCGCGCCGACGTCTCGAGCGTCATCTTGTCGGCGAATTGATTGAAGTCCTCGCGATCCCCCTGGTAGCAATACCCGCACGCGAAGTTGCACTGCAGCGTCGTCAGGAGCGTGATGTGGAGCTCCGAGGTGCTGTGCCTGACGGAATGAAAATAACTGTCGAGGGCCTTGCGATCCGCGTCGGCATTCGGGACAAAGAATCCGTTGTCGGTGAGCAGGTCGAGCGCCTGGCGCTCCGAGTCGTTCAGGTCGTCGAACTCGCGCCGATCGAGTAGCGCAGCGACGTCCGGGGACACCAGCAGCTGAGCATCGCTCAACGTGTTCATCAGAAACACGTCGTCTCTGCCGGCGATCGGGACACGCAGATTGAAGATCGAAGGCTGCATCGCTCCTCGTCCTACGAAACAATCGGCGTTTCGGATGGATTGCTTCGAGACCAAACGCTCGCGGGCAAGATCGACTTGCCCGCAATGACGGCTGCAACGCATGTTCCAAAGCGTGCCGTTTGAGCAGGTTGCGTGAATTCGTTCAGGATTTGCGCGCAAGGCGCAGGTGGCTGCTGGGTCGAGATCTGCGAGGAGACAGGCAACGGGCTGACTGAGCACGGGCGCGCGCACGCGCACCTCGTCAGTTACTGCCAGCTAACTCAAACGATTACGGGGAAAAGGTAACGGGTTGGCCGTACGGTCAGAATATTGGCTGCTATGCGCCGCGCATGCGCTTGACGACCTGGCGGATGTCGCGCTTGTCCATCTTATATTTCAGAGTGCTCAATGGAATTCCAAGGTACTCTGCTGTCGCTGTGACGTTCCCGCCGCATTTCTCCAAGGCGCGCAGGATGAAGTTCCGCTCGAAGGTATTGGTGGCATCTTCGAACAGGCTCTCGCCGTGAGCACCCCGTGGCTCGAGCTGGGCGAACTGGAACTCGAGCGGCAGATCCTCTTCGGCGATGAATTCCTTATCACTCATCGCGACCAGCCGCTCGACCAGATTCTCCAGCTCGCGGATATTACCCGGCCACCAGTAGCGCTTGAGCATCGCGAGCGTCGAGTCCGTGATGCCGCGGACGTTCTTGTGGAACCGCATGTTGTAGCGGCGCAGGAAGAACTCGGCGAGCTGTGCGACGTCCTCGCTTCGGTCACGGAGCGGGGGAAGCCTGATGGGGATGACGTTGATCCGGTAGTAGAGGTCCTCGCGGAACCGCCCGTCCTTCACCGCCTTCTCGAGATCGACGTTGGTCGCCGCGATCAGGCGGAACTCCGTCTTGATCGGCTTGGTGCCGCCCACGCGTTCGATCTCGCCTTCCTGGATCGCGCGCAGCAGCTTGGCTTGCAGGTCCAGTCTGAGGTCGCCGATCTCGTCCAGGAACAGCGTGCCGTTCGACGCCAGCTCGAATTTTCCCAGCTGCTGCCGGTGCGCTCCCGTGAACGCGCCGCGCTCGTGGCCGAACAGCGTGCTCTCGGTCAACTCCCGCGGAATCGCCGCGAGGTTGACGGCGATGAACGGCGCCTCGGGCTCGCCGGACTCCTTGTGAATCAGCCGCGCCAGGAGCTCTTTGCCCGTGCCGCTCTCGCCCAGGATGAGAATCGTCGCGGACAGCTTCGCCACCTTGTGCACGAGATCGACGATGTCGCGCGTGTTCTTGCTCGGCCCGACGACGAACTCGCGCTCGCCCTGGTCCGCGACTTGCGCCGACAGCGTCATCACCTGGCGATTGAGATCCTGGCGTTCCGCGGCGTTCCGCACGAGCGACCGGAGCTGGTCGTAATCGAATTCCTTCGTGACGTAGTGATACGCGCCGTGCTTCATCGCCTGGACGGCGGTCTCGATCTCGCTGATCGCCGAGATCATGATGACCTCGATCAGGCTGTAATTCTCTTTCACGATGCGCAGGACTTCGAAGCCGCTGATACCGGGCAGGCGCACGTCGAGCATGAGCAGATCGACGTCCTCCTTGTTGAGCACGGGGAGCGCCGCCTCGCCGCTCGCGACGCGCAGCACGCGGTAGTCGCGTTTGAGAATCGCGGTCAGCGTGTCGCGCATTCCCTCATCGTCGTCGACGATGAGGACGGTCTTCAGTTTCGGAGTCGCTTCAGGCACAGGATTTCAGGGCGAATCGGCGTATTGTCTCAGGCGGTTGACACTGTTGCAAGCCGTTCGATAAGGTACCGGTTTTGTTGACCCTTCTCTGGCTGCTCACCGTCGCCGCGATTCTGACGGCCGCCTGGGCGCTCGTCCGGGCGAGGCGCGTCGCCAGGCGCCTCGAGCGGCTCACCGAGTCGTACTGGGAACTGAAGTACGATCACGGGCAACTGCGTGCACGCGTCGCGCGGCTGGATCCCGACGCGCCCGACACGCCGGCCGACCCTGCGCCGCGGCCCGGAACGACGGCGTTCGTGCCGCTGTCGTCCCTCAAAGCGATCAAGTGACGCGGTGAGCGCGCCACCGGCCGACCTTACATGAGATCACACTGTGTCAAACGAGTATGACGTCGTTGTCGTTGGCGCGGGGACCGGCGGGTACGTGGCCGCCATCCGCGCCGCGCAACTGGGCCTGAAGGTTGCCGTCGTCGAGAAACAGAAAGCGCTGGGCGGGACGTGTCTGCTGTGGGGATGCATTCCGACGAAAGCCCTGCTCGAGCATGCGCACGCGCTGAAGATCGTGCAGCACGCGAAAGAATGGGGGATTTCGCTCGGCGAAGCTGCTGTCACGATCAATATGGCGCAAGTGCACGAGCGGAAAGATCGCATCGTCGGCGGCCTGACGAAAGGCGTGGAATTCCTGTTCAAGAAGAACAAGATCGACTGGATCAAGGGCACGGCGCGGCTCACGGGGCAGGGTGGCGTCGACGTATTTGAGGGCGACGCCCAGACGCTTCGTGCGCGCAAGGAAATCATCGTGGCGACGGGTTCCGCGCCGCGAAGTGTTCCGGGGATCGCGATCGATCGCACCCGGATCATCACCAGCGACGAAGCCATCCACCTGAAGGAAGTTCCGAAGTCGATTGTCATCCTGGGCAGCGGTGCGGTCGGCGTGGAGTTCGCGTCCATCTTCCGCCGCTTCGGGAGCGAAGTGACGATCGTCGAGCTGCTGCCGCGTCTGGTGCCGGTCGAGGACGAGGCGGTGTCGGCGGAACTGGAGAAGTCGTTCCGCAAACAGGGCATCAAGGTTCATACGGGCGCCAGGGTCTCGGGGGCGACCGTCAACGGCGCCGGCGTGGACGTCTCGGTCCAGCTCGCCGACGGAACGGCCGCCACGCTGCGCGCCGATTACCTGCTTGTCGCGACCGGGCGTGGTCCCGTGACAGCCGGCCTGAACGCCGAGGGCGTGGGACTCCAGATCGAGAAGGGTTATATCAAGGTAGACGAAACGTACAAGACCGATGTGCCTGGTATTTCCGCCGTTGGCGACGTCATCACGCTCGGTACTCCCGGCCATCCGCAGCTGGCACATGTCTCGTCAGCCGAAGGCATTCTCGCCGCGGAACGAATCGCCGGCCTGCAGATCCGTCCGCTCAACTACGACCATGTCCCGGGCTGTACGTATTGCGATCCGGAGATCGGCAGCGTGGGCCTGACCGAACGCGAAGCCAAGGAACGGGGATTCGACGTGCGCGTCGGGGCGTTTCCGTTCGGCGTCCTCGGCCGCGCCAAGATGTCGGGCGAGACGGAAGGCTTCGTGAAGATTGTCGCGGACAAGGCCAGCGACGACGTACTTGGCGTGCACATGATTGGTTCGCGATCGACGGAGCTCGTCGCCGAAGCGACCCTGGCGCTGCGGCTTCAATCCACGGTCGAAGATTCTGATTCGCACGATCCACGCGCACCCGACCATGGCCGAGGCCGTGGGCGAGGCGGCGCACGCCACGCACGGCGCGGCGTTACATTCGTAGCGAAAGGGCACGAGTCATGTCCACCGAGGTCGTGATGCCCCAGATGGGCGAATCGGTCACCGAGGGCACTATCGTCCGGTGGATGAAAAAGGTCGGCGACAGCATCGACCGCGACGAGCCGCTGCTGGAAATCACGACCGACAAGGTGGACGCCGAAATCCCCTCGCCGGCTGCCGGCGTGCTGGTCGAGATTCGAGTCAAGGAAGGCGAAACGGTTGCGGTCAACCACGTGGTGGCCGTCATCGGAGCGCCCGACGCCGTCGTGACCGCTCCGCCTGCTCAGGCTGACGGCTCCGGCGCGGTCAGCACCGACGCCGCAAAGCCTGCGTCGACGGTCCCGGCGCCGGGAGACGCGAGGCCCCCTGTTTCGAGCGAAGAACTGGCGCGCGAGCGCTCATCGCCGCTGGTACGGAAGATTGCGAAAGAGCACAGCGTCGACATCTCGCAGATCCACGGAAGTGGCCTCGCCGGGCGCGTCACGAAGCACGACATCCTGGAATATCTGGAGCACGAAGGACAGGCCGGGCAAGCCGGCCAGGCGGTGCAGGCGCGGCCCGGCGACCGCGTCGAGAAGATGTCGGTGATGCGGAAGAAGATCGCCGAGCACATGGTGATCAGCCGGCGCACGTCCGCGCACGTCCACACCGTGTTCGAGGTCAACTTCTCCCACATCGCCAGGATTCGCGAAGCCAGGCGAATCGAATACGAGCGCGCCGGTGGAAAGCTGACCTACCTCGCGTTCATCATCAAGGCTGTCGCGGGAGCGCTGCAGGATGCCCCGCTGCTCAATTCATCCGTCGAGGGCGACTCCGTCATCTATCACAAGGACATCAACATCGGTGTCGCCGTGGCGCTCGAGTGGGGGCTGATCGTGCCGGTCGTGAAACACGCCGAGGGTCATGACTTGCCGGGGATCAGCCGCCAAATCGCCGACCTCGCCGCCCGCGCCCGCGCCAAGCAGCTGACGCCCGACGATGTCTCCGGAGGCACCTTCACGATTACCAATCCCGGGATGCTGGGCGCGCAGTTCGGCATGCCGATCATCAACCAGCCGCAGACGGCGATTCTCGCCGTAGGCGCCATCGAAAAACGCCCCGCTGTCGTGGCCGACGCCGTCACCGTCCAGACGATGGCGTATCTGGCGCTCGGGTTCGATCACCGAATCATCGACGGCGCCGTCGCGGACACGTTCATGTCTCGCGTGAAGCATGCGCTCGAGCACTGGGATCCGGACCAGGCCTGAGGTCGAGGTCCGGCGCCTCGGAAGGGTGCCCTATGCGGACGCGCTGGCGCTGCAGCGAAAGCTGGTCGAGGAGCGGCAGGCAGGCCGGATTGGCGATTTGCTCCTGCTCGTCGAGCATCCGCACGTCCTCACGCTCGGTGTTCGCGGGGATGGCGGCCGGTCCCACATCCTGGCCCCGGCCGACGTCCTGGCCGCCCGCTCCGTCGAGGTCTTCGAAACCGGACGGGGAGGCGACATTACCTACCATGGCCCCGGCCAGCTCGTCGGCTATCCCATCATCGACCTCAAGCCGGACCGGCGCGACGTCCACCGGTACGTGCGCGACCTCGAAGAAGTGCTCATCCGGACGGCTGCCGACTACGGGGTTGAAGCGGGGCGCGTCCCCGGCCTGACCGGCGTGTGGGTGGGACCAAGCAAGCTCGCGGCTATCGGAGTCCGTATTGCCCGGTGGGTGACCAGCCACGGATTCGCGTTGAACGTCACGACCGACCTCGACTATTTCAACCTGATTGTCCCGTGTGGCGTGGCGGACCGGGGAGTGACATCCCTCGCCGCCCTGCTCGGACATGACGTGGACCAGGCGGACGTGGAAGCGCGCGTGGTCCGCCACTTCGGCGACGTCTTCGCATAACCAATTGTCCTGAAGTCACTTACGGTCGAGACGGCTCGTCAGGAATATTCTCAGCCGTGAAGGTGTTCTCCCATCATACCGAGGACACAAATGAGGGACCCCCACAACGAGGAACTGCTGAAACGCCTTCAACAAGGCGATGAGTCGGCCCTGACGGAGCTGGCCGCGCAGTTCGGCAGCAAAATCTATCAGCTGGCATTCCGCTACCTGCGCAATCACGAGGATGCGGAAGAAATCACGCAAGACGTGTTGTACAAGGTCTTCCGCAAGGTCGGCGAATTCCGCGGCGATGCCGCACTGTCTTCCTGGATCTACCGGATCACCTTCAACTCGGCGATGTCACGGCTGCGGTCGGCTTCGTATCAGCGGGCGCAGGACGAGCAGCGCGAGCCCGTTCCCGCCGAAGGCGACGAGACGACGGTGACCTCCGTTCAGGAGGTTGCCGACTGGTCAAACATGGCCGACGAACACCTGCTGCGGTCGCAGCTCCGGCGCCGCCTCGTCCGTGCGGTGCTGGCGCTCCCGGCAATCTACCGGGCGCCGGTCGTGCTGCGCGATCTTCAGGGGATGTCGACCGAGGAAGCGAGCGCGATGCTTCGCGTGAAAGATCAGACGCTCAAGTCGCGGCTGCATCGCGGGCGACTGATCCTTCGTAAGCAGCTGGCTGATTTCGCGGGCGGCCTCGCGCTGCATCGCCCGATTTACGGGACGTAGTCATCGTCGTGCGGGGTTTGAGCCCCGCTGTAGCAGGCAGGCCTGAAGGCCTGCACTACGCTCGCCGCTTCTCAGAGCATCATCGCGTTTTCAAGGCGCACGCGTTCCCTGACACTCAGCTCGGGCATTACCACCTCGATCACTCCCTGGCGTCCGAGCCGCACCGGCAGTGCGGCCGCCCGTGCGCGCATCCCCGCCGAATCGTCCGGCGCCACAAAGCAGGTAACCAGCCGGCGCGATCCGCGAAAGATCGTGTCGATCGTTCTGGCCGCAGCGGCGGCAAGCGCGTACGGCCCCGGAGGCCACAGGCCGGCTATGCGTGCGTCGAGCCGGCGGCGCGCGGGCTCGCTGAGAACGCGGACGAGCGAAAACCCGCCGACGGTCGCATCGTCCCACGGCACGATGATGTGATTCGGCGGCACACCCAGCACCGAGAGCGCCACGTCGCTCGCGGGCGCGTCGAGCTCGATGGCCGTGAGCGCACGGATGCCGCCGGTGAGCGCCTCGGGCGCGGAACCAATTAACTGCGCTCTCGGGACGTGCAATTCACGAACACCGCGATCGATCAGATCGCGGTCGCCTGGTCCGACGCAGACGATGAGGGACGCCGGGGCAAGATCGCGCACTCTCTTGAGCAGAAGCATCGATGCGTCTGTCGCCGGCGGCTGTCCGCCGAACGCATCGGCGATCGCGACCACGGAGGCGCCGGCGATCGCGGACAGCTCGGCCGCCCCGGACAGGTTCGACGAGAACCCTTCGACGGGTGCGGCCTGCATGATGTCGAGTGCCTTGCCGAGCGCGGCACGGCCGTTGTCGTCGATCAGGCAGATGTCGGGCGCAATGTTCCGGCGCGCCAGCGCGTGCGCCAGCAGGCCACCGACCTCACCGCCGCCGACGATTGCCACCTGAGTCATCTGTCGTGCGCTATTGTAATGGGTGACATGGAGTCCATACGCGGCAAGGTCGCCCTGGTGACGGGGGGATCGCGAGGCATCGGCCTGGCGATCGCGCGTGCCCTCGTCGCCGAAGGCGTTTCGGTTTCCGTCACGGGATTACGCGATGCCTCGCTGTCCGCGGCGCGGTCGCAGATCGAAAGCGCCGGGCCTGCCGCCGTCGAGACGCTGCGCGCGGACGTTCGGCGGTACGAAGACATCGCGCGCGCGATCGAGGCGACCGTGGGGCGATTCGGCGGACTCGACATCCTCGTGAACAACGCCGGCGTCGGCATTTTCTCAGATGTCGCCACGATGACGCCCGCCCAATGGTCCGAGATTATCGACACCAACCTGACCGGCGTGTTCAACGCGTGCCACGCCGCCATTCCTCATCTGCGGCATCGAGGCGGCGGGTCCATCATCAACATCAGCAGCCTGTCCGGCACCAACCCCTTCGCACACGGCGCCGCGTATTGCGCGTCGAAGGCCGGGCTGAACGCGTTCAGCGAGTCGCTGATGCAGGAGCTTCGGTACGACGACATCCGCGTCAGCTACGTGATGCCGGGTTCCGTGGCGACCGAGTTCGCGCAGGGCGATCCCGCGAAAGGTGCGGATTGGAAAGTGGCCCCGGCCGAAGTCGCGGAAGTCGTGATCAACCTGCTGCGGCATCCGGCCCGGAGCCTGCCGAGCCGGGTTGAGATTCGGCCCACCAAACCGGTGAAAAAATGACGTCAGTGTTCGACAAGCACCGTGACGCGCTCGAGCATCACGAGACGATGATGGGGAGCTCGCGCGGCCGGCTCGCCGTGGCTCTTGACCTCCTGACGGACTCCCTGGCGCTGGTCGGCCAGCACGGTGTCTACTGCCAGAGCGAGCGCTGGCCCGGCAAGCCGCGCATGGACATCGCGCTCGTCCTCGAGCAGCTCGACGACGCCAAGCAGCTGGTGCAGAGCGCGCTTGAAGAGCTCCGGCCGAAACGGGACCAGTAGCGCGCCCCCGTCAGCCCATGTGCCCTTCGAGAAGTTCCTCTCCCGCCGACACGGTTTGATCCGGCGGGGACGGTGGCGCCCCCGATTCCTTCCACCGCGACAGAATCAACAGCCACAGCGCGCCGGGCACGAAGAAGAGCGCCCCGAGCCAGAGCGAAACGGACCGCGGTGACGTCCCGGCGTCGAGCGCGCGGCCGGTGAGGAAGCTGGACGCCGACGAAGTCAGCGTGACGAGGGCCAGCTCCGCGGCAAAGACGCGGCCCCTGAAGGCATCCGGCACTTCCATCTGCAGCAGCACGGTGCTGAAGACCCACAGAATCGATCCGCCGAAATGTGCCAGCAGCACGCACACCGCGGCCGTGAGGAGCCCCGGCGCACCCGAGAGTGCCGCATAGAACACGCCGATCACGAAGTACGCGGGACCAATCGCGCGCCGCAAGGCCGCCGGCTTCTGTCCCAGGATGTAGCGCAGGAGAATCGGGCCGAGCGCCGCGCCGATGCCGCGCGCGCCGTAGAGCACGCCGATGCCGGCAGCCGCGCTTCCGCCGATCGGGAAGACACGCTGGCCGAAGATCGTCAAGAGCAGCAGGATGCCGCCCGCGAGCCCCCATCCCGCTTTCACGAACATGAGCGCCGCCACGTGCGACGAGCCGCGGATATAGCGGACGCCCTCGGCAAGATCGGATGCGCCCGTCAGGGCGGCCAGGCCCTGCACGGGCGGCCGGACCGGCGGCGTCGAATCGTATCGCGTGGAGGCGATGAAGAGACAGGAGACGAAGAATGACGCGGCGTTGACGGTGAACGCCACGTTCCTGCCGAATGCCGCGGTGACGAGACCGCCGATCGAGGCGCCGATCGCCAGCATCGCCGACCATGTGGCGCTCGACAGCGCGTTGGCCGGCAGAAGCTCGGCGGGCGCCGTCACGTTCGGGATCGTGGCCGTGCGCGCCGGCTCGAAGAACGCTTGCGCGGCCACCGCCAGTCCGGTCACGACGTATGCGATCCAGACCTGATCGGCACGCCGTACGAGCAGCAGGCCCAGAATCAGGCAGCCTCGTACCAGGTCCGCGGCCATCATGATCCGCCGCCGGTTCACGCGGTCGACCACGACCCCCGCCAGCGGTCCGACCAGCGCGATCGGGAGCATCTGGACGATCAGCATCCACGCCACGGCCGTGGCCGAGCCAGTCAGGTCGAGCAGCAGCGCATAGACGGCAACGGTGTTGAACCAGTCGCCGAGCTGCGAAATCGTCTGGCCGATGTACAGCAGCCGGAAATTCCGGTTGCTCCGCAGGAGAGAGAGATACGGGTTCACGTCGCCTGTGCGTCCGACTTTCGCGGGACGGATCAGTATAATCGTCGCGATTCGATAAGCGTGCAGCTCCTGAGTCGATGATCGAACAACTCGACCACTACAAGATCCTCGAGCGGATTGGCGCCGGCAGCCTCGGCGAGGTTTACCGCGCGCGCGACACGCGTCTTGGCCGAACCGTCGCGATCAAGCTGCCCGGCCCCGAGCTTCAGGCCGACCGCGAACGGTGCGAGACGCTTGCGCGCGACGCGCGTGCCGCGTCGGTCTTGTCACACCCGAATATCGCGGCGCTCTATGAGATTGCCGAAGAAGGCGGCCAGCTGTTTCTCGTCTTCGAGTTCGTGCCGGGCGAGCCGTTGAAGCGCGTCATTGCCGGACGCCCCCTCAACACGCGCCGCGCCGTCACGCTTGCGACTCAACTCGCGGATGCGCTCGCCGACGCGCACGCGCTCGACATGGTGCACGGTGGCATGACCTCCGACACCATCATGGTGACGCCCAAGGGAAACGCCAAGATTCTCGACTTTGGCCTTGCCAGGTGGACCAGCCGTCCGTTTGCCGGAGACCTCGATCACCGGACGGACATCAGGGCGCTCGGGATGGTGCTCGTCGAGATGCTGACGGGAAAACAACCGGCGGCGGCCTCGGCCGGCCTCGGCTCCTCCATTCCGCCCGAACTGGCCGACGTGGTCTCGAAAGCCCTCGAAATCCGCGCCGAGGGCGGCTACGAAGCCGCAGCCACGTGCGCTGCCGATTTGCGCTCGGTCGCTGCGATGCTGGACATTCGCGCGGCGGCCGGCGAGCCCTCGCGCATCGTTCCTCTACGACGCGACCGCGGTTCATGGGTCTGGGTCATCGCCGCGGTTGTGCTGGCTCTTGGCATGCTGGCGGCCATGTGGCGGCTGCTGTAGCAGGTTTGCAAAGAGCGTGTAGCCTGCTTGTCAGCCGTAGCGTCCGCCTTCAGGCGGACGTTCGCCGGCCGGCCTGAAGCCGGCCGCTACGGCCTTGTGTAAGACGCTCTAGCTTGGACGCGCTGCCGCCAGGATTTCCGGCAGCCGGGCGGTGAAGGCCGATCGCGCCATCACCTCGTCCACCCCCGCCAGACGCGCGGCCTCGATGACGTCGGTCTGGACGTGCGACGCGTAGCCCACGGTACGAATTGCCCTAGTCGCCGGGTCGCCCTTGATGGCCGCGACGGTGCCAAGCGGATCCGTCCGGGGATTGTTGAGATCCAGAATCACAAGGGTTGGCGTGTTGTCCCGGATGGCCGTCATCGCCGCGCCGGAGGAGCGCGCGAACGCCACGGTGAGGCCGAGCTGGCTCGCGGCCGTCTTGATTTTCGAAGCGAACATCAGATCGTCGACAATGGCGAGAACCATGAGCGTTCACAATGATAGAGGAATGACGATTGAGATTCGAGCTGTCGCTCCGTTTTACAAGAACGGCTTCGTTCTCGCCTGTCAGGAAACCCGGGAAGCGGTCCTGATCGATCCCGGGGACGAAGTCGACGAGCTGCTGGCGTTCGCACACCGTCAGGCGCTGTCGATTCGCCACATCCTGCTGACACACGCCCACGTGGATCACATCACCGGCGTGGCGGCCGCCAAACGGGTGCTGGACGCACCGGTCTACCTTCACCGGGACGATTTGTTTCTCTACGAGCGCGCCACCGAAATGGGCGCGATGTTCGGCTTACGCGTGGAACAACCGCCACCGGTGGACATTTTCTATGCACCCGGCCAGAACCTGGTGTTCGGAACGCTCGAAGCCCGGTGGCATCACACGCCGGGACACTGTCCGGGAGGAGTCTGCCTCGAGGTCGGGAAGGTGGGCCAGCCGGGCATGGACCTGTTCGTCGGAGACACCTTGTTCGCCGACTCGATTGGCCGGACCGATTTGCCCGGCGGTGACGCCCCGACGCTGCTGGCCTCGATCCGCAACGTCCTGTTTCCGTTTGGTGACGACGCCCGCGTGTATCCGGGCCACGGTTCGGCCACGACAATCGGCCAGGAACGCCGGACCAACCCTTATCTGACTGGACTCGTCTAACTCCCGGTAGCGGCCGCTTCGGCCGGCCGCCCGGCGTCCGTTCCGGGCTGCCGCTACGCTCTTCCGATGGTGAGCTCTATGCGTCCCACGCGGAGCCGATCGCCGCTCGCCAGGACGGCGCGTTCGACGCGCTTGTCGTTTACGAAGGTGCCGTTGGTGCTCGACAGGTCGAGCACTTCGAGGCGGTCCTCCTGCGCGCTCAGCTGGCAATGCAGGCGCGACACCAGTGCAACATCCACAATGAAATCAGCACGCGGCGCGCGGCCCACGGTCTTGACGGTCCCGGGGGCCAGCCGGAATGTGAGCATTTCAGCCTCGGGTTCGGAGCCCTGCAAGATCCACATGGCACGGTATTTTATCCCCTCCCCCTGTTTTGAACTTCCAGCCGCGAGGTGACGTAGAAAGGTCATATGCCAGTGGGAAAACCGTCCCGGAAACGTTGGTATATAGGGCTTGGCGTCCTGGTGCTGCTGGGCGCGGGGGCCGCATGGGCCGCGAGGCTCAACGGCGCAGCGTCCGGGGTAGACGCCGCGAAGGTCGCGGTGGCGGAGCGCGGGACGATGGTGCGGTCGGTCGTGGCGACCGGGAAGATCGAACCGATCACGAAGGTCGAGATCAAGTCCAAGGCCAACGGCATCATCAAAGCGCTCCACGTGGACGTCGACAGCGTCGTCAACACCAACGACGTGCTGGTCGAGCTCGACCGTGAACAACTCGAGGCGACCCTTCGCGGCGCCGAAGCAAATCTGCAGGCGGCGCGTGCGTCGCTCGAGGGCGCCCAGGCTGCTCTCAAGAAGAACACCGTTGAAGCGGAAGGACCTGACGTTGAATTCGCGCGCCGTGCTTACGACCGCGCAAAGATGCTGTTCGCCGAGCGCCTGATCGCGCAGTCGGCCCTCGACGATGCCCACAGTGCCGTGGATCTGGCGGAGAACCGCATGCGCGCGGCGCAATCGCAGCTCGCGGTCAGCGAAGCCAAGGTCACGGAGGCCAGGGCGCAGGTCGCACAGGCGAAGGCGGTGGCCGACCGTGATGCCGAGGATCTCGCCAACGCCACGATCCGCGCGCCGATCCGTGCGACAGTCCTCAGCCGCGACGTCGAAATCGGCAGCCCCGTCTCGTCGATTCTCAACCTCGGCGCCAACGCGACGCTTGTCATGACGCTTGGCGACATCGACAAGGTGTTCGTGCGCGGCAAGGTGGACGAGGCGGATATCGGCCGCGTGCGCCTCAATCAGCCGGCCAGGATCCGCGTCGAGACATTCAAGGAGCGCGTGTTCAACGGCCACGTGACCCAGATCTCCCCGCTCGGGGTTGAGAAGGACAACGTTACGAGCTTCGAAGTGAGAGTCTCGATCGACAATCCTGGCAAAGAGCTGAAGGCCAACATGACCGCGAACGCGGAGATCGTGCTCGAAGAGCACGCCAATGCGTTGCTGATACCCGAAGCCGCGATTACATACGACGCGGAGAAGAAGGCCTTCGTGGACATCATCGACGCCGGTGCGCCGAATGGCCGGAAAAAGGCCCCGATCAAGGTCGGCGTGGGCAACGGCACCAAGATCGAGGTGCTCGACGGCCTCAGGCCTGGCGACAGGCTGTTGCTGCCAGGCTGATGCGGGAAGCGCTCGTTCAATCCCTCCAGAATCTGCGCGCGAACAAACTGCGCAGCTTCCTCACCATGTTCGGCATCCTCTGGGGCATGGTGTCGGTCGTCGTCCTGTCGGCGATGGGCGAGGGCTTTCAACAAGGGAACGTCAAGGTCCTGCGCGAGCTCGGGAAAAACATCGGCATTATCTGGGGGGGCCGCACGAGCATGCAGGCCGGCGGCGAACGGGCCGGCCGGGTCATCATGCTCACCATCGACGATGTCCGGGCGCTCGCGAACGAGTCATCGATGGTGGCGGTCGTGAGTCCGGAGCTGCAGTCGGGCGGCGTCCGCGCCAAGAGCGCCTATAACGCGGCGACGGTGGGGATCAGCGGCGTCGAGCCGCAGTACCAGGACATCCGCACGATCGAGCTCGAGTACGGCCGCAACTTCAACTGGCAGGACGAGGAGCGGGCGTCCCGCGTCGCGATCGTCGGGCACGACGTCGCCGAGCAGCTCTTCGGAAAACGCTACATCCTCGGCGAGGTGGTCACCTTCAACGGGATCTCCTACACCGTCGTCGGCAAGATTCGGAAGAAAGAGCAGGACAGCAACTACAGCGGGCCGGATAACAACAAGATCTTCGTGCCTTACGCGACGATGGCGAAGGACATGCCGAGGCGCGATGCCGACCCGGGTGCCGTGTCGAACATCATCGTCTCGCCAAAGGAATGGGTCGTTGCGGACCTGCCGCGTACGCTCGAAACACGGACGCGCCGGATTGAAGACATCGACTGGCCGCTCGAAAAAAACGTGCGCGCCGTCCTCTCGAGACACCATGGCTTCGATCCCGATGACAAAGACGCCATCGCCATGTGGGATACCTCGCTGAACACGCTGATGTTCGATCGCATGATCGGCCATATGCAGGTGTTCTTTACCATCGTGGGTATCGTGACGCTGGTGCTCGGCGGCATTGGCGTCATGAACATCATGCTCGTGGCGGTGAAGGAGCGGACGCGCGAAATCGGCGTCCGCAAAGCGCTCGGCGCGACAACCGCCCAGATCCAGCGGCAGTTCTTCTTCGAGGGATTTTTCCTCACGATGTTGAGCGGAGGCGCCGGACTGATCCTGGCGGTTGGCCTCTGTCAACTGGTGAACCTGGCCAAAATGCCTGCACGATTCGCGGGCATGCTCGTGTCCTGGGAGAGCGGCGTGCTGGCGCTCGGCATGCTGGTCCTGGTCGGCGTCGTGACGTCAACGTATCCGGCACGTAAGGCGGCTGAACTCCCGCCGGTCGAGGCGCTGCGCTTCGAGATGTGACATGAAATTCGCGACCCTGGGAGAGATCGTCCGCGAGGCTGGCTACGGCCTTTACCATCACCGGTTTCGCGCCGCGCTCTCCATGCTCGGCATCTCCTGGGGCATTGTCTCGGTCGTCGTGCTGCTGGCCTACGGTGATGGATTCCGGGGCGCGATCGACGCCGGTTTCAAGGGCGCGTATTCGGACGGCACGGTCATCGTGTTTCCCGGGCAGACGAGCCTCCAGACCGGCGGCGAGCGGGCCGGTAAACGCGTCCGCGTGACCATCGAGGACGTTCTGGCGATCGGGGAAATTCCCCTGATCAAGAACGTCAGCCCGGAGTTCATGCGCGACTTTCCGATCGTGTTCGGAAACAAGCAGTCGAGCCATCTCATTCGAGCGGTTGCCGCGTCGTATGGAAGCATGCGAAACGAGAAGCCGCAGCCAGGCGGCCGCTTTCTCGACGAGGAGGATGTGCGGCTGCGGCGGCGGGTCGCCTTCATTGGATCCGAAGTGCAGCGCAAGCTCTTCGCCGGCATTCCTCCCGTCGGCGAGACGATTCGCATCGGCGGCCAGCGGTTCGAAGTGGTGGGTGTCGGCGAAGAGAAAGTCCAGCTGTCGAACTACAACAGGCCCGACAAATTCTGCGTCTTCATTCCATGGACGACCATGGGTGGGCTGACAGACAACAAGTACGTCGGCACGTTCATCTGGCAGGCGGTGACGCCGGAGCTCGAGGCGCAGGCGACAAAGAGCGTCCGTGAGTTCCTCGCGAACCGATATCGCTACAATCCCGCCGACGAGCGCGCCCTCAACCTGTTCGGCTCGTCGAAGGCGCACGAAGTCACGGGCCCGATCATCGACGGACTCAAACTCGTGCTCACGTTCATCGGCGTCGTGACCCTCGCCATCGGCGGCGTTGGCATCATGAACATCATGTTCGTGAACGTCCAGGAGCGAACCCGCGAAATCGGCGTGCGCATGGCGCTCGGCGCCCGCCGGCGTGACATCCTGCTGCAGTTCCTGCTCGAGGGGCTCGCCACCACGTTTGCCGGTGGCGTCATCGGGATCGCGGTCTCCTACGGCCTCGTCTGGCTCATCAGCCCGAGGCCCTTCCTGGCCGAGCTCCTCGACGATGCCAAGCGAAGCACCGACATCTATTTGATTTTGTCCAGCCAGCTGGTCGCGATGTGCGCGGGAATCCTGATGGTGGTGGGCCTCGTCGCCGGGCTGCTGCCGGCGCTGAAGGCCTCGCGCCTCGATCCGATCGAGGCGCTCCGGTACGAATAGGGCGGTCAGCGCGCGCTACTTCAAGGTCTTTTTCAGCCAATCCACCACCGCTGACGAGACGGCGGGGCTGACGTGCTTGTCGGCCAGAGTCGCGTACTCGTCGACTTCGCCGGTGGTCGCCGGCGCCAGCAGGTGGTTGACGCCGGGCACCTTCACGACGTCCACAGCCGCCGGTTGTTTTCTGGCACGCGCGAGAGCCTCCAGGCGATCGGCGTTGTCCGGGGTCACCTGCGTATCGAGCAGGCCCTGGACGATGAGGATCGGCTGGCGGACGCCTGGAACGAGCTTCGCGGGGTCGGTGTTCAGCAGGCTCTGGAACTCGGTGTTGTCGATCTGCCGGCGCACGTCCGGCGGAAACGCGTCGAGTCCTTTGCCTGTCATCGCCGCCTCGTTGATGCGCTTCTGGAGATCGATCCGCGTCTGCCGGTCCGCCTCCGGCAGGTTCGACCGGCTCAAGAGGTGCTGCTGCTGGGCGAGCACGAGGTCGGATCCGCTGATCCCCGGCGACGCGAGGAGGACCACCGCTGCCACCCGTTTGTCCTTGCCAGCCGATATCAGCGATACCAGGCCGCCTTCGCTGTGGCCGGCGACGGCAATGCGCTTGTCGTCGACGTCCTTGCGCTCGGTCAGGAATTTGATGGCAGCCCGCTGGTCGTCGGAAATATCCGTAAGGGCCGCGGTTTCGGGCCGGCCGCCGCTCTGACCCACGCCCCGTTTGTCGTAGCGCACCACGATGAACCCCGCGTCGGCCAGCGCGCCGGCCAGCTCCCCGAGCGTCGCGATCCCGAAGGCGAGGCCGTCGCGATCGGCCGGTCCGGCGCCGCCGACCAGCACAACCGCGGGCCGCGGCGATTCGGCAGGCACGGTCGGCTTGGAAAGCGTGCCCGCGAGCGTGAACCCGTTTGCGGGAATCCGTACGCGCTCGTCGTTGGCCCGCGAGATGACGACCTGCCTGGACGCCACCGACGCGATGTCTTCGCGCACGACGTCGAGGTTCTGCGCCGGCACGGTCAGACGAAGAAGCCGTCCGTTTTCATCGCCCCAGATAGTCAGATCGAGCGGAGTATTCGGCGTCGAGATCGTGACGTGAGTCCGTCGTGCGGCAATCAGCCGGGAAGACGTCTGAATCTGATCGGTCGAGCTGTCGACGACCGTCAGCGTCATCGAGACCTGCGGCAGGATGTAGACCGGAAAGGTGGCATTCGGCGAAGCCGTCCTCAGGCGGGCAGCCAGCGCCTCGTACGGCGAGAACAACCCGCTCGGCAGGACGATCGCGCCCTGCTCGATGGGATCGGACTTGGTCGTGGTCTGACCGCCGACAGTGATGTCGTTCTTCGCGGACGTGGCGTCAAAGGTCGTGTGGATTGCTTGCGGCTGATTTCTCACGGATGCGTCGATGGTGAACTCAACCGGATGCCAGTCGGCGGTGTAGCGAATTTCAAGGCGCCGGGCGACGATGTCGACGGGCGGAGCGATGCGTCCGGTGCTCAGGATGTCCCAGCCCTCGGTCGTGCGCATCACCGCGATCTGCTCGACGCCGACCTGCGCGGATCGAACGAATATCAGGAAGGTCGATGTGCTCACGCCCGACCGCGGAAGCGGCGGCGCCGTCTGCTGAGCGCCCGCGATCGAGGCGGAGCCTGCCAGTGCAAGCGCCACCCAGATACAATGGCGAATTGACATGGCGTCAGCATATCAGGCCGCACGACAGACGGCGGCGTTCATCGACCGATCGAGCCGGGGCCGGATCGTCGTCAACGGGCGCGACCGCGCTTCGTATCTTCAGGGGCTGCTGACCAATGACATCGAGGCGCTGAAAACAGGTGAAGGCTGCTATGCGGCGTACCTGACGGCTCAGGGCCGGATGATTGCTGATCTGTGGGTCTACGAGCTCGGGGACGTGATTATGCTGAGCCTGGCCGGCGAATTGACGTCAACGGTCATGGCCAGGCTCGATCAGTTCATCTTTTCTGAAGACGTGCAGCTCGGCGACGTCAGCGAGGCCTTCGGCCAGGTCGCCGTCGTGGGACCGGATGCGGCGCGCGTCGTGGAGGCGCTTTTCGACGAGCCGCCCGCGGCCTCCCTCTCGACCCTGCCCGAGCACGGCAACCTGCGCGGCCGCATCGGGCAGCAACCCGCCATCGTCACTCGCGTGACGGACACAGGCGAGCCCGGCTTCGACGTGTACGTCGAGCGCGGCCAGCTCGCCTGGTTGAACGATCGGCTGACGGCAGGCGGTGTGCCGAAAGCTGATGACGAGGCCGCCGAAGCCCTGCGCATTGAAGCGGGTGTGCCGGTGTTTCACCGGGACATGGACGAGGACACCATCCCTCTCGAAGCCGGAATCGAGTCGCGCGCCATCAGCATGACGAAGGGCTGCTATGTCGGCCAGGAAATCATCGTGCGGGTGCTGCACCGCGGCCACGGGCGTGTCGCAAGAAAGCTCGTGGGCCTGGCACTCGACGGCGAATCGATTCCTGCGCGGGGCGCCGCCGTGATGGGCGCGGACAAGGCCGTCGGCGAAGTCACCAGCGCCGTCCGCTCGCCCGCGCTCGGGCAGCCGGTTGCGCTCGCTTACGTTCAGCGCGATTTCATGGCGCCGGGCTCGGTGTTGTCAGTGGACGGAGCGGCCGCAACCGTGACGGCCCTGCCGTTTGTCCCGCGGGTGTAGTTCTGAGGGCCTTCAGGCCCGCCCTGTCAGCAGATCCACGAGCTCCTTGTCCCCTGGCGGCAACGTGAGCGATCCGAGTTGCTCGCGCGCGACCCATTGCATTTCCTGGCCCATTTGCGGGATCGGCTCGCTCGTCAGACGGCATCTTGAAGAAGTGCAGTTCCACCGTTCGGTCCGGGTACGCGTGCGTGACGCAGAGGATTTCCGCGCCGACGGTCGCCGATGCGCCGAGCTCTTCGCGAAGCTCGCGTGCCAGGCAGGCCTCGTGCGTTTCGCCCGGATCGCACTTTCCCCCCGGGAACTCCCAGTAGCCTTCCAGATGGGTGCCTTGCGGCCGTCGCGTGACGAGCAGGCGGTCGTCGCGCTCGATGACGGCGGCCGTGACGACGATTGTGGTCATGCCGGGTCGAAGGGAAATGCGCGGCAGCTCCTGGCCATCGGGCACACGAGGCACTTGGGCTTCCTCGCGACGCAGACCATCGCTCCGAAGTCCATCAGCGCCTGGTTGAAGTCGAACACGTGGCGGACAGGCACCATCGCCGCGGATACGGCCCACAACCGGCGCTTCATCGCGTGGCTTTTCGGATCGCCCTCGGCAACGAAGACCCGGAACAGGACGCGCGCCACATTGGTGTCGAGGATGGCCGTGCGCTTGCCGAACGCGAAGCTCTGAATGGCCCCGGCCGTGTAGGCGCCGATGCCCTTGAATGACAGCAGCGTCTCCTCGTCCGCAGGCAATTGGCCGCCGTATCGGGCGACGGCTTCGCGGGCAATGCTCTGCAGACGTTTCGGCCTGATGTTGTAGCCTAGCGGATACCAGGTGGCGGTGACATCGCTCTCGGGCGCCGCCGCGAGCGAATCGAACGACGGATACTTCTCGAGCCACTCGGCATACTTCGGCAGGACGCGATCGACCTGCGTCTGCTGCAGCATGATCTCCGACACGAGGATGTGATACGGATCATCGGTCTTGCGCCAGGGCAGGTCGCGACCGTGCCGCCGGTACCAGGTCAACAGGCGCTGGCGGAAGCGGCGGCGTTCGGCCGGCGCGGGAAGGCTGTGCGGCTTGTCCGCGCGATGACCCCTCGGCGCTCTCGCGACGCGGGCGGAGTGTTGACGCTTGAGCCGGGGAGACTTTGGGGGCATCTCGTATAATTTAGTCTGGCCGTGAAGATCTACACACGCACGGGCGATACGGGCGACACGTCGCTCTTCGACGGCACGCGGGTCCGCAAAAGCGAGCCGCGCGTCGAAGCGTACGGGGACGTCGACGAGTTGAACGCCTGCCTGGGTCTGGCGCGTGCGTCGGGCGCCGACCATGAAATCGCCGACGAGCTCGTTCGTCTCCAGCGCGACCTGTTTGCGCTCGGCGCGCAACTGGCCGATCCCGGGGAAAAGATAGCTGCACGGGTGACCAAGGCCGCGCTCGGAGACGACGATGTGGCGCGGCTCGAGCAGCTGATCGATCGGTATGAGGCCGAGCTGCCGGCGCTCCGGCGGTTCATCCTCGCGGGCGGTAGCCCGGCGGGCGCCGCGTTGCACGTCGCCCGCGCCGTCTGCCGGCGGGCGGAGCGGAGGATGGTGGCCCTCGAACCCGCGGTTGACGCGGTGCTCGTACGGTACGTCAATCGTCTCTCCGACCTGCTGTTCGTGCTCGCGCGCGCCGTGAACCACCGCTCGGGCGCCGTCGAAACCGAGTGGTAGCGTTCGGCATCGGCTACGCCGCCCCGCCGTCCTGACGCCTCAGTTCTTCCTTGACCGCATCGAACACCGCCCGGGCCAGTTCCTGTGATACGCGTTCCCGGATCGCGCCGCACTCCACGACGATCGTTCCGTCGCGTGTATCGATGGCCACATCCCATCGATCGCGCGCGATGCCCTCGGGGCGGTCGTCAATCGTTTCCGTAGTCTTCACCGCGGTCGGAGTGGCGCGCGCCGACACACACGTGGCGATGACGGCTCCATTGATCAGGATGCGGGCGGCCACGATGTGATGCTTGTCGATGGATTGGACGCCGTAGTGAAACTGTTCGGCGTCCTCGGTGAAAAGCGTCAGGTCGTCTTCCGCTGGGATTTCGGCCACGATCCTGCGCCCCAGCGTGTGCTCGCCCTCGCGGGCACGGCGCCGCTGCTTCCGAAACATCTGTAACGTCGTGGCCAGGCTCGCGGCGATCACGAGCAGCCCGAGCGCGAGTGCGGCGGCGACAGCGTCTCTCATGGAATCGGGAATCTGGTCATTTGATCATCTAGTCATCTGGTCATTTCTCTTCCTGCCGCCGTCAACGACCAGATAACCAAATGACCAGATAACCAAATGTACAATGCCCCGTGTGGTGGCTCACTCGACGCCCCTGCAGGGGCCGCTCTCGCGAGCCTACGCGGAATGTGAGGCCCTGGCGCGATCGCACTATGAGAACTTTCCGGTCGCGTCGTGGCTCTTGCCGCGGCCGATGCGGCCGCACGTAGCCGCCCTCTACGCGTTTGCCCGCGTGGCCGACGACATCGCTGACGAAGGCGCGGCGCCGGCTGGCGAACGCCAGCGCGACCTGTCCGCGTGGCAGGGCCGCCTGCACCTGGCCGTCGGAGCCGGGCCACCTTCCGAGTCCGACGTCGAGACGATGGACAAGGCGGACAGGGTAGACAGGGGCGACTTGATCCTCGCGGCCATCGCGCATTCGATTCGAACGCTCGACCTGCCGCTCCAGCTCTTCGACGATCTCGTCAGCGCGTTCGGTCAGGATACCATGACGAATCGATACGCTTCGTGGCCCGACGTGCTCGACTACTGCCGCCGATCGGCCAATCCCGTCGGACGCCTCGTGCTGCGCATCGCCGGCCATCGCGACGGCGCGCTCGATCGTTCGTCGGACGCGCTCTGCACCGCGCTGCAGCTGACCAACTTCTGGCAGGATTTCGGTCGCGACTGGCAGGCCGGCCGTCTGTATGTGCCCCGGGAGACGCAGGTCGATGCCGGCGCCGATGAGCGCGAACTTGCGAACGGCGTCATCAGCGCGGCCTGGGGCCTCGCGCTCGAACGCTGCCTGGCCGTCACCCGCGAATTGTTCTGCGAAGGCCGGGCAGTCTGCGACGGCGTTGGGGGCCGCCTTCGCGCCGAGCTGCGCTTGACCTGGCTGGGAGGCATGCGGATTCTCGAGCGGGTTGAACGGCAACGGCTCCTTCTGTTCACGCATCGCCCGACGCTGGGAGCTGCCGATGTGCCCGTGCTGCTCTGGCGGGCAGCGCGGTGGAACCGCGCACGGTTGTAATGGCGCGAAAGACCAGCTTCTACTACTCGTTTCTCGTCCTTCCCGCCGAACAGCGGCAGGCGATTGTCGCCGTCTGGGACTTTTGCCGGGCCGTGGACGACTCGGTGGACGAGAGCCCCGCGGGAAGCGAGCTGGCCGGACGCGAAGCCGTGGCCTTCTGGCGTGCCGAGCTCGCCCGCGCGTTCGACGGTTCGACGCCGTCCACGCCTCAGGGGCAGCACCTCCAGCCCTTCATCGCACAGTTCGACCTGCCCCGGCAGGCGTTCGAGGACGTCATCGACGGCGTGGCGATGGACCTCGATACGACCCGGTACGGCACCTTCACCGACCTCTACGAATATTGCCGGCGCGTCGCCTCCGCGGTTGGTCTCATCTGCATCAGGATTTTCGGGTGCCGGAGCGACCGTGCCCGCGAGTACGCCGTCAACCTCGGCGTCGCCCTGCAGCTGACGAATATCCTCCGCGACATTCCCGACGATCTCGCCAGAGGCCGCGTGTATCTGCCGCTCGAGGACTTGTCCGCCCACGGCTGTACCGTGGACGACCTGGCCGCCGGAGCGGTGACTGACCCGGTCCGCCGCCTGCTGGCGTTCGAGTGCGGCCGCGCCCGCGATTTTTACCAGCGCGCGATTCTCGCGCGACCGGACGAAGATCGCCGGCGGCTGGCGGCAGCCGAAATCATGCGCGCCGTGTACTTTGAAACGCTCCTGCGCATCGAACGGAGCGGATACGATGTGTTCAAGGGCCGCGTCCGCGTCCGCCGGCCGATGCAGGCTTACATCGCGCTCAGGCAGGTCATTTCGTCGTTTGGTCATCTGGTCGTCTAGTCATGGGTGATTTGGAGTGATGGCAGCCGCTCGCTACGACGTTGTTGTGATCGGCGCCGGCTTTGCCGGCTTGAGCGCCGCGGCGAGGCTCGCCGGAAGCGGTGCGCGCGTGCTCGTGCTCGAGGCGCGTTCGAGGCTGGGCGGCCGCGCCACGGCGTTCGATGATCGCGAGAGCGGGGAACTGGTCGACAACGGTCAACACGTGCTCCTCGGCTGCTACGTCGAGACGTTGGCGTTTATGAGCCGGATTGGCGCGCTCGGCAACGTGCGCGTCGAGTCGAACCTGAGCGTGACGATGATCGACCGGGCGGGCGTGAAGACGCGGCTGACGTGTCCGGCCGTGCCGGCGCCGCTTCACCTGGTGGCCGGCCTGTTCGAATGGGACGCGCTGGGGTGGACCGATCGCCTGGCTTCACTCCGCATGGCGGGTCCGCTCCGCCGCGCCCGGCGCGAGCTCATGCCGGGCGCCCGCGAGATCGCCGCTTCGCCTGGCGAGACAGTCGAAGCGTGGCTGATTCGGAATGGGCAGACAGCCCGAATCCGCGAGATGTTGTGGGAACCGCTCGCGCTGGCGGCGCTCAATCAACCGGTCGGCCGTGCGGCCGCCCCGGTGTTTGCACGAGTGCTCGCGGAGATGTTTGGCCCGGACCCGCGGTTGTCCGCGATCCTTCTGCCGGCCAAACCCCTGCACCTGATGTACGCGGAGCCCGCGCGAGAATTCATCGAACGCCACGGTGGAACCGTACAAACGGGAGCCCCGGCGAGGCTGACGATCGACGGCCACTTGCAGGTCGAGGCCTCAGGGGAGCGGTGGACGCCCGACGCCGTGATCGCCGCAGTCCCGTGGTTTGCACTGCGCGAGCTCATCGCCGGGTCGCCCGCCGGGCTTGAATCCATCTTGCGCTCAGCCGACGCGATGACATCGTCTCCAATCGTGACGGTGAACCTCTGGTTCGATCGGCCCGTGCTCGATGAGCCGTTCGTGGGTCTGCCCGGCCGGACGATGCAGTGGGTGTTCGACAAGCGTAGCCTGCTGGGCGGCGGCGCGTCGCACTTGTCATTGGTGTCGAGCGGGGCCGCGCCGATCGTCGCGATGTCCAATCCCGATCTGATCGCGATGGCCCTGCGGGAGCTCGCCGAAGCAATACCCTCGGTCCGTGAGGCCAGGCTGGTTCGAGGATCCGTGGTTCGCGAGCCGCGCGCGACGTTTTCCCTGGCCCCCGGCCAGCCGGCGCGCCCGCCGGTGCAGACACCTGTCCCGGGGTTGTTCCTGGCTGGCGACTGGATTGACACCGGCCTCCCCGCTACGATCGAAAGCGCCGTCCGCGCCGGGCATCGCGCCGCCGAATGCGCGTGCGCCCGGTAATTGGTATGGTCTCGTCCCACGGTTGTTGAATGCGATCGATAGTCGTCCACTACAAAGAGCTGGCGCTCAAGGGGAAGAACCGCTCGTGGTTCATCCGGATGCTCGTGCGCAACCTGCAGTTCGCGCTCGCGGGCCTTCATGTCCAGGCGATTCGCCAGGTGATGGGACGGATCGAGCTCGAGCTGGCGCCTGAAGCCGACTGGCCGGCCGTCCGCGATCGTTTGCGCACGGTGTTTGGCATCGCGTACTTCTCCCCGGCCGGGCGCGGGCCGCTCGACCTCGACGCCCTGTCAGAAGCGATCCTGGGAGACCTGGGCGACCGCGCTGCCGAGTCGTTCCGTGTGACCGCGCGGCGCACGGACAAGCGTTTTCCGTACACCTCTCCGCAGATCGAGCGCGAGGTCGGAGGTCGGATCAAACAGGCGAGGGGCTGGCACGTGGATCTTGGCGCGCCCGCCCTGACCGTCCACGTCGACATGCTGCCGGATGGCGCGTTCTATTTTTTCGGCAAAGACCCGGGCGCGGGCGGCCTTCCCACCGGGACGGGCGGACGGGTCGCGTGTCTGCTCTCGGGCGGCATCGATTCGCCCGTGGCCGCGTATCGGCTGATGCGCCGCGGTTGTTCAGTGCTGTTCATCCATTTTCACAGCTACCCGATCCTCTCTCGCGCCTCGCAGGAAAAGGTCCGCGAAATCGCGGCCCTGCTGACCAGATACCAGCAGCGCTCGCGGCTGATGCTCGTGCCATTCGGAGAGGTGCAGCAGAAAGTGCTCCTTGCGGTCCGGCCCGAGCTTCGCGTCGTGATGTATCGCCGGCTGATGCTGCGAATCGCGGAGCGTCTGGCGCGCAGGTGGCGGGCGCGCGCGCTGGTGACGGGGGAAGTCATCGGCCAGGTGGCGTCCCAGACACTCGAGAACCTCACCACCATCGCCGGCGCGACGACGATGGAAGTCCTTGCGTCCGCTCGTGGGAATGGACAAGGACGAGATCATCGTCGAGGCCCAGAGGCTCGGCACGTTTCCAATTTCGATCATTCCCGACCAGGATTGTTGTCAGCTGTTCACGCCGCCGCACCCGGCCACGCGCGTGACGCCCCGGCAGATAGAGGAGGCCGAGCAGCTGCTGCCGATCGAAGAGCTCGTGCAGGCGGCTGTATCGGCTGCGAACGTCGAACAGTTCAGGCTATCGTGATCGCGCGGCTCAGATACACGTCCTGGATCGCGTTCAGAAGACCGACGCCTTCCTTCATGGGCCGCTGAAAGGCCTTGCGGCCGGAGATCAGTCCCATCCCTCCCGCGCGCTTGTTGATGACCGCGGTCTTGACGGCTTCCTTGAGATCGCTGTCGCCCGACGAAGCACCGCCCGAGTTGATCAGGCCCGCGCGCCCCATGTAGCAGTTGGCGACCTGATACCGCGTCAGGTCGATCGGATGGTCCGTCGTGAGCTCCGAGTAGACCTTCTTGTGCGTCTTGCCGAAGTTGAGGGCATTGTACCCGCCATTGTTCTCCGGCAGCTTCTGCTTGATGATGTCAGCTTCGATCGTCACACCGAGGTGGTTCGCCTGACCGGTGAGATCCGCGGCCACGTGGTAGTCGGTGTCCTTCGTCTTGAAGGCTGGGTTCCTGAGGTAGCACCAGAGCACGGTGAACATGCCGAGCTCGTGCGCGTGCTGGAACATCTCGGTGACTTCCTGGATCTGCCGCTTCGACTCCTCCGAGCCGAAATAGATCGTGGCGCCGACGCCCATCGCGCCCATGTCGAACGCCTGCCTGACGCTCGCGAACTTGATCTGATCGTAGGTGTTCGGATACGTGAGGAACTCGTTGTGATTGAGCTTCAGCAGGAAGGGAATCCGGTGCGCATACTTCCGTGCCACCGACCCGAGCACGCCGAGTGTCGATGCCACGCCGTTGCATCCTCCCTCGATTGCGAGCTTGACGATGTTCTCGGGATCGAAGTACGCGGGGTTCGGCGCGAACGATGCCCCGGCGGAATGTTCAATCCCCTGGTCCACCGGCAGGATCGACACATAGCCCGTGCCGGCGAGGCGCCCGTGGTCGAGCAGGGCCTGCAGACTCGTGAGCACGCGGATGTGACGATCGGAAGCCACCCAGACCTGCTCGATGTGGTCAGGCGCGGGAAGGTGCAGCACCGATCGCGGGATGGTCTTGCACTCGTGCTGGAGGAGTCCCGGCGCGTCGGCGCCGAGGATGGCCTCGATGTCTGTTGAAACTGATGAATTCATGATGGCCGTGTCGCCAGGCAAGAAGTGTCCCTCTCGTTAAGCCGAATAACCACGCAAGACTTACATTCTAGTCAAAGAGGGGCGCGACACGCGTCGTCTTTTTCCGGCGTCGAGCGGACGGAATTGCCACTCTTTCAGATTGTTGCACGCCCCTACCCGTGGTGGACCGGGTGAAGCAACCCGGCCAGATAATCACGAAGCCCCTCGTGCGTGCTGCGGAACGCGAGCTCGTCCCAGGGGATTGCTGGCGGCTCGAAGAGGGCCGTGTCGAGACATTCCTCGTCTTCGGCGGACAGCGTGCCGCCGATGGCCGTGGCCGCATACACGACGATGACGGGCGCGCGTCCGGCATAGGAATAGATGTTCACGAGTCCGTCCAGCCGCACGTCGAGGCCGCATTCTTCGCGCGCCTCGCGGACAGCGGCGGTCGTGAGCGGTTCACCGCGATCGACGTAGCCGCCGGGAAACACCCACTTGCCGTAACCGGGATCGATGGCGCGGCGCACGAGCACGATGCGGCCTTCAGACGTGCGGATAATGGTGCCGACGGCGATCTTGGGATCGAGGTAGAACACGAACGAACAGCGCAGGCAGACGAGCCGCTCGGGCTCGGTGGACTTCAGCAGCCTGCGCTCGAGCTCGCCGCCGCAGCGCGGGCAGAAGCGGTACGTCCGCGTCTCGTCGTGCTCGGCGAGGTGCCAGTCCGGCATGATCACCGCAGTATAATTCCGCCAGCATGTCCATTTTGAAAGTCGCGCGCATGGGGCATCCCGTCCTCCGGACGCTTGCGAAGCCCCTCGAGCGCAGTGACATCAAGAACGCGGCCGTTCAGCGGCTGATCGACGACATGATGGACACCATGGCCGAGTACCATGGCGTCGGCCTGGCGGCGCCCCAGGTGCACGAGAGCCTGCGTCTCTTCGTCGTGGCGTTCGACCCCACGAAGCCTGAGCCGGGCGAGGACGATCCCCTCGAGCCGTTTGCCATCATCAACCCCGAGCTCACGCCGGTTGGCGAGGAGATTGTGGAGGACTGGGAGGGCTGCCTGAGCATTCCCGATATTCGAGGCCGCGTGCCGCGCTTCAGGGAGCTCGGACTCCGCGCCCACACTCGAAAGGGCGAGCGCTTTGAGCTCCGTCTCAGGAATTTCCAGGCGCGCGTCATCCAGCATGAGACCGACCACCTCGACGGCGTGCTGTTCTTCGATCGTATGCGCGCCTTCACGTCGCTGACGTTCCTGGACGAGTACTCGCGGTACTGGGTCAAGGACCGCGACTAGGCCTCAGATGGGTCTAGAATGCGCGTGAAATACAGTGAATTTGACAATATTGTGAAAAGATTCACATAATTGGCCCGTGATTGCGCTCGACCACGTCTCCAAGACGTTCGAGGGAAAACGCCACGTCACCGCCCTCGATGATGTGAACCTTTCCATCGAGCCGGGTGAAATGGTCTCCGTCATCGGCCCGTCCGGGTCGGGCAAGTCCACGCTGCTCAACCTGGTCGGCGGCCTCGACCGGCCCACATCCGGTCAGGTGCGCATCGACAACGAAACGCTCAGCGCGTTGACAGACGATGGCCTGACGCGCGTCCGGCGCGACAAGATCGGATTCATCTTCCAGTTCTTCAACCTCCTGCCGACCCTGACATGCCTCGAGAACGTCGGATTACCCCTGCACCTGAGGGGATGGCCGCGGCAGAAAGTGGACGAACGCTCGCGCGAACTGCTGACACTGGTCCAGCTCGGTCACCGGATGAACCACCTGCCGGAGGAATTATCCGGAGGTGAACGCCAGCGGGTCGCCATCGCGCGCGCATTGTCGATTTACCCCCCGATCATCCTCGCCGACGAGCCGACCGGCAACCTCGACACGCACACGGGCGAAGAGATTCTCTCGCTCGTCCGCGACCTGCACACCCGGTTCCGCTCGACGGTCGTCATCGTGACGCACGACATGAAAGTGGCGGAGAGTTGTCCCCGTACGATCGCCCTGCGCGATGGCCGGGTCGTCGAGGACATCAGGCGATGATTCTCCTCAGGCTCATCAGCTGGCCTTACTTCCGGAAGCACGTGCTGCGAACCATGCTGACGATTGCCGGCATCGTGCTCGGCGTCGCCGTCTTCGTGGGGATGCACACGGCAAACCAGAGCGTGCTGTTTGCGTTCTCCCGCACCGTCGATCGCATCGCGGGAAAGACGGAGATTCAGGTCACCGCTGGGGAGGCCGGCTTCGAGGAGGACATCCTCGAGAAAGTGCAGTCGGTCCCGAGCGTCAGAGTCGCCGTTCCGGTCATCGAAGCCGTCGTCGATACCCGGATGGCGGGCGAAGGCAGCCTGCTCGTGCTTGCCGTAGACATGACCGGCGACCGCAGCCTGAGGGATTACGACCTCGAGAGCGGTGACGAGGCCGTCATCGACGATCCGCTGGTATTTCTGGCGCAGCCTGATTCGATCATCCTGACGAAGCAGTTCGCCGAGAAGAGCCGCCTGGCCGTCAACGACAAGATCCGCCTGGGCACGGCTGAGGGCGACAGGCAGTTCACCATCCGCGGGATCATGAAGACCGGAGGATTGACGAGTGCGTTCGGCGGCAACCTCGCCATCATGGACGTCTACGCCGCGCAGAAGATGTTCGGCCGCGGGCGGACGTTCGACCGGATTGACGTCGGCGTCAAGCCGGGCAGCACGATTGCGGACTGCGAGCGCGAGCTGACCGCGCTCCTCGGCGCGGGATTTCAAATCGGGCCGCCCTCGGGCCGTGGTCAGCAGTTCGAGGCCATGCTGGCGGCCTACTCGATGATGGTGGGTATCTCCAGCCTGTTCGCCCTGTTCATCGGGATGTTCATCATCTACAACTCGTTCGCCATCGCGGTCACGCAGCGGCGTTCCGAGATCGGGATCCTGCGCGCGCTCGGCGCCACGCGCGCGCAAATCCGCTGGCTGTTTCTCGGAGAGAGCGCGGTGACGGGCGTCATTGGATCGCTGGGCGGGCTCGTCTTCGGTACGTTGATTGCGCGCGGGATTGCCGCATCGATTGGAACGCTCATCAGCGACGTCTACGGCGTTGCGCAGCGCGCAGACGAGGTCGCCGCGAGTCCCGTGTTGCTTCTGACCGCGCTCGGCATCGGCATCGCCACGAGCATCGTCGCGGCGGTGATCCCGGCCAGAAACGCCGCGCGGGTCGATCCCGTGCAGGCGCTTCAGAAGGGCAAGTTCCAGATCCTCTCGGCGGGCGAGTACCGGCTCCGCGCCGTTCTCGCGGCGATCGGCGCCCTTGGCGCGATGGTGTGTCTCGTGCTGGGCGGATCGCGCGTGAGTCTTTTATGCCGGCTACGGGATGGCGATTGCGTCGGCGCTGCTGCTCAGCCCGCTGCTGGCGGTTGCTCTCGCGCGCGCGATGCGCCCCGTGCTCAAATGGCTTCGGCCCGTCGAAGGCGCGCTCGCCGCGGACAGCCTCCTGCAGGCGCCGCGTCGCACCTCAGCGAGTGTCGCCGCGCTCATGCTGTCGCTGGCGCTCGTGGTGGCGTTCGCCGGGATGGCGCGGGCCAGTTACAGCTCCATCATCGACTGGATGAACACGGCGCTCAACCCGGACCTGTTCGTCTCCCCGTCTCAGAACATCGTGGTCCGCACGATTCGCTTCCCTTCGGCCATGGAGGGCGAGCTGGCGGCCGTGCCCGGGGTGGAGCGCGTGCAAGCCGTGCGAGACGCACGAATCGTTTTCAGGAAGACGCCCGTGATGGTGGTGGCGGTCGACATCATGAGCGTGTCGCAGACCGCGCGGCGCGAGCCCGTCGCCGGCGTTGCAGACGACATGTACAGCCGGACGGCGGCCGGCCAGGGTTTGATGGTGTCCGACAACCTCGCGCAGCTCCAGCGCCTCTCGCTTGGCGATGTCCTCGAGGTGCCCGCCCCCTACGGCGTTATCCGATTACCGATCGTTGGCGTGGTGGTCGATTATTCGGACCAGCAGGGCACGATCCTGATGGATCGCCGCCTGTTCCAGCGGTCCTGGCATGACGACACGGTGAACATCTTCCGGTTGTACTTGAAGCCGGGGACGCCGATGCCGGATGTCCGGCGGAACATTCTCGAGCGTTATGCTGGCGGACGTCAGGTGTTCGTCCTCACGAACGACGAGCTGAAGGCCTACATACTCAAGATCACGGATCAGTGGTTCGGCCTGACGTCGGTCCAGATTGCCGTCGCCGTGCTGGTCGCCATCCTGGGGATCGTGAACACGCTGACCGTGTCGATCACCGATCGGCGGCGGGAGCTCGGCGTGCTCCAGGCGGTCGGCGGCCTCCGCGGACAGATCCGCCGGACCATCTGGATCGAGGCGCTCAGCATCGGCACCCTCGGGCTGCTCCTGGGGTTCGGGTTCGGTGCGATCAATCTCTATTACATCCTCCAGATCATCCACCAGGACATCGCGGGCATGCGGCTCGACTACCAGTTTCCGGTCGCGGTCGTCGCGGCGCTTGTGCCCACGATTCTGGCGTCAGCGTTCATCGCGGCCATCTGGCCGGCGGAATCGGCAGTCCACGGTTCGCTCGTGGAGGCGTTGGAGTATGAGTAACGGGCACGGCGACTCATCACGAAGCCACGAAGACCACGAAGGCTCACACAGTCCTTCTCGTACCTGATGGTCGTCGTGTGCTTCGTGTTCTTCGTGCCTTCGCGATATGCCGGCGTTCAAGTCGGCTCCGCCGCCGGTGAAACCGCGCGCCAGATCGTCGAGGAGTCCCAGAAACGGACCGACGCGAAGTCACAGCGGTACGAAGGGCTGTTGCAGGTCTTCGACGGCAAGGGAAAGATCAGCGACAAGCGCTGGAACATCGATCGGCTGGGCTCGCACGGCGACAGCAAGGTGGTGCTGCGGTTCACGGCGCCCGCCGAGGTCAAGGGCGTGGCGCTGCTGATCGTCAACCACACGGACCGCGCGTCGGACCAGTGGATGTGGACGCCGGCGACCGAGCGGGACCGGCGGATCGCGCTGCAGGACCGCGCGACGAGGTTTTTTGGCACCGACTTCAGCTTCGAAGATCTCGAGGAGCGCGACGTCAACCAGTACCGGTACTCGCTGCTCGGCGACGAGACCGCGGACGGCGTGGCGTGCTGGAAGATTCAGTCTGCGCCGAAGGAGGCCAAGTCGTCGCAGTATTCACGGTCCCACGTCTGGATCCGCAAGGATAACTACGCGCTTGCGCGCGTCGAGAACTTCCTGAAGGATCAGGTCGTACGGCGGCTCGTGTATTCCGATCTCGCGAACATTCAGGGAATCTGGACCGCGCGGACGCTCGAGATGAGCGACCTGCGGCGCGGCAGCCGGACCCGGCTTTCGCTCGAGAAGCTCCAGTACAACGTGCCGATGAAGGACGAAGATTTCACGCTGCAGGCAATCCGGCGCCAGTGAAACAACTCCTGGCGGCTGTGCTGATTGCGGCATCGCCGCAGGCGATCGCGGCGCAGACCATTTCGCAGCGCGGGTTCGCCGAAGGCATCGGCGTGTATTTCCCGCAGGATGCGCCCAATGATCCGGTCAACGTCACGGGCGACCTTCTCGTCCGGGAAGAGCTCGTTATCAAGCCCGCTCCGTGGATTCAGTTCGCGGCTGGAGGAGATCTCCGTGCGAACTCCCACAACCAGGTTGACGACAGCTGGCGCGTCGATCTGTCGGATCGTGGGCGGTTGCGGCCTGCCCTGTCCGTCCGCCGTCTGAGCGCGACGATCAGCAAGGGGAGGCTGACGCTGGACGCCGGAAAGCAGTTCTTCCGATGGGGCCGGACCGACATCGTGACGCCGACCGACTGGTTCGCGCCGCGCGATTTCCTGAACGTGATCGACAACGAGTTCCTGCCGGTCACGGGGATCCGGGCAGGAGTCCGATTCGGCGTGGACACGATCGAAGGTGTGTGGGACCGGTTCACGCCGAGCCGCACCCCGCTGGTCAACCAGCGGTGGGTCGTGCCGCCGCCGGGTCCTCCAGTCACGTTCACCGAGCTCGACCCGACGTTTCCGGAGGGCTCGCAAACGGGCATCCGCTGGAGCCATGCAGGTTCCCGGCTCGAGTATGCGTTCGCCTTCTTCAATGGCTTCAATCATCTGCCGAACATCGACCTGCTCCCGACCCTTCGGGCCGGCGAGGTGGCGCTCAAGCCACGCTACCCGTCGCTCAGGAGCTACGGCGGCGACGCGGCGGTTCCCACGCCCTGGTTCACGATCAAGGTCGAATCGGCGTACTTCACCTCAACGACAGCTCTCTCCGACGAGTACGTGTTGTATGTCGTCCAGCTCGAGCGCCAATCGGGCGAGTGGTCGTTCGTCGGCGGCTACGCGGGTGAACACGTCACGCAGAACCGGGCGTTGCTGACGTTCGCGCCGGACCGCGGCCTCACACGCGCGATTGTCGGCCGCGCGTCGTACACGGTGGACGTCAATCGGAGCGTCGCGTTCGAAGCGGCGGTCCGCCAGAATGGGGACGGTGAGTATCTGAAGGTGGAGTATTCGCAGGCGCGCGGCGGGCACTGGCGGGCGACGCTCGGCGGCGCGGTGATCCGGGGCGAGCCGGACGATTTCATCGGTCAGTACAACCGCAACTCACACGTGACGCTTGCGCTTCGGTATAGTTTCTAGGGGAGCCTACAGGCATGAACAACGTCATCGACTTCATCAACGTCAACAGGGACAAGTACCTCGAAGAACTGAAGGCCCTGCTGGCTATCCCGAGCATCAGCGCGCTGCCCGAGCACGCCGCCGACGTCAAGCGCTGCGCCGAATGGTGCGCCGACGAAATGCGCCGTATCGGAATGCAGAACGTCAGGCTCATCGACACGCCCGGCAACCCGGTGGTCTACGGCGACTGGCTCGGCGCCCAGGGCGCGCCGACGATCCTCTTCTACGGCCATTACGACGTGCAGCCGGTTGACCCGCTCGACCTGTGGCAGACCCCTCCCTTCGAGGCGACAGTCCGCGACGGCGAGATCTATGCCCGCGGATCGGCGGACGACAAGGGACAGGTCTTCATGCACCTCAAGGCCATCGAGGCGCATCTCAAGCAGAACGGCAAATTGCCGGTGAACATCCGGATCATCCTTGAGGGAGAGGAAGAGGTCGGCAGCGCGAACCTCGACAACTTCATCATCGCCAACAAAGACACGCTCAAAGCGGACGTCGTCGTGATCTCCGACTCCCCGATGTTCGCCCGCGGCATTCCGTCGATCTGCTACGGTCTCCGCGGCCTGGTCTACTGCCAGATCGACCTGCGCGGCAGCAGCACCGACCTGCACTCGGGATCCTTTGGCGGCGCCGTGGCCAACCCGGCATTCGTGCTGGCGCAGATGATCGCGCAAATGAAGGATCGCGGCGGCCACATCAAGATTCCGGGTTTCTACGACGACGTGGTGGCGCTGACGCCGGCGGAGCGCGAGGCGTGGGCGAAGCTGCCGTTCAACGAGAAGCAGTACAAGAAGGATTTCGGCATCCCTAAGGTATTTGGAGAAACTGATTACACGACGCTCGAACGCACGTGGGCGAGACCGACGCTCGAGGTCAACGGGCTGCTGTCGGGGTTCACGGGCGAAGGTGCGAAGACGGTGCTGCCCGCCGTGGCAATGGCGAAGATCAGCATGCGTCTCGTGCCGAATCAGGACCCGGACAAGATGGCCGATCTGTTCGAGGCCTACGTGCGCAAGGCCGCGCCGAAGACCGTCGAGCTCAAGTTCACCCGGATGCACGGCGGCAAACCGTGGATGACCTCGTTCGATAACCCGTTCGTGCAGGCCGCGGGACGGGCGATTGAGAAAGGCTTCGGGCAGTCGCCGGTATTCACGCGGGAAGGCGGTTCGATCCCTGTCGTCTCGACATTCCAGGAGGTGCTCGGCCTGCCGTCGGTGCTGTTCGGCGTCGGTCTGCCGGACGAGAACGCGCACGCGCCGAACGAAAAGCTGGACGTGGCCAACTTCCACGGCGGCATCATCTCGTCGGCGTACCTCTATGATGAAATCTCCCGCATCGCGCGGTAACGGTCTGCTGCGCCGGTGTCGCGCTTAGAGCGGCTGGTCGGAGAGCTGAGGGTCTTTTACGGCCGCCTTCCGCTTCCGCCGGCCGATCCCTTCACGCTGTTTGTGTGGGAAGTGCTGTCGGTTCACTCGACGCCGCGCAAACGCGACGCCGCCCTGGGCGCGCTGAAGCGGGCGCGCGCGCTGACGCCGGATGCGATGTGGCGCGTCGCGCAGAAGAAGCTCGAGGAGAGCGTCGTGCTCGCGGGCCCCTATCTGGAGCAGCGCGTCAGGGCCCTCAAAACCGGTGTGGACGTCTTCCGCCGGACGCCCAGCCTGCCAGCCGTCATTCGCGGACCGCTGCCCGCGGCGTTCAGGGCGCTGAAGGGCCTGCCGCAGATGGGCGAGGGTGGCGCCTATCGGATGCTGCTCTTTACAGCCGGACACCCGGTGTTCCCGGTGGATGCCCGCGTCAGCCGAGTGGCGCGCCGGCTGGGATACGGCGACGGGCAGACGGGTTTCGCGAAGACGGCTCGAAGCATCCGGACCGCGGTCTCCGCTGAACTGCCCCGGACGCCTGGCGCCTACGGCCGCGCATTCGTGTATCTCAACCACCACGGCGCCGCCACGTGCACCGAAGCGGACCCGCACTGTCGCGTCTGTCCGCTGCTTCACGAATGTCCCGAGGGAAAAAGAAGGTACCCGTAGCGGGAGGCGCCCTGCGGCCGGCTAGTTCAGCATCGCAAGACGGCGGCGGAGCGTCTTCACGTGCTCCCAGATCTGTTCGTTCTCCTGGCGTTCTTCTTCGTCCATCGGCAGGGGCGCCGGGTATCGCAAATACGCCTCGAGATCGCGCAGCGCCGCCGAGAAGTCCTTGACGTGGTACGCGAGGAGGCCCCGGTCGCGCAGTTCGATCCGTGAGGTGGGATCGACGGCCAGCAGCAGCTCGGTGACATCCCGCGCCTGCGGGAATGAATGCATCCGTTCGTAAATGCGCTTCAGGTTCAGCAGCATGCGCGACAGAATCTGCGGCTTCGTGGCGCGGCTGAATGCCCGCGATTCGAATGTGTCTTCGTCCGGCGAGCTCTGGTGCCGCCGCAGGAGCTCCTGGCAGGCGTCAGCCGACAGCAACGCCCCTCCGTGGAAGGCATCGATGATCAGATCCGCGGAGTAGGGTTCGTTTCGGCCAGCGGGACAGCGCACGAGGAAGTGGCCTGGAAAGTTGACGCCCTGCACGTCGAGCCCCGCACGGCGGGCGACTTCGATGTACAGCAGCGCGAGCGTTATCGGAATGCCCGTGCGCCGGTCGAGCACCTCGTTCAGGCAGCTGTTGCGGGGATCTTCGTAGTTCGTGCTGTTGCCGATAAAACGGAGATCGTTGAAGAGATAGTCGTTCAGCGCCATCACGCGCGCGTAGCGGTCCGCATCGACTCCCGGCGGTGCGTCGCGCGGCGCGGCCACCGCTTCCGCAAGCCGTTGACGCGCTTCACGGCCGAGCCGGTCGAGTTGGTCCAGATACGGCCGGGCGTCGAGCCCGGGATACTCCAGACGCGCGATCATCAGCGCCGCGTTGGCGAGCTCCGGGTCGGGGCTGTGTGCGGCGAGCGTAAAATTCCGGACCGATTGCTCGCCGATCACGGCTTCAGTGGCCCGCCTGCCCGTTGATACACGCCACTAGAATAGCAGGCGCTGCAAGTTCGCGACGTCGAGTTCGGCGAGCGAACCGATAATCAAGTCCGCCTCGGCCAGTTCGCCGGCGTCGTAACTCGTCGTCACGCCGACCGCGCGAAGCCCGGCCGCGCGGGCAGACGCAATGCCCCAGCGTGAATCCTCGATCGCCACGCAGTCGCCAGGCGCCAGCACGTCCGTGTTCATCGCGGTCGACAGAAGAGCCACGGCCCGCTGATACGGATCAGGCGCGGGTTTACCGGCCGCCGTGTCCTCGGCTGCCACGATGGCCGCGAAGTGGCGCGTCAGGTTCGCCCCGTCGAGGACGCGCCGGATTTCTGCGCCGAGCGCGCCGGACGCGATGGCGATCGGGACAGCTGCGGCCGTGCGCTGAATCGCTTCGACCGCGCCGGGAAAGAGGACCGACGCATCCCGCTCGAGCGCTTCCATCCGGACGGCCTTATCGTCGGTCAACGAGCGAAGGTGAGCCGCCGTCCAGGTTTGCCCCTGATCCCTGCCGATGGCCCGGAACGCGCCCAGATCGTCGAACCCAAGGTACCGCGTGTAGTAATCGGTCTCGGTCAACGTGACGCCGCGGTCCGCAAGTACGTCGCGGAAAGCCCGGAAGTGCAACGGCTCGCTGTTGGCGATGACGCCGTCAAAATCGAAGACGATGGCGCGCAGCACTTACTTTTTCATCCGTTCGCCGGCGCGAATGGGAATACTCAAGCGGTTTTCCTTCGGCGGATACGGACATTCGTACGTCGGGTTGTAGTAGCAGTACGGAATGTAGGCGCGGTTGAAGTCTACCTCGTAGATTCCCGTACCGTTGCGGTTCAGATCCATGAAGCGGCCCGCCGCGTACGTCTCCGTTCCGCTGGTGAGATCGCTGAACGGCACGAACAGGTGGCTGGGATCCTCGCCGACCTCGTTCAATGCCGTCAGTTTGAGCGGCTGACCCTTCAGGGTGAATTCCAGCGTGCCGGCGCGCCGCATTTTTCGGTTGGTGCCCGTCGACGTCGGCATCTCGATAATCGTCCGGTCGTTGCTCGGTTTCAGCGCGGCCGGGACGCTGTAATCAGGTTCGATGGGAAAGTACGCCAGCGGCAGAAATTGATCGTGCCGCGATTTCGGGATGGGGTCGTTGGCAGCCAGAAACGCCGCGTCTTTGGCCGCCCGGTCCGACGCCACCTTCGCCGCGTAATCCCGCGAATCGTCTGGCGGCCTGCTGGCGCAGGCGGCCGCTCCTGCCACCAGCGCACACGCGATCCATTTACGCAAAGATGTAGCCTCCACGCGCAACCGCCTCATCTGCGAGGCGACGCCGCAGTGTGACGGTATCGATCGGCGTGAACTTCATCAGCCGCCTCAACGCCGCCAGCATCGTCCTCAGCGTATCGCCCTGCGTCATGGCGGCGAGCGCCTGACGGGCGGAGGCGTCGATGCGCATCGCGGCATCGTTGACGAATACCCGTGCCGCGTCCACGTGCAGCGCGGCACGCGGCGTCCGATCCCCCTGCGCCAGTGCCCGCAGGACGGCGCTTTCCGCGCTGAAGACGTCGATCATGATGTCTGCGGCGTTGATGAGCACTTCCTGCTGGTCGGCGAGCTTCTGTCCGTACGTCTGCATGGCGAGGCCGAATACCATCAGCGCGGTTTTCTTGAACGCGTCCACGGCCCGTCGCTCGTCGGACAACGGGCCGTCGCCGCCAGACGGCAGCTCGGGCGGGCCGAGCAGTTCGTCCTGCAGCGCTTTCGCGGCCGAGATGATCGCGACGTCGCCCTTGATGGCCCTGCGCGCCAGCATCCCGGGAATCAGCAGCCGGTTGATCTCGTTCGTGCCTTCGAAAATACGATTCACCCTGGCGTCGCGGTAGTGGCGCTCGGCGGGATAGTCCTTCACGAAGCCGTTTCCTCCGTGAATCTGGATGTTCTCGTCGAGCACGTAATCGAGCACTTCGCTGCCGGCCACCTTGGCGATGGACGCTTCGATGGCGTATTCCTCGAGCACGGCCAGCGACACGGATCCGTCGTTCGCATCGTGAGGCGTGGATGCGATGCGCGCGTCGATCATGCCGGCCATTCGGTAGAGCAGGCTCTCGACGGCGTACGTCCTCACGATCATCTCGCCCAGCTTGTGACGAATCGCGCCGAAGGTCGCGATCGGCTGTCCGAATTGTTTTCGAGCCGCCGCGTACTTCGCAGCCTCGCCAATCGCGGTGCGCGCGCCGCCGCTGCACATGCCGCCAAGCTTGAACCGGCCGAAATTGAGGACGTTGAAGGCGACCTTGTGGCCCTTGCCGGCCTCGCCGAGCACGTTTTCAGCCGGCACCCTCACGTCCTGGAGGATCACGGCCGTGGTCGATGAACCATGGAGGCCCATCTTGTGCTCTTCCTTGCCGCTGGTGACGCCGCCGAAGGCCCGTTCCACGATGAACGCGGTGAACTGCTCGCCGTCGATTTTGGCAAAGACGATGAAAATGTCGGCGAAGCCGCCGTTGGTAATCCACATCTTCTCGCCGTTGAGCAGAAAGCTGCCGTCCGGCTGACGGGACGCACGCGACTTGGCGCCCAATGCGTCGGAACCGGAGCCTGTCTCACTGAGGCAGTAGGCGCCGATGAGCTCGCCCGTCAGCAGTTTCGGAATGTACTTCCGCTTCTGCGCCTCGGTGCCGAACAGCAGCAGCGGCAGCAGCGTGAGGTTGGTTTGTCCGCCAAACGTGGCGCCAAACGACGCGGCGCTCGCCATCCGCTCGCTGACGAGCAGCGATGTCACTTTGTCGAGGTCGACGCCGCCGTAGTCCTCCGGCACGTCCACTCCGAGCAGCCCGAGCTCCCCGCACCGCCCGACAAGCTGCCGCGCGACCGACCAGTCGTGCTGCTCGAGGCGGTCGAGCGCCGGGAGGACCTCCTGCTCGACGAACTGCTGGGTCGTGGCGCCGATCAGCCGCTGCTCGTCGGTCAGCTTCTCGGGCGTCAGCACATCGTGCGGATCGCTCGGCTCGATGAGCCAGGCGCCGCCGCGAAGCTGTGCGGTCTCACTCGTCGGCATGTTTACATTCTCTCAAAGATCCCGGCGGCGCCCATCCCCCCGCCGACGCACATCGTGACCAGTCCGTACCGGGCGTTCCGGCGCCGCATTTCGTGAAGAATCGTGGTCGTGAGCTTGGCGCCCGTGCAGCCCAGCGGATGACCGAGGGCGATCGCGCCGCCGTTGACGTTCAGCCGGCCGGGATCGATCGGCAGTTCCTTGAGGCAGGCCAGCACCTGCGCGGCAAATGCCTCGTTGAGCTCGACCAGATCCATCTGGTCCAGCGTCAAACCGGCGAGCTTCAGCACCTTTTGAACGGCCGGCACGGGACCAATGCCGAAGCGTTCAGGCTCGACGCCGGCGTGGGCAAAGGCCACGAACCGCGCCAGCGGCGTCAGCCCGCGCTCGCGCGCGTAAGCCGCGGACGTCACGATGACCGCGGCGGCCCCGTCGCTTGTCTGTGAAGAATTGCCGGCAGTGACCGTCCCGAGCGCATGAAAAGCCGGCTTCAACGACGCCAACGCTTCAGGCGATGTGTCCCTCCGCGGACCCTCGTCTGCTGCGAACACCACGTCCCGCGTGGCCGGCCGGGCGCTTCCAGGACTCGCGTCCACGACCCGGGCCGTGACGGGCACGAGTTCCTCGGCGAAGCGGCCCGCATCCGCGGCGGCTATTGCACGCTTGTGGCTGGCGAGCGCGAACGCGTCCTGAGTTTCGCGGGAGATTCCCGACTCGCGCGCGTGATTTTCGGCGACCAGGCCCGTGCTCAGATAGACGTCGGGGTAAGAATCCACCAGACGCGGATTCGGCGACAGCTTGTTGCCGCCCATCGGCACAAGGCTCATCGACTCGGTGCCGCCGGCGACAATCGCCGAGGCAAAGCCGCACATGATGCGTTCGGCGGCGAATGCGATCGCCTGGAGACCCGAGGAGCAGAACCGGTTGATCGTCACCGCGGAGGCCGACACGGGCACGCCCGCTCGAAGACTCGCAATCCGAGCCACGTTCAGCCCCTGTTCGCCCTCCGGCATCGCGCATCCCAGAATCACATCGTCCAGTTCAGACGCGCTGAGACCTGGCGCTCTTCGAATCGCTTCGGCGATGACGGTGGCGGCCAGTTCGTCGGGCCGCGTACCGCGGAGCGTGCCGTTCGGCGCCTTGCCGACTGGCGTGCGGACCGCGGACACGATAACGGCGTCGTTCATCGGGGCCAGTCTCCCAGGAGATCCTCGATCGCTTCGGCGACGTCGGCAAGCTTGCCGTCGAACAGATGATCGGCGGCGTCGATGACCACCAGCTCCTTCGGATCGGCCGCGCGCGCGTAGAACGCCTGCATCTCCTTCAGGGGGCACAGTTCATCACGTTCGCCCTGGATGAAGAATTTCGGCTTGTCGCTCACGCGAACAGCCTCGAAGTCGTAGCGCGCGAGCGGCGGCGCGATGCCCACCAGCGTCGACACACGCGGATCGCCGGCGCCAGCGGTCAGGGCGATCCAGGAGCCAAACGACATCCCCATCGCCCAGAGGGGTACGCCGGGATACCGTCCGTGCATGAAGTCGAGCGCGGCCCGGAAATCATCCATTTCGCCGACGCCATCCGCGTAGCTCCCTGCGCTCGTGCCGACGCCGCGGAAGTTGAAGCGCAGCACAGAACAACCGATGCGGCAAAATGCTTTCGCCGACTGATAGATCGCTTTGGTGTGCATCGTGCCGCCGTGCTGCGGATGCGGATGCGCGATGACGACCGCGGCGTGCAGGCCGTTTGCCTGGCCGCGTTCGACGAGGCCGTCGGCGTTGACGCCCGCTGTCGCCGGCGGCTCCTCCAGCAGCACTTCGAGCGGACCAACCGGACCAGGGATCTCGCGAACGCGCATCAGGCCACCGCCTCCGCCATTTGTCGGACGAACACATGCACCATGTCAGCAAACATCGCCGGCCTTGTGATCGTTCCGAGGTGGCCGGTGCGCTCCAGCACGGCGCTTCTGGCGCCTGGAATGAGCTGGGAGTAGGTCGCGGTGCTGTCGACAGGAACGACCCGGTCCAGGTCGCGCTCACCGGTGACGACGAGCGTCGGGGCCGCGACACGCTGGCAGTCGGCGACGATGTCGTGCGAGGCGAGCGCGCGCGCACGGGCGGCCATCTGCGACAGGGAAAACGGTCTGCCGACGAACGTGCCGAGCTGCCAGCGCGCAAACCTCCAGCGGTCAGAAAGGGCAGGCAACGCCGCAGCTAACTCGGCCCTCAGCCGGAACGGCGATTCGGCGAGGAACAGGGGACCAAATATCAGCGGCCATCGGGCATAGATCTCGTGGCGAGGCCTCAGATGCCAGCCAGCACCCGGCGCCGAGGCAATGACGAGGGCGCTTGTCCGCGATGGATATCTCGCTGCAAACGAGGTCGCGACAACGCCGCCGTACGAGATGCCGCAGACAATCGCGCGCTCGAGCCGGCGTGCGTCGAGGATCCCTTTCACCCGCTCGACCTCACTCTCTACAAGGGACCGGGCATCCGTCATGTCCGCCCCGAGGGAAAAGGTGACGACATGGAAGCGCGCCGCCAGGGCGTCGACCGCGGGGCCGACGTACTGCCAGGGACCCGGAATGCCCGGCACGAGCACGAGCACTCGGCCGTTGCCCAGGTCTTTGACTTCCACTTCCTCTTTCTCTTCCCCGGGCACAGGCATCAGTTCCTCAGCGGCTTGCCGGTCTTGAGCGTATGCTGAATTCGCTCGAGCGTCTTGCGTTCACCGCACAGCTTGAGGAACGCCTCCCGCTCGAGATCCAGCAGGTATTGCTCGGACACGGTGGTCTGATGCGGCAGCGGCCCGCCTGCCAGCACGCCGGCGAGCGTTCGTCCGACGAGCGCATCGTGGTCGCTGATGCGGCCGGCGCGCCAGGCCAGATGCACGCCCAGCTTCAGCGGCGCCAGAACGGCCTCGCCGCCGACCGGGATGGCCGTTCGTGGCACCGGCGGGCGATAGCCTTCGCGCACGCGATCGAGCGCGACGGCCTTCGCATCGGCCATCAGGCGTTCGCGGTTCATCGTGATCGCGTCCACCGGCCGTAACAGGCCGAGGCGTCGCGCGTCGGCGCCGCTGGTCGACACTTTGGCAAAGCCGATGGTCTCGAACACCTTCTGTACCGTTGGCAGCAGATCCGCCCGCGGATCCGTCAGGCCCTCAACCGATCGCGCGAGCATCTCCTTGGCGCCACCGCCGGCGGGAATCAGGCCGACGCCGGCCTCAACCAGGCCGATGTAGCTCTCGGCCGCCGCCTGTATCCGGTCGCCGTGCAGCGCGATTTCGCAGCCGCCGCCCAGCGTCATCCCTGCCGGGCAGACAATCACGGGAACGTCCGCGTACTGCAGGGCCCGCGTGGTGCCCTGAAACGACCGCACCATCAAATCGAGGTCGTCCCAGTTGCCCTCCTGCGCCTCGAGGAGCAGCAGCATCAGGTTCGCGCCCGCCGAGAAATTCGGTGCATCGTTGCCGACAACAAGCGCGGCGAAGTTCGACGATGCTTCCTTGACGCCGGCGTGCAGCATCTCGAGCGTGTCGCCGCCTACCGTGTTCATTTTCGAATGGAACTCGACGGCCAGCACTCCATCGCCGAGGTCCACCAGGCTGGCGCCCGGATTCGTCTTCACAACTCCGCGGCTCTTCTTTGCACCGTCCAGCAGCTGTCGATCGGGGCCGGAAGCCGGCAGCGCCGCGTCGCGAAACCGGTTGCGGCCGGCGCGGAGCAGTTCGGCAACGATCGGCGGCGGATCGACGTCCCCACATGCCGTCAGCACTTCACGTACACCGATGGCGTCCCAGATTTCGAAGGGTCCCATCTCCCAGCCGAAGCCCCACCGCATCGCGCGGTCGACGTCATCGATCGAGTAGGCGATATCGGGCGCGACTCGTGCCGCGTACAACAGCAGCGGGCCGAGGGTCGCGCGCAGGAATGTGCCCACGTTGTCATGACCGAGGAAGAGCGTTCTGGTTCGCCCGGCGACGTCGTCAATCGCCCGTGCCGCATCGAGCGCCGCCAGGCGCGGGGACTTTCTCGCCCGGTATGTCATCGTCGGCGGATCGAGCGTCAGGATCTCGGAGCCCCGCGACGTCTTTTCGCGCTTGTAGAATCCGTGGCCGGCCTTCTCGCCAACCCGTCCTTCGTCGATCAGCGTGTTGACGAGCGGCGGCAGCGCAAACGCCTGCGCTTCTCCGGCCGGCAGTTGCGTTGAGAGATTGCGCGCGACATGTCCGAGCACATCGAGCCCGGCGATATCCATCGTCCGGAACGTGGCGCTCTTCGGTCGTCCGAGCGCGGGGCCCGTGATGGCGTCGATCTCCTCGATCGTCAACCCTCCATCCTCGAGCGTTCGCAGAACCGTGATGACGCCGTACAGGCCGATGCGATTGGCGATGAAATTCGGCGTGTCCTTCGCGACGACCACGCCCTTGCCGAGGCGGCGATCTGCGAACTCGGACACCCGTGCGACGACACCTGGATCCGTATCAGCGGTCGGGATCACCTCGAGGAGTGCCAGATAGCGCGGTGGGTTGAAGAAATGCGTGCCCAGCCAGTGCCGCCGGAACCCGGCGCTCCGTCCGTCGGCAATACGCGAAAGTTGAATGCCCGAGGTATTCGACGTGATGATGCTGTCCGGCCGCCGCACGGCTTCGATGCGCTCGATCAACGCGCGCTTCACATCAAGCTGCTCGACAACGGCCTCGAGAATCCAGTCGACGCCGTCCAGGCGGCCGAAATCCGCGTCGAATCCGCCGATCGTGATCAGGGGCGCGGTGTCTGGCGTGAACAACGGATCGGGTTTGAGGGCGCGTGCCCGCTTGAGGCCGTCACGCGCGATGTCGGCCGTGAGATCGAGGAGCAGGACCGGGACGCCCGCGTTGGCGAAGTGCGCGGCAATCTGCGCACCCATCGTTCCCGCACCGAGAACAGCCACCGTGCGAATCAGCGACATCAACCCATCATGTTACAACGCGCCGTCCGCAGGGCCGTCGTGGCGCTCCTGCTACTTCACGTCGAACATGTAGAGGCCGGGAGTCACCAGAACCCGTCCCGCCGCATCGAAGAACAGGTGGTTTGGCGACACGATCCCCGCGGCGCGAAATTGCACCGTGCGCACCTTGTCGCCGTCCGCGTCGAATTCGTAGGTGAACGGCTCGACGAAGCTGATCCACAGGTGACCGTTCCTGTCGGCGGCCGCCGTGCGGATGGTCGGCGGCGCAATCGGCAGTTCGCCGGCATCCGCCCCACGAGCCGGCCATCTCGTCGGCAAGTGGGCGACAACGTCGTCGATTTCGCGGCCCTGAATACGGCGCTCGAAGACCAGCGTCCCTGCGTCATCGTATTTCCGGAACACGGGCTCGCCGCTCTGAAAGACAAAGAAGAAGCCTCCGCGCGGGTCGATCACCGGCAGGCCGCCGTTCAGCGCGACGTGAAGCGCCTGGTCGTCTTCGTGGCCCGTTCGCCTCAGAGCGCCGAACGACCTTATCGGTGTGCCGGCCAGCGAGTATTCGGTGATGAGGGAACCGGTGTCCGGATGCGAGAGCAGGACGGATTTCCCCGTGTACTGCAGTGAACCAATGCCGTTCAAGGCCAGGCCGTCGAGAACCACGCGGGCCCGCGCGCGGCCCGGCAGAAGAAAGCCGCCGATCCTGAAGCCGGCGGGCGTGAAGATCTGAATCCGCTCCTGGTTGTTCGGCGCGTCGGCGACGACGAACGTGCCCGATGGCTCAGAGGCGAAGGCGACCGGGTTGATGATGCGGCCCGGTTCGCTGCCGATGTGCACGATCTCCCACGCGCTCTGGCGGTCCGCGTCGACGCCGAAGACGATCTGGCTCCGGCGATCGAAAACGAAGTACTGCCCGGACGCCGACCGCTCGAAGCCTGTGGCGTCCCTGAATCGTCCCGCGATATGAGCGGGGATCGAGTCGGCCGATCGCAGGACCACCGTGCTCAGGGCGAGGAGCGCGGGTGTGGCAGCCGTCACGAAGACACTGACGCACGAAAGAGCAGAGCGCGTCTTCACGATGCGATCTCCAGTGTCTTAGTAGCGGGCCGTTTCTCGAATCGCTTTCAGGATGTCCGCGGGCTGCGGCAGGATGACGTCCTCGAGGTCGGGGCAGTAGGCGACCGGCGTATCGAGCGCTCCGACGCGGCGAATCGGGGCATCGAGATGCTCGAAGAGATCGCCGGCGATTCTCGCGGCAATCTCGGCGCCGAAGCCGCACGTGAGCTGATCTTCGTGCGCGACGACCACCCTGTTCGTGCGGGCGACGAGCGTCGCGATGGCCTCCCAGTCGTACGGCGCGATGGTCCGGAGGTCGAGCACGGCCGCGCTGATGCCGTCTTTTTCGGCCTGGTGCGCGGCGACGAGCGATCGCTGCACCAGCGCGCCCCACGTGACCACGACGACATCGGATCCGTCGCGGCGCAGGCTCGCCTTGCCGAACGGAATCATGAAGTCTTTGCCGGGATACTCGCTCTTGTTGTACGTCTGGCGATACAGGTGCTTGTGCTCGAGAAACATCACCGGATCGTCGCAACGGATGGCGGTCCGCAGAAGTCCGGCCGCGTCGGCGGCGTTGGACGGAAACGCGATGCGAATGCCGGGGCAGTGCGCGAAGATGCTCTCGCCGGACTGGCTGTGGTACGGCCCGCCCTTGACGTAGCCGCCGATGGGGACGCGAACGACCATCGGGCAGGAGAAATTGTTGCCAGACCGATAGCGAAGCATCGCCATCTCGTCGCGCAACTGCATCATGGCCGGCCAGATGTAATCGAAGAACTGTATTTCCACCACCGGCTTCAGGTTGCGCACGGCCATTCCGACCGCCCGCCCGATGATGGCCGCCTCGGCGAGCGGAGAATTGAAGACGCGGTCGTCGCCAAACAGCCGCTGCAGCCCGTGCGTGAGCTTGAACACGCCGCCCTTGCCCAGCACGACCCCGAGCGCCTCGTGCCGGCTCGCATCCGCCACGTCTTCTCCGAACACGACAATTCGGGGATTGCGCGCCATCTCGTCCTTGAGCGTGTGGTTGATGGCGGCAACCATCGAGTCTGCCTTCCCCTCGGGATGCGCGGGCGTGTCGAACGCGTCCGACGCCGGATCCACATCGGGGGAGTAAACCCAGAGCGTGGCCGTGTCCCTGGCTGGCTTTGGCGCCTGCAGAGCAGTGTGCGCGGCCTCGTTGATCTCGGCTTCGACCTCGGCCAGCGTCGCTGCCAGATCTGCGTCGGTTGCGATGTGCTTCGCGCGCAGGAAATCGGCGAACCGTTTAAGCGGATCGCGCGCCGCTTCGTGCTCACGCTCCGCCGGCGTCTTGTAGAGCTTCTCATCGTCGGAATGGGAGTGCGAGTACGGCCGGATGACGCGCGCGTGCACGAACGCGGGGCCCTGGCGGCTCCGGACGTAGGCGGCAGCCGCGTGGAGTGCCCGGTAGCTGGCGACGAAATCGGTGCCGTCGACGGACTCGACATGCAGGCCCGGAAACGAGCTGACCAGTCGAGAGATATCGCCGCCGGCGGTTTGGGCCTCGACAGGCACCGAAATCGCGTAGCCGTTGTCTTCGACGAGAAACAACACCGGCAGGCGCTTCAGGCACGCGGCGTTGAGCGCCTCCCAGAATTCGCCTTCGCTCGTCGTGCCGTCGCCGAGTGAGACATATACGACCTCGTCGCCGTGATACCTCGCGTCGCGATCCGGGATGACCCTGACGCGGTCGTAGATCATGCCGGCTTCCGCGGCGCCAATGGCGTGCAGAACCTTCATGCCCGTCGCGCTCGATCCCGACACGATGTTGAGGGCCTTGGCGCCCCAGTGCGACGGCATCTGGCGTCCGCCGGAACTCGGGTCGTCTTTCGCCCCGACGCTCGCCAGCAGCATGTCGAGCGGTGTCACGCCAAGCTGCAGGCAGAGCGCCCGATCGCGGTAGTACGGAAAAAACCAGTCGTATCCCGCCTTGAGCACCATGCCGGCCGCGACGAGGACGGCCTCGTGTCCGGCGCCGCTGATTTGAAAGTAGGTTTTGCTCTGATCCTTGAGCTTGATTTCTTTGTCGTCGATCTTCCGAGAGAGGAGCATGCACCGATACGCTCGCAGCAGGTCGGCTTCGCCGAGATCTGCTCCGCCCGAGGCGGATGTATCCGACGACGGGGTTGCCGCCGTCGCCTCGCGGCCGTTCACCACGGTGGAGGCCTTCATGCCAACCGAATTATACATCCAGCCCGAATGGTAGTATTGGCCCGGTGAGCCGTGAAAACATGAGCACCGCGCCCGTGCGCCTCCACCGCTGGGATGAAATTGCGCTGGAGAAAGTCACGGAGACGCTGTCGCGGAAGATCGTGACAGGCGAACGGGAAATGCTCGCGCAGGTCTATTTGAAACAAGGGTGCCTCGTGCCGATGCACTCGCACGAGAGCGAGCAGATGACCTATGTTCTTCAGGGCGCGCTCAAGTTTCTGGTCGGCGGGATGGAAGTGACGCTGCGCGAAGGAGAGGTGCTCCACATTCCGTCGTGGGTCGAGCACCAGGCCGAGGCGCTCGAAGACACGTTCGAGCTCGACGTCTTCAGCCCCATCCGCCAGGACTGGCTGGATCACACGGACGACTACCTGCGGCGCTGATTCGTTCCGGTCAGTGCACCCGTCGATCCCAGCGGTTGTTCTCGTCCTTGCCGGAGCGGCCGCCCGAATAGACGTCGAACTTCTTCCGGGCGCGGCCGATCTTCCACTTCACATATCGATACTTCACTTCCGCCCAGGGACTGAGCCGCAACCGCAGGCCTTTGAGATACACATACGCGACGAGGAGGCCGCCCAGGTGGGTGGCGTTGGCCACGCCGCCGCCGTTTGCCGAGATCGATGACAAAAACGCGATCGATCCCAGGATGAGGACGAAGATCCGCGCCGGGATAGGGAAGACGAAATAGAGCGGGATCAGGCGGTTGGGAAAGTAGATCGCATACGCGAGCAACAGACCGTAGATCGCGCCCGACGCGCCGATGATGTCCGAGCTGTTCAGCTGCGCCAGCGGGCCGTACGAAATGAGCGACAGGAGGGTGGTCAGGATTCCCGCGCCAATCCCCGCCGTGAAGTAAAACTTCGCAAATCCCGCGGATCCCCAGAGGCGTTCGAGCTCCGCCCCGATGAACCACAGGATCAGCATGTTGAAGAGGATGTGGAGCGTGTCGGCGTGCACGAACATGTACGTGACGAGCGTCCACACGCGCCCGTCGCGCAGGACCCAGGCCGGAACGAGTCCGAGCGTGATGCGCAGCTGCGGTACAAACGTGGTGATCAGGAACATCACCACGTTCGCCGCGATGATCGTCTTGAGCGCCGTCGAAATCGGTCCCGGTCCGATCGAAAACGAAGACGACTGGGACACGTAGCGAGAGGGATATCGAGGCATTGCTGAAGTCCTGAATCGTACTACATCAGTCTGGCCCTGACCCCGGCAATGGCGGCATCGAATTCACGAATTCGCAGCAGCTTTGCAGCGCTGGCCAGCGTGGCCAGGCCGGCAGCGATGGCCAGGCCTAGCCGCGCCGCCTGTAAGACGCTGGCGCCGCCAGGTATCAGGCGTCCCGCAAGCCGCTCGACGGTAACCGCGACGGCAGCCATCAGCCCGGCGGCGACCGTGACCTTGACGAACGTCATGCTGAGGTAAGCCTCCTCGACACCGTGCAGGCGCCGGCGCAACAGCACCAAAAGCGCGACGCCATTGACCAGCATCGCCAGCGACGTTCCCAACGCGAGTCCTCTGAACCCCATCAGGCGCACGAGCGCGATATTCGCGGCAAGGTTGATAGCGACCGTGCAAACGCTGACGACGACCGGCACACGGCTGCGCTTCATCGCGTAGAACACCGGCGAAATGATTCGGGCCGTCGCGTAGCCAATCAGCCCGATGGCGTAGAACCTCAGGGCGGCGGCCGTCGACGCCGTATCGGACGCCGTAAAGTGTCCGCGCTCGAACAACAGCCGGACGATCGGATCGGCCAGCGTCACGAGGCCGAGCGTGGCGGGCACGTTCAGGACCATCATCATCGCCATTGCCTGCGCCGCGGTCCGGCGGATTCCGTCTTCGTCGCCCACCGCCGCGAAGCGGGACACGGCGGGCAGCGCCGCCGTCGCAATGGACACACCGAACAGCCCGATGGGGAGGTACATCAACCTGAACGCGAACGACAACCATGAGACGGCGCCCGTGCCCTGAGTGGTCGCCAGCAGCGTGTTCACGAACAGATTCACCTGTGTCGCGGCAAGGCCGATCGTGCCCGGGCCCATCAGCATCAGCACGCGCCGGAGTCCCGGTTCACGCACATCGAGCATGAAGCGATACCGGAACCCCTCCCGCCGCAGCGGCGGCCACTGCACGAGCACCTGCAGCACACCGCCGAGCAGCGCTCCAATCGCGATGGCGGTAATCGGAGGCAATCCGAGCGCGGGCATCAACGGCACGAGGAGAAACGCGCAGACGATGGTGGCGATGTTGAAAAGCGCCGGCGCCAGCGCCGGCACAAAGAAGTAGTGCAGGGAGTTGAGCATACCCATCAGGGCCGCCGCACCGGCGACCATGGGCAGAAACGGAAGCAGCATCCGGGTCAGCCGGATGGTGAGATCCACCTTTCCCGGGACGCGGGCGAAATCCCCCGCGTACAGAGTTACGAGCGGGCGCGCGAAGACGATCCCCAGCACCACCAGCGCAGAAGTGGTGACGAGGAGAGCCCCCAGCAGGTTGTTGGCCAGACGCCACGCGCTGTTCTTGCCGTCGAGCGCGAGCCGCTCCGTGAACGTGGGCACGAACGCGGCGCTCATGGCGCCTTCGGCGAACAGATCGCGGACGAGGTTCGGGATGCGGAACGCCACGACGAAGGCGTCCATGTCATTGCTGGCGCCAAAGATGGCGGCGAGGACTTGATCCCTGAGCAGGCCCAGAATCCGGCTGACGAGTGTCGCGGCGCCTGTGAGGCCAGCCGAGTGGGCGAGGAGGGGCGGACGCGATACGGTCAAGCGCCGCCGAGATGCTTGCGCACGAGCTCGTTCACCGTCTTGCCATCGACGTGCTGTCCCACGAGCTTCGCCATCGCGGCTTTCATGACGCGACCCATGTCCTTGGGCGAGGTCGCGCCGGTCTCGGCGATGGCCGCGGCGACTGCCGCATCGACAGTCGCGGAATCGGCGGCGGCGGGCAGGTAGGCCTCGAGGACAACGATCTCAGCCGCTTCCTTGTCGGCGAGATCCTGGCGGCCGCCTTTCGTGAACTGTTCGATTGAGTCTTTGCGCTGTTTGACGAGCGCGGCGACCACCTGCCGCGCCTCGGCATCGTCGAGGTCGTGCTTCTTCTCGATGCTCTTGTTCATGAACGCCGCTTTGAGCATCCTGAGCGCGCTGAGGCGCACGGTCTCGCGCTGACGCATCGCGTCCGCGATCGCCACGCCGACCTCGTCCACCAGAGGCATCAGTTATCGTTCGGCGAGCGCCGGGGTTGCGGTCCCGGTTGCGGTCCCTGCGGGACGATCTGTCCCGGCTGCGTCGCCGCAGGGGCGGCAATCATGCCGGGCGCGGAGACGGCGCCAAACGGGTTCGCGGTCGGCTGCGCGCCGGGCTGAACCGGCATTGCGCCGGGAGTAGCCGGCGTCGGCATGGGTGGCGGCACCTGCTGCTCATTCTGGGGTGGGAATGGGCCGACGAGACCGGGGCCGGGCGACTGGGTGTTGCCCGGGCGCCGCGGGTTTCCCTGCGGCGTGTTGTTGAAAATCGGCGAGAGCGCGGGCGGCAGCGAGGGACCGTTCGGCCCCTCATCTTCGGGCTGCGGCATGATGCCGTTCAGTTGTCCGAAAGGCGCGGGCGGCGGTGGAGAGCCCGCCGAGAGCGCAGGCCGGGGCGAGGCGGCGGCCGGCAGCACGATGATGCGATCGAACTGCGACGCGTCCGAGACGATCGGCGAGCGGGGCGCGACGAGGTAGCCGCTGAGCGAGCGCATCAACAGGTCGAGCGCTTCCTGCTCCGGCACGTTCGTCAGCTCCATCGTGATCGGCGCACCGGCGATTCGCTCGATGTTCACGATCCGCGTACGGCCGACGCGCGCCCACTCGGTCAGAATCTGGCGCACCGTGGCGTCTTTTGCCGTGAGCGTCACGCGGCCGTCGTGGATGGAGATCTGAACGTCGGCGAACGCCTGCGATCCAGGAGCCAGCCACGCGAAAGCCGCCAACGTGAGGATTGAAAAAGCGCGCATATAACCTCTTTGCACAGCGTGTCTTACGAGTATACGCGCCGTCCCGTGAGGAAGTCACGCGTCGCGCCGGACGCCGATGTTCAGCTCTTCTGGCGGAAGTAGGCGATCACCTGCGTCAGGATGTCTTCGAGGGAATACTTCGGCTTGTAGCCGATCATGGCCTCGGCCTTCGACAGATCGGGGACCCGTCGAGGCATGTCCTCGAAACCAGATTCATAGGCTTCATCGTACGGAATCAGCGTGATTGGGGACTTCGACCCGCTGAGCGCGCGCACGCGTTCGGCCAGCTGGCTGATGGTGATCTCCTGGATGTTGCCGAGGTTGATGACCTGACCGATGGCCTTGGGTTCGTTCATGAGCTTGATCAGCGCCCCGACCACGTCGGCCACGTGCGTAAAGGAACGCGACTGGGTTCCGTCGCCAAACACCGTGATGGGCTTGCCAGCCAGCGCCTGCTCGACGAAATTCGGAATCACCATTCCGTACTGACCGGTCTGGCGCGGCCCAACCGTGTTGAAGAACCGGACGATGATGACGGGCAGCTTGCGCTCTTTCCAGTACGCCAGCGCCAGGAACTCGTCGATCGCCTTGCTGCACGCGTACGCCCATCGGTGTTTGGGCGTCGGTCCCATCACGAGGTCGGAGTCCTCGCGGAACGGCACGTCCTCGCTTTTCCCGTACACCTCGGACGTCGAAGCGATCACGACAAGCTTTTTCTTCTTGTTCGCGTGCTTCAGCACGACTTCGGTCCCGTGGATGTTCGTTTCGATCGTGTACACCGGCTGTTCCACGATCAGCTTCACCCCCACGGCGGCAGCGAGATGAAACACCACATCGCTCCGGTCGATGAGCTCGGCAAGGAAGGGCTCGTTGTCGACCGACTCGATGAAGTACTCGAACCCGGCGCGGCCCTTGAGGTGCATGATGTTGTCGATGGAGCCGGTCGACAGGTTGTCGATGACGATGACCTTGTCGCCGTGCTCGAGCAGGGCTTCGGCCAGATGGGATCCGATGAAACCGGCGCCGCCGGTTATGAGCGCACGCACGCGTAGTGTCCTTTCAACGACGTCACGATGTCAGTGATCTCGGGGTCCGTCAGGCCCGGATGGAGCGGCAACGAGAGGATCTCGTCGCACGCGCGCACCGCCTCGGGGCATTCGCGAGGGTTCAGGCCGGCCATCGCGGGCTGGCGTGGAATCGGAACGGGATAATGAACGAGTGTCTCGATGCCGTCGGTCGAAAGGCGCGCCTGCAGATCGGCCCGGCCGCTGACGCGAACGGGAAACAGGTGATACACATGCCCGGGATCGTGCTCGGCCGGAACGTTGACCGGTCCGCCCGCGAGCCCCGCCCGGTAACGCGCGGCAAGCCCCCGGCGTCGCGCCGTCCAGCCGGCGAGACGCGGCAGCCGCGCGCGCAGGATCGCGGCCTGCATTTCGTCGAGGCGCGAATTGACGCCGAACTCGTCGTGCCGGTAGCGATCGATCTGGCCGCCGTTGCGCAGACGTCTGATCCGTTCGGCGAGCGCGCGGTCGTTCGTCACCACCGCGCCGCCATCGCCGAGCGCCCCGAGATTTTTCGTCGGGTAGAAGCTGAACGCGCCCGCCACCCCGATCGTGCCCACCGGGCGTCCGGCCGCCGTTGCCAGATGCGCCTGGCAGCAATCTTCGACGAGCGCTAGACCGTGGCGCGCCGCCAGGCGCTCGAGGGCTGTCATGTCGGCCGGTTGTCCGTACAGATGCACCGGCAGGATTGCGCGCGTGCGAGGGCCGATGGCTTGCGCCACGTGTTCCGGATCGATGGTCAGCCTCGACGGGTCGATATCGGCGAAGACCGGCCGCGCGCCCACCATCATCACCGCCAGCGCCGTATAAGCCGCTGACACCGGCGTCGTGATCACTTCGTCGCCGGGCCCGATATCGAGCGCCCGGAGAATCAGCGCGATCGCGTCGGTGCCGTTGCCGACGCCGACGGCGTGCGCGGCGCCCATCGCCGAGGCGAATTCCGTTTCGAACGCTTCGACCTCGGGCCCGAGCACGAACCAGCCCCGCGCGATGACGCGTTCAACGGCCATGCGCACGGCTGCCGCGTCGTCCGCTTCGGGCATGAGCGAGAGGAACGGAATCCGCGGCCGCGTCACCGTGTCTCCTGCAGCCGCGGCGAGCCGTCCACGTATTGGGAGAAGTGCGCCCGGTAAAAGTCGATCGTACGCCGCAGGCCTTCGGAAAGTGGAACGGTCGGCTTCCAGCCGGTCGCGTTCGCGAATCGGCTGGAGTCGGCATAGAAGCTGCCGATGTCGATGATCTTCTTGTCGGGCGGCCAGGCCACGTATTCGACGCGGCCTGCTCCCGAGATCCGCACCAGCTCCGCCGCGAGATCGCTGTGGCTGACCGGGACGTCGCCCCCGACGTTGAACGCCTCGCCGTTGCAGCCGTCGTTCGCCCCGGCGCGAAGAAAGGCGTCGGCGGCATCGTCCACGTACACGAAATCCCGGAGCTGCGATCCGTCGCCGTAGATCTGGATCGTCTTGCCTTCGATCGCGAGACGGATGAACCAGCCGATGAATCCCTGGCGGTTGTGTTTGATCAGCTGGCGCGGGCCGTACACATTCGTGAGCCTCAGCGAGCAGGCGCGCACACCGAACACGTTGTTGTAGACGAGGTGGTAATACTCACCGGCCGCCTTGTTGATGCCGTTGATGTCGGTCGGACGCACGAGATGCGACTCGCTCACGGGCAGTGAATCGGGCCGGCCGTAGACCTGTCGCGTGCCGGCGAACACGACTTTCGCCGAGGGGTTGTGATTGCGGCACGCTTCGAGCAGCGTGAGCTGGCTGCGGCAATTGATCTCGAGATCGGTGTACGGATCCCGCATGCTGTCGATGTGGCTGACCTGGCCCGCGAGGTTGAAGATCACCGCGCGGTCACGCACGAGGTAGTTCATCGTGCTTTGCTGCCGGATGTCCGCGACGTTGACGCGCACGCGATCGGCGATGCCGTCGATGTTGAAGAGGTTGCCGCCGTAGTCGTCGATGAGCGAGTCAACGAGGAGGATGTCGGCGCCGAGCTCCACGAGACTCCGCGCGAGGTTGCTGCCGATGAAGCCCAGGCCGCCGGTGACCATCACTCGCTGGCCCCGGTAGAACTCGCGGTAGTCTGTTTCTCCAGCTGTCACGAGTGCCGTGGGGCGACCGAGGTCGCCGGTGAGCGGCGGTGCTGGCGGCGGATCACCAGGACGAACCACAGGCGCAGCACGTCCACGCCGGTCTTGAAGATGCGGCGGAAATTGAAGAACTGCGACTTGCCGAACGCGCGATGGAAGTGATGAACCGGCACTTCGACGATGTGGAAGCCGGCATCCTGGACCTTCTTCATCATCTCGAGGCAGATCACGCCGCTGCTCTTCACGAGCTCGATCCGCTCGAACATCGAGCGGCGCATCAGACGGAAGTCGCAGTCGACATCGCGCATCTTCAGACCGAACATCAGGCTGACAATGTGGTGGTACAGCCGCCCGATGATGATGCGATGCAGCGGATCCGATCGACTGATCTTGTAGCCGTTGACGAGATCGGCGTCCGGCGTGAGCTGCGCCCACAGCAGCGCCAGCTCGGCCGGATCGTACTGCGCGTCCCCGTCGGTGTAGAAGATCAGTTCCTTGGTCGCGGACCGGATGCCCGTCTGCAGCGCACCGCCATAGCCGCGGTTCTTGGGGTGATGGATGACGCGGACGTGCGGGTACGTGCGCGCGAGCTCGTCGGCAACCTCCGCCGTCGCGTCACTGCTGCCGTCGTTGACGATGATGACTTCGTAGTCCGGCGTCAGCTCCGACGCTGCCTGAACGGCGCGAATCACCATGCTCGCGATGGTGCCGCTGTCGTTGTACGCCGGAAAAAAGACACTCAGACCCGCGGGCTTTGCGGAGGCAGGGACTGACATGCAAAAAGTCCCTAAACCATAGCATGAAAAGGCGTCTCAGCGCGGCTGGTGATCCTGCCGGCCGCGCGTGGCGATCAGCCGCCACGGCGTCACGGCCGACTCCACGATCACCGCGCGCGACAGCTTCGATTCGCCCAGGCGCCGTTCAACAAACGTGATGGGCACCTCGACGACCCTGAGGCCGTGCCGCGACGCCACGAACAGCATCTCGACGAGATAGGAATATCCGTCGGAGATGAACTGATCGAGCGGCAGCGCGGCGAGCGCTTCCCGACGCCAGCATCGATACCCGCTCGTGCAGTCGTGCGCGGACAGCCGCGTCACGGTGCGGACGTAGATGTTGGCGAACCGGCTGAGCAGCAGACGCCGCTTTGGCCAGTTCACGATCTCGCCGCCGGGTACATAGCGCGAGCCGATGACGACGTCGCCGGTGGCCGTGCCCTCGATGAGCCGCGGCAGCTGGGCCGGATCGTGCGAGAGGTCGGCGTCCATCTGACAAATCACGTCGACCGGCTCGCGGATCGCGAGTTTGAGGCCGTCGATGTACGACCGCCCCAGCCCTCGATTCTTCGTCCGGTGGAGGACGGAGATACGGCCCTGATGCCGGCGCGCCAGTTCGTCGGCGAGCTGGCCCGTGCCGTCGGGTGATTGGTCGTCCACGACGAGCAACCGCACGTTCGCGTGCCGCATCAGGCCATCGACAAGCAGCGGCAGGTTCTCGTGTTCGTTGTATGTCGGCACGACGACCAGCGCCGCGGGGTTGGTGGACGTCGACGTCGTCATTGGCGCCGGCTCTCGAAACGCAGGGACGAGATTTGCTCGGAGACGAGCCCGACCAGAAAGATGATCACGCTCAGCAGAATCAGCAGGACCGACGAGTTCGTGACGTGCGACTGCGTGAGAATCGTCCAGATCGCGTATGCGCTGCCGATCGCGAACGAAACGGCGCTCAACGGAAGAAAGACACGCATCGGGCTGAAGATGGTAATCACTTTGAGGAGGATCACGAAGAACTGTATGCCATCGGGGCCGAGCCTGATCTTCGATTCGCCCTGCCGCGGGGCCGCCTCGATCGGCTCGAACCATACGCTATAGCCGGCCTTGATGAAGGCGAGCGTGGTCGTGGTCGGTGTCGAAAAGCCGTTCGGCAGCAGATGGAGAAATTCCAGCAAGTACTCGCGGCGCGCGGCGCGGAAGCCCGACGTCAGATCGGGAATGGGCCGCCCGGTGAGGTAGCTGGCGAGCCCGTTCAGGACGGCGTTGCCCAGGCGGCGCGCCGAGCCCGCCTGTGTGGCGCTCGATCGCGCCCCGACCGCCAGATCGTATTCACCGAGCTTGGCCACGAGCCGCGCCGCGTCGGCGGGCCGGTGCTGTCCATCGGCGTCGAGGATCAGGATGAAGGCACCGGCCGCGTTCCGTATGCCGGTTTTTACCGAGGCGCCGTTGCCCTTGTTGTACGGATGCCGAATCACGTTCGCGCCAGCCGCTGTCGCGCGCGCACCCGTGTCGTCGCTCGAACCATCGTCCACCACGATGATCTCACGCCAGGGAGCGGCGAGCCGCAGGCTCGAGACCAGGGGGCCGATGGAAGCCGCTTCGTTGTAGGCGGGCACGATGACGGACACCGAAGCCGAAACCGGGTCAGTCACCGGCTGCCGGCCTCGATCAGCCGCTCAACCACGTCATCCCAGGAGATGGTGCGCGCCCGTTCGTAGCCAGCGTCTCCAAGGGCGCGCGCGAATCCCGGATCGCGCGCCAGGCGCGACATGGCCGCGCCAAGGGAGTCGGGATCCGGCGCCGCCACCAACCCCGTCACGCCGTCGTCCACGAATTCGAGAGGACCGCCCGCGTCGGTGGTTGTCACGACCGGCTTGCGGGCCAGAAACGCCTCGAGCGTGATGTACCCGTAGTCTTCGTCGTACGGCGGAAACACGACCGCGCCCGCGCCGGCGTAGAGATCGACGAGCGCGGCTTCATCGATCGGGCCGGTGAACGTGACGCGATCGGACACGCCTGCGTCCGATGCCGTCTCCTCGAGCTGCCGCCGCAGCGGTCCATCGCCGACGATCACGAGCCGCCAGGCGCGGTCCACGCGCGCCATCGCGTGGATGATGAGGTCCACCCGTTTGACGGTTTCCAGGCGGCCGACCGACAGGAAGTAGTTGCCGGAGGTTCCGTTCTTCAGCTTGCCGGCGAGCGGTGGCGGGTGGTACAGGGGCCTGGCTTCGAGACCGTTGTAGTGCGCAAGCCGGGCGGCCGTGTTGCGCGCGTTGCTGAAGATCGCGACCGACTCGCCGAGCGCTCCGCGATCGAGCTCCATCAGCCTGGCGCGCAGCCGAACGTCCATCTCCGTGTGACCGAACTCGCTGTAAGCGGTGCCGCACAGATCGTAAATGGCCCGGTACTGGTGAAAGAGCCACGTGACCTTGTTCGTGTGACGCACGAAATACGTCGGAAACTTGGTGGCGACGACGAGATCGATGCGTTCGCCGTTGGATTCGCTGAGATCGACCATGCGCCAGGCCGCGGCCTGTGTGAGCAATTCCTCTTTCGGGTACCACTTGAACGGCACCGACACGCGTTCGGCGCGGTACCCACGGCGGCGCAGTTCGTCCACGAGGCCGCGGACGTGCAGCTCGGCGCCACCATGCACGAACGGCACCTGGGCCTCGCACACGGCGATCGTTCTGATCATGTCGCGAATCGAAAATTGACGATGTCTCCGTCCAGGACGAGATATTCCTTGCCCTCGAGTCTGACCTCGCCGTGATCCCGGCACGCCGCCATCGAACCGCGGGCCATCAATGGCTCGTATCCCACGACCTCGGCGCGGATAAAGCCGCGCGCGATGTCGCTGTGAATTTCGCCGGCCGCCATTTGCGCGGGCCATCCGCGCGGAATCGACCAGGCGCGGCACTCGTCTTCGCCGACCGTGAAGAACGAAATATACCCGAGCAGCTCGTAGCTCGCCCGGATGACGCGATCGAGACCGGATTCCTTCAGCCCCAGGTCCGACAGGAACGCGGCGGCGTCGGCGGGCTCGAGTTGCGCGATTTCGAGCTCGATCTTCGCGCAGACGGCGACCGCCGCGGTAGCGGCTCGCGAAAGAAACGGCTTCAACCCCGCAGCTTCCGCGGCCTGGATGCTGTCGCCGCCGCCGAGCGACTGTTCATCGAGGTTGAGAACGATGAGCAGCGGCTTGGCTGAAAGGAACTGAAATCCCCGAAGGCGTTTGAGATCGTCGCCTTGCAGGTCGAGCGAGCGAAGCGGCCGCCCGTCTTCGAGCGTGGCGCGACAGAGCGTGACGACATCGCGTTCGCGCTCGAGCTCGGCGGACTTGCCTTTTTTCAGGTCCTTTTCGAGACGCTCCAGGCGACGCTCGGCGACACCGAGGTCGGCGAGGATCAGCTCGTCTTCCATCGCCTGCGCGTCGCGGGCCGGGTCCACGGATCCCGACGGATGCGGCACCGCCGGATCGGTGAACGCCCGCAGCACGTGGACAAGGGCGTCGGCGTTCTTGTACGCCGCCACGTCGACCAGAGCCTGCGCGCTGCCCGCCCTGACCGGCGTTGCGAGATCCGAGAACTCGATGGTGGCCGGCACGCGTTTGCGCGGGTTGTACATCGCGGTGAGGCGATCCAGACGCGGGTCGGGCACCTTGGAGATGCCGATCGTCGCCTCGCCCTTGCCGTGGGCCGCGCGGGCGGCTTCCCGGGCGCTGGTCATGAGCTGAAACAGGGTGGTTTTGCCGGTCTGGCCGAATCCGATGAGCGCCGCACGAAGCATGAAAGTTGTCCCGAATCCTAACACGCGCGAACGGGCGCTCTTCGCGATCCGTTCTGGCGTACGACCAAGGGGCGATTAAAAGGCGAAAATTTGGCGTATCTTACTGAACCTTCAGATATTGCGGTTGACATCTCCACGCCGCGCTCCTACTATCTTCGTGGATTTATTTGGACAAAAGTGGAGTGGTGTCCGTGTTCAGGGGCAATGCGCCAGCTCGCATCGATGACAAGGGGAGGCTCAAGGTTCCGAACGCCTTTCGCACCCTGCTCGAAGGCAAGCACGGTCGTGAACTCTTTCTCACGAGCCTGACGGGCGAGTACGTCCGCATCTACCCCATGCCGGTCTGGCTCGACGTCGAACAAAAACTCGCGGCAATGCCCTCCACCCACCCGTCGAAGCTCCGTTTTCTCGAGCGCGTGAACTATTTCGGCTCGGGCGGCGAGCTCGATGTCCAGGGCCGCGTGCTCATTCCGGTCCGTCTTCGCGAAGCCGCCACGATGGCCGGCGATGTCGACGTGCTTGGCCAATACAACTACCTCGAAGTCTGGAACCACGATCGCCTGCTCGCCAGGATGCAGCACGAGCCGTTCACCGACGACGATGCGCGCGCGCTTTCGGAGTTCGGGGTATGACGGCGTCGCACGTCCCCGTCCTGACCGCGGAGGTGCTGCGCCAGCTGCGCCCTGAACGCGGCGGCGTCTTCGTCGATTGTACCGTAGGGCTCGGCGGCCATTCGCGGGCGCTTCTCGAGGCGGGCGCCACCCGGATCATCGGCCTCGATCGCGATAGCGACGCGTTGACGGAGGCCCGTCTCACCCTGTCGGCCTTCGCCGATCGCGTCGATCTGGTACACGCCGACTACCGGACGGTCGAAGACGTGCTCGAGCAGCGCGGCATCCAGCTCGTCGACGGCGCACTCGCCGACCTCGGCGTGTCGTCGATGCAGTTCGACTCGCCAGGCCGCGGCTTCAGCTTCCAGCGTGACGAGCCGCTCGACATGCGGATGGACCGCGCGGCCGGCGCGACCGCCGCACACCTCATCGCCGGGAGCACCGAAGAAGAGCTCGCCGACACCATCTACGCATACGGCGAGGAGCGCTTCTCCCGCCGAATCGCGCGCGCGCTCGTGGCGGCGCGCCGGGAATCGCCGATCGAGACGACGGGCCGGCTCGCGGCGATCGTTCGGCGGGCCGTTCCCAAACGCGGGTACTCGCGCATCGATCCCGCGACGCGCACGTTTCAGGCGTTTCGCATCTGGGTGAATCGCGAGCTCGAAGGGCTCGATCGCTTCCTCGAAGCGGCCGCGCGGCGGCTCCGCGTGGGCGCGCGGCTGGCGGTCATCACGTTTCACTCGCTCGAAGATCGCATCGTGAAACACACGCTGCGCGCGCTGGCTCACGGCGACGCCGCCACACTCAAAGTCCTGACGAAGAAGCCGGTCGTGGCAGACGAGGACGAAGTACGGCAGAACCCCCGTGCGCGAAGCGCGAAGCTTCGCGCGGCCGAAAAGGTGGCGTAAATCATGGCCGAACCTTTCGAGTACGCCATCAAGAAGGACGTCCGGAACAACGCCATTGTCCGGGAGGTTGACGAGGCCCGGGTGCGCGACCTCTGGAAATCGGTCGGGATGGTCGGGTTGTTCGTAGCCGCGCTGCTGTTCTCCGCCTGGCAGCACTTCGAGCTGCTGCAGCACGGCTATCGGATCGAAGAAATGCAGCGCGAGAAGGGCTCGGAGGAAGAGTTGACCCGCCGGCTGCGCCTCGAGATCGAGACGCTGCGATCTCCCCGGCGGATCGAGACGCTCGCCACCGGCCAGCTGCACCTGGTTGCGCCGGAACGGGACGAAGCCATCGTGATTGAACGGGTCGTCAAACCCGAAGCGCCACCCAAGTCCATCGTCGCTCAGCGGTGAGTCAGGTGCGAGACCCCGTCATCAAAGACTGGCGAAAGACGCTGCAGCGGCGGAGCACTGTCGCCCTCGTCGTTCTCGGACTGTGGATGGCGGCGATCGAGTGCCGCCTCGTGTTCCTGCAGGTCGTCCGCCACCGCGAGCTGCTGGTTCTGGCCACACACCAGCAGAGTCAGAAGATGACCGCCGCCGGCAAGCGCGGCGACATCCTCGACCGGCGGGGCCGGGTGCTCGCCACCAGCGTCGATGCCGACGCCATTTATGCGGTGCCCTCGGCCATCGAGAATCCGCGCGACGTGGCCGATGCCCTGTGCAAAGCGTTAGGCGACTGCAAATCTGCCGAGCGCGACGCCCTGACGGTGAAACTTGGCAAGACCCGCCCGTTCGCATACGTCAAACGTCAGGCGTCGCCCGAGCAGGCGCGGCGCGTGGCGGCGCTGAATCTGGACGGCATCGGTTTCATGAAAGAGGATCGCCGGTTCTATCCGAACAAGGAGCTGGCGGCGCACCTGCTCGGCTACGTCGGGATCGACAACACGGGTCTCAGCGGCATCGAGTCGACCTACGACGCACAGATTCGCGGCAAGGCGGGGACGGTGTACGTCCAGACCGACGCCCGCCGTCATGCGTTCAGCCGGTTCGAGCATCCGCCGACCACCGGCTCGACGCTCGAGCTGACGATCGACGAGTACCTGCAGCACGTGGCCGAACGGGAGCTCGAAGCCGGCGTCGCCGCCAATCACGCGCGGGGCGGCAGCGCCATCATCATGAATCCGCGAACCGGCGAAATTCTGGCGATGGCGAACGCGCCGACCTTCAATCCCAACGTCTATCGGGACTTCGACGAGCTGGTTCGGCGCAACCGCGCCGTTCAGGACGTGTACGAACCGGGCTCCACGTTCAAAGTGGTGACCGCCTCGGCGGCCATTGAGGAGCACGTCATGCCCGTCGACGCGCTCATCGACACCGACCCCGGTGTGATCCGCATCCCGGGACGCGCGAAGCCCATTACCGAGGCGAGCCACCACAACTACCACACGCTGTCGTTCACCGACGTCATCGTCAAGTCGAGCAATATCGGCGCGATCAAGATCGGCTTCAAAGTGGGGACCGAACGGCTGAGCCGATTCGTGGGGCTGTACGGTTTCGGCCATTCCGTCTCGCCGGATTTTCCCAGCGAAAGCCCGGGCCTCGTGACGGACTGTCGACAAGTGGACGGAGAGCGCGCTCGCATCGATTTCGATGGGATATCAGGTGGCTGTCACCCCGCTCCAGATGGTGTCCGCTGTCAGTTCCGTGGCCAATGGCGGCGAGTACGTCGAGCCGCGGGTGGTTCGCGCGGTCTATCGCAACGGTCGTCGATATGAAATCGCGCCGAAGGTCGTTCGACGAACGATCAGTCCCGACACCGCCGCCACGCTGACCGGCATCATGGAGGGCGTCGTCGAGCGGGGGACGGCGACCAAGGCGCAGATGCCGGGCTTCACCGTCGCGGGAAAAACCGGAACGGCCGCCAAGCTTGTCAACGGCGTGGTACTCGACCTCCGAATACAACGCGTCGTTTGTCGGGTTCGTGCCCTCCCGGAATCCAGTTGTCGCGATTATCGTGGTCACCGACTCGCCGCACAACGGACCGACCACGGGCGGTCCCGTCTCGGGTCCGGTATTCAAGCGAATCGCCGAAGCCACGCTGCGCTATCTCGGCGTCGGGCCGACGATCAACCCCGACCCGCCGGTGCTCGTCGCACGCGGCGACGAGCCGGTCGATGCTTCGGGTCCATCGGGAGAGCCGCCCAGCATCCGCGTCATCAACGACGGTCCTCCCGGCACGATGCCGGACCTTCAAGGGATGAGCGCACGCGACGCGCTGCGCCGGCTCGTGAAGATCGGCCTCACCGCTCGGTTCGAAGGCGATGGCTTCGTGGTTGCGCAGGATCCGCCGTCCGGCGCGGCCCTCGATGGCGTGGGCCAGTGCCGCCTGACCCTCAATCGGCCCCATGCCCGGCACCAGGATCACGCGCGGCCATGACCTGGGGCGATCTGCATGACACGCTGGTCGGACGCGGCCTGCTGGCGCCGGACGGTTCGCGTGCCGGCAAGCCGGCGGCCGCCGTTGCCGGGATCGCCTACGACTCCCGGACCGTCGCGGCGGGCCACGTGTTCGTGGCGCTCAAGGGCGCGCACGCAGACGGCACCGCATTCGCACGTCAGGCCGTCGAACGTGGCGCCTCCGCCATCGTGTCCGAGCAGGCCGCGCCTCCGGATCTCGCGGTCCCGTGGGCGCGCGTCTCCGATGCGCGCCTGGCGCTCGCTGTTCTCGCCGCGGAGTTCGAACGTCACCCGAGCCGGGAGATGCGCGTGATCGGCATCACCGGCACGAACGGAAAGACGACAACCGCGCACCTCGTTGCGTCCATCTTCGAGGCCGCTGGCGTCCGCTGCGGAGTGCTGGGCACCGTCGCGTACAGAATCGGCGACGAGATCCGCGAGTCTACGAGGACCACGCCCGAGGCGTCGGACGTTCAGCGGCTCCTGCGTGAAATGGTGGATCGCGGGTGCGGCGCCTGCGCGATGGAAGTTTCGTCCCACGCCCTGTCCCTGCGTCGCGTGGACGGCACGACATTCGCCGCCGGTGTCTTCACCAACCTCACGCGCGATCACCTCGATTTCCACCTGGACATGGAGGCGTACTTCCAGGCGAAGCGGCGTCTGTTCGAGATGCTGCCGTCCGACGCGCCTGCTCTCATCAACCTGGACGATCCCAAGGGCGCCGCCCTCGTGGAGATGACGACGAGGCCCGTGACCTACGCGATCAATCGCGCGGCCGACATCACGCCTGGGCCGTTGTCGTTTTCGCTCGACGGCCTGACGTTCGACGTCCGGACACCGCGCGGGACGCTGCACGTCCGATCGAAGCTCGTGGGGCGGCCGAATGTGTACAACATCCTGGCCGCCACCTCCACCGGCGTTGCGCTCGGGCTGCCGTTCGACGCGATCGAACAAGGCGTACAGACGCTCGCCGGCGTACGGGGACGTTTCGAGCTCGTCTCTGCAGCAAAAGACGAAGTGACCGTGGTGGTGGATTACGCCCACACCGACGACGCGCTTCGAAATCTGCTCGAGACGGCGCGGCCGCTGGCACGCGGGCGGCTCATCACGGTGTTTGGCTGCGGCGGCGACCGCGACCGCTCGAAGCGTCCGCTGATGGGCGCCGTGGCGGGCCGCCTGAGCGACCTGATCGTCATCACGTCTGACAACCCGAGGAGCGAGGATCCGGAACGGATCATCGAAGAGATCCGGCTCGGCATTACGCCCGACACGAGACGAGACAGCGCGCAGGGTCTGCTGTCGATCGTCGATCGCCGGGCGGCGATCGCGAAAGCCATCGAACTGGCGCGACCGGGCGATCTCGTGCTGGTGGCGGGCAAGGGTCACGAGCAATCGCAGGTGATCGGGGACGAACATCTGCCGTTCGATGACGCCGCCGTCGCGCGCGAGGCGCTGGCACGGCGTCGGACCAACTCGGGCGTTGTATAGGCCGCGCCATGGCGCCAGGAATTCAGTTGACGGCCGACTGGGTGGCCGCCGCCATGGGTGGAACGATCGTGGAAGGCGATGGCCGTCGCGAGTTCGCCGGCGTGTCCATCGATACGCGGACGTTGACGACGGGCGCCGTCTATATCGCGATTCGCGGCGAGCGATTCGACGGAACGGACTTCGTGGCTGACGCGGTGGCCGCTGGAGCCGGTGGAGTGGTGGTGGCGCGCGAACGCGCCGTGGCGGTGGCCACGGCAAATCGCGGCGTCTCGCGGGACTCTCTTCCCGTGACGATCGCCGTGGACGACACGACGGTCGCGCTGCAGGCGCTCGCGCATGCCGTGCGGATGGCGTCGGGTACGAAAGTGGTGGCGATTACCGGCAGCGCGGGCAAGACGACGACGAAGGAAGTGACGGCGGCGTTTCTGGAAACGAAGTATCGCGTGATGCGAAACCAGGGGAACCTCAACAACCACATCGGCCTGCCGCTGTCCCTGATCGGGCTGACGGCCCGGCCGGACGTAGCCGTCGTGGAGCTCGGAATGAACCACGCCGGGGAGATCAGCACGCTGGTGCGCATCGCCCGGCCGGATGTGCGGGTGTGGACGAACGTCGGTGACGCGCACGTGGGCTTCTTCGGGTCCATGGACGCCATCGCCGACGCCAAGGCCGAAATTCTCGAAGGCGCGACCGCGGACACCGTCCTGGTAGCCAACGCCGACGACGACCGGATTGCCGCCAGGACCTCGAGTTTCAAGGGACGGCTCATCACATTCGGCATCGATCGGCCAGCCACTGTCCGCGCCGAGTCGGTCACCGATCGTGGCATCGGGGGCATGAGCGCTCGAGTGAAAACGCCGCGCGGACCGATGGACCTGGCGACGCCACTGCTCGGACGCGGAAACCTGTCGAACGTGCTGGCGGCCACCGCCGTTGCGGTCGAGTGTGATGTGCCGCTCGCCGGAATCGCGGACCGCGCCTCGGGCCTTCACGCCGCGCCCCATCGGGGCCAGGTCGTCAGGCTCTCTGAGGGCATCGTCGTGATCGACGACAGCTACAACGCCAGCCCGGCAGCGACACGCCGGGCGTTGGATGTGCTCCGGACCGCCGAGACGAGCGGTCATCGAATCGCCGTGCTCGGTGAAATGCTCGAGCTCGGCGAACGGACCGTCGAATTGCACGCGTCCGTCGGACGCGCGGCCGCGGCGGCTTCGCTCGATCTGCTCGTCGCTGTGGGCGGCGAGGCGGCGCGGGCACTGGCCGACGCCGCGGTTGCCGCCGGCCTGCCGCGCGCGCAGGTGCAAAACGCGGCGACCAGCGAGGCAGCTGCCGAGATGGTGGTGTCGGCGATTCGCCCCGGCGACGTGATCCTGGTCAAGGGCTCGCGGGGAATACGCACCGACCGCGTTGTCGAACGGCTGAAGGCGGAGTTCGCCTGATGCTTTATTACCTGCTGTTCAAGGTGCTGTTCTCCCTGCGCCCGCAGTTCTCGGTGCTGAACGTGACGCGCTACATCACGTTCCGCACGGCTGCCGCCAGCCTGTCGGCACTCGCGATCAGCCTGTTGCTCGGGCCGTGGCTCGTCCGGAAGCTGCGGGAGTTCCAGATTGGCCAGGTGATCAGGCAGGAAGGCCCAACCTCGCACAAGCCGAAGGCCGGTACGCCGACGATGGGAGGTCTGCTCATCCTGACGGCGTCTCTCGTGCCGACGCTGCTGTGGGCGGATTTGACGAACGTTTACGTTTGGATCGCCGTCGTGACAACGGCCGCGTTCGGCGCCATCGGCTTTGCCGACGATTATCTGAAGATCGTCCGCCGATCGCATCACGGCCTGCGGCCGCGCTACAAGTTCGGCTGCCAGGTGGCGGCGGGAGTCGCAATGGGCGTCGTCCTGCTCCTGCTGGAACACAAAGGGCTGTACGACACGCGGCTGGTGTTTCCGTTCTTCAAGCGCCTCGTTCCCGATCTCCACGTGTGGTATCTCCCCTTCGCGGTGTTCGTGCTCGTTGCCGAATCGAACGCGGTGAACCTCACCGACGGCCTCGACGGCCTGGCCATCAGCATCTTCGCGATTGCCGCGACGGCGTACACCGCGTTGACCTATGTCGTGGGCAACCGCGTGCTGGCCGACTACCTGCTGCTGGTGCATTTTCCGCAGATGGCCGAGCTCACCGTGTTCTGCGGTTCGCTCGTCGGCGCCGCCCTCGGGTTCCTCTGGTACAACTCGTACCCCGCCGACATTTTCATGGGCGACGTGGGCTCGCTGGCCCTCGGCGCCGCCCTCGCCGTCGTCGCGATTCTGATCAAACAGGAATTGTTGCTCGTCCTCGTGGGAGGCGTGTTCGTGATCGAAGCGCTGTCGGTGGTCATCCAGGTCGCGTCGTTCAAGATGACCGGACAGCGCGTGTTCAAGATGGCGCCGCTTCACCATCACTTCGAGCTGATTGGATGGAGCGAACCGAAGGTGATCACGCGATTCGTCATCGTCGGCATCGTGTTTGCGCTGTTCAGCCTGACGACGCTGAAGCTTCGGTGATGAGGGCGTCGGTGGCTGGTGCGTGGTTGGTGACTGGTGGCCAGTGATTTTGATGTTCAGGGAAAGCGCGTGACGGTCGTGGGTGCCGCGCGGAGCGGAATCGCCGCCGCCGAACTGCTGGCGCGCCGGCGAGCGCAGGTGACCTTGACCGAGATGCGCCCCGAGGTGAAGGAGGCAGAACCGTTGCGACGTCTCGGCGTGCGACTCGAGCTCGGCGGCCACCGCAACGAGACCCTGACCGAAGCGGATCTCGTCGTGCTGAGCCCCGGCGTGCCACCGGACCTGCCACCGGTCCAACGCGCACGCGAGCGCGGCGTGCCGGTGATTGGCGAGCTCGAGCTGGCCTCGCGATGGTTGAGCGGCCGCGTGGTGGCGATCACGGGCACGAAAGGGAAATCGACGACGACGGCGCTGACCGGTCAGATCCTCGAAGCCGCGGGCTACCGCGTGACCGTGGGGGGCAACATCGGCTCGCCGCTCAGCGCCCAGGTGTCAGGCTCGACGCCGGACACCGTTCACGTGATCGAGGCCAGCAGCTTTCAGCTCGAACAGACTGAGACGTTCCACCCCTGGATCGCGGTGATGCTGAATTTCTCCCCCGACCATCTCGACCGCCACCCGAACATCGAGGCGTACGGCGCCGCGAAGGCCAGGATTTTCGAGAACCAGACGTCCGAGGACTGGGCCGTGATCAACGCGGACGATCCAGCGGTCCTCGAGCTTGCGCGGAAGGGCCGGGCGCGCCAGCGCCTCTTCGGCCGAAAGGCGCCAATCACAGAGGGCACGGCGCTCGAGGATGGCTGGATCGTGGACCGCCACGCCGACAGGCCTGCGCGACCCGTACGGCTGGTGCCGGTCGATGCCATTCATCTGCTCGGGCCGCATCTGGTCAGCGACGTGATGGCGGCCGCCACAGTCGGTGCAATCGCGGGCGGGGCGCCAGCGGCGATGACGGCTGCCGTCGAATCGTTTCGCGGCCTCGAGCACGCCATGGAACTGGTGGCCGAGGTCGACGGCGTCAGGTTCGTCAACGATTCGAAGGCGACAAACGTCGAGGCAGCGCTTCGATCAATCGAGAGCTTCGAATCGGGCCTGGTGCCCATCATGGGCGGCAGGTTCAAGGGGGGCGATCTTCAGCTGCTGCGACAGCCGCTCGCGTCGCGGGCGCGCGCGATCGTGACGATCGGCGAGGCGCGGCCGCTGCTGCGCGCGGCCCTCGACGGCGCCGTCGAGGTTCGCGAGGCCGAATCGCTCGAGCAGGCGATCGACATGGCGTTCGAGCTGGCGAAGCCCGCCGGAGTGGTGTTGCTTGCGCCGGCATGCGCCAGTTTTGACCAGTTTCGCGACTACGCCGAGCGTGGCCGAAAGTTCAAGGAGGGCGTGTTGAAGCTGAAGTGAGCGATGAGCAGTCGTCAGTCGGCCGCCGCGTTGAAGGACTGGCTGCTGGGAACGCAGGCTGCCCCGGCCTGCGAAGCTGGTGCCCTCATCCGAGGCCGACTGGCGACTGCTGACCGCTCACGACATCGGTGTCCGCCGGACAGGCATAGTTTCGGGCGGACGCTGGTCGGACTGTAGGGGAAGACCCGTCGCGGGTGCAAGCCGAATGCGCGCTGAGGTGTTGTGGCTCGAAAGCTCAAATCTGACGGGGTGCTGTTCACGACGACCGTGCTGCTGGTGGCCCTGAGCGTGGTCATGGTCTACAGCGCGTCGGCTGCCGTGGCGCTCGACAAGTTCCAGCGCCCGTACCTGTTCCTTATCAAACAGGGAATGTGGGCGGCGCTCGGCCTGGCCGTGCTCTTTATCGTCATGCGAATCGACTACCGGACGTATCGCGAGCCTGTGTTCATCTGGAGTTGCCTCGGCATCGTGACTCTGTCGCTTGTGGCCGTGCTGTTCAGTCCGCCGGTCAACAACGCGCGCCGATGGTTCGGGATTGCCGGCATCGGCGTCCAGCCATCCGAGCTCGCGAAGCTCGCTGCGATTTTTTTCATCGCCGCACTCCTCGAGCGGCGCATGCACCGCATCAACGAGATCAAGTACGCATTGGCACCGATCGGTCTGCTCGTGTTCACCTTGTTCGGGTTGATCATCCTCGAGCCTGACTTCGGCACGTCGATGTCGCTCGTGCTGATCGCCGCCGTGATGGTGTTCGCGGCCGGCCTCAACTACCGATACATCGCCGGCGCCGTTCTGTGCGCCATTCCGCCTGTGGCCCTGCTCGTGATGGGCACGGCGTACCGGCGGCAGCGGGTGTTGACCTTTCTCGACCCGTGGCGCGATCCGCTCGGCGCGGGGTTTCAGGTGATCCAATCCATCATCGCCGTGGGTAGCGGGGGTGTCCTGGGTCGGGGCCTGATGAACGGCGTCCAGAAGCTGTTCTTCCTGCCGGAGCCGCACACGGACTTCATCTATTCCGTCATTTCCGAGGAGCTGGGGCTCATCGGCGCGACGGCCGTGCTGTTGTGCTTTGCGTTGATCACGTGGCGGGGACTCAAAGTCGCGCTTCGCGCGCCCGACACGTTCGGCGCGCTGCTCGCGCTGGGCCTGACGACCATGGTGGCCGTGCAGGCCTTGTTCAACATCAGCGTCGCGCTCGGGCTTCTGCCGACGAAAGGCATCCCGCTGCCGTTCGTCAGCTTCGGCGGATCGTCGCTGCTCATCAACCTGCTCGGCATGGGAATTCTGCTGAACGTGTCTCAGCACAGCACGACATGAGGGGAGCCAGCAGTGGGCGCGACGAACCGGACGCCCGACCCCTTACGGGTCGTGATCGCAGGGGGCGGGACAGGAGGACACCTGTATCCGGGCATCGCCGTCGCGCGGGAGTTTCTGGCCCGCCGTCCCGGAACCGAAGTGTCGTTCGCCGGCACGGCGCGGGGACTCGAGGCGAAGGTGCTGCCCCGCGAGGGGTTTGCGCTCGATCTGATTCGGAGCGGCGGCTTGAAGGGCAAGTCCGTCGCCGATCGCGTACACGGCGCCTGGCTGTTGCCGGCGAGCCTGCGCGACGCGAGGCAGGTGCTGAAGCGGCGCCGCCCCCACCTGGTCATCGGCGTGGGCGGCTACAGCTCGGGGCCGGTCGTGATCATGGCCGCGTTGCAGGCCATTCCGACGATGGTGCTCGAGCAGAACGCGGTGCCAGGTCTGACGAACCGCTTGCTGGCGCGGTTCGTCCAGGCGGCGGCCGTGACGTTCGAGTCCACGCGGGACTATTTCGGTGCGAAAGCGTTTGTCAGCGGTAACCCGGTTCGGCCGGAGTTCTTCGACCCGGCCGGCCCATCGACGGAGGCAGGCGCAGATGACAAGTCTTCGACCGCCAGCATCCTAGTTTTTGGCGGCTCTCAGGGCGCGCACGCGATCAACGTGGCCATGGTGGAGGCAGCACCGGAGCTGGCGGGCGATCCGCATCTCCGCCTCACCCACCAGACGGGCGAACGAGATGTGGAGATGGTCCGTGCGGCCTATCGAAGCGCGGGGATTCCGGCCGAAGTCGAACCGTTTCTGTACGACATGGGGAAACGGCTCCGGCACGCGGACGTGATCGTCTGCCGCGCAGGCGCGACAACGTTGGCCGAGCTCACGGCCGCGGGGAAGGCGGCGATTCTGATTCCGTTGCCGACCGCGACCGACGACCACCAGCGGAAGAATGCCGAGGCCCTGGCCGCATCAGGCGCCGCGGAGGTGCTGCTGCAGAGCGAGGTCACCGGTCTGGTGCTGGCGCGCCGGATGCGATCGCTTGCCGGCGATCGCACGGCGCGGACGCGCATGGAACACGCGGCTCGCGCATTGGCGCGGCCGGACGCGGCGAAGGTCATCGTGGATCGCGCGCTCGAGTTGGTGAGTTAAGTGGTCCAGGAGGTTCACGAGGTCCACTGGGTCCACTGGGTCCACTGGGTCCACGAGGTCCATGGGGGCCGGGCTTGTTAGGCAAGACACGACGTGTGCACTTCATTGGCGTTGGCGGCAGCGGGATGAGCGGCATCGCCGAATTACTCGCGAACCTCGGCTACGCCGTCAGCGGGTCGGACGAAAAGCGGTCGCCGGTCACCGATCGGCTGGAGGCGATCGGGATCCGCGTGTCGCAGGGCCACGACGCCGCGAACGTGGGTAACGCGGATGTCGTGGTGGTCTCTTCCGCCGTCAGGCCGACCAACCCGGAAGTCCGGGAAGCCGGGCGGCGGCAGATTCCGGTCATCCCGCGGGCCGAGATGCTGGCCGAACTGATGCGGCTCCGGTTCAGCATCGCGGTGGCCGGGGCGCACGGCAAGACGACCACGACGTCGATGATTGCCCTGATGCTCGAACGGGCGGGGCTGGATCCGACGGCCGTAATTGGCGGGCGCCTCCGAACGTTCGGCGGCAACGCCCGCCTCGGCCGCGGGGAGTTGATGGTAGCGGAAGCGGACGAGAGCGATCGATCGTTCCTGAAACTGTTTCCGACAATGGCGGTGATTACGAATATCGACAACGAACATCTGGAGAACTACGGCGGGTTCGACGACCTGCAGCAGGCGTTCGTCGACTTTGCCAACAAGGTGCCCTTCTACGGCGGCGTCGTGGCCTGCGCGGACGACGCGCGCCTGTCCGCGGTACTCGGGAGGATGACCAGGCGCGTGACGACGTACGGGCTCGACGCGGACGCGGACATCACGGCAACTGGAATTACCCTCGACCCCTTCACGGTCCGAGCCATTGTGGAGCGGCGCGAGGCGAAGGCTGGCGGCGGTCCGGTGGGGCGCACGAAGCTGGGTCCGCTCACGTTGAACGTCTCGGGCCGGCACAACCTTCAGAATGCGCTGGCGGCGGTGGCCGTGGGCCTGGAACTCGACCTGCCTTTCGAGCGCATCGCTGCCGGCCTCGCGGAATTCCGCGGCGTCGAACGGCGGTTCGATGTGCGCGGTGAACCGCACGGCATTCTCGTGGTCGATGACTACGGCCACCACCCGACGGAAATTGCCGCGGTGCTCGCGGCGGCCCGGACGCTGGGCCGGAAAATCATTGTCGCCTTTCAACCGCACCGGTACACGCGAACCGCGGCGCTGATGGGCGAGTTCGGTCCGGCGCTCGCCGGTGCCGATTGCGTCGTGCTGACCGATATCTACGGCGCCGGAGAGGATCCGATCGAGGGCGTCACCGTCGAGGCGCTCGCTGCGGCGATCGGCCGCAAGGGGCCGGCGTCACTCGAGGTCGTCCGACGCATTGACGACGTCGTGCCCGCACTCATTCGGATCGCGCGGCCCGGCGACGTCGTGCTCACGCTGGGGGCAGGCTCCATCGGCAGCGTGCCCGATCGCCTCGTCGAGGCGCTCGAAAAGACGGTCCAGACCGCCGAGCCCCGGGAGTCGAAGAAGTCAAAGACGTCCAGGAAGCCGAAAGGAGCCGGCGCGTGAGTCGCGTGGCCGCCCCCGCCGATCGACGGTTCCGGCGGGCGCACGTCAAGCCGTCGCACCGGCGCCTGAACTGGCGTCCGCTTGCCAGGTGGGCTGTGGTTGCCGGCGCCATTCTCGTGGCGCTGGCGTACGGCGCGTATCGCGGCCGTTCGGTGATGGCCAGCCTGGGCACGGTGGATCAGATTGTGGTGCACGGCAACCAGCGGCTGTCGAAGGGCGAAGTGCTCGCCATCATGAGCGGGCTCCGCGGCGAAAGCCTGTTCGGCACCGATCTCGATCTCTGGCGGCGCCGCGTCATGCGGTCGCCGTGGGTGCGCGACGCGGCGCTCAGGCGATCGCTGCCCTCGACCGTGGAGGTCGTGATTGTCGAGCGGCAACCTGTCGGCATCGGCCGGATCAACGGAGACACGTACCTGGTGGACGAGGGCGGTGTCGTGATCGACCAGTACGGACCGCAGTACGGCGACCTGGACCTCCCGATCATCGATGGGCTGACGGCCTCGCCGGTCGACGACGGCTCGTCGGTGGATTCGGCTCGCGCCGAGCTGGCCGCACGCATCGTCGCCGCCGTTCGCGGCCGGCCTGACGTGGCGCGCCAGGTGTCGCAGATCGATGTCGCGGATCTCCACAACGCGGCGGTAATCCTGAGCGGCGATCCGGCCGTGATCTATGTCGGCGACGATCAGTTTCTGCAGCGGTTGCAGTCCTACGTCCAGCTCGCGCCGGCGCTGCGCCAGCGCGTGCCCGACATCGACTACGTGGACCTGAGGTTCGACGACCGGATTTACGTACGACCTGGAGGCAAGCCCGGCGCGGGCGCCGATCCCGGGCGCGGAAACACGGGCAGGCGGCGATGATGCAGGCGGACGCACGAGTCTGCCGCTCGGAGGCTGTGAGTGGCGCGTAGAGAGCGATATCTGGTTGGCCTCGACGTCGGCACGTCGAAAGTGACGGCCGTCGTCGGCGAGATGCTCGACCACGACGGCATGGATATCGTGGGGCTCGGCGTGGCGGAGTCGCGCGGGATCCGCCGCGGCGTCGTGGTCAATCTCGAAGCCGCCGTGGAGTCGATCAAGAAGGCGATCGACGAGGCCGAGCTGATGGCCGGCGTCGAGATCGATTCGGTCCACCTCGCGTTGTCCGGACCGCATGTCAAGGGCTTCAACAGCCGGGGCGTGATCGCGGTGGCCGGCAAGAACCGCGAGATCACGAAAGAGGACGTCCGCCGCGCCATCGATGCCGCGAAGGCGGTGTCCCTGCCGACGGGACGCGAGATCCTGCACGTGCTGCCGCAGGACTTTGTCGTGGACGAGCAGGACGGCATCGGCGCGCCGGTGGGGATGACGGGCGCGCGCCTCGAAGTCAACGTCCACATCATCACCGGCAGCCAGAGCTCGACGCAGAACATCGTCGCCTGCGTGAACCGTGCCGGCGTCACGGTGGCGGAGACCGTTGTCGAGCAGCTGGCCGCCAGCGAGTCGGTGCTGACCGAGGACGAGAAGGAGCTCGGCGTCGCCCTGGTGGACATCGGCGGCGGCACCACCGACATCGCCATCTATGAGCGCGGGAGCCTCTGGCACACCGCGGTTGTCGGGATCGGCGGGGATCACTTCACCAACGACATCGCCGTAGGCCTGCGCACACCGGTTCCGGACGCCGAGAAAATCAAGCGCAAGTGCGGCTGCGCACTCGCCGGAATGGTGGACGAGGACGAGACCATGGAGGTGACGAGCGTCGGCGGGAGAAAACCCCGCGTGATGGCCCGTCGCATCCTGTCCGAGATTCTCCAGCCGCGCGCCGAAGAGATCTTTCACCTCGTCTGGGACGAAATCAGGCGGGCCGGCTACGAAAAAAGCCTCAATTCGGGAATCGTGCTCACGGGCGGGGGCGCGATCCTCGATGGCATGCCGGAGATCGCCGAGCAGATTTTCGACCTGCCGATCCGCCGCGGCTGCCCGAGCGGCGTGGGCGGGCTGGCAGATCACATCAACAGTCCGACGTACGCAACCGCCGTGGGGCTCGTGCTGTACGGCTACCGCAATTCGCTCGGAGACGCCAGGATGCCCGCGGGCGCCGGCGCGTTCGTGCGCGCTGCGGGGCGGCTGCGCGGCCTGTTCAGGGAGTTTTTCTGATGTCGGCGACGCGCGCGTTCAACGTTGAACGTTGCGTTTCTTGTTTGAACTCTGACTTTTCATAATGGGGAGACGACCGATGGCTCATGACAACGTGCCGAACCGCGACGACGCCAGGGGCCCGCTGCGGCTTCGACTCGAGGACGAGGTGCACGCTGGCGCCAAGATCAAGGTCATCGGCGTCGGCGGAGGCGGCAGCAACGCCGTCAACCGCATGGTGCAGGTGGGCCTCGACGGTGTCGAGTTCATCGTCGCCAACACCGATAAGCAGGCGCTGCGGGCGAGCCCGGCGGGTCTCAAAATACAGATTGGCAACAAGCTGACCAAGGGGCTGGGTGCCGGCGCCGACCCGAACGTCGGCCGGCAGGCGGCGCTCGAAGACACGGAATCGATCATCCAGGCCCTCGACGGCGCCGACATGATTTTCGTGACGACCGGTCTGGGCGGCGGCACGGGGACCGGCGCCGCGCCCGTAATCGCGAGCCTCGCGACCGAACTCGGCGCGCTCACGATTGCCGTGGTCACCAAGCCGTTCAAGTTCGAGGGCAGGAAGCGGCAGCTGCAGGCCGAGCGGGGCCTCGACGCGCTGCGCGATTGTGTCGACACGATTATCACGATTCCAAACGAGCGGCTGCTGTCCATCATCGACCGTACGACGCCGCTCATGGAAGCGTTTGCGACGGCTGACGATGTGCTGCGGCAGGCGATTCAGGGCATCTCGGATCTCATCCTGGTGCCCGGGCTCATCAACCTCGATTTCGCCGACGTCAAGACGATCATGTCCGGCATGGGTCTCGCGATGATGGGCACCGGAGTCGCCGAAGGGCCGGAACGGGCCATGGAAGCCGCCCGCCGTGCCATCTCGAGCCCGCTGCTCGAAGGCGCCTCGGTGAACGGATCGCGCGGCGTCATCATCAACGTGACAGGCGGTCCGGATCTGTCGCTGGTCGAGGTGTCGGAGGCGGCGTCCATCGTGCAGGAGGCGGCCGACGAAGAAGCGAACATCATCTTCGGCGCCGTGGTCGATCCGGCACTCAAAGGCAAAGTGAAGATCACCGTGATCGCGACCGGCTTCGGACAAACCTCCGCACAACGTTCGCCGGAGGCGCCTGGCCAGACTCCTGTTGATCTGTCCGCGTACGTCGAGCAGCCCAGGTTTCGTGCCGAGCCTGCCGCACCCGCGCCGAGTGCCGGCGCCGCTGCGCAGACATCGCGGTTCTCCATCGCGCCGCGGCGCGTTCCGTTCGACCTGCCCCTTGCCGCGGGAGCCTCTCACGGTGGCGGACCACTCCACGCGGATCCCGGCACGCCGCCGATGCGGGGCGCGGAGCCTGAGACCCTCGAGCTCAGCTCGCCGCTCGACATCCCGGCGTTTCTGCGGCGCCAGGAAGGCTGAGCTGAGCCGGCCGGGCTGGTCCGGCCTGCCGGCGGGGCTCGCGAGGTTGTCGATGGTAGAGTAAGTAGATCCACGGCACCCGAGAGCGCCTGCGTGTCAGCGTCAGGTGGCGCACCACCCGAGGCTGCTCCGGCGCCGGTTGATCCGACTCCGGCAATGAGCCTCTGGCAGCAGCGCGAACGCGCACGTCTTACCCTCTCCAAGGAAACCGGCTATACGCTCAAGCCGCAGGGCGCCCGCCTGCGCATCGCGCTCGCGTTCCCCAACACGTACTGGGTCGGGATGTCCAATCTCGGGTTCCAGACGGTATACCGGCTCTTCAACGACCAGCCGGACGTCGTCTGCGAGCGCGTGTTTCTGCCGCCCAAGCAGGAGCTCGCCGAGCTCGTCGCCAGCCGGACACCGCTCGTCACGCTCGAGTCGCAGTCGCTCGTGAGCGAGTTCGACGCCATCGCGTTCTCGGTGTCCTTCGAATGGGACTACGTCAACGTGCTCACGCTGCTTCGCCTCGCCGGCGTTCCGGCGTACGCCGCCGAGCGGTCCGAGCGGCACCCGCTCATCGTCATTGGCGGCGCCGTGACGTTCGTCAATCCGGAGCCGCTGGCGCTGTTTGCCGACGTCATCGCGGCCGGCGAAGGCGAAATGCTGGTGCCTGCGATCGGGCGCGCGTTCTCAGAGGCGTCCGACCGGCGCGACCTGCTTCGGCTGCTCGCGCGCGAACGCGGGTTCTACATCCCGTCGTTCTATGAACCTCAGTACGCATCCGACGGCACCCTGGCCGGCATGCGGACGTCGCCTGATGACGGGGCGCAGCTGCCGGTGCGGAAAGCGGCGCTCAAGACAACCGAAGCCGTGGACCCGCCCGCGACCGGGATTTTCACGCCCGATACCGAGTTCGGCTCGCGCTTCCTCGTCGAGGTCGTCCGCGGCTGTGCGAACCTCTGCCGCTTCTGCTGGGCCGGCTATAACTACCTGCCGGTCCGTGCCTTCCCGGCCGCGCGGATTCTGCAGCTCGCCGAGGCCGCCCGAAGCCACGCCAAGCGGGTGGGCCTGGTGTCGATCGCCTTGTGCGATCACCCGGACATCGAGCACATCCTCGCGCGGCTTCACGAAATGGGCTACGGCATCAGCCCCGCGTCACTTCGACTCGACGACATCACCGAACCCATCGTCCGTATCCTGCGCGCGAGCGGCGAGCGCACGATCACGATCGCGCCCGAGACCGGATCGGATCGGTTGCGGCGCGTCATCAACAAAACCGTCACGAACGACGAGATTCTGGACCGCGCGGACCTGATCTTCTCGAGCGGCCTCGAGAATCTGAAGCTCTACTACATGATCGGCCTCCCGACGGAAACAGACGACGACCTCGTGGCGATTCGCGACCTCACGTTGCAGCTTCGCGAACGGATGCTCAAATACGCCAGGCCGAAGGGCGCCATCGGCCGCATCATCGGCAGCGTGAACCCGCTGATTCCCAAGCCGGGCACCGCCTATCAGTGGCTCCCGATGGAAAACGACGCGAACGTTGACCGGAAGATCAAGCGGCTGCGCGGTTTGATGGCCGGTATTGACAACGTGTACTTCAACATCAAGTCGGAGCGTCACTCCTACTACCAGGCGCTCCTCTCGCTCGGCGATCGGCGCGTCGCGCCGGCCATCGTCGCCGCGGAACGCAACGGGCAGAACTGGCGCGCGGCGGTCGCTGAAACGGGCCTCGACGCCGACTTCTTCATCTTCCGCGACCGAACCCACGACGCGGTGCTGCCGTGGGACATCATCGATGGCGGCATGAAGGCGTCGTTCTTCCACTCCGAGTTCGACAAGAGCCTGCGGGAAGAGTGGACGCTGCCGCCCAAGCGTCAGCAGGAAAACGCCAAGTTGCTTCCCGTGATTGGGTGATCGGGCGATTCGGCGATCTCGCGGTCGGGCTGCCGATCGGATCGCCACGCCAGTCACTGTCCCGCCAAACGCGCAGTCTCCGCTTTCGCGTCAGCTCGCGACGGCCGCCGCCGCTTCGAAATCCGCGTACGCGTCGAGAATCAGCTCGCGGATCCGGGCCTGTGCCGTGGCGTCGGCGACCGGACGCAATAGCGCGAAGCTCCGTCGCTCGCCGTTGACGCTGTACTGCCGCGCAGGAAACGTGACGTTTCGACCGGCGCCTCCGCCGCGGCGAGCCTCCCAGATTGAGAAGCCGATCAACTTGAGTCCATCGAGAGGCCCCTCGGTGAAATGGAGCTCGGCATCCGCGAGCTTGCCAGGCGGGTTGCCTCGATCGTTTGGCGTAATCTTGACGGTCAACACTGGGCTCTCCTTTCAGTGATTGACCGGTGTTCCATCAAGGCGCGTGCCGGATGACTGTATTCCGTCTCGTGCACGTAAGTTGCTGCGCGAACGGCTGATAGCGTCGATGAAATCGCGGACGCGGCGAGGGCGGGATGCGCAATCGCCCGGAACGTAACCGGGGTTGCGGTCAGCCGCCGAGGATGAGGACCTGGGCGAGCGCGAGCGCGTCCGAGTGCGTGATGGTCAGCAGCGAAGATCGGCCGCCGATGGCTTCGAATCGCCGCGCGGCCCCGCCGTGCAACCGCAGTTGCGGAGGGCCGCCCCGGCGCACGACTTCGACGTCTCGCCACAGCACGCCCTGCGAATGACCCGTGCCAAGGGCCTTCATGGTGGCTTCTTTCGCGGCGAACCGTCCCGCGAAATGGATGGCCGGTTCCCGCCGCCGCATACAGTAGGCCACCTCACCCTCGGTGAAGATACGATGGGTGAAGCGTTCGCCATATCGTTTGATAGTCTCGACGATCCGGGGGATATCCGTCGCGTCGATCCCTAACCCGATGATGTTCACGTTACCCAAGACTAGCGATGGTTTCGAATGGGTGCAACTTCCAGCCGGCCCGGCCCTGAGGTGCCTTGCGCTGCAAGCGTTGTGCTCCTCATCTCTTTACCACACGGGTGTGGCAGCTCGGCGCGGCATCACCGCGCGGCTCCGTCTCGAAAGACGGAGACCCCTGGGCCGAGGTAGCCGAGGCGATGGACGTCGATGCGTCGAGGCTCGCGCGCCTGAAGCAAGTCCACGGCACGACGGTCGTGACCCATCGTCGCGGCGAGTCGGCTCCAGAGGACGGCGTGCAGCCGGAGGCGGATATCGTGGTCAGCGACGTTTCCGGCGCTGGCGCTCGCCATTCAAACCGCCGACTGCGTACCAATCCTGATGGCCGATCCGCGGCGCGGTGTCGTGGCGGCCGTGCACGCCGGGTGGAGAGGACTCGCGGAGCATGCCCCGGTGACCGCCGTCGAGCGCATGGCCCGTGACTTCGGCACGCGCGCAGAGGATCTGATCGTGGCGATCGGACCGGCAATCGCGTCCTGCTGCTATGAAGTTGGTCCGGACGTCCGGACCCGATTCGAACGCGCCGCGTTCGACGCCGGGCAACTCGAGGCCTGGTTCAACAGTGAACCTGTCGCTTCGGCGAACAATCCGGCCATGGCCGCCCTTCCGGCGGTCCGCCGGAAGGATCACTGGTTCTTTGACGCCGGTCGGTCAGCGCGTGATCAGCTCATCTCGGCCGGTGTTCAGGACGGGCATGTATTCGTGAGCGGTCTGTGCACGGCGAGCCATCCGGACGTGCTCTGCTCGTACCGGCGTGACGGTACGCCCGCGGGACGAATGGCGGCGGCCATCCGTCCTCAACACGCCTGATTTCGGAGACTTAGGGAAGAGGCTTGTCCGCCTGGGCCTGGTCCATGGCGGCGTTTGCGAGTCGATCGGCGTGGGCGTTCAACGCGCGGCCCACGTGCTCGAAGGTCACGCGCCCGATTTCGTGCGCGAGCAGACGCGCCCTCGCATGCAGCGGCTGCAGTCCGGCGTTCTTCACCTTGTAGTTGCCGAGCATCTGCTGAACGAGCAGCAGCGAGTCGGAGCGGACCAGAAGCTGCCGGCAACCGTGCGTCTTCGCCCATTCCAGCGCGGCGAGCAGGGCACGGTACTCCGCGACGTTGTTGGTGGCCACGCCAATCGATTCGTGAAACTCCTCGACAAGCGCGCCGCCGGCTTCTTCGATGCGCACGCCGAAGCCGGCCGGGCCCGGGTTACCGCGCGCGCCGCCGTCGATGTAGGCGACTAGAGGTTCCAAGGTTTTCAAGGGTTCGAGAGGTTCGAGAGGTTCGAGAGGTTCAAGAGGTTCGAGAGGTTCTGGGTTCAGCGAACTCCGGGTTTTCTCGATACAAGTCTAACCCGGGGTTTGAGGCAGGTCGGCGGGCGCCTCGGCGGCGGGCGGCGCGGGCGTGGGCACGAAGAACAGGATACGGTTGCAGCTGTCGCACTGCACGATCTGATCGTTGCGCCGCACGGTGTTGAAAATCTGCGGGCGCAGCCGCACGTGGCAAATGGTGCAGATCCCGTCGCGCGCTTCCGCGACGGCCACGCCGTTGCGCCGCTGAGCGACCTTCTCGAAAGTGCTCATCACCTGAGGACTCAACGAGCCGACCACTTTTGTCCGCTCCCCGCGAATGTGCTCGAGCGACGTTCGCAGCTCAGCGAGTTCCGCGGCCGTCGTCTTGCGGTCGGCGTCCACCTTCTTCGTTTCCGACGCGAGTTCCGCTTCCGCCTTCTTCACGGCGGCCGTGAGGTCGTCGGCTTCCAGCATCCGTTCCAGGACCTTGTCCTCCGCGGCCTTCATCTCCGTCTGCGCGAAGTCGATTTCCTTCTGGACGGCGTGGTACTCCTGGTTGGTCTTGACGGCCATCGCCTGTTCGCGGAACTTGGACAGGCGGCCCTGGTGGAGCGCGACGTCCTTCTCCACGTTCCTCCGGGCATTCTGACTCTCAGCCAGCCGTTCCTTGGCGAGCGCGACCGCGTCGCGGGCCGCGGTCAGCCTCGCCTCGAGCACCCGCTCGCGCTCCGGCTCTTCGGCAAGCCGGCGTTCGGCGGCCTGGGCGGCGGAGTCGAGACCCTGAAGCGCGATGATGTTTTCGAGATCAGCGTTCATAAACAAAAAAAGCCCCGGCGCGTGAGCACCGGGGCTTTGTTGACTCCTGTCGTCCTGGAATGTTGCGGTCGCATGGTTGATCTTGTCCGCCTTCGCGCTGCGCGCTTCAGCGCGACACCTTCGACTGGGCTTGCCCACCGAAGCTCGCGCGAGTGAGCGAAGATGGGCCCACCAGGACTCGAACCTGGAACGAGCCGGTTATGAGCCGGCGGCTCTAACCATTGAGCTATGGGCCCGTCCCACAGTCTACAGGCTGCGGTCGGCAGTCGCCAGTCCGCAGCCCGCAGTCTGCCAATCACTATGACGTCCTTCCTTCGAGGAACGCACGCAGTTTGCGGCTCCTCGACGGGTGACGCAGCTTGCGGAGCGCCTTGGCCTCGATCTGCCGGATTCGTTCGCGCGTGACGGCGAAGCTCTGGCCCACTTCTTCGAGCGTGTGCTCGCTGCCGTCGCCGACGCCGAACCGCATCTTGATCACCTTTTCCTCGCGCGGCGTCAGCGTCTTCAAGACCGACTCGGTCTGCTCCTTGAGGTTCAGGTTGATCACGGCTTCGGCCGGTGACACGACCTGACGATCCTCGATGAAGTCCCCAAGATGCGAATCTTCCTCCTCGCCGATCGGCGTTTCGAGGGAGATGGGCTCCTGGGCGATCTTCAGGACCTTGCGGACCTTCGACACGGGGATATCCATCCGCTTGGCGATCTCTTCGGAGGTCGGTTCACGTCCGAGCTCCTGCACGAGCGCGCGCGACGTGCGGATCAACTTGTTGATCGTTTCGATCATGTGCACGGGGATCCGGATGGTCCGGGCCTGGTCGGCAATCGCGCGCGTGATCGCCTGGCGGATCCACCACGTCGCATACGTCGAGAACTTGTAGCCGCGGCGGTACTCGAACTTGTCCACGGCCTTCATCAGGCCGATGTTGCCTTCCTGAATCAGATCGAGGAACTGCAGGCCTCGATTGGTGTACTTCTTCGCGATGGAGACCACGAGGCGGAGGTTGGCCTCGACCAGTTCCTTCTTGGCCTGCTCGGCCTGGTACTCGCCGCGCAGGATGGTGTCCAGCGTCTGTTTGAGCTGCGTGGGCTCCTGCTCGAGCGCGTCCGTCATGCCCTTGAGCCTGAGCTTCTGTTCCTTGCTCATGCGCAGCAGGTTCTTCCGGTCCTCTTCCCGCAACCGCTGTTTCTTGTTCTTGGGATTCAGCTGGCGGTCGATCGCCTCGATTTCCCTCTGAACGCTGCGGACCGACTCGACCGCGTCCTTCATCTCGTCGATGAGCCGACGCTTCACCGACTCGGTGAACTCGATCTCGCGGATGCGCTGCGACAGCTCCACGCGTGCCCGCATGGCCGCCCAGTTCGCCCGCCGATACTTCCGCTTGTCGCGCGTCGTCGCGCCCTTCGGCGTGTCGCCGAGCTTCTCCTCGAATTTCTCCGAGTTCGCCCGTGCCTTGCGGACCGCGTCGATCTGCTTCTGGACCTGCCGGGAACGCTCCTGAATCCGCTCGTCGGTGATCTCCTCGTCGTTGAAGATCACGAGCTCGCGGATGGTCCGTTCGCCGACGTGCAGCTGATCCCCGAGCGTGATGACCTTCTTGGCGACGAGGGGCGTGCGCGATATGGACTTGATGACCGCGAGCTTGCCGCGCTCGATACGCCGGGCGATTTCGACCTCGCCTTCGCGGGTGAGCAGCGGGACGGTGCCCATCTCGCGCAGATACATGCGAACCGGGTCGTTCGTCTTGTCGAGCGCTCCGGGCGTCAGGTCGAGCTCGAGCTCTTCGGATCCTTCACCGGTCCGGTCGATTGGCTTGTCGTCGCGCAGGTACTTCTGGTCGGAGTCGATGACCTCGATGCCCTGGCTTCCGAACGTGTTGAACAGGTCGTCCAGCTCTTCAGACGACGTAATTTCAGCTGGCAGAAGCTCGTTCACTTCGTCGTAGAGCAGGTATCCCTTCTCTTTGCCGATGTTGATGAGCTGTCGTACTTCGTCGTATTTTTCTTCGATCGACAAAAGATCTCTCCTCTGGCTACGTCAGTTCTTCGATACGCTGCGCAAGCGTGCGCTTTTGATTCAGGAGCAGGTTGATTTCGTCACCATGTGTGCCCAGCCCCAGGCCCTGGAGCCGGTCGATCTCGCGCTGGAGCGCGGCACGTTCGCGTTCGCAGCGCAGCCGTTTGAGGATGCGGGCGCATTCTGTCAGATCTCCAGGGCCAGTCACGGGGGAGGCGTCCTCGCCGGCGATGCCCGTGACAAGCTGGGCGCTCATTGTACTTAGACGCCGCAACAGCTCGGAAGGTAGAAGATCCGCCGGCTGGTCGTGCAGGGACCGGGCCAGCTCGAATACCTCCCGCCCGGCCAGCTGATCCAGGTCGTCCGACTCCAGTGCGTCAAGGGCCGCCCGGGCCTCCTTCGTCTTGTGAAAGAGCCCCCAAATCAGGCCTCTTTCGGCCGGTTTCAACTGGCCTCCGCCCGGCAGATCCCTCGCCGTGATGGTTGTCCGGCGGTTGACCGCGGCCTTGCGAATCTCGGCCCGCACGACGTCTTCTGTAATCCGCGCCTTGTGCGCGATGCGATCGGCGAACTGATCCCTCGCCGCGGCGTCGGGGATTCGGGCCGCGACGGTCAGCATTTTGCCGAGAAACTGACGCCGGTTCTCGTCGTGCGCGAAGTCGAGGCCTATGGCTGCCTGATCGATCAAATACTCGAGGTAAGGCCGCGAGCTTCGCAGCCGTTCACGGTATTGCGCGGCGCCTTTATGCCGGATAAAGGTGTCCGGGTCCTCGCCCTTGTCGAGGGTGACGACGTTGACGTCGAAACCCTCGGCGACGAGCAACTCGCAGGAGCGGACAGCCGCGCCCTGCCCCGCGGCATCGGGATCGAAACTGAGCACGATCTTCGTGGTGAACCGCCGCAGCAGCTGGGCCTGTTGAGGGGTCAGCGCCGTGCCGCACGAGGCCACCGCCGGCGCCGCATCGGTGCGGAACACCTGGGCGAAGTCGAAATATCCCTCCACCAGGACAGCGAACCCCAGCTTTCTGATCGCACCCTTAGAGAAGTTCAGGCCGTACAGCGTCCGTCCCTTCGAGTAAATCGCCGTCTCTGGAGAGTTCAGGTATTTCGGCACCTGGCCCGCATCCATCGCGCGTCCGCCGAATGCAATAACCGACCCGGTGTCGCGGCAGATCGGCACCATGAGGCGATTGCGGAAGCGATCGACGACGTCTCCGGTATCGCGCTGGACAATCAAACCGCTCTGGAGAAGGACGCTCTGCGTGAAACCCTGGGCCAGCAGCCGGCTCTTGAGCCCCTCGCGCGATTGCGGGGCGAACCCCAGTCCGAGTTCGTCGATCGTGGCCTGCGGGACCTGGCGATCGGCGAGCTGCTGTCGCGCGCGCCCTCCTGCGGGGCCCGCCAGCTGTTCCTTGAAGTACGCGGCTGCGATTTCGTGGGCCTTCAGGAGGGCCTCCCGCATGCCGGCGTCGCGGCGGCTTGCGTCGTCTCCGCTGCCCTCGCTTTGCTCGGGCAGGGCGAGGCCCACCTTCTGGGCAAGCATGCGGACGGCGTCCTGAAAGCCGAGCTTTTCGTGAAGCTCGAGAAACTTGAAGACGTCGCCCCCAAGGCTGCACCCGAAACAGTGAAAGAAGCCCTTTTCCGGATCCACGTGAAAGGAAGGTGTCTTCTCCGAGTGGAACGGACACAGCCCCTTGTACGTCCGGCCCACCTTCTTGAGCGGGACGTACTCCTGCACAACCTGCAGGATGTTCGCCTGCAGGCGGAGGTCGTCGATGAAAGTCTGAGGAAACAACCCCATAACGAATCTGGTCATCTGGTCATCTGGTCATCTGGTCATTTCTGATCAATTGAATCAATCGAATGACCAAGATGACGAGATGACCAGATGACCAAATTCACCATTCAGTCTTTTAAGCTCCACCACCGTGACGCCCCCGCCGCCCTGATCGGGCGGTGCGGCGCCGAACCGCATGACGAGCGGATGCTGTTGCAGGAACCCGGCCAGCGCGCGCTTGAGCTGGCCCGTCCCGTACCCATGGATCAGTCGCACTGTGCGCTGATCTGTCAGCAACGACTCGTCGAGAAACCGTTCGGCCCGCGTAATGGCTTCGTCAACCGTACAGCCGACCACGTTCAGATCCACGGCCATGCCGTCGCGCGGCTGGAGCTCGACCCGAACGGTCACGCTCGATCGGGCTGTCCCCGCCGGGCCGGCGAGCACTCGAAGATCGCGAACGGCGGCCCGCATGCGTTTGCCCCGCACGTCGAGGTCCGCCGTTCCGTCATGGACCGATGTCACGATCGCCTCGAGCCCGAGGCCGCCGACGACCACACGGTCTCCAATCACGGGAGTATTGCCAGCGGGTTCAACCCGTGAGGGCTGGCTCGCGGGTTCCACGAATTTCCTGACGACGGAGTCGACCGCCTGGCGCGCTTCAGCACGCAGGGCGCCCGTGTCGCCCGTGGTGAGCGTCGGCCTCGGCGCTTCCTGGGTGGCGAGGTCGCTCCTGGCCTTCAGGTCGGCGATGACCTCGTCGATCGCACGCCGGGCCTGCCTCACCTCGGCCTCGAGCTGCTCGTTGAGCCGCCGGCGATACGTCTCCTCGCGCTGCCGCAGGGCCTCGTCCCGTTCGCGCATCCTGGCTTCGGCAGCTCCCAGCGTTTCGCGCTCGCGGGCGGCAAGGCGCTGTTCGTGTTCGAGCGCGCGCATGTCCTTGTCGATTTTCGCCAGGTGCTCGGCCAGCTGTGCTTCTCGCGCGCTGAGGTTTTGCCGCGCCGCCGCGATGATCGACGCGTTGAGGCCGATCCGCGCGGCGATCTCGAGCGCCAGGCTGCGGCCCGGCGTTCCATATTGCAGCTGGTACGTTGGCGCGAACGTTTCGGCATCGAAGCCAAACGCCGCGCTCGTGACCCCATCCGTCGTCGACGCATAGGTCTTGAGCGCGTCGTAGTGGCTCGTGGCGATGAGCGTGGCGCCTCGCCGCCGCAAGTGATCGACGATGGCCACGCCGAGCGCGCCACCTTCGATCGGATCGGTTCCCGAACCGATTTCATCGAGCAGGACGAGCGCCGGAGTCTGCAGGTCGCGATCCATGCCGGCCATGTTCGTGATGTGCGCCGAGAAAGTGCTCAGGCTGGCGTCGATCGATTGCTCGTCGCCGATATCGGCGAATACCGTCTGGAACACCGGGAGCCGCGATCCATGGGCCGCGGGAATCTGCAGGCCGGATTGCGCCATCAGCGCGAGCAACCCCGCGGTCTTGAGCGCGACGGTCTTGCCGCCTGTATTTGGTCCGGTGATCAGCAGGCAGCTGGCGGGCGGAATGATCTTGATCGTGACGGGCACCGCGCCCTTGACCAGCGGATGCCGGGCGGCCTGAAGCTCGAACGCGCCGTCCGACAGGTCAGGTTCGATTCCGCCGACCGAATCTGAAAACCGTGCGCGCGCCTGCAGCACGTCGAGCTCGGTGGCGGCGTCGACGGTCCGCGCCAGTTCGGATGCGCGCGCGCGAAACGCCTCGCTCAGCGCGAGCAGGATCCGGTGGACCTGCTCGGCTTCCTGTTCCAGGAGCGCCACGATGTCGTTGTTGATCTCGACGGTGCTGAGAGGCTCGAGAAAGAGGCTTGCGCCGCTCGTGGACGCCCCGTGGACGATGCCCGGGATGGACGAGCGGTGTTCGGCCTTGACGACGAGCACGTAGCGCCCGTTCCGCTCGGTGACGACCAGATCCTGCAGGTATTTCGCCGTGTCCTTGCCACGGAGATACGACTCCAGCGTACCCCGCAGGCGCGAACGCTGTTTTCGCAGGCGCTCCCGAACGTGTTTGAGCTCGGGACTCGCGTCATCGACCACGTCTCCCGCCGGATCGATTTTGTCGCGGACCTGCGCCGTCTCAGAACTGAACGAAGCCGCTGTGCCGGTTGCCGCCTCGAGATGCGTGAACGCTCCCGAAGCCCGCCGGATGGCGGTCTTCGTTTCGTCCACCGAATCCAGGAACGCCGCCAGCGAAAGCAGCCGTCCGGGTTCGAGCGCGCGCCCCTCCACCGCCAGCGCCGCCAGCGTCTGGGGCAACTCGGCCGACGCGCGCAGCGGAAACAGGTTGTTCGCGGCCAGGTACTTCGTCGTTTCTGTCGTGGCCGCCAGCCATCGGGCCACCTGCTGCTGGTCGCTTGACGGGGCCAGGCGCGCCAGGCGCTCGTCGCCCATCGGCGTCATCGCGAAGCCGCGGACCATCTCGACGATACGATCGAACTCGAGGGCCCGTAGAACAGCAGATTGCATAAGGAGGGGAACCCTCAATGCTAACGTACATCAACTGGTGATGGGGGGATTAGGTGATTTGGTTCGATTTGATTGGCGGCCCAAACCGCCGCCCCGTCCAGCCAATCAGCAGTTCCAATCCCTATAAGTGATTGATCAGACTGGCAATATTGGCGGCGCCGAACCCGTTGTCGATATTCACCACCGACACGCCAGAAGCGCAGCTGTTCAGCATGCCGAGCAGGGCGGCGATGCCGCCGAAGCTGGCGCCGTAGCCTACGCTCGTCGGCACGGCGATAACGGGAACGGAGACGAGACCCGCCACGACGCTGGGCAGCGCCCCTTCCATGCCGGCGACGACGATGATCACGCGGGCCGCGGCCAAGCGCGGGCGCTCGCCGAGCAGGCGGTGGAGGCCGGCCACCCCGACGTCGTACAGGCGCTCCACCCGATTGCCCATCAACTCGGCGGTCAGCGCGGCTTCCTCGGCGACCGGCTGGTCGGACGTGCCCGCCGACGCCACGACGATGGTTCCCTTTCCCGGCGTGACGTCACTCTGCCGAAAGGTGATGAGCGAGGCCTGCGCGTGATAGACCGCCTGCGGCACCACGGCACGCACAGCGTCGAAGGCGGCCGCGCTCGCGCGCGTGACGAGGAGCGTCGAACCACGGCTGACGATTTCGCCGGCGATCGCTGCGATCTGATCGGGCGTCTTGCCGATGCCGAGAATGACCTCCGGAAACCCCTGACGGATGCTGCGGTGATGATCGACGCGGGCGAACCCGAGATCTTCGAATGGACGAGCTGCCAGCGCCTCGGACAGACGGTCCCGCGCGGTATCGGCGGCGACCTCGCCGCGCGCCACCTGCATCAGCAAATCCTCGAGCCATTTGTTTGACGTCATCCGGACCCAACAGTAATATAAATGATTGCAGCGCTAGAACATGAGCATCAGCGAAACCGTCACGCTCGCGGCATATTTTTTCGTGCTGGTGATCCTCGCGATCTACGGGTGGCATCGGTACTACCTCGTGTATCTCTACATGAGAAACAAGGATCGGCAGCCGAAGCCTGGTCCGATGCTGAATCCACTCCCGGTGGTCACGATTCAGCTGCCCCTCTACAACGAGATGTACGTGGCGGACCGGTTGATCGAGGCTGTGTGCCGGATCGAGTATCCGCGCGAACGCCTCGAGATTCAGGTGCTGGACGACTCGACCGACGAAACCGGCAGCATCGCCGATCTCGCCGTGCGGCGTTTCGCAGCGCAGGGCTTCGACATCAAATATTTTCACCGCGCGAATCGCGTCGGGTATAAGGCGGGCGCGCTCGAGGCGGGGCTCAAAGTTGCGCGCGGTGAGTTCGTCGCGATCTTCGACGCCGACTTCATTCCCTCCACCGATTTCCTGACGCGCATGATGCCGTATTTCACCGGCGATCGCATCGGCATGGTGCAGGCGCGCTGGGGTCACATCAACCAGGATTACTCGCTGCTGACGAAGATCCAGTCGATCCTGCTCGACGGTCACTTCGTGCTCGAACACGGCGGCCGCAACCGCGCCGGGCGCTTCTTCAATTTCAACGGCACGGCCGGCATCTGGCGCCGCTCGGCGATCGATGATGCGGGCGGCTGGCAGCACGACACCCTGACCGAAGATCTGGACCTCAGCTACCGCGCCCAGCTGCGGGGCTGGCAGTTCGTCTTTGTTCCCGATCTGATCGCGCCGGCCGAAGTGCCCGTGGAGATGAACGCGTTCAAGTCGCAGCAGCACCGGTGGGCGAAGGGCTCGATCCAGACGTGCCGCAAGCTGCTGCCCGAGATTCTGCGCGCGAAGGTGCCGCTCTCGGTCAAGGCCGAGGCGTTCTTTCACCTGACGGCCAATTTCAACTATCCCTTGATGGTGGTCCTCTCGGTCCTGATGTTCCCGTCCATGGTGATCCGCTACAACATGGGCTGGTACGAGATGATGCTCATCGACGTGCCGCTGTTCTTCGCGGCGACGTTTTCCGTCTGCAACTTCTACATGGTGTGCCAGCGCGAGCTGCACGACGACTGGCGCGCCCGCATCCGGTACCTGCCGTTTCTCATGTCGATCGGCATCGGCTTGTGCATCAACAATTCGCGCGCGGTGTTCGAGGCGATCTTCAACAAGCAGTCCGAGTTCGCCCGCACGCCGAAGTACCGGATCGAGGGTGCCGCTGACGAGTGGATCAGCAAGAAGTACCACCAGTCGGTCGCCGTGCAGCCGCTGATCGAGCTGGCGCTCGGCCTCTATTTCACGGCCACGGTGTTTTACGCGCTGGCCAATCAGATCTACGGGACGGTGCCCTTCCTCGTCCTGTTCCAGGTCGGGTTCCTCTACACGGGACTGCTCTCGATCGTGCAGCAATACGCAGGTGACTCCGATGCGGTCGCGGCCGAACTGCAGCCCGGCCGCCAGGGGTCATGAAGTCGAAGGTCGCTGTCCTCCGAGTCACCCCCGACACGATCTTCCAAGACATCGACCGGCTCATGGAGCTGGCCGGCGTGTCCCGCGCGCTCGCCCCTGGCAAGACGACGATCCTCAAGGACAACATCTCCTGGCACTTTCCGTTTCCCGCGGCGAACACCACGCCGTGGCAGCTCGAGGGCACCATCCAGGCGCTGTCGCGCCGGGGCTTCTCGGACCAGGTGTGCGTCCAGAACAAGACCGTCGTGACCAACGCCTTCAAGGGCGAGGATCTCAATCACTACGTCCCGATTTTCAAGCAGTACCAGGTGCCGGTGCTCTACAACTTCCGGGACGCCGACATGACGTGGATCCCGCACACGCCGAAGGCCCGGATGCACGTGCTCGACCGGATCTTTCCGGAGGGCATCCTCATCCCGGACTTCTTCTTCGGGAAGAACATCGTTCACCTGCCGACGACCAAGTGCCACATCTACACGACAACGACCGGCGCGATGAAGAATGCGTTCGGCGGTCTGCTGAACACGCGGCGCCACTATACGCACTCGTGGATCCACCAGACGCTGGTCGATCTGCTCGCGATCCAGAAGGAAATCCACTCGGGTCTGTTCGCGATCATGGACGGCACGACGGCCGGGAACGGTCCCGGGCCGCGCACCATGTACCCGGTCGTGAAAAACGTGATGCTGGCGTCCGCCGATCAAGTGGCCATCGACGCGGTGTCGGCGAAGATGATGGGTTTCGACCCCATGTCGATCGAATACATCCGGCTCGCGCACGAGGATGGCCTGGGCGTCGGTGATCCGCGCGAGATCGAAATCGTTGGAGATGCCGATGCCGCCGGCGAAAACTGGAATTTTCACGTCGGCAAGAACCTCGTGCGCCTCGGCGGCGGCGATCTGATCTGGTTCGGACCGCTCAAGCGCTTCCAGAAGCTCTTTTTCCACACCCCGCTCGTGAACGGGTTCATCCTCGCCAGCGACGTCTATCACGACTTCTACCGCTGGCCGCTGGTCGATCGGCGCGTCTTCGAGCGCTGGTGCGAAACCACCGAGTGGGGGCAGATGTTCCTGCGGTACGCGCACATGGGACCCCAGGGCCGGCCGCTCGAAGCGGGCGGGGACCGGGCGTCCACCGTTCCGATTTCCTCTCGCATTCACTGAGCGACCGGGCGTATAGTCGGCGCCGATTACGCCAGACTTCTGGAGGAGTGCGCCATGAACTACGCCCGCCTCGGGCTCGCCGCCGTCGCGGCCACGGTCGTCGACGCGGTTTATGGATACACCGTGTACGGCAACATCATCAGCAGCGAGTTCGCGAAGTATCCGCTGATCTACCGCTCGAGCGAGTCCCAGACCGCATTCCTGCCGCTGATGTTTGTCGGGCTGCTGTTCGCGATGCTCGTGGCCAGCTACCTGTACGCGAAAGGATATGAGGGCGGGAACGGGCTGCAGGAAGGCATGCGGTTCGGCGTGCTGATCGGCCTGGTGATGGTGGGCTACGCCGCGAACGTCAACTACGCCATCATGAACATTGGAAAACGGATGGCCGTGTATTACGCCCTCGCTTCGCTCGTCGAATGGGTGGTTGTCGGGATGGTGATCGGATCCGTTTACCGGCCGGGGCCGTCGCCTGCGGCGAAAGTCCGCCCGGCCGGAGCCGGGGTATGATTGTCGGGTATGACCACCGCCGCGACTCCTAAAGCGGGGCTCGAAGACACCGTCGCCACCTCGTCCGCGATCTGCTATCTCGACGGCGACCGCGGCGTGCTCGCGTACTGCGGATTCGATATTCACGACCTGGCAGAGCACGCGACCTTCGAAGAAGTCTGTTTCCTGCTGTGGCATCGACGGCTGCCGACGCGGAGCGAGCTCGGCGACCTGCAGTCGCAGCTGGCCGCCGGTCGCGCCCTGCCGGACGGCGTCATCCGGCTGATGCGGTCGCTGCCGCCTGGCAGCGGCATGGACCTGCTGCGGACGCTCACGTCCGCCCTGAGCCACTACGACGCCGACGCCGCCGACAACTCGCCGGCGGCCAATTACCGGAAGGCCGTCCGTCTCACCGCGCAGATCGGGTCGCTCGTGGCGGCGATCGGCCGCATGGCGGCCGGCGGGGGACCGATTGATCCCGATCCGGTGCTCGGCCACGCGGCCAATTTTCTCTACATGCTGACGGGCCAGCGGCCGGGCGGCCTCGAAACGAGGGCCTTCGACGTCGCGCTCGTGCTGCACGCCGACCATGAACTGAACGCATCCACGTTTGCCGCCCGCGTGGCCGCCGCGACGCTCACCGACATTCATTCCACGATTGTCGGCGCCATCGGCGCCCTCAAAGGACCGCTGCACGGCGGCGCCAACGCGGACGTCATGCGGATGCTGCTCGAGATCGGGCCCGAAGCCGGCCCCGACAAAGCCGCCGAGGTCGTGCGCGCCAAGCTCGCGCGCAAGGAAAAGATTCCGGGCTTCGGCCACCGCGTGTATCACACGGAAGATCCGCGCGCGACGCACCTGCGCCAGATGTCGCGGGATCTGGGCCAGCGGACCGGCCAGCCGATCTGGTTCGAGATGTCACAGCGGATCGAGGCGGTCGTCAAGGCCGAGAAGAAGCTGAACGCGAACGTGGACTTCTATTCGGCATCGACCTATCACTCCCTCGGCATCGAGACTGACTTGTTTACGCCGATTTTTGCCGTGAGCCGCGTCTCTGGCTGGACGGCGCATGTCCTGGAGCAATACGCCAACAACCGGCTCATTCGTCCGCGAGCCGACTATATCGGCCCCCAGTACCCGCAGCGCTACGTCCCAGTCGACGCGCGATAGACCTTGGATCCGCAGAAGATTCGCAATTTCTCCGTGATCGCGCACATCGATCACGGCAAGTCGACGCTTGCCGATCGCTTCCTCGAGCTGACCGGCGCGCTGCAGGCGCGCGAGATGGAAGCGCAGGTGCTCGACGCCATGGACCTGGAGCGCGAGCGCGGCATCACGATCAAGGCGCATCCGGTCTGCCTGCACTACACGGCGGGCGACGGCCAGAAGTACGTCCTCAACCTCATCGACACGCCCGGCCACGTCGACTTCTCGTACGAAGTCACGCGGTCGCTCGCGGCCTGCGAAGGTGCGCTGCTGCTCGTCGATGCCTCACAGGGGGTGGAGGCCCAGACGCTCGCCAACGCCTACCTCGCGGTCGAGAACAACCTGGAAATCATTCCCGTCATCAACAAGATTGATCTGCCGGGCGCGCAGCCCGAAGAGTCGCGCCGGCAGATCACCGAGATCATCGGCCTCGACGGCGACCACGCGCTTCTGGCGAGCGCCAAGATGGGCACCGGCGTCCCCGAGATTCTCGAGGCGATCGTGGCTCGCCTCCCGCCGCCGGCCGGGGATCCGGCCGCCGCCGCTCAAGGCCCTGATCTTCGACTCCTGGTACGACCCGTATCGCGGCGTGGTGATCGTCATCCGCGTCATCGACGGCGTGATTCGGCCCGGCATGAAGATCACGCTGATGGCCGAAGGGCAGGACTACGAATCGCTGCAGGTCGGCATCTTCACGCCGAAAGCCGTCGAAGTGGGGGAGCTGGGCGTCGGCGAAGTGGGATTTCTCGTCGCCAATATCAAGAAGATCAGCGACGCGAAGATCGGCGACACAATCACCGAAACCGCGCGGCCCACGGCCGAGCCGTTCCCGGGCTTCAAGGCGCTCAAGCCGATGGTGTTCGCCGGCTTCTACCCGGTGGAAGGCCACAAGTACGGCGAGCTGCGCGACGCGCTCGAGAAGCTTCGGTTGAACGACGCCTCGTTCTTTTACGAACCCGAAACCTCGGTGGCGCTCGGATTCGGTTTCCGCTGCGGATTCCTCGGGCTGCTCCACATGGAAATCGTCCAGGAGCGGCTCGAGCGCGAATTCGACATGGACCTGGTGACCACCGCGCCCGGCGTTCTCTATCGGGTGAAGACGACGGACGGCGTGGTTCAGGAGATCGACAGCCCGGCCAAACTGCCGGACGCGGGCCGCATCGAGACGATTGAGGAACCGGTGATCACGGCCATGGTCCTGACGCCGGCCGAGCACGTCGGCGGGATTCTCCAGCTCTGCCAGGACAAGCGCGGCGTGCAGAAATCGCTGGAATATCTCGCGTCGGACCGCGTGCTCATCACGTACGAGCTGCCGTTCAACGAGGTCGTCCTCGACTTCTACGACAAGCTGAAGACCATCTCGCGGGGCTACGCGTCGCTCGACTATCATGTCACCGGGTACTGGCCGTCGCCGCTCGTGAAGCTCGACATCCTGGTCAACGGCGACCCCGTGGACGCCCTGTCGATCATCGTTCACCGGGACATGGCGTACGACCGCGGGCGGGCGCTCGCGTCGAAGATGCGGGAGCTGATCCCGCGTCAGATGTTCGAAGTGGCGATACAGGCGGCCATTGGCGGCCGCATCATCGCCCGGGAGTCGGTCAAGGCGATGCGGAAGAACGTGCTCGCGAAGTGCTACGGCGGCGACATCTCGCGCAAGCGCAAGCTGCTCGAGAAGCAGAAGGAAGGCAAGAAGCGGATGAAGCGCGTGGGCAAGGTGGACATCCCGCAGGAAGCCTTTCTCGCCGTGCTGAAAATGGGAACCGATACCGAATGACCGACTTCAAGAAATCGACGCTGCGCGAATACTTCGAGTCGATCGTGATCGCCGTGATCCTGGCCCTGTTCGTCCGGACCTTCGTCGTCCAGGCCTTCAAGATTCCGACGGGCTCGATGGAGAACAACCTGCTCATCGGCGATCACCTGCTGGTCAACAAGTTCGTGTTCGGCCCTTCGGAATCACGTGTCGAGCGCGCGCTGCTGCCGATGGGAGCGGTCAAGCGCCTGGACATCGTGGTCTTCAAATATCCCGAGGAACCCGAGCGCGATTTCATCAAACGCGTGATCGGGCTGCCCGGCGACACCGTCGAGCTGCGCTCGAAGAAGGTCTACGTCAACGGCCAGCCGCTCGACGAGCCGTACGTGCACTTCCTGGAAGGACCGAGCCACGGCACCGAGGGCGCGGAAGTCACGTCATTCGACGTGCGCGAACGGTACGGGCCGGTCACCGTACCGCCCGACCAGTACTTCGTCATGGGAGACAACCGCGACAACTCGCAGGACAGCCGCTACTGGGGCTTCCTCCGGCGCGATTACATCAAGGGCAAGGCGCTGGTGATTTACTGGTCGTATGAATCCGGCCGGGAGGATTACGAGGACGAGTCCGCCGGCGCCACCGTGAAGGGCCTGGTGTCCGTCGTCGCGCATTTTTTCACGCGGACGCGTTGGAGCCGCATGCTGCACGTGATTCACTGACGTGAAGACCCTGATCAAGCTGATCGTGGTCGCGCTCATCGCGAACGCGCTCTGGCGCGTCGGCATTGCCTATACGACGTTCTACAGGTTCAAGGATTCAATCAACGAAGCCGCGATGCAGGGAACGACCGAGGCAGACCTGAAGCAGAAGGTTGTCGAGCTCGCCCGCACCTACGATTTGCCCCTGACGGCGGAAGACCTCACCGTCACGCGCGAGGTCCAGCACGTTTCCGTGAAGACGTCATACACGAGCCCGGTAGCCGTTCTTCCGGGCTACGAGTACCAGTGGCCGTTCACGGTCGACGTCGACGCGAACGTGATCGCGGCTCCCGTCAGACGATGAAATCTGATTGACCCTCAGGCCGTCATTCGTTGACGGCCTGCGCGCTGCCGGAAGGCTGCTCCGCGTGGCGAGGACGATGGAGAAGGATCTTTTCCTCGCGCTCCCGGATTTCCTGCTCCCTGACGTAGTCGAGTGAGTTGCGCAGGGTCTGGATGGTGCTTTCGAGCGAGGTTTCGACGTCGCGCCGTTTCAGCTTGAGGCCGTCGATCTCGCGCTGCACGTCTTCCAGCCGGGCCTCCGCTTTCTCGATCAGCAGCTGCGAGCGCAAACCCGCTTCCCTGATGACGCGGTCGGCCTCTTTTTCAGCGCCGGCCTTGATGTCGTCGGCCAGCCGCTGGGCCGTCAGCAGCGTCGTGCGCAGGCTCTTCTCGTGCTCGCGGTGCTCGCTCAACACCGACTCCATGTTCGCCAGGTCCTGCCGGAGGCGATCGGTTTCACGCAGGGCCTGCTCGTAGTCTTCGGCGACAGCCGCCAGGAACGAGCTGACCTCGATCTTGTCGAAGCCGCGAAGGACCGTGTGAAATCGCTGTTGTCGCAGGTCGAGAGGGCTCACATTCATGAGGCAAGTTGCTCCTGACGCCTTATCGGCGGATCCCGAGTGTGGCGACAGGGGTCAGGCGGCGCTGCGTTTCCCGAAAATGGCCGTGCCGACACGGACGATTGTCGAGCCCTCCTCGATGGCAATTTCGTAATCGTGGCTCATGCCCATCGAGAGTTCGGCTAAACGGCTGGGCTCGATCCCACCGGCCTGCAGCCCGTCGCGGACACGGATGAGTTCACGGAACCAGGGTCGCGCCGCTTCGGGGTCGGACGTTGCCGGAGGGAGCGTCATCAGGCCGGAAACCCGGACGGAGGTGCAGGTCCGCGCGGCGTCGAAGATGGCAGGCAGTTCCGCCTCCCGCGCCCCGTGCTTGGTCGATTCGCCGGCCAGATCCACCTGCACGAGCAGCTCCAGCGTCCGGCCGGCGGCGGCCGCTGCGCTGTCGATCTTTCTCACGAGCGAGGCATCGTCGATCGAGTGAATCACGTCGAACAGGGTCGCCGCTTTCGCGGCCTTGTTCGATTGCAGATGACCGATGAGATGCCAGCGGAGGGGAAGGCCGGCGGTGAGCGCCTGCTTTTGCTGTGCTTCCTGGACTTTGTTCTCGCCGAAGTCGATCTGCCCGGCCAGCGCGGCGGCGCGTACGTGGGCGGCGTCGAAGGTTTTCGAGACGGAGACGAGGCGGATGCGGGAGAGGTCGCGTCCAGCCCGGGCGGCGGCGCGCGCGATGCGTTCGCGAACGTCCGCCAGCCGGGCGTGAACAGCGTCCACTATTTCGGCAGCTGAGCGACCAGCGCCTTGGCCGTTGCGGCGTTCGGGCCGTCGGGCGCGAGCTTCAGATACCCGTTGAACTCGGTTGCGGCCTCGGCCAGCTTGCCTTCGTTCACGAGCGCCATGGCCAGCTGATAGTGCGATTCAGCGTGGTTCGGATTCGCCGCGATCGCCTGCTCGAAGAGTTTCTTGGCTTCCGGGATCTTGCCGGAGTTCCACAGGATGACGCCCTGGTTATACAGCGAGTCGGCGTTGCCGCCCGCGAGACCACCGGGCTGCGCAGCCGTGAGCTCGTTGGCCTTTGCGCTCGCCGCCGCGGCGTCGTCGAACTTCCGCTGGGCGTTGTAGACGTTGGCGAGCCCGTTGTACGCCTCGGCGTAGTCGGGCTTGACCAGGATCGCTTTCTTGTAGTTTTCCTCGGCCTTGTCGAGCTCCTTCTTCTGAGCGTAGGCATAGCCGATGTTGTACAGGCAATCCTGGCAATTCGGGTTGACGGCCAGCGCCTTGTTGAATGATTCGATCGACTCGTCGTACTTGCCCGCCCGGCTCAGGGCGACGCCTTCGTCGAACGACTTCCGCAGCTCCGCGGTCTTGGCCGCGAGGGCGGGATCGTTGCCGGCGCCGCCGCCGATGACCAGCCGCACGCTCGCCGGTCCCCGCTGGCTCACGCGAGTGTTAGCCGAGGCGGTGCCGAGCTTGTCCTTTTCTGCCGTGACCTTATAGCCCGCCGACTGGAGCCCGATCTGAATGAAGGCCCCCTTCTTGTCGGACTTCGTCTCGAACTTGCGGGTCACGCCTTCGGTCTGCTCGATCGTGATCTTGGCGCCCTCGACGGGCTGCCCCTGCGCATCGAGCACCGTGCCTTGAATCATTCCCTGCGCCGCAGCCGGCAGCGCGAACAGGGCGACGATCCCGCTGGCCAACGCGATCTTGCCCACCAGGCGGCCCATAGATTGGCGGATCATTGCTAACCCTCCTGAAGACTACCGGAACCCTTGACCGAGAAACAGTTTACACGAGATCTGCAGCGAGAAAAGCCGACACGGCGTCGAGCTCATGAACGACGCGCGCCGGGGGCAGCGAGGCCAGAAAGCGCCGCCCGTAACCCTTTGTTCGCAGACGGGGATCGAGGACCGTGAGCACTCCGCGGTCGCGGCGATGACGGATCAGCCGTCCGAGGCCCTGCCGGAGCGCGAGGATGGCCAGCGGCACCTGATACTCGTCGAACGGCTCGCCGCCACGGGCCCGGATGGCTTCAATCCGCGCCGCCAGCACGGGTTCGCCGGGGGAGGCGAACGGCAGCTTGTCGATGATCACGCAACTCAGGGCCTCGCCGACGACGTCGACGCCCTGCCAGAAGCTCGAGGTCGCAAAGAGCACTGAATGGGGTGTGTCCCGGAAGCGCTTCAGCAGCAGCGACCGCGGAACGCTGCCCTGCACCAGGATCGGGTAGTCGAGGGCCATTTCCGCCATCGCCTGCACGGCGCGCAGGGCGGCGTAGCTGGTGAAGAGGACGAAGGCGCGTCCTCGTGTCCGCTTGAGGATCTCGATCACCTGGCGGCCGGCGGCGCCGTTGAACTCGGGTGACCGCGGATCCGGCATGCGAGGCGGCAGGTAGAGCACCGTCTGGCGCTCGAAGTCATACTCCGACGGCAGGCAAATCTCGGCGGCGCTGCGGATGCCCAGACGATCGCGGATGTAGCCGAATGATCCGTCGACCGTCAGCGTCGCCGACGTCAGCACGGTGGTGCGCATCCGGTCGATGAGCAGCTCGCGGACGATCGCCGACACGTCGATGGGCGACGCGCGCAGGAACACGCCCCGTCCCCGGAACTCGACGAAATACACGTATTCCGGTTCGGAGGCCCGCATCAGGAATCTGAGCTCGGTGCGGATTTCGCCAGCCCTGCGGGCGAGTGCGGCGATTTGCTCCGAGGCCGCGCCCGGGTCGGTGTCGTCCGACTGAAGCCGGACGGAGCGATCGGCAGTATTCGTCCGATCGGGTGCATCCGGTTTCAGCCCGACCAGCATCTGTTCAAGCCGATCGATCGCGCCGGTCAGGCCCGCCGCCGCATCGCTCGCGCGCGACAGCGACGTCTGCGTGGCGCGCACACGTTCCTCCCCGCGAGGCCGTTCGTCGTTCCGGTGCGCGAAGGTCAGCCCGGTAAAAAACGCCCGGGCGTGATCGCGCAGGCTGTCCACGGCCTTCTCGGCGTCATCGCGATCCGGCTCTCGACGATCACGCCCGCTGCTGCCAGCCGTTCGACATCCCTGGCCAGGTCCTCGACGCGATACGTGCTGACGCTGAAGCCGAAGTACTGCGTGGCCACGTCCTCGAGCTGATGGGCCTCGTCCACGATCGCGTGACTGCACGCCGGGATCACCTCGCCGAACGCGTGCTGCCTGACGGCGGCATCGGCGCAGAGCAGGTGATGATTCACGATCACGATGTCGGAGGATGCGGCACGCTGACGCATCCGTGTGACGAAGCAGTCGTCGTATCGCGGGCATTCGGTGCCGAGGCATGTCTCGGCCGTGGCCGACACTTCGTTCCAGAACGCGATGTCTTCCGGCAGGTCCTCGATCTCGGCGCGATCACCGGTTTCGGTGGTCGTGGACCAGTCGCGAATGATGGGCAGAAAGACGTCGTGGCTGGGAGCGCCACTTCCGCCGCCGCTCAGTTGATCCAGGCGATGCAGACAGAGGTAGTTCGCCCGGCCCTTCATGTACGTCGCCGTGAACGGCACGCCCAGCGCGTCGCGCAGAACGGGGATGTCCTTGAAGAAGATCTGCTCTTGAAGATTCTTCGTGCCGGTGGAAATCAGGACACGCTGGTGGCTCAGGATCGCAGGCACCCAGTACGCGAGCGTCTTCCCGGTGCCGGTACCCGCCTCGGCGAGCAGGACACCGCCGTCCTCGAACGCCCGCGCGACGCCCGCCGCCATGGTCAGCTGTCCGTCGCGGGGTTCGAAATCGGGAAGCTGACGGGCCAGCGGACCATCGGCCGCAAAGACCGCGCCGACCGCGTCGACGAGGGTGTTCTGGGCGGTCAGGCCGACATGTCCGGGTACAGCGGGAATTTCTGACACAGTGCCTCGACCTCGATCCGGATCATTCCAAGCGCGCGGTCGTCGTCCGGGGTTTTCAGCGCTCGCACGACCAGTTCGGCGATCGCGTCCATCTCAGGTTCCCGCATACCCCGAGTGGTGACAGCCGGCGTGCCGATCCTGATCCCGCTCGCCACCATTGGCGGGTTGCGATCGAAGGGGATGGCGTTCTTGTTGACCGTGATTCCGGCCTTCCCGAGGGCCGCTTCGGCGACCTTGCCGGTGATCCCCTTCGAGAAGACGTCCACGAGCATGAGGTGATTGTCGGTTCCGCCGCTGACCAGCCGGAAGCCGGCGCCGGACAACGCGCCCGCGAGCCTGCTCGCATTCGCCACGATCTGGCGTTGATACGTCGCAAAAGCCGGCTCCGACGCGTCCTTGAGGCAGACGGCCTTGGCCGCGATGACATGCACGAGCGGACCGCCCTGCAAGCCGGGAAAGACGGCCTTGTCGAGGTCCTTTCCGTATTTTTCCGAGCACAACACCATGCCCGATCGCGGTCCCCTCAGCGTCTTGTGCGTCGTCGTCGTGACGAAATCCGAGTGCGGTACGGGGCTCGGGTGGACGCCTGCGGCCACCAGGCCCGCGATGTGCGCCATGTCCGTCACCATGACGGCGCCGATGCGCTGCGCCGCTGCGCGGATGCGTGGGAAGTCGATGACGCGGGGATAGGCGCTCGCGCCGACCATGATCATCTTCGGCTTGTGCTCGTCGGCCAGGCGGTCGAGCTCGTCGTAATCGATCCGTTCGTCGTCCGACTTCACGCCGTAAGGGACGACCTTATACAGAAGGCCCGAAAAGTTGAGCGGGTGGCCGTGCGTCAGGTGGCCGCCGTGGGCCAGGTTCATGCCGAGGACGGTGTCGCCCGGCTTCATCACCGTGAAATACACGGCCATGTTGGCCTGCGCGCCCGCGTGGGGCTGCACGTTCGCGTGCTCGGCGCCGAAGAGCTTTTTCGCCCGGTTGATGGCGAGGCTCTCGACGACGTCCACGTACTCGCAGCCGCCGTAGTACCGGCGACCGGGGTAGCCTTCGGCGTACTTATTGGTGAATACGGAGCCCGCCGCGGCGAGGATGGCGCGGCTGACGAAGTTTTCAGAGGCGATCAGCTCGAGACCGTTCCTCTGCCGGTTCAGTTCGTTGCGCACCGCATCCGCGATTTCCGGATCGGCTTCGGCCAGAGTCCGCATGTCCATATGTTCTGGAACTACCTTGATGATGTTCGCTCGGCGTCGCGAATCTGATCGAGGCGGCGCTGATGCCGTCCGCCACCGAACGGCGTGTCCAGCCAGACCGTCAGGATTTCGTCGGCGAGGCCAAATGCGACGATCCGGCCGCCCATCGAGAGGACATTGGCGTCGTTGTGTTCCCGCGACAGCCGGGCGGTGTACAAATCGTTGCAGAGCGCCGCTCGGATGCCCGCCACCTTGTTCGCGGCAATCTGCTCGCCCTGGCCGCTGCCGCCAAGCACGATCCCGCGGTCCGACCGGCCTTCGGCGACCGCGCGGCCGACGCTCAGGCAGATCGGCGGATAGTCGACTGACGCCTCGCTGTCGGTCCCGTGATCGTCCACGTCGTGACCCAGGCGCTGCAGCGTCTGCTTGAGGTGCTCTTTGAGGAGAAAACCCGCGTGGTCCGCGCCAATCGCGATGCGCACGGGCAGGATTGTACTATGAAGGTTCGGGGTTCGAGGGGTTCGAGAGGTTCTGGTTCGAGAGGTTCATGATTCCAACAGTCACGATTTCGGCGCGCGGCGAGGCCCGTCTCCAGGCGGGCCACCCATGGATTTACCGTGCCGACCTCGGCGACGTTCACGCCACGGGCGGCGACCGCGTGATCGTGCGCAACGGCCGCGGCCGGACGCTTGGTCACGCCTTTTACAGCGACCGCTCACAGATCGCGTTGCGCATGCTCACTCGTGGGGACGATGCCCCGGCGGACGATGCGCTGATTCGCCGGCGCATCGAGGCCGCCATCGCGTTCCGCCGGACGCTGGCGATCGACGCCTCGGCGTGCCGTCTTATCCACGGAGAAGCCGATCTCCTGCCGTCGCTTGTCGTCGATCGTTACGGCGACTACCTCGTGGTGCAGACGTTGTCCCAGGGCACCGACCGATTGATGCCGCTCATCGTCTCGATGCTTCGTGATATCGCCAATCCGGCCGGGATCCTGGCCAGGAACGACCCGCGCACCCGGGCGCTCGAAGGCCTCGAACAGAAGGTCGAGGTGCTCGACGGCGAAGTCCCCGAGACGATTGCCGTCACCGAGAACGGCGTGCACTACGACGTCGACGTGCGGCGCGGCCAGAAGACCGGACTCTTCCTGGACCAGCGGGAGAATCGGAGCGCGGCGGCGCTCTATGCCAGGGGGCGTCTGCTCGATTGTTTTACTTACCACGGGGGTTTTGCGCTCGCGCTGGCGGCCCGATGCGAACAGGTGATCGCATTTGACGTTTCGGCGGATGCGATCGAGCGCGTCGGACGCAACGCCGTCCGAAACGGGGTGTCGATCGACGCCCGTGTCGGCAATGTCTTCGATGAACTGCGCGGACTGGAGCGGATGGGCGAGCGGTTCGACACGATCGTCCTCGACCCGCCGGCTTTTGCCAAGAACAAGGCCGCAGTGCCCAACGCGCGCGCCGGTTACAAGGAAATCAACTTGCGCGCGCTGAAGCTGCTGAACCCCGGCGGCACGCTCGTGACCTGCAGCTGCTCGTACAACGTCAACGAAGGGATGTTCGGCGAGCTCGTGTTCGATGCGGCGCTCGACGCGATGGCCAACGTGACGGTCGTCGAAAAGCGCATGCAGGGCCGCGATCACCCGGTCCTGCTCGGGGTGCCTGAGACGTATTACCTGAAATGTTTCATCCTCAGAAAACTGTAGCCGCGGCCGCGGCCGAGGCGCGGCGGGCGATCAAGCGCCTGGCGCGCCCGGCGGGCGACTTCGACGCCAGCCGCTATTTCCGCGGGCAGCACAACCTCGGCTTCTACAATGTCGGGACCGTCCCGATGCGCGCGCTGGCGCGGTCGATCCACACGGCTCACTGTGAGCGCTGGGATGTCGGCGATGCGATGGCGTTCGCCGATGCGCTTATCGCCGACCGCTATCTCGAGGTGAAATCGGTCGCTATCGAGGTGGTCGCCCGCTATCGACGGGATTTCACGCCGCCGCTGCTCGGCCGATGGAAGCGCTGGCTGTCCGACAACCACTCGGCGAACTGGGCGACGACCGATGCCATCTGCGGGACGCTGATTGGTCCGCTGCTCGTTTCGCACCCACGGCTCGCTCCGCAGATGCGGTCGTTGTCGAGGCACCGCAACATGTGGGTCCGCCGGGCGTCGATCGTCGCGCTGCTCCCGCTTGTCCGGCGCGGCGGCGGCGTCGATCTCGCTGTACGAAATCGCACGCCGATTGCACGCGGACCGCGAGGACCTCATCCAGAAGGCGGTTGGCTGGGCCCTCAGGGAAGCGGGCAAGGTCGACGCGGCCCGGCTCGAGCGCTACCTGCGTGCCAACGTCCGCGTCATTCCCCGGACAACGTTTCGCTACGCGATCGAGCGCTTCCCGCCGAAGGTCAGACAGCGCCTCTTGAAGTTGCCCTCGGGCTCGAGCCTCTAACCTCCAACCCCCACCTCCGGCCGCTACCCTCCAACCTCCAACCTCTACCCTCCAACCTCCAATCTCCCTTCTGATATAGTCACTGCTTACCGCCAGGGGTATCCCGCAAGCCGGGATTGAGAGCAAACCCTTGGAACCTGCTCCGGTTGAAACCGGCGAAGGGAGAGCGGCATGTCAGATTTCTCCACGGCGTTTCCCAACTCCCAGAAAATTCTCGTCGAGGGCCCGCAGAACGTGCGCGTGCCCGTGCGCGAAATCACGCTCGCGAACGGCGCGTCGTCCATCCGCGTGTACGACACGAGCGGCCCGCAGGGGCACGACGTGAAGGACGGCCTGCCCAAGCTCCGTGCGCCCTGGGTCGGTTGCCGCAAGACGGACGCGTGCGTCACCCAGCTCCATTACGCGCGCAAAGGCGAAATCACACCCGAGATGGAGTTCATCGCGATCCGCGAGGGGCTGCCGGCGGATTTCGTCCGGGACGAAGTGGCGCGCGGACGGGCCATCATTCCAGCGAACATCAACCACCTCGAGCTCGAGCCGATGATCATCGGCCGTAACTTCCTGGTGAAGATCAACGCGAATATCGGCAACTCGGCGGTCTCGTCGACTCATTGAGGAAGAGGTGGAGAAGCTCCGATGGGCCACCCTCTGGGGCGCCGATACGGTGATGGATCTGTCCACGGGCAAGAACATCCACGAGACGCGCGAGTGGATCGTCCGCAACTCGGCCGTGCCGATCGGGACGGTGCCTATCTATCAGGCGCTCGAAAAGGTCGGCGGTCGTCCGGAAGACCTGACGTGGGACGTTTACCGCGAAACTCTGATCGAACAATGCGAGCAGGGCGTGGACTACTTCACCGTGCACGCGGGCGTGCTGTTGCGCTATATCCCGATGACCGCGCGCCGTGTCACCGGCATTGTGTCGCGCGGCGGATCGATCATGGCGAAATGGTGCCTCGCGCACCACCAGGAGAACTTCACGTACACGCACTTCCGCGAGATCTGCGAGATCATGCGCGCCTACGACGTGTCGTTTTCGCTGGGCGACGGCCTTCGGCCCGGTTCCATTGCCGACGCCAACGACGAACCCCAGTTCGCGGAACTGCAGACGCAGGGCGAGCTCACGCGGATCGCGTGGGAGTACGACGTCCAGGTCATGAACGAAGGTCCTGGCCACGTGCCCATGCACCTCATCAAAGAGAACATGGAGAAGCAGCTCGACTGGTGCGGCGAAGCGCCGTTTTACACGCTCGGCCCGCTCACCACGGACATTGCACCCGGGTACGACCACATCACGTCGGCCATCGGCGCCGCGATGATCGGCTGGTACGGCACCGCGATGCTGTGCTACGTGACGCCCAAGGAACATCTCGGCCTGCCGAACCGCGACGATGTGAAGGCCGGGGTCATCGCGTACAAGATCGCCGCGCATGCGGCCGATCTGGCCAAGGGGCATCCCCGGGCGCGGGAGTGGGACGATGCGCTCTCGAAGGCGCGGTTCGAGTTCAGATGGGAAGATCAGTTCAATCTGGCGCTCGACCCGGTCACCGCACGCGCGTACCACGACGAAACGCTTCCGGCCGACGGCGCGAAGGTCGCCCATTTCTGCTCGATGTGCGGGCCGAAGTTCTGCAGCATGGAGCTCACGCAGCAGGTGCGGGAAGAGGCCGCTCGCGGGATGGAAGAAAAGTCCCTGGAATTCCGGAAGCGCGGCGAGATTTACGTCGAGCAGGCGTAGCGGCCGGTTCAACCGGCCGACGAGCGCTCCCCATGAGCGCGGAGCTACTTCGGAACCGCGACGATCTGGATGATGGTCGGGAAGCGGGCCGGCTGGCCGCCTGGCTTGGGGTTGGGATAGCCCTGCGACACGTCGGTCTGGTAGTCCTTGATCACCACGCCGGGCGGAAACGCCATCCGTTCCTCGTCGAATCGGCCGACGTCGAATTCGTGCGTCGCCGGCACTTCGTACACGAGCTCGCCCCTCTGCTTGAGCGCGTTCCGGTAGTAGGTCACCAGATCAACGAAAGTAGCTGACGAGCCGAAGATGTAGTACCGCTGTCCGCGGCCCGCGTTGTACGACGCGATGAACTGCGAGCCGGGATAAATCGGCACGCCCAGCGCCACCTCGGTCGGCGCGGCTTCAGCCGGGTTCGGTGCGGGCGCCGCCGGCGCCGGCGGAGGCGTCACTCGAGGAGGCTGCCCCGGACTGGCCGGCCGGGCTCCGGCAGGTGCCGGCTGCGTCGTCTGGCCGGCGGCGAGGAGTGCGACGGCCAGCATCACGGCGAACATGTGTCGATTATACGGCCGGCGGAACCGCGGCCAGCCCCGGGGCGTCTGATAATGAGGGGACCCGATATTCGTATGTCAAACACCGTCAAAACCGCCTTGCTGCTCGGCGCGCTGAGCGCCATGTTCCTCTTCATCGGCGAAACGCTGGGCGGCGCTCAGGGCCTTGTTCTCGGCTTTCTCTTCGCGGTTGTCACGAACTTCGTCTCGTACTGGTTCTCAGACACGATCGTCCTGAAAATGTATCGAGCGGCGGAGGTCGGATCCGATCACCGCCTCTACCGCACCGTCCAGCGCCTGGCGTCCCGCGCCGGCCTTCCGCAGCCCCGCTGCTACGTCATCCCGGACCAGTCTCCGAACGCATTCGCGACCGGCCGGAACCCCGAGCACTCCGCCGTCGCCGCCACGCAGGGGATCCTGGAACTCCTGAACGACGAGGAACTCGAGGGCGTCCTCGCGCACGAGCTCGCGCACGTCAAGCACCGTGACATCCTCACAAGCTCGGTCGCGGCGACGCTGGCCGCGGCGATCATGATGACCGCGCGGTTCGCGATGTTTTTCGGTGGAGGCAGGGACGACCGCCGGGGCGGGAGCCCGATCGCGCTGCTGGCGACGATCATCCTCGCTCCGATCGCCGCGATGCTGATTCAGGCCGCGATTTCGCGGTCGCGCGAGTTCGACGCGGACGCCGGCGGCGCGGCCATCGCGGGATCACCCAACGGTCTCGTCAGCGCCCTGCAGAAGATCGAAGCGGCGTCGCGAGTCAGACCGATGGACGCCAACCCCGCGACGGCACACATGTTCATCATCAAGCCGTTTTCGCCCGGTGGCTTGATGGGTCTCTTCAGCACCCATCCCCCGACCCGGGAGCGGGTCGAGGCGCTGCTCGCAGGGCGCTGAAAAATACCGCCCTGAATGTAGAACGCAAAATGTAGAACGCTACGTTTGCGTTTCTTCAGGCAGCCTGCGTGCTAGACGCGCCCTGCTAGTCCCAGGCAAAGCCGACCTGCGCGTCGTCCGGCGGGATCTCGCCGGGCCCGCTTTCGCCCGCGCGGCCGACCGCCGGCGTTTGATCTCTCTTCGCGAGGCCGTACCGGCTCTGCAGGACGTTCACCATCGCCTGCGCCTCTTTGCGGTACGCGGCCGGCGCGTTGGCCGTCGCGTACAGTTTTTCGAACCGCGGCCGCATCGCCGGAAATTCCCGGCTGATGAAGTTCATGAAATGCGTGCGGGTTCCACCCTTCAGGTGCATGACGTTGCACCCGACGAACCGCGCGCCGTGATCGGCGATTGCCTTGATCGTGCGCTCGATCTTCGAGCGGGACGAGGTGAAGCCGGGGACGATCGGCGCCATCAGCACGCCGGCGTTGATGCCCGCGTCGGTCAGCTCGCGAACGGCGCGCAGGCGTTGCAGCGGGTGGGCCGTGCCTGGTTCGAGCGTCCGCCAGGCATCCTCGTCCACGGTCGGAATACTCATATAGACCGTGCAGCGCGCACGCCGATCGACTTCCAGCAGCACGTCGCGATCGCGAACCACCATGGGACCCTTCGTGACCAGCGACACAGGCGTTCGCGCGCGTGCGAACGCCTCGAACGCATGTCGCGTCAGCTTGTAGTGTCCTTCGATCGGCTGATACGGATCGGTGGCCGTGCCCACGGCCACCAGCTCGCGTTTCCACGACGGGCGATCCAGTTCGTGGCGCAGGACGTCGGCGACGTTGATCTTCACGAGGATGACCGACGCGAACTCGTCGCCCGCGTTCATCTCGAACTGCTCGTGGTAGCGGCGGGCGAAGCAGTAGTGGCACCCGTGCGTACAGCCGCGATAGACGTTGAGCGTCCAGTTGAAGAACGGCATGCCCTGCACGCGGTTCAGCGCGGAGCGGCAGGAGATCTCCTGGTAGCGAGCCTGGTCAGCCCGGAGGTCGGCGCCCGTCAGGGCCGCAGTCCCACCCGTTTTGACGGTCAGCGCGATTGTCCGCGTGGTAGGCGGGGGGCTGCCGAGGTCGAACAAGGTCATTCGCTTTATCTTCGCCACCTATAGTGGGGCGAAGCCGACCCTGAGTCAAGCCTTGGAGCGCGCTCGCCAGTCGTTCAGCAGATCGTCGAGCGTCTGATCGAGCGGAATGTCCGGACTCCAGCCGAGCTCGGCTTGAATGCGCGCAGGATTCCCGAGCATCAGCGGCACATCGTTCGGTCGCAGCCGCGCCTGATCGACTCTGATACGAACCGGTACGCGCGCCCGTGCGAGGAGCCGATCGAGAACCTCGCGGATCGTGATGGCCCGGCCCGAGCACACGTTGTATGGACGGCCGGGAATACCCCGTTCGAGGATCGATGTGTAGGCGCGTATCGTGTCGCGCACGTCGGTGAGGTCGCGCTGCGCGTCGAGGTTGCCTACAGCGATCTCGGGCTCCCACCGGCCCGCTTCGATATCCGCGATGCGGCGCGCAAATCCAGACGCGGCAAAGTGCGGGTCCTGGCGAGGGCCCATATGGTTGAACGCGCGGGCGATAGTCACACCGAGTCCATCGCCGATTGCCCGGATGCCTTCCATTTCCTGTGCGAGCTTGCTGAGGGCGTACGGGCTTCTCGGGATCAGCGGGTCGTCCTCGGCCAGGGCACGGTCGGCCGGCGCGTACACCATCGCCGAACTGGGAATGATCACTTTCGCCGAGACCTTTGCGCGCCGAAGCCCGTCGAGCAGATTGTGGGTCGCTCGGACGTTGATCGCCAGCGTCCGCGCGGTGTCTCCCCACGAGAGGCCGACGTGCGCGGCGCCGGCGCAGTGGTAGACAGCCGCAGGCCTGAGGTCGGCGATCTCGCGGCGAACGTGCGCGGCGTCGAGCAGGTCGACCGCCTGCCAGGTGATGTGCGATGAAGACGTGGCGCCCGGCGGAGCCGTGCCGCCCGAGCGGTACCACGCGACGACGTCGGCGCCTCGAGCGCCGAGCAGGTCGATCAGATGTCCGCCGACGAAGCCAGCGGCGCCCGTGACGAGTGTCGGACCGTCCATCGAGCTAGCGCGGCACCCCGCTCATCGCGCCGTTGAAAGGCGAGAAGTTGCCAAGGCCGGCGAGGGTGAACGACAGGAAGAACCGGTGATCGGAGGGCACCGGAAGGCCAGCGGTCACGCCTCCGTAGTTGAAGGTCTGGTAGTCGATCGCGACGCCGCAGCACTGGGAGTTGTAAAAGGCCGATAGGCGCTGGTTGAGCAGCCTCCCCTGCGTGAGGTCATAGCTGAACGAATAGATGCCGCCCAGGCCGTTGTCTCGTGTGTGGACATTTGTCTGGGCGTTGACGGCCTGCGAAAGGATCGTCGGGTCGTCGTAGCCGACGAGCTGCGGAATGTAGCCCTGTTTGCTCCAGGCCACGTTCGAGAGGATGCGACCGGACCAGTTGTAGCTCCCGCCCGCGGAAATCTGACGAATCTGGAGGTAGCGGCTGTCCACCTCGATGCTCGCCGTCGCATTCAGATCGTTGCTCGGCAGGCCGCGAAGGGTGAAGAGGATCGGCGAGAAGTTACTGGCCGCCACGCCCGTATTGGCCGAGGAATAGTGCGGGTCGTACTGGGAGGCCAGCGAATTCGTGTAGTAGGTCTGCGACACGGACACATCGAAGATCTCCCGCGCCTGGCTCGGCCGCCCGGCCTCGCCCGGGCGCTTGGCGTAAAACCGGTTGTTCAAACCGTAGGTGTACTGCGTGACGCCGCCGACGATGGTGTCCGTGCCATCGATCTGGATGATCTGGTTGAAGTTGTCGATGGCCGACGTGCGGCTGATATTGAGAAACGGTTCGACCGTGTGCTTGAACTTCTCGGCGTAGCCGTTGTTCGGTGTGTCCCAGATCTTGTTGAACACAGGTCCCACCAGCTGCGCGGTCAGCGTATAGAACGCACGGTTCAGCGAGTTGTCCGTCACATTCTGCGGAATCGAGGGTTGCGACGGATCCACCGCCGACAGGCTCCGCGAGTAGTAGGTGTCGCGCCAGGAAGCCGTCGTGTTGACCGTGAACCACTGCCATTTCTTGAAGGGAAACCGGACCTGGGGCGTGAAATCGACGCGGTTGACGTCGCGGTTGTAGCTGCTCTCCGGCACTGCCGTGTCGCCGCCGTGGTTCAGCATGCCCGCGAACTCTCCGCCGACGGAGAAGTACAGGGGAGTATCCGGAATAATCCGCTCGTTGCGGGTCAGCGACACCCTGGGCCAGCTGCCCGAAGTGCTCGACGCCGTGGAGCTCGAAAAGTAATCGGTGTGATCGACGGTCGCGTTGAGCGAGTAGTTCCGCCACGCGCCAACGACGTTGCCGCCGTACGAGCGCTGGTTCTGGTAGGCGTTGGCGTAGTCCATCTGAACCGACTGCATCACGACGAGGCTCGAGAAGTAGTCAACCCGGCCGCGCGCGTGCAGGTTGCCCGGGAGCGTCTGGTTGGCGCTGCCGTGAATCTCGTAACTCTGGCTCGCGGGCAGCGGCTGCGTACTCCCGTCGCTCTGAACGTACGTCGTCTCGTGCTCGTCCAGAAAATTTCCGCGGATGGTGCCGTTCGCTCCCGGACCGAAGTTGTAGCGATACTCCGCCCCCGCGCCCTGGCCCGTCTTCGAGAACCAGTCGTGCATGAACGTCACGTCCTGGCTGCGCCCGAGGACCCAGAAGAAGGCGTTGTGCAACGATTGGCCGCGGAGTGCCGACGAACCGTACGTCGGGATCAGAATGCCCGTGGCGCGGTCGTCCTTCTTGGTCGGGTAGTACATGACGGGCAGGTAGAACACCGGGACGCCCTTGACGCTGAAGGTGGCGCTCTTGAGCAGGGTGTAATCGTCGATGTTCAGCACGACCGTTCCGGCGTTCAGATCCCACCGGGGCGTCGGCTGCACGCACGTCGTGAAGCCCCCGTTCGTAATCTTGTACTTCTTGGGACCGATCTTCTCGACAGTCTCTCCCTGAAAATACACGTCGGTTTCCTGGCTCGACTGCGCCGGAAGAGCGATGGCGCCGGGGCGCGGCGCCTGCGGTTTGATGTTGGCGAAGCCGTACGCCTTGAAGAAGGTGCCGAGCCTGGCTTTGTAGTCGAAGTCCACTTTGTCGGCCGCGATCCGGTTGCCGGTCTGGATCACGACAACGTTGCCCGTGCCGATCACCCGGGTCGAATCGGTGAAGATCTGGACTTCATCCGCATAAACCTCGAGATCGCCCCGCTTGAGCTCGACCTGACCTGCCAGCTGGATGTGATTCTCGCCGATGCGGATCTGGCGCTCGCTGATCGCGTTGTCGAAACCGGGGACGCCCTGGGCGGCCACGGTCCCCGCTCCCGCAACCACGAATAGAACCCCTAGTGCTATCGGAAGGAGCCTGGTGACCCTGAAGACGTTGACCATCAGTGACGTGCGCGCCAGTCGAAGCGTATCACGCGCCGATCTCCTTCATGATGTCGCCGAGAAGAAAAATCGAACCCGCCACCACCACTCGATTCGACATCGTCCACGCCGCCTCCAGCGCCGCGATGGGAGACGCGATGACATCGATGGCCAGACCCGGCGCAATCGCGCGTGCCTCCGTGGCCAGCACATCGGGATCGGCCGAGCGCGAGTTGGCGGCTCGCGTGACAATCAATCGGCTGACGGCGGGCAGCAGCGAGCGCAGCATGCCGCCGATATCCTTGTCGCGCATGGCGGCGAACACCAGCACGGGCGGCGTTCCGCCGGAGCCCGTGAGATAAGACGACAGCGCCGCGGCGCCGGCCGGATTGTGTGCGGCATCCAGGATCAACTCGCGCCCGCCTGACAGCATTCTCCGTTCCAGCCGGCCCGGCCACGACACGTGTTCGAGGCCGAAGATCATCGCGGCCGGCGGGATCGTGAGGCCGTGCGTATCCAGTGTCTCCAGCAAACGAATCGCGACGAGCGCGTTGGCTGCCTGGTGAGCGCCTCGCAACGAGAGCTTTACGGTTCCGTACTCCCGAACGGGGGTCCGCAGACCGAACACGTTGTCCGACCCCGCCTCCGGAGGCAGCGGCGCGACGTTCACGCCGCGTCGCGCGCTGATGAGCTCGGCTCCGCGTTCGGCCGCGACGCGTTCGATAACGGTCCAGGCTTCAGGTCCGACATCGCCGACGATGACCGGCACCCCTGGTTTGATGATGCCGGCTTTTTCTGCAGCGATCTCGGCGAGGGTCGAACCGAGATACTGCTGATGGTCGAAATCGATCGACGTGATCGCCGATGCGACGGGGTGAATGACGTTGGTCGAGTCGAGGCGGCCGCCCAGCCCGACTTCGACCGCCGCGACCTCGACGCCAGCTCTTCGAAAGAGCTCGAACGCCAGGGCCGTGGTGGCTTCGAAAAACGTGGGCAGCGCCTGAAGGGCGCCCTCGGCGCGAAGCGATTCGATCGCCGCGCGCACGTCTCCGGCGGCGCTCCGCATCGCGGCTGCATCCACCGGCCGTCCCGCCACGACGAAGCGTTCCGAAAGATCGACAAGATGGGGGGACGTGTACCGCGCCGACCGGTACCCGGCGCGCCCGAGCGCGGTGTCCACCATCGCGGTGACCGAGCCCTTGCCGTTGGTGCCGGCGATGTGGATGGAACGAAACGTCCGCTCGGGATGACCGAGACGCGCCAGCAGTGTCTCTATGCTTTCGAGACCGAACTTGATCCCGAATTGTTCGAGACGGAATAGAAACGAGAGGTCGTCCACCTACAGCTGCGGGGTCGCCTCGGGCACGACCGAGGTGCCGGGGGCCGTTGACGCGGGCTCGGACGGCGCCGAACCCATGAAGCGCAGTGCCTTGCCGATCGCAGACTTCATTTCGCGGCGGTCGACAACGAGATCGACCATGCCTTTCTCGAGGAGAAATTCTGCCCGCTGGAATCCTTCGGGCAACTTCTGTTTGATCGTCTGCTCGATGACGCGCGGGCCGGCAAAGCCGATGAGCGCTTTAGGCTCGGCGATGATCAGATCGCCGAGCATCGCGAAACTCGCGGTGACGCCGCCGGTTGTCGGGTCGGTCAGCACCGCGATGTACGCGAGCCGCTCCTGGGCGAGGCGGGCGAGCGCGCCGGAGACCTTGGCCATCTGCATCAGCGACAGCGCCCCTTCCATCATCCGGGCGCCGCCCGAACTGCAGACGATGACGACGGGCCACCGGCGGTCGATGCCGCGCTCGATGGCGCGCGTGATCTTCTCGCCGACCACGACGCCCATGCTGCCGCCGATGAACGCATATTCCATCGCGGCCACGCTGGTCTCGATACCCTCGATGCGCCCTGACGCGGTCACAACCGCGTCTTTCAGGCCGGTGGCTTCAATGCTCGACTCGAGCCGCGTGCGATAGGGCTTGGTGTCGGCGAACTTCAGCGGGTCTGTCGAGACCAGTCCCTTGTCGTATTCGGTGAAGCTGCCCTCGTCGAAGAGCAGGCGCAGACGCTCGACGGCGCCGATGCGGAAGTGGTACCCGCATTTCGGACAGACGTTCAGGTTGGTGCCGAGGTCCTTGTTGTAGATGACCTGTGCGCAGCCGGAACACTTGACCCACAGACCCTCCGGAACACGGCTCGCCTTCTGCTTGGTGGCCGTGATCGGTTTGCGGGCGCGCTTGAACCAGGCCATGAGGCGACAGCTTATCAGGGGCCGCAGGCCGGAGGCTAGGGGCTCGACGCTCGTCGCTGGTGGCAGCACCAGCGGCAGACTGCCGCCCTACTTTGTTCGCGGCACGTAGTACCTCGTGCCCGGTCCCATGGCGCGAATCTGCTTGATCAGATCGTCGAGGGCTTCTTCGCTGGCTTCCGAATCGAACTGCGATGTTTCGACGACGAGGAGCGGCGTGGCGTTGTAGTGAAAGAAGTAGTGATGGTACGCCTCGTTCAGCTCCCGCAAATACTCGTCGTCGGGTTGCAGCGCCACGGCCTCGGCGTCCGATCGGCGGCCGCGGACACGCCGCAGGATGACGTCGGTCGGCGCCTGCAGGTAGACGACAAGGTCGGGCGGCGGGATGTCGCGCGCGAGCAGTTCGTACAGCCGCTGGTAGATGAAGAGCTCGTTGTCGTCCAGATTGAGGTACGCGAAGATCTTGTCCTTGTCGAACAGGTAGTCGCAGACCGTCGTCTGGCTGAACAAGTCCGCCTGTCTCAATGATGTCTGCTGGCGGTGGCGGTTGAGCAGGTAAAACAGCTGGGCCTGCAGCGCCGAACCGGGCCGGTCCGCGTAGAAGTCCGCGAGGAAGGGGTTGTCGGTGTCCTCGAGGACGACGGTCGCGTCCAGGCGCGTGCCGAGCCGCTCGGTGAGTGCGGTCTTACCCGCGCCAATGGGCCCTTCGATCGCGATGTAGCGAAACTGCAAGACGGGGCCGATGATATCATCGCGCCAGTGTTCTCCGTCTCCATGCGGCCGCGTCTTGCTGTCGTCCTTGCGATTGTGTGCCATGCGATCGCGTGCGTGAGCGCGCCACCGGCGCCCGCGGCGCGCGCGACGCCCGCCCCGCCCGCGCAGCCTTTCGAACAGAAGATGGCGTGGATTCTCCGCCTCGAAGATCAGCGCGTGCTGCGCGACGTGTCTTCGGCGACGGCGGCCGCAAGTGCCACCGGCGGTAACGCGGCCGTGACGCCGCCGGCAGCGGATCTCGGCCGTCTGCTGACCGATCCCGAGGCGCGCGTGCGGCGGCGCGCGGCGCTCGCCGTCGGACGTGTCGGCCTTCGTGAGGGCGCGCCGCTGCTGATCGCGCTCCTGAACGATTCGGACCCGGAAGTCCGGCAGATGGCCGCGTTCGCGCTGGGCCTGATCGGCGACCGCATCGCGCGCGATCCACTGGTGACGGCGCTCGAAGACCAGTCGCCGCTCGTGCAGGGCAGTGCCGCCGAGGCGCTCGGCCTCCTCGGCGACCCTGCGGCGGCCGCGCCGGTTGGCGCGATGGTCAGCCGTCTGATGGGAACCCTGGCCGATCTACCGGCAGACCTCGACGAGTCGAGACGCGACACGCCGTCTGCGGCGTTCCGTCTGGGTCTCGAGGCGTTAGTCCGTCTGAAAGCCTATGACGCGCTGGCGGCTGCGGTGCTCGATGCGTCGGGCCAGCCGCGGGTGTCGTGGTGGCCTGCCGCGTTCGCGCTGGGACGCCTCGAAGACCGGCGCGCGCTGCCGGCCCTTCTGACGCTCGCGAAAGACAACAACCCGTATGTGAAGGCATTCGCCGCGAAAGGGCTCGGCGCGCTTCACGATCGATCGGCGGTCCCGGTTCTCCTCCCGCTCCTGACGGGCACTGATGCCGGAGCCCAGGTCGAGGCGATTCGCGCGCTCGGACGAATCGGCGATCCTGCGGCCGCCGAGCCGCTGCTCCGAATCGCGCAGACGAGCGCTTCCAAGCTGGAGACGCGGCTCGAAGCCGTGACGGCGCTGGGCGGCATTCAGGCTCCAGGCGTGATCGAGACGCTGGCCGACATGCTGGCGGATCGCAATCCCGCGATTCGCGCGGCCGCGCTTCGATCGAGCGCCGCGCTGGACTCCGACGGGTTCGTGGCGATTCTGTCGGGCCTCGATCCGGATCCGGACTGGCACGTCCGGACCACGATGGCGGCGATCCTGAGCACGCTGCCCACCAGAACAGGCCTGCCGAGGCTCAACGCGATGCTGGGCGACAGCGACCAGCGCGTGATCGCGGCCGTCCTGAACGCCCTCGTCAAGATCGGCGCGCCCAATGCGGGCGCTCTTCTGCTCGACCACCTCAGCGCCGACGACCCGGTGGTTCGTGCGGCCGCGGCCGCCGGACTCGGAGAACTGCGGGCGCCGGCAGGCGCTCAAGCGCTGCCCGCCGCTTATCAGTACGGGCTGCGCGATTCGACGTACATCGCCCGTGCCGCCGTGGTCGAAGCGTTCGCCAAATACGGCATCACGTCAGCGCGGTCGCTGCTCGATGCCGCGCTCGCCGACAAAGACTGGGCCGTCCGCGTCAAGGCCGCGGCGTTGCTGAAGCAGGCCGATCCCGCGGTGGACACCGAGGCGCGGATTCGCCCCGCGCCGTCGCATCTTTCACCTGACGTCTATCAGGCGTCACGGCTGATCGCGCCGCCCGTCTCCACGCAGGTGTACATCGAGACGGAGCGGGGCACGATCGTGATCGAGCTGGCTGTCCTGGACGCGCCGTTGACCGTCGAGAATTTCATCTCGCTCGCGCGCAAGGGATTCTTCAACGGGCTGACGTTCCATCGCGTGGTCTCGAACTTCGTCGTGCAGGGCGGCGACCCGAGAGGCGACGGCGAAGGCGGCCCCGGGTACACGATTCGCGACGAGATCAACGAGAGGCCTTACGTGCGGGGGACCGTCGGCATGGCGCTCGATTGGGCCGATACGGGCGGGAGCCAGTTCTTCATCACGCACTCGCCGGCGCCGCATCTGGACGCGAAGTACACCGCCTTCGGCCGCGTCATCTCGGGGATGGAAGTCGTCGATCAGCTTCAGGAAGGCGACGTGATTCGCCGCATCAGAGTGTGGGACGGGCAGGAGTTGTCGGGGGAAAAGTGAAAAGGGGGCGACGGCCGCCCCCTTTTTTGACGGGCGAGGTCAGCTTACCGTTTCTTGCCGGCCTTCTTCTTCCCGCCCTTGGCTTTCTTCGCCATTGTCTTTTATCCCCCCCTTCATTTGGGTTTCACGCGCGTCATCGTCAGTCGCTGCCGCCTGGCACGCTCACTCGATGACTGCGCGCGCGGTTCACAAGGAATAGCCTAAGCAAGCCATCCTCATACCAGATATAGATTATGGATGCGTAATTTGAGATGTCAAGCACAAAAGTGCTTCAAAAGTCAAAAAAGTTGCGCGCGGCGACTGAGTGCGCGCAACTTTTTTCATCAGCGCACGACGTTCATTGGATGGACGCGATGGTCATGCGCGATCGATCGACGTTTCTCCGTTCGGTTCTCCTCATGCGCGTCGTGCAGATGCGTGTAGTTCGGTTCTCGTGATGCGTTCTCTCACGCCACGTGGCGCCTACATGCTGGTGCGAAGCTGTTGTTTATCGCGGTGGCGTTCGAGGGCGAGCACGATCAGCCGGTCCACCAGCTGCGGAAAGGTCAGGCCGCTTGCCGCCCACAGCTTCGCGAACATGCCGATCGTCGTGAAGCCTGGAATGGTGTTGACCTCGTTCAGATACAGCACGCCGGTGTCGCGCGCGAGCAGGAAATCGACCCTCGCCATGCCGGCGCCGTCTATGGCTTTGAACGCCGCGATCGACAACGCACGCACCTCGGCCGCCTGCGCCTCGCTGATCGGCGCGGGAATCAGCGGCACGGACCCGTCGTCGATGTATTTTGACTCGTAGTCGTAAAATTCACGTGACGGCACGATCTCGCCCGGCACCGAGGCCTCGGGGTCGTCGTTACCGAGAACCGAGCATTCGATCTCGCGTGCCTGCGGCACCGCCGCCTCGACGATGATCTTCCGGTCGAACTCAGCGGCCAGCGCGATCGCCGCGCGGAGCTCGACCGCGTGCCGCGCTTTTGAAATCCCCACGCTCGACCCGAGATTGGCGGGTTTGACGAAGACGGGAAAGCCCAGGCGGCCGACCCGATGAAGCACGAGGTGCTCGTTCTTGCGCCACTCGTGCTTCATGACGACTTCGTAGTCGCAGAGGGGCAGGCCGTTGGCCGCGAACGCGAGCTTCATCGCCGCCTTGTCCATCCCCATCGCCGACGCCAGGACGCCGCAGCCGACATAAGGAACGTTGGCCAGCTCCAAAAGGCCCTGGACCGTACCGTCTTCCCCATACGGTCCGTGAATCGCGGGAAAGACGACGTCGAGGCCGACGCCGGCCACGAGCTCGCCCGCCCCGGCCGACTGGTCTCCTCGTTCACCCGGGCGCGGCACCAGCTGGGCCTCGCGGTCGTCGGCGACTGAGAGTGCCGGCGCGTTGGTCTTCGCGGCAATGACTTCCGCCGCCGATGTCAGCCGCGGGGGTGCCGACGGCAGCACCCAGCGTCCATCCTTATTAATGCGGATCGGGATGGCCTCGTACCGCTCGGGATCGAGATTTTGAATGACGGCGGCGCCAGACGCGAGCGACACCTCGTGCTCACCCGAACGCCCTCCGTAAATGACGCCGACGCGAAGCTTTTTCACTCGACTAAACTTAACACGTGTCGTTTGGTTTTCAGGTCGTCGATCGCGACGGCGGCGCGCGCCGCGGAGTGATGAATACGCCGCACGGCTCCATCGAGACGCCGGCGTTCATGCCCGTCGGCACTCAAGGCGCCGTCAAGGGCGTGACCCATCGTGATCTCGAAGCGGCTGGTGCTGAAATTCTTCTGAGCAACACCTACCATCTGTACCTCAGGCCCGGCGACGATTTGATCGCGCGGCGAGGTGGCTTGCACCGGTTTGCCGGCTGGACGCGTCCGATCCTCACCGACAGCGGCGGCTATCAGGTGTTCAGCCTGGCCGCACGCCGCACGATCGACGAGCAGGGCGCGCATTTCAGATCGCATCTGGATGGTTCAGCGCATCTGCTGACGCCTGAGAAGGCGGCCGACATCCAGGCGCAGCTCGGGTCCGACGTCGCCATGGTCCTCGACGAATGCCTGGCGCTGCCGGCCGAGCCGTCCGAGGTTCGCGCGTCGATGCAACGGACCCATCGGTGGGCCGCGCGTGCCCGCGACCGCTTTCTCGCGCTCGGCGCCGGGGAGGTGCCCGGTGTGATCGTCACCAACCCGGGGCAGGCGCAGTTTGGAATCGTTCAGGGCGGCGTGTTCCCCGATCTCCGGGAGGAAAGCGCCGCGGCGACGGTTGACATCGGCTTCGAGGGATACGCGATCGGAGGCTTGAGCGTGGGGGAGCCCCCCGATGTGATGTACGACGTCGTGTCGCAAACGGCACCACGGCTGCCCGAGGATCGACCGCGCTACCTCATGGGCGTCGGCACGCCGTCAGACCTCGTCGAGGCGGTGGCGCGCGGCGTCGATCTCTTCGACTGCGTCCTGCCGACGCGCAACGCGCGAAACGGGCAGCTGTTCACGAGCTCGGGACGCCTGAACATCACCAACGCGCGCTTCGCGGAGGATGACGGCCCGGTCGATCCGTCCTGCGGCTGCTACACGTGCCGCCATTTTTCGCGGGCGTATCTTCGCCATCTGTCCATGGCGAACGAGATGAACGCCGCTACCCTTAACACGTTGCATAACTTACACTTTTACCTTGACACCCTCCGCAGGATTAGGGAAAGTGTAACGTTTGGGCGGTTTGAAAGTTTCAGGGTCGCATTCCATCGGGGCGCTGGGGAACAGGGCCACCTGGAGTAAGCCCAACCAGCATTCATGAACGTGCCGTATACCGGATTCATTGTTGCGATGGCCTCGTCGTCCGACGGGACCAACCCGTGGCTGCAGCTCGTGCCCTTTGCGGCTGTCCTGGGCATCTTCTACTTCATCATCCTTCTTCCGATGAAGCGCAAGCAGCAGAAGGTGCAGCAATTCCTCGACGGCCTCAAGGTCGGCGACCGCGTCATCACGACGGGCGGCATCCATGGCCAGGTGACGAAGCTTGGCGGCGACGTCATCCAGATCCAGATTGCCGACAAGGTCCGGATTGACGTGTCGCGGGCCGCGGTCGGCGGGCTCCAGGGCCAGCCGGCGGTCCAGGAGCCGGCGACCACCGAAACCGCCAGCCGCTAGCAGGCAGAAACGATCATGGCCAATATTCGCTGGAAGCTCATCACCATCGCCGTCGCATTCGTGGTGTTCGCGGGCGTCGGTGTCTATCCGATCGTCGCCGCGCGCTACGGCGTGCACTCGCCGGCCTGGCTGATGGACAAGCAGCTCAAGCTGGGCCTCGACCTGAACGGGGGGGTGCAGCTCGTCCTCCGCGTGCAGACCGACGATGCGCTGAAGCTCGAGACCGATTCGGACATGGAGCGGCTGCGCCAGGAGCTGGCCAAGCGCAATATTCCCTTCACGAACCTCACGTCGCCCGATGTGACGAGATTCCGCATCGAGGGCGTGCCGACGGCGCAGGATGCGGCCTTCCGCCAGGCGTCCAACGAGGTGCAGGCGAATTTCGAACGAGGGGCGGGCCTCAACGGCACGTACGTCTTCACGATGAGGCCGAACATCGTCGTGAATCTGCGCACCGAGGCGGTCGTCCAGGCGCGCCAGACGATCGAGCGGCGCGTCAACGAACTGGGCGTCACCGAGCCGAGCATCGCGCAGCAGGGAGACGACCAGCTGAGCGTGCAGCTCCCCGGCGTGACCGAGGTCGAACGGGCGAAGAGCATCATCGGATCCCCCGGGCTGCTCGAGCTGAAGATCGTGGAGCAGGGGCCCGCGTCGACGGCCGAGTCGCTCCAGGTCAACGGCCAGCTGCCCGTGGGCATGGAAGTCGTGCCGGGCGCGTCGAGCACCGGCGATGCCTCGGCCACGTCCTACTATCTTGTCCGCAAGGTCGCGGCCGTCACCGGGCGCGACATCCGCACCGCGCGCGCTTCTCTCGACGAAAACAACCAGCCCGCGGTCAGCTTCACCTTCAACACCGAGGGCGGACGCAAGTTCGGCAACGCCACCGGCGAGAACATCGGCCGTCAGCTCGCCATCATCCTCGACGGCCGGGTGCAGTCTGCGCCGCGCATCGAGTCGCGCATCACGACCGACGGCCGCATCACCGGCAGCTTCACGCAGGACGAAGTCGCCAACCTCTCGCTGATCCTGCGGTCCGGCGCGCTGCCGGCCCGGCTCGACTATCTCCAGGAACAGACGATCGGGCCCAGCCTTGGCGCGGACTCGATCCGCTCGGGCTTTTACGCGTCGGTTGTCGGCCTCCTGCTCATCGTCGGGTTCATGCTCGTCTATTACAAGCTGTCCGGCGTCAACGCGGCCATCGCGCTCGTCTTCAACCTCATCATCCTGCTGGGCCTCATGGCATACATCGGCGCCGTGATGACCCTGCCCGGCATCGCCGGCTTCGTGCTCACGATGGGGATCGGCGTGGATTCGAACGTGCTGATCTTCGAGCGCATCAAGGAGGAGCTCGAGGCTGGGCACGGCGTCCGCACGTCGATGAACGCCGGATTCAACCGCGTGTTCTGGACGCTGGTTGATACGCACGTTGCGGCGCTCATCTCCGCGCTGTTTCTCATGAACTTCGGCACCGGTCCGATTCGCGGGTTTGCGGTGACGCTGACGCTGGGCCTGGTGTCGAACCTCTTTACATCGATTTTCGTTTCGAAGACGCTCTTCGAGCTTGAGCTATCGCGCCGCCGGCAGGCCGCGACGCTCTCGATCTAGCCATGCATATCTTCAAGGACACGCACTACGACTTCCTGCGCTGGCGCTGGCACGCGATCATCCTGTCGTGGGTGATTATCATCGCGGGCGCCGCGACGTTCGCGACGAAGGGCATTCCGAGGGGCGTCGAGTTCGCGGGCGGCACGGTCGTCATCGCGAAGTTCGAGCAGCCGATCTCCGTGCAGCAGGTGCGGGACGCTCTCGACCGGAACCTTGCGGGCGGCGGCCAGAACGTGCAGGTGCAGGCGTTCGGCGCGCCCGCGTCGAATCAGGTGATGGTGCGCACGCCGCAGTTGGGCGGTGAATCGGGAACGGAGCTCAGCAAGCAGAAGGACGCGGTCGTCGGGGCGCTTCAGAAGGGCAACATCGGGACGTTCACCGTGGTCGGCACCGAGCTCGTCGGTCCGACGGTGGGCCAGGAGCTCACCAGCAAGGGCATCTGGGCGACGGTCCTCTCGCTGATCGGCATCCTGGCGTATCTGGCGTTTCGGTTTCAGTTCAGCTTCGGCGTCGGCGCAGTCGTCGCGACCATTCACGATCTGCTTATCACGCTCGCGTTTCTCGCGTTCTTCCGTTACGACATGACGCTGAATGTGATCGCCGCGATCCTCACGATGACGGGTTACTCGACCAACGACACGATCGTCATCTTCGACCGGATCCGCGAGAACCTGCGGTCGATGCGGCGCGATTCGATGCGCGATGTCATCAACACCTCGATCAATCAGACGCTAGGCCGCACCGTCATCACCGCGGGCACGGCGCTCCTGACTTCGCTGGCGTTGTTCTTCTTCGGCGGCGAAGTGCTGCACGGTTTCGCGTTCACCATGGTGGTGGGCATCATCACCGGGACCTATTCGAGCGTGTTCATCGCGGCGGCGACCGTGAGCTTCTGGCGGGGCACCGCGCCCGCCCGCGCCGGCGCCCACGCGCCGGCTGAGTCGGTGCCCGCGGCCGCGCCGCAGCAGCCGACGCGCAAGGCGAAACCACAGAAGGCCCAGCGCAAAGTGCGCGCGTCGTAGTGCCCGCGGTCCTTCAAGCGGCGTTACTGGGCATCGTCCAGGGCGTCACCGAGTTCCTGCCGGTTTCATCGACTGCTCATCTGCTGATTGCCAGCCGGCTGCTGGGGTTCAAGGATCCCGGCGGCGTGTTCACGGTGATGATCCAGCTCGGCTCCATCGTGGCGGTGCTGTGGCTCTATCGCGCCAAGATCCTCGACGTCGTGATGGGTCTGCCGTCCAGCCCCCAGGCGCGCCGCTTCGCGGCCATGCTCCTGGTCGCCGTCGTGCCCTGCGCTCGTCGCGGGCGCGCTCTTGTCGGGGTTTGTGACGCGCGTGCTGTACGACACCCTCGCCGTGAGTGGTGTGACGTTCGTGCTGGGTGGCATCGCGATCCTGGTGATTGAGCGCCTCCGCCCGAAGCCGACGGTCGTCGATATCGACGAGACCCCGATCGGGAAGGCCTTCGGCATCGGTGTGTGCCAGGCGCTGGCGATCGTGCCGGGTGTCTCACGCTCCGGAGCCACAATCATGGGCGGGCTCTGTCTGGGCCTCGATCGCCCGGTGGCGACCGAGTTTTCGTTCTTTCTCGCGATCCCGACACTCACGGCGGCGTTCGCGAACAGTTTGTGGAAGGTCCGGCACGACCTCACGAGCGCGCAGGGATATGAGATCGCCATCGGCTTCGTGATGGCGTTCCTCTCGTCGGCGGCGGTCGTCAGGCCGTTTCTGAATTACGTGCGGCGCTCGGGGTTTCAGTCGTTCGCGTGGTACCGGATCGTCGCGGGCCTCGTCCTGCTGGCCGCGCTGGCAGCCGGATGGGGCCGGTAATTTGACAGGAATAGGGTCGCATGTGGCTCTGGCTGCGCCGCCGGTTTCTGACAGGGTTTTTCGTCACCGTGCCGCTGTTCATCAGCGTCGCGGCGCTGGTGTGGATATTCGGTATCGTGGACGGCCTCACGACACCGTTCTACGACCAGCTGCTGGGCCGTCGGATCCCGGGCCTGGGCACGCTGACGACGGCCTTCGCCATTCTGCTGGTTGGTGCGGTGGCGACCAATGTGATCGGCAAGCGCCTGCTGCAGCGGGCCGAAGGCGTGCTCCTGCGCGTTCCGGTCTTCCGGACGATCTATGCGCCGGTGCGGCAGCTGGTGATCGCCTTTTCGCCCGACAACGAGTCGGGCTTCAAACGCGTGGTGCTGATCGAGGACGCCAAGCGCGGATACAGCCTGGGATTCCTGACGAAGGAGTTCAGGATAGAACGCGGCGGGGTCTCGCAGGCACTGTTGGCGGTGTACGTGCCGACCAACCACCTCTATTTGGGGGACATCGTCATCTGTGAGCGCGAGCGCGCGGTATATCCAGATATCACCGTGGAAGAGGGCATCCGGATCTTCCTGACGGGCGGCATGGCGTTTCCGCCGACGCTGAGAGGCCAGAACGACAGCGTCCGTGAGAAAACAAGCGGCGACTTCCGGGTATAATTCGAATCCTTTTGCGAGGTCAGATGAGGGCGACTGTATATAGGCTCCTGGTGCGCGCCGCTGTGCCGCTCCTGATATTGATGGCGCTGGCCGCGGCTCCACGCACGGCCGCGGCGCAGGCGGGTCAGCCGGAAGGACAGGCTCAGACCGCTGAACGTTCAGAGGCGGGCGGCGAAGCAAACCTGAAGCTGCCGGATCTCTCCACGGTGGACTTCCACGGCATCAACGGGCGGACGCTGCTCGGCGCCGGGCTCGTCGTGTGCGCCCTGGGCCTGCTGTTCGGGCTGATGACGTTCACCGGCCTCAAGAACCTTCCCGTCCATGCGTCGATGCTCGAGGTCTCCGAGCTGATTTACGAAACCTGCAAGACGTATCTGGTCACGCAGGGGAAGTTCATCCTCATCCTCGAGGTGTTCATCGGCGCCATCGATGGTGCTCTACTTCGGCGTGCTGCAGCACTACGAGCCGATGCGCGTCGTCATCATCCTGATCTTCAGCCTGATTGGCATCGGCGGCAGCTACGGCGTGGCGTGGTTCGGCATCCGGGTGAACACGTTCGCCAATTCGCGGGCGGCGTTCGCCAGCCTGCGCGGCAAGCCGTTCCCGATCTACGCCATTCCGCTGCGCGCGGGGATGAGCATCGGCATGCTCCTCATCAGCGTCGAGCTGCTCCTGATGCTGTGCATCCTCCTCTTCGTCCCGGGCGACTACGCGGGAGCCTGCTTCATCGGCTTCGCCATCGGCGAATCGCTCGGCGCCGCGGCGCTGCGCATCGCGGGCGGCATCTTCACCAAGATCGCCGACATCGGTTCGGACCTGATGAAGATTGTGTTCAACATCAAGGAAGACGACGCGCGCAATCCCGGCGTGATCGCCGACTGCACGGGCGACAACGCGGGCGACTCGGTGGGTCCGAGCGCCGACGGTTTCGAGACCTACGGCGTGACGGGCGTGGCGCTGATCTCCTTCATCCTGCTGGCCGTGTCGGACCCGCAAGGTGCAGGTGCAGCTGCTCGTCTGGATCTTCGTCATGCGCGTGATGATGATCGTGGCGAGCGGCCTCTCGTATTTCGTGAACGAAGGCATGGCCAAGGCGCGGTACGGCAACCGTCGACAAGATGAACTTCGAGGCGCCGCTGACCTCGCTCGTCTGGCTCACGTCGGGCGTCTCGGTCGTGGCGACGTACGTCGTCTCCTACTGGTTGATTCCCGACATCGGCGACGGCTCGCTCTGGTGGAAGCTCTCGACGATCATCACCTGCGGCACGCTGGCCGGCGCGATCATTCCCGAACTGGTCAAGGTCTTCACGTCGACGGAGTCCTCGCACGTCAAGGAAGTCGTGACGTCCTCGCGTGAAGGCGGAGCGTCGCTCAACATCCTCTCGGGCCTCGTGGCCGGTAATTTCAGCGCGTACTGGCTCGGCCTGAGCATCGTGTTTCTGATGGGCGTGGCGTACCTGTTCAGCCGGATGGGCGTCTGCGCAGCTGATGCTGGCGCCGGCGGTGTTCGCGTTCGGCCTCGTCGCGTTCGGGTTCCTCGGCATGGGCCCGGTGACGATTGCCGTTGACTCCTACGGCCCGGTCACCGACAACGCGCAGTCGGTGTTCGAGCTCTCGGTGATCGAAGGGATCCCCGGCATCAAGGAATCGCTGAAGAAAGAGTACGGCTTCGACGTGAAGTTCGAACGGGCCAAGGACCTGCTCGAGGAGAATGACGGCGCCGGCAACACGTTCAAGGCGACCGCCAAGCCCGTGCTGATCGGCACGGCCGTCGTCGGCGCGACGACGATGATCTTTTCGATCATTTTCCTGCTCACGAACGGCCTGACGCAGAACCTCGACAAGCTGTCGCTGCTCCACCCGCCGTTCTTCCTCGGTCTGATCACCGGCGGCGCGGTCATCTACTGGTTCACCGGCGCGTCGATGCAGGCCGTGACCACCGGGCGCGTACCGCGCGGTCGAATTCATCAAGGCGAACATCAAGCTCGAGGGCGTCGAGAAGGCCTCGGTCGAAGACAGCAAGAAGGTCGTCGAGATCTGCACGCGGTATGCGCAGCGCGGCATGTTCAACATCTTCCTGACCGTCTTTTTCTCCACGCTGGCCTTTGCCTTCCTCGAGCCGTACTTCTTCATCGGCTACCTGATTTCGATCGCGCTGTTCGGCCTGTACCAGGCGATCTTCATGGCGAACGCCGGCGGCGCGTGGGACAACGCCAAGAAGATCGTCGAGGTCGAGCTGAAGGCCAAGGGCACGCCGCTTCATGCCGCGACGGTGGTCGGCGACACGGTCGGCGATCCGTTCAAAGACACCTCGTCCGTGGCGATGAATCCCGTCATCAAGTTCACGACCCTGTTCGGCCTGCTCGCCGTCGAGCTGGCCGTCAAGCTGTCGGCCGAGGCAGGATCGCTCGTGAGCCTCGTCCTCGGGGCGGTGTTTTTCGGGCTGTCGCTCGTTTTCGTGTGGCGGTCGTTCTACGGGATGCGAATCGGCTCGCGGGCCTAGGGCCGAGGCAGTAATCGGGGGTCCTCCGGGGCCCGAGCCGATTCAATTTTGGCGGTGTCTAAGTCGCGAGGGGAGTTTCGTTGACTCCCTGTTTTTTAACTGACTATAATCGGCGGCCTTGACCGGCCTGGGGAGCCCTGCAGGGCGAAAGGGCTCCCGGCAGAGATAGCACAGGGTCGGCCAGGGCGCAGGACAGAGTTTCGAGGAGGAACCCCGTGGCGCATGACATGTTCGGCGATATCGTCGATCCGTCGATCAAAGTGGGATCGAGGAGCTGGTATACCGTCCCCCTTTCGATCATCGTGCACACCGGCATCCTCGTGGCGGTTGTGATCATCCCCTTGATGGCGGCCGACGTGTTGCCGGTGCCGCCGGCGATGATGAACGCGTTTGTGGCCGCGGCGCCCCCGCCGCCCCCACCGCCGCCTCCGCCGCCCCCGCCCCCCCAGGCTGCGGCGCCCCAGGCTCCGAAGCCCGTGGACACGAATCCATCTGCCGCGCCTGTTGAGGCACCCAAGGAAATCCGGCCGGAGACAGGCCTCGAGCGCGGCGTACAGAACGCGGTCGGCGGCGTCGAAGGCGGCATCGCCGGCGGCGTGGCCGGCGGCATCGTCGGGGGCCTCGCTGAAGCGCCGCCGCCCCCGCCACCCCCGCCGCCGCCACCGGCGCCGGTTCGCGTTGGCGGCAATATCAAGCCCCCCACGAAAATCAAGGACGTCAGGCCGGTGTACCCGTCGATCGCGCAGTCAGCCCGGGTGCAGGGCGTCGTCATCATCGAGGCGACGATTGGTCCGGATGGACGCGTGCAGGAAGCCAAGGTGCTTCGTTCGATCGCCCTGCTCGACGCCGCGGCGCTCGAGGCCGTGAAACAGTGGACGTTCACGCCCACGACGCTCAACGGGACGCCAGTGCCGGTCATCATGACGGTCACGGTGAACTTCACGCTGCAATAGACGAAATCAGGTAGAGAGTTCGTTCGTAACCGTTAAGACGACAACAAGGCTTTCAGTCTCGTGTCGATGGAGGGTGGACCGTGGATTTAATGTCGATGTATGCGTCGATGGGCATCGTGGCCAAATGCGTGGCCGTCATTCTTTTGATCATGTCGATGTGGTCGATCGGTGTCGGCATCGAGCGCTTCTTCACCTACCAGCAGGCGCGGACGCAGTCCAAGCTTTACGCCCCGCAGGTGGCCAAGCACCTGAAGGAAGGCCGGTTGAAGGACGCCGTCGCGCTCTCGACGTCAAAGAACTACCGCTACTCGCACCTGGCCAAGGTCGTGCTCGCCGGCCTGCAGGAATATCAGTTCCAGCAGGAGAGCGGCGGCGGTCTGGCCCGCGAGGACCTGATGGACACCGTCCGCCGGTCGATTCAGCGCGCGTCGGCCCTGACGGCCTCCGACCTCAAGAAGGGCGTCTCGGCGCTTGCCACCATCGGTTCGACGGCTCCGTTCGTCGGGCTGCTCGGCACGGTCGTCGGCGTCATCAACGCGTTCCAGGGCATCGGCGCCAGCGGCTCCGCCGGTCTGGCCTCCGTGTCGATCGGCATCTCGGAAGCGCTGATTGAAACCGCGCTCGGGCTGGTCGTCGCGATCCCGGCGGTGTGGATCTACAACTACCTGACGTCGCGCATCGAGTACTTCAACGTCGAGATGGACAACTCGTCGTCGGAGCTCGTGGACTATTTCATCAAGAAGACGGCATAGGGTAAGGTTCAAGAGGGTCCGAGAGGTTCCAGCGGTTCCAGGGTTCCAGAATTCTCCGAGCGCGCATCTCGGAACCTCTCGAACTCCCTTGAACCCTGGAACCATCAGGGAGTTTCGTTATGTCAATGGACCTGGGCGGCGGCAAGGGCGGTGTCAAATCCGACATCAACGTGACGCCGCTCGTCGACGTGATGCTGGTGCTGCTCATCATCATGATGCTCATCACCCCGATGTTGAATCAGGGTGTCTCCGTGCGGCTGCCCGAAGCGACCAACAGCGTTGACAAGCCGACGACGCAGGACAACACGGTCGTGGCCATCAGCAAGGACGGCTCGGTCTACCTCAACGCCAAGCCGGTGGCCGAAGCCGAGCTGCCGACGAAGATCAACGAGGCGCTCGAGAACAAGAAAGAGAAGACCGTGTTCATCAACGCCGACGAGGAAGCGTCGTACAGCGCCATCATGGAAACGATGGACAAGCTGCGGCAGGCTGGCGTCGAGGACATCGGCCTGATCACCGTCCACAAGCGAACCTCGGCGGGAGGCCAGTAATGGCGCACGCACATCAGCATTTCGGCGCCGAAAAAGTCGTCAAGGGCGAGGCGCTCAAGGCCAGCGCCGACATGAACGTCACGCCGCTCATCGACGTGCTGCTCGTGCTGCTGGTCATCTTCATGGCGGCCGTCAACCTCACGCAGCAGGGCATCGACATCAACCTGCCGGCCGAAACCAAGAAAGCCACGGACGCCACGCCGGACGTCAGCCAGATCATGCTCACCTACTCGGCTGACAAGCGGATATCGATCAACAATCAGGACGTGACGTTGAGCGGCCTCGAGAAAAAGCTGCGCGATATTTACGATCAGCGCAAGGACAAGAAGATGTTCATCTCGGGCGCGGGCAACCTGCGCTACAAGGAGATCATCGAAGTCATCGACGCAGCCCGTGCCGCCGGCGTGGACAAGGTTGGCATCGTGACCGAAGGCATGAAGAAAGCAGCAGGCGCCGGAAACTAGCGTCAGGTTCGGTTTCGGCGTCCAACAAAGACTTTCACGCAGCACGGCCGTCCTTCTTTACGGGGGACGGCCGTTTCTGTTTCACCCCGTCTCCCGTAGTAAGGTTGCTGCATGCGCTTAACCCCTCGCTTGTCGCGCGCCGCCGCGGCTCTGTTCGCTCTTGCGCTGCTGGTATCGGTTGCCGGGCCGATTGTCAGGGCCCAGCAGGCCGCCGCAGCGCCTCCCATCGATTCGAGCGCCGTTCTGCCGCTCGACCCGGGGATCAGGACCGGGACGCTGCCGAACGGCCTCAAGTATTTCATCCGGCGTAACGGGCGGCCTGAAAAGCGGGTCTCGCTGCGCCTGGCGGTCAAGACAGGGTCGCTCGAAGAAGCGGACGACCAGCAGGGCCTCGCGCACCTGATCGAGCACATGGCGTTCAACGGCAGCGCCCATTTCAAGCCAGGCGAGCTCGTGAGCTACTTCGAGCGAGTCGGCGCCAGGCTGGGGCCGCACGTCAACGCCTACACGAGCTTCGACGAAACGGTCTACATGCTCGACCTGCCGACCGATCAGGGCGACGTGGTGGCTCGCGGCCTGACGGCGATGTCGGATTTCGCCGGAGGCCTCAACCTCGACCCCGCCGAGATCGACAAGGAGCGCGGCGTCGTGATCGAGGAGTGGCGCGGCGGGCTCGGAGCCGGCTCGCGGGTTCGCGACAAACAGATCCCGATCATCTTCTACAACTCCCGGTACGCCGACCGCCTCCCGATCGGCAAGCCCGACATTCTCAGAGCGGCGCCGCCGGCTCGCCTGCGCGCCTATTACGACACGTGGTATCGGCCGGACCGGCAGGCCATTATCGCGGTCGGCGACATCGACCCACGTGCCATCGAGGACGCCATCACGTCCACGTTCAGTCCGCTGCGGGCCCGCGCCGCTGCCGCTCCTGTTCCCGACGGCTCGGTGACGCTGCGGCACCCGCTCCTCGTCAGCATCGTGACCGACCCCGAATTGACGCGCTCCTCGCTGCAGGTTCTGCGCAAGCGCGCAAAGCCGGACAGCCAGCGCGTCGCGGACTACCGCCGGTCGCTGGTCGAACGCCTCGTGCAGATGATGCTGGACGATCGCTTCGGAGAGCTCTCGCGACGGCCCGACGCGAAGTTCCTGGGCGCCAGCTCGGGAACCGACTCGATCAGCCCGGCCGTCGATTCGTTCGTGCTCGCCGCGCGGGCGCAGGACGGAAAGATCGACGACGCGGCCGCGGCGCTTGCGCTCGAGACTCGCCGCGCGCGCGAGTTCGGCTTCAATGCGTCAGAGCTCGACCGCTCCAGGAAGTCGCTGATGGCCGCGTACGAGCAGATCTATTCCGAACGCGACAAATCGGAGAGCGGTTCCTTCGCGCAGGAACTCCTGAACCTGTTTCTCCAGAACGAGCCGGCGCCCGGCATCGAGTACGAATATCGTCTCGTCAGGCAGCTGCTGCCGACCATCACGAACGAGGACGTCTCGGCGATGACGCGGACGTTGATGGCCGACGACGGCCGCGTCGTGCTGGCGACCGCTCCTCAGAAAGAGGGACTGGCGGCGCCGACAGAGGCGGGCCTGCGGGCGGCCCTCGGTTCGGCGGATACCGTTGCGGTCACCGCCTGGAGCGACACGGCGGCGTCACGTCCGCTCGTCGAGAACAAGCCCCGGCCTGCGACCGTCTCGTCGCGCCGCGAGATTCCGGAAGTCGGCGTCACGATCGTCAAGTTCTCCAACGGGGTCGAGGCATGGCTCAAGCCCACCACGTTCAAGAACGACCAGATTCTCTTCTCGCTCACGTCGCCCGGCGGGGCGTCGCTCGCTGCGCCCGATGCTTTCGTGGAGGCGGCGCTCGCGTCCAACTACGTGCGCGCCTCCGGATTCGACGGCCTGAAGGCCAGGGATCTCGAAAAAATGATGGCTGGGAAGCTGGCAGGCGCCAACCCTTCCATTTCCCTTTCGAGTCACGGCATTTCAGGCAACGCCGCGCCGGCCGATCTTGAAACCGGGCTCCAGCTCCTCTACGAGAACTTCGTCGCCCCCGGAGACGATCCCGAGCAGTTCGAGGTCCTGAAGCGCCAGTTGACGGCTGCGGTCGCCAATCGCGGACGGGCGCCCGGCCAGGTGTTCGGCGAGCGTCTCGAGCAGATCAACACGTCGAACCACTACACCTCGAAACCGTTGACGGCCGAACGGATCGCGTCCCTCGACCGGGCCGCGATGCTGGCGTTCTATCGCGCCCGCTTCTCCAGCGCGTCTGATTTCACCTTCTTCATGGTCGGCGCCTTCAAGGTGGACGACGCCCTGCCGCTCATCGCGCAGTACGTCGGAGGGCTCCCGTCGAAAGCCGGCGCCCCGCCGGCGTTCAAGGATGTCGGCATCCATTTTCCCGAGACCGCGCAGCGCGACAAGGTGGAGCTCGGGCGCGAGCCGCGCAGCAACGTGGTGGTCAGCTTCTTCGCGGATCCGTCTCCCGATCCGGTGGAGATCGAGAACGTGACGGCCGCGACGACGGTGCTCGACATCGCATTACGCGACATCCTCCGCGAGGATCTCGGCCAGACCTATACGGTGTCGGTAGGCTTGTCGCAGGCGCTGCCGCAGCGGGGCGGCGGGCACATCGAGGTGAGTTTTGGCGCGGCGCCCGAGAACGTCGGCGCGATGACCGATCGGGTCTTTCAGGAGATCCGGCGGCTGCAGCAGGACGGACCGTCGGCAGACCTGACGAACCGGGCGAAAGAATCAGCCAAACGCAATTACGAAACCGCGATGCAGCAGAACGGCTACTGGATGGGCCGTCTCCAGTCCGTTCACCTCTTCGGGCGCGACCCGAAGGAAATCATGACGAGGCCCGCCCGGATCGACGCCGTGACGCCGAAGACCGTCCAGGACGCGTTCCGCACGTATTTCCCGATGGAGCGCTACACCGTCGTGACACTCGTGCCGTCGGCCGCGCCGCCAGTCGCCGCGAAGTAGGTTTCAGAACGTGTACCGGACGCCCAGCTGAATCTCCCGCGGCCTCGGCGAGAACGTGCCGCTGTTGGCGTTCGTATACGTGTTGAACGTCGCCGCATTGTAGACGAGCGTCGGAGCCGCGACCGTTCCGCCGATCGTGTAGAAGCGTCGTGGTGGCCGAGCGTGTAGTTGATGCTGGTTGAACAGGTTGAACGCCTCGAACGATGCCTTCGAGCTTGCTCTTGCCGATCGGGAACGCGCGCGACACGCGCAGATCGACGCTCGCCTGAGTTGGCAGCCGGTACGAATTGCGCTCGGTCTGCGGCAGGCGGTTGGTCCCGCCCGCTCCGAGCACGCCGGTCTGCACGCGTAGTGGTCTGGGGAGCGTTGCCGTTGACGACCAGCGGTGTGAACGGCGCGCCGGAGGAAATACCAATCACCGGCGCGAGCATGAAGTTATCCAGCCACACGTTCGATGACCGCGGCATCCAGACCGTGTTGAAGCTGAACCGGTGCGGGATGTCGAAAGTGGACGTCGCCCTGCTCGAGACCGAGGTCGTACGGATTGAGGACGTTGTTGACAGACGTGAACGTCTGCGACGACTGGCCGTTGTCCGTGGCCTTCGAATATGTGTAGCTCGTCTGAATCTGCAGGCCGCTCGTGAAGCGCCGGTTCAAGGCGAGCACCAGCGCGTTGTAGCTCGTGTCGACGCCTGTTGTGATCTGCGTCATCCGCCCGAAGTTCGCGTTCGGACGTGGGGGTCGTGAACAGCGGCAGCGTGAGGCGCTGACCGTCGAATGGTCCGCCGCTGACCGCGTACGTGTTCGAGGACTGTCGCGGGACTCAGGTTCAAGTCGACGAAAAGCGGAAGGTTCCGCCCCTGGCTTCCCACGTACGAAACCGAGAGCAACGGTGTTGGCGGCGATGCGCTGATCGAAGATCAAATCGAACTGGTGGATCAGCGGGTTCTGAGCATCGGGCTGGAAGAAGACGATATCGGGCTTGGTCGGTGTCGCTGAGGCGGTGGCGAGGACGTTGGGATACGCCGGAGCGCCGGCCTGTGTCGTCGGGATCGACAGCTGAAGCTGTCCGGTCGCCAGCCCGTGTTGGTGATGGCGTTCGAGATCGTCGAATTGATGATGCGGCCGTAGAACATGCCGTATCCACCGCGCAGAATCGTGTCCCCCTTGCCCGTCACGTCCCAGTTGATGCCGAGGCGCGGTCCCCAGTTGTTCTTGTCGCTCGGGAACACGTCCGTCCTGGGCTCGAGCGGGTTCGGGATCTGCGGGCTCGGCATCGACTCCAGGTCGTAGCGCAGGCCCCAGTTGATCGTCACGCTCGGGCTGGATGTGCCACGTGTCCTGGATGAACGCCGGCGTAGTCGACGGTCGCGAATCTGAACGCCGCCGGCCCGATGCCCTGGACTGAACGTGGAGTAGAACCGGCCAGCACCGGCAGAGCTTGGTGTTCAGCTCGTAGTCGCTGATGAAGTCGGCCCGGGAGTTGTAGTTGTAGACGCCGCCCTCATGGAAGAGGCTGTCGAGCGTATCGTGCGTGCGGTTGATGTCGAGACCGAACTTGACCAGGTGCGTGTTCCAGAGCAGCGTCGCGGTATCCGCGACCTGGACCCGGCGTTCGTCTGGGTACGAGCGGCGATCGAGAAAATTCGGCTTTCCGAACTCGAACGGCGCGGTTCCCCAGATGGACGACGTTTGGCGACCGGTTCGTGCCGGGCGCGACCGGCTCGCCGGCAACGGATCGCTGGCTGGTCTGGAATTCGAAATCCCGGCCCCACTGGAAACCGGATTTCGTTGGTCAGCCGTGGGTCCGAGAACCGACGTGAACCGCCCAATCACCCAGTCCGCGCTGACGCCGTCGTCACCCCAGTTGTCGACGCCGTTGGCGACGTGTCGCCCGGTCATGACGCCAGCGGGCGAATTCCAGCGGAGGTGGTTGTAGCTGACGGCCAGCGCGTGATTGTTGGTGATTTGCCAGTCGATTTTCGGGAACAGAAGGGTCTGGTCGCCGGTGCGGGGGACGACACCGGTCAGGCTCTGGATGAACGCGAGGCCATCGTTAGCGGCCGCCGGGCTGACACCTCGCGTCGCCAGCGTGGCCAGCTCGGCGGCGCTGAGCGGCGCAAAAAAGTTGTTCGGGCTGTTCGGCACTGCCGTACCCGGGAAGTCACGCCGCTGCTGGTCGAAGCTGAAAAAGTAGAACAGCTTGTTCTGCTCGATCGGGCCGCCGACGCTCGCGCCGTACTGGTTCCGCTGGTCATCTGGCTTGATCGGGACGACGGTGAAGACGCCGTTGATCAGCTGCGCTGTGTGTCGTGAAGGGGTTCTGCGCGCCCCACTTGTTGTCGCGGATGTAGTAAAAGCCCTCGCCCTGAATCGTGTTCCCGCCGCTCTTGGTGACGGCGTTCACGACGCCGCCTGCCGCGCGCCCGTACTCGGCGGAGTAATTCGACGTCGTGACCTGGAATTCCTGCACGGCCGCGAGGCTCAGCGAGTAACTCAGTCGCGTGCGTCCTCGTTCCTCGGCGAAAAACGCCTGCGTGTTGTCTCCGCCGTCAACGGTGTTGTTGTTCAGGAGACCGGAAATGCCGCGGAAGCTGATCAGGCCGAACGTGCCGTCCGGCGCCGCGCCCGGCGTGCTCAGCACGTAGTTGGACCAGCGCCTGGCGCTCACAGGCAGGTTCGCAATGGAGGTCTGGTTGATGTTCGTCGACAAATCGGAGGACTCGCGGTTGATGACCGGCGCCTGCGCGAGGACGCTCACGGTTTCGACCTGGCCGCCGACGCTGATGGTGACGTCCATGTTCGTGACGCGTCCGACCTCGACGATGACGCCGCCCTGGTTGAACGGCGTGAACCCGCTGAGATTCACTTCCACCGAATACGATCCCGGGTTCAAACGGACGACCGTGAAGTGCCCGTTCGCGTCCGTCACGGTGGTGGCCGTGGCATTTGTGGCGCTGTTCTTCGTGGTCACCGTGGCGCCAGGGACCACGGATTTGGTCTGATCCGTCACCGTTCCGCCGATGGCGCCTTCCGTCGTCGACTGCGAGATACCCGGCCCGCGGCGCCGCGAACACAGCCAGAAATGCGAGAGCCAGCCCAATCCGGCGCACCGTTCGCAGTTTCCTTTCAGAATCCATTGGCGAGCTCCTGATGACGTTGCCTGTTTGAGGCGACTATTCTAACGTGCTGCTGTCCATGCCGGGGCAAGGCCCGGCGCCAGCGGGACAGAACTTCTGCGAAAGCCGGATCCGGGACTAAGGGAATTCCCTCAGGCCTTGGGGATTCGGTCGGTTAGTTGAACGTATACCGGAAGCTCAACATCATCACATACACATCGGAGATGCCGGCCGATGTCTGCAGCGGAGTGGTGAGCAGGTTGCCGCTGAGCGTCTGCAGGTTGTACGTGAGGCGGCCCTGCGCGTCAGCCTGCGGGCTGGTCAGGATCTGGTTGTTGATGATCCGCTGACCGACGCCCCAGTTGTGATTGAGGAGGTTGCCGAAGTTCGTGATGTCGAGCCGAATCTGTCCCGAATGCTTCGAACCGCCGGTGCTGTGGAACACATCCTGGATGAGGCTGAGGTCGATGCGGTTGACGTTCGGAAAGAACACGGCGCCGCGCTGCGCGTACTGGCCTCGATGTGAGCTGAGGTAGGAATCGTTCTCGATGTATTGCTCGAATGCCGCGGCTTGCTCCGCCGCCGTGAACGTCTTGGCGGGTGCACTGGCCGTGGCCGGAAGAGTCAACGTCTTGAAGTTCATCTCCGACACATCGCGCGGGACGTAGATCAGATCGTTGCCGCTGACGGTATCGCCGTTCGCATCGCCCGAGAAAACGTAGCTGGTGTTCGCGCCGAAGCCGACGATGTTGGGGCGCGCTTCGAAGAACGCCACGACCGTTGTGTTGCCCCAGCCGAAGTACTGGTGCGTATATGCCGGCGCCAGGTAGACGCGATGTCCGGGCGAGTTGATCGAGTAGGCGAGCGCCGGGTTGTTGGGATCGAAGACGATCGGATTTGCCGACCCCCACGAGCTGCCCGCCGTGGACGATGGCTCGACGAGGCTCCTCGACACGCCGTAGCTGTAACCGCCCCTGAACGAGAAGCCGCGGGTCATCGGCTTCGAGACGGACGCTGCGATGTTCCACGAGCGGTTCTCGTTCGAGTTCTTGATCACGTAAGCGGCTGTCACCTGATTACCCGGAACGTTGTTCAACCGCGTCACGCAGGGGCTCGCCGGACCGTTGCACGTCGGAAACGCGCTGTTCACGACCCAGCGCGGGCGTGCGTCCACGCCCGCGTAGGCTGACTGGGCGGCCGGCAGATTTGCGTTGATGTATACCGGGTCGTTGACGTCGCGGTTGTAGATGTAGTCGACCGTGCCTGTCAGCCCCAGCGGCAACCTTCGATCGATGCCGACATTGGTCCGCCAGGTCTGCGGGAAGCGGAAGCTCTGATCCGTCACGTCGAGCTCGTAGCTCGCGGCAACGCCACCCGTGGCGGCCGGCTTGTATCGATCCGGATTCGGGTTGAACGGAAACGCGGTGGTGTTCCGGTTGTCGAGAAATCCGTACAGGACACCCGTGTTGCCGATCTGGTTCGAAATCCACACATACGGCGGCTTGCCCGTGAACAGACCGGTTCCGCCGCGCACCTGTGTGGTGCCGTCGGACAGCATGTCCCAGTTGAATCCCGCGCGGGGCGACCAGTACGGAGTGGTTCCCGGAAGGGCGCCGGAGTTGTACTTGACCGGAGAACCATCCTGATCGCGGAAGGTCAGGCTATCGGCGAGCGGGTTGTCGTACGCGGTGTTGCCAAACTTTGCGACGTCGAGGCGCAGGCCCGCCGTCACGGTCAGGTTTCCCCGCGGCCGCCACTGGTCCTGGAAATAGCCGCCCGAGTACACGACGTCGAGCGATTGCAGTGGAGGCGTCGTCTGGCCGGGCTGCAGCAGGTACTTGGCCTGGAAGATGTTCAGGTTGACTGGCGAGACCGCGCGGTTCGGGTTCGCCAGGTAGCTGTTTGCGTCGGCGTAGAAGTCATTCAGGGTGTTGTACGAATACGAGCTCTGAATGCCGAAGTAGAAGGAGTTGTCCGAGTGGAACTTCTCGACGGTTCCGCCGAACGTAAACTCGTGGTTCTTGGTGAACTTGGTCGCGCTGTCTTGAATCTGAAATGTCTTGTAGTTGAGCAGGTTGTACGGGGTGAACGGTTCCGATCCGAATGAGGTGATCGCGCTGCCCGCGCCGTCGCCGATGACGACAAACGGGAACAGGTTGATGGCTCCCCGCGGTTCGTCGAAGACGGTATTGCCGATGATGAGGCTGTTTGTCAGCGTCCGGAACACCGAGTTCCACTCTCCGACGCCCGACTTGATGTCCTCGATCATCTTGTAGTTCGAGTTGGCGAACGTCAGGAACTGCGTCGTGAGGACCGGCCGGCTGGTGCCGAGCGACGATGACCCCGACTGGTTCTTGTCGGTGCTCGAGGTCAGCTGGTTGTACCGGAATTTGATCTTGTTGGCGTTGTTCAGGTTGTAGTCGCCTTTGATGAGCCAGGGCTTGGCGGGCGTGACCTGGTCGATGTTTTCAAAGGGGCCCGTCGTGTAGCCGAAGTTGCGCTGCAGATAGCTGCTGAGCGCGGTCATGTCCGACGTGGCGACGCGCGTGGTGTTGCCGCCGACCGGCACGCCGCCCGGATTCGATGTGAACGTGTTCAGCGGCCGCGTGTCGTTCTGGCTCTCGAAGCTCTCGAAGAAGAACAGCTTGTTCTTGATGATCGGTCCGCCGGCCCATTCGCCGGTGTTCTTCGTCGTGAACGTGCCGGGGTTGAAGGCCAGCCCGGCGGCCTGCGTGCCGACGAACGATTGGTTTCGATAGCGCGTGTACAGCGAACCGCTGAACTGGTTCGTTCCGCTTCGGGTCACCGTGTTCACGTTGGCGCCCACGAAACTGCCTTCCCTGACGTCATACGGCGCGACGCTCACCTGGACCTGCTCGATCGCCTCGAGCGAGATCGGTGCGACTCCCGTGCGATCGCCCGGGCCTCCTGTCGCGGTGTCGAGACCGAACGCGCCGTTGAAGTACGACCCGTCGATCGTCATGTTGTTCCCGCGGTTGTCCTGCCCGACGAACGTGCCGCTGCCGCCGTACTGAGGGCTCAGGCGGGTGATATCGGTGATGCGGCCCGACACCGTCGGCAGCGTCGCCAGATCGTCACGCATGATCGCCGTGGCCGCGCCCGTGCGGCTCGTGCTGAACACCGGATCGAACGTCGCCGTGACGGTCACTTCTTCCGCAACCGCGGCCACCTTCAGCTTGAACTCGATGTCGGTTGCCACGCCCAGGCTGACCGTGACAGCTTCCTTGGCTTCCGTGCCAAAACCCGCGAGCGTCGCGGTCACCTTGTAGGGTCCGCCGACACGCAGGCCGGGCAGCACGAAGCGCCCATCAGACTGTGAAACGCCTTCGTAAGAGGTGCCAGACGGCTCGTGGACCGCCACGACCGTCGCGCCGGGGACGACCGCGCCCTGGGAGTCGGCCACGACACCGGCAATCATGCCGGTGGTCACGCCCTGGGCATACGCCTCAGGCGCCATAGTGGCAAGGACGGCGGCCAGGACGACCCCAATCGCGCGGACGATCGGCGACCTGCTCTCACGATTCATTGCAGACTCTCCTGAAGGAATTGGATGTTTTCTTGAAGCCGCTGGCAATTTTAGCGTGGGGTATGTAACGCGGACGAAAAAAAGGGCCGTCGGACAGTTTGTCCGACGGCCCGAATCCAAACGGCCGTAGTGCGGCGGGCGGGAATTACGCCCCGGCGGCCTTCTTCTTGCGGATTTCCTCGGCGCGGTCGTGCAGGCTGACCGCTTCCTTAATCAGCGCCTGTTGCTTGGCGGCGTCCTTTTCGAGGTTCGCCTGGAGCCGCAGGAGCAGGCCCTTGTAGACCATGCCCTCGGCGTAGTCCGGCTTGATCTGCAGGGCTCGATCGACCGACGCGATGCCCTTGAGGACGTAATCGCGCTTCTCGTTCTCCTTCAGCTTCGAATCCTTGTTCGCCTTGTCCCAGTAGTAGCTCGCGATCGTCTGGTAGGCCTCGGGGTTGTCGGGTTCCTTCGAAGCGCGCTGTTCCAGCGCGTCGATCGTCTTGTCGAACTGGCCGAGCTGGTTGTAGTGCGCCGCCAGGCTCATGTAGACGGCGGGGTCGTTCGGCCGGGCGTCCTTGGCGGCGATGTACATGCGCTCGGCTTCCGCCGGCTCGCCGGCGTCGTCGTAGAGCCTGGCGAGCATGAAGTAGTTCGCCGGATCGGCCGGATCGAGCTCGATCATGTGCTGGAGGATGGGCTCGGCCTTGCCCGCGTCGTCGAGTTTCTCGGCGCCGTAGGCCGCCACGAGGTACTGCAGCGAGAGCTTGCCGTACTTCTTGAACTCCGGGTTGTCCGACGCCATGAGCTTGTCGGCCGCGAGCTGATAATTCTTCACGGCATCCTGGAGCAGCTTATCGTTCTCAGGATCGCCCTTCTTGCTTGGCTTCCAGAGGTTGTCGAGGCTGTTGCCCAGGAAGAAATACGCAGGCGCGAACGCGGGGTAGTTCGGGTCGTCGTCAACCGCCTCCTGGTAGAGATCGGCCGCTTTCTTGTAGTCCTGTGTCTGATAGGCTGCGTTGGCGGCCTTGTAGGCCTTCGCACCCTTGAGCTGGTTGACCTTGCCGCAGCCCACAGTGGCCAGAACCACCGCCAAAGCCAAGGCCGTCGCGGTTAATGACAGGCCCGAAGTCGATCGCATTGCGCCCCCTCTTAGACCGCGGATACCCCGTAGCCTGGGAAAATTGCCGAAGCCGAAACCGGGCCAGTATAGTGAAGCCAAAAAAGGTACGTCAAGAAGGCCGTCCCTAATATGAACAGCGTGTCCATCCGACAACCGTTACAGCGTTTACCGGGCCCGCCGAGCCCGAAAGGCATGCCCGGCGCTCCTCTGGTTAGACACCGATTTCGATGATTCGCTTCGAGGATCTCCTCGAAAAAGTGAGGGCCTACAGCCCTGACGCCGACGTCGAAATGCTTCGACGCGCCTACGTGTTCTCGGCCTTCGAGCACAGGGGCCAGGTGCGTCGGTCCGGCGAGCCCTACCTCATCCATCCGCTGGCTGTCGCGGAGTTCCTGGTCGAGCTGAAGCTGGACGCCGTGGCGATTGCGGCGGGGCTGCTGCACGACGTGGTCGAGGACACGCTCACCACGATTGAGCGAATCCGGGAGCTGTTCGGTCCGGAGGTCGCCCACGTCGTCGAGGGCGTGACCAAGATCAGCGCGATTCCGTTTTCATCGACCGAAGAACGCCAGGCGGAGAACTTCCGCAAGATGCTCCTGGCGATGGTCGACGACATTCGGGTAATTCTCGTCAAGCTCGCCGACCGCGTCCATAACATGCGGACGCTCAGCCACCTGCCCGAAGAGCGGCGCGTGCGCGTCGCCGAGGAGACGCGGGACATCTACGCCCCGATCGCCAACCGCCTCGGCATGAGCAAGGTCAAGAACGAGCTCGAGGAGCTGGCGTTCAAGTACCTCGAGCCGCAGGCTTACGAAGGGTTGCGGATCAAGGTGGACGCGAAGCGGCGCGCCGCCGAGGGTCTCATCAAGAGCCTGAACGCTACGATCGAAGCCAAGCTGCGCGAGGCGCAGGTGCCCGTGGCCGGGATCGACGGGCGCATCAAGCGTCTCTGGAGCATCCATCAGAAGCTGAAGCGCCAGAAAATCGATCTCGAACAGGTCTACGACTTCATCGCACTGCGCATCGTCACCGACAGCGTGAAAGACTGCTACGCCGCGCTGGGGATCATCCACCAGACCTGGTCGCCCGTGCCAGGCCGCATCAAGGACTTCATCGCGATGCCGCGGCCGAACGGCTACCAGTCGCTCCATACGTCGGTCATCAGCGAGCGCGGCGTGCCCTTCGAAGTGCAGATCCGCACCGTCACCATGCACCGGATGGCGGAGGAAGGCATCGCGGCGCACTGGAAGTACAAGGAAGGGCGCGTCGGCGATCATCGTGACGAACGCCATTTTCAGTGGATGCGCCAGCTCCTCGAATATCAGCAGGAGGTCCGCGATCCCCAGGAGTTCATCCAGAACCTCAAGGTCGACCTGTATCCGGAAGAGGTTTACACGTTCACGCCCAAGGGCCTGGTCAAGGCGTTTCCCCGCGGCGCGACGCCCATCGACTTCGCCTACTCGATCCACACCGACGTGGGTCACCGATGCGTCGGCGCGAGAGTCAACGGCAAGATGGTTCCGCTCCGGACACATCTTCGGAGCGGCGACATCGTGGAAATCATCACGGCGGCCGGGCACAAGCCTAGCCGCGACTGGCTGAGTTTTGTCGTCACCTCGCACGCGCGCTACGAAATCAAGTACCTGATTCGCAGCGAGGAGCGAGTTCGGGCGATCGAGCTGGGCCGCAAGGTGCTCGACAAGGAAGCCCGCCGTTACGACATCAACCTCAAGACGCTGTTCGACGACCCGGCGATGGCGAAGCTGCTCGCCGAGCTGAGCCTGCAGAAGATCGAGGACGTGTATGCGCTCGTGGGTTACGGCAAGCTCGGGCCGAAGCAGGTCCTCCTCAAGCTCGTCCCCGGGGAATCGCTCCAGGAAAAACCGCCGGTGGGGCCCGTCACAGCGGCCGTCCGGCGCGCGTTCGGATCCGGCGAAGAGAAGATCAAGGTCCGCGGCGTGGACGACCTGATGGTGTTCCGCGCGCGCTGTTGCAACCCCATTCGCGGCGAGAAAATCGTCGGCTACATCACCCGCGGCAAGGGCGTCTCCGTCCACTCCGCCACCTGTCCGAACGTCGTGAACCTGCTCTACGACCCCGAGCGCCGCATCGAAGTGGAATGGGACAAGGGCGAGACCGGCGACGCCGCGGCCCCTTACACCGTCAAGCTGACGATGGAAGTGCGCGATCGCAAGGGCCTGCTCGCGGCAGTCAGCGCCAAGATCGCCGACATCAATACGAACATCCGCAACATGGAAGCCCATACTGACGACGACCGCCGCGCGCGCATCGACGTCACGGTCGAGATCAGCGACGTCAAACACCTCGAGCGCGTGATGAAGTCCTTGCGCGGCGTGGACGGCGTGGTGGACGTCGAACGAGCGACTAAATAGAAAAGCTGGCGATCGCGTCGATTTCGAGGCGGGCGTCGCGGGGCAGCCGCGCTGCCTGAACGGTGACTCGCGCCGGACGGGGGTCGGTGAAGTACGAGGCGTAGACCTCGTTCACCGCGGCGAAGTCGTTCATGTCCGCGAGGAAAACGGTCGTGCGAACGACATGGGCGAACGTCAGGCCCGCGGCCGCGAGCAGGGCGCCCAGATTGTCCATCGCGCGGCGCGCGTGGACGGCCGCATCCCCCTGGACGAGCTGACCGGTCGCCGGATCGATCGGAATCTGACCGGACATGAAAAGAAGGTCGCCGGCCCGCAGGGCCGGCGAATACGCGCCGGCCGGATTCGGTGCCTGCGGACTCGAGATCGCCTGTTTCACGCGGCTTTCGTCACCTTGCCCGACCGCAGGCAGCGCGTGCAGACGCGAATGCGGCGGTTGCCGCCTCCGACCCTCGCACGGACCTCTTGAAGATTGGGTTCGAAGCGGCGCGCGCTCACGTTGTTCGCGTGGCTGTGCTGGCGTCCCACAACAGGCGCCTTACCGCAGATTTCACAATGCTTTGCCATCAATTTCCCCTGTTCGCCAAACCCCAAGTATAGCCGCCCGCTCACGGCACGATCAAGCGTGGCGGAGCGTCACCTTCCGGAAGGGCCTGCGCGGTTTCGCCTGTTTTCCTGATGACGCGCCCCAGCAGCTCAACCAGGGCCCGGGGGTTCGCATCGGCCCCCTGCCGGTGTCGGGCGAATTCCTCGATCCGTCGGAGCACCACGGCGGCGTCGCGTTCGAAGGGCGTGCCGCCATTCCGGCCTGCCTCCGCGAGAACAGGCCTCAGCGCGGCTGCCAGATGGGCCCCGGGGGCCGTGGCGGCGTGGTGCTCGTAGATGACCCCACGCGTCGACGTCTCAAAGGTGGCTGCGGTGGCGGCCGCCGCTTCGGCCACGTCGTCATCAACCAGCGAGTGAAGTTCCGGAGGCTGGTACCGCACGACAAAGGTTGCGACCAGGAAGAAGATTTGAGACTGGCGCTCGTTGAGATCACGCACGAGCTGGACGGCGACTTCGAGGTCCTGCTCCTGCTGGCGCACCGCCGCGGCCGGAGGGTGTTCCCGGGCTGCCGCCAGGTAGCCACAGTCGGCGGGGCAGCGGATCTCGACCAGCCGCTTCGTGCCGCAGCACACCGCGCAGATGTCATGGCCGAGCGCCGGACACGCCCGGCGCGCCCGCCGTTGGTTGCAGAGCCGGCAAATCACGGCCTCATTGTAGCCAGCCGTTCGCACGGAATTGCAACTGGGCGTGTCGGGAAGTTGTCACCCACGGAGCACTTCGTGGCAGAGACGTCTCCAGAAGCGGACAATTTGTACGACCGTCGGTGCGAACCAATTTTCTCCGTCCGGCGTCTAATCGAGCGTCAGGATTTGAACGAACGGTCGATATTCGTTGGTTCATGGTTATAAACGTAATTCGACTAGGTAGTTACGGTCCTCTTATGAATGGTATCTTCGTCGGACGTGCACAAGTAGCTGTCAGCACCTGTAAACGGCGGTGCGATTCAGCCGTAAGCTACATACAGTTGCCATAGGACTCTATTTCTGTATACAATTGGCAATTCATTTGCATAGTAGCGCGCATTATTGAAGGCGAGCCCGGTGGTGCCGGGCATGGAAGGAGCGGCGTCATGAGGACTCATCAGAAGGCAGCAGCAGCGGCGACGGTCACCGAGACCGGCAGCCCGTCCCGGTATAACGAACTCAAGAAGATGCTCGAGGGCCGCCGGCACGAGCTGCAGGCCGAGGTTCAGGGTAAGATTCGCGACGTTCGCGCGTCGGGCGAGGTGAACAAGCTGAGCGAGGTCTTCGACGCCGGCGAGAGCTCCGAGAACGACATCCAGGAAGACATCGAGCTCGCGCTCATCCAGTTGAAGGCGGAGACCCTCAACAAGGTGGACGACGCGCTGAAGCGGCTCGAGCAGGGCACCTACGGCAACTGCTTCGACTGCGCCGAGGAAATCGCCGAGAAGCGCCTGCGGGCGCTGCCCTTCGCGGTCCGTTGCAAGGACTGCGAGGAGGCCAGGGAGAACGCTCAGCAAAGGGAGCGTCACCTGAACGCGCGGCGCCCGGCGTCGTCGCTGTTCCTCGACATGTAAATAACCCGGCGTCCTGTTCTGGGGCTCCGCCGGTGGCGGAGCCCGTTTCCCCTCCTCCACCGGTCGTTTCCGCCCACACGACGTTTCACGTTCGGTAAAGAGTGAGGTCGTCATGACCGACGAGCTCGAAACGCTCAAGTCCGAGGACCTGTCGAACGAGCGGCCGCTCTCGATTCCACCCGAGCTGCCGATCCTCCCGTTGCGGGACACGGTCCTCTTTCCGAATTCATTCATGCCGCTCGCGGTGGCGCGCGCAAGTTCGGTCCGTCTGATCGACGAGGCGATTGCGAACGGCAAGCTGATCGCGGTTTTTACGCAGCGTGATGCCTCGATCGAAGAACCGCTTCAATCCGATCTTTACTCCGTCGGCACCGCCACGCACATCCACAAGATGTTCAAGCTGCCGGATGGCAGCCTGCGCCTGATCGTTCAGGGACTGGCGCGCCTGACCCTCAACGAGCTGGTCTCCACGCAGCCGTATCTGCGTGCCCGCGTGACAGCCGCCGTCGAGGACACGGCCGATGCGGACCGCCTCGAGATCGACGCCCTGGCCCGGAACATCAAGACGAACTTCCAGCAGGTGGTGTCGCTGTCGCCCCTGCTGTCCGACGACCTTCAGACACTGGCCGTCAACATTGCGGAACCCGGCCGCCTCGCCGACTTCATCGCGTCGTCCCTGTCCACGATCAGCACGGCCGTGAAGCAGGAGGTGCTGGAAACGCTCGACATCCGCGCGCGGCTGGATGATCTGAACCGGATCCTCATCAAGGAGCTCGAGGTCCTCGAGCTCGGTTCGAAGATCCAGTCCCAGGTGCAGTCCGAAGTGGGCAAGAACCAGCGCGAGTACTTCCTGCGCGAGCAGATGAAGGCGATCCAGAAGGAGCTCGGCGAGGGCGACGATCAAACGAAAGAAAACGAAGAGCTCGCCGAGAAGATCGAGGCGGCCGGCATGCCCGACCTCGTCAAGAAAGAGGCGCTCCGCGAGCTCGATCGCCTGTCGAAGATGCCGGTGGCCGCCGCCGAATATACCGTGTCGAGGACGTATCTCGACTGGCTCATCGCGGTGCCCTGGAACAAGCGCACCGACGAAGTCATCGACCTGCCGCTGACGAAAAGCGTGCTCGATGCGGATCATTCGGGTCTCGAGAAAGCGAAGGACCGCATCCTCGAATACCTCGCGGTGCGGAAGCTCAATCCCGCCGTCAAGGGTCCCATTCTCTGCTTCGTTGGCCCTCCGGGAGTCGGCAAGACGTCGCTGGCGAAGTCGATTGCGAAGTCGCTGGATCGCAAATTCGTGCGCGTGTCCCTGGGCGGGATGCGCGACGAGGCCGAGATCCGCGGGCACCGCCGGACCTACATCGGGGCCCTGCCGGGGCAGATCATGCAGGGCCTGCGCCGGGCTGAATCCAAGAACCCGGTGTTCATCCTCGATGAGATCGACAAGCTGGGCTCTGACTTCCGCGGCGACCCGTCCTCGGCTCTGCTCGAAGTGCTCGATCCGGAACAGAACAACTCATTCCGCGATCATTACCTGGACGTGCCGTTCGATCTGAGCGAGGTTCTGTTCATCACCACGGCGAATGTCCTCGATCCGGTTCCTCCTCCGCTGCGCGACAGGATGGAGGTCCTCGAGATTGCCGGTTACACCGAGGAAGAGAAGCTCGGGATTGCGACCGAGCACCTGGTGGAGAAGCAAGTCAAGAATCACGGCCTCACGTCGGATTACATCCGGTTCACGCCGGACGCGCTCCGTCAGGTGATTCGCGGCTACACCCGCGAGGCGGGTGTCCGCAACCTCGAACGCGAGATCGGCGCCCTCTGCCGCAAGGTTGCCAGACGCCGGGCGGAAGGCAACGAAACGCCCATCGAGATCACACCGGACGTGGTCGTCGAGATGATGGGGGCTCCAAAATTCATCGACGAGGAGATGGAGGAGCGCACCAAGGATCCGGGTGTGGCGATTGGCCTGGCGTGGACGCCGGCCGGCGGCGAGGTGCTGTTTGTCGAGGCCTCGAGAATGGCCGGGACCGGATCGCTCACGTTGACGGGCCAGCTGGGCGACGTCATGAAGGAGTCGGCGCGGGCCGCGCTGTCATGGCTGCGGACGCACGCCAAGGAATACAGCATCGATCCAGACTTCTTCAAAAACGCCGAGCTGCACGTGCACGTGCCGTCCGGAGCCATTCCGAAGGATGGACCCTCCGCCGGCGTGACGATGGCCACGGCCCTGGCATCGGTGATGACGGGGAGACCGGTACGCGGCGACATCGCGATGACGGGCGAGATTACGCTGTCGGGCCGCGTGCTGCCGATCGGGGGCGTCAAGGAAAAGGTCCTGGCCGCCCGGCGCGCCGGAATCCGCGACATCATCGTCCCGAAGCAGAATGCGAAGAACGTCAACGAAGACCTGACGGCCGAGGTCCGCAAGGATCTGACGATTCACTTCGCGTCGAGCATCGACGAGGTTCTCGCGCTGGCGCTTCAGCCCGCGTCATCCGATGTTCGTCCGGTCAAGAAGCCGACGCGGGTCGTGGTCGGTTCCAAACCGGCACCGCCCGCTCACAACTAGCCTCCCGACGCGGTCCGGTATCGAACCGGTCGCCGGACCGCGTCTCAATCCCTTCCGGCCGTGCGGTCCGGTCAGACGAGCGTCAGCGCGTACGCCGTCTTCAAATCAACGATGTCCCTGCGAGCGACCATCTGCCTGGCTTCAGTCAGGGTGACGGGATTCACCTGGATGTCTTCGTCGTCGTCCGGCTTATGCGACGACCCGGGAGACGGCGCGCGCAGCTCCGTCGCGCGGTAGAAGATCATCTCCTCGTCGCAGTAGCCAGGCGCCGGAAACAGACTGGCCAGCCGCTCGAGGCGGTGGGGCGCGAGTCCGATCTCTTCCTCGCACTCACGCGCCGCCGCCGCGTCCGGCGATTCCCCGGGATCGATGCTGCCGGCAGGCAATTCCCAGAGATCGCGCTTCACGCTCGGGCGGTACTGTCTGATGAGGACGACGCGACCGTCGTCCTGGATCGGGACCAGTACCACGCAGGGGGCGTGGCGAACGATTTCCACCTTGTGCTCGGTTCCGTTCGGGAACCGGGCGGTTTCCACTTCGAGAGAGAACACTCGTCCCTTGTAGACAATCGCCATTCTTGTTTTCTCGCTCTTCTCGCCGGCCGTCTAAAGGCAACCGCTACGTCTGCACATCGCGTTGTTCCTCGATCTCGTCGAGGACGCGCTGGAGGTCGGCGGGCAGCTCGCTGTGAAATTCCATTCGCCGGCCGTCCACCGGATGGTTGAAGGCCAGACGCGCCGCGTGGAGAAACGGTCGTTCCAGATGGGTGACCGCCCGCAGGTCGCCTGGCACGCGGCGCCGCACGCCGCCGTACACGGCATCGCCGACGACCGGGTGTCCGATCGCGCTCAGGTGAACGCGGATCTGGTGGGTGCGGCCGGTTTGAATGGCCACGTGAACGAGCGTCAGCGCCGGCCCGAGCTTTCGCGCGCGCACGATGCGAGTGACGGCCTCGCGGCTGCGCCGCGAGCGTGCCGACATCTTCTTGCGGTTGACGGGGTCGCGTCCGATAGGCGCGTCGATGCGCCGCCCGGCCTGCACTTCGCCCCACACGAGCGCCACGTACTCCTTTTCGACTTCCCGGTCGTGAAACTGGCTCGCGAGATGCTCGTGCGCGGAGTCGTGCTTCGCGACGACCATCAGCCCAGACGTCCCGCGATCCAGCCGGTGGACGATGCCCGGCCGGCGCTCGCCGCCGATGCCGCTCAGATCGTCCACGTGGTGCAGCAGCGCATTGACGAGCGTGCCGCTCGCGTGGCCGGCGGCCGGATGCACGACCATGCCCGCCGGTTTGTCCACGACGATCAAATCGCGATCCTGGTAGAGGATCGGCAGCGGCAGGGCTTCCGCAAGCGGCGCCGGATCGATCGGATCGGGAATCTCGACGGCGATGGCCTGGCCGGCCTTCACCGACAGGTTCGGCTTTGCCTCGTGCCCGTCCACGCGCACGTGCCCGTCCTTGATGAGGCGTTGAATATGGGATCGCGACTGGCCCGCGAGGACAGAGACAAGGAAGACGTCGAGCCGGGCGCCCGTGCTTTCCGTAGGCACCGCGAACGTCGCGTTCACGCCGCCTTCTTGCGCGAGCTCTGGCGGGGCGCCGGGGCCGCGTGCCGCGCCAGATACACCAGCATGATCACAGCCAGAGGCGCCAGGATGACGGAGATGAACTGCGAGGTCGACAGCACGCCGACCATGCCCCGCGGATCGTCGCGAAAGAACTCGATGATGAAGCGCGACACGGCGTACAGCAGCATGTACAGCCAGAACGTCCGCCCCGCGAACGGCTTGCCCTTGTTCTCGGTGCCGAGGAGCAGCGCCAGGATCAGGAACTCGGCGCCGGCCTCGTAAAGCTGCGTCGGGTGCAGCGACTGGTTGAGCGGCGTTCCCACGTTGGCAGCCGCGAACGGATCCGTGAAGGTGATCCCCCACGGCAGCGTCGTCGGCTTACCCCAGCAGCAGCCGGCAAAGAAACAGCCGAAACGGCCGATGACGTGTCCGAGCGCGATCCCCGGTGCGAACACGTCGCACGTCGTCCACAGTGGCAGGCCGATGCGCCGGATGTAGATGAGCGCCACCACGACCGCCAGAATCAGGCCGCCGTAGAACACGCCGCCCGACCGCGCCAGGCTGAGCAGCTCCGCCGGGTTGCTCCTGAACGTCTGAAAGTCGGTCACGAGCAGCAGCAGCTTCGCTCCGACGAGGGCGCTGATGATGATGTAGATGCCGAGATCCATGACGCGCGTGGCGTCGAGACTGCGCTTGCGAGCCCGAACCATCGCGAGCTGCAGGCCCAGCAGGTAGGCCGCGGCCAGCAGAACGCCGTACGTGTAGACCGTGATGGGACCGAACCGCGGAATCGACCAGGGCAGTTCAAACAGTCTTGGATACATGCGCGCGCACTCCGAGCATATCGAGAATCATGATGGCGACGCCAACCGATATGGCGGAGTCGGCGACGTTGAACGCCCAGAAGTGATGAGTCCGCCAGTACACATCCACGAAATCCACGACGGACCCGACGATGACGCGATCCAGCAGGTTGCCGGCGGCTCCGCCCATGATCAGCGCGAGGCCGAGGCGCGCGAGCCACTGACTGCGCGCAAGCCCGGCGGCATACACCGCCACCCAGACAATGGCACCGAGCCCGATGGCCGGGATGACGATCGTCTTGAGGGGAAAGTCGGCCGCGTTCAGAAACCCGAACGCCGCGCCGGTGTTCCTCACGTGCGTGAAGTTCATGAGCCCCGGCACAACTTCCACGCTCGAGCCCAGCGGCACCAGGGACCGTACCAAGGCCTTGGTGAGCTGATCCAGCACGACGATGGCCACCGGCAGCCAGAGTTCGATGCGACGGGGCGCCGCGACAGACGGCGGGATGACGGTTTCCTCGACGGCGGGTGTTGTCACGCGGCCAGTGCCCCCTGGCAGCGATCGCATAGACCCGCGAGCGCCGGATCCGTCGATACTTCCGCCACATACCGCCAGCAGCGTTCGCATTTGACGCCGCCGGCGCGCTCGATGGTCACGGTCAGCTGCGCGGGCGCCGGCCCGGCCGACCGAAGCTCGACCTCCGACACGATGAAGAGCGCCGGCAGTTCCCGGGCGTGGGCCTCGAGGAACGCGAGCTCGTCCGCGGCCGCGGTCAGAATGACCTTGGCCTGCAGCGAGCTGCCGATTCGCTTGTCCTTGCGAAGCGGCTCGATTTCGGCGAGCACGTGTTCGCGCACGGCGATGAGGCGCGACCAGCGGTCTACGAGCTCGCGGTCCGCCAGCGCCTCGAGCGCCGCCGCGGAAGGAAACTCCGCCATGTGCACCGAGTCCTCGCGCTTCCCGGGCAGGTAGCGCCACAGCTCGTCGGCGCTGAACGACAGGATCGGCGCCACGAGACGCGTCAGGCCGTCGGCGATGATGTACATCGCGGTCTGGCCCGCGCGGCGGTCGACCGAGCCTGCCGCGAACGTGTACATCCGGTCCTTCGTGACATCCACGTAAAAGGCACTCAGGTCCATCGTCGTAAACGTGTTGATGGCCTGCGAGATCGTCTGGTAATCGTACGCCTCGTACGCGCGAAGCGTCTTTTGGGCCACATCCGCGTATCGGGCCAGGATGTACCTATCGATCTCCAGCATCCGGTCCGCCGGCGTGCAGTCGGTGGCGGGGTCGAAATCGTAGAGGTTCGCCGTCAGAATGCGGAGCGTGTTCCTCACCTTCCGGTACGCCTCGACGACGCGCGCGAGGATTTCCTTGCTGAGGCGCACTTCCTGCGTGTAATCGCTCATCGCCACCCACAGCCGGATGATGTCTGCGCCGCTCTGTTTGATGACGTCCTCCGGCTCGATCGAATTGCCGAGCGACTTGGACATCTTCTTTCCGTCCTCGGCCACGATGAAGCCGTGCGTCACGACGTCCTTGAATGGCGGACGTCCCCGCGTGCCAAGGCCGACGAGCAGGGAGCTCTGGAACCAGCCGCGATGCTGATCGTTCCCTTCGAGGTAGGTGTCGGCCGGCCACGTGAGCTCCGGCCTGACGGACAACACCGCCTCGTGGCTCGACCCGGAATCGAACCACACGTCGAGAATGTTCATCTCGCGCTCGAACGTCGTGTTTCCGCACTTGAGGCACGTCAGGCCCGGCGGGATGAATTCCTCGATCGGGCGCTCGTACCAGGCGTCGGCGCCGTACTTCTCGAACACCGAAGCCGCGCGCTCGACGAGCTCCGTCGTGATGTGCGGCTCGCGGCACTTCGTGCAATCCACGGCCGGAATCGGCACGCCCCAGGCGCGCTGGCGAGAGACGCACCAGTCCGGCCGGTTCGCGACCATGTTGTAGATGCGGTCGTGGCCCCAGGACGGAATCCACTGCACGTCACGATCGATCGCGGCGAGCGCCGCGGCTCGGAGCGTCTGCCCGGAGCCTTCGGCCGAGCCCGGCTCGAGCCGGACGTTGTCCATCTGGATGAACCACTGGGCGGTCGCCAGGAAGATCACCGGGTTGTGGCAGCGCCAGCAGTGCGGGTACTGGTGGGCGAACGCGGCCCGGTGCCACAGGCGGCCTCGCTGCTTGAGCGCGTCCTCGACGTGCGGATTGGCGTCGAACACGCGCTGCCCCGCAAACAGACCGACCGTCTCGTCGAAGTGCCCGCCGGGCCCGACGGGCGCATAGATCTCGAGGCCGTACTTCAGGCCGGTGAGGAAATCGTCCGCGCCGTGGCCCGGCGCCGTGTGAACAGCGCCGGTGCCGGCATCGAGCGTGACGTATCCGGCGAGCACGCCGACCGAGTCGCGCTCGTAGAGCGGGTGGCGGAACCGGATGCCTTCCAGCTGCGCGCCCTTCATCCGCGCGATGGGCGAGTCGAGCTGCCGGCCGACGACCAGGGCGACCGCCGGCGCGAGCGGCTCCGCGAGCAGCACCGCGCGGCCGTCCACGTCATACGCTGCGTAATCGAAGTCCGGATGAAACGCGACCGCCAGATTCGACGGAATCGTCCAGGGTGTCGTCGTCCAGATCAGGACGGAGACGTCGCGCCCGGCAAGGGCAGGCACACGCGCGCCGAGCTCGCCGGCGCTCGCCGGGGCGAGCGGGAACTCGACGTAGATCGACGGCGATGAGTGATCCTCGTACTCGATCTCCGCTTCGGCGAGCGCCGTACGGCAGTGGATGCACCAGTGCACGGGCTTCTTGCGCTTGGTGACCAGCCCCTGACCGACGAATTTGCCGAACGCGCGCGCGATCGCCGCCTGGTACCGGAAGTCCATCGTCAAGTACGGCTGGTCCCACGTGCCGAGAATTCCCAGCCGCTGAAACTGCTCCGACATCGCGCCGATGAATCGTTCGGCGTACGCGCGGCACGCGCGACAGAAGTCGGCGATCGACATGTCCCGTTTCTTCGGTCCGAGCTCGCGATCGACCTTGAGCTCGATCGGCAGGCCATGGCAGTCGTAGCCCACGACGTAGGGCGCGTCGTACCCGGCCATCGAGCGCGATTTGACGACGACATCCTTGAGGATCTTGTTCATCGCCGTCCCCATGTGGATGTTGCCGTTGGCGTACGGCGGGCCGTCGTGCAGCACGAACTTCGGCGCGCCCTTGCGACGCGCGCGAATCTGCCCGTACAGGTCCTGGGCGGCCCAGCGCGCGAGCGTGTCTGGCTCGCTCGTCTGCAGGCCGGCCTTCATCGGAAACTCGGTACGCGGCAGGTTGACGGTGTTTTTCCACTCGGGCATGGGTATCCCTCGATTTTATAATGATCCGATGCTGCGACGCGCGACTCTCGACAACGGTCTGAAGGTCCTCGTTCAAGAGGAGCACGCGGCGCCGCTGGCCTCGGTGTGGTGCTGGTACAAGGTGGGATCGAAGGACGAGCGGCCCGGGCTGACCGGCGTGTCGCACTGGGTCGAGCACATGAACTTCAAGGGCACGACGAATATCCCCCGCGACCAGGTCAAAGGCATCATCGAACAGTTCGGCGGAGGCTGGAACGGCTACACGTGGATCGACCAGACCACTTATCTCGAGACGGCAACGAAGGACGCGCTCGACCGCATGCTGTTCATCGAGTCCGAACGCATGGCGAATGGCCTCTATCATCCGGACGACTGCGAATCCGAGCGGACGGTGATCATCTCGGAGCTGCACGGCGGTGAAAACGATCCGGATCAGTTCCTCGATCAGGAAGTCGTCGCGACGGCATTCAAGGCGCATCCTTACCGTCACCCGACCATCGGCTGGCTCTCCGACCTCGAGACCATGACGCGCGACGACCTGTACGGGCATTACAGGCGCTATTACATCCCCAACAACGCGACGCTCGTCATCGTCGGTGACGTGGAGACGGATGCCGCGCTCCGTCTCGTCGAGCACCACTTCGGCAGAATTCCAGCCGGAGAAGTTCCTCCGCGTCAGCGGACCGTCGAACCGGAACAGACGGGCGAACGCCGCGTGACGATTCGCCGGCCCGGGACGACCGCCTACCTGAAGGCAGCTTTTCACGCGCCCGGCGTGGCAGACGAGCGCTTCTACGGACTGCTGGTGCTCGACGCGGTGCTGACCGGCGCGTACGGATTGAACTTGTGGTCCAGTTTCCGGCTGCCGCCGCCACAGCGGAGCGCGCGCCTTTACCGCGCGCTCGTCGAGCAGCGGATCGCATCGTCGGTCTCCGGTTCGCTGCTGCCAACCGAGGAGCCGTTCGTGTACATCATTTCAGTCACGGCCACCGACGGCACGCCGCTCGACGCCGTCGAAGCCGCGCTGACCCGTGAGCTCGATCTCGTGGCGCGCGAGGGCATCACGGACGCCGAGCTGGCCAAGGCAAAAGCGCAGCTCAAGGCGCGGCTGGTGTTCGACAACGACAGCGTGACGAACATTGCGCACCAGCTCGGCTACTTCGAGACCATCGCGGACGTCGATGTGTTCGGCGGACTGGGCGGGCGTATTGCCGCCGTGACGCGCGACCAGGTGGCAGCGGCGGCCAGAGTTCTTCTCCCCTCGAACCGGACCATCGGATGGTTCGACCCGGAACAGGTGTCGTAGCTCATGGCCCCCATTTCGTCTTCCACCGGGTTTTCCGGTCTGGCTCCCGTCCGCACTGTGCTGCCGAACGGCGTTGTCGTGCTCGCGAAACGGACGGGGACCATGCCGGCTGTCACGATCAACCTGGCCATGCGGGCGGGATCGGTGTGCGATCCGCCGGATGCGCCGGGGGCGATGAATCTGTTGTCGAGGGTCGTCGATCGAGGGACCCTCGAGACGGCGTCGAGCGCGCCGCGTTCGGCAGAAGACATCGCCGAAGCGCTGGACAGCCGCGGCATTTCGATTGGGTTGAGCGTCACGCGTCATCTGTTCTCGCTGGTGTGCACCTGCCTGGCCGAGGATTTCGACGCCGTGATGACGCTGGTCGCCGACATCGTCCGGGCGCCTGCGGTGCCCGAGGACGAGCTCGCCACGCGGAAGGGCGAGGTCGTGACGGCGATCCGGCAGGATCAGGACAACCCGGCCGTGCGCGCCGTCGAGGCGCTGATGAGGCTGCTGTATCCGCCGCCACATCCGTACGGCATTCCGGCCAAGGGTAGCCCGGAAGTCATCGAACGGCTGACCCGCGAACGCCTGATGGCGCTGCATGCGGCAAGCTTTGCCCCTTCGGAGCTGTCCGTCGTGGTGGTGGGAGACGTCGAAGCCAGCCGCGCGGCGGCCACCGCTGCGCGCGTCTTCGGCGACTGGTCGGCGCCCGCCCCGCGCGCGGTTGACGTGTATCCGGTGGCGCCGCACGCCTCCAGGCGGCGCGTCGTCATTCCCATGATGAACAAGGCGCAGGCCGACATCGCGTACGGGTTCACGACCATCACGCGCGCCGATCCCTCGTACTACGCTTGCTGGCTGATGAATCATGCCTTCGGGCAGTATTCGATGAGCGGCCGGCTGGGCGACTCGATTCGCGAGAAGCAGGGGATGGCGTACTACGTGTACAGCTCTCTCGACGCCAACATCATGGAAGGGCCGCTGCTCCTGCGAGCCGGTGTCAGCCCCGAAAACGTCGACCGCGCGGTCGCTTCCATCGATGAGGAGTTGAAGCGGCTCGTTCATGACGGCCTGACACAGCCGGAGCTCGACGATTCGCGGCGGTTCCTGATTCATGCGATGCCTCGGGCGCTCGAGACCAACTCGAGCATCGCAAATTTTCTTCAGAACGCCGCGTTGTACGAACTGGGGCTGGACTACGACGTTCGCCTGCCGGGCCTGCTGCAGGGTGTCACGCTCGACGAGGCGAACGCAGTCGCCCGCCGGTTCCTCGATCCCGGGAAGGCGACCGTCGTCATCGCGGGGCCGTACGCGGAAGGCTGATTAGTCCGTGCCTTCCACGCCCGACCTGCCCGATGTGCCCGCCCGGCCCGACCAGCCGGTCCATGTGACAGCTGTGCTGTTCGACGTCGATTTCACGTTGATCTACCCGGGCCCGATGTTTCAGGGAGAGGGATATCGCGGGTTCTGTCAGCGCCACCATATCGAGGTCGATCCCTCGCGCTTCACGAACGCGGTGGCGAGTGCGTCGTTCATTCTCGATGACCCCGAGGGCTCGCCGTACGACGCCGAGATCTTTGTCGCCTATACGAGGCACATCATCGAGCAGATGGGAGGAACGGGCAGCGACGCGAGTCTCGACGCCTGCGCCCGCGAGATCTACGCGGAGTGGGCGGCTAACCAGCACTTCGAGTTGTACGACGATGTGCCCGACGTGCTTCGCGAACTGACGGGCGCAGGCATTCGCATCGGGCTGATTTCGAATTCACACCGCTGTCTCGACTCGTTCCAGTCTCATTTCGAGCTGCGCGAGTTCATCGCCGCGAGCGTGTCATCGGTCGATCACGGTTACATGAAACCGCACCCGAGCATCTTTCGCGCCGCGCTCGATCAACTGGGGGCAGCTCCGGCCGACGCCGTGATGGTGGGAGACAGTGTCGGCCAGGATATTCAGGGCGCAATGCGGACCGGGATGCGCGCCGTGCTGTTGCACCGAAGTGAAGCCGCGGTGCCGCGGGCGGAAGAACTGAGAGCCCGCGGGATACCGATCATCAAGCGGCTCACCGAGCTCGTGGATTTGGTGATTGGGTGATTCACCCTGGCGGCCAGGTCATCGCGCGTCCGCCCAGCAGGTGCAGGTGGATATGAAACACGGTCTGCCCCGCATCGCGGTTCGTGTTGAAGACCGTTCGATAGCCGCCCGCCGAGAGGCCCCGCTCGGCCGCAATCGCGCCCGCGCGCCGCACCAGTTCGCCGACCAGCTGATCGTCCTCGGTGCTGAGGTCGTTGAGCGTCGCGATGTGGCGCTTCGGTATCACCAGGATGTGCGTGGGCGCCTGGGGGTTGAGGTCCTGAAAGGCGGCGACGCGCTCGTCCTCGTACACCAGCGTGGCGGGAATTTCGCGCCTGGCAATTTTGCAGAAGAGGCAGTCCGTCATGCACCTATAATTCTAGCGCCATGAACACCCTGCACCGTCTGCTCATCGCCGGATGGTTGAAGTCTCCTTCGATCGCCGGCCTCGTCTTCATGGCTCTCGCGGCTCCGCTCCACGCCGCCGATGTCGACGTGCGCGCCAACATTACCTATTACGCCGGCGAGGGAGCCGACAAGTATCGCCATCGCCTCGATTTGTATCTGCCAAAGGGACAGCGTGACGTCCCGGTGCTGGTGTTCGTGCACGGCGGCGGTTTTACCGTCGGCATCAAGGATCAGTACCGCTTTGTCGGCGAAGTGTTGGCCTCGCAGGGGATCGCGACGGCGGTGATCAGCTATCGGCTGACGCCGAAGACCAGCTATCCGGGTCACGTCCAGGACGTGGCCCGGGCGTTTGCCTACGTTCGCGCCCACGCGGCGGAGTTCGGCGGCGACGCAAATCGGATTTTCGTCTCCGGCCACTCCGCCGGCGCGACACTCGTCGCCATGCTTGGCGCCGACGCTGCTTACCTGAAAGAAGTCGGCGAATCGCTCGACCACATCGCGGGCGTCATTCCGATCAGCGGCAGCTTCACGCAGTCGTCACGCTCGGCGATGTTCCAGGGCGCCGTGCCGGTTGATCCGGAAACCGTTCGGAACGCCTCGGCGATCAATCATGTCGCCGGCGCGCATCCGCCGTTCCTGATTCTTTATGGCGATAAGGACGCAGCCCGGACGGGTCAGGACGCCGAGGAGATGGCGAAGGCGCTGCGGGCCGCCGGTTGTACGGCCGACGTGCACGAGCTTGCCGACCATGCGCACATGGACACAATCACCGGGATCATGTCGCCGTCAGACCCTGGCCTGAAGTTCATCCTCGAGTTCGTCGGTCGCGTTCGCCCGTAGAGTCCGGCTTTAGCCGGACGGACGTCGTCCGCCTGAAAGGCGGACGCTACGTACGAATGCTACCTACGGATGGCAACGGCCGTTCTTGCGAGCCCCTGGAGATCCCGCTTGAGCTCGACAAGCGTGAACTCGGGCGAGGACTCCAGGATTTCTTCAACCTCGATTTCCTGGCCGAACCCGAACTCGCAGATCAGGTGCCCGCCGGGACGAAGAAGCGGCGCCGATTCACGGACGACCCTCTCGAGGAGCGTCAAGCCGTCGTAGCCGCCGCCGAAGAGCGCCACGTGCGGCTCGTGCCCGCCGACTTCCGGTTGCAGGCCGCGGGCGTGACGTTCGGGCACGTACGGCGGGTTCGCGGTAATCAAGTCGGCCGGGCCGCTGACGTCGCCGAACACGTCCGCCTGAACGAATGTCACGCGGGCTTCGACTCCGTGACGTGCGGCGTTGCGCCTCGCCACCTCGAGGGCGGCCTCGGAGATGTCGGTCGCGACGATGCGTGCGTTCGCACGTTCCTTGGCGACCGCCACCGCCACGTTCCCGCACCCTGTGCATGCGTCGATCATCGTGAACAACTGAGACACCGGCGCGAGCGCGAGCACGGCTTCGACGATCAGCTCGGTTTCCGGCCTCGGAATGAGCACCGCCGGCGTCACTTCGAGCTTGAGCCCCCAGAATTCCCGGTGGCCGACGATGTAGTGGAGCGGCTCACGGGCTTCACGTCGAGCGACAAGCGCCTCGAACCGGTCCGCAAACCCGTCGGGTTCGTGTTCGTTCCCCGACGTCAGGAGCCGCGCCGTATCCCATTCGAGCAGGTGCTGGGCGAGCAGGCGCGCGCTCAGGTCGGCTTCAGCCGGCAGCAGGTCCGCGGTGCGCAGCCGATCCCGGGCGGCGGCGACTCGCTGGTTGATGGTGACCACGTCGTGGACCTGCCTCATGACACGGCCGTCGCGTCCTTCAGTTTCTCTGCCTGATAGTGCATGCTGACGTTGTCGAGCAGCTCGACGATGTCGCCGTTGAGCACTTCGTCAATGCGGTGCGTCGTGAAGTTGATGCGGTGGTCGGTGATGCGGTTTTGCGGGAAATTGTACGTCCGGATCTTCTCCGAGCGCTCGCCGGTTCCGACCTGCCCGCGCCGATCCTTGGCGATGGCTTCCTGCTGCTTCCGCAGCTCCATCTCGTAGAGACGCGCCCGAAGCACTTTCATGGCTTTCGCCCTGTTCTTGATCTGCGACTTCTCGTCCTGCTGCGAGACGACCACGCCGGTCGGAAGGTGCGTCAGCCGTACCGCCGAATACGTCGTGTTGACGCTCTGGCCTCCCGGTCCGCTCGAGCAGAAGGTGTCGATCCGGAGGTCCTTCTCGTTGATCTGAATGTCCACGTCTTCGGCTTCCGGCAGGACGGCGACCGTCGCCGTTGACGTATGGATGCGTCCGCTGGCTTCCGTGGCGGGCACCCGCTGGACGCGGTGCACCCCGCTCTCGTATTTCAGCTTGCTGTACGCGCCGCGGCCTTCGATCGTCGCGATCACTTCCTTCAGTCCGCCCACGCCGGTGTCGCTGCTCGACATCACTTCGATCCGCCATCCCTGGCGTTCCGCGTACTTGCTGTACATCCTGAACAGCTCGCCGGCAAAGAGCGCGGCCTCGTCGCCGCCCGTGCCGGCGCGGATTTCGAGGACGATATTCTTCTCGTCGTTCGGATCCTTGGGGATCAGGAGGATCTTCAGGTCGGACAGCAGGGCTTCGCGCCTGGCGGCGAGCGATTTGAGCTCCGCCTGCGCGAGCTCGCGCATATCCGCGTCGGCCGCGTTCGCCAGTTCCTCGGTCTGCGCGAGGTCGTGCGCGACGATCTTGTATTCGCGGAAGCAGTCGATGAGCGGCTGCATCTCCGAGGCGGCCTTCGCCTGTTTGCGATATTCGGACGGATCGCTCTGCAACTCGGCCGTGCCGAGGCGCGCGAGGATCTCCTCGTACTTCTGTTCTACGGCGTTCAGCTTGTCGAACATAATCCTGGCGGGGCCACAAGCCCCGCTACCCGTTTCTTTCTCGCGTCAGCCGCCGGACACCGGAGGCAGGAAGGCGACCTCATCACCGTCGTGCACTTCCGCGTCCATGCGTGCGTAATCCGCGTTGAGCGCGGCCGAAATCGATCGTTCGTAGTCGGCGAGCGCTGGAAATTCGCCGGCCAGATCGCGCCAGACGGCGCCGATCGTCCCCCCGGCTCGATCTCGCGGCTCATCTCCGCCGCTCCCGCCAGGTCTCGCAGCCGGGCAAACAACCGCACCGTCACGCGCATGCCACGCGCTCGGCCTCTTCGCGCGCCCGGACGTCGTCGGGATCCGCGGTCGCGCCTTCGATCCAGACATCGCCGCCCTCGAAGTACTCGCGCTTCCAGATCGGCGCGATCTGCTTCACTCGCTCGATGACGTAGCGGCACGCCGCGTAGGCGTCGCCGCGATGCGGTGACGCCGCGGCGATTGCGACGCTGGCCTCGCCGACCTCGAGGCGCCCGGTCCTGTGGTGCACGGCGATCCGCACGTTGGGCCAGCGCCCATACGCCTCATCCGAGATGCGCGCGAAGGCCTTGAGCGCCAGGGACGGATACGCTTCGTAGTCGAGATACTGCACCCGCCGCCCCTGATTGTGATTCCTGACCAATCCCAGGAACGTGACGATGGCCCCGTCGTGCCCGGCACGCTCGTCGCCCGATTCGACCGTCACCGCCGCCACCAGCGGCTCGAGCGCCAGTGGCGCGGGCCCTATGGCGAGGAGAGGAACGGTCACCCAATCAGTATGGCTGAATTTGGTCATCTGGTCATCTGGTCATCTGGTCATTTCTGCACTTGTCAGGCAATGCAGTGCTACCGCTCTCGGAAATGACCAGATGACCAAATGACCAGATGACTAGATTCGCTCCTTCCAGAAGTGGTCGATCAGCTTCTGGCCCCGACCGATGTCGAGCGCGTGGCGTATGGCGCCGGCCACGTATTGCTGGGAGCGCTCGGCGGCGGCCGCGAGATCATGGTTCAGGGCCAGGTGCGCGGCAACCGCCGCCGCAAACGTGCAGCCCGTACCGTGGGTGTTCGGCGTCTCGACCGTCGGCGTGCGACACGCCAGGAAGCGCTCGCCGTCGAACAGCAGATCCGTCACTTCACCCGATTCCGGCCGGTGTCCACCGGTGATGATCACCGCGGCCGGTCCCAGGCCGTGTATCCGCCGGGCCGCCTCTGACGCATCGTCCTTCGACACAATGCGGCGTCCGCTGAGCGCTTCCGCTTCCGGGATATTCGGCGTCACGACGTGCGCGAGAGGAAGCAGCTCGCGGATCAGCATCTGCACACCGTCATCGTCCAGCAGGCGACGGCCGCCGGTGGCCGCGAGCACCGGATCGACCACCACGAACGGCAGATCCAGTTCCTTGATCGCGGCCGCGACGGCTTCGACGATCGCGGCGTCGGCCAGCATGCCGGTCTTGGTCGCGTGAATCTCGATGTCGCCGGCCACGGCTTCAATCTGCGCCGTTACAAGATCGGCTGAGAGCGCGAGCGATTCCACCACGCCGAGGGTGTTCTGCGCGGTGACTGCCGTGATTGCGCTGGCGCCGTACACCCCATGCGCCGCGAACGTCTTGAGATCCGCCTGAATGCCGGCGCCGCCGCTGGAGTCGCTTCCCGCAATGGTCAGGACCACGCGCATGGTGGAGGAGGATCCGTTCAGCGCGAGCCGCGGGCCGGCGCCTTGCCGAGCACCAGCATGAACATGAAGGGCGGGATTGTTTCGCGCGAGATCACTTGAAGATTTGCCGCCGTCGCGCCCCTGACGACCGTTTCCTGATCGACCCGCTGATCGGGATCCGGGCCCGGGCCTCCGGCGCCGGGGAGGAAGTCCACGACGCCGATCAGGCCTTGCGGTTTCAGCGAGTCGGCGGCGTTCTGGAGCAGCGTCACCGGATCTTCCATTTCGTGGTAGGCGCCGACGATGAGCACGGCGTCGAGGCCGCGCGGCAGCCGCGAGTCCTTCGTTGTGCCGAGCACCGTCCGGACGTTGCTGAGGTTTTCCCGCTGGACCTTGCGCTTGATCGCCTCGATCATCAGCGGCTGAATGTCCTCGGCGTACACCAGACCGTGTGATCCGACACGACGCGCGAGCTTGACGGTAAACCAGCCGCCGCCGGCGCCGAGGTCAGCTACCACCGAGCCCTCGGCGATCTTGAGCGCGTCCATGATCTCTTCCGGCCTCTGCCACTGATCGCGATCCGCGGCTTCGAGCAGCCCGAGATCGAGCGGCGGAAACAATCGGGCCTTGGGCTTCGCCGTAACTGACTGGGCGGCAAGGACGGCAGGCGGAAGGCCAGGAAGGGCGGGAGCGGCAGGACGGGTCACGAACAGCATGGCAAGTGAGACTGCGCTGGCGACTTTCATTCGCGTCCTGCCTTTCCTGCCCGTCCCGCCTCGCCGGCCTGTCCAGGCCCCACGATTCCCCCTCGCGTCATCGCATCTGCCGACAGGATGTCGTCGAGCTGCGCGCTGGTCAGCAGGCCACGCTCGAGCACGATCTCACGGATCGATCGGCCGGTCGCAACCGAAGCCTTGGCGATGTCGGCCGTCGCCGCGTAGCCGATGTACGGGCTCAGGGCGGTTGCCATCGCCGTACTGCGATCGAGGAGCTCGCGTGCCCGTGTCTCGTCCGCCACGATCCCGTCGATCGTGCGGCTGGCGAGCGTCCTGATCGCCTCGCGCAGGATCGTCGACATGTGAAGGGCGTTCCACGCGATGACCGGCATCATCACGTTGAGCTCGAGCTGCCCGGCTTCGCACGCGGCCGCGACGGTGAGGTCGCAGCCCATTACCTGAAAACAGACCTGGTTGACCATCTCCGGAATCGACGGGTTCACTTTGCCCGGCATGATCGACGACCCCGGTTGCACGGCCGGCAGCGCGATCTCCGACAGGCCGGCCCGCGGTCCCATGCTGAGCAGCCGCAGGTCGCTCGCGAGCTTGCCTACTTCGATCGCGAGCCGGCGCATTGCAGAAGAATACGCAAGCACATCGCCCATGCTCTGCGTGACCCGAAACAGATTTGTCGCGGGCCGGAGTGTGAGGCTGGTATATCGGATCAGATTCTGGATGACCAGACGCCGATAGTCCTCGCCCGCGTTGAGTCCGGTGCCAACCGCCGTCGCGCCGATATTCAATTCGCGCAGCTGCTCGGACGCCGCGGCCACATCGCCGGCGCCCTGGCGCACGCACGCCGCCCAACCGCCGAACTCCTGCCCGAGTGTGATGGGCACGGCGTCCTGCAGGTGGGTGCGCCCGGTCTTGAGGACGCCCGCGAACGCATCGGCCTTCCGCTCGAGGCTGTCGACAAGCCCCCGCGCGGCCTGCACGAGCGGCTCCGTCCCGGACAGGAGGGCGAGGCGGGTCGCCGTCGGGTAGACGTCGTTGGTGGACTGGCCGAGGTTCACATGATCGTTCGGGTGGACGCGGGTGTACGTGCCCCGCGGTTCGCCCAGGAGTTCTGCCGCGCGGTTCGCGATGACTTCGTTGGCGTTCATGTTGTGGGACGTGCCGGCTCCCGCCTGGTACACGTCGACGACAAACTGATCGCGCAATCCGCCTGCGAGTATTTCGTCGGCCGCCGCGACGATCGCTCGAGCGGCGCCCGCGTCAAGCCGCCCGAGTGCCGCGTTGGCTTCAGCAGCCGCCTTTTTGATGAGGATCGTGGCCGTCACGAGGTCGGCCGGGGCGCGCAGGCCGCTGATTTGAAAGTTCTCGATCGCCCGCGCCGTCTGGGCGCCGTAGTACGCACCGGACGGCACCTTCAGCTCGCCCAGCGGATCCCGTTCAATCCGAAAGCCCTCAGGCGGCATCTTCACCTGCAATCGAGCCTTGACTCACGAGCCACGAGCCCGCGAGTCACGAGCCACGAATTAGTATACTGCCCGTATGTTGCCCTCATTTTTTGACAGCGTCCTTCAGCTCATCATCCGAACATCCACCGACCTTCCGCCCGACGTGCGCGCCGCGATGAAGATCGCTCGCGGCTCCGAGCCGGAGGGCACCAGGTCGTCGCAGGCGCTGACCATCATCGCGCAGAACATCGATCTCGCCGCTGACGCCGAAGGCGCCATCTGCCAGGACACCGGCATGCCGACGTTCGAGGTGCGGGTGCCCGTCGGCGCCAACCAGATCTGGATGCGTCAGCAGATCCGGGAAGCCGTCGCCGACGCCACGCGGCGCGGCAAGCTGCGCCCGAACTCGGTTGATTCGATCACCGGCAAGAACTCCGGCGATAACCTCGGCCCGGGAACGCCCATCATCCATTTCGATCAGTGGGACAAGGACCAGATCGAGATCAAACTGATTCTGAAGGGCGGCGGCTGCGAAAATACGAACGCGCAGTATTCCGTGCCCGTCGAGCTGCCCCATCTCGGCCGGGCCGATCGCAACCTCGACGGCGTGAAGAAATGCATCCTGCACGCGGTGTGGCAGGCCCAGGGCAAGGGCTGCGCGCCGGGGGCCGTCGGCGTCTGCATCGGTGGCGATCGAACGTCGGGTTATCTGCACGCCAAGGAACAGCTCTTTCGCACGCTCGATGATGTGAACCCCGATCCACGGTTGGCCGAGCTCGAAGCGTCGATCATGTCGACCGTCAACACCCTCGAGATTGGCGCGATGGGCTTTGGCGGCAAGGTCACGCTCATCGGCTGCAAGATCGCCGCGCTCAACCGGCTGCCCGCCAGCTTCTTCGTGTCGGTCGCGTACGACTGCTGGGCGTTCCGGCGCCTCGGGGTTCTGCTCGATTCGATCGACGGGCGCGATCGACTGCTGGCTTTATCGCGATCCGTCGCACCCCGTGATCCCCATGCTCGATCAAGCCGGCTTCGTGCGAACCGGCCGGGAAGTGGCCCTTAACGCGCCACTCACCGAAGAAGCCGTTCGCGCGTTGAAGGTCGGCGACGTCGTGATGGTATCGGGCCGGATGTTCACGGGGCGCGACGCCGTGCACTCTCACCTGATGAAGAACGCACCGCCGGTCGATCTCAAGGGGTCGGTCCTGTATCACTGCGGTCCCGTCGTCGTGAAGGAAGGCGACACCTGGCGTGTCACGGCCGCCGGACCGACGACGAGCATTCGCGAGGAACCGTATCAGGGCGAGATCATCAAGCGCTACGGCATCCGTGCCGTGATGGGCAAGGGCGGAATGGGCGCGAAGACCCTGGCCGCGCTGAAAGAGCACGGCGCGGTGTACCTGAACGCGATCGGCGGCGCCGCGCAGTTCTACGCGCGTGCTATTGAGAGAGTCGACGACGTCTCGCTGCTCGAGTTCGGGACGCCGGAAGCCATGTGGCACCTGACCGTGAAGGATTTTCCGGCGATCGTCACGATGGACGCGCACGGCAACAGCCTGCACAAGGACGTGGAGCAGGCATCGGGCGTGCAATTGGAGGCGATGGGAGTTTAAGGAGAGAACGCGGAGACGGGGGTTAACGCAGAGATCGCGGAGATCGCAGAGCACAGCCACTTCAAGACGAGACCACTTCAAGAAATGCTGATTTCGGTGATGGCGGCGACGATCATGCTGGTTTCTCCTGCCCCCGCGGTCCGGGACGGTTTCGTGTCGGTGAACGGTGTGCGTCTGCACTACGTCGATTGGGGCGGCCGCGGACCGGTCATCCTCTTCCTGATCGGCGGCGGTGGCGGTAGCGCGCACACCTTCGACACATTCGCGCCGCGATTCACCAATCAGTTTCAGGTTCTGGGCGTCACACGCAGGGGACAGGGTCCGTCGGACAAGCCGCCATCAGGCTACGACACCGATACGCTCGCGCGGGATATCCATGCGTTCCTGGATACGAAGCGGATTGAACGGGTGATTCTCATCGGACACTCGATTGCCGGCCCGGAGATGACGCGGTTTGCCGCCCTGTATCCGGAACGCGTGTCGAAGCTGGTCTACCTGGACAGCGCGCTCGACTATGCCAGGCTTGACGAGATCGCGAAGGAGGCTGGATTCGAGGGTTCGCCGGCGGACACGCCAATCGGAAAAATTGAGCGCGGCGCCGCCGCTGCTCATCCAGATTTCTCGAAGATCAAGGCACCCGCGCTGGCGTTCGTCGTGGTCTACGAGGAAGCTCTTGTCAGCGGTCCCCAGGACGATGCCGCCTACAAGCGGTACCCTGGAGCTCATGTTCGAAAAACGCTTCTGGTTGGAGATCAGTCGAACATTCGCGTCATCCGTCCCCAACGGCCGCGTGATTCAGCTTCACAACACCAATCACAATTTCTTCAAGGATCCAGCACAGGCAGACGGTGTTGTCAGCCAGATCGAGGCGTTCCTGCTTCGAGAGAACTGAACACGGGAGAACGCGGAGACGGAGGTTAACGCAGAGATCGCGGAGATCGCGAAGAAGACGCTATTCGGGAAGATTGTTTGAACGACCCGTCGCAGGCCCGTCCTGGGTCAGGAAGCCGCGCGTGGACAGTTGAACAGCAACCCGACCGGGCACTCTTGGAGCGACACCGGAAGGTTCACCGACGAGCAGCTCGGACCTGAATGAACGCGTTCCAAGCGCTCGATCGCTTTGATCTCGACCGATGACCAGGCCTTCGACGACAAGGCCGAGCCGGTAGCCATAAGTCCACGTCGCTGCATTCCTGTCGATCGATCGGCAAGGCACTTCATCTGCCGTTCAAGTCGCACCCGCGGTGCAAAAGTTCAACCGCCAGACACGTTTGGTACGCATTTTCTAACAGGCCAGGTCCGAGCTCGCGATGCACTTCCAGTGCGGCCCCGATGATTTCTTCGGTCAGAGCGTCAACCCGCGCTCTCATGCCCCGCTCAGATGCAAATAGCATGTTCCAGGAGGCCATCCAATGACCGAGATCTCCGCGATCTCCGCGATCTCCGCGTTAACTCTCCGTCTCCGCGTTCTCTCTCTACCGCTTCGCGAACTCCTTGAGCGACGGACGCCCGTACCCGTGTTCCATCGCCGCGAGATCGAGATCCATCGTCTCCATGTCGGCAATCGCCACGAGCGGAAACGGCGAGAGCACCGCGAGATCCACGGTTTTCAGGTACGACTGGCAGGCGCTGCAGACCTCGACGCGGCGATCCTTCCGTTCTTCGTCCGGCGCCGCCGTGACGAAGGGCTCGCCTGCCTCCGCGCAGTAGATGCACGCGTACGTATTCAGCTCCCATCCGAGCGAGCAGAACGAACACCGGAGGACACGGTGGCTGTCGGCGCATTCCGCCAGGGCCGGCCATGAGCCGCACGCCGGACAGTAACCCAGGTTCCACGCATCGCACGCGGCGGCGAATGTCTCGTCCTGCCGGTGATCGAAGACGGAGTGCTGCAACGCGTGCGCAAACGGCGTGGTGGCGAGCTCGGCCACCAGCCAGACCAGATCGGGCGCCAGGCCGCGATGGACGGCTCCGGTGCGGATAGCGCCCTGATCGCGCGTCAGTGAAGCGGTGAGCAGCGAGCCAGCTTCCATGCTGCCGCTGGCGATCGCGTCCCGGATGTGGATGGCGGAGTCGGCGGCGCCGCCCTCGGCGAGCGCATCGCAGAGCTTCAGCAGAGATTCGCGAAGCAGGCCGAGCGGTATCGGAATCGGTTCTCCGGCGAACACCGGCACTCCTCGCGCCAGCTTTGCGGCGAGATATTTCGGCGGCAGCGAGAGGCGCGGCAGGCGGCTCCTGCCGATGGCGTGCGCCGTGTCGGCAACGATGGTCAGGAGCCGCTGCTGCAGGTCCACGGCGGGCACGAGGTCCGGCCGGGCCAGGCGCAGCGCGTCCCAGCGCCGCGCCGACGTGTCCAGGAGTTCTTCGCGCGTGAGCGCGCTCACGGTGATTAACGACATGTCCTTTTGGCTCAGCAGGTTAGTCGTCGTCCAGGCAGCTGGCTGGACCCCGGCCGTGTGCGTGCGCCAGCCAGTATAACAACAGGCCTGCTGGTATAATGAGAAGCGGTTAACGAGGAGATTCGTCTCATGATCAACGTATCCGAAACGGCGGCGGCCAAGATCAACGAGCTGCTTGTCGAAGAAAACAAAGACGGAAGCGGGCTGCGCGTGTTCGTTCAGGGCGGCGGCTGCTCGGGCTTCCAGTACGGGCTGATGATCGAAGAAAACGGACAGGGCGCCGGCGATCAGGTGTTCGAATCGCACGGCGTGAAGCTGTACGTGGATCCGATCAGCGTCCGCTACCTCAAGGGCGCCGAGGTCGACTTTGTCGACACCGTCACCGGCGGCGGCTTCACGATCAAGAATCCGCAGGCGACATCGACCTGCGGCTGCGGCCAATCCTTCAGCGTGGACTAACGGCGTCGTGAGGGAAAGTCCCCTCGCTGATCTTGCCGCCCCGGCCGCCGCGGGCGGCAAGCGCTCGACCAAACGCGAACAGATTCTGGGGACCTTCCTCAAGCAGGAAGGTCACCTGAGTGCGGACGATCTTTACGATCTCGTCCGCCGTCAGCATCCCGGCGTTGGCCGTGCCACGGTCTACCGCTCGCTGCAATGGATGGTCGCGCGCGGAGTCGCCCGCAAGGTCGACTTCGGCGAGGGGCGTTCCAGGTTCGAGCCGACCTACCGTCATCCCCGCCACTTCCACCTCATTTGCACGACCTGTCACCGCTCCTCGGAGTTTCTGAGCTCCGACGTCGAAGCGTTGATGGAGGAGATCGCCGCCGCGCGCCACTTCGAGTCCGCCCAGGCCATCGTCCAGATCGTCGGGACGTGCGAAGAGTGCCGCACGGGCGCGTCGAGCGGGACCGCGAACTCCACTATTGACGGCGCCACGACGGCGCTGGTGTTCGCGCGCGACGCGCTGCGGATCGCGATCGCCACCGAACGCAGCGGGCTGCAGTTCTACACCCGCGCCGCGAGCCTGACCAGGGACGCACGCGGCCGGAGCGTGTTCCAGAAGCTCGCGGAAGAGGAGAAAGAGCACCTCGGCACGCTGGAGAAGCGGTACGGCGAACTCCTGGAAAAGGACCCGCAGCTCGAGTCGCGGCCGACATTCCTGTTCTTCAAGGCTCCCGCCAACACACTGTTCGCAGCCGGCGCGGAGCGCCTCGGCAAGGGCATCAACGATCTCGACGCACTGCTCATCGGGATCAAGTGCGAGCGCGGATCGCACAGCTTCTTCAAGCGCTACGGCGATCGCTTCGAGGACTCCGAGGGCAAGCAGATTTTCCTGGAGTTCGCCGAAGAAGAGGCCGCACATCGCGACCTGCTGATCAGCGAATACCGGGCGCTGAAGAAGCGCCAGGGCAGGCGGACCCCTCCGTCGCGCGCCGCTCGATCTGCCGCCGCCAAGTCGCGCCGTTGATCGACCTCCACACTCACACGACAGCCTCGGACGGACTATGCACGCCGTCCGAGCTGGTGGCCCGCGCCTCGTCCGCCCGCGTGCAGGTCCTGAGCGTCACCGATCACGACACGACCGCCGCATGTGCTCCGGTGGCCGCGGCGTGCGCGACGGCCGGCATTGAATTCGTGCCGGGCATCGAGATCACCGCCGTTGTGGACGGCAAAGACGTCCACATGCTCGGCTACTTCATGGATCCGGACGATGAGCGGCTCGGCGCATTCCTCGCCCAGGCACGCCGCATGCGAATCGATCGGATCCGCCAGATGGTGCAGCGGCTGGCCGGGCAGGGCATCCGCCTCGACGCCGACGAAGTGCTTCGCCCCGGAACGACCGACAACTCGAAGGCGGCCGGCCGGCCCTGGATCGCGCGCGCGTTGATCGCCGCAGGTCATGCGGCGACGATCAGCGAGGCGTTCGATCGGTGGTTGTCCGTTGGCCGCCCCGCGTTCGTCGCGCGCGTCGGACCGGCGCCCGGAGACGTCCTGCGCCTGATCCACGGCGCCAGCGGCGTCGCGTCGCTCGCTCACCCCGGCCTCCTGGGCCGCGACGACTTGATTCCGGGCCTGGCCCACGCAGGCCTCGACGCGATCGAGGCGTATCACAGCAAGCACCAGGTGGACGACACCGTCCGCTACCTGACGTTCGCCGAACGTCTTGGCCTTGCCGTCACGGGAGGATCGGACTATCACGCCGATCCAAACGCGACGATCCGTGTCGGCGGCGTGTCGCTACCGCGTGAACTTTACGAGACGTTGAAGAAGCGAAGACGGTCGGCTTGACCGTCCGGCTGAAGCCGGACGCTACGTCTTATCGGTCCGTAGCAACGGCTTATCGTCCGTAGCGTCCGGCTTCAGCCGGACGGTCTCCTGGCCACGATTCGGGCGACGGCTTCCGGAGCCTCGACTTCCTCGCTGAAGAGCACGTCCCATTCGTCGAAGTACTTTCGCAGTTCACCCGCGTCGAGCAGGTGTTCGGGAGAGGTCGGGCCGCAGCCGAGCGCCCGCTGAAGCACGGTGAACGTCTCGTAGATCACGTATCCGCCTGGCCTCACCGCGCTTCGCAGCGATCGAAACAGACCGCGCTGCAGATAGCGGGTGACGACGACGAGATCGAATGCGGCCGCCGGCAATGGGTACATCGTCAGGTCGGCGCACCAGCCGCGAATCGTCAGATGCTCGAGCGCAGCCGTGCTGACGGCGTCACGCACGGCGTCCAGCTTCACATCCACGCCGAACGTCTGAAACCCTTCCCGCGCCAGGATCAACGCGTGCCGTCCGCGGCCCATCGCGAGATCGAGCGCCCGGGCAGATGCAGCCGGCTTCAGGCGCGGGATCCAGCCGGCGACGAACGCAGAAGCTGACATATGATCTCTGGCGTGCGAATCAACGGAAAGACAACGAGGGAAGGATAGCCCGTTAAATGGCTCAGGCGCTGTTGTCGGCTGTCGGCATCGGGCTCGTCGGGCTCGTCGCCACGGTCATTTTTGGACACTTGGGCAACGATATTTCACGCCACGTGTCGTTCGGCATCTTTTCCACGCTCGTGATGCTGCTCGCGCACTCGATGATGATGTTCTATCTCATCGGCAAGGGTAAGGCCGTCAAGGACGCGATGGTCGAACATCACGTGACGGGCGACTACTATCGGCGAATCGCGGCGGCGCGAAAACCTGTCTTCTCGATCGGGACGCTCGCCATGGGCGCGACCATGGTCACGGCGATCCTGGGCGCGAGCGTGGACACGGGCGTGCTGCCGGCGATCGTCCACGGAATGATCTCGTACGGCGCCATTGCCTGCAATCTGGCGGCGATCAAGATCGAAGTCGATGCCCTTCTCGCGTCCGCCCGCATCGTCGACGAAGTGAACCGCCTGCTCGAGTCGTGACCACCCCGGCCGGAATCGTCCTCGAACTGTCCGACGTCTCAAAGGACTATCGGGGCCTGCGCCCGCTCAGGATTGCGTCGCTCGAGCTGCGCGCGGGCGAACACATCGCGATCGTCGGGCTCGATCAGATGACGGCGGAGGTGTTCGTGAATCTCGTGACCGGCGCGACCCTGCCGGATCGCGGCGATGTCAGACTGTTCGGCCGATCGACGGCCACGATCACCGACAGCGCCGACTGGCTGGCCGTCGTCGATCGCTTCGGGATCGTCAGCCCGCGCGCCGTGCTGCTCGACGGGCTGACCGTGGTGCAGAATCTCGCCATGCCGTACACGCTCGAGATCGAGCCGCCGGCCGATGACATCCGGCAGCGCGCCGTCGCGCTCGCGAAACGCGTGGGCCTGGCCGAGGCCGCGCTCGATCGCCCGGTGGGGGAGTTGGGGGCGCCCGGCCTGGTGCGCGTCCGGCTCGGCCGTGCGCTGGCGCTTGACCCGGCCGTGGTCATCCTCGAACATCCGACCGCCGGTATTCCTCGAGAAGCGGTGACTGAGCTGGCCGCCCAGTGCCGCGCGGTGGAGGCGGCGACGATTGCGCTGACGGCCGACGCGGAGTTTGCCGCGTCAGTGGCGGAACGTTGTTTGACGCTGGACCCCGCGACCGGGCGTCTCGATGGCCGGTCCGGCTGGTTTGCCCGATTCCGGCGCAGCTGATATTGCACGAAAGCGAGATGCGGACCAGAATAACCTTTCGTTAAGTCATGAAGGAGACGCTATGCGAGTAACTGGCTACCTTGTGTTGTCGACGTTGTTGGTTGCCGGCGCTGCCGCGGCGCAATCGGGCAAAGCGCGGGTGTTCTTCGTCGAGCCGAAGGCAAACGCGACCGTGAAGAGCCCGGCCCACCTGAAGTTCGGCGTGGAGAATTACAAGGTCGCGGCGGTGCCGGACGGCACGGTCGAAAAAGCGCGGCCCGGCGTCGGCCATTTTCACGTGGGCGTCGACGTGCCCTGCGTGGCGGACAACGCGACTATCGTGAAAGGCACGCCGTCATGGGTCCATTTCGGTAAGGGCGATTCAGAAATCGACATGCAGCTCACGCCCGGCAAACACACCCTGGCGCTGCAGTTTGCCGACGATCTGCATAACGCCATTAAAGGCATGTGTACGACCATCACGGTCAACGTGGCGCCCTGACCCGGATGGAACGGATATTGTAAGACCCCAGCTGGGCCATACGCGGGCCCAAGGGAGACTGGAATGCCGAACGGGACAATCAAGCGGCTGGTTCGCGACAGGGGCTTCGGGTTCATCCGGGACGAGGGCGGGCAGGAGTGGTTTTTTCATCGCAGCTCGGTGCAGGGCAACTTCGATCAGTTCACCGAAGGCCAGCGCGTCAGCTTCGATGAAGAGCCTTCGCCGAAGGGACCGCGCGCGGGCAACGTCCGCAGCGAAGGGTGACGTCGCGAGCTAGACCCGGGACAGTTCTCCTCTTCGACATCGACGGCACGCTCGTCCTCACCGGCGGCGCGGGTGGTCGCGCGATGACTCGCGCATTCGAGGAGTTGTACGGCGTCGAAAATGCGTTCGAAGGCGTGCCGTTCAACGGCCGTACCGATGCGTGGATTCTTTCACGCGCCGCGGCCGCCCACGGGATCGACGACGAAGCGATCGCGCGATTCAAGCCGCTGTATCTCGACTATCTTGCCGAAGAATTGCACCGGCCCGGACCTCGCAAGGGCGTGATGCCCGGCGTCGGGCCGCTCCTTGACGAACTGTCGCGGCGCGACGACGTCTACCTGGCACTCCTCACCGGCAACTTCGAGCGCGGCGCCAACCTGAAACTCGAATATTTTGATCTCTGGCGCTACTTCACGTGCGGTGCGTTCGGCGACACGACGCACGACAGGAACGGCCTGTTGGCGCAGGCGCTCGCGCGCATCGAAGTCTGCGGAGGTCCCCAGGTTGCGCCGGCCGATGTCGTGATTATCGGCGACACGCCGCTCGACGTGGGCGTGGCCATCGCGGGCGGCGCGCGCTCCATGGCCGTGGCCACGGGCAGCCACACGACCGACGAGCTACGCGCGTCGGGCGCCGACGTCGTGTTTCAGGATCTCAGCGATCTCGAGGCCGTGCTGGCGGCCGTGGAGGGGAGAGCCGAGAGCTGATTGCGTCAGCCCTCGGCCCTGTCGCGAAGTGCTTGTTCGGGGAGTGCTGCGTCAGCCTTCGATCAGGCGAACGTCGCCTGCACGCGGCCCCTTCTGGGAATCCTCGGGCGTGAATTCAACCCGCTGTCCCTCCCGCAACAGCTCGAACACGGAACCGCGCACTGAACTGCGGTGGAAGAAGTGCTCGATTCCACCCTCGTCGCGGATGAAGCCGAACCCCTTGTCGATGAGAAGCCTCGCGATTGTCCCGGTTGGCATACCCGAAAGCCCTCCGTTCCGAACCCCGGGGAGTATCCCAAGGGTGTCCGGCCGGTTACGGGCGCCTACGAATGAAGACGTGTCGTGTGGCGAGAACCGGCCGAATTTCCGCCCGCTCGGGCTGGAAAACGCGCCAGTCTAGGCAGCTAACAGCCGGAAAGTCAAGTTCAGACGTCTGTTAGGGGATTCGCACGCACGGATACCCTGTTCGGGGTACTCCGGGCCCGTTGACGGTTGAGCCGACCTGCCAGGTCTCCGGCTCTTCATCATCGTCGTCAACATCGTCCTCGTCGTCTTCGTCGTCGTCGGTCAAATCGTTGTCCTCGTCGTCGTCGTCCTCGTCTGTATCATCGTCGGCTTCGAGACGACGCATAAGAAAAGAGACAACGAGCGTGGGGACTGCGTTCATGGAGTGGACTACGACGTGGGCTCGGCCGCGGGTTTGGCGGTCTCGGCGGCGGGCTTTGGTTTTTCCCGGTTCGGCGGAGGATACGTGGACCAGAAATGGCGGCCGCACCGCGGGCAGACCCAGAACTGGTCGGGTCGCCACGGCGCGCCAGGGGCCGGATCGCGGAGCTCCATCTCGGTGCCGCACCGCTGACAGCGGATGTGCAGATCGATTTCGCTCATGTGCTGCGATTCTACTACGATGGCGATGTGATCCCCGCGATCGTCCTCGCCGCCGGCGCGTCGACCCGCATGGGCCGCTCCAAGGCGACGCTCGCGCTCGACGGAGGCGACACGTTCATCACGCGGATCGTCCGGACGTTCACCCGGGCAGGAGTCTCGGATGTCATCATCGTCGTTGGTCACGACCCCGACGCGGTCGTGAACGCGCTTTCGGGCACCGAGCTCTCGGCCACGTTTGTCGAGAACCCGGACTACGCCCAGGGCCAGCTGTCGTCGCTGCTCGCCGGTCTGCGCGTCGTCGACCGGCCTGGTGTTGTCGCGGCGCTCATCACGCTGGTTGATGTCCCGCTGATCGCCGTCTCGACGGTCCGTGCCGTGGTCAACCGGTACCACGCCACGCACGCCCCCGTGGTGCGGCCCGTGCGCGGCGCCGAGCACGGCCATCCTGTCCTGATCGATCGATCGCTGTTCGACGCGTTGCGGCACGCGGATCCAGGTCTTGGCGCGAAAGGCGTCGTGCGCGCGCACGCCTCCGCCAAAGGCGATGTGCCCGTGGACGATGAAGGGGCGTTTGCCGACGCGGATACGCCGATCGAGTACGAGCGGCTGCGATTGATTGAGTAACTGCGCGCAAAACTGTTCCCGCTTGGTTGACAGCGGGGGCCACCACTGCGACCATCGAAACAATGCCTTTTGCGGCATCTGCGGCTTCCGCTCGACGTGTGTCGGCGACGCTGATTGCGGTCGGCCTGTGGTCGGTCTGGCCCGTGCTCGCCACGGCGCAGGGAGCGGCGCAGCCCCTGGAGACCCCCGAGGAGGCCGCGCCGACACCGATTGAACAGGCGCTCATGGAGCACGTGTGCAGCGTCGTGCCCGCCGGCGGCGGGCCCGAGGCCGAGCGCTACCTCGTGTGCATGAAAGCGCAGTTGCTGTCGCTGCGCACCGATTTCGGTCGCGACCTGAGCCGCCTCTCTCCGCCCGAACGCAAGGCCGCGGACGCGGCCTGCAACGAGGTCCGGACGAGGAGCGGTCGCGATGCCTACCTGGATTGTCTCGGCAATCAGCTCACCATCCTGCGGACCAAGCGGAATCACGCCAATGCGTCGGCCGTGCCGGTCATGCCGGCCATCACCGAACAGGCGGGCCAGACGCCGGTGGACCCGGCCAATCAGGGCGCGCCGGGTTCGGGTTCGTCGGTTCTGCTCATTGGCGGCGGCTTCCTGGTCGCGCTCGTGGCAGGCGGCGGCGGGTTCCTGTTCCTCAAGACGCGGCGCGCGCCACAGAAATGCCGGGTGTGCGGCGCGCACGTCGAATCTTCGGGCGACCTTTGTCAGACATGCCGGCACGAGGCGGCCGAAGCCGTCAGGCGCGGTGTCGCCGAGCGCGCCGAGCAACAACGTGCGCAGGAAGAGGAAAAACGGCGGCAGAAGGAGCAGGCGGAACGCGAGGAAGAAGACCGTCTGAAGAAGGCCCAGGACGAAGAAGACGCCAGGCGTCGCCGTCAGCAGGAGCGCGAACGCGAAGAGGCGCGCAAGCGGGAAGCCGAAGAGCGACGCCGGCAGGACGAAGAAGCCCGCGAACGGCGCCTCGCGGTCGCGGTGTCCGGCGGGGAATTCGATCCGTACGAGGTGCTGGAGCTGGCGCACGGCGCCAGCGAGGATGCCATTCGCGCCGCGTACGAGGTTGCAAGGGAGAAATCCGATCCGTCCCAGGTGTCACACCTGAGCGACGAAGTGCAGGAACACTTCAGGATCAAGTCGAAGGCGGTTGAGCGCGCGTTTCAGATGCTGGTGAAGTAGCGGTCCACGTTCCTCCCGTCAGCGTTCTGACCGCTTCCACGAGCGACACCGCGTCGATCGGCTTCGACAAATGCAGCTGAAATCCCGCCCGCAGCGCTTCGAGCCGATCCTCCTCGCGCGCGAGCGAGGTCAGAGCGGCCGCAGGAACAAACCCCGTTTCCCCGGTTTCCCTGGCGCGAAGGCGCCGAATCAGCGAATACCCGTCTTCTCCCGGCATCGCGATGTCCGAGAGCAGTGCGTCTACGGATGAACGCTGCAGCATGTCCAGCGCCTGCGCGGCCGATGACGCGGTGAGCACGGCGGCTCCGTGGTCCTGGAGCGTCACGACCAGCAGATCGCGGTTGTCGTCGTCGTCGTCAACGACCAGCACAACGACGCCGTTGAGTCGCGCGCTCCTGACGTCGCTGGTGGCCGTCTGCGCCTGCGTGCGTGCAGCGCGGTCCGCGCCGGGCCCGGCGTGCACGACCGGCAGCAGCACCGTGAACGTGGAGCCCTTGCCTGCGCCCGCGCTGTCGGCACGCACCTGTCCGCCGTGGGCTTCCACGAGGTGCCTCACGATCGACAGACCGAGGCCCAGGCCGCCATGCTGGCGGGTCGTCAAGTGATCGGCCTGGCGAAACGGCTCGAAGATGAGCGGGAGAAACCGCGCAGGAATGCCCTGACCGCTGTCGCTGACGGTCAGCTCGACGACACCGGCGCCGCGGCGGAGGCCGACCCGCACGCTTCCGCCGTCCGGCGTGAACTTGATGGCATTCGACAGAAGATTCACGAGAATCTGCTGGAGCCGTGTCGCGTCTCCGTAGAACTCCGGGATGGAATCGCCCGCGTCCACGGCGAGGTCGATGTGCTTCGCGTCGGCGGACGGCTGTATGACGTCGACACTGCTGCGCACGACCGCTCGTAGATCGAGCGGCGCGCGATCCAGCGGCAACTTGCCGGACATGATCCGGGAGACGTCGAGCAGTTCGTCGATGAGCTTCGTCTGGCGCACCGCGTTCGTGTACACCGCGTCGATCGCGCGTTCGCGACGCGTGTCGGACAGCGTGCCGCTGCGAAGCATGTCTGCCCATCCCAGGACGGCATTGAGGGGCGTGCGGAGCTCGTGGGATACCGTGGCCAGGAATTCGTCCTTGGTGCGATTCGCTTCTTCGGCCTGACGTCGCGCGAGCTGTTCTTTTTCGACGAGGTCCATGCGATCGCGCTCGGCCTGGTGCCGTTCGCTGATGTCCCTGAAAACCATGACGACGCCGACCATGTCACCATCCGCGTCCCTGATGGGCGCCGCGCTGTCATCGATCGGGATCTCGCGGCCGTCCTTCCCGATCAGGATCGGTGTGGTTCGCGAGGCCGACGATCGCGCCTTCCCGGAGCACGCGCATCACGGGGTTTTCAACCGGGAGCCGGCTCTGCTCGTTGATCATGACCAGCGCGTCTTCCAACGCCCGGCCGGCCGCCTCGGACTCGGACCATCCGGTCAGCGTTTCGGCAACCGGATTCATCCGGTGGATGCGTCCCTGATTGTCGGTGGTGATGACGCCGTCGCCGATGCTGCGGAGCGTGACGTTCAGCCGTTCGGCCGTCTGCTCCGCCAGGCGCCGTTCGACGCCGAAACGGCGCGTGCCGGCGAAGAGCAGTCCCAGGACGCAGCACGGCAAGCGCGGTGGTGACGAGGCCGATCAGTTGCGCGTCCCGGTAGCTCCGCGCGGCCTCGGCGTTGCGTGTTCCCAACAGCGCCTGCTCGCGCGCTTCCATGCGAGCCACGATGGCACGCATATCATCCATCAACCGCTTGCCCTCGCCGGTGGCGACGATGGCCTGGGCCGCCGCGAAGCCCGATTCACGGCGCAGTCTGATGGAATCGGCGATCAGCGAGAACCTGCCGATGGCTGCTGCCTGCAGCTGCTCGAGGTCGGCCTGCTGCGTCGGGTTGTCGCCGGTCAGTGTCCGCAGCCGCGCGATGTCAGCGGCGAGCGTGCCCAGCGAGCGAGTGTAGGGCTCGAGATAGCTCTCGTCCCCCAGGATGATGAAGCCGCGCTGTCCCGTCTCCGCGTCAACCGCGGCGGCGAGCACCTCCTGCAGAGCCGCGCGCACGGCTTGCGTGTGCGCGACCCATTCGCTGGCGTCGTACACATTACGCAGGTTGGTTCGCTCGGCCGCGAACGCGATGATCAGAACTATGAGAATCGTGCCGAACCCCACGAGCAGCCCTGGCGTGAGCGGCCGTAGGGCGCGGCGGGCCGCTGGCTCATCCATGGGGAAGGCTTCTGCCGCTCATGCTTTGCAATGCTATCTCTCGTCGTCTTCTCAAGGTGCACGAAATGCGACAATGCCTGACATGCAAGCGCAGATAGAGGCCAAGGGCCAGGCACGGACTGCCGCGAAGCAGGCCCGCGCGGCTGCGTTCGCTCGCCACGGATCCACGGCGGCTCAGCGGCTCGCCGAACAGGGGCTGGCGTTTTCAGGCGCCGGACATCAGGCAATCGTGTCGGGGTTCTGCGCGATCGGCGACGAGATCGATCCGCTGCCCCTCCTGACGAAGCTCAGCGCCGACGGACACCAGGTCTGCCTGCCCGTGATGCAGGGCAAAGGGCTGCCATTGCTGTTCAGGGCGTGGAAGCCGGGCGATCCCACGAAGGCGACACTGTGGGGGATTGGCGAGCCGTTGCCGTCCGCGCCTTACGTCGAACCCGGAGTGCTTCTGGTGCCGCTGCTCGCATTCGATCCGATGGGCTACCGGCTCGGCTACGGCGGAGGCTTCTACGATCGCACGCTCGCAAAACTGAGGGAGCGTCAGCCGGTGATCGCCATCGGGCTCGCGTTCGATGAACAGCGGGTGGATGCGGTGCCTCACGTTGATTACGATCAGCGGCTCGACTGGGTGCTCACGCCATCTGGACCGTTACGCACGAAGTAATTCCGTGCAAGACCGCGTCTGACACCGGCGTATAGTGCGCCGTATGAACGCCCCACGGGAAGATCCGCAGGAATTCTCGACCGACGATCGTGCGTATGCGGGTTCGCGATTTGCGGATGTGGTCGCCGCGCTCTTCGCCAATCCATACCAGGCTGTCTGGGGCGGTGCGGGTCAGCCGCCGCTTCCTGCCTACGAGGTCACGCTCGCCAACGTCGCGGGCGGGGTTGTACCTGAGCAATTCCGCAAGGCCAGCGAGCGGGCCGTTGATTCGGGCGCGGATCTCCGCTGGGGCGCAGACCGCAAGGGTTTTCGGCGGCTCCTGCACCCCAACGGCGTGTGCCTGATGGGAAAGTGGCACATCACCGAAGAGACGGAATATTCGGGCTACTTCGGCAAGGGCAGCACGGCGCTGGTGATCGGGCGCTACTCGACCTGCTGCACCGAGACGCGCCGGGGCCGCACGCCGCGGTCGCTGGCGTTGATCGGCAAGCTCTTCCCGACGACCGACGCCAATCACGCCGAGCCGCTCCGCACGGCCAATTTCGTGACGCAGGAAGATCTCGGTGGCAACGACACCGAATTCATCAACGACGCGGAGCTGCGGAATGCGCCCGACACGACGCTCGCACGGCGCGGCGCCGGAGCGCCGGTCCTGCTGCTGACGGGCGCTGTCTTCAACAAAGTCGACCAGCAGCCGACCATTCGCCAGCTCTATCCGATCGCGGAGCTCGGCAAGCCCGCCGGCACGCCGACGCGCGCGCCGGAATTCATGCGCCTGCTCGTCGCGGCCGAACAGCCGCGCATTGCGGGCGCCGACCTCGATTTCCGCGACGAAATCATGGCGCAGATTTTCGACCGCGGCGATCCCGCGCCGAAGCGGACGTTGAAGTTCACGATCGACGTCACCGATCAGGGAGAGACGACGGGGCCCGCGGCGCACGAGCGACGCACGTTTCGGAACTGGCGGCGGATTGGATCGATCGTCTTCGACAACGCCGTGATTTCCTACAACGGGGACTCGGTCATCCACTTCAATCATCCGACGTGGCGCGAGGATCGGAACGATCCTGCGACCGCCACTCGCGTGGACGGCCACAAGGTGCGATAGCGCTAACGTAAAACGTAGAACGTAGAACCTGTGACGAGCCGTCTTACATTTTGCGTTCTGCGTTCACCGTTTTACATTCGCGCGGCGCGGTCAGTCGCGGCACTCGCGGCTGCGTCGAGCCTGGCGCCGAGCGCGGCGAACGACGGACGCGGACCCTTCCAGCGCAGCTCCTCGATTGAGTCGAACAGTTGCAGGTCCGTGCGAAGCGTCGCGAGATCGCGAAACAGCAGGGCGTGCTCGCGTTCGCGGACCAGCGTCCGCGCGAGCGCGCCCGCGTGCGCCGCGTTGACGCCCCACGACGCACCATCGGCGGGGATCGCTTCGAGGTGGTGGTATTTGGCCAGGACGGCGGCGGAGGACTTGGCGCCCCAGCCCGGAAGGCCCGGATATCCATCGGCGGCGTCGCCGACAAGCGCCAGGTAGTCGGGAATCGACGCGGGGCGCACGCCGAACTTCTCGACGACTCCCGCCTCGTCTCTGATCGATCGCGTTCGGCGAATCAGCTGAACCACGCGTGTCCCCCGGACACACTGGGCCAGGTCCTTGTCCGGCGTGCAGATCAGGACGCGGTCCACGTCGGGGCTCCGGGCCGCAACCGCGCTCGCCGTCGCCAGGGCATCGTCAGCCTCGAACTCAATCATGGGCCACACGGCGACGCCCAGCTCCGTGAGCGCCTCTTCGAGCAGCGGGAACTGCGCCCACAGGTCGGGCTCGATGCCCTCGCCGGTCTTGTATCCGGGCCAGAGACGATTCCGGAACGATTCGATGATGTGATCGGTGGCTACGCCCACGTGCGTGGCGCCCCCGTTGATCATCGCCAGGACGGACGCCAGCACGCCGCGCACGGCGCCCACCTCGCGGCCGTCGGCGTCGCGTGCCCGCGGAACCGCGTAGTAATGGCGGAACAGCTCATAAGTTCCGTCGATGAGATGAACCTCCACGCGCAGTCTCCGGTCGCAGTATATCGGGCTGCCGCGCTACGCTGTAAGCATGGCTGGTCCCGCGTTCCCGATTGCGCCGCCCGTCGAGCCGATGCTCGCGAAGCTCTCGACCGACGTCCCCAGCGGCGACTTTCTGTATGAGCCGAAGTGGGATGGGTTTCGCGCGATCGTCTTTCGCGGCGGCGGCGACGTGTTCATCCAGAGCCGCGATTGCCGGCCGCTCGATCGGTACTTCCCCGAACTGCACGAAGTGTTCGTCGATCGCCTGCCGGACGGCTGCGTGGTCGACGGCGAGATCGTCATCGCGACTGCCCGGGGTCTCGACTTCGACGCCCTTCAGATGCGGCTTCATCCAGCCGCGTCGCGGGCCGCCAGGCTTGCGAAGGAAACGCCGGCCGCGTTCGTGGCCTTCGATCTCCTCGCCGCGGAGGGACGGGACCTGCGCGATGTGCTGCAGATCGACCGCCGTGCGCGCCTCGAACAGCTGCTCGCCGGCGTCGCGCCGCCGATTCACCTGACTCCCATGACGCGCGACGCGCAGGTGGCCGCTGAATGGCTGTCGCGGTTCGAGGGCGCCGGGCTCGACGGCGTGATCGCCAAACCGGTGACCGGCACGTACCAGCCCGGCAAGCGCGCGATGATCAAGGTGAAGCACGCGCGCACCGCAGACTGCGTGGTCGCGGGATTCCGGTGGCACAAGAACGGCGGGAACGAGCTGGTGGGGTCGCTCCTGCTGGGTCTTTACGACAATCGGCAGCGGCTGCACCACGTCGGCGTGACGTCCTCGTTCACGATGGCCGCGCGCCGGCAGCTCGCGTCCGAGCTCGGACCGCTGCGCGACCACGCATTGGACAATCATCCCTGGCGCGAGTGGGCGGACGCGGGCGGTGGAGAACCGGCGACGCGCATGCCCGGCGGCCAGAGCCGCTGGAGCGCGGGCAAGGACCTGTCGTGGGAACCGCTCAGGATCGAACGTGTGTGCGAGGTGAAGTACGACCACATGCAGGGCGATCGATTCCGCCACGCGGCGATTTTTCAGCGCTGGCGTCCCGACAAGCCGCCGAGCGACTGCGGCTACGACCAGCTGGAGGTCACCGCGCCTTTCGAGCTCGCGCGCGTGTTCGGTGCGGGATCTCGCCGCGGCTGACGCCCTTCCAGTCGTCCTCCATGTTCTCGTCGGGATCCAGCGCTTCCTGCTGTGGTCTGAGCTCCTCGGGGACACGTTGGAGATTGACGCGCACGCGCGTCCACGTCTGAAAGCGGCCGCGCATCGCATCCACCAGGACATCCGCCGCCTCGAGGTGGGCGGCCGCCTGCGGGTGGCGCGTTTTCCACCGCTCCAGCCCGGCCAGCGCCTCGCTCTTCTTGCGCGAGCGTCCGATTTCGATGAGCGGGCGAGTGGGCGTACGGCGGCGAGAAGGGGCGACGCGCGGCTCCTCGCCCGGCTGTTTGCGATAGTGAGGAGGCCACGGAGCATCGCCCTGGCCTTCCGCCTCCTGCCGCGTCGAGAGTTCCAGGAGCCGTTCGAGCGAACCTGGCTGCCGATCCATGTCGGCATGACGATCGCCCACCGCCTTCACACGCGACGGCATCGTCTTCAGCGTGAAGTCGCCGGGTTCGCACGTGTCGATCTCGTCCCACGCGAGAGGCGCGGACACGCGCGCGTCGGCCGTAGGCCTCACCGAGTACGCGGCCGCGATCGTCCGATCCTTCGCGTTCTGGTTGTAATCGAGGAAGACGCCGTGGCGCTCTTCCTTCCACCACTTGCTCGTCGCCAGATCGGGCGCGCGCCGTTCGACTTCGCGCGCCAGGGCGAGCGCCGCCCGGCGGACCTCGTCGAACGCCCAGCGCCGATCGATGCGCACATAGATGTGCATCCCCCGCGAGCCTGACGTCTTCGGCCAGCCGACCAGGCCCACGTCATCCAGTGTCGCGCGGACAATGCGACGCGACCTGACGGATCTGAGGCCACTCCACACCCGGTACCGGATCGAGGTCGACGCGAAGTTCGTCGGGATGATCCACGTCGTCGGCGCGCACGGGGTGCGGATGCAGCTCGAGGCACGCGAGATTGGCCATCCACGCGAGCGCCGCCGCATCGCGGGGGACGACTTCTTCCGCGGTGCGGCCGGACGGAAAGCGCAGCGTCACCACATCAATCCAGGAGGGGCGCGATGACGGCGCACGCTTCTGAAAGAAGAACTCTCCATCCGTGCCGTTCGGGTAGCGGACGAGGACGTTGGGCCGGCCGCCGGCCGCGCGAAGCGCGCCCTCGGATACCGAAAGGTAATAGCGGACCAGATCCAATTTGGTGTGACCCGCGCGCGGAAAGAGCACCTTGCCGGGATTCGAGACGATGACCTCGCGTCCCGCGACCGTCAGGACTTCCGCGTTCGCGCCGGGCGGCGGCATCGACCGACTATAACGGAAACGATTTTCCTGCCCTGGCGGCGGCCTTGGTACAATGCCGCGTTTTTCCGGGCCGTTGAACCGCGTAAGTTATTCGTAAATATCAGGTTAATCGTCAACGAAAGAGAAGGAGGAACGTATGCGTCGTGCAATCTTCGTCGTCGTGCTCGCGCTGGGTATGTCGCTCCCGTTTGCGCAGACGGCCGCTGCGGCCAAGTCGAAAAGCAAGTCGTCCACGCTGAAGTGGGGACCTGCACCGGCGGTGTTTCCGAAAGGCGCGCGCATGGCTGTCGTGAGCGGCGACCCGAGCAAGGCCGCGCAGTTCGTCATTCAGCTGTCGATGCCGGCTGGTTACAAGATCCCGCCGCACTTCCATCCGACCGACGAAGTCGTGCAGGTCAAGAAGGGCACCTTTCTGGTCGGGATGGGCGATACGTTCGACGCCGCGAAAACGAAGGCGATGAAGGTCGGGGAGAAGGGGACCGTCCCGGCGGAGATGCATCATTTCGCGATGGCCAAAGTTGCCACCACGGTGTCGGTGAGCGCGATGGGTCCGTTCGCGATGACGTACGTCAATCCGGCGGACAACCCTCAGAAGTAGCAGGCGGCGCCTTCAGGCGACCGGCGCTCGTCGTCGCGCCAAGGTGTTACACTGTCGCGTTGTTGCGGGTGTAGGGCTCGGCTGTATTGCTGCGCGCTGTTCCCGTGAACCCGCAGACGTCACCTGGAGGTTGCTATGAAAGGCCTGGGGAAGATATTGGGGCTGGCAGCGGCCGCTGCGGTGGTCCTTGGCACGCTCGCGCCGCTCGCCGCGCAGACGAAAACGGTCACGGGCGAACAGTCCACGATCACCGCGAGTGTCGAGGCAATCGACCACGGCAATCGGACCGTGACGCTCAAAGGTCCGAAGGGCAATTACGTCACGATCGACGTGCCGGCGAGTGTTCAGCGCTTCGATTCCATCAAAGTGGGCGACAAGCTCACAGCGACCTACTACGAAAACCTGGTTCTCAATGTGCAGAAGGCGGGAAGTGCCCCGAAGGACTCCGCCGAGGCGGCTCTGACCCGAAGCACATCGTCGAAACCTGGCGGACGGCGGCCAAGCAGCGCACGATCACGGCCGAGATATCTGCCATCGACATGAAAGTGCCGTCGATCTCGTTCAAGGGACCCAACGGCTGGGCGTACAGCTCGAAGGTTGAGGACAAGGACGCGCTGTCGAAGGTCAAGGTTGGCGACAAGGTGGACATCACCTGGACCGAAGCCCTGCTCATCGGATTCGACGCACCCAAGAAGTAGCGAACGCTTTCCATCAGCCGGCAACGCGCGTGCGGACGGCGGAGCGGACGGTGACGCTCCGCCCGCCTCTCAAGTGGGCGGGCGGCAAGCGATGGCAGGTGCCGTACCTTCGACCGATCTGGGCGCCGCATGTGCGCCGCCGGCTCGTCGAGCCCTTCTGCGGCGGCCTCGCGGTGACGCTCGGCCTCATGCCCGCGCGCGCGCTGCTGAACGACGCGAACCCGCACCTCATCAACTTCTACCGCCAGCTTCAGGAAGGCCTTCGCGTCGATCTCCCGATGGAGAACGACGAGCGGCTCTTCTATCAGCATCGAGGTCGTTTCAACGGCCTGCTGGCGGCGGGCGCCGGCGCTGACCGCGAGGCCGCGGCGCTTTTCTATTTCCTCAACCGGACGGGATACAACGGGTTGTGCCGGTTCAATCAATCCGGCGAATTCAACGTCCCGTTTGGCCAGTACACGCGCATTGCCTACACGCGTGACTTCACGCCTTACCGCGATGTCTTCGCCGAATGGGCGTTCACGAGCGGCGACGTGGAGGCCGTTCCCCTGGAACCGCAAGACTTCGTGTACGCCGATCCCCCGTACGACGTCGAATTCACGCACTACGCGAAGGATCGTTTTACGTGGGACGACCAGCAACGGACTGCCGAGTGCCTCGCACGGCATCGCGGGCCGGTGGTGCTCGTGAATCAAGCCACGAACCGTATCGAACAACTGTATCGGCAATTGGGATACGAAGTGCGATTCTTGAAGGCGCCGCGGCGCATCAGCCGGACGGGCGACAGAACGCCCGCGCGCGAGATCCTGGCGACGCGCAATATCTGAGCTAGGCCTTCCCCGTGTCGCCGCGGCGTTTTCGCCACTGGCTCGGCGGCGCACCCACGGATTTCTTGAACGCCCGGCTGAACGCGGCTTCCGACTCGTATCCCACGCGATCGGCGATCGCCGCCACGCTATCCGTGCTGCTCAGGAGATAGTTCGCAGCGAGCTGCATCCGCCAGTTGGCCAGGTACTGCATCGGCGGCTGCCCCACCAACTGCGCAAAGCGCTCGGCCAGCGCGGACCGGGAAAGGCCGACCTCGTGCGCCAGCGACTCGAGCGTCCAGCTGCGCGCCGGATCCCGGTGCAACGCCGTGAGCGCGCGGCCGACAAACGGTTCGCGCAGGCCCGCGAGCCAGCCCGTGCGGTCTGCCGGCAGCGTCTCGAGATACCGCCGCACGACGTCCACGAACATCAACTCGCTCAGGCGGCCGAGCACCGCTTCGCCGCCCGGGCGCGGGTCTTTTGATTCGGCGACGGCGAACTGGACGAACGCGTCGATGGCCCCGCCTGCGCCGTCGCTGACTCGAATGACCGGCGGCAGGGCCGCCAGCAGCGGGTTGAACGGCCCGGCGTCGCATCCCAGAAACCCGCAGACGAACCTCGTCGCGTCGTCTCTGTTGTCGCCCACCGACATGGTGAACGGCAACTGGCCATCCTTTGGATGACGATAGAGGGCGAGATCCGGAGGTTTGCGCATGCCGGGCGTGCTGGACATCGCATGCGCATCGCCTTGCGGGAAGACGACGATGTCGCCGGCCGAGAGGTGGATGGGCGAGTCGCCGCCGATCACGGTCGCCCAGCAGTGGCCGCGTGTGATGACGTGGTAGGACACGAGGTGCCCGGCGCCTGGAAACATCTGAGCCACGATCGCCGCTCCCGGCGGTGTTTCGGCCACCCACGGCTCCGACGCGTGTACGTCGAAGAAGATAGCGCCCGACAGGCGCACCGCACGCAGCACATCCGACAACGCATCCATGGCATCCCTCGTGGACGATCACGCATGACCGGCGAATGACCCGGCGTCTGCCGGCGTGATCCGGACGATTGGCAACGTCACGCGGACGTCCGGTCATTCGGGTCTTCGTCCCTGCCCGCTACACTCGCCAGCAGATCGAAAACGGAACCGCGATCTTACTAGGAGAGACGGAGATGACGAAGATTATCGAGACCTCGACGGAACAGCCGGTTGGGGCGTCAACCGCTGAATTGGACGCCATCAAAGCCAGGCAGTGCGCCACCTGGTCGTCCGGCGACTACGGCATCATCGGCAGAACCCTGAATATCGTCGGCGAATCACTGTGCGAGGCGGTGGACCTCCGCGCGGGATCGACCGTGCTGGACGTTGCCGCCGGCAACGGCAACTGCTCGCTGGCAGCGGCCCGGCGGTGGTGCGATGTCACGTCGACGGACTACGTCCCCTCCCTGCTGGAGGACGGACGCCGCCGCGCGGAGGCCGATCGTTTCTCGATCCGCTTCCAGGAAGCCGACGCCGAGCGGCTGCCGTTCGCGAACGAGTCGTTCGATGTGGTGCTGTCGTCGTTCGGCGTCATGTTCACGCCCAACCACGCGCTCGCGGCGAACGAGATGCTGCGCGTGTGCCGCGCCGGAGGGCGCATCGGCCTCGCGAACTGGACGCCGCGCGGCTTTATCGGCCGCTTGTTTGCCGTGGTCGGGCGGCACGTGCCGCCGCCTCCCGCGCTGACGCCTCCGTCGCGCTGGGGACTCGAGGAGTACCTGGATCAGTTGTTTGCTGCCTCGGCGTCGGCCGTCCAGACCACGCATCGGGATTTCGTGTTCCGGTACAAGTCACCGGAGCACTGGATCGATGTGTTCCGCACCTGGTACGGCCCGGTGCACAAGGCGTTTGCAGGCCTTCCCGCGGAGGGACAGGCGCGCCTCGAGAAGGACCTGCTCAATCTGATTCACGACTTCAACACCAGCGGTGACGGAACCGTGGTGATCCCGAGTGAGTACGCGGAGGCCGTGATCATCAAGAAATGAGGCTCGTCCGGCTCCCCGGGACCCGCCTTGATTCCGGGCCGGCTTCGCGCGATAGTCATACGTCTGCCGTCGCGTGGCAGTCTCGGGGAGCATCACAGATGAGCACCATCACATTGAAGGTCAACGGCGCCGTCCATACGGTGGACGTCGAGCCGTTGACGCCGCTGCTGTACGTCCTTCGCAACGATCTTGGCCTGGAGGGTCCGAAGTTCGGCTGCGGCCTCGGGCAATGCGGCGCGTGCACCGTGATCGTCAACGGTGTCGCGACGCGGTCGTGCATCACCCAGACGTCAGCCGTGAAGGGCGAGGTGACCACGCTCGAAGGCCTCGCGACAGGCGGCAAGCTCCATCCTCTGCAGCAGGCGTGGATTGACGAACAGGTGCCGCAGTGCGGTTTCTGCCAGAACGGGCAGATCATGACCGCCAAGGCGCTGCTCGACAAGAATCCGCATCCGACCGACGCGCAAATCCGCGAGGGGATGGCGCGCACGCTCTGCCGCTGCATGACGTACTACCGGGTCCAGGCCGCGATCAAGCGCGTGGCAAAGGGGGTTGCATGAGTTCCCGTCGCGACTTCCTGAAAACCTCGGGTGTCCTGGTCGTGAGTGTCGGCGCCCTGCGGATCGCCGACCCGCTGGCGCTGATCGCGCAGGCCACGGGTCCCTATCCCGACCCCGACTACCTGCAGCTGGATTCGTGGATCGCCATCCACCAGGACAACACGGCCACGTTCTACGTCGGTAAGACGGACTGCGGACAGGGCACGGGCACCTCGTTCCGCCAGATGATGTCCGACGAGCTCGACATCGCTTACGACAAGACGACGTGCGTCATGGGCAGCACCGACAACACCGTCGATCAGGGCGGCTCCGGCGGTTCCGACGCGATCCAGACGGACGGCTGGCCGATGCGTCGTGTCGCAGCTGAAGCCCGACGCGTGCTGCTCGAGATGGCGTCGACGCGGTTCGGTGTGCCGGTGGACGCGCTGGCCGTCAGTTCGGCCGTGATCACGGTGAAGGCCGATCCAGCAAAGAAGGTGACCTACGGTGAATTGATCGGCGGCAAGAAGTTCCACGTGCCGCTGACCGGCAGCAATATCGATGCGACGACCGGGATCGCCAAGGTCAAGCCGGTTCAGGAGCTGAAATACGTCGGCCAGTCTCCGCAGCGTTACGACATTCCCGCCAAGGTGGACGGCTCGAAGAAGTGGGCCGTGGGCGTCAAGCCGGCGGGCATGGTGCACGCGCGCAACGTGAAGCCGCCGGTCGCGGGCGCGAAGCTCGTGAGCATCGACGAATCGTCGGTTCGCGAGCCTGCCCGGGATTCGTCAAGGTGGTGAGCAAAGGCAATTACGTCGCTGTCGTCTGCGAGCGCGAGGAACAGGCGATTGCGGCCGCGAGACAGCTCAAGGCGAACTGGGAAAAGCCCGCAGCGGCGCCGTTTCCATCGTCGGACGATCTGTTCAAGTACATGCGGAGCGCAAAGCCCACGTCCACCGCGCCTCCTCGCGTGGTCGGGAATCCCGACGCGGCGTTCGAGAGCGCGGCAAAGGGCGGGACGGTCATCGAGGCCGAATACGACGTCCCGTTCCAGGGGCATACGGCGTTCGGTCCGGCGCACGCGACCGCGGATCCTTCCAACGGCCAGTTGACGATTTACTCCAACGACATGAAGTCGTACGGCATGCGGAACGGCGTGGCCACTTTTCTCAACATCCCCCGCGAACAGGTCCGCGTCGTCTGGATGGAAGGCCCGCAGGGCTACGGCCGCACCGCCGCCGACGATGCCGGGTTCGAGGCCGCGTATATCGCAAAGGAGATCGGCAGGCCCGTGCGCGTGCAGTGGATGAGGAACGAGGAGACGGCCTGGGATACGAAAGCGCCGGCCTTTGCGTGCAAACTGCGCGGCGCGCTCGACGCCGAGGGCAACCTCGTGGCCTTCGACTACCTGGCAAAGTCCGCCGACTACAACCACGTGGGCTACAACGAGCCTGACACGGTCCTCATCGCCCAGCTCATGGGAGTGCGGCGCGAGCGGCCCGCGGCGGGCAGCGCGGCCGGGCCGGCGGAGATGTACGCGATTCCACACCGCCGCGAGGCGCTCGAGGTGGTGAGCCTGCCGCTCGTGTGGGAAACGCCGCTTCGCACCGGCAACCTGCGGGATCCGAACGGCCCGCAGTCGGCCTTCGCGTCCGAATCGTTCATCGACGAGCTTGCGCACGCCGCGAAAGCCGACCCTGTCGCATTCCGCATGAAACTGCTGACCGCGAGCACGGCGGACGACAGCGGGTTCAAGCGGGCGCGATCGATCGCGTGCGTGAAGGCCGCCGTCGAAGCCTACGGCTGGGACGCACGGCCCTCACCGAAAAAGGTCGGCACGGGCAACATTCTGACCGGCCGCGGAATGGCCTACTCCTACCGCAGCCAGACCGTTGTGGCGCAGATCGCCGAGGTCGAAGTGAACCGCAGCACCGGCCGCGTGTGGGTAAAGCGTCTGGTCTGCGCGCACGACTGCGGTCTGGTCATCAACCCCGAGGCGCTGCGCCGCACGATCGAAGGCGGCATGCTGCACTCGCTGAGCCGGGCGCTCTACGAAGAGGTGCAGTTCGACACGGAAAAGGTGACGAGCGTGGACTGGAACTCGAGCCCGACGCTGACGCACGCGGACGCTCCGGAACGAATCGACGTCGTCCTTGTGAACGGCGATCCCAATCCCAACCGCCCCGACCTGCCGCACTATGGGGGAGGCGAAACGATCTGCAAGCCGCTGATTGCCGCGGTCGCCAACGCGATCTTCGACGCGACGGGCGTACGGCTGCGTCGCATGCCGTTCAGGAACGCGCGCGTGCTCGCGGGGCTGAAGGCCGCACGCGTCTAGAACGTTTTGCGCATTGCCGTAGCGGCCGGCTTCAGCCGGCCGGCGACGTCCGCCTGAAGGCGGACGCTACGGCTGACTTTGTCGCCCGAATCACGAGTCCCGCCACGGGAACGCCGGCCTCCATCCGCAGGTCGGCGTGGACGACTTCCGTCTGCAGTCCGGCGAACGCGAGCAGTCGCTCGACGTAGGCCGCGGCATGGCTGTAGCGGCCGTGCGTTTCGAGCCGGTAGCCGGCGGCGGCCTCGCGGTCGCCCGCGTCCTCGAGCGTGAAGAGCAGAAGGCCATTCGGCCGCAGGGCTCCGGCGGCAGCACTGACGACGTCGTCCAGGTCGCCGAAGTACACCAGCGTGTCGGCCGACACGATCGCATCGAACGCGTTCTCGTGATCGCGCAGGTACGTGGTTAACTCCGCCTCCACCAGCGTGTCGTACACGCCCTTCTCCTTCGCGCGGGCCAGCATTCCGCCGGACAGATCGACGCCCGTCAGGCTGCGAGCGTAGGGAGCGACGAGCGTTCCGCACAACCCGGTGCCACAGCCGGCATCCAGCACATCGAGGCGCTTCGACGGCTCGCGCCCTGAGCTCTCCAGCATGGCCGCCACGAGCGCCGGTGCTCGATACGACAGCCGTTGAAGCCGGGACTCGAAGCTGGCGGCAAAGCTGTCGAAGGTTGTCTCGACGAACGCGTTCGAAGCGCGCGCGGGTACGTCACGACCCGTGCAGGCGGCCAGCATGTGCCGGGCGATCGGATCCCCGGGATCCTCGACGAGCCACTCTTCGAAGATCCGGACGGCCTCGCCGATTTCGCCGAGCGCGCAGTGTGCCAGCGCCAGGAGCTTGCGTGCCTCCGGGTGCTTCGGCCTCAGCGTGATCACCTTGCAGTAGCACGCCGAACAAGACACCGTAACCGAGCGAAGACGAACAGCAGACAGTAACATGGCCACTGGCAGCGCCGGTCAGCGCGAAATTCCGGATCGCCGGCGCAGTCATCGCCCTCGACCGCCTGCCTTCCCTCGCTCGGCCACGGCGCGCAGGGTCGCCGCCAGCTTCGGTGCGTTCGTCACGTGTGAATACCTCTCCTCAATCGTCCGCCGGCCGGCCGCCGCGAAGCGCTGCCTGAGCTCGCGATCCGAGAGCAGGCGCGAGATCTTCTCCACCCACTCGTCGTCGGTGGCGGCGAGGAACCCGTTCTCGCCGTCCTCGATGATCTGGCAATTGACACCGACCGCGGCGGCGACGACCGGCACGCCACACGCCATGAACTCGATCGCCTTGAAGCCGCACTTGCCCTTCGACCATTCATCGTCGGCGAGCGGATACACGCCGACGTCGCAGGTGTTGAATAACTCGACTTCGCGGTCGAGCGACCATACCGGGTTGTCCACCGAGACACCGGGTATCTCGACCGGCGCGCCGGTGCCGCTGACCCGCAGGGTGAAGGGGTGCCGCTCCCGCACGCGCCGCAGCACGCCGGCCAGGCTGCGGATATAAGAGGCCGTCGTCGGACTGCCAATCCAGCCAATCACCGGCTCGCGTGCGTCGGCGGCGGCCGGCGGCGCGCCGCCGGGCCGCGGCGCGAAGCGATCCGTGTCGACGCAGGTTGGAATCATCGTCACCGCCGGGTTGAATTGCCGCGCGTAGCCGGCCAGATACTCGTTGCCGGCAATGACGTGGTCGCTGTGGCGGATGATCGACGCGACCTTCTGCGGCCGCTTGAGGGCGCCAATCAGGCGGTTGGCATCGCTCACGCTCGGCAGGAAAATCGCGTCGTCGAAATCGAAGACGATCGGCGGCCGGCCGCGCGAGGACAGCAGCCGCTCGACAATCGCCGGACCGATCGGAAAAATCTCGCGGTAAATCAGGATCAGATCGAACTGCGACGTATGGCGCAGCGACTCGAGCCGCTTGAGCGCGAGGGCGGCAAAGGTCATCGCTTTCTGCGCATGATGGCCGCGCTGATAGACGTGGCGGAAGAACTCCGAGGTGAACAGCGAATTGAGCGTGACGGAGATCCCGACCGACTCGAGGTAGGGCATGAATTGCGCGATGCGAAAGCGGCAGCCCGCGCCCTCGATCGGAATCGGCGACAGCGCCAGCACGCGGATCGGCCTCGGGGTCACTGCGGCGAATCTGCCAGCGCACGGGCAAGCGGTTCGCCCGCGGCCGCGACGAGCACGCCGGCCAGCGCCACCACGGCCGGCACCAGCCACGGAAAAAGTCCGGCGTGTGCCGGACCGGCGGCGCGCAGCGCGAGGGCGGTCAGCGCTCCGATCGCCGCGAGGAGGCCCGTCACGCGCAGGCGCTGCCCCGGTGTGAGTGGCAGGAAGTCCCGCACGAGCGGTCGGAGCACATGCAGACGTTCGCGAACCGGTCCACGCGCGCAGCAGCGTGTCGGCGGCGGCACGCGCGTAGAAGAGCGGCGCGGATTGCGCGAGCAGCCGCTCGACGGTCAGATCGGATGCGGCCACGTCGGCGCGCGGTAAGGTCAGGCCGCGGCCGGCCTCGTATGCGAAGAGCCACCACCTGGCCCATCGCCTCGTGCCCGTCACTGCTTCACCAGTCCGCTCTGAGGAAGTGACGCCAGCATCGCGTCGCTGACTTCTCCGTGCACCACGTACTGAGACGTTTCGAACGAAAACGGCACGCCGGTCTTGAACGGCTGATCCTTGTACGTCCAGCCCCCGGGGCGCGCTGCAACGGCACGCGGACCGTCGCATCGACGATGCGGACGGCGCCACCAAGGGGCGCGCGTGGCCCGGCCTCGGACGCGGACACCGCGCGGGCCGAGCCCAGGGCCTCGATTGTCGCGGCGTGTCCCTGGGCGCGGGCGGCCGGGCTGCTATCGACGTCGCCCGCCATCATCACCGTCAGGAGTTCGGGCGTCACGACGAAACGAATGCGCGCCCGAACCGTTTCGGGCGTCGCTGCCAGATGCACCTCGTTGATTTGAAAGTTGACCCACCCCTGCGGCCCCGCGAGGGTCAGCACCGAGTCGGGCGCGACGGCGGCCGGCTGGACTGGTCCGGACATCATGCAGCGCACCGATCCGTCGGGGTTGCTGGCCAGCCAGCACTTCAGCCGCAGTGTCGCGGGGACGTCCGATCTGAGCGGTCGGCACCACCAGGGTGACGTCGCCGGCTCGCACGCGCACGTTGCCCGGCACTTTCGGGCCGATGCTCGACGATCTCGGCGAGCGGGCCGGCCGCGGGAACCCTGTGCCGCTTTTCAACTGGCTGGCCTGTGCGTCCGTCAGTTGCTTGAACGAGCCGCCCACTTCCATGTCGAGGATTGACACCGACGCCGCCGGAAGAATCGTCAGCGCTTTCGGCAGGCGATCGACTTCCTGCATGTAGTCGAACAGCACGACGTCATACGTGCCCGGACCGAGATCGGGCAAATCGACGAAGGCGCTCTTCGTGCTGCCGATCTGAAAGGTGCGGCCTTGAATCGTGTCGAACGACACGCGCATGAACGGCCGAAGATTCTGGCCGTTGATCGCGATCCGCAGGTTCGGCCCCGCGTATAGCTTGTTCGGCTCGATCCCGATCAGCTTTGGCGGCGGCGTCCGAAACAAGAGGTAGGCGCCGTAGGCCATCGGGATGAGCACGATGATGACCACCGCGACAATGGCATCCACCAGGTTCCAGCGGCCGGCAAGGCGGCCGCGATCATCGACGATCGACATCTGGTTGTACCTCAATCGTGATTGGCAGCCGGCAATCGCGTCACCGCGTCGCGGGCGTGACAACAGACCGCAGGCGCCGACCGCACTCAACCACACAAGATAGGGAAGCGCCAGGCCGCGGTGCCGGACGAGCGTGCCGACGTTGCCGCTGATCAGGGCGACCGTGATCGCGGCGACGAGCGTGTGCGCCATCAGCAGGCCGGCAGCAGCGGCATCGCGCCGACACGCCAGCACGAAACCGATGGGTGCCAGCGCACGAGGATGTACCACACGATCTGCTCCGGCACGTACGACAGCGCCGGCCGCGACTGGACTTCCCACGGCAACGGGACGGTGACTACCGCGCCAGCGCCCGGACCACGAACCGTGCGCTCTCGCCGAAACTGCATGTCGTCGATTTCGCTCTTGTCCGGGTAAAGGCGGTCGTCGAGCAAGCTGGTAGACGTAGCCCGGCGTCGCCACGTGGCCCCAATGCTGCCTGGCCGCCGCCTGCACGCCGGCATACGCCTTCACCCTGCGCGTCGGGACGGGCCAGCGCCGCACCAGCGACAATCGGCACGGCAACCATCGTCGCGATCAGCAGCCGAGGACGGCTGACCAGCACGGCGATCCGAGGCCGCCGGTGACGCTGGCGGCGCTCAGCACCCCGCCCGCCGGGCGAACGGTTTCGAGCGCGCCGCAATCGCCACGATCGCGCCCGCGGCCGCCAGCCGCGGCGCCAGAGGCCGGGCCCGCGAACGACGCTGGACCGCCAGCGCGACGCTCAGACGGTCAACAGGAAATAACAGCGGCTCCTTCAACGCGGAGACCGACCACGCAAACAGGCTCGGCAGAAACAGCAGGAAGACGAGGCCGACCAGCGCCGGCATGCGGCCAAACGCCGGCCTGACAGTCTGGTACAGAATCACCGCGCCGGCCAGATAGAACGCGATGCCGAGCAGATGGACGCCGTACGGCGCGGGCCCGACGAGCACCTGCAGGAACGCCAGCACGTAGAGGTAGCTGGTGGCGCTGTATTCGTCGAACGCGTAGATCAGGTCGGCGCCATGCACCGGGATGCCGAGCGCCACGTTGCGCAGCCACATCGATCGCTTGACGAATACTCTTCGTCGCCGAAGAAGCTGCCAAACGGCACGCTGCGGTGATCGGTCAGCAGAAACAGCGCCGCCGACGGCGGCGACGCGCAGCGCGATCGCGACGACCAGCATGGCCAGGATCCACCGGCGCTCGTCGCCGTCGAGTCCCTGACCGGCGGCGCACGAGCACCGACATCGCCGCGCGAACCACACGGTCAACGGCGACAGCGTGTAGACGATGCCGATCGCGACGCCGCGCACGACCGCGATCGCCAGACCTCGACGGGATGCCGACGCCGTGCGCCGCTCACGCGAGCACCTCGCCGAAGACGCGATCGTACGCCGCGGCGATCGTCCGGCAGCGCGAACCGCTGCGCGCTGCGCGCGCGCCCGCGGCCATCCGCTCCGCAGCGCGTCATCGGTCAGCACGCGCTCGAGCGCCGCCGCGACCGCCGCCGGTTCGTGCGCGCTCGACCAGCAGGCCGTCGACGCCGTCGTCGACGATCTCGCGCGTGCCCGGCGAGCCGGTCGCCACCACCGGCACGCCGCACGCCATCGCCTCGACCAGCACGTTGCCGAATCCTTCGTAGCGCGAGGTCAGCGCGAACACGTCGGCGCGCGCGATGTACTTCCACGGGTTCGCCTGAAAGCCGCAGAGCACGACGGCGTCTTCGAGCCCGCGCGCGGCGACTGGCTGCGAAGCGCCGGCTCCTCGCTCGCCCTGGCCGAGGATGAACAGGCGCGCCGGCACGTCGCGCGCGCAGCAGCGCGAGCGCATCGATCAGCAGCGGATAGTTCTTGGCTTCGGCCAGCCGGCCGGCCGCCACGATCACCGGCCGCGTCCACGCGCCGTCGTGCTGCGGGATCGATCGGCTCGGCCGCGGCGGCCGCGACGGCGGCCGAGATCGACCGGATTGTGCACGACGCGCATGCGCCGGCGCGCGACGCCGAACGGCCTCGACCAGATCGTCGGCCACGCCCGTCGACGTCGTCACGATCAGCGTCGGCGCGCCGATAGCCGAGGCGCGTCGACCAGCGCGAACAGCGCGCCGATGCCAGCGGCCGCCGCCAGTGATAGTCGCGCGTCGTCGAGGAATGCCGACATCGGCGTCTGCTGGTTGAACACCACGCGCGCGCCGACGCCGGCGGCCGCACGGCGGTCAGCACCGAAAAGTAGCTCAGGAACGACACCACGAGCTGCGGGCCGCGTGCGCGCGCATGAAGCGGCGCAGCGCGCGCCAGCGCCCGACCCGCGACTCGCCGTGCCGCCGGCGACCAGCTCGATTGCGGCATCGACACATCGGCCAGATACGGGCCCTCCTCGCGGAACAGATACATCGAGCGGTCCCACGCCGCTGCGTCGAGCGCGTTCAGGATCTGCACCGCCGCGCGCTCGGCGCCGCCGCCGTTCAGCGACGGCAGCACGAAACAGATCTTGCGGCGACCGGCTCATCGCTCACGCGGCCGGACGCCGTCGCCGGCTGCCGCAGCGTGACGCTGCAGGCGCGCGCGACACCTCGCGCATCATGCCGGCCGCCTGCGCTTCGAGCGTGTGCGCGCGCGCGGTCTCGTAGCCGTTGGCGATGAGCCGCCGGCGCAGCGCGGCGTCGGTGACGATCAGCGCTCGACCGCGTCGGCGACCGCGTCCGGCCGTCGGTCGTCGACCAGCAGGCCGTTGACGCTCGTGCGTCACGAGGCTCGGAATGCCGGCGACGCGCGTCGTCACGACCGGCAGCCCGGCCGGTCATCGCTTCCAGCAGCACGCGCGGAATGCCTTCGCCGGGCAGCGTCGGCAGCACGAACAGGTCGTAGTCGCGATAGAGCGGCATCAGCCGATCGAGCGGCACCGGGCCGCGAGCGCACGCGATCGCCGACGCCGAGCCGGCCGCGCTCGCGCAGGATCGCGTCGCGCTCGTCTTCGCCGGGCGCGCCGACCGCGGCCCGACGATGTCGAGCGTCGACGTCGAGGCCGCGCGCCGCGCAGCCGCGCGACGCCGTCGGGCAGCACGCGCAGGCCCTTCCGCGGATCGATGCGGCTCACGGTCAGGACGCGGACGGGCCGCCGCTGGCAGGTGTCCGTCGCGCGTCGCAATGTCGCTCGCGCTGATCGTCGTCGTCGTGCGTCTCGATGACCGGGCGCCCGGCCGCGGTGCTTCGCGCGCGAGCGCCGCGCCGTTGGCAAACGTCAGCGCGCGTCGGCCATCCACTGCACGTCCACTCCTCGAACGCGATGTAGGCGCGCCACAGCATCTGCTTGACGCCGCGATACGGCAGCGTCGGCAGCAGCGCCTGAAGTCGCCGACGACCAGCAGGAACACGCGGCCGGCCGAGCAGCCGCGCGAACGCGAACGCGAAGATCGCCGCCGGCGTCGGCACGCGGCAGTGGAGCACGTCGACGCCGCGCACCCAGCGCGACAGATGCGCGGCAGATCGCCGGCAGCCTGCGGATAGAACTGCACCGGGCCGTCGAAAGTACGGCAGCGGCGCCAGCGTGACGTTCGTCGCTCGCACGCGCGTGCCCTCGCCGCGCGGCGCGTCGAGGACCGGCACGCACAGCGAGATCTCGTCGAAGTACGGCGCCAGCGAATCGACGTAGCGGGCGAACGATCCTTCGACTTCCCACAGCGTGCCGTCGGCGGCCTGCCAGAACGGCATGTGATAGACGATGCCGAGCTTCACGCGAGCGCCTCGTCGCCGCGAGCAGCCGATCGTAGAGACGCGGTCACGCGACTCGACGTAGCCGTCGACGCCGAAGCGCGGCAGCACGAACGCGCGCGCCGCCGCGCCCAGCCGCTGCCGCAGCGCCGGATCGGCGACCAGCCGCGCCAGCGCCGCGCCAAGCGCGGCCGGATCGGCCGGCGGCACCAGCAGGCCGGTCTCGCCGTCCTCGCACCACTTCGGGAATGCCGGCGACGCGCGTCGCCACCACCGGCAGGCCCGCGCCCATCGCCAGCACCATCGACAGCGGCAGGCCTTCCCAGAGCGACGGCATCACGAACATGTCGATCGCGCCGAGCAGGTTGCCGAGGTCGCGCCGGGCGCCGAGAAAATGCACGCGCGGCGACAGCCCGAGCGCTCGACCTGGCGCACGCAGCGTCGTCGCGCAGGTCGCCGTCGCCGACGACGAGCAGGTGCAGCGCGTCGAGCGCCGGCGTCGTCGCCATCGCGTCGAACAGATACGCGGTGCGCCTTCTGCTCGGTCAGCCGCGCGATGATCGCCGGCGAGCGGCGCGTCGGCCGGCACGCCGACACCGGCGCGCATCGTCGCGCGCGCGATCGTCGTCGCGTCGAGCTGCGACCAGTCCACCGCGTTGTAGATCACGTCGACCTTCGCCGGATCGGCGTGCACCTGCTCGATGTAGAAATCGCGCACCGATTCGGCCGAGACGACCACGCGATCGGTGCCGCGCCATCAGCAGCCGCTCGGCGATCGCGTGATGCGCGGCCGCTTGTGCTCGTAGATGTTGACTTCGGTGCCGATCACGATCGGCACGCGCGCGAGGATCGCGGCGAGCCGTCCGTACAGGCTGGCGGTCAGCAGAAACGTGTGGACGATCGTCGGCTGCGTGCTCGCGCAGGTAGCGGCCGGATGCCGACGACGTCGCAGCGGCCGCCGCAGTCCCGGGGTCAGCCCGAGCACGCGGAACCGGCACGCCGGTCCGCCGAATCTCTTCGCCGATCGGGCCGGCCTGGTGGATGCAGCAGACCACCGGCTCGAACCGCTCCGGCAGGTGCCGCACCAGGTTGAGCACCATCTCCTCGGCGCCGCCGACCATGAACGCGTGCGCGAGATAGACGACACGCGTGCGCGCGCGCGCGTCACGACGCGCGTGCGCCCGGTAGAACGCGACCGTCCGCTCGAGGCCCTCGCGCAGCGACACGCCGGCGCCCAGCCGAGCTCGCGCGCGGATGCGCGACATGTCGGCGACGAAATCGCCGGTTTCGATCTGCTCGGCGAGCGCCGGCCACGCGACGTGCTCGACGCGCCGCCGCCGGCGAGCGCGATGATCGTGCCGGCCATGTCGACGAGCGGCGTGCCGATGCCGCTGCCGACGTTGTAGGCGCGGCCATCGGCTCGCGCGGCGACTCGCCGAGCTGCAGCAGCGCCTGCACCGACGTCGTCGACGTAGACGTAGTCGCGCTGCTGCGCGCCGTCGCCGTAGATCGGCAGCGGCTCGCCGGCAGCGCCAGGTGAATCATGCGGTTGACGACGCCGTAGGCCGTGCGGTCGCGCGGCTGGCCGGGCCCGTACGGATTGGTGAGGCGCGCGACCGTGTAGCGCAGGCCGAACAGCTCGCTGTAGAGCCGCAGGTACTGCTCGACGGTCAGCTTGTGCACGGCATGCACGCACAGCGGATCGGCGCGCGTGCTCTTCGCCGACCGGCTGCCGGCGCCGCGCGTCCGTACTGCAGCCGCGAGCCGACGAACACCAGCTTCGCGTCGCGGTTCTCGCGCGCGCAGCGCTTCGAGCAGCACCAGGTTGCCGCGGCAGTTGACGTCGAGATCGGTCCAGGGGTCCTCCATGCTGCGCACGGCGCCGGACTCGCCCGGCGAGGTTGAAGATCGACGTCCTGCTCCGCGACGGCGGCCGCCATCGGCCGTCGCGATCGCGCACGATCGCCTTCGACGACGCGCACGCCGCGGCGCGCGTCGAGCGTCGCGCCGCGCCGCGATGACGTCGCAGCGACGGCGTGACCACGGTGACCGCGCGGCCGGCGCGTCAGCAGTCGCCGGTCAGGTTGACGCCGATGAAGCCGAGTCCGCCGATGACGAGCACGCGCGATCGCGGCGAAGCTCATGCGCACTCCTTTCGCGCGACGCACAGGCAGTGCAGGTGCGCCTCGGACTCGAACCGCTCGAGCGATTCGATCGCGAACGCGCGCGCGAGCAGCTCTGCGATCCGCGCCTCGTCGGCATACAGCCCGCCGGCGATCAGGCGGCGCGCAGCGGCGCCGCAGCGCGGCCGGCGCACGGCAGCGAGCGCGCGCGCCGACCCGGCGCGCCGACCGCGTCCGCGGGATCGACGGCGACTCCGGATGCACGGTGGTGAACGCGAACCGGCCGCCCGGCCTCAGCCAGCGCGACGCACGCGGCACGACCAGCGTCGTCTGAACGGCACGTGCTCGGCCAGCACGCCGATCGAGTAGACGAGATCGAAGCGGCCGGCGCGAACTCGTGCGTCAGCAGAGTCGCCCTGCACGAGCGTGATCGCGTCGCGCGTGATGCGCTCGGCGTGCGACGGGTGCCGCGCCTCGGCCGAGCATCGCCGCCGACGCGTCGATGCCGACGAGCGTCGCGGACGCCCTGCAGCGCGCAGAAGTAGCGGCCGGTGCCGCAGCCGAGATCGAGCACGTCGATCGGCGGCGTCGAACCGCTCGCACACTCGCGCAGCCACGCCGACAGAACGCCGATACGGCGTCGCCGCTCTGCCGAGCTCATCGTCGTGGGCGCGATACCGCTCGCGCATACGCCGTCGTCGTAGAGCGCCGCGGCCTTCGTCCGCCCAGCGCGCGTCGGCGAAGCCGCGTCATCGCGAACAGCTCCTCGGCGGCGACGAACCGCACGTCCGCGCACGCGCGCGGCGTGATCGAGGAACGCGCAGCAGCACGTCCTTCATCGCTCGCGTCCACTTCCCAGTAGTGCGTCGCGAGACAGAAATCGCCGCCGGCGCGGCGCGCCTCGTCGAACGCCGGCGACCAGCTCTTCGAGGTCGTGCCCGGAATCAGGCTGTGGCAGCCGAACTCCGCGTGCCGCCGCGTAGCGCAGCACGTGCGGATACACGAAGCGATCGCGCTTCGGCGCGGCCCGGTCGCCGCGCGATACGCGCGCACGCGCCACCAGTTGCGCGAGCGTGCGCGCGTCCCACGGCCGCATCGACGGGCGGAACGACAGGAACGATCCGAGCATGTTGAGCCCGGCGGCGCTCGACCGCCGCGAGGCCGCGCTTCGACAGCGCGTTGTGCGGCGGCACGAACATCGGATATCGGGGCGCCGAGCGTCTCGCGCAGATAGCGCAGGCCTTCGCGCACGCGCCGCTCGGGATCCGGCGCCGCCTGGAACTCGTAGCCGTCGGGATAATCCTGTGCGTGTAGCCGTGCAGCGCGATCGTGACGCGCCCGCCGCCATCAGCGCCTTGAGAAACGGCACCAGCGCGCATTCTGCTCGAGCGGAAACGCCTCGCCCGAGTGCCAGTGCTCGCGCGGAATGCCGTCGCGCTCGTAGCCGATCGCGAACGGCACGGTCGCCAGGCAGACCGGCACGCGATCCCACACGTCGTGATAGACGCGCTCGAGCGTCTCCGGCGACGTGAAGTAGCACGTGTCGTCGTCTCGAAGCGCGACCTTCACGCCGGCACCCTCGCGGCGCGCCGCGCCGGCGATCACCTGTCGTAGACGTCGAGCAGCCGCTGCGGCGCTCGCGCGCCACGAGAATGCGCTCGCACGCACGCGCCGACGGTTGAACGCGCCGGCCTCGCGGCGCTGCGCCGGCGTGCCGAGCCAGTCGCTCGATCGCGCCGGCCATCGCGCGCCGCATCGCCGGGCGGCACGAGCGCGCCGCCGCGGCCCTCGACGACGAACTCGGCGACGCCGCCGACATCGGTCGCGACGACCGGCAGGCCGCACGCCATCGCTTCGAGCACGACGTTCGGCGAGTTGTCGAAGTCCGACGACAGCGCGAACATATCGGCGGCGCGATAGTACGGCGGCAGTGTGCTCGCTGCGGCACGTAGCCGGCGAACGTCACGCGCTCGCGCCATGCCGAGCGCGCGCCGCCCGCTGCCTCAGGCTGTGCCAGCTCCGGGCCGTCGCCGACGAGCACGCAGATGCGCGTCGGATCGCGATTGCGCGCACGCGCGCGATGGCGTCGACCAGCAGCGCCATGTTCTTGATCGGCACGAGCCGGCCGACCGCAAGCACGACGCCGCTTGCCGTCGAGGCCGAGCGCGCCGCACGCTCGGCGCCGTCCGGCGTGAAACAGCGTCGGCATCGACGCCCTTCGGCACGTGCTCGACCGGCTGCCCAGTATCGCCGGCAGTGCCGCGCGGCCCAGCCGTCCGCGACGAGCGCGTCCGCCCGCTGCAGATCGTCGGCGTAGCGCGGATTCGGCGCACCCGGAAGATTGATCACCACCGGCATGATCCGCCGGCGCAGGCGCGCCGCCTGGTGCAGCGCGTGCGCGTGCACGATGTCCGGCGCGGCCGGCCGGCGCGCGATCTCGCCGCCACGCGGCGCGGCAGAACCACTCCTCGTCCAGGTGCAGCGCGTCCATCGTCAGGCGGCCGAAGCCGCGCGGTGCTGCAAGCGGTAGACGAAGTCGCGCAGATACGGCGACCGCAGCACCGTCGCGCGTGACGCCAGTCGACCGGATATCGCGCGCCGCCGAACAGCGGCTGCGCCGGTGATGACGTCGACGTCGACGCCCAGCGCCGTCAGCTCGCGCATCCACGCCAGGTGACGCGTCTCGCCGCCGCCGCGCATCATCGCCAGGCAGCGCACGAGCATCGTCACGCGCATGCGCGCCGCGTCCGCTGGCGCCGATCGACGTGCTGCCGCGCCCACAGCTCCAGGCAGACGAGCGCCCAGATGCGCTTGGCGTGATCGCGGATGCCGATCTCGTGCTGCCGCAGCAGCGCGCCGACCTCGCGGGCGCGCGTCCAGCCGCGCTGGCGCGATCGCGGGTCGAGCAGGATGTCGCGCGCCCAGCCGATCATCCCTTCGTGGAACCAGCGCCGCAGCGGCACGCCGAAGCCGCGCTTGGGCCGCGTCAGCACGTCGGCGGGCACCCACGGCGCGAATCACCTCGCGGAACAGCCGCTTCGTCGTCTGCGCGTCGCCGTGGCGCGCTGACGACTGCGCGCCGGCCAGCTCGATCACGCGATGATCGAGCAGCGGGCAGCGCGCCTCGAGCGAATGCGCCATCGTCGCGCGATCGACTTTCACGAGGATGTCGTCGGGCAGGTAGTGGCGCTGATCCCAGTGCTGCAGCCGCGACAGCAGCGGGCCCGGCGCGGCGCGATCTGCTCGACCGCCTCGCGCTCGGGCAGCGCGTGCCGGCCGCGAGCACGTCGCGGTCGACGACGGCTTCGAGCAGGTAGTCGGGAAACACGGTGCGGCGCCAGACGAACCAGGCCTCGGGGCCGAGCGCCATCGTGCTCAGCCGGCCCTTGCCGCGCGCGTGAACCGGCACCAGCCGCGCGCCGGCGCCGACAGCCGAGCGCAGCGCTCGCACGCCGGCCGGTGCCGCACGCGCGCGAGCGCGTCGGCATACGGCGTGTAGCCCGCGAACAGCTCGTCGCCGCCGTCGCCGGACAGGCAGACCGTGACGTGCTGGCGCGCGAGCTCGGAGACGTAGTACGTCGGAATCGCCGACGCGTCGGCGAACGGCTCGTCGTAGTGATACGCCAGCGTCTCGGCCACGCGCACGCAGTCGGGCGTGACGATCTGCTCGTGATGATCGGCGCCGAACGCGTCGGCCGTCGCTGCGCGCTTCGTCGAGCTCGTCGTAGTGCCGGATCGCCGAACCCGATCGTGAACGTCTTGCACCGGCCGCGACGAGTGGCGCGCCATCAGCGCGAGCACCGCGGCCGAATCCATCCCGCCGCTCAGAAACGCGCCGAGCGGCACGTCCGATCGCAGGCGGATGCGCACCGCTTCGTCGAGCTCGGCGCGGAGCCGCTCGATCGCCTCGTCTTCGGACATCGTATCGCGACGCGGCCGTCCGGCCAGCGTCCAGTAACGCTCGATGACGCAGCGTGCCGGCGCGCGCATCGACGATCAGCGCGGTACCAGGCTCGAGCCGGTGCATGCCCTCGAAGATCGCGCTGTTGCCCGCCACATATCCGAACGTGAAAAAGTCAGCAGCGCCGCCGGCATCGACCGGCGGCGCCTCGTCGAGCGCGGCGAGCATCGCCTTGGTCTCCGACCCGAAGAGCAGTTCACCGTTCCGCTCCAGTAGTAGAGCGGCTTCTTGCCGACCCGATCGCGCGCCAGCACCAGCCGCTGCCGCGCCGCGTCCCAGATCGCCACCGCGAACATGCCGCGCATGCGGCGGAAGCCGCGACCCCTTCGGCGGCATACAGGTGCGCGATCACTTCCGTATCGCACGTCGTCGCGATGCGGCGGCCGGCGCGCTCGAGCTCGCTCGCTGCAGCTCGACGTAGTTGTAGATCTCGCCGTTCTGCGCGACGGTGATCGCGCCGTCGTCGATCGAGATCGGCTGATGGCCGCCGGCGACGTCGATGATGCTCAATCGTGCCGCGCCGAGCGCCGCGGGACCGTCGGTGAACGAGCCCGTGATCGTCGGGGCCGCGATGCCTGAGCGTCGCGACCATCCGCGCGAGCCGCTCGCGGTCCGGCCGGCTCGGCCGTTCAGCGAGACGAATCCAGCGATGCCGCACATGTGTTGGAATCCAGGGTCAGGCCCGACGCGTCGGCGAGCTCGTCGCATCACGTGGCGCGCCGACCCGCTCCGCGCGATCGACCGTCCATGAACTGGCATTGATCGAGCACCACGCGGCGCCGGCCCGCCGCGATCGAGCGACGGATCGGCGAGGTAGCGCGCCGACGCTCGACCATCTCGTCCGGCGTCCCGGCGACCGCGAACGGCGTGCCGCCGGGTGATGTTCACGTAATGCGTGAACGGGTAATAGCGCCGCGCCGACCGCGCGACGTCGACGGCGTCTCGCCGTCGAAGCGATGTTGACGACCGGCGTGTCGAAGATGCCGCCTCGATGGCGATCGTCGAGGCGACGTTGCACGACGACGTCGCTGTGGCGCAGCGTGTCGGCGAGGTGCCGCTGATTCTCCGGCGTCATGTCGATCGCCAGGCCGTCGCCGGCGCGCACCGTCGTCCGGAACGGCTTCTCGATAATGACGTGCGGCGTGCTCGCGAACTCCGCGTACGCGGACCATCTCGTCGCGCGGGTGCAGGCGCACCAGGACCTGCGCGCCGGCCAGCGCGCCGCCGTCGCATCGCCGCACCATCACACGCAGCACGTGATCGTGATGGCTGTAGAGCGATCGCGGCGTCGTCGTCAGCGCGATCAGCTTGCGCGACGGATCGGCGCCGATCCGCCGGAAGAATTCCTCGCGCGGCGTCCCGCTGGCGCGGAAATGCGGATCCAACTGCGGCGCGCCGGCGACGCGGATCGCATCGGCGCGATAGCCGTGCAGCTCCATCGCCTGCGCCTTCATGATGTCGTTCCACACCACCAGGCGATCGACCTGGCGCACCGGGATCAGCTTGTTGGTGAAGTTGTCCCAGCTGGGATCGATCGCCATGCTGCGGACGCCGCGGCGCCGCGCCGTCCGCAGCAGCGGCACTTCGGAGAACACCAGGCCCGGGATTCGCCGCGACGAGCAGCGCCGGCCGATGCTGGTCGAACAGCTCGTCCAGCCTGCGGATGCGACACCAGGCGATCCGACAGCGCGTAGCGGGTCGCCGTTGTGCGACGATCGACGGCGCGAGCGCGCGGCCAGCAGCCGCTTCGCCTTGATCGGCAGCCGGATGATGCCGTTGGCGCGCGCCTCCGCCAGGCGGATCCGCACCGACTCGGTCTCGCCCGGCTCGAGATAACTCGGCCTGGACGATCGCCAGCAGCCGCGCCTCGAGGCCCGCCGGCCGTGTGCGCGCGGCAGATCTACGAACGGACACGCGCGCGGCTCGAACTCGCGCACGAACGCCGGCGTCGCGCGACAGCGGCGACAGCAGCACGACGCGGAGCGATCGATCCGCCGTCGAGCAGCGCGATCGAGCAGCCGCCGGAGCGCAGCATGTTGCCGGCGCTCGTGCCGTGCGGAACGGAAATGAAGACTGCGATGCCGTCCACTCAGTTGCTCGGTCGCCTCACATCGACGGCGTCGCATGCATCGATCTCGAACGGCACGTCACGAGGCCGTCCTGTTCGTCGGCCAGGCTGTCGACGCCGCCGCCCTGGCCCGGTGACCGCGAACCGCGGCCCGGCGGTGACCACGTCGTACGAGGCGAGCTGGTGCGCCGTCGGTGATCGACAGCCGCAGCACGTACTGCCGCGGCCGCAGCGGCAGGTGCGTGAAGCGGATTCGATCTCGCCGTCGCCCTCGACCGTCGCCGGGCACGTCGCCCGGCCGCGAGCTCGCCGTCGTGACCACGACGCCGGTATCGACGTCGACGATCGCGACCTGGAAGACCGGCCGCTCGACTGCGCTTGTCGGCGCGATACGAGGCGCGCACGACCAGCGCGTCGCCGGCGCGAACAGCGCCGTCGGCGCGCCGGACGCGTCGACGACTCGACCGCCTCGATAGCGCACCTCGCCGGTGCCGCCGCGATGGCTCTGCAGCGCGGTCGCCTGGTTGGCGAGCGCCTGCAGGTTCACCTCGTTCATGTAGCGCTCGGCGATCTCGCCGGCATCGCCGTAGGCGCGCACCTGCCCTTCTTCCATCCACAGGATGTCGCTGCACAACCGGCGCACGTTCCACATGTCGTGCGAGATGAACAGCACGGTCTTGCCGGCCGCGATCAGGCCGCGCAGCGCTTCGAGCGCGCGGCGGCGGAACGACGCGTCGCCGACCGACAGCACTTCGTCGACGAGCACGATGTCGGGATTGCTGTGGATCGCGACGCTGAATCCGAGCCGCGCGTAGAGCCCGGACGAGTAGCGCTTCATCGGCGTGTCGATCAGCCGCTCGACGTCGGCGAACTGCACGATCGCGTCGAACTGCCGATCGATCTCCTTGCGCGTCAGGCCGAACAGGCCCGCCGCCGAGATAGACGTTCTCGCGGCCGGTCAGCTCGGGGTGAAAGCCGGCGCCGAGCTCGATCAGCGACACGACGTGGCCGGCGACGCGCACCTTGCCGCTGGTCGGCCACGTCACGCGCGAGATCAGCTTCAGCAGCGTCGTCTTGCCGGCGCCGTTGCGGCCGATGATGCCGAGGCCCGCGCCCTCGCGGCACCTCGAACGACACGTCGCGCAGCGCATGGATGGTCGACCTCGATCTGCCGCGCGTGGCGCTGTGCACCTCGTGCGTCCTGCCCGCGCAGCGAGTCGACGCTCGACGGCGACCAGATCGACGACGCGTGCGCGAGCGGCCGGTGCGATACCGCTTGGTGACGTTCTCGAGTTGAATGGCGATCGCCAGTCGACGCCTAGATCACAGTCCGCGAAGTACTTGTCGGTGCTTCTTGAACAGGACCAGCGCGCCGATGAACATCGCCGACGATCATCGCGGCGGAGATCGCCGACGACGCTCCCACTCGGGCGCGCGGCCGAACACCAGCACCGCGCGCAGCCCTTCGACGATCGCCGGTCAGCGGATTCAGCAGGAAGAAGCAGGCGGTATTTCTCCGGCACCGCCGACAGCGGATACGCGACCGGCGTCAGATACAGCCACAGCTGCAGGCCGATCTGCACGACCGGACTGACGTCGCGATAGAACACGTTGATCGCGGACGTCGCCAGCGTCACGCCGAGCGTGAACAGCACGAGCAGCACGAAGAAGCAGCGGCATCAGCGCGCCCACGGCGTCGACGCCGACGCCGTAGTAGACCATCAACAGGACGCAAAGAGCCCGGCCGCCGCGGCGAGATCGACCAGCCGCGAGCCGACCTGCGCGAGCGGCACGATCTCGCGCGGGAAATACGTCTTGGTCACGATGTTGCGATACGTGACCAGGCTCATCGTGCCGGAGTTGACCGAGTTCGAGAAGAAGAACCACGGCACCAGCGCCGCAAAGGCAAACAGCGGATACGGCGCGCCGCCCGACGGCATCTGGCCAAGCCGCGCGAACACCAGCGTGAACACCGCCATCGTCGCCAGCGGCTGCGCGATCGCCCAGCCGGCGCCGAACAGCGACTGGCGTGTAGCGGCCCTTCACTTCGCGCCGGGTCAGGTTCATCAGCAGCTCGACAGTACGCCGAGAACGACATGCGCTCGGGCTTCGATCGCTGAGGATCTGGCTCAGTCGAGCGACGAATTCCTTCTTCCACGATTCGTCCTCGGCACGCTTCGGCTGCGTCGGCCTTGCTCGAGGATGAAGTTTTCGAGCACGAGCACGTCCATGTCGCGTGCGCATGAAGCAGCGGTAGGCGTCTTCCGGCGTGCAGACGATCGGCTCGCCGCGGACGTTGAACGACGTGTTGACGATCACCGGGCAGCCGGTGCGCCGGTTGAAGGCGGCGATGATGTCGTAGTAGAGCGGGTTGGTCTCGCGGCGCACGGTCTGGATGCGCGCCGAGTAGTCGACGTGCGTGATCGCCGGCACGGTCGAGCGCGGCACGTTCAGCTTCTCGATGCCCCACAGCGTCTCGGCGTCCGCCGGCACCGGCAGCCGGCGATCGCCGCTGCACGTCGGCGACCAGCAGCATGTAGGGGCTGTCGCCGTCGAGCTCGAACCAGTCGGCGACGTGCTCGCGCAGCACCGCCGGCGCGAACGGGCGGAACGACTCGCGGAACTTGATCTTCAGGTTCATCACCGCCTGCATCTTCGGCGAGCGCGCGTCGCCGATGATCGAGCGGCCGCCGAGCGCGCGCGGGCCGAACTCCATGCGGCCCTGCATCAGGCCGACGACCTTCTCGGCGGCGAGCAGTGTCCGCGACGTCGTCGGCCAGCACGGCCGGCGTCGACGCGCGTGCGCGACCCATCCGCCGCTGCTCGATCGACCGCCTGCGATCTCGCGTCGGTGAACTTCGGGCCCGAGATACGAGCCGCTCATGCCGTCGGCGTACTTGCGGCACGCGTCCGGCTGCCGCCGACCGTCGACGGCCGCTGCCAGGTGCCCGCGCGCTTCGGGGCTCTGCGCGCGGCTTGCCGAGATGCCGTGCCAGATGCTCATCGCGACGCCGAGCGCGCCGCCGGCATCGCCCGCCGCCGGCTGAATCCAGATCTGCTCGAACGGCCCTTCGCGCAGGATGCGGCCGTTGCCGACGCAGTTGAGCGCCACGCCGCCGGCCAGGCACAGATCGCGCATGCCGGTTTCGCGGTGCGCGAACGCGGTCATCTTCAGCATCACCTCTTCGGTGATCTCCTGGATCGACCGCGCCAGATCCATCTCGCGCTGCGTCAGCGTCGATCTCGGGCTGCCGCGCCGGGCCGCCGAGCAGCGGCTCGATCTTCGCGCCGGTCATCGTCAGGCCGTGCGCGTAGGTGAAGTACTCCTGGTTCATCCACAAGCTGCCATCGTCGCGGATCTCGACGAGGTGGTCCTTGATGGTCTTGACGTACTTCGGCTCGCCGTACGGCGCGAGGCCCATCACCTTGTATTCGCCGGAGTTCACCTTGAAGCCGGCGAAGTAGGTGAATGCGGAATACAGCAGGCCGAGCGAATGCGGGAAGCGCAGCTCGTGCAGGATCTCGAGCGCGCTGCCCGCGGCCGACGCCGATCGACGAGGTCGCCCACTCGCCGACGCCGTCCATCGTCACGACGGCGGCCTGCTCGAACGGCGACGGATAGAACGCCGAGGCGGCGTGCGATTCGTGGTGCTCGCCGAACAGCACCTCGCCCTCGTAGCCGTCGAGGTCGATCGCGGATGTCGTCGGCCATCCACAGCTTCTCGCCCAGCCACAGCGGCATCGCCATCAGGTACGACCGCCAGCCCGCGCGGCGCGCACGCGACGTAGGTCTCGAGCAGCCGCTCGAACTTGACGAGCGGCTTCTCGTAGAAGCCGACGTGATCGATCTGCGCCGGCGTGATGCCGGCTTCGCGCAGGCAGTACTCGACCGCCTGCGCCGGAAACGCCGCGTCGTGCTTCTTGCGCGTGAAGCGCTCCTCCTGCGCCGCCGCGACGATGCGGCCGTCCTCGACCAGGCAGGCGGCCGAATCGTGGTAGTAGGCGGAGATTCCGAGGATGCGCGGTCGGCACGTCTAGAACAGCGTGTAGATGAACGGCGCGACCGCGCTCGACTGCGAGAACACGATCAGCAGGCCGAACAGGACGAACACGATGACGATCGGCAGCAGCCAGTATTTCTTCTCCTGCCATCAGGAACTGCCAGAACTCTCCGAGAACGCGACTCTTTGCCATGGACTACCTCAATACATCCGCGTGAAATGATCGGGATCGCGATAACGCTCGGATGACGGCGTCCAGCCGGGCCAGTGCTGCGGCGCTTGCGCCAGCGGATCGTGGCCGATCAGCCGCCACACCAGGCCGACCGGCGTCAGCACGATCGCAAACGCGATCGTCAGGATGATGCGCGCGTTGACGTAGCCGAGCACCATCGCGAACTTCCACCACACCGCTCGGCTACTTGAGCAGCGCGGCGCCGTCGGCCCAGCTGACCAGCACCAGCGCCGATGCCGCCGACGACTGCCGCGCGTCGATGCGGCCGCGCCACGAGGCAATCGCGGTGATCAGCAGCAGCACGCCGCCGACCGACAGCCGAACGATCGTTCGGGGTTCGCGGGTCCCTTCGTCCCCTGCGCCACGCCTGCCAGTAACCGCGACCGGATCATCATGCAGAACATCCTCGTCGCCGCGCCCCTTGCTGCCGCTGGCTTTCGGACTCGATTTCGTCACGACAGCGGCCGCCCCGCGGCCATCGCCCGCACCGGTTCGACGAGCGCCGTGGCCACGATCGCATTGCCGGGCGCGGTGAGGTGCATCCGGTCGAACGATCGCTCCGGATCGCTCAAGTCGACGAGATCCCCCAGATCCAGATATCGCACGCGGCGATCGCCGGCAAACCGCCGCCGCAACAACATCGCCGCCATCTCGGTCTGCTGATCGAGGTGCCGATCGCGAAGCGCCCCGAGCGGATGCGGCTGCCCCGACGACGAGCACCTGCTTGCCGTGCGCGAGCGCGAATTCGACCGGCGATCAACATCGAGCGGCATAAAAATATCCTGCCAGGGGTAGCGGCAACCGGTTGATTCGACGTCGGTGATCTCTCTTCGACGGCTCCGCCGTGACACGGCCGAGCTGCCGCTCGAGCGACTGGCCTACTTCCGCGGCAAAGGTCAGCGCTTCAGCGGCGCTGCGCGTCGTGACTCCCGGCCCGGAAAACGGTTCGATTGTCGTTGCGGTAAAGCGACATACGTGCTGCTGCCCGTCAGCATCACCGCCGCCTTCTCCTTGAAGATGATCGGGAAGATCGGCAGGTATCCGGTCAGCCGGTAGACGGGCGACTCGTGGCGGAACACCCGCACGTTGGGCCCATTCGGATCGCCCCCCAT
>CAVSND010000015.1:0-93807 GCA_963729215.1 uncultured Acidobacteriota bacterium | reverse complement strand
TCGCAATCTGATGCTCACCATGATTTTCGGTGGGCTCTGGCACGGCGCGAACTGGACGTTCGTGATCTGGGGGATATATCACGGTGGGCTGCTGGCGATTAATCGCGCCATGAAGGACTCGAAATTCGAATTGCCCGTTGCGTCCAACGGGTCTGGACATTTTTTTCTGGTCATCATCGGCTGGGTGTTTTTTCGTGCCGTCGACATGACAATGGCGACTCGTCCTGAAAAAAATGTTCGGCTTCGTCTCCGGCTCGTGGCTCAAAGTATTCCTGCCGAATCGGGATTGATAGCCTGTCTGGTGATCGCCGCGCTGGTGGCGCATTTCGCAAAGATACGTTTGAGTTGAAGCACGATTGGCATCCCGCCGCGGCGGTCGGCATCGTGACCTTGTTTCTGGTTTCCATGCTGGTCATCACCAGCGGTCACCCGTCACCGTTTCTGTATTTCCAATTGTAGAGAGGAGGGCGAGGCATGAAATTCAGCTTTGGAAAACTCGTCAGTCGCACTTCTCGTCATCCTGTTTGCGGTCGATTTCTTCATGCGATTCCTGCCCGCAGATCATACGCGTTCAGGGCATGGGAAGCGATGAGTCTCTATCACGGCCGGCCCGGCATCTTTGCGCCAAACCGGACATATTTCAATCCACACTCCTCCGGAGATCTGGCGCACATCGGGAATTATCCGGAGTTGCGACAGTTCAGGCCGGAGAGTTTTACCACGGACGGCTGCGGCAACCGCAACAAGCCCGATATCTTCGACGGCAGGCCGGCAGACGTCATTCTTCTGGGAGACTCCTTTATCGTCGGGTCCGGAGTCGACGATAACTACACGTTATCCGGACAGCTTCAGCAATTGGGCGGCCTCAAGGCATACAACGCGGGGGGCGCCGACGTGGATCAGTCCGGATGGATTCTCGCACTCGCAAAAAAACTGAAGATGAATCAAACCGGGCAGGGCACGGTCATCCTGGATTATCTTGAACGGTTTCCGTTTCGGAAAAGGCTGGTTCCCGACAAGTACGATTGGCTTGCCGAAGCCGACACGCTTTGCAATCCGAAGCCGCTGTGGCAGACCCGCGGCGGGCCGGCTGACGATTCTGACGATATCGCGACGGTTTCGCCGCTGGAAATCTATTCGCGAGATCTTCTGCAAATGCTGCAGAACGACGTGATCCTGCCCAATCCTACAAGGACCGCGTGGTCCGCGAAACCCTGAGAACGGCAGTACCGATTCTGTTCTATCCCGAAGAAGTGAAAAACGAATATGCCGCTCGCGACGTGGATGGTCCTATCCAATACTGGAAACAGCTTTCGGACGAGCTCGCGGAAGCGCATCTGAAATTTGTTCTGCTTATGGTTCCCAACAAGTACACGATTTACTATCCGATGCTTCGGGAGCCCGCGCGGGGGCAGCCTCAGGGCTCACGCTATCTGAAGAGTCTGGAAGCCGGCTCAGACAAGAGGGGATTCCCGTCATCAATCTCACCGATGAGTACATGCAGGCTGCAGCAGCAAGTATCAGCAAGGCCGCTATATCTACTGGCTGGATGACACGCACTGGAATGCGGAAGGGATCGAAATCGCCGCGAACGCGATTATCAGGGAACAGGTGAGAAGAGCCGTCTGAGGGAAAGCCGTCTGAGGGAGCCATCCATGACCGACAGTCAAGTCCAAGCTAAGGCCATCATTGCAGCGGCGTTGATTCAGAGTCGGGCCATCGACCCGGAGGGGATGGCGTCGCTCAACAAGGACATCAGCGCGCACAAGCTGGCTCATTTACGCGAGCTGACGGATTTCGTACCGACAGCGCTCTGTCCACGAAGTCGTCGGCGCGATGCCGTGCCGGGCACTGTCGTCGGCACTGGGAGCGGGACGAAAAGCGTCGTCGGCGCGTCGTGACATCACGACTGTTGCAAATTGCCACGTGGCGTTTGTCTTTTGCAGCAAGTACACGACGCCCGCCCGCTCCAATTCTTCTCCGTCGGCCGGTGCGGCGTACGGCGACGCCCCCGGCGATCATGGTGCAGGCGCTGACTCGCTTGAGGCGGAGGTTCATTAACTGGCTCCTGGCGAAGCCCCGCGCCCGCAGTCCTTCCATCACCGGTTGAAAGACAGCGGCCACAGACGCCGCGCGTCGGTGTCGACACAACGCCGGCCGGGCTGACCAGCAGCGATGGCTCATGGTAGTAGGGCTCGGTTGCGTGCGCGTCGAGGGTGCTGAAAGCCGCGTAGTAGTCGGCGAGGACCTGCGTCACAGCGGCTTTGTCATCCTCTGCAAACTTCATCGTCGTCTCCGGCTGGGCACAGCTGGCTCGTCCACCAGGAGTCCTCGCCCAGCGCTCGCTGGCGCAGCGATACTACCTGAAACCGGCCGGTCCCGCTAGTGCTCGCGGACGATCAGCGTGCCGGTCATGTTGGGGTGAATCGCGCAGTGGATTCTGGTCGTCCCCGGCGTGGTCATGATGAACGACTGTTCACTGCCACCGGCGTGAAGCTCGCCGGTCTGGCGAAAATCGGTCGCATCCGGCGAGTCGGCGACGACGAGACGCGCCAGCCCGTCCGCGTTGACCCAGCGCAGGCGCTCGCTCTTGTAGATGACAATGGGCTCGTCGCCAAACGCCCCGTCGTTCAGCGTGACGGCATTCGGGAGGATGTAGGCGCTGGCGGTCACGGTGGGGGTCGGAATTGGGCTCGGGCTGCCCGGCGGTGTCGGCGTGACCCCGTTTCCGCCGCAACCGGCCAACAACAGGGTCGACACCGTGGTCACGGCGGGGAGCACATGGCGTAGATAGCGCATCTCTCTAAATAGTGCCGATGTGCGCGTTTTCTTTCACGGGCGCAACCCTGACAATCGAACAGCCGAGTCAGAGAGGTTTTTTCCCCCCCCGCGCGGGCGGAAGCGCATGTATTGGCACTTGGTGGTGCCGCGGCTCACACATCATGGCCACGAGGCGATTCCCGTCGCTCTGCCGGCCGCCGATGATACGGCAGGCCTTCCGGAGTATGCCGCCACAGTTGTCCGCGCGATTGGTGATCGTGACCCGCGCCGGGTGATTCTGGTCGCGCAGTCGATGGCTGGCTTTACCGCGCCTCTGGTGTGCGACCAAGTGGCCATCGCGCTACTGGTGTTGGTCAACGCCATTATCCCGGAACCCAACGAGAGCCCGGGAGCGTGGTGGCGGAATACAGGTCATCGCGAGGCGAAGCGCCGGCAGAACCTGCACGATGGGCGCGAGGCCGACGCACCGTTTGAACCGCTCACGGACTTCTTTGACGTTCCGCAGCCGGTGATCGACGAGGCCTGGGCGCAAGGCGAACCGCGCCAATCGGATACGGTCTTCGCGTCCCGCTGCACCTTCACAGCCTGGCCCGCGGTCCCGACCCGCGCTCTTGTTGCCCGCCACGACCGATTCCTGCCAGCCGAGTTCCAGAAGCGGGTCGCCCGCGAGCGCCTCGGCATCTCCGCAGACGAGATGGCTGGCGGTCATCTCGTCGCGCTCAGCCAACCCGAAGAGCTGGTCGCACGACTTCCCGCGTATGCCAGCCAGGCGCCCAGCCTCCTATCAGGACGACTCCATTCGCAAGCCGACCACCGCCGACCCAATGCGGCACGTTCAGGCAGTTGTCCCTACCGAAAACTTGACGCGTTTCCTCTTTATTGTCTGTTGTTGCCGATGATCAGCGCGACGGCCACCGAGGCGGCTGTCCGATTGATGACACAGCGCAGCTTTTCCGAAGCGCTACCATCGACCGATGTCGTTCCCTGGGGATGGATGTCAGGTCCCTGCCGCGTCTCCCAGGCTCCGTGAGCGTGGTGTTGCGGCGTGCGGAGGCTGCGGCTCCAGGTATTCGATCGTGACATTCGCGCTGGTCCTGGCGCTGGGGGGTTGGGCGGTTGCGTCTGCAGCGGATCAGACAGACACGTCGGCGCCTGTGGACCGGCAGGAACAGAACGCCGATGCCAAGGAACCACCCACGCCCACCCACACCGGGCTTCGTGCGCTGGTGGGTAATCTCGGAGAGGACATCAAGCACTTGCCCGAGATGCAGAATGTCTACCTCGCCGCACTCGGCGGAGGGTTGGCGCTCGCGGCCCATCCAGCCGATGCTTCGTTGAACGCTCATTTGCAAAGCCAGAACGACACCGGCGACGACTGGTGGGCGCCCGGAAAATATCTCGGTGGCACGCCTGAGCAGATCGCCATGTCGATTGGCACGTACGCATTTGGCCGCTGGCGTAATCAGCCCAAGGTCGCGCATCTCGGGATGGACCTGGTCCAGGCGCAGATCCTCACGGAGATGCTCGTTGAGCCCCTCAAGTTTTCGACGCAGCGTCTTCGTCCGGACGGCAGCAATTCGCTGTCGTTTCCCTCGGGCCACGCCGCCATTACCTTTGCCGCGGCGACGGTGATCGAACGGCACCTGGGTGGCGGAAGGCCATCCTGGGCTACGGCATCGCCTCGTATGTGGCCGTGTCGCGCCTGCATGACAACCGCCATTGGCTGAGCGACGTCGTGTTTGGTGCGGGCGTGGGGTCGATTGCCGGACGGACGGTCGTGCACCATCGTGCCGACTACTGGGCGCTCACACCGGTGATGATGCCGGGCCATGGCGTGGCCCTGCTCGTGAGGCGCACGGGGGACTGAAGGCGCGAGGCTGGGCTCGTCGAAGCTTCAGCGACGTGCGACTGGCGCCGATTTGTAGATGGGCTGTCCGCGGAGACTCGAGAATGAGGCAACCTGAGGACAGTTCACGACCTCTTGAACCCGGAATTGGCATGGTCTCCCGTGGTACCGGATTTGCTCTGTTTGAGCCAGGCGCCCCAAGCACTGCTTTGCAATAACGATCGCCACTCCCGGAGGGCCACACATGAGTCTCGCTCCCAGGCTTCGCGTTAGCTCGACTGCAGCGTTACTCGTCGCCGTCTCCCTCACGTATCCCTTCGTCGCGCGTGCCGAAGTCACGCGCGCTGACCGCCAACGTTGCCAGCGCGCCGACGATTCGCATCGACAACTTCGGGCAGGTCACGGAGAAATACTACCGGGGCGCCCAGCCCGCGGGGCAGGACTACACGGACCTCTCGGCTCTCGGCGTGAAGACCGTGATCGATCTGACCAGCGACGACAACGATCCCAATGAACGGCGGATGACCGAGCAGGCCGGCATGAAGTACGTCCGGATTCCCATGACCACGCACGAGCCGCCCACCGCCGGGCAGCTTGCCGAGTTCCTGGGCATCGTGAACGATCCGGCCAACGAACCGGTCTACGTGCATTGCGTCGGGGGACGCCATCGCACGGGCGTGATGACCGCGGCATATCGCATGACAGGGCAGGGCTGGACGGCCGACCAGGCGTTCAGGGAAATGAAGACCTACAACTTCGGCGCAGATTTTCTGCACGCCGAGTTCAAGGCGTTTGTTTATGGCTTCCATCCGGTCGCGCCTCGCGAGGCTGCTTCGTCGCCGATCGCGAATGCGCCGATCGCCCAGATCAATGCCAGTGCCAGCAACCCACTAACGTAGCAGGGCGTCCTCACCGGGCTAGTGCCAGTAGCGTGTATCGACGCAGCGGGCGGGTCATGAATCAGGATGGTGTCGTGACGCAGGAGGATTCAGATCGGCACCAGTCTTCATCGACTGAAGCAGTCCGAAAGCAGACGGACAGTTCACAGCCCGTGCCTCGCAGGATGACGATCCCGACGGTGAAATAGATCACGAGGCCAGTCACGTCCACCAGCGTCGCCACGAAGGGCGCCGACGATGTCGCGGGATCGAAGCCGAGCCGCCGCAGCAGGAAGGGCAGCAGCGACCCGATCAGCGTGCCCCATAACACGACGCCGACGAGCGACAGCGACACGGTGGCAGCGACGAGCATCCAGTGCTCGCCGTAGATGGTCGAGAACGCGGACCACACGGTAATTCGCAGAAAGCCGATCGCTCCGAGGATGCCGCCGAGCGCCAGGCCCGCGCCTATTTCGCGTCGCATCACGCGCCACCAGTCGCGCAGCGTGACTTCGCCCAGCGCCAGCGCGCGGATCACCAGCGTCGACGCCTGCGACCCGGAGTTGCCGCCGCTCGAAATGATCAACGGCACGAACAGGGCGAGGACGACCGCCTTGGCGATTTCCTTCTCGAAGAAGCCCATCGCCGTCGCCGTGAGCATCTCTCCGAGGAAGAGCGCCGTGAGCCAGCCCGCGCGCTTCTGCACCATGCGCCTGAACGCGATGTCCATGTAGGGCTCGTCCAGGGCCTCGGAGCCGCCGAACCGCTGGATTTCCTCGGTCGCCGCCTGCTCGGCCACGTCGAGCATGTCGTCGACGGTCACGATGCCGATGAGAACGCCGGTCGAGTCGGTCACCGGCAGCGCGGTGCGGTCCTCCGCCTTGAACACCCGGACGGCCGTTTCCTGGGCGTCGGTGGCCTTCAGCGCCACAAACCGCCGGTCCATGAGGCTCTTGACCGTGTGGGAGGGATCGGTCAGGAGGAACTCGCGGATGTGGATGTCGTCGATCAGCAGTCCGCCCTCGTCGACGACGTAAATGACGTTCAGCGTCTCGCTGTCCTGGCCGTGGGTGCGGATGTGTTCCAGGACGTGGGCCACGGTCCAGTCTTCCTTGACGCGCACGTAGTGCGGCGTCATGAGTCGCCCGATCGAGCCCTCCGGGTAGCCGAGCAGCTGGACCGCTTCCGCGCGCTCTTCCGGCGTCAGCAGCGCGAGCAGCTGGCGTGTCGCCTCAGCCGGGAGCTCGTCGAGCAGGGCGGTCCGATCGTCGGGCGCCATGTCGTTCAGCAGCGCCGCCGCCTCGTCCGACGCCATCGCGCGCAGGAGCGCGTTCTGTGCGTCGGTCGACAAGTACGCGAAGGTGTCGGCTGCGGTGATCCGAGGGAGGATGCGGAAGACCAGGACGCGCTGATCGAGCGAGAGGTTGGCGAGCACCACGGCGACATCGCTGCCCGGCCGGTTGCGCAGGACGTCGCGGAGCCGGCTGAAATCGCGTTCGCGGATGATCGCGGCGATCTCGTCGGCCGGCCGTGCGGTGTCGCGCACGAGCTCCAGCGTGGCGTCGCGGTTGGGGCCACTCAATTCGTGTTCCATAAGCATCAATGCCGCGCGCACCACGTCGTGATGGTGCACGCTCGAACCAACGGCCCTGACCACGTCGAGCCAGAGCCGATGGACGTGTTCGAAGTCTTCGGGGCGGAGCGCCGGCGCGTGCGCGCCCAGGTGGTACGCGGCCGTGCTGCCCCGCGGGTGATACACCACGAGGCGAACGTCCACGCCGGACGGCTTGCTCGCGCGCTCCCAGGCCTCGCCCAGCAGCCGTGCCTGGTCGTCGGCGGAGAGCGTTTCCGATTCGCCGGTGTGAATCTCGGCAGATTTCAGCCGCAGCGCGGTCTCGATGATCGAGTCGAAGACGTTCACGCCGGGCACGACCATCAGCCGCACGGCGCGTCCTTCGCGCTCAGCCGCCGCCATGACGGCGGAGAACAGCAGCCGTTCGTGTTCGGTGGCGCGCGGATCCTGCGTGGGATCGTCGGGCACGTCGACGCCGACGAGGCGGACGGTCATCGCCACGACGTCGCGGTCGCCCGCAGCCCGGATGGCGCTGACAAGATGGGTGGTGGCGTGAGGCCGGCGGACGGGCACCAGGAAGTTCCCAGGGCGCGCTTCGATGTGCCGCAGATCCACGTCGTCTGAGGGCAGCAGCTGGAATTCGTCGAGCATCAGGCCCGGGCGATCGGGCTGGGAGGCGACGGATCGTTTCGAAGACACGAGAGCGGCGGTCAGCACCCCGATGAGGGCCATGCCCGCAAGCGAGGGCGGGTCGGCCGTCGCCGCAAGGCCGCCGAGCGCGAGGATCAGAAGCACCGCCGGGATGATCAGGCCGACCGGCCACTCGCGTCCGCGAATGGTGACGTTCAACGGCATCCGGTACGCGCGGGGTTCGGTGCGAAGCTTGCGGTACCGGACGAGGGCGGCCAGCTTGAGGACTGCCGTGATGACCACGGCGACCGCGTAGCCACGCGCGATCCACGACGTCTCGCCTCCCGACAGCAGCACGATGGCGACCTGGGCGACGGCGACCGTGTCGATGCTGCGCCACGGTGTTCCGAATCGGTGATGCAGGGCCCGCCAGCGTTCGTCGAGGAAGCCTTCGTCCACCAGCCGCGCCAGCACGCCATAGGCGCCGCGCGTGCTGGAACGGATTGTGGCCGCCAGGAACACCGCGGCCGCGGCCGCCACCAGCGACAGGAGCACGTGACGCAGCCACGAGGGAAGTGCCAGCTGATAGGCAATGCCCGCGAGCGGTGCGTGGCTCCAGGTGGGCTGATCGCGCACCGTGAGTGCGTACAGAAAGGCCAGACCCGCCGTGATGGCGATGCTGTAGGCGCTGACGAGCCGCACGACTCGCTGCAAATTGCGGATTCGCGGCTGCTCGAGGTCCATGGCAGCCTGGCCCAGCGACTCGACGCTGCCGAGCGCCGACAACACGAAGCCCAGCGCCGCCACGAGGGCCAGCGGGCCGACCCGCGGTGTCTGAAGGGGAATGAGGACTCTCGACGAAAACACGACTGAGAGCGTCGCCGAGGCAACAAGGACGACCAGCACGACTACCGAGGCCCCGATCGCCTGCGCCACCGTGCGCTCGCCGGGCGACCGTCCCTGGCGCTGGAGCCACCAGACGATCCCGATCGCGGCCAGCGCGAACGTCATGGGCCCGCTGTCGCCAACCAGGCTTGGCGATGTGACACCGGCGACGCTCCGGCCGAACACGACGACGTAGTGGGCGGCTACGACGGCGGCCAGCGCGCCAAGCATGAGGCGATCGGCAAGGAGCGCCGAAACGGCAATGGCCGCTGGCCGTTCACCGAGTGTTTCGCGGACGCTGCCGTACAGGCCGCCGCGCACAAAGAGGGCGCGCGCCTCGAGATCACCGGCGCGCACGACGACGCCGAGCAGCACGATGGCGAGCACGGCCCACGGACCCACCGCGCCGAGGCCTGCCGAGGCCATTCCGCCGATGAAGAAAGCGGCGCAGCCGAGCTCCGTCAGCGCACGGACGGTCGCACGCCAGACCGGGACGTACGACACCAGCGTCCTTGTGGCAAGGACGACGCGGATACGTTCCGAGACAGGCAGAATCGCGATGGCGGGCCTCTTGGACGGTCTATTCTCCGCGAAACGGGACGCGCGCGCGTAACAGAGAGAATGGTCAGGCGCTGGGGCGCGTCAGTCGTTTCATCGATGTGACAGGGCATGGAGTATCGTGAGGCAATACTTGAGCTGCCCGAGACCGCAGGCGTTCAGTAGCTTCGTCGCGTGCCTTCATCACGATGAGCGAAAAAGCCAAACGAATCTGCGTCGCCGGAGCTGGTGGCCGTCCTCGACATGGGCGCCAGTGCGATCCGCCTGGTGATTGCCGAAATCGCGCCGAACCGGGCGATTCGGATCGTCGAGGAAGCCTCCCGCGGCGTGCTGCTCGGCCGGGACACCTTTTCGACAGGCACCATTCGTTCCCGAACGGTCGAAGCCGCTGTCGCCGCGCTGGAGGGGTTCCGCCACATCATCGATGGTTACGGCGTCGCGCGGGTACGTGCCGTAGCGACCAGTGCGGTCCGGGAAGCCCGCAACGTCGACACTTTCCTGGATCGAATCAAACAGCGAACCGGCATCGACTTCGAGCTTCTCGACGAAGCCGAAGAGAGCCGCCTCGTCTTCCTCGCCGTCCAGCAGGCGCGCCGTCATCGGGCCGCGTGGACGCTGCTCATCGAGGTCGGCGGCGGCAGCACGAGCCTCACGCTGCTTCACTTCGGCCAGCCGAACCGATCCGGCGTGTACGCGCTCGGGGCGATCAGGCTGCGCCAGCAGCTGAACCTCCACCGCCTGACGCACGACGTCCAGCTCGCGCTCCTGAAACGCAGCATCGCGAATGTCGTGGACGAGGTCCAACTCGACAACCCGCTGCATCGCGTGACGCAGATGATCGCGATCGGCGGCGACGTCCGCTTTGCCGCCTCCCAGATCCTCGAAGAGGCGGACGACTCTCACGTGCGTGAAATTACGCGCGAGTCGTTCTTTGCCTTCTGCGATCAGGTGGAACGGCTGGACGAGGAGCAGCTGGTGGATCGCTTCCGGCTGCCCGCCGTGGAGGCCGAGACGCTCGTGCCGGCGCTGCTGGTATATCGGACGCTTCTTTCCGAGACCGCGGCCGAGAAGCTCGTCGTGTCCGACGCGTCGCTGCGAACGGGAATTCTGCTGAACCTTGTCGATCCGGGCGGTGGTCTTCGCGCTGAAGACCGCGAAAGCCAGCTGCTGGCGAGCGCCGAAGCGCTCGGCCACAAGTACCGGTTCGATCGCCCGCACGGCGCTCACGTGGCCGCCCTGGCGGTACAGCTGTTCGACGTGCTCGAAGGAGAACACGGCCTCGGCGCGCGGGAACGGTCGCTGCTGCAGGTGGCGGCCCTGCTCCACGACATCGGGGTCTACGTCTCGCTGCGCGCGCATCACAAGCACTCCCAGTACCTGCTGATGTCCTCGCAGATTTTCGGCTTGTCTTACGAGGAAACCGCCATCGTCTCGAACGTCGCACGCTACCACCGGCGGGGGACACCGCAGAAAACGCATCTGCCGTACGTCGCCCTGGATCGCAGAGCCCGCCTGGTGGTGAACAAACTTGCGGCTCTCCTTCGCGTGGCCAACGCGCTCGACGCCGAGCACTTGCAGAAGGTCACGACGCTTCGCATTCAGCGCGGCGAGCGCTCCTGGATCCTGGAAATCGACGGGTCGGGCGACCTGACGATGGAGCAGCTGGTCGCGACCGCGCGGAGCGACATGTTTGCCGAGACGTTCGGGCAGGAGCTCGTCGTTCGTCGGGGAGGAGTCGGCGGTGACTGATGACGCCATTTACGGTCCGCAGCACTATCTGAACCGCGAGCTGTCGTGGCTGGCGTTCAACGAGCGCGTGCTCGAAGAATCGGCGGATGAAAGCACGCCGCTCGTCGAGCGCCTCAAGTTCGCGGCGATCGTGTCGTCCAACCTCGACGAATTCTTCATGGTGCGCGTCGCCGGCCTGCTCCACGCGGTCGCCGACGGAGACGTCGCTCCCGATCCGGCGGGCCTGACACCGGCGCAGCAGCTCTCGGCGGTCAGCGAACGCGCCCATGCCCTGGTTGATTCGCTGTACCGGCTGGTGCAGGACAAGCTCATGCCGGCCCTCGCGACGTACGGGGTGCGTCTCGTTGCGTGGAGCGACCTCGAAACGGGGCGTCGGAAAGCGCTCGAAGAGTTGTTCCGCACAGACATTCTCCCGGTGCTCACGCCGCTCGCCATCGACGCGTCGCGCCCGTTTCCCCTTATTTCGTCGCTCAGCCTGAATCTCGCCCTGCGGCTCGCTGCTCGATCCGACGAAGCCGAGCAGCGATGGGCCATCGTCCAGGTGCCGCCGGGCCTCTCGCGGCTCGTGCCGATCGACAAGCCCGGATCGTTCGTCCTGCTCGAGGAGATCGTGGCGGCACATGCCGGATTACTGTTTCCCGGGCAGGCGATTCTCGAGCTCGCGGCGGTCCGTCTGGCACGCGACGCCGAGCTGGAGCTCGACGACGAAGGCGGGCGAACGCAGTTGGAAATGGTCGAGCGGGAAGTGCGCCGGCGGCGCCGTGGCGGCGTCACCCGGCTCGAGGTCAGCGGTGCGGCGTCGGAAGAGCTCGTCCTGTGGCTTCGAGGTCAGCTCGACGTCGGCCTCGAGGACGTCTACGTTTCGCCGGGTCCGCTCGACATGCGCGTGCTGAGCGGCCTCGTCGATTTGCAGGAACTGCAGGCGGCTCGCGATGCGGCCCACCACCCGGTGGACGTGTTGGCCGACGCACAGCACACGGATCTGTTCTCGCTGCTCGACGAGCGGCCGCTGCTCCTGCATCATCCGTACGAGACCTACGACCCGGTCGTCGCCCTCGTCGCCCAGGCCGCAGACGATCCAGACGTCGTCGCCATCAAGCAGACGTTGTACCGCACGAGCACCGGCTCGCCGATCATCGCGAGCCTGCAGCTGGCCGCCGAGCGCAGCAAGCAGGTGACCGTGCTGGTCGAGCTCACCGCGCGGTTCGACGAAGAGCGCAACATCCGGTGGGCGCGCGCCCTCGAGGAAGCCGGAGCCCATGTGATTTACGGCGTGCGCGGCTACAAGATCCACGCGAAGATCTGCCTGATCGTGCGGAAGCGTCCCGACGGGATCAAGCGCTACGTCCACCTCGGAACCGGGAACTACAACGAGCGGACCGCCCGGCTGTACACCGATTTCGGCCTGATGACCACCTCGCAGGCGATTGCCGAGGATGCCACCGCGTTCTTCAGCGCGCTGACCGGCTATTCCGATCCGCCGCGCCTGAAAAAACTGGTGATGGCGCCGACCGAGCTTCGCCGCCGGTTCCTCAGGCTGATCGAGCGGGAGCGGCACCGGGCCGAGTCGGGCCAGCGCGCGGAGATTGTCGCGAAGATGAATTCGCTCACCGATCAGGAGATCATCGAGGCTTTGTACGGCGCGGCGCGGGCCGGCGTCGAGATCCGGCTCAACGTTCGTGGCATCTGCGCCCTCAGGCCTGGCGTCCCGAATGTGAGCGAGCGCATCGAGGTGACGTCGATCGTCGACCGTTTCCTGGAGCACTCGCGCATCTACTACTTCCTGAACGGCGGCGATGAAGAGGTCTATCTCGCCAGTGCCGACTGGATGACGCGAAACCTCGATAAACGCGTCGAGCTCATGTTTCCGGTCGAGGACGCTGCGCAGCGGGCCAGAGTGCTGAACGTGCTCCGCTCGATGTTCAGGGACAACGTGAAGGGCAGGTGGCTCGGCAGCGACGGCGTCTACCGCAAGCGGGAGCCCGTGCCCGGGGAACCCCCGTTCAGAGTCCAGCAGCATCTGCAGGAAGAGGCCGTCCGGCTGTCAGCGCGCCTCCGCGAGGGATCCGGCGTCAGGTTTCAGCCCGAGAGCAAGGGTGTCAGAGCCCGGAGTCCGCAGCGCCCGAGCTGACCGAGGCCAGCGTCTCCGGCTGGCGGGTATCCATACGGCGAAGGTGCCGGCCGTTGACTGCGGCACGAATGTGCGCGATCGCGTGCGGCGGTGGCGGCCCGATCCGCCGTTCGAGAGCCTCGAGGGGCGAGAGCTGGCCCGCAAGAATCTGGACCGTCCACGATCGATCGATGCGAGCTTCCGCGCGTCCTTCTTCGTCCGAGCGCGCGACGACGATGAACTCGCCGCCTGCCCGCTCGCGGAGCTCGAGCGCGTAGCCGCGGTGCTCCAGGTCTCGCCGCTCCGAGTCGAAGCGATGCACGACGTCGACACGATGCCCGACGTCGACACCCGCGTGGTCGTTTGCAGCCGGCGCGATGTCCGGCACGCTGAGCGGACGCTCCGTCGCGTCGAGCTGCTCGATCAACGTTTCGAGCCCGCGCAGAACCGACGCCCACGGTCGCTCTGCCCGGTTGTCCCCGTCGCGACGCAGACGCGCTTCAAGCTCGGCCCAGATCCCGGCGAATGCCCTGGCGGCGGGCGCGTGCGGCGCGAAGACCGGAGTCGGCATGCGCCGCGCGGCCATTTGTTCCACGGCGCTGGCGTACGGAATCTCGATGGGCAGGAAGATCTCAGCCTGTGTCGCCGCGAGCTCGCAGGCGCGCCTGTGCAGTGTCTTGCGCCGATCCACCATGTTGAACACGGCCACCAGCGACGACCGCGAGCGTGAACGCTCTGCCTGTCCGACCAGCTGTGCCAGCATCCTGAGCGACAGCAGGTTTGGAATCGTGGGAGACACGATTGCGTCGGCGGCCGCGAGGATTGCCTCCGTCAGCCGCGAGTAGCCGGCCGGGCAATCCAGGATGACGATGTCGAAATCGTGACTGATGGTGGCGAGCAACGAGTTCAAAAGACGTCCGGGGTCGCCCAGGGAGCCGAGCCATCGATCGAGCTTGTGGTAGGCGAAGTCCGCCGGCAGCAGATACAGGTTGTCGTAATCGGTTTGCTTGATGGCGGCACGGAGGGCATGGCCGTTCTCGAGACTCCGCTTCTCCAATCCCGAGACGTGAGGCTGTATGCGAAACGCGAAGGTGGACGCCCCCTGCGGGTCGAGGTCCCACAGCAGAATCCGCAGGCCCGAGTGAGCGGCAAGATACGACAGATTGACGGCGGTCGTCGTCTTGCCGACGCCACCTTTGGTGTTGTAGATGGCTATCGTTTTCATCGCATGCTTATAGCGGACGCGGCATCTTGAACGCGCGCTTGCAGGCCTTATGTACTTCTCTGGCGCGGAACCGTGACAGTTTCTCGACCACCTCTCCTCGCAGGTGCTCGCGGTGCTGGCGACATCGTTCTGCCAGCCGGCCGAGGGTGAGCAGAGCGCCGGAAGGCCCGCCGGCTGCGCTGACGCCCCGGCCGCAGTCGAGCAGCATGGTTTCCTGCACGTGCGCATCGTTGAAGTCCCCGAGCGCGCGCTGCAGCTTCTTGAGCGCGCCGAGGATGCACTTGACGTCGGCCGGCTCGTAACCAGGGGGCGCGACGTCGACGAGATACCGAAGCTTCTTCGCATCGATGCGGATCTCGTGAATCTGTTCGGCTGGCGTGTGCTGGTCGACTGCCCTCGCCCGCCTGGCAATCCGTCTGCTCAGCCGCCATGCGCGCTGCGATACCGTTGCGACGAGCGGATTGTGTGCGTGAGCGGCCTGCGGCGCGGACGGGATCGGAGAATCCAGAAAGGACCTCCAGTCCGTCAACAGTTGCTGATACCTAGCGCTGTCCAGGGCGCTGACGAGGCGTTCGTATTGCTCCTGCTGCGCGCCGGCCAGGAACGCGATGAGCGCGTTCATGTCGTCCGCGTCGAATTCCTGGCGCTGTTCTCTGAGGGCGAGGGCCAGCACATCCGTGTCGCGGGGAGATCCGGTGAGGCGGCCGATCCACGAGAACTCGCCGGCGAAGTGTTCGACGACCTCCGCTGGAAACACTTCGCGGATTTGTCCCAGCAGTGAGCGCGTGCGCCTGACCGCCACGCGGTAGTCGTGGAGAAATTCGCTGTCGACGTTCCCGCGGATGCCGGGCTCGTTGGCCACGAGGATCTCGAGCAGGGCCAGGTGGATCTGCCGTGCACCGACGTCAGAACGCACCGCCGGGTCCAGTGCGAGCTTTGGCGACGACAGATCGCAGGGTTCCGAGGCGCCGAGGTGGCGAAGGATCGCGCCGACGGGCCCTTCGGGACACGGCTGAATGCCCGGTCGGCTGGCGATCACCGGCAGCAGACCCTCGTATTCGCCTTCGTACCCGCGCAGCGCGGTCAGCGTGAGCATCGCGGGCCATGGCCGCCAATCGCTGCCGGCCGCCGGCAGCCGCGCCTGGCCGCTCGCGATTCGCAGACGGGCCACGGCCTTTCCGCGATCGTCGACCATCTCGAGGAGCGCGCCCTGCTCCTCGGCCTCGGCCTGCGCCAGCAGCCGCCGCGGGCCGACGGCGGACGCGACTTCCTCTCTCAGCGGGCCATCGGGCAAATCCCACGCGAAGCTCACCGGGCGGTTCATACGGATGGCGAAGCGATCGCTTCCGACGGCGGTCTGCCATTTCACCGTTGATGCGCCGTCCAGTCCGAGCCGCGTCAGGCTTGCGCCCGCCTGACGAACACGGCCGTCAAACGTGTCCAGCACGGTGAACGTGTGCCTGGCGATTCGATGATGTCGGATGGGCAGGAGCGCGAGCAGAGTTCTGCGTGATCGCCTCGGTCGAGAGCTCGCCCGGCACGGTGTACGCGGATTCTCGGAGGGTCGTCGTCGCGGCGTTCATGGCGTTCGGGTCCTTCAGGAGTCAATTTGTACGGTCGCCTCGAGGCGATGGACGAACGGTTGCAGGTCCGACCGCAGGCGTTCGGCTGCGTCGGCGACACGCATCCACCGGCGTCGGCGGATCTTGTCTTCGAGCCAGTGGTCGAGCTCTCTGGTCACGCGCATGACGTAAACATCGACGCGCCGGAGGTCGTTGCCCTTCGTGCGGTGGTAGCGGCCCACGGGGTTCCGCGCGACGACGCCGCGGAGGCCAGCCTCCTCCTCGGCTTCGCGGATCGCCGCCTCACGCGGACGTTCGCCGTCGTCGACCCAGCCTTTTGGAAAAATCCAACCCTTGCCGGTCGAGGTCGTGATCAGCGCCACCTCGACGCGTTCCTTCCGGATTCGATATGGAATCACCGCCGCCTGGTGAGGTACACGCGCCATCGATCCTCCCGTCTGCAGGTGTTCAGGAGCCTGGTGCGCCGTCGATCTGTCGTTTGTGAGGCGGTCTGGGATCGCCTGGGAGACCGTACCAGATTGGCGAGTCGAGTACAAGGGGCGTTTCGAGACGTTGGAGGCCAGACGACGTGTGCGAACGCCCCAGGACCTAGCCTGGGCAGGCGCCGCCCGCCCGCCACAATATTTGGCTCCGGCCTCCGTCTAAGAGAGAGATGGACGAAGCCGCGGGAGTCCTGGATGTGATGGCCGACAGGCGGCTCAGCGACACCATAGCCCGCGAGCGCAATCGGTTGCGGAGCTTCATCCGCAAACGGGTGGCCGACATCGATGATGCGGAGGACATTCTCCAGGATGTCTTCTCCGAGCTCGTCGAGGCCACACGGCTGATGACGCCCATCGAGCATGTCAGCGGATGGCTGTTCCGGGTGGCGCGGAACCGGATCACGGACCTGTTTCGCCTGAAGCGGCCGCAGGTGTCCACTGACGAACTGGCGCCGGGGGCCGAGCACATGCGGATCGAAGACCTGCTGCCGTCGCCCGACGCCGGGCCCGAGGCGGCCTACGCGAGGCGCGTGCTTCTCGAGGAGCTGGAGGCGGCCCTGGATGAGTTGCCGGAGGAGCAGCGTGACGTGTTCATTGCTCACGAAATCGAGGGCCGGAGCTTCAAGGACCTCGCCGCGGAAACCGGGCTCAGCATAAACACGCTGCTCGGGCGCAAGCGATACGCCGTCCTGCGCTTACGGCGCCGGCTCGAGGCCATCCACAACGAGTTTCGGAACAGGTGAGGAGCGACACCGATGAGAAGGTATGGGATGAGGAGAGCGCTGAAGTTCGCCGTGTTTGCCGTCGTCGCGGTGGTGGTGATCACCGGTGTGGTCATGAGCCTCTGGAACTGGTTGATGCCTGCCATCTTCGCCTCGCGGGCGATCACGTTCTGGCAGGCGCTGGGTCTGCTGGTGCTCGCCCGGCTGCTTCTCGGCCGATGGGGCGGTGGACCCGGCCGGGGGATGCACTGGCGTCATCGGCTGAGTCAGCGATGGAACCAGATGACGCCCGAAGAACGTGAGCAGTTCGCCAAAGGCATGCGTGGTTCCTGCGGACGACTCGGCGATCCAGGAACAACGCCCGCGGCGTAATTTGGGGTGGTGGGACTATCGTGTCGGGTTGGCTGACACGACGGTCGAATGCGGGCCGCAGATCCCGGCGTAAACGGACACGTCGTCGAAGCATCCCGTCGAGTAGCAGCACAGAATCGAAGCCGGACGCGCCGCCGTGTACTCGCCCGCGATTTGCTCGAGGTGAAGCATGGCGTCGCGCTCGCCGCGCGCGTAGAGCAGCGGCGCGATCTCGCCGAAGATCGTGACGTGCGGACTCGAAGCCCTGGCTGCGGAAAGGCCCCGTTCGACGAGCGTATCCATCGCAGCCGCGAATAAACCGCTGTCTGGAATGCCGTCGGCGAGAATCGATTCGAGCGCCGCCGCCGAGTCGACGGTCGTATAGCGGCCGGACTCGGTCATCGCGGCGATATTGACGCCGCGCCGCTTGAACTCCGCGTCCAGCGCCTTCCGGTGCGGCGCGGTCACGACCGCCACGATCGAATCGCCGGCATCCAGCGCGCTGTCGAAGAATCCCATCACCGCGTTGGCGAGCACTTCGTCGGTTGTATAAGGAAGCAGGTTGTGGCTGTGGCCCGCTTCGCGCCGCCACTGCGGAAGCACGCTGGCCGACGGCACGAACGATCGGCCTTCGGCCACGTGGCTCACGGCCTCCGTCAGATCGTGGAGCATCTCGGATTTCGACACGAACGCGGACGCGCCCCGCGTCACGCCGGCGAGCACGAAATCGTCGCCCGTGAAATTCGACAGGAACACGATCCGCGCGGACGATCCCGAGGCCTTGATGCGGGAGGCTGTCTGGAAACCGTCGAGGCCGGGCATGGCGACGTCGAGGACCACCACGTCGGGATCGAACTCGGCCGTCGCGGCGATCGCCGACGCGCCGTCACGGACGGTCGCGACGACGTCGCACGTGTGGGTAAGGATTCTGGTTGCCGCGTCCCCGAAATCCCGATGATCGTCGGCGACGACGACGCGAACCTGTTTGGCCCGTTTCACGGCCCCTAATAATAGCGTTACGTGCGGCCCGGAAGTCAGTCGATGAGTTTGATGAGGCTTCGAGAAAAGACTGAGGAAAATGTACACCGCCACTAATGTCGACGCCATTCCGGTCGGAATATCGCCTGTAATCGGGTGCCCCATCACTGCGCCGATGCCGCTTGCCCTATGGCTGAGCTTTGCGGTCCGACAGGCGAGCACGACCCCGTTCAGGGCCTCCGGCCGCTCGCGTGCAGCCGGGACGGCGACTGTGGCGTTCTTGTGTATACTCGCCGCATTATGACGAGACCACACACGGCCGTTCGCTTTTTGACGCTGATCGGCATCGCGTGCCTGGGACTGGTCACGATCGGCGCCCAGGGACCGCGTCGTGGAGACTCGACATCCCGGCCCTACGTCGTCGGGAAGAACGCGCTCGGCCAGCCGGATCTCGAGGCCGTCTGGTCGAACAACAGCATCACGCCATTGCAGCGGCCCGCTGCGTGGGCCGGCAAGACGTCCCTCTCCGACGCCGAGCTCGAGCAGCTCAAGAAGGCGACCGCGAAGCTCGAAGAGGGCGGCGACGCCTTGTTCGGTGACGAGCTCATCATCGATGCCCTCGACGGCAAGAAGCAGTCCGCCTCGCACGACACCGAGACCGGCAACTACAACGGCTTCTGGCTCCCCAACCGCGACATCGACAACCGTACCTCGCTGATCATCGATCCGCCGGATGGGCGCATCCCTCCCGAGACGCCGGCGGCGCAGGCCCGGCGCGCGGCAGCGGCCGAGCAGCGCCGGCTCCACCCGGCCGACGGTCCCGAAAGCCGCGGCTTGAGCGAGCGCTGCCTCACCTTCGGCGTCCCGCGTTTCCAGGCGGCCTACAGCAGCGTGTATCGGATCGTGCAGTCGCCGACCCACGTGGTCTTTCTGATGGAAACCATCCACGAGGCTCGCGTCATCCCGATGGACGGCCGCCCGCACGTATCGGATTCGATCCGGCAGTGGATGGGCGACTCGCGCGGCCACTGGGAAGGCGACACGCTCGTCGTCGACACGAAAAACTTCTCTCCCAAGACCGCGTTCATGGGCGTGTCGAATAATCTGCACCTGGTCGAGCGCTTCACCCGCGTCTCGGCCAACACGCTGCAGTACGACGCCACCATGAGCGATCCCGAGACGTGGACGGCCCCGTGGACGGCGCGGATCCTCTTCAAACGGACCGACGAGCCGTTGCTCGAATATGCCTGCCACGAAGGCAACATCGGGCTGTTCGGGATTCTCTCCGGCGCCAGGAAACAGGACGCCGACGCCTCCCGGCCGTAGCGGAGCCGCGATCGACGCTTCTTCAGGAAGACGCTGACGGCAGCGCCTCGGAGCGCGCGCTGATCGGCCCCACGAGCGTCGGGGCGCCGGCGAGAAACCAGACGGCAATCAGGGTGTCGAAGACGAAGCAGCCGAACGATGCCGTCGGCATGAAGGGCCAGATCGGATTTCCCCACAAGTGATGCGGCAGATCCCACGCGGCGTGCAGCAGCCACGCCGCGCCGATGTAACGATGTGACGAGAGCCCGCGGTAGGCGACAGGCATCGCGATCAGCGGAAACGCCAGCTCCCATATGCCGAACCCGCCATTCAGATACACACCGGCCGAGCCTGCCACGATCAGCGCATTGAGCGTTCGCCGCGTGGGTTGCCGGACGAGCGACATGGCGAAGACGAACACGACGGCCGCGATCGCCGGACCGACGTAGTCCATCAGAGCCAACGGCGGCGCCTGATGCAGGCCTTGGGAAATCGACAGGCCGAGCAACGGCTGCGGGTCGAGCAGGGCACTAATCATGGGCACTCCTTGCGGCCGATAATAGCACGACCGGTCGTGCTATTATCTGACGTGGACGACGGCCGCGCGGTTCCCCGGCACGACACGGGAGTGAACCGGTGCGAGACGTCTGCATCAGAGGCTGCCTCAGAGAGCGCTCAGAGGCCACATGAACGAGACCAGGAAACGGATAGTCGCCGAAGGACTCGACCTGCTCGCCCGGGGCGGATTTGCCGGCGTGACCCTCGGGGTCCTCGCGACACAGACCGGCCTGTCGAAGAGCGGGTTGTTCGCGCACTTCGGATCCAAGACGGAGGTCCAGCTCCGGCTGCTCGACGAGACCGCGGAAACTGCGCGGAAGACCGTCGTCGAGCCCGCGATGAAAGCGGCCGAGGGACTCCCGCGGCTACGCGCGGTGTTCGAGCGGTGGCTGGGATGGAGCGAGAAAGCCGGCCTCGGTGGAGGATGTCCCGTCACCGGCGGTTTTTTCGAGTTCGACGATGCCCCTGACGACGATCCGGTGCGGCAGCGCCTGATCGCCATGGAAGCCGAGTGGCGGCTGTTCCTCTCCGGGCTCACCGCCGCCGCGGTCAGGTGCCGGCGAATTGCGCAAGGGACTTGACGTCGATCAATTCGTGTGGGAATTGTGCGGGATCTACCTCAGTCACCACGTGTCGTACCGGTTCGCTCACGACGCGCTCGCCACGAAACGCGCGCACACCGCGTTCGGGGAGTTGGTGAACCGTTCGAGAGCTCAGTCCGCGGGAAAGAAAGCCTCTCAGGCTCGAACGCGGCGTCGGGCGGAGAAGAGTTAAAGGTCACGATTGACCGCCGGCGAACTGAATTTCAGATACAGACTCGGCACGACGAACATGTTGAGCAGCGTGGATGTCGTCAATCCGCACAGGATCACGATGGCCATCGGCGTCTGGATCTCGCTCCCGGTCTGACCGCCGCGGATCGCCAGCGGAATCAGGGCCAGACCGGCCGCCGCGGCCGTCATGAGGATCGGCACCAGCCTCTCCTCGGCGCCCCGCTCGACGGCCTCACGAAAGTTGCGCACGCCCTCGACGTCCATCAAGTGATGGATATGCGTCACGAGCATGATGCCGTTCCGCGTCGCGATTCCAAACAGCGTGATGAAGCCGATCATCGTCGCCACGTTGAGGACGCCGCCTGACAGAAACACGCCGGCGACGCCGCCAATCAGGGCGAGCGGCAGATTGACCATCACGATCAGCGCGTCACGGGCACGCCCGAACGCCAGCACGAGCAGCATGAAGACGCCGGCGATCGCCAGCACGCCGAGGCCCAGCAGGCGCTGCGACGCGCTTTGTTGGCTCTCGAACTGTCCTCCGTATTCCACTCGATAGCCCGCCGGCATCGGCACCGCCCGAGACACCGCACGCCTGATGTCGTCGACGACGCTGCCGAGATCGCGGCCGGCGACGTTGCAGGAGATGACGATGCGGCGCTGGACGTTTTCACGAAGGACCATGTTCGGGCCCTGTTCGCGCCGCACATCCGCCAGGGCTCGTATCGGCACGATCGCTCCGCTCGGGGTGTCGATGGGTAGATCAGCGATGCGTTCAAAATCCGATCCGGCCGACGGGATCGAACTTGACGGTCAGGTCGAACGCCGTCCCTCGATCGAAGATCCGTCCGACCGTGGCGCCGGCGAGACCCGTTTCGACGGCCTCGGCGACATCGCCGGGTCGCAGGCCGTAGCGGGCAATCGCCGATCGATTGAGCACGAACCGGACGAACGGGACATCCATCTGCTGCTCCAGCGACAGATCCACGACACCAGGCACCGACCCGACGGCGGCGCGGACACGCTCGCCGAGCCGTCGCAGCGTGCCCAGGTCGTCGCCGAAGACCTTGACCGCGATGTTGGCGCGGGTCCCGGACAACATGTGATCGATCCGATGCGAGATCGGCTGTCCAACCGTCACGTTCGTGCCTGGCAGCGTGGCAAACTGGCGCCGAAGCTCGGCGAGCAACGCCGTGCGCGGCCGATCGGTCTGGCGCAGGCCGACGTCGATTTCTGCGGCCTCCACGCCCTGCACGTGCTCGTCGTATTCCGCGCGGCCCGTCCGCCGCGCCGTCGCGATCACTTCCGGCTGCGACAGGAGAATCTCCTCGACGCGCCGGCCGATGTCGTTCGACTTCGCGAGCGACGTGCCCGGCAGCGTGTTGGCCTGCACGGTCAGGCTGCCCTCGTGAAAATCCGGCAGGAACGCCGTTCCGGCTCTCGTGAGCGCGGCCAGCGAGCCGATCAGCAGCAACGCTGACATCGCCATGATCGCATTCGGATGGTCGAGTGCCGGCGGCAGGCATGCTCGCGAACGCCGCCTTCAGCCGGCGCGACAGCCATCCGTCGTGTCCTCGTTCGATGGATCCGGCTCGCGGCAGGAAGGTGACGCAGAGCGCCGGCGTCACGACCACCGCGACCGCAAGCGACGCCAGCAGCGCGACGATGTAGGCGAATGCCAGCGGCGTCAGGAGACGTCCTTCGACGCCGGCCAGGCCGAACAACGGCAGAAAGGCCACGACGATGATGACCGTCGCGAACACGATCGACGATCGGATCTCGAGCGTGGCCTCGCGCACGATGGTCGCCGCCGGCAGCCGCTCCGCCTCAGGCCTGGCGCGATTCTCGCGAAGCCGCCTCACCACGTTCTCGACATCGACGATCGCATCGTCCACCAGATCGCCGACGGCAATGGCCATCCCGCCGAGCGTCATCGTGTTGATGCCGGCGCCGAAGGCTCGCAGCGCCAGCACCGCCGCCGCGAGCGACAGCGGAATCGCGGTCAGCGTGATGGCGCTGGCGCGGGTGTTGGCGAGGAACAGGAGGACGATGAACACCACCAGCACCCCGCCGTCGCGAAGCGCGCGGAACATGTTCGCCACCGCCACTTCGATGAAGTCGGCCTGGCGGAAGATCCGCCTGTCGATGGTCATGCCGGAGGGCAGCTCGTGCTGGAGGGTGTCGAGCTCGCGATCGAGCCGGCTGGTCACCTCGATCGTGTTGGCGCCGGGCTGTTTCTGCACGCCGACGATGACGGCCGGCTTGCCGCTGCGTGAGCCCTCGCCACGCTTGAACGCCCCGCCCTCCCTGCACATCCGCGACATTCCGCACGAGCACCGATCGATCGCCGCGCAGGGCGACGACGGTTTCACCAATCTCCTCCGTCGTGCGGGCGCGGCCGACGGCCTCGAGGACGTACTCCTGCGATCCCTCGGTGAAGACACCTGCCGACGTATTCTGGCTGGCGCCGCGGACTGCGGATAGCAGCTCGCTCAGCGTCACGTTGTTGGCGCGAAGGGCGTCGGGATGGGCGATCACCTGGAACTGCCGTTCCGATCCGCCGATCGGCGTGACCTGGGAGACGCCCGGTACGGCGAGCAACCGGCGCCGCACGGTGGTATCGGCGATCGTCCGGAGCGTCAGCGGATCGTCGTGATCCGACGAGATCGCAAAGAAGAGGATCTCGCCCATGATCGATGAGACCGGCGCGAGCACCGGCCGTTCGACCTGCGGCGGCAGCGTGCCGCTGACGAGCGTCAGCTTTTCTGAGACGAGCTGACGGGCCATGAAGATGTCGGTGCCCCAGTCGAACTCCACCCACACCACGGCGATGCCGACGGCGGTCGCCGAGCGGACCCGCCGTACCCCCGACGCACCGTTGATAGCGCTCTCGAGCGGAAACGTCACCAGCGACTCCATCTCCTCGGGCGCCATCCCGTGGCCTTCGGTCAGAATCGTCACCGTGGGCGCCGTCAGATCCGGAAAGACATCGATCGGCATCTGTCGGGCCGTCCACACACCGGCGCCGAGCAGCAAGACGGACAGGCCGATCACGAGCCAGTTGTGCTCGATCGACCATTGAATGAGGCGCTTCATTGTCTACTCCACCCGCTTCGCATTCTTCAATCAGTGCACGTGGCCTTCAGCCGGCAGACCCTTCGCTGCAGACGCCAGCTGGATGTCGTACGCTCCCCGCGTCACGACTCGGTCGCCCGGGCATGACGCCCGTCCGCAGGCCGACCGTCCCGCCGTCGCGTGAGACGACAGACACGAACCGACGCGCGAAGCTCTCGCCCGCGATTTGCACGAACACGTACGGCCGGCCGGCTTCGGTCAGGACCGCTTCCTGCGGCACCACGGGCACGCGCTGCGTGCGGCCCGTGTAGAGAATCGCCGTGCCGGTCTGGCCGACCAGTAGTTGTCCGGTGCGGTTCTCGACTTCGATCTGAAGGGGAAGCGCGCGCGTCTTTGGATCGATCACCCCGGCGTCGTGGACGTGATCGGGTTTGAGCTCGATGGGCTCGGCACGGCCAGGCACTTCCAGAGCCACTGCCGTCACTGCGCGCGCCGATTCCGCCTCGCTGGGCGGCACCTGTGCCTGCAGCTCGACGCGGTCGCCACGCACGACGCGAAACAGGGGTGCGCCTTCCGCGTACGAGGCGCCGAGCGCAGCGAACACCTCCGCCACGCGGCCGCTCGATCGGAGCGCGAAGCACGAACGCGTTACCTGACGCGGCGCCGCCGCCGTCGCGCAGAACCTGGTCACGTTGCGCCAGCCGGGCTCTAGCGGCCGTGACGCGGGCTTCCGCGATCGACACCGTGCGCCGCGCCTCTTCAACGCGCCGTCCAGGAACCGCGCGTTCTTCCAGCAGCCGCTCCGCTCGCGCGAGATCGGCCTTCGCGCCGTCCAGCATCGTCTGCGCTTCGGTGACGGCAGCGTCGAGCGAGGCTCGGTCTTCGCCTCCGCTGGACAGCCGCGGTTCCAGATGCCCGAGTTCCTGGCCCGCGGACACGCGATCGCCGATCGACGGCAACCGGGCAGAGGCGTAGCGCCCATCCGCCGGAGCGGCCACGAGTGCTTCACCGCCCGTGACGGGCGCGATAGCGGCGGGTACCCGAATCGATGTCCGCACCTCGCCTTCGCGGACCAGCGCCGTCGCAAACGCATTCGTCCACTGCTGTTCTTTCAGGTAGGCGATGGCCGCCGGATCCTTCTCGGGACGCTTTTCGGCGTCCGCCATCGCCGCGGCCTCGTCAGGGAAGACGGCCGTCGTGCCGAGATCGTGGCGATCGGCCAGACCCCGGCGCGGCGACGAGCAGCGCCCAGCGATAGCGCCCCGCGGGCGGAAGCTTGCCTTCGACCCGGAACGCGCCGGGGCGAAGCGGGTCGGATCCTGGCAGGACGACTGCGGCGCCACCGCTCTCGGGTGACATCTCAATCGACGGACGCCCCGCGGTGAGTGCCTGAAAATCCGCGAGCCGTGTCAGGTGCACGGCAAACCGGACGGTTTGTCCCGCGACGAGCGGCGGGTACTCCATGTAGAGCTCCGTCTCCTGCGTCCAGCTCGTCACGTCGAGGGTCCGGCTCTTCAGAGGCTGGAGCCTGCCCGGCGCCCGTCGTCGCCGGACGGCAGGCCGGCGCCGCCGCGACCGCCAGTCCCAGCGTGATCTGAAGGGTTCGTCGTCATCATCGGATCTCCCATCCGCTCACCAGTTCGAGCTCGATCTCTGCGTGACGTGTCGCCGCGTCCAGCGCGGCTTGACGGACTCTCGCCGCGCTGCTGCTGCGATAGGCATCGAGCAATTCGAGGATTCCGCGCTCGCCGGCGTCATAGCTGACCTGCGCGATTCGTTCGAGCTGCGTGGCGCTGGCCGCTGTCGAGGCGCGATAGTTGTCGGCGGCTTGCCGCCGTTCGAGGACGATCGCGCGAAGCGCGAGGACCTGCGCGCGGAGCGAGGCCTCGAAGGCCGCCGTCCGCGCCTCAGCCTGGGCGCGGCGCGCCTGCGCGAGCGCCTGCTCGGGCTTTGCGTGGTCGAACAGCGGGACGGTCACATGGATGCTGAAGACACTGCCGATGTCGCCGCCACCCAGGTTCGACGACTTGGTGCCGGCGACGATTTCTGGTTCTGGAACCGGACGCCGTTCGGCCGCACGTGTCGCGAAGTCAGCGGATTCGATTTCGTGTCTGAGAGCCGCCAGTTCGGGAAGATCGGCTTCCGCCCGGGCGACGAGTTCCTCGACGCCGGGCAGCGCCGCCCGTTCCGACGGCAGCGGCACGACGGCGGTCAGACTGGTTGTGTCTCGGTGGAAGCGGCGAAGAAGCCCGACAGCTCGGCCTGGGCACGCGCGCGATCCGCGCGGGCCGCTGCCCAATCCGCCTCGAGCTCCATGGCTTCGCGCTCCGCGCGCAGGCGGTCGTAGCCGGCGGCCTCGCCAGCTGTTTCCCGCCGGCGAGGATGCCTGCCAGGCCGCGCAGGCGATCTCGCGCCGCCGCGATTTCAGCTTCGCGAACCTGTGCCGACACGAGGTCCGCGTAGGCACCGCGCAGCGCCGCGCGCACCTGCCGAATTTCGCCGTCGGCTCGAAGCTCGCTCGCCGTGACCAGTTTCGACGCCGCGCTCACGTCGAGACCGTGGCGTCCGGTGATCGGCAGGGGCTGCGTCACCAGAAACATGTTTTCGGTCACGCCGGCCACGGCTTCGCGGTTGAACGTGATCCTGGGATTCGGCCACCGGCCGGCGGCCAGCCCTTCCGCGCGGGCGATCTCGATCGCGGCCTTGATCGCGCGAACGCGCGGGCTTTCAGCGGATAGACGCGCCAGCGCGTCGGCTTCGGAAAGAACAGCTTGGGCGGCGGATATCCTGGGCAGACAGACCAGGCCGCAGCCACGCACCATGTGCGTGTCCGCATACGACTCCTTCGAGACAGAAAAATATCGGGACGGCGGCTTGGGCCGCGTTACACGTGGGCGAAGCTGGCGGGCGCGAGGAGGAGTCGGAGCTCGAGGCGGACCGTGAATCAGGATGTCGACATCGGCAAACGGTCGCTCGAAATGCCCGGCGCGGGCGGTTCCATCCACGTACTGACGATGCGCGCAGGACTGTCGAGGGTCAGCGGCGCCGGAACCGTGTAGATCGTGGTCAGCGTGAGAGCCGGACCATCATCGTCGTCCACCGTCGCGTGGTGTTCGGCGTGATGCTCCAGGATCCCGTGTTGCTTCAGTGGCGATGAATGACGGCGTGAACGTGACCCTGTTCCTCGGCTTCATGCACATGCTCGGGCGGTGCGACGGGAAGCAATCCCATCGCGACACCGAGTACACCGGCGAGAAGCCTCGAGACCCTCACGAGCCCATCCTATCCGATTGCCGAACGCGCCACCAACGGGGGATCCTGACACGCACTAAGGAACCAAGAGGAGGGACACCGCGGCTTTGATCATGCTGGCCGCCCGTGCGCCCGGGCGGCCAGCGGACCAGGTCGCGATCCGATTCTCAGCCTCAGACGATCCTCGCGAACCGCTTCAATCGTTTCAGGGCTGGACGCCCCCGGCTGATTTCGGCGTCACATGGAACAGGGCGCCGGGATTGGCGTCCTCCAGCATCCACAGCGAGCCGTCGGGGCCTTGTTCGACGTCGCGGATGCGTTTGCCCACGGCCCAGCGTTCGGCGGGCTTCGCGCCGCCGTGACCGTCGAACGTGACGCGGTTGAGCGACTGGCTCCCCATGCCGCCAATCAGCGCCGAGCCCTTCCACTGCGGGAACATCGCGCCTGTGTAGAACATCAGATTGCCCGGCGCGATGACGGGTGTCCAGTAGATGACCGGCTTGGTCAGATCGGGCCGCGTGTCCGGACTCGCGATCGGCACGCCGTTGTAGTTCTGGCTGTAGGACACGAGCGGCCAGCCATAATTCTTGCCCTTCTCGATCAGGTTCAGCTCGTCGCCGCCGCGCGGACCGTGCTCGACCTCCCACAATTCCCCGTTGGGCGCAAACGCCAGACCGTACGGCGTGCGAACACCGGTGGCCCAGGTTTCAGCGGGCGTCAGGTTGGGGGTGGAATACGTATAGCTGCTCACCACCTTCGCCGTCTTCGCGGCTTCGGTGTCAGCTGGCGGATCGATGAGAGGAACCGTGGCCGCGCCGGTCTTGCCGAAGTTCGGATTGCCCGGGGCCGGCTTGCCGTCGAGCGTCAGGCGCAGGATCTTCCCAACGGGCTGGTCCGGATCCTGGGCCGGCGTGAAGCGCTGGCGGTCGCCCACCGTCAGGAACAGATACTGGCCGTCGGGCGAGAAGGCCACCGCCGCGCCTTCCTGGCCGCCCTTGCCCCTGGGCAGCTGGCGCCACAGCACCTCGAAGTTTTCCAGTCTCGCCGACGTGGGGGAGGCGTTGAGCTTCGCGCGGGCCAGCGCCAGGCCGCCGCCGTAGTCGCCCGGCTCGGCGTAGGTGAGATAGATTCTCTGGTCGGTGGCGTACGTGGGCGAGACGAACACGCCCAGCATGCCGTTCTGACCTTGCCAGTAGACGGGCGGCGTGTTGACCACCGCGGCGATCTTCTGTCCCTGCGCGGACACCAGCCACACGGGCCCGACTTTTTCGGTGATCAGCATGCGGCCGTCGGGCAGGAAGGCGATCCGCCAGGGGAGTTCAAAGGTCGCCACCGGGGTCATCGTGAAGGGCAGGCCGGGCTCGGGCTTCTGTTCGCCCGAATTGACCTGGGCGCCAACCGCTGCCGACGCCAGCATGAAAAGCAACGCCGTTTTCGCCAAACTCATCGTCATTCTCTCCTTGATTATCTCGGCATCGGAATCGACACGGCTTTGCCGGTGCCACGTTCGGCAATCCAGATCGTGTCGCCCGCAGGCTCGACTGCGGTCGGTGTGTTCAGTCCTTCCTTGATGACCGTCACGCTGGCCTTGTCGCCATTGACCGTAATCACGGAAATCTTGCCGCTGCCATTCTCGGCCACGAGCAGTTTGCCATTCGCCGCGCGCATGCCATCCGGCGCTTTCACCGGCTGATCCATCCAGATATCGACTGGCTGGCCCGCTTTGCCTGCAGCGTCCACCGGGATGCGGTAGAGATTGTTCGAGAATACGTTATTCACGTACAGCGTGCCATCCAGGAAGGTGAGCCCGTCGATGCCATAGAGCGCGCGGTGTTCCAGGAAAAGTTCGGCGGTGGAAGCGCCCGCAGCCAGCTTGTAGATCCTGCTGTTGCTGGTGTCGCTGATGTACAGCGCCTTGTCGGGTCCCAGCGCGAAATCATTGCAGGTACTATTGTCACCCTGCAGGTTCGGCAGGTTCCAGCGGAGTTTTGGCGCGCCGGTGGAGAGGTCGAAGCTCCGCAGCGCGGTGTGGCGCCTCACCGGCGTTGCGTCCGCCACCGGAGTCAGCTGGCACGTCCACAACGTGTTGGTGGCGGCATCCGCCAGCATGCCGAAGAAAAAGGTGCCGGCGCCTTCAGCACTGGCATCCACGAACTTCTCGGCGGTGGTCGAACCCTGGCGTATCTTGTAGACGAACGGACTGCTGGCGCTGCCGACGATCAGGACTCCGCCTGGCGCGACCGTGAGACTCTCAGGCTGGGATTTCGCGTCGGCGACAAGAATCTCCGCGGCTGACGCCGCGTGCGCGAAGCCTGTCAACAGAGCCACGCACGTGACAAGGCATTGTGAGCTGAACCTGGGCATCGTCCAATCTCCTCACTCTTTGGTCGACCGCTGACCGATTTGGCGGTCCGCAGACCTTGCGAGCATGCTTTGCATTTATTACGTGGCCTGCTGCTGACATGATACTGTCAGCAGGTCACCTGGAGGCCCGGCATGACGCTCTACCTGATTGCTTTTGCCGGCGGGCTCCTGGCGATTGTCAGTCCCTGCATCCTGCCGGTCTTGCCGTTCGTCTTTGCCAGGGCCGACCAGTCCTTCCGCCGCAGCGGCCTGCCGCTGCTCATCGGGATGGCGCTCACGTTTTCGGCCGTCGGCGCGCTGGCGACCGTCACGGGCGAGTGGATCGTCCGCGCCAACCAGTTAGGCCGCGTGCTTGCGCTGGTCGTGTTCGGCGTCTTTGGCGCCGCCCTGCTGTTCCCCGGATTTTCCGAGTGGCTGGCCCGTCCGTTCGTCAGGATCGGGGCGGCCACCCAGCGTCGAGACGGACCGCCGACGATCGGCGGTTCGCTCGTACTCGGGATCTCGACCGGGCTGCTGTGGACACCGTGCGCCGGGCCGATCCTCGGCCTGGTCCTCGCGGCCGCCGCGGTCGAGGGCGGCTCGCGCGGCGTCGTACTGCTGCTGGCGTTTGCGGCGGGCTCCGTGACGGCGCTGGCCGTCGCGCTGCTGGCGGGGCGGAGGGTGTTCCAGATGTTGAAACAAAGTCTCCGAGCCGAAGTCTGGGTTCGTCGCGCGCTCGGGGTGGCGGTCCTGGCCGGAGTCGTCGGCATCGCGCTCGGGTGGGACACGGGCGTCCTGGCCCGGGTGTCGCTGACGCCAGGCAGCGGAGCGACGGCCCTCGAGCAACGGCTCGTCGATCGTGTCCGGCCGCCGGAGCCGCCGCAGATGGCGGTCGCCATGGCGGATGGTCCCGCGATGACGCAAGGACCGGCGATGATGCAAGGGCCCGCGATGATGCAGCAGGGCGGGGCGATGATGGCGGCGTCTGCGATGACGGCGCAGGGCCGCGGGGCCGCAGGCTCCGCCGAAGGCGCGATGCCGGCGCTCGACGGCGCCGTGCAGTGGTTGAACGGGCCGCCGCAAACCCGCGACACGCTTCGCGGCCAGGTCGTTGTGATCGACTTCTGGACCTACTCCTGTATCAACTGCCTTCGATCGATACCCTACGTGCAGGCGTGGGCGGCCAAGTATAAGGATGCCGGTCTCGTCGTGATCGGCGTGCACTCGCCCGAGTTCGCCTTCGAGCGCGATGCCGGGAACGTCGCGAAGGCGGTGAAGGATCTGAAGGTCACCTACCCGGTGGCGGTGGACAGCAACCGCAAGATCTGGAACGCCTTCCGCAACCAGATCTGGCCGGCGCACTACTTCATCGACGCGCAGGGACGCATCCGCGCCCATCACTTCGGCGAAGGCAACTACCAGGAGTCCGAACGCATCGTGCAGACGCTGCTCGCGGAGCGCAATTCCGGGACGGCGGCCTCGGGCTTCGTCCAGGTGGCCGCGGCGGGCGCGCAAGCGGCTCCGGACCTTCCCGATGTTCGTTCGCCGGAAACTTACATCGGCTACGAGCGCCAGGAGCACTACGCCTCGCCCGAGGAGCTCGCGAAGGACAACGACGAGCGATACTCGCTGCCTGCTCGTCCACGCCTGAATCAGTGGGGGCTCGAAGGCTGGTGGACGGTGCGCAACGAGCACGCGGTGCTCGGAACGGCGCCGGGGAAGATCGTCTTCCGCTTCCACGCCCGCGACCTGCATCTCGTGCTCGGTCCGCGGAAGGGCGGCAAGCCCGTGCGCTTCCGCGTGCTGCTCGACGGCGCGCCTCCGCTCGACGATGCGGGCGTCGATGTCGACAAGCAGGGAAGCGGCGCCGTGAACGAACACCGGCTGTATCAGCTGATTCGTCAGAAGGGCGCGGTGGAGGATCGGACGTTCCAGATCGAGTTCCTGGATCCGGGCGTCGAGGCCTTTGCGTTCACGTTCGGCTAGTCATTCATCGCGGGGAGGTCCAACGTGACCAGAAGAACGATGCTGGGGATCGTCGCACTGGGCGGAGGCGGCCTGGTGGCCTGGCGGCGCTGGCCGTCGGCGTCGGTGGTTGAAGCAGGCTCGCCAGCCGTGAGCTCTGAGCCCAAGGCCGTCACGATCGTCGATTTCTCGGATGCAGGCCTGCGGCAGGCGGCCAAAGAGGTGCCGAAGCTCGTCAAGACCGAAGCCGAGTGGCGCCGCCAGCTCTCGCCGATCTCCTTTGAGGTTACGCGGCACGCCGCGACCGAGTGGCCGTTCACCGGCGCGACGTGGAATCTGCACGACTCGGGGATCTATCGCTGCGTCTGCTGCGAAACGGCGCTGTTCAGCTCGGAGACGAAATTCGAATCCGGCACAGGCTGGCCGAGCTTCTGGACGCCGCTCGACAAGAAGAACATCGTCGAAGAGAGCGATCGCAGCTTCGGCACGGTCCGGACAGCGGTGTCGTGCCGCCGGTGCGACGCGCATCTTGGCCACGTGTTCGACGATGGGCCCAGGCCCACCGGGTTGCGTTACTGCATGAACTCGGCCGCGATGCGTTTCGCGAAGGCACAACAGGAGAAGGCATCATGATCCGATTCGTTTGGCGCAGCGTGCTGTTGATGCTTGCCGCCGCGATGTATACGGCGACGGCGCAGGAGATGATGCTCGCCGCGATGGCCGGGGCGACGCGCCACGTCCTCGAGGCCGGCGCATCGCCGGCCATGATTCGCGGTCTGCGACAGCAGCTCGTTCTTCTGTGTCAGTCATATATGGCGGCCCAGCCTTCGCTGCGGGCCGGCTGAGTTCGCGCTCGGCCTTCCAGAACCAAGACCACCGCTCGCCACTTCCTTTCAACTCCTCGCGGAATGTTGTCGGCGATCTCCGTTGTGGCGAGATGGCCTTTCGCCGACAGCACAAGTGCCACAGATCGCGCGGCGCCGGATTACGAATGTCTGATGAATCAGCGCGGCAGCTCACTGGTCGCGACGAGGAAGCCTGAAGGAGCGGTATCGGTTGGCGGATGACTCCGGTGGCACGCCTGCTGCACCAGCCGGGGCAGCGTCTGCACCCCCTGGAGGCATTCATGATTCGATGGACACGTTCGCTCGCTATCGTCGTCGCGTTGGTCGGGTTCTCGGCAGCTTGCCATAGCTCCACAACTTCTCCCAGTACCTGTGTCGTCCCTCAGCGTCACCGGCACCGCGCCGTCCGTGAGCGCAAGCCCCACGTCCCAGTTCAAGGCGACCGCGACGATGTCGGATGGCACGACGCAGGACGTCACATCACTGGCGGTCTGGTCGTCTTCCAATACCGCCGACGCGACAGTTTCCGTAGCTGGCGTCGTCACGGCCATTGCGCCGGGAAGCGTGAATGTATCCGCGACCTATCAGACCCTCACGAGTTCAGACGCAATCGTCATTGGTTCGTAATGCGGCGCCGACGCCGGTGGCCACCACGGTGGCTACCGGTCTCGACGGGTACAGGTCATTTCCAGTTGGCCGCAACCACGACGGTCGTATCCTCGGACACTGCGGGCTCTGGCTGTGCCTGCGCGCGGCGTGGAACAGCCGGATGCTCCGGCAGCGCGAACCCCACCGTAGTGGATTCCCAGATCTGCGACAGCAGGTACTCGTTCTCACGATGCATGAACACGAGCGCCGGCTCGCTGCCTGCGGGGTCGAAGCCATTTGTCGGAACCGTCAGCGTGAAGATGACGGAGGGCTTGTCGATGCCGAGCACCTCGATCACGCCGTGTTCGTGGATGACGGCGTAGCGGCCGGCGGAGAACTCCCTGCCGTGCACCACGAAAGGAAAAGGCACCTTGACGTCGATCTCTTCCTGCGCGCGAGCGGAACCGGCGAACAACCCGATGAACACAGCGGCGAGCACCGACGATGATTTGATGAGGCTCATGACTCTCTCTCCTTCTTCATGGATCGCTGATGCCGTGATGTGGGGCAAGAGAAGTGCCAGTGTGCAGCGCGCCTTCTGCCAGTAAGTCGATCACGAACATGCGGCTGACTTGTGGCGAGATGGCGGGCCCAGCCGCCGCAACTGCCACGATCCGCCGATGAGCCTCCGACGTTGTGTGGATCAGTCCTTGAGGTCGATGCCGAACCGCTCGGCCATCCGATAGAGCGTGCGGCGGTCGATTCCGAGGATTTCGGCGGCGCGGGTGCGATTGCCTTTCGTGGCCTCGAGGACGTGGAGCAGGTAGCGCCGCTCGAGATCGTCGAGCGTGGTCAGGTTGGCAAACGACGGTTCCTCGTGACGCGACTGGCTGGCTGGCGTCGCGTCGGGAAGGTCGAAGGTTTCGATGATTGTCCCCTGGCTGGACACGACGAGCCGTTCGATCGTATTGCGAAGCTCGCGAACGTTGCCGGGCCACGCGTGACGCATGAGGGCTTCGAGGGCGTCGGCCGAGAGCACCAGCTTCTTTCCGGCTCGCGCGCACGCATCTTCGAAAAAGCTGCCGATGAGGAGGGGGATATCGGCTCGGCGTTCGCGCAGCGGGGGCACGCGAATGACGATGACGCTCAATCGAAAGTACAGGTCCTGTCGAAAGCGATTCTCGGCGACCGCGTGTTCGAGCGGCACATTGGTCGCCGCAATGACGCGCGGTGACACCTTCAGCGAACGGCTGGCGCCGACCGGCCGGATCTCGCCCTCCTCGAGGACCCGCAGGAGGCGAACCTGCAGGGCGGGCGTCGTATCACCGATCTCATCGAGCAGCACGGTGCCTTTGCCGGCTTGTTCGAACACCCCTTTGTGGTCCGCCGTCGCGCCCGTGAACGCTCCACGCTGGTGCCCGAACAGTTCCGACTCGAGCAACGTATCCGCGATCGCGCCGCAATTGATCGCCACGAACGGATCGCGCGCGCGGCCGCCGTGGTCGTGGATCGCGCGGGCCACGAGCTCCTTGCCCACGCCGCTTTCGCCGATGATGAGCACCGGGGCCGACGAGTCAGCCGCGTGCGCGACCTGTTTGTAGACGTCCAGCATCGGCGCCGTGCGTCCGATGAGGCTTCCCACCGGGCTCACGGGCATCTCGGCGGCCGGTTTCCCCAGGCGTGCGCCCTGCTCGAGTGCGCGATCGACAATGCGTTTGACGTCAGCGATGTCGAACGGCTTGCTGATGTAGTCGAACGCTCCGGCGCGGACGGCCTCAATCGCCGTGTCGAGCGTGCCGAATCCGCTGATCAGCACCACCGGACTGCCTTGTCCGGATTTGAATCGACGCAACAGGTCGATTCCCGACTGCGGGGCGTTGAGGTTGATGTCGGAAATCAGCAGGTCGAACGAGTCGTGGCCCATCCTGGCGCTCGCGGTCTCGGGATCCTGCGCCGAAACGAACTGGCGGCCGGGCGCGGCCAGCAGCTCCTCGAGGAACCTGCACGTCTCCGCATCGTCATCGACCAGAAGAATGCGAGGCATGGTCAGGACGTGTGCGCCTGGGACGGGGCCGCGGGGAAGTTGATGACGAACAGCGCGCCCGTGGGCTGGTTGGAAGCGGAGACCGTGCCGCCGTGCGCCCGAACGACGTCCCGCACGATGGCCAGGCCGAGGCCGGTCCCCTGACCGGCCGGTTTGGTCGTGACCCACGACTCGAACAGGCGGTCCACTAAATCCGCGGGGATCCCCGGTCCCGTGTCCGCGACTTCGACGGAGATCCCGCCGGCGCTCGGCCTGGCGAGGACCGAGAGGGCGCCGCCATTCGGCATGGCGTCAAGGGCGTTGGTCACGAGGTTGAGGAACGCCATCTCCAGTTGTGTCGCGTCGGCCCTGACGAGCGGCAGGTGTGTGGCCACCGATATCTCCAGTCGAATATGCGAGCGCGCCAGGCGCGGCTGCGCGACCTCGCGCACGCGTTCGATGATGTCACTGAGCGCCACCAGTTCGAACGTGGAAGGCTGCCGCGCGTGGTCGAGCATGGTCCGCAGCACGCGCGTCACCTGCTGGATCTGCGCGTCGACCGTCCGCAATCGCGAACGGGTCCGGTCGTTCGTCTCGGGATCGTCGCGGATCATCTGAACATAGCCGGACACCAGGTTCAGCGGCGTACCGGCCTGATGGGCGACGTTCGCAGCGACCTGGCCCAGCGCCGCCACGCGCTCGGCGCGGGAGAGCGATTCCCGGAGCGTGAGGAGCTCGCTCTGGCTGACGGCCAGCTGCGCGTTTCGCAGCGACAAATCGCGCGTGGCCTCCTCGATCCGGTCGTGGAGGGATCGGTTGAACTCCTCCAGCCGATCGAGCATCTCGTTCAGCCCTTCGGCAATGAGACCGAGCTCATCGCGACGTGTCATCGTCGTCCGCGCCTGCAGGTTGCCCCGCGCTGTTTCGTTCATGACGCCGAGGATGGCGTTGAGCGGCTGGCCGATGAGGCGGCGGACGGTGAAGTGGACGAGGATCGTCACGAGCACGATGGTCGGGATGGCGAACCCGAGTGCCACCCGAAGCTCGTGCGTGCGGGCCTGGAGCAGACTCTCCAGGCCAACGGTCACCGCGACCGCGTAGTTCCCACGACGCGGCACCGGCAAGGCGAACAGCGCCACCGTGTCGTTCCGATCGCTTGCAGGTGCCTGCGTGGCGATGGCCCGGCCCGCGAGCTCCAGGACCTCCGCGCGTTCTTCCGTGGACGTGCTCGTCAAGACACGCGGGTGTCCGTTCTGGTCGGTTTCGATGACCGAGATCGCATCGACGACCGGATCGGCCGCAACCACATCGTGCAGCGAATCCCGGATATCGAGCGGATCGAGCGGCAGTGGCCGCGCCGCGACGGCGTCGACGGCCGAACGCGCCGCCAGCCGTGAGGTGTCGACGAGATCCTGATCGATGTGGTCTTCGTACGAGCGCACTTCCAGGTAAGACACGCTCGCAACCACCACCAGCACGATGAACCCGACAAGGAACGACAGCCGCGTGCCGAGCGAGAGGTCCTCGAACCATTTCGCCACAGTGAGGCGAGTCTGCGCGCTCATCGAGTCAGTCGCTGGTGTCCGGCATCAATGTAACCACTGGAAATAAAGCCTTTATCGGATTGTAGCGCAGTCGTTCCCGTCGGCACGCCGTTTGATGCTTCATGCCGCGTTCCAGCTCGAGTGCGTGCAAAGAGGCCGCGTCATGAAGAAACGACTCTCGATCGTGTTGATGTGCGCCGCGATCGTCTCCGGCGTCGAATCGTTCGCCCAGTCCCCGAACGGGCCAGGCCCCATCGTCTCGACCGACGGCGAGCAGTCCGCACCCCCGGCCTCCACGACGTTGAGGATGAACGGCACGATCGGCAAGTACGACGTGTCGGCCTCGCTGTTGTCCGTGTCGACCTCGAACGGCACGGTGCAGCTGGCGCTCTCATCCGGCGCTCGTATTCGCGAGGGTTGGCATCGGATTGACGCGCAGGCGCTCGAGAAGTTGACCGGCTATCGAGCGGCGATTCGATATTCAGAAGCCGACGGCATCAAGACCGTCGAATCCATCCATGTGTTCGGAAAACACGAGAGGAGCGAGCGATGAGTTCAAGTGTACTCGTGGTCGACAGCGATCCAGACGTCGTGAAAGTGGTGACCAGCATGCTGGTGGGCGGCGGGTACGACGTGCTGAGGGCCAGCGGGGCCGAATCCGCATTGTCGAGCATCCGCGACCAATGCCCTGCCCTGATGATCGCCGACCTTGATATCCCGCTCGTCGACGGCATCGAGCTGTGCCGGCGCGTTCGCCAGACGTCGAGCATTCCCATCATCATCATGTCCGGCAATGGCGACGGTCGTTCGGAAATCGAAGCGCTCGACTCGGGCGCCGACGACTACATTGCGAAACCGTTCAGCGCCAGCAGGCTGCTGGCCAGGGTGCGTGTCGCGCTTCGGCGGAGTGAGGGTGCGCCGGAGGACGCGCCGGCGCTCGGCGTGGGTGAATTCCACATCGACTTCCACGATCGCCGCGTCCGCGTCAACGGGCAGCCCATCCGGCTGACGCCGAAGGAATTCGACTTGTTTGTCTTCATGGCCAGACATCCCAATCGCGTCCTCGCGCACCGGACGCTGCTCGGAGCAGTCTGGGGCGAGGCATCCGGCGACCAGCCTGAGTACTTGCGCGTGTTCGTGGGGCAGCTGCGCAAAAAGCTGGAGTCGAACCCGTCGCAGCCGCGCTACATCGTCACGGAACCGTGGGTCGGCTACCGATTCAACCCGACTGGACTGGTTCACTAGAGCATTTCCATTTGTGTGTAGTGCAAACCTTCAGGTTTGCCGTGCAGCCAGGACCGGCAGGCCTGAAGGCCTGCACTACACGAAGGCCTGCACTTCACGACATGAAGAAATGAAGGGGCCATGGTGCAAGTCCTGTTTCTCGCGGCGGCTTTGCTGTACCCCGACGCTCCGCCTGATACGTCACATGTGCGGACGGACTTGCAAGCGCTCTACGACGAAATCTCCGATGCGACGCTCCAGTTCGCGAGCGAGTCCGACATCGATCTATTTCATGACGTGCTCTTCACGCCCGATTGGACGTTCATCGACGCACAGGGGACGGTTCTGAGCTGGCCGCAAGTGCGCGCGGTCGCGATTCAGGCGCTGTCCGTCGCCCCACCCGGACGGGATTACTCAGCCGATCCAGAAGCTCGCCGTCGAGCCGGACGGTGCCACCGTCATCGTCAACATGATCGTCGCGAGGTCCAGCGTTGATCATGAGGGACGCTACGGCCGGCGGGACGCGTCGCACGTGCTGGACGAGACGACGACGTTTCGAGACCGCTGGGTCAAGGTGGCCGACACGTGGAAGCTGAAATCCCGCCAACAGATGGGCAAGCCGATCGTGTCTGTGGAAAAGCCCGACTGAGCGTTTTCACAATGCCGTAGCGGCCGGCTTGAGCCGGCCGGCGAACGTCCGCCTGAAGGCGGACGCTACGGATGACGAACGCGCAAGGGGGAGTATGACGCGGTCGATGAAGTGGCTCGGCATCGCTGTCACCGGGACCGTCCTGACGGGTGTGGCCGCCTGGGCGTTCCATTCGATAACCGAAGTGCAGGTTGAGCGGTCGCATGGTGACCGCGGGCGCGATCACCCGTCGAGTTGTCGCAACCGGCGCGGTTCAACCCGTGACGACCGTGGAGATCGGCGCACAAGTCTCGGGCCTCGTGCAGTCGCTGGACGCCGATTTCGACTCGGTTGTCCATGCCGGCCAGGTGATCGCCCGACTCGACCCCAGCCTCTACCAGGCCGCGCTCGACGAGGCCAGGGCCGGCCAGCTTCAGTCAGAAGCCGCGCTCGGCCAGGCGCAGGCCGACCTCGCAGGATCCCGGACCGCCGAAGCGGACGCCCGCATAAAGCTCGCACGAGCCAGGGAGTTGGCGGCCGGCCAGTTGATCACCGCAGCCGACCTCGACGCGGCCGAGATCGCGATGAACGAAGCGACTGCCGGTGTGCGTTCGGGTGAAGCACAAGTCAATGACGTTAAAGCCGCGATCGATCAGGCTCGGGCGGGTGTCGACCAGGCCTCCGCCAACCTCGCGCACACGGTCATCCGTTCACCGATCGACGGCATCGTCCTCGATCGGGACGTCGACGTTGGCCAGACGGTGGCGGCCGTCATGCAGGCGCCGGTGCTCTTCAGAATCGCGACGATGCTCACGCACGTGCAACTGAGCGTGGACATCGACGAATCGGACGTCGACGGCCTGATGCCGGGCGAACCCGTGACGTTCGACGTCGAGTCGTATCCGGACGTCGTGTTCCACGGATCCATCAGAGAGCTGCGGCTTCAGCCCGTGGCCCAGCAGACGGCCACAACCACGGCGGTCGCCGGCTCGACGGCGGGTTCACCAGCGACGGGTGTTGTCACCACCGTGGTCAGCTACACGGCGATCATCGATGTTGCGAATCCCGACCAGCGGCTCCGGCCCGGCATGACGGCGGAGGTCACGCTCGACGGCGCACGGCGGGAGCGCGTCGTGAGGATTCCGAACGGCGCACTCGGGTTCCGTCCACCCTCTGCGGTGTTGCAGGCACTCGGCGAAACGGAACCGTCGTCTGTCGAGGCTGCGACGCATGCAGGCGACCGCAACACGAACGCGCGCAATGTCTGGACGTACGACGGCCGGCGCTTCGCTCCGGTTGCCGTGGATGTCGGCCTCGCTGACAACCAGTGGACCGAACTGCTGGACGGACCGATTCGTCCCGGCGATGTGCTGGTCACGGCCGCCGCGTTGCATCACCGATCCCGGATATCCGGGCAGTGACGGTCCGGCTATGCGCCTGACAACAACGAGCCACGAGGGACTCGCGAGACGAATCCAACTGTCGCCGGCGTCGGCGGCTGCGCTGGTGATCGGCGCCTTGCTGCTCGTCTTTGGTCTGGATCGAGCCACGGGCTCCACGCCCGTTCAACATCTGTACTACCTGCCGATCATCCTCGCCGGCTTCAGGTTCGGGACGAGGGGTGGACTGGTGGCCGGCGTTTCCGCGATCGTCTTGTATCACGTCGCCAACCCCGCGCTGCTCACGTTCAAGTACGGGGAAGCGGATCTCGTTCAGATGACGCTGTTTCTCGCAGTGGGCCTGATCACGGCGAGGCTGACACGAGACGCGGAGCGGCTTCGCGAACTGGCCATGACCGACGACCTGACAGGCCTGCACAACCTGCGATCGTTCGAAGCGCAGCTCGTGAGGATGGTGAGTGCGTGCCGCGAGTCGCGCGCGCCGCTCGCGCTGCTCGTGCTCGATGTGGACCGCCTGAAGGATCTGAACGACAAATACGGACATCTGACGGGCGCGGAGGCCGTGCGCACGGTCGGCCACATCATCGGCCGGCGCCTGCCGCCTGAGGCCGCCGCGTGTCGCTACGGCGGTGACGAGTTCGTCGTTGCCGTCGCGCCGTGCACCGTCGCCCGTGCGAGGCAGGTCGCGGATGATTTGTGCCGCGCGGTCAACGGCTGCGACCCCGTGCTCTCCGGCCGTCCGTTCGAGGCGGGAAGCCTGTCGATCAGCGTCGGCGCCGCCGGTGTGCCATTCGATCGTCGTACGTCACCCGTCTTATTACGTCGAGACGTTGAGGTGGCTGAGTCGTTGTTTCGCGAAGCCGACGATGCGTTGTATCGAGCAAAAGCCAGAGGGCGCAATCAGGTGTACGTTGCCTGAAGGCCGGCGAACGGGTGTGTCCGGCGGTTCGCTGCTTTCTTACCCAGGGGATGCTCCACATGTCGAGTAAACGGTGCGGTATGGCTGTCGGCGTGTGTGCCGGATGGATGCTGATGTCGTCGGTCGCCTTCGCGCAGAACGCGGGGCATCCGGCTGGGCCGCCGAGCCTGCTGCGCGAGCTCAGTGCGTCCGTTGAAGACCTGACGTCGCGAGTGTCCCTGAGTGTCGTGCAGGTGCTGGTGACCAGCTATGGTCCCGTCGACGGCGGTGTGCGCGGCGATGTCGGCCCGGTGATAGGGCGGCAGCGCAGCATCGGCTCGGGTGCGATTGTCGATTCCGACGGCTACATCGTCACGAACGCGCATGTCGTCGCCGGGGCGAGGCGCATTCAGGTCGTGCTGCACCGCGACACGACGGCCAGCGGTCCCTCGCATTCCCTGACGACGGCCGCGAGCCAGACGGTGGACGCGCGGGTCGTTGGTACGGCAAGCGACATCGACCTCGCGCTGCTCAAAGTCGACGTCACGGGCCTGCGCCCGCTTCCACTGGCGGACTACGATGCGATCAGGCAGGGGGAGATTGTGTTCGCGTTCGGCAGTCCGGAGGGACTCCGCAATTCGGTCACGATGGGCGTCGTCAGCTCGGTGGCGCGGCAGCCCGATCCCGACAGCCCCACGATCTACATCCAGACGGACGCGCCGATCAATCCGGGCAACAGCGGCGGGCCGCTGGTCAACGTGGACGGCGAGCTCGTCGGGCTGAACACGATGATCCTCACCGACTCGGGTGCGAGTCAGGGACTGGGCTTTGCGATTCCGAGCGCCGTCGTGGCGGCCGTCTACCCACAGTTGCTGAAATACGGACACCTGCACCGCGGGCTGATGGGGTTCGGCATGCAGGCGATTACACCGGCGCTGGCGGCAGCGCTCGACTTGCCGCAGACATCGGGGGTGATGGTGTCCGACGTGCTGCCTGACAGCGCGGCGGAGGAGGCCGGCCTCGGGATCGACGACGTGATTGTGACGGTCGATGGCAAGGCGGTGGAGAGCGTGCCGATGCTGTCGCTCGAGCTGAGCCGGTACGCCGCGGGTGATGCCGTCACGCTGGGCCTTGTCCGAGGCACGAGGACGATGGCGGTGACGATGACGGTCAGGGAGCGGCCGCACCCGATCGACGACGTGTCGGCGCTGGCCGATCCGGAGAAAGGATCCGTCCCCAGGCTCGGCATCATCGGCATCGATATCGCGGACGAGACCGCGGCGCTCCTGCCCACTCTGCGGGTCTCGTCCGGCGTCTTCGTGGCGGCGCGAACCCGGGTGTCGTCAGGCAACGATGTGCCGCTGATCGCCGGGGACGTGATTCACGCGGTCGGCAGCGTGACCGTCAGGAGCCTCGACGGCCTGCGTGTGCTGCTGGACGCCGCGAGATCCAACCGTGAGCTGGTCCTGCAGATCGAGCGCAACGGACAGCTGCAGTTTGTGACGTGTCAGATTAATTGATCGCGCGCGGCCCGGCGCCACACACGGAGGCACGCCGGCAAATCGAAGGAGGACATATGGGGGAAGGGTTGTTTCAACCGATGCACCTGGTGCTGATTCTCGGGATTGCGTTGCTCGTGTTCGGTCCGCAGAAACTGCCGGAGCTTGGCAAGGGTCTGGGCGAAGCCATCCGCGGGTTCAAGGCCTCATTGCGCGAGGGTGAGCGCGCGGAAAGGCCGCCCGATGAGTTCGGAGAAATAGCGCCGCCGCATCCGCTTGACCAGATCGTCCCGCCACCGAATCGCCCCGGCCTGCACGCCATCCACGCCGACGATTTGTTTCTGAGCCTCGACTTCTTGTGTAGTGTTCCGGCATGCCCGGGCGGCGACGGCTGAAACTTTCGTCGGGTCACGGGGTTCTCTCAATAGTGACGCCGGATGCGTCCCAGCCGTGACCGACGCCCACCAGTTCGAGGCCTTCGTGAGGAGGTATCAGGACATGGTGTACGCCACCGCCGTCCGTCTGCTGGGCAACCCCGCGGAAGCTGAGGATGTGTCGCAAACGGTGTTCTTGAGGGCGTTCCAGCGCTTCGATGCGATCGGCTCGAGCCCGGCCGCCGCCGGCTGGCTGAAGACCGTTACCAGGAATGCCTGTCTCAACCACCTGTCGCGCTACCGCGCCCGCTGGCGGCTCTTCAGCGAGCTCGAGCTGCCTGACGGAGAAGACTTCGGGCCCGCGGTTGAGCAGACGGCGGAGGCGGACGATCATCGTCCGAGTTGGAAGAGGCTTTGCGCAGGCTGCCTGATCACCAGCGTGTCCCGCTCGTGCTGTTCCACTTCGAAGACGCCAGCTACCAGGAGATTGCCGAAACGCTCGGCGTGTCGCTGGGCAAGGTGAAGACCGACATCCATCGGGGCCGCGAGGCCCTGAGAAAGCTGCTCGCGTGACCATGCACCCTGTTGACCCGGAACAATTCGAGGAGATCCTCGGCGCCAGGTTGCGGCAGCTCCCCATGCCGCGGGCGCCGCGCACGCTGCTGCCGCGGGTGATGGCCGCCGCGCAGCAGTGGGCCCGACGGCCGTGGTACGCGCGGGCCTGGTTCACCTGGCCGCTCGGGTGGCAGGTGGCATCGATTGCGGTGTTCTGTGTGATAGGCGCGTGGGCTGTGATGGCGGTACCGACCGTCGAAAGCGCCGCGGCCCGTATCGCGTCAGCGTACATCGCGAGTACGGGAGGCGACGTGGTGGGCGCCGGCGGACGCCTGGAGGCGACGATGAACGCCGTCGTCATCCTCTGGCGCGCCATCGTCAAGCCCATCGCGCCCTATGTGTTCGCGTTCGCGGCGCTGATGGGCGGGGCGTGCGCGGTGTTCGCCGCGGCGCTCAATCACGTCGCCTTCGGAAGGACGGTACAGCCATGAAGCGAATCCGGATGGGACTCGTCGCGTTACTGCTGGTGATGGCGGCCGGCTTCCCGGCACGCGCTGCCGCCCAGGATGGCAATCCGATCCGCATCGGCCAGGACTACACACTGGGCGAAGGCGAATCCACCCATGATGTCGTCGTCGTTTTCGGCAACGCCGACATTTCGGGCCATGCGACGGGTGACGTGGTCGTGATCCTGGGCACCGCGCGGCTCTCGAGCACGGCGTCGGTCGACGGCGACTTCGTCGCGATCGGAGGGCCGACCATTGCGGCATCTGGTGCCACGGTCGGAGGAGACATCGTCGTCATCGGCAGCGGGCTCGAGGCGCCTGCCGATTTCAAGCCCCGGGGAGAATCCGTCGTCCTTGGTTCGACCTGGCTCAGTGGGCGGCTGAATGCCTTCCTGCCCTGGATCACGCGCGGGCTGCTTTGGGGAAGGCCTATCGTGCCGGGTCTCGGCTGGGTCTGGGCTCTCGTCGGCATCTTCTTCGTCGTCTACCTGGCGCTCAACCTCGTCTTCGATCGTCCTGTTCGCGCGTGCGCGGACACGCTCGCCGCCAGGCCGCTGACCGCATTCGCAGTCGGCCTCCTGGTGCTGCTGCTCAGCGGCCCGGTGTTCGCGTTGCTCATGGTGTCTCTCATCGGCATCGTCGTCGTGCCATTCGTCATCTGCGCGCTCGTGGTGGCCGGCATGGTCGGCAAGGTCGGCACGGCGCGATGGATTGGAATGGGCGTCGTACGCCGGGAGCCGGGGACAGAAGAAACGCGACAGCAGCCGCTGATTGCCTTCGTCATCGGTTTCGCGATTATCACGGCAGCCTACATGGTGCCTGGGCTGGGTTTTGTCGCATGGGCGCTGCTCGGAGTGTTTGGCCTCGGAGCGGCGACGCTGGCCTTCATGACCGCCTACAGGCGAGAGAATCCAGCGCCGCCCCCTCGCATCTCACCCAACGAGCCGGCGTCCACGCCGTCTCAGTCGGATGGCGCAACGTCGTTCGTGGCGGCGCCGGGGGCCGCCGTCGGTCCGCCTGCGCCGGCGGGGGCGTCGACAGGAGCCACAGAGGCCACAGGGGCGGATCTCACTTCCTTTCCACGCGCTCCCTTCCGCGATCGACTCGCGGCCTTTGTGCTCGACGTCATCCTGGTGGTGCTGGTCTACCAAATCCTCGACGTGTTCCGACACGACAACACGGTCTTCCTGCTCCTCCTCGCGTACCACATCGGGTTCTGGGCGTGGAAGGGCGCGACGGTCGGCGGCATCATCTGTCAACTTCGCGTCATCCGCGTCGACGGGGCACCCCTCAGCCTCGCCGATGCGCTCGTGCGCGGCCTCTCGAGTATTTTTTCGCTGGCCGTGCTTGGAATTGGATGCCTCTGGATCCTGAGAGATCCGGAGCGACAGGCCTGGCACGACAAGATCGCAGGCACCTACGTCGTGAAGGTCCCGAGGAACTGGCCGCTGTAGAGCAGGCTGCTGAAAACGCAGCTGAACGTAAAACGTAAAACGTAAAACGAAGAGACGCCGGAATTCTGCGTTCTACGTCTGTACGTTCAGGCTGCGTTCTTCAGCGCCCTGCTAGACTATCCACCATATGCCAATAGCCGCCAACGCCTACCTTGTACGGGTGCTCGTCGCGGCAGGCCTGGCCGCCGCCATCGGCCTCGAACGGGAGTTCCACCAGAAACCCGCCGGGCTGCGCACGAACATCCTCATCGGAATGGGGTCTGCGCTGTTCATGATCCTTTCGATTGAGACGGCACGCGGTTTTGGAGGGTCGGCCGATCGTATCGCGGCCCAGATCGTGACGGGGATCGGCTTCCTCGGCGCCGGGGCGATCATGCGCAGCGGGCACAGCGTCCACGGCCTGACGACGGCGGCGACAATCTGGGTGAATGCGGCGATCGGAATGGCCGCGGGGGCCGGGGCATTCGGCTTGGCGGCGGGTGCGACGGTCGTGACGCTGATCGTGCTGGCGGTGCTGCCGCCGATTGAGAGTTTTTTCGAGCGCCGTGCCAGCAGCTTTCTTCACGCCGACTCGAGCGTGCGTCCGAAGCAGCCGCGCTAGCAGGCTGGAGTGTTTCTTCGTTCTCCGTTTTGCGTTCACATTCAGGGCGGGTCTTTCACCGCCCTGCCAGCCTACTCCGCCCGCAGTGCCTGGGCTGGATCGATCGCCACGGCCCGGCGCGCGGGAAGATAGCTCGCCAGCACGGCGGCGGCGACGAGCAGCGCCGAAACAGCCGCGTACGTCACCGGGTCGAGTGCGGTCACGCCGAACAACAACGACGACATCAGACGCGTGAGCCCGGCCGCAGCCACCAGCCCGAGGGCGGCTCCAACGCCGGCAAGCCACAGACCGTGGCGCACGAACATCCCCAATAGTTCCGCCGGCTGCGCGCCCAACGCCGTTCGGATGCCGATTTCGCGGGTCCTCTGCGAAACCACGTAGGCGATGACGCCGTAGATGCCGACGATGCCGATCGCCAGAGCCATCCCTCCGGCGATGGCCAGCATCACGAGCGTGAACGACGTCCGTGCCATGGACTGGTCGTAGAGCGCCTTCAGCGTGGTGACGAGGAACACCGGCTGCCTGCCGTTGACGGACCAGATGGCTTGCCGCGCTTCTGTCAGCAAGCTCTCCGTGCCCGTGCGGGTCGATCGGATCGCGAACATGCCAGACCGCGTCGCGAATTCGTTGTTGCCGGCCCAGATGTATCGATCCATCAGGGCCGGCCAGTATGCGAACTCGGGCGGCTTCTCGTTCACGCCGTTGTCGTACACGTTTTCGACGACGCCGACGATTTCGCGCCAGAGATCGGCGTCGCCGGCTTCGCGAATCCGCTTGCCGAGCGCAGCACCGGGTACGCCCCACCACTCCCGCGCCAGATTCTCCGACACGATGGCGACGCGCCGTCTCTCGTATAGGTCGGTCCAGGTAAATTCGCGTCCCGCCACGATACGCGTTCCCATCGTCTTGAAGAATCCCGGAGCGACCTTCCGAATCTGCCGCATGCGCGGAACCTGGCCTTCCGCGAGCTTCCGTCCTCCGCAAAGACCGGGTTGCCGCCGCCCAGAAACGATTCGAGCGGCGCGGCGCCGCCAAACCCGACCGACGTGACGCCGGGAAGGGCGGCGAGCTTATCCAGAATCTCGTGCTGCATCCGCATCACGCGCTCGGGTTCCTCTGCAGTGGCTCCCGGGAATATGGAGTGCAGTATCAGGATCTCTTCAGGATGCGCGAACCCCGGCCGCACGCCCCGCAACTGCTGAAACGTGCGAATCATCAGGCCGGAGCTGACGAGCAGGACGAGGGCGAGCGCCACCTGCACCACGACCAGCGTGTTGCGCGCCCGGTGGCGCTCCCGGCCCGGGCTGAACGTTCGGCCGACACCACGCAGGGCGGTCGCGACACGGGGCCCTGCGTATTTCAAGACCGGTATGACACCGAACAGCGCGCCCGAGAGCAAAGACACGCCGAGGGCGAACGCGAGCACGAACGGATCGATGCCGATTTCGCGCAGCCGCGGCAGTGCGTCCGGGCCATTCGCCACCAGGATCCGCAACGCCGCGTACGCCAGGCCGAGACCCAGCGCGCCGCCCAGCACTCCCAGCGTCAGGCTTTCGACGAGCATTTCACGGGCGATTCGTCCCCAGCCGGCGCCGAGCGCCGCCCGGATCGCCAGTTCCTGCTGGCGGGCCTCGGCGCGGACGAGCATCAAGTTGGCCACGTTGGCGCAGGCGATCAAAAGTACCAGCCCCAGAGTCCCCATCACGACCCAGAGCGCCGTGCCGATGTCTCCGACGATTTCCTGCTTCAGTGGCTGAAGCCTGGGCGCCGAGGCGTGCGTTGTCAAAGACCGTGCGATCCATTCCCGGCGGAATGGGCCACGCATTCAACCAGACGCCCAGCATGCGAGCCACATCGGCGTTGGCTTGCTCGATCGTGACGCCGGGTTTGAGGCGCGCAATACCCTGGGGGCCAAAGGGTCCCAGGGCCAGCCCGTTTCGTTCGAACTGATAAGGAAGAATCAGTTCCGGGTCGCGCTGAAAGCGGAATTCCGCAGGCATCACGCCGATGACGGTGTGCGGCTTCGAATCGATCGTCAGCGTGCGCCCGACGATGGAGGTGTCGCCCGCGAAGCGGCGCTGCCAGTAGCCGTAGGTGAGCATGACCGTCCCGGCCGAGCCCGGCATGTCGTCCGCCTGCGAAAACCAGCGGCCCAGAAGTGGCTTCACGCCCGACGGCATCGAGCAGCCCATAGGTCACGAAGAGCGCCCGGGGCATTTCGGGTTCGGCAACCCCGGTGAGGCTGGCGCCGTTCACCTCCCACAATCCGAACTGTTGAAATGTCCGGTTCTCCTCGCGGTACGTGAAGTACATGGAGGGAGAACAGCCGAGGCCGCCAGCGAGCCCGGGCATCCCCGGCGCCGTGTGCCAGACGCTGACCAGGGCCTCCGCGTGCGGATACGGGAGCGGCCTGATCAAGATGCTGTCAATCACGCCGAAGATGGCCGTGTTCGCGCCGATCCCGAGCGCCAGCGTCACGATCACGGCGGCCGTGAACGCGGGTGCCTTTCGCATGCGCCGGATCGCAAGGCGCGTGTCGAGCACGAGCGTGTCCATGAACGGAAGCCCTCTCTGGTCTCGATACACTTCCTTGATGGCTTCCACGTTGCCGAATTTCAGCAGCGCCTGCCGGCGGGCTTCGATGGGCGACAGGCCGGCTCGAAGATTCTCCGCGGTCTGCAGGGCGATGTGTTCCTCGATTTCGGCCCGCAGGACTTCTTCGTCCCGCGCGGACGTCGCCCACGAGGTCAACCGCTGGAAGAGCCGCCTCAAGGTTTTCATTTCAGCTTTTGTGCGTTCACGGCAAAAAATCGGCCGATGATCGCCGTCGTCTGTTCCCAGCTCCTGGCTTCCGCCTGCAACTGCTTGCGGCCCTGTCGTGTCAGCCGATAGAAGCGTGCCTTGCGGTTATTCTCCGACGCGCCCCATTCGGACGCGATCGAACCTTCCTGCGTGAGCTTGAGCAGCACCGGGTAGAGCGTGCCCTGGTTGACCGTCAGCAGATCGCCGCTGATCTGTTCGATTCGCCGGGCGATCCCGTAGCCATGCAGGGGACCCAGCACATCCAGGGTCTTGAGCACCATCAGCGCCAGCGTGCCTTGTCGAACGTCCGTGTCTTTCATCTCTCTCTATCGGGCATATCTCTCTACGGATATCTCTCTATTGGGGTTCCAACAGGAAGCATGGCACGCTTTCTTTGGGAAAACAACAGGGACAATGTCCGCGTGTTGATGGCGTTCAGAAGGTCCAGCCCAGCTGGACCTGGTATGTCCGCGGCTCCACGAAATGCGTCCCGCTGAACGTCGACAGGAAGTTGTAGAGGGCCTCCTGGTTCGTAAGGTTGATGACGCTGAACCGGACCCGCACCTTTTGGCGATTCGTCCGCAGCAGATTGTCCACTCCCACGCCAAGATCGAAGAGATGACGCGGCGCGACGCGCGTCGGGTTGTTCAGCGGATCGCCGGTCCCGGCCGCGGGCACGACAAGACGGCTGGCCGCGATGCTGTCGGGCGCACAACTCGTGAAGCCGGACGATGGCGTCGCTGGAACACCGCCGCACGAGACGCCGGCGGCCGCCTGCTGCGCGGCCGTGAGCGTCAGCAGGTCGTTGACGTCGCCGATCGCACTGGCGACCAGGCCCGAATCGTATCGCCAGCTGAGCGCCGCCCATGCCCCGAGGGGCTTGTTGAAGGCGTACTGCAGGTTGGTGGTCGCGTTGAATTTCTGGTCGTGGTCGATCCGGAAGGAGCACCCCGGCGTGTCGCAGGGGGGCGTCAGGAGCACGCCGCCGACGCCCGGCGGGAAGTAGATGGCGTTCGTGTGTGCCATCACCACGAATGCGCTGACGCCGTGGTGCTCCACGAGATTCACTTTGCCCGTGACACCGTTGATGTCGGAATGGTCCCACGCGACGGGGAAGAAGATGGGCGTGTTGAACAGCACGTTGAAGTCGTAGGCGTTCTGCGTGCGCTTGGTGAAGTAGCCCAGATCCGCGACGACCCACCGGCCGACGCTCTGCTGGACGCCCACTTCCGCCTGATTGCGCGTGCCTGGCAGCGGAGGCGTTGCGGTACCGGTCAACGCTTCCGCGCCGACGCCGCTCGACAGCAGCAGATTCTCGTTGTACGGCGTCTCCATCGTCCGGCCGTACGACGCGCGGAGCACGGTGTTCGTGCCGGGCACGGCGTATGACACGCCGAGCGCGTGGCTGGAGAAGCGTGGCCGTGGTGAGACCGTCGTAATGATCGAATCGGAGCCCGACCTTGAACGTGACGTCGCCGGCTTTGATGTCGTCCTGTACTAGAGGGCCTGCTGCTTGATGGTGCCTACCTGGCCATAGACGAATGGCGACCCCGCGCGAGTGAGATCGAAGGCCAGCAGGTTCGGATTGAAGTCGGGATTGACCGTGAGGCCGTTCACGCACTGGCTCACCGCGGTCAACGAGGTATCCGCCGAGGAGTTGCCCGATGCGTCCAGGCACGGCGAGTTGAACGCGGGGTCGGTGAACCCCAGCGTGAAGCGCTCGTCGAGCTTCGTCGCGCTGACCGTGCCGCCGAACTTCACGTTCTGGCGGCCCACGTTGTAGGCGACGTCGGCCTTGACTCCGAGATTCGTCAACCGCCGATCCTGGCTGACCGTGCCCGGTTGATCGGCAAATGGATCGGGACTGGGCGTGTAGGTCAGGTGGTCTTGTCGGACGAAGGCATTGGCGGTGAACAGCGTGTTCGATCCGATCACCTGCGAGTATCCGGGTGCGACATTGAACGTCGCGATGTCCTGGTGCTGGGCCTGGCCGAGTGCGGCGGCGTCGAGCGTGTTCGGGATGTCGAACGCCGAGCGCGCCGCCTGGACGTTCAGGTGGAACGTGCCTGTCTGGCCGGTCTTGGCGTCGAGCCGGTCAAAAAGCGAGAACTTGTTCCCGGCGTCGTGCAGGGGCTGGAACTCCGGCGTATCGAGGAGTCTGTCGGTCCGCATGCCGCTGAGCGACACGAAGTTCCCGACCGCTTGCGAGCCCCACCCGATGTTGAGGTCGGCCGTCGGCGACTTGAACGACCCGTACTCGAACGACAGGCTGCCGGTCGGCGTCGGTTGATTGAGCCCGGACTTCGTGACGATGTGGACGACGAGGCTGCTTTTGTCGCCGTATTCGGCCGGCGCAACGCCGGTGATGAGCTCCATCGATTGCACGGCCTCCTGCGAAATCTGATTCGAGTACAGGCGGCTCTGCTGGTCGGTGACCGGCTGATTGTCGATCGAGAACTGCGTCTGCGCGTGGTCGCCGACCGGGTGGAAGAACCCGTTCGAGTCGGATACGACGCCGGGCGCCGCGAGGGTGATCACCTGGTTCAACCCTCCAGACGAGCCGAGCGGCAGCTTGGCGATCACGTTCTGGTCGATATCGGTGTGTGCGCTCGGGTCCCGCTCCAGCAGGTCCGCATGACCGACCACCTCGACCGAGCTTGTTGCGCCGGCAAGCGCAAGCGTCAAGTCGAGCGTGATGGGCACCGCCGTGCGGACGTCCACATCCCGCGCGAGCCGTTCAAATCCCTGCGCCTCTACCGCGAGGTGGTACGTATTGGGGGGCAGATTGCTGAAGGCGTATTTGCCGCCGGCATCGGTGGTTGTGGTCCGCGTAAAGCGAGACACGGGATTGCTGATCGTGACGTCCACCGATTGCATGACGCCGCCGGTCGGATCTTTGATCGTGCCTTGAATGGTGCCCGCGCCGCCGAGGCCCTGGGCATGCACGACACCTGCGCTCCCGTGACAGACGAAGATCAAGAGAACAACGACGCTGAAGCCGCGCCGGAAAGAGAGCTCCATAAACTCCTCCGCAACATGCGTTCGCCCGTGCGAACGACACACGTAACCGCCGAAGTGAGGACAGGGTTACAGGGAGGCGGAGGGCGGAGCGCGGGAGGACAGGTCAACGGCGAAGACGCTCTTGGCGGCGAGGCCTTCGACCGGGTTAAACGGTGTCGAGTGGACGGCGGGGACCGCGTGTGCGCCGCGAGCGACCAGGCTCGTCTGCAGCAGCCGCAGCGAATGGCATAGATAACAGTGATCGGAAGCCGGTGAGGATGTCGAAGGCGGGGCCGCAAACCGATGCGCGTTGTGATCGTGGTGGACCAGAACCGGATCGCAGTCCGGATCGTCGCCTCCGACGTGCCCCCAATTGAGCGCGCCGCCAAGGACCAGGGCGGCGAGTGCAACCGTCAGGCCGCGACTTAGGAAATGCTTACGCGCCGCGCGCAACCACATCGTTCACGACTGTAGCACCCTGAGGGCCCTGTCAATCGCCGCGATGAAGATTTTACGTCCCGCAAGAAAACCAGTCGCTAAAATCTGAGGGTTCGCATGGAGGCACCATGAAGCTGGTCGCTGGACTGCTGATCGCGCTGACCATGACGCCGCTGCTCGCCGCAGGATCTGCCTTGACGGGCAAGTGGACCACCTGGAAACGCACCGATCTGCCGGTCGAGATGCGCCTGGAATCGTCCGGGACCACGTTGACGGGAACGGTTCGGCTTGGCAGCGGGCCCGCTGTCGACATCCTCGAGGGCAAGATCGCCGGCGACAAGATCACGTTCAAGGCCATGGTGCCCGACGGCGAGAGCCAGGATCGGTATCCCATGATGTTCGCGGGCCGGCAGTCGGGGCACCGCATCGACTTCAAGTGCGACGTCGAAGTGAATGTGCCTGGCGAGAAGCTCGAGTTCGGACCGGCGTGCGTCGCCAGGTTGTCGGTGCGGCGCGTCGCGGACTAGGCCCTCCGCCGTTCAGGACACTTACGTTTTGGCGAGACTGTAGGGTATTGTCACTCGCGCCTGCCGCACATGAGCGGCCAGTGCGTGAGCCGGACAACAGACCCGGCCAGGACGGAGTGTGACTGCCGTGTCGTTCCCAGCAACGAGCCGAATGGAAACTGCGCCGAGTCCGAAGGCGGTGCTCTGGCGCCGGGACAGGATGTTCTATACGGGCTTTGCGCTCGGCGCCATCGCGGTGGTGTTTGCGGCGTTCGGCCGAACCTACTATCTGAAGTCGTATACAGGGGCTCCGCCGCTCCCGTCGCTGGTCCATCTGCATGCCGCGGTGTTCAGCGTCTGGATGGGATTGTTTGCCGTCCAGACGTGGCTGGTGATGTCGAAGCAAGTCGCGGTTCATCGACGCCTTGGAGTCGTGGGCGGAGTTTTTGCGGTCGCGTTGGTCGTGCTCGGCTACGTCATCGCCATACTCGGCGCGCAAACCGGGTGGACCGGGCCCGGCAACCCGCGCGACGCGTCGGAGGCCATCAGATTTCTGGTTGTCCCGCTGACCGACCTCGTGGTGTTCGTCGGACTCTTTGGCCTGGCGCTGTGGTTCAGACGGCGGCCCGAGACACACAAGCGACTCGTGCTTCTCGCGATGACTGGAGGTATCCTTCCGGCGGCATTCGGACGGGTGGGGCTGCTGGCGATTCCGGTCGGCCTCTCGTTCCTGTTCGCGGGCCCGCTCTACGACTGAATCGTGCGTGGACGAATTCACCGCGCTTATATATGGGGCGTCGCCGCGATTGCGATTTCTTTTCCGTTGCGGACGCTGCTCGCTCGAACAGAGACGTGGCAGGATCTTGCCGAATGGATGATTCAGTAGGCGCGACGGGATCGGGTGTGCTGGCTGATGGATTCTGTTGTTTGCGGGTCGTCCACCCGGTGAGAGGACGCTGAACGTCGCACGAATCAGGAGGTCATCGCCATGAGAATGATGTCGTATGTGGTGAGCTCCACGATCGCGCTCACTCTCGTCATGGTGAGTCCCGCAACTACTTTCGCTCAGGCCTACCAGCCGGACCGGAACGACGTCACGCAGAGGGCCGGCTTCGTGTGCGCGGCCACTCCATGCCTGCTCGACGGCACGGTCGTCCTCGGCGCGCCCTTCTCGGCAGAGGTCACAACGGTATGGCGCCCGCCTGCAGGTAGCGGACGGGCAGAGCTGCAAGCCGCCTCGCGCTTGTACCGCGACAGCATGGGCCGCGTTCGGGTGGAGCAGGACTTCGTGCAGGACCGGCGTTCACAACGGATCATCCTGACGCCTGATAACAAGACGGCCTATCTGTTGGATCCGGTTGCACGAACAACGACCAACCCCGGTCCCCGCGGACTGGCCGAGCTGCTCGTTGGATCTGGGGGGTTCAGCCAGTTTGTCCTGCCGCTATCAATGAGCCGCTCTGTCGGATTTTTCGCGATTCCTGACGTGCCCCCGGACGCCACCAACCCCGGCGGTGGAGAATCGCTGGGCGAGCGGACCATCGCTGGAGTTCCGGCGACGGGTACGCGCTTTGTCACGCGGCTGCCGGCCGGTTTGATTGGCTCTGGTCGCGCGGAGCGTTGGGTCTCTCCAGACCTGAAGCTGATGATGTATAGCCGCATCGAGGACCCGGCGCTTGGCATCGTCGAGTTTCAGGTGATCAGGATCAACCGCTCTGAGCCGCGGCCAGAGCTATTCGAGGTGCCTGAAGACTACGTCGAAACTCGATTCCCGCTTCATTTCGTCATCGAGAACCCATATACGCCGAAGACCTCGCTCACCCGGTAGGTATCGTGTGAAGCATCACGCAGGGGCGGCAGACTTACATGCTCCAACTGGTGCAACCTGACTCGCCCGAGCTCTGGCTGGCCGCGCGGGCCCTGGTGCAGGAGTATGCCGCCTCGCTCGACTTCGATCTGTGCTTTCAGGATTTCGCGCACGAGCTCGACACGTTGTCGAGTGAATATGGTCCTCCTGGCGGCCACTTCGTCCTGGCCAGCTGGAGCGGGACATTCGTCGGGTGCGGCGGCCTCAGACGATTCACCGACTCGGCCTGCGAGATGAAGCGCGTGTATGTCGTGCCTGTGCATCGAGGCAAGGGCATCGGGCAAGCCGTCGCCCGGGCGCTGATCGCGCAGGCCCGGCAAGCGGGTTACAAGGAGATGTTGCTGGATACGCTGCCGTCGATGGCGGCGGCGCAACATGTGTACTTCGCTCTGGGATTTACTCCGACCGACTCGTATCGCCACAATCCCGTGCCTGGCGCCACGTTCCTGAAACTGGAGCTCTGAGGGACGCGGACAGTGAAAGGTCCAACCGGGATGATTCCAGTGCCCTATCTGACCGGCGTGCGGGTGGTGCCTGAGCGGCTCGCCGCGCAGAGCGCGTATCCGTTCAGCCTGCCGTTCGTTCGCGACCTGGACCTTCGATTCGATTCACCGGTGACCTTCTTTGTTGGCGAGAACGGCACCGGCAAGTCGACGCTGATCGAAGCGATTGCGTCATTAAGTAGATTGCCGGTATCGGGCGGCGGGCGAAACGAGCTTGATGGGCGACATGGGCCCGATCCCGCGAGCCTGCTCGCGCCCGCACTGCGGCCGGTGTTTCGCCGTCGCCCGCCGGATGCTTACTCTCTTCGGGCAGAGTTCCAGGCGCACTTCGCGTCCCTGCTCGACGCTCGGCGTGAGGGCCCCGACTTCATGGGCGACCCCTACAGTCGCTATTGGGGCCGATCGCTTCACACACGGTCGCACGGCGAGGCATTTCTGGCGATCCTGGAACACCGCATTCAAGCGGGCCTGTTTCTGCTGGACGAGCCCGAGTCTGCGCTTTCGCCGCAGCGTCAGCTCGTCCTCCTGGCGCACATGTGGAAGCAGGTGTCTACCGGCCGGTCGCAGTTCATCGTCGCGACACATTCGCCGATTCTGCTCACGTTCCCCGGGGCCGACCTGGTGAAGTTCGACGGCGGCGCGCTCGCTCGCGTGAAACTGGAAGACACGAGCCACTATCAGATCACGCGCGGCATTCTGCACAATGCAGAGAGCTACTGGAAACACTTGCGCGTGACCGTCGACGGTCCAGGTGCTACGGAGTCGAAAGCATGAACTGGTTGCCGTCGGGATCCTTGAACAGCGCGAACGTGCCCCACTGCTCCTTTCGAGGAGGCGTCACGAACTCCACGCCCCGTGCGACAAGCTCCTGATAGGTCTGCTCGACGTTCGTGCACGCCAGGGCCCCGTTAAACGTCCCAGGTTTCAGGCCCTGCTCACCGAACATGAACAACACGATCTTTGTGTCGGACGACCCGATCCTGAGCTCGATCCACCGCTGATGCTCGTCGAACGGCTGGTCGGTGAGCACTCGGAATCCGACGACGTCGGTCCAGAACTTGAGTGCCCGATCCTGATCGGCCGTCGGAATGCTGATGAACTTGACGTGAGAGATCATGCGCAGAGCAGACCATAGAGGAACAGGTGGCGCAAGGGTCTTCTTTATCGAAATAGTTTTTATTACTATAGGGGCCGTGAGACAGTTCAGAATCGACACGTACGTGGTGGACACGCTGATGCCGGATCTCGTGCTGCACGACCACCAGCCGTCCGCATTCCTCGTGTACCTGCAGCTCTGGTATCGCTCCACCGCGGGAAGGGCCCGTGTGCGTCTGAGTCACCAGGACGTGGCTGACGCGACCGGCCTGTCGAAGAGCGCCGTCCAGGCCTCGGTGCGGACACTGATCCGGCGCCGGTTGATCCGCGCGACCCGGGAATCGCCCACAGCGGTGCCGCAATACGCCGTGCTCCGGCCCTGGAAGCGATAGCACCGCTGCCTGGAATACCCAGGCCGATCTATCCCGAGCGGATACCCGCGATTGCGGAACCTCCCAATCGGAGCGCGGGATTTTTAGCGGCGGACGGCAGTGTGATTATGTCTTGCCGCGTCAGGGCCTTACCTTCACTCCCGCGAGAACGTGCCAACCGCCGATGTGCACCTGCGCAGGCGCCGGGGCCATCCACCGCTCGATGTCGGCGATCGTCTGGGCGAACGTGATCTCCTCTGGATTGAGAACGGAAGCGACGTGAACCGGCATATCGACCGAGGGCCCGCCGAAATAGCGGTAACCGAACAGCAAGGCCACATGCCTCGCGACGTGCACGTTCAGGTCGCCGCCGAGATTGAAGCCGACCGCGCTCATGGGCTCGAGCGACATCGCGAGGAGATACTCGTTTTCAAAAAGCACCGAGTGACCGCCGAGATTGTACTGCGTGAAACCGACCGGCTCGACGGTGCCGCTCAACCGCTGAATACTCAAGCCTCCGGAGAGCGTTGCGTCGATCCGGCTCGAGGTCCCCACGCGCACGACGCCATTCACGCTGAAGGTCGACTGCGTGATCGATCCGGTCGTGTCGGGCCAGGGAGTCGATTTATTTACCGTCACTGGTATCGCCTGGTTGTCCGGCGGAGGACGGCTGATGTAATTCAGCGTCACGTCGTAAGGCCCGTTCGTCCCTTCCAGGTCGGGCGATTGGCGATCGAAGAGCAGTTGCAGACCGGCGTGGCGGGCGAAGAACAGGTTGGCTCCCGCCTCCAGGCCGACATGGGCTTGCCCATCGAACATCACGGTCTGCGAGGCATGGCTCGTGTAGTCGCTGCCGTCCAGGAGAAGCGGCGGGGAATAGGCCGAGACGATGCTCCCGCTCGGTCCCGGCTGTCCCGGGGTAACCGCGCCCCAGAACTCAACGCGCGGCTCCTCGATTGGGCCGCTCGCTGACTGCGCGAAGGCCGCGCGCGAGATCGCGCATATCGCAAGCGCAATCAGCGGCACACGCCAGGAAGGGGAGTGACGAGCGCTCCCCGAGGGCGGCCGCGACAAGCACCGGAAGCCATGCACGACCCTCGCCGGCAGCGACATGGTCATGTCACCGCGCACCGCACGCATGTGACTGCGGTTGGGACGGCTGTCAGGCGCGCGGCGCCAATGGGCCGGCCACACCGCGCGCACACGCCGTAGGTTCCACCGTCAATGCGCTCCAGCGCCTCGCGGATTCGCCGGACTTCCCCGAGCGCCATCTCGTCCAGGCCTTCGAGGACTTCGTCATTCTGCAACTCGTTCGCGCGTTCCGGCCAATCGCGATCGTGTGCCGACCGGAGATCGCCTTGAATTCTCCCGACTCGCGGCAACAGGTCGGCGAGCCGCTGCTGTAGTTGCACTTTCACGGCATTGTCATTCGACATAATCACACCCGGCTTCGTCGCTTGACTGGTATTCCGCCCGATGAAAGAGCAAGACGTGCGCCAGAAGCCCTGCCCCTCGGACGGCCCGTTCAACCGCCGACTTCAGCGGGTTTTTCCTCGCAGCGCGGGAAAGTCCCCATCGACGTGGACCCACTCCGCATCCGCGCGTCAATTCCGGCATCTCACGAGGCAATTCACTGGCATGATCGTTGCCTCGCGTACACGCGACGAGCGGAGCATGATGCGGCGGCCATGCCGCCGCATCCGTCGGCCGTTTCTGAAGGAGCTCAACATGATTGCCCTGAAGAACATCCTCGTTGCGACTGATTTCAGCGAGTGCTCGGTCGCGGCGGTACGGCAGGGATCCGCTCTCGCCGCGGCGTTCGACGCATCCCTGCACCTCTTGCACGTCGCAACCGCGCCGTTTAGCGAGCCGTGGGCCGGTTATACGCCGGGCGCCGAGTTCGTCCACATCGTCAGGCGTCTGGAAGCCGAAGGGCGCCAACAGCTCGGGAAGGTGGCCGGGTCCACCGGGCTTCGGGCAGAACAAGTCGTCCTGGCCACCGCCTGGGGCGATCCCGCCGACGAGATACTCAAGTACGCCAGAGAGCACGCCGTGGATCTGGTCGTGTGCGGCACGCACGGCCGACGGGGCTTAAACCACGTGATCATGGGCAGCGTCGCCGAGCGGGTCCTGCGTCTGGCGCCGTGTCCGGTGCTGACCGTTCATGGCTCGCCGGCAGTGGCCAGACAGGCGCTGACCCGCCCGGCCGAAGCTGTCGCCGTCAGATGAACTGGTGGCGGGCGTCGCGTCGATCTGACGGCGATCTCGGCGCGCCCGTCGTGCACGATCAGTATTGGGCCGCCGACGCCGACACTCTGCTGCAGCAACTCGACTCGAGCCGTGACGGCCTGTCGGCTGCAGATGCTGTGCGCCGGCTCCGCCTGTACGGGCGGAACCAGGTGCGGGCGCACCGGAGCCTGACGCGTACCGGCGTGCTTTTCAACCAAATCCGGAACCCGCTGCTGCTGGTGCTCGTTTTCGCCGCGTTGGCATCGGCGATGACCGGCGAGTGGGTCGACGCGCTGATCGTCGTCTCGATCGTGCTGGCCACCGTGGGTATCGGATACACGCGCGAGTACCACGCGGAGACGGCGGCAGCGGCCCTGCAGGCGCGCGTCCAGCTGCGCGCTCGCGTCCTTCGCGACGGTCACGCGACTGAGCTGACGACGGCCGAGGTTGTGCCTGGCGACGTGGTTTTGCTGTCGGCAGGCAGCCTGGTACCGGCGGACGGCGTTGTCCTCGAAGCGGCCGACTTCTTCGTCAGCGAGGCGGTGCTCACCGGCGAGAGTTTTCCCGTTGAAAAACGACCCGGCTCTGTCGTCTCGACGGTGGGTTTGCGCGATCGGACGAATTGCGTCTTTCTCGGAACCAACGTCCGCAGCGGCACAGCCCGCTGCGTGATCGTGGCGACCGGACTCAGCACGCAGTTCGGCAGCATCGCCCAGCGTTTGACGTTGCGGCCGCCCGAAACGGAATTCGATCGGGGCCTCCGCCGGTTCGGCCGCCTGCTGACGAGTGCCATGCTGGTCATGGTCTTTCTCGTCTTCATCGTTCATGTGTTGAACGGGCGGCCGCCGATCGAGACGCTGTTGTTTGCGATCGCGCTCGCCGTGGGGCTCAGCCCCGAGCTGCTCCCCGCCATTCTCAGCGTCAACCTGGCTCGGGGCTCGCAGATGATGGCGCGCCACGGTGTCCTGGTGCGGCACCTCACGGCCATCGAGAACCTCGGCAGCATGGATGTGCTCTGTACCGACAAGACCGGGACGCTCACGGAGGGCGTGGTGGTCCTGGAGGGTGCGTATGATGCCGCCGGGTCGCCGTCGACGGAAGTACGGAAGTTGGGCGCCTGGAATGCGGCGCTCGAAACCGGACTGGCGAGTCCGCTTGACGACGCGATCCTGGCTGCCGCGCCGCCGGACCTCTCGACGGTCAGCAAGCTCGCCGAAATCCCGTTCGATTTCGTCCGCAAGCGTGTCAGTGTCGTCGTCGCAACGGACGGACGAACGTCTCTGATTACCAAGGGCGCGTTTCACCACGTGCTCGACGTCTGCACCCGATCGGCCGACGGCATCGTGCTCGATGCCGCGTCCAGGGCGGCTCTCGAAGAGCGCTATCAAGCGTGGAGCGCGCAGGGCATTCGCGTTCTCGCCGTGGCCGAACGGACCGTGGAACAGCGAGCTCCGTATGGCCGCGAGTTGGAACGCGAACTCGCCTTTGCCGGCTTCCTCACCTTTTTCGATCGTCCGAAAGAAGACGCGGCCGACGCGATTCGCAGCCTGGCTGCCCTCGGCGTCTCCGTCAAAGTCATCACTGGAGACTGCAAGCCGGTCACTCAACATGTCGCTGGCCTGGTCGGATTGAGGGCGGATCGCGTACTCACCGGAGCCGACCTGCAACGTCTGTCGGATGAAGCGCTGTGGCGCGCCGCGGAGACCACGGATCTGTTTGTGGAAGTGGATCCGAATCAAAAGGAGCGGATCATCCTGGCCGTGAAGAAGATGGGGCACGTTGTCGGCTTTCTCGGCGATGGTGTGAACGATGCGCCCGCGATGCACGCGGCCGACACGAGCCTTTCTGTCGAGCACGCGGTCGATGTGGCCAAAGCCGCCGCGGACTTCGTGCTGCTCGACCAGGACCTCGATGTCATTCGCCAGGGTATCGAGGAAGGCCGTACGACCTTCGCCAATACCCTCAAGTACGTTCTCACGACGATGAGCGCAAACCTTGGCAACATGATCAGCATGGCGGCCGCCTCGCTGTTCCTGCCGTTCTTACCGCTCCTGGCCGGCCAGATCCTTTTGAACAACTTGTTGTCCGACATCCCTGCCATCGGCATCGCCGACGACGCCGTGGACTTGGAGCTGATCGAACGGCCGCAGCGCTGGAACATGCGGTTCATTGGTCGCTTCATGCTGGAGTTCGGCGTCGTCAGTTCGATTTTTGACTTCCTGACCTTTGGTGCGCTCCTCCTGGTCTTTCGGTCAGGGCCGGCCGTGTTCCGAACGGGCTGGTTCGTTGAATCGTTGCTCACCGAACTGGTCATTGCGCTGGTCGTGCGGACGCGGCGGCCCTTCTTTCGCAGCCGGCCAGGCCGCCTGCTGCTGTGGTCAACCCTGGCGCTCGTCGTCGTGACCTTTTCCATTCCCTATCTTCCCTTCGTCGATGTGTTTGGGTTCGTGCCGTTGCCGGGTGTCGTCCTTGTCACGGTCGTGGCGATCACCGCGCTGTACGTGGTCGCCGCTGAAATGACGAAGAGCCGTTTCTATCGCGGCGTGGCCTGAGGGTGGCGCGGTTGTTGGAGCCGGGCGATGGCCCGAACCGTGCAGGACGCCGTACTGAGATCGCGGTCCATCGGCCGCCAGAACGCGAGGTAATCCGTGGAGCAGGTTCAGAGCTTCCGCCCGGCCGTCATTCGGCGGATTCTATGCGCGATCGATTTCTCGAATATTTCGCGCGATGCGTTGGGACACGCTGTCGCGATCGCCAAATGGTACCGATCATCGATCGCCGCGCTGCACGTCATTCAGTCCGCGCTTCTGCTTCCGCCGATTGCCCCCGCCGAGACTGTCGTCGAGGCGCCAACCTCGGACCTGCGCCGCTCGTTCACAGAGGAGCTTCACGGCTGGCTGGAAGGCGCAGAGCGGGCGGGCGTGAAGACAGAGGCGCTGATCGACGCAGGCTCTCCGGCGCGTTGCATTCTCGACCAGGCGAGCTCGCTCGAGGCCGACCTGATCGTCATGGGCACCCACGGCCTGGGCGGGTTCGAGCGATTCATGCTGGGATCGGTCGCTGAAAAGGTGCTCCGCAAGGCGGCCTGTCCCGTTCTGACCGTCCCACCGTCGGCTGTGTCCTCCGCGAACGTCCCGTATACGCATTTGCTGTGCCCGGTGGACTTCTCCGAGTCGTCGCTTGAAGCCCTGCGATTCGCCTTTTCCCTGGCTCAGGAGGCGGACGCCCGTTTGACGATTCTTCATGTCTTCGACTGGCCGCCCGAAGACGATCTGCTGCTCCAGCGGTTCGATGTGCCGGCGTTCAGAGCGGTTGTCGAAGAGGAGGCGCGCACGCGTCTGAACGGCCTGGTGACCGATGATGTGCGCGTCTGGTGTCGCCCTGAGACGAAGATCGGCTATGGAAAGCCGTACCGCCAGATTCTCGCGACCGCGGAGACCGACGCAACCGATCTCATCATCATGGGCGTCCGCGGCCGCAATTCACTCGAGACAACGCTGTTCGGATCGACAACGAACCACGTCGTCCGGAGCGCGCATTGTCCGGTGCTGACGCTGAAACAGCGCGCCGTGACAGAAGCGGCCACACATTTGCCAGTATCAGAGATAGGGGGCTCCCATGGTCGAGATCCGTCGCATCCTGTGTCCGACCGACTTCTCGGATAACTCGCGGCATGCGTTGGAGCATGCCATCGCCGTCGCTGGATGGTATGGAGCCGATCTCATCGCGTTGCACGTCGGGAATCCCATGGTCGTGCTCAACACGTTCATACCGATTCCCCCGCCGGCGTTAGCGGGCCGGACCAACTGGCACCGATTCGAGGAAGAGTTGCGCATGTGGTTGTCGCCGGCCACGACCGCAGGAATTTCGACGGACGTGGCCGTGGACGAAGGCAACCCGGTCGACCGGATTCTCGATCACGCGAAATCGCTCGAGGCCGACCTGATTGTGATTGGCACACATGGTCAAGGCGGCTTCCAACGATTCGTCCTGGGCTCGGTGGCGGAGAAAGTGCTGCGCAAGGCGAGCTGCCCTGTGATGACCGTGCCGCCCCGGACCGCTTCGACCTCGAAGCTGCCATTCGAGCAGCTGCTCTGCCCGGTCGACTTTTCCAATTCATCAAATACCGCGCTGCGATTCGCCCTCTCGCTGGCGCAGGAAACTAACGCGCGACTTTCGCTGCTGCACGTCTTCGAGCAGTGGTTGGACGAGGAGACCGGCATCGCGGTCCAGACGACGGAGCAGCGACGCCAATGGGAAGCGGATGCGCGCCGTCAGCTCGCGGCGCTGATTCCCGACGATGTAAGGAACTGGTGCAGGCCGGAGTCAAAGGTCGTAATCGGGAAGGCCGCTGACCAAATCCTGGCTGTCGCCGCGGCGGAGCAGTCGGATCTGATTGTGATGGGCGTGCAGGGCCGCAGCGCACTCGACATGATGCTCTTTGGATCGACCACGCAGGAGGTTGTCAGACGGGCCTCCTGCCCGGTCCTCACGCTGAGAAGCTGACTATCGAAACCGGCGCTCTGGCAAACCCCAGGTCTGACCGGGCGCGGCTTTTGCACAGCCGAAAGCCGGAGGTCCAGATGACACCATCAATTTCGCCGACGGCGAAAAGAGCGCCGGATACGGCACTCGGCAGCGCCGTCGATACCGCAGTCGACACGGTTCGCCATGCTGCGCATCTCTCGCACGAGGCGCAACTGCTGAAGACGGTGGCCGCTGACATTGTGGAGGACGGGGTGTACGCCGCAAAGCGAGCGTTGAAGAAGGCTCGACGTGTCACCGAACGCGCCGCGGATCTTCGCGATCAAGCGGAGTACAGGATCAAACGCGAGCCGTTCAAGTCCGTCGGCCTCGCCGTTGCCATCGGCATTCCAATCGGTCTCATGCTCGGGTGGGTGGGCGCCAGAGCCGCACGACGGAGAAGGGCATCATCGGCGGGCGCGCCGCACGGGCCCGTCGCCTGACTCTGAAAACATCGCCGCCTAGGGCGGCCGCCGCCGCTGCCGAGGGATTTTTCGGAGCACTGCCGGAAAATCCCCACTCGAAAGGTGAACACCGGTGAAACCGCCCGCACGAAGGGAAGATTGCACACTGCAGAGGCCAAATCCGAGCTCGGGATTCCGCCAGACGTTGACGCCATCGTTCCGATCATCGTGGGGGTGCCGAGCGAACCGGGCGTCGAGGTACCTCGAAAGAACCGCACATTCACCACTGGAAGTAGATCGCGATGGCACCGGACGCGGGCTCCTGCCCGCGCCCGCCTTCCATGCGTCAGTCCAGAGATAGCAGGCTTCGCACCATCACCAAGTGCAGCGGCCGATTCGCGTAGTCGCGTAGCTCGATGACGTCCTGACTCTCATCAACCGAGAGCTGCGCCGCCTCGGACAACTTCCCTTCGCCCTCACCGTTCGCGCCGACGTGCAGTTCCAGGAACGTGAACGAATCGGCCAGACTCGATCGACCGGCCGCTGGATTCGCGAGCGTGATCGGCTCGTCCGTGGCCACGAAGACGCGCCGGGAGCCGCGGCGCTCGATTACCTGCCAGGCGTAGCGGATGGCGATCTCGCGGCCGTCGATGGTCACGATCGAGCCAACCGGGGCGAAGGTGCAGAGCTGGTCCATAAACTCAACCCAGCCCTTCTCGAGCAGCGCCCTCTCGAGCATCCGGTGTTCGACGTCCGTCGACCACCCCGCGATGACAATGTCGACGGTGCGGAAGGCGAAGCGCGCCGGACTCGAGGCCACGACGATCTTCGCGGTGAAGTGCTCGACCGGCTCGGGCCGCGGCGAGGCTGAGGCACCTCCAACCAGGGCCGCCACGGCCAGCACGCTCAACGCTGTCCTGAATGTCCTCATGGAATGCCTCCTTGCCTTCGATGGAGTTCCGAGCAACAGATGTGCCATGGAAGACATGGACGCCAGCTTGCAGTCAAAGCGGCGAGAGCAGCATGAGAACCATATTTCTTCTGATCGGTGCCGCTGTCCTTCTCGCCGCCATCCTCGCCGGGTGGTGGCTGACTCGCGGGCCCGACGCGTCGCAATTCGCCGACCTCCGCGAGCCACGCCTGACACGAATGAACGATCAACGGATGCTCGTCGTCGAGGCTGCCGGCGATCCAAACATCGTCGGAGCGGGCGCCTTCAAATTGTTGTTCAGCACGTACTCCAGGCTGGAGGGCGTGTCGAGAGTCGGCCGGCCGCCGTCACCGCGGGCGCGCTGGCCGAACCCGCAGGACACGCCGAAAGACAAATGGCTCGGGCGCTACGCGTTGCCGCTGCCCGAGCCGGTGACGACACTGGCGCCCGGGCCAACGGAAGGTCTGCGAACGGTGGTCGCCACGTGGACCTATGGTGACGTGGCGGAAATCCTGCACGTGGGCCCTTATAACGCCGAACAGCCCGACATCGAGCGCCTGCTCCGTTTTATCGACTCGCAGGGCTATCGCGTCGTCGGGGACCACGAGGAGGAGTACATCAAGGGACCGGGAATGTTCTTCGCCGGCGATCCCCGCAATTACCTGACGATCATTCGCCTCCGCGTCGAGAGATCCTCTGGCACGTAAGGCTCGTCGGAGATGCGTGCGCTGATCACGGCCGTTGGGCGCCGCCTCCGGCAATTTGCAGCGCGACGTCAGTGGCCAACGAATCCATCAACCGTCTCGGCCGCCCGGCCCAGTCCGCGCGTGCGATTTCAACGGTCTGCATGAAGATCTCTCGCAGAGAGGCTCATTGACGACGTCGTCGCGTCTCTGTGAGGGCCCGTCTGAGAAGAATCGGACCACCCTGCGGACTTTTCCCTGTCGGTACCGTGCCGACGAATCCGGACTCACGTTCAATTGGTGATTTATCTGAGCGATCCCGATGCCGGCCCCTTGGTACGCGCATTGCGACCAGGTTTAGAGAACCCGCCGTGCGAGGACCTTTTCCGAAAGGGCCGACTCAGGCAACCCCACGCACTGACGAGGAAGGGACGTTCGTCATGGCAACAATGAAAGCTGTTGTGTTTAAAGAAAAAGGTCGAGTTGCGGTCGAGGAGGTGCCGAAGCCGGTGCCTCGCGCAGGGGAGGCGGTGATCCGTATCACGACCACGACGATCTGCGGCACCGACGTCCACATTGTCCGCGGTGAGTATCCCGTGAAGCCCGGCCTCATCCTGGGGCACGAACCAGTGGGGGTCATCGAGGCACTCGGGGCGGGGCTCGAGGAGCTCTACGCCGTCGGTCAACGCGTCCTCGTCGGCGCGATTACACCGTGCGGCCAGTGCTTCTATTGCCTGAACGGTGTCCATTCGCAGTGCGGCGGCGGCATCGGAGGCTGGCGCTTCGGTAACACGATCAACGGCGCCTGGGCGGAGTACCTGCTCGTGCCGGATGCGCGCGCCAACCTGGCGCCGATTCCAGCAGACTTGGCCGATGAAGACGTCGTGCTGTGCTCGGACATCTTTTCGACCGGCCTGTCCGGGGCAGAAAACGGCCATATCAGGGTCGGTGATGCGGTCGCGGTCTTCGCGCAAGGACCGATCGGACTGTGTGCCACGCTCGGGGCGAAACTCAAGGGCGCAGCGCTCGTCATCGGGATCGACTCCAACCCCGATCGGCTGAAAGTGGCTCGCCGACTTGGAGCAAACGTCACGCTCAACCCGAAGGACGGCGATCCCATTGCGGCCATCAAGCGCCTGACCGAGGGACGCGGTGTCGATGTGGCCATCGAAGCGCTGGGACGCCAGGAAACATTCGAGAGCGCGCTTCGGGCCATTCGTCCGGGCGGGACGTTATCAAGTCTCGGCGTCTATTCAGGCAAACTTGTCGCGCCGTACGAAGCGTTCTTTGCCGGGCTCGGCGATCAGAAAATTGTCACGAGCCTGTGCCCGGGTGGCAAAGAGCGGATGCGACGTCTCATGGCGATGGTGGAGCATCGACGCGTCGATCTCACATCGCTGGTGACCCATAAGTTCGCTCTCGACGACATCGAAGAAGCGCTTGATCTGTTCAGCCACCAGCGAGACGGCGTGCTGAAAGTCGCTCTGTATCCCGACGCGACGCAGGCGAAGGCCAGGCGCGAGACTGTCGGCGTCGGCGTCATGGACGAGCAATGCTGAATCGTCGGCGGGCTCGCCCGATGAGCTTCGCCGGAGAAGGAGGGAACACGATGGTCCTGACATTGATTCGGTGTCCGGTGCTCGGCGGCCACGTGACCCGCGCGACTGATTTCGAAGGTAACGTGACGAAGGTCATCTGCGAGGAATACGAAGAGCCGGGCGGAACGTGCCGTTTGAGGAAGGCTGTCTCTGCTGGCGGTCCGTTGACCCAGCTACTTGAACGGGCGTCCGAGGACACGCTCGCCATCGGTGGTATGAAGTGCGTCCTGCTCGCAAACTGACGATCGATTGAACAGAATCATGACGCTCTCCCCATTCGATGGTGACGGGACCAGATCGTTATCTCTTCCATCAGTCGGCCGATTTCGTACACCGTGCCTGCCAGCGCTTGCTGACGCCAGGCCGGATCGGCCCTCGGCAAAACCGGCAGCGGTGGGTGATAGCTGTACCCCTGATCCGATCCCGTACCGCCACAGATCGCGAGCGTGATGCGTGAACGGATGAGGAACTCGTCGGCGGCCGACGCGGGCGGTTGGGCCATGGGGACTGGCCGGGAATGCGGAATTTCCCCATGCGCCGCGGATCTTTGGGCGCATCAGGGGCTCTGAACTGACCGGCGGACCATCGGTGCCCGGCCGGCAAAAGTGACCGCCGGCTGCCATTCTTCGTCACTATTCCGGACGATCGCCACGTGCTTCATCCCTGGACCCGGACGCGCGGACACAGGCACGTCGTTCGGCGCGCGTCTTGCTCCAACGGCAAGTGGGCCGGCGGCCTCGCGAGGTCACGAAGGACGCGAGCGGCCGTCCTTTGTGGGCAGACAACCCGGGGAGGATGCGATGGCCAGGGAGTTCCGGCGGGTTCGTCTGGTGGCCCTGCTCCTCATCGCCTGGTTGCTGCCGATGATGGGGGGGCACGACATCGCGGTCGCACAGGATACTGCGCGTCGAACGGTCGTGCGGGAGATCACGATCACGGCCGCGCGATACACTTTCACACCCGCGCGCATCGAGGTGGACAAGGGCGACATCGTTCGTCTGACCGTCATCGCCCAGGACATCCCGTATGGGTTCACGATCGACGAATACCGAATCGCGAAACGTGTCTCGCCAGGCCGAAACATTACCGTCGAATTCGTCGCGGATTGTGTCGGCCGATTCGAGTTCTATTGCGGGATGACGGCCGATAAACGATGCCGCGAGATGCGCGGCGAGTTCATCGTGCATTGAGCTCAGGGTCGCAATATCCGAAAATTCGGCCCCGACTCATCGGAGAGCCAGTAGACACGGCGGTTCTTCGATCCCGGCTGAGGGGCAGTCCAGCGCGATCCCTGTTCCGGTGATAGACTCCGCCGGATGGTTAAGAAGAAGACAATTCGCAGGAAGAAATCAGCGGGCAAGAAAACGGGTGCGCTTCGCCGCACGGCCGCACGAAGCAAGAAGGCGTCCCCGTCAATCAAGCGTTCGCGCCTGAAACAGATTGTCCGGACGCCACGGCGCTCTCCTCTAGTCGTATCCCTCGACGTTGGAATCCCCTCGACGCGCCGGGGTCTCGGCGCGCATTCAGCTGGGCAGTCTGGCGATACCCAAGGCTTGTCGAGTGTGGAGCAGGGAGATTCGGAGAGCGTGGAAGAGCTTCTTGAGGAAGGCCAGGACTACGAGGCCGGCGCGGTGGCCGGCATCGAAGAGGCCGATGCTAGTCAAGGAGAAGTTCGCACCAAGCAGGTCCTCGAGGACGATGTGCCTCGCGAATATCTCGAGAACGATCTAGACCGGCTGGACCGCAAGAGCCCCACAACGGGCAATATCGCGGCGAAACAGACGGCAACCTCCGCTGCGCGAGTCAGTCGGGGACCGGTCGATGCCCCGGGAAAGCGTCATCGGAAAGGTCCTCCTCAAGAGCGAATAGACAAGCGTATGGGTGATCCCAGGGGCAAGCAGATGGGCCAGAAGAACGCAAAACGAGCCGACCGTGGCGGGCGACGCTAGCGCCACACCGGTCGTGACACTCCCTTGACATTGTCACGCCTCGAGCGGCTGCGAGCCGTACGGTTGGTATCGGACAGGCCCGGTACGTCGGAAACCACATGGCGCGGCTTACGGTCTCTTCGAGGCCGGGCAGAATCCCCGGCCCGGCGTGGCCTTCGGTGACGGCGCGCCGTATCACGGCGCACGCGACAGCGTGCGAGCACTCCCTCATGCGCGTGAGGGTGGGGTAGACCGCGCCCTGATCCAGGTCGGCCTGGCTCACCAGATGTGCCAGCGCCCGAGCCGCATCAAGAAACATGGCGTCGGTGACGCGCCGCACGCGTCCGACCCACAGACCTAATCCGATCCCCGGAAAGACGAACGCGTTGTTCCCCTGACCGATGCGATGCGCCCGGCCGCGATGGACGACCGGGTCGAATGGACTGCCAGTTGCCACGATCGCGCGGCCATCGGACCACTGAATCGCCTCCGCCGCCGTGCACTCGCTCTTGCTGGTCGGGTTCGACAGCGGAAACACGATCGGGCGGTCGTTGACGGCGGCCATCGCGCGGACCACGGCCTCCGAGAACAGGCCGGCCATACCCGACGTGCCAATCAGAATCGTCGGCTTGAAATGGCGAATGGTTTCTTCCCCGGACCAGTTGCTGGTCGATGGTGCTGATGGCCGGCGGCACCAACCCGTCAAGGCCAAGCTCGGTGCGCTCGGCCGCCGTGAACGCCGTGCTCTTGTTCGTGAAGGGATCGCGCAGCAACGCTTCGCCCCGCATATCGACCGCGATGTACTCCTCGCCCGTGACGTGATCGAACTCAGTCGCCCACTTCATGATGCCCTCGGCCGCCTTAGACGTGCGTGAACGGCTGGCTATTCAGCAGATGATCGAGCCAGAGGTTGGAGAGCTTTTCCTGCACAGTGTTCTGCCTGAGTCGTGCGGCCAGGTTGACGAAGTCCACGCGATCCATCTCCTGATCCTGGTTGAAGCACGAGAAGACGATCGTCTCGTGTCCGGTGGCCGGATCGACATGCTTCTGCAGGCACTGCGCGCAGACTTCCTTCATCATGCACTGCATGGGGGAGTTGATACTGGCGATGCAGACGTGGTCCTTCTTCAAATGCGGCGCAAGCACACCGTGCCGCGCGGCGGCAACCGCCGCCATCATCCGATCCGATCCGATGGCGATGATGCGATCCACGGTGTTCAGGGGCACGACCGGATCGCCGAGATCGCCATTCTGGTACGCGAGCATCGCCTGCACGATATTGCCGCGGAAGTGCGCGTCCTGGGGACGGTGAGGCTCGATCGCCGCACCGGTGTCGGTGCTCCAGATGACCTGATCGGTCGCCTCCTCTATGGCCTCGCGCTTGAACACATCTTCACCCTTCTTGTAGCCGGCGAAGTAAATCACGCGGCTACCGGCGTCGCGCATTCCCCTCGCGATCGAGAAGAGGACCGCGTTGCCGAGACCGCCGCCGAGCAGCAGGACACGCTGGCGCTCGGGAATCACGGTCGGCGCACCGGTCGGTCCCATCACGACGACGGGCTCGCCCTTCTTCAAGTACGCCACGAGCCGGCTCGACACGCCGAGTTCGAGCGCGATCAGCGACAGCAACCCCTTCTCTGCGTCCACCCACGCACCTGTCAGCGCGATCCCCTCCATCAGCAACGGGATCGTTCCCGCGCGCCGTGCGGTTGACTCGTAATTCTGCAGCCGGTAGAACTGGCCAGGCCGGAAGTGCCGCGCGGCGGCGGGCGCCTTGACGATGACTTCGACGATGGCCGGCGTGAGCCGGCGCACGTCTTCGACGTGCGCGTTGAAATCGGCGTCGAGCCGCTGCACGAGGCCAGCCCACTTCACGTTCCGGGCGTCCTGTGCTGGCCCATCCAGTGCGGGCGATCTCGGGCCCGAACAAATCAACCACATGAGGAAAGCCCTCTTTGGCCGATGCCATCGCCTTCACCACGTTCCCGGCATAGCGCGGATGGTTGTCGCCGTAGAAGCTCACGAAACGGCCGCCGACGTCGTATGACGTGAAGAAACCGTTCGCGTCCTGACGCAGATGCAGGCGGCCGTCGGCGCCTCGGGAGATGGCGTGAGGCTGGAAGAACTTCTTCTTCGCGTCGAGCTGAAACGTCCCCGTGACTTCCTTCTCATACGTGATGTTTGGCGTCGTCCCGGCGGCGACAAGAACCGTGCGAGCGGGCAGCGTCCTTGTCGCGTCGCGGTGTTCCGGTACGGCCGGGCCTTCGCGCGTGAAAATCATCGCTTTCACGGCGGCGTGTTCGTCGGGCTCAGCGGCGATCGGGTTGAGGTTCTCTGCGAACGCGATGCCCTCTTCGAGCGCCTTGGTCACTTCTTCATGGTTCAGTCGGTAAGCGGGCGAGTCAACCAGCCGCTTGCGGTACGCAATGGTGACGCCTCCCCAGGCCCGGACGAGCGGGACGAAGTCGGGTGTCTCGCCAGCCGCCGCGGCTCGGCTTCGCTCGCCGCGGACGGCGAGCCCGTGCGCCAGGTACTCGTCGAGCACACCGAGTTCTTCTGCGTCGTAGAGACTGCGGACCTGCGCCTCGCCGAATTCAGCGGCGACCGCCTCGTACTGCTGCAGCGTCTTCTCGACCTGGATCGGGTAGTACGCCATCAGTTCTGTCGCGGTGTCGATCGCCGTCAGACCGCCACCGATCACCACGGCCGGCACGCGCACTTGCAGGTTCGCCAGTGCGTGGCGTTTGAACGCGCCCGTGAGCTGCAGGGCCATGAGGAAGTCGCTCGCCGTTCTGATCCCGCGGATCAGGTTGTTCTTCATGTCGATCACGGTCGGACGCCCAGCGCCGCTCGCGATGGCGACGTGATCGAAGCCATACGTCCAGGCGTCTTCGAGGGTAAGCGTGCCGCCGAAGCGGACGCCGCCGTAGATCTTCAGGCTCCGGCGACGGGCCAGCGTCAGATGCAGCAGCGTCAGGAAGTTCTTGTCCCATCGCACGGTGATGCCGTATTCCGAGACTCCGCCGAATCCTCCGAGGACGCGATCGTCGAGCTGGCTGTAAATCGTGCTCCAGTCGCGGATCGGAAGGGGCGGCGCCGCATCGGTGCCGACGATGTCCGTCGGAAGCGGCTCGATCTTCAGACCGTCGATCCCGACGACCCCGAAACCTTCGTTCAGGAGATAGTGGGCGAGTGTGTAGCCGGCGGGCCCGAGACCGACCACGAGGACCTGCTTGCCGTTGAGCGGAAGCGCGTAGGGCCGCCGGACGTTGAGCGGATTCCACCTCGTCAGCAGGCCGTAGATCTCGACACCCCAGGGCATCCGCAGCACGTCGGTGAGCACGCCCGTTTCGATTTCCGGGATGTTGACCGGCTCCTGCTTCTGGTAGATGCACGACTTCATGCAGTCGTTGCAGATGCGGTGGCCGGTGCCCGGGCACATGGGGTTGTCGAGCATTACCAGCGCGAGCGCGCCGATCGCATCCCCTGCCTTCCGGAGCAGATGCATCTCGGAGATCTTCTCGTCGAGTGGACACCCGTTCAGGTCGATCCCCAGCGGGTTCACCGCGGCCGCCGGGACTCGATCGCTGGCGGCGCTCCGGCTTGCGGGCTCGTGCAGACCTTTCGAACACGAATCCTTGTCGCGCTCGTGGCACAGCACGCAGTAGTGGATCTCGCTCAGCACCTCGCGCGGCGTCATACGCCCGTCAGTCAGCGTGAACCCGTCGCGGCACCGCAGCCGATCATCAGGGCCGATCATCCACTCCGGCATCTCAGGCCGCGGGCGCTGCACATCCACGAGCCGCCAGTAGTCGAGCGTCTCGGGAAAGCGGAAGATCACCCACGAGCGATACGCGTGATCGTGCAGGCGCGCCGCGCACCAGCGCTTGAGGCTGTCGATGCGCGAGCTTGCATCGGCGTGGCCGGCCCGCTCGCCATCCATCACTGCGCACCCCGCACGAGCCACGGCGAGCTCCATGTCGGGGTCACCCTCGGGTGCCGCGGGCAGCCCTGCGATGATCTTCGCGACCACGGCGTCGTCTTCCGGCGTAGACACGACGCGAGCGCCCGCCTTCATCAGCGGGAGCACCCGCCGTCTGACGAAGTCCACCTTGAAGCGGAACAGGTCGTCCTCGATCCGCGTGGTGGTCGAAAGAACGTCAACGTTCGGGCCAATCTGAAAGAGGCGGGTGACGAAGCGACTCACATGCGGGGCCATCGCGACGAGGAGATTCGATAATGCGATCGGCGGAAGCGGCGTGTCTGGCACCGCCCGGTACGCGTCCCAGTCGCGCCAGAGCGCGGGGTCCGTCGCCTCGACTTCCTCGCAGAAACGCTCGTATAAGGACGCCAGACGCTCGGCGTCGTGCAGGTCGTTGAACGTGAAGCCTGGTATGCCGAGCGGTATCGTGGGCGTCGCCATGAACGAGACTGGAGGTTGGATGGTTGCAACAGCCCCTAGCATCGAATGAGCACCACACTAACTTGTCTTTGGCACCATGAACAGGATTCCGCCAATCACGATGGCTCCCACGCCGACCCAGACCGGGATGTTGACGGTCTCGTTGTCCTTCACCGATAGCTCCAGCGAACCGACCTTGGCTGAATGGGTTTCCTTCGTGTAACTGAAGCCGCCGTAGGCGAGCCCCAGAATACCGGCCACGATCAATACGATCGCTGCCATCTTGATTGCAGTCATCTCATCACCTCGCTACTTCTTGAGGGCGTTGCCGATGTCCCTGATGGCTTCGCCAACCTTGCGGCTGACGCGGCCCACGGTCTCCTGCGTCTTTCCGGCGACTTCGTCCGCGACACCCTCGTCATGCAAATCAGGATTGTTCGTGAGGGTGCCGGCCGCCTGCTTGACCCGGCCCTTGACTGTCTGGATCTTGCCTTCGAACTCATTGCGATTCATACGTGCTCCTCGCGGTCTCTGGATGCAATGCCTGAGCCACCATTCCGCCGGAGCTCGCCACGCGCTCTAGGCGCTGTCGCTGGTATTGAGCATCTATCGCGTGAGGCCATGCTCCTGAGCAGAGGCGCGCGCCTTCATGCCGCTGTCCAGAAGCACGTCAACGGGGCGACCTCTCCGTGAGTTGTTCGTGTTCACGTGCTTCAACCAGGATCGGGACATGGATCGTGTGGACTTCGCCAACCTCGCGGCCCGGTTGCGCCAGAATACGGTGCGGGAGAAGCTGTCCTTCACGTGGCTCGACCATCTCCTGTCAGGGAAATCGCAGCCCCGCGCGTAACACGTGCGGCTTCTTCAGAAAGTCGAGGACGCGCGCGTCGACGATTCGATGCTGGCTGAAACACATGTCGTGCCGGCAGCCTGAGACCAGTTCGCCTTCGATGTCAGGGAGCAGTTCGCGTGCCCGGGCCAATGCCTCCGCCGGGTCGCAGATGACCTCGTGCTCGCCCATGAGCAGCAGTGTCGGGACGCGCATCGCCCGCAGTTGGCCGTCAGAAAACACCGTGGGCGCGACACGCAGTGTCTCTGGCGGCATCCGAAAATGCTTCAGGCCGAGATACGTCAACTCGAGCACCGATCGGACGTCCGTCCGGCCGGGACGATCAGTGACTCCAAGCCAGCGCATGAACCAGTTCACCGTGACCCGTGTCGGAAACAACACCATCAGCATTCCACGCAGGCTGAACTGTCTGACCATCGGAGCGAAGCCTCCGCCCGGAGACAGCAGCACAAGCCTCTGCACGCGATCCGGTGCGGCAACTGCGAAGTTGAGGGCCAGCCAGGCGCCGTACGACATGCCGACCAGAGAGATGGGGCCGAGCCCCAGTCCGTCCAGGGTGGCAGTCAGCCAGAGAGCGTAATCCGCCGCATTGCGCACGGGTTCATCGGGGACGCTTTTGCCGGGTTGACCCATGACGTCGACGGCATAGACACGATAGTCCCTGCTGAAATCGGCGATGTTGACCGACCACATCGCTGATGTCGCCATGTACCCGTGCAAGAGCACCAGGGGCGGGGCATCCTTCGGTCCGCTGACGAGGACGTGCGTCGTCCCGAACCGGGTTGGAATGTCGCGTTCGTCGCAGGGAACTGGCCAGAGCTTCAGCGCGGCGTCATATGCTGCAAGATAGCTGGCTTCACCTTCGCGGGTCTTGAACGCAGAAGGGCGCGACATGTTCATTTCCTTTCGAACAGGGACCTCACACGACCGCGATGCCATGACGGAATGGGAATTAGCATTTGCTGTACCGCCGTTGGCAGGAAGCAGACCCGTCGTGAATCGAGAAGCCGCTGATAACGTGACGGATTTCCGGCAGATGCGAAACAGGACGGCATTCAACGGGCCGTCGATCGCGGCATGGTGATTGCTGCCCGGATGACAACGTTGAGCGTGGTTGCTGGCTGTCGAGCAGAACAGACATGACCGAGTCAAAGCCGGTCTCGACGCGCAGACTTGCTGGCGGGGCACTATGGGTCGCCATGTGGCCGGCGCTGATGTTCGTGCTGGCAGGTGATCTGAGCTGGCTGGAGGGCTGGCTCTTCACCACTTGGCTGATAGGCCTGTATGCCACTGTCACCGTCTGGATGTACCGCAAAGATCCGGCGCTCCTGGCTGAACGGCACCGCCCGGCGTCAAAGGGCGCGACCGGCATCGAGCGACAGGATCGACTACTGGTATTGCTCTTGTTTCTGGGGTTTGTCGTTTGGATTGTCTTGATGCCCCTCGACGCCAGGAGGTTCGCTTGGACGCCGGGTGTTTCGCTGCCACTGAAGGCGTCGGGGAGCGTGCTGTTGATGCTGTCGTCGTTTTTCTTGTTCCGCGCCTTTCACGACAATACCTTTCTCTCCGGGGTCGCGCGCATCCAGTCTGAACGAAAACAGCGTGTTGTTTCGACTGGCGTGTATGCCGTGGTGCGCCATCCGATGTATCTGGGCATGGTCCTGATGTTTGCCGGAGCTCCTCTGCTGCTTGGATCGCGATTGGGTGTGGTCATCGCGGTCGGAATCACACTGCTGCTGGCTGTTCGCATTACCCGCGAAGAGCGCCTGCTGACCGAAGCGTTCGATGGATACGAAGAATATCGCCGGAAGGTGCGGTACCGGCTCGTCCCTTTGCTCTGGTGAATGTCGCAGGCGCGAAGGCCGCGAAAGTTCCCGCATGTTGCGCGAGTTCTTCCGCTCACGCGCTCTGAACGCCCCAGATATCTCCGGGATGTCACGTGGCAGGTTGGCACTGTCCGTGGCGCATCGTTTGCTGATCGATCAGGCAGTCCATCGCGCTGGGCATCGATGGTCGGTCGAAACAGGCACGAATCAAGGAGGAAGCTTATGTCAGGCATAGCCGCCATCCACGAATTCCTGCGGGAGGCACACGTTCCGTACACCGTCATGCCGCATCGGCCCGCATTCACCGCGCAGGAAGAGGCTGCTTCCGCGCACGTCCCCGGACGCCACTGGGCGAAAGTCGTCGTCTGCTACGTTGACGGCGAGCCGATCGAGGCGGTCGTGCCTGCGTCCGCATTCGTGAATCTCAATCGGTTGCTGGAGCTCGCCGGAGGAAAAGCCATTCGCCTGGCCGACGAAGAAGAGCTGCGACGGCTGTTTCCCGTGTGCGAGGTTGGAGCGATGCCGCCGTTCGGGCCGCTGTACGGTCAGACCGTATTCGTGGATGCCGTGCTCGCGGCAGAACCTGAGATGGTGTTCAACGCCGGCACGCACCGGGATGCTATTGCCATGCGCTGGACCGACTTCGTGAAGATGGTGAATCCCATCGTCGGCAAGTTTGCCGAACTGGCAGTCGATGTCGATCGCGCCGCCCCCGGTCGGTTCTCGTATCGGGAGTAGTAGAGATTCCACAGAGCCGCCATAGAACGCGAAGACGTGCCTCGAGAATCGCGGCGGCGCCGGAAACCCTCAACGGCGGCGACGATGGTCCCGCCGACGGGAGGGCACGATGGTGAGGGAGTGTTCGTGCGGCGCCCCTTTACTCACGCGATACCTTGGGCGTTGGCACGACCTCGCCGGCGCTCCGTCGTGGTTCCCAGTGGGGGCAGCTCGCACACAGATCGGTCGTGTTCAACACCCGCAAGGCTGGCTCACGCTCACATGCCCACGGAGCGTTCTCGGCTTCGAACCAGAAGGGCGCACGGACGAACAAGGTCGGCACCGCCCATCGACATGTTGCGGCGCTGCGTCTGGTGCTCACCATCTTGTCCACGGACGACTCGGCTGAAGGGATGCTTGTCATAACCGGTTCTCGACCTGATAGTGATCCAAACGATGTGCCAGCCGATGGCGCGGATTCGTGTGACGGCCTCCAGGTTCCGTCTTCCGATGGTGATAGGCACCTTCGTCGAAAATATGTCCCTACTTCCGGCATAGTAGCGGTCGACGTACACCGATGCGTTCTTCGGCGTCACCTCGAGGCGGATCTTCGACATGGCCCAGCCCGCCGCGATCGATACCGGTGGCGGATAGCTCCACGGATACGTTGAGTACCAGGGGTACCCGTACCAGCCATACCAGGGACCCGGGTAGTAAACCGCGCCCCCGTGTCCAGGGTGGCTCGGCCGCGGCGGCGGACCCTGGCGTGGTTCCGCGCGGCCAACTGCTGGTGCGTCAGTCGGCCTGGTCCGTCCCGCGTTCTGGCCATCGGGTGGCTGTGCTGGCGGTGGTGGCGACGTTCGCGGCTGACCGGCTTGCGGCGCCGGCGTACTGCGCGGCTGAGCCGTCTGTGGCGACGCGGTGTCAGGGCGACGGTGCTGTGCGGCGCTGCTTTCCGCGTAGAGCCCGTAACCCACTGCGGCGACGGACAGGGCGATGAGCACCGTGGTCAAGTGTGTGCGTGGCATGGCGATGTCACCTCATTCGATCGAACAAGAGGCAAGCCCGGTGCCACGGGCGGGACCGCTGGATACGGACGGTACCCTCGAGGACTCCGCGGGATGCTTCGAGCCTTGGGGAAATATTCGCAGTCGAGTCGAGGCAACTGGCGCGGCGCGTGTGGTTTCCGCGCCGAATTCATTCGGTGTGTCGGAACACCGGCGGCGCGGCGGTGAGCAAGGCAATTGCAGGAAAGCGGAGCAGGATACGAGGAGGTCAGGTATGGCTACGGCAGCCTTCGACAGATTCGCATGCGAGACTCCGGGGATTCGCGAGGTGGCGACAGACACGGTGCGGAATGTGACGCATCTGGCGCACAAAGCGCGCGCGTTCAAGACGATGGCGGTGGACGCCGTCGAGGATCGGGTCGCTGACGCGGCGACGCGCATCAGGAAGGAGCCGTTCAAGTTCGTCGGGCTCGCCTTTGCCGTCGGGGTTCCGGTCGGCCTGGCGTTCGGATGGATGCTCAACTCGTTTGCGACGCCGGAGCGCAATCAAGAGGAAAAGGGCTGAGCAGGGACAACTCGGCCGCGCCCTAAACTCAGGGGCGCGGCTGTGTTATGGAAGACTGCGGGTCAGAAGAGGACCGGGTCGCAGGCGTGTCTACATCGTTACATGATGGCGCCGAGGCATCGCGAGCGACCGCGAGATGGCCGATTGGTGACGAATCCCAAGGAGAACAGTCCTGATCGTGGCCGGCCTGCTCAACGCGCGATCCGCAGGTCCTTCAGCCGCCGGTGACACTGATAACAGCTGCTGACCACCGCGCCGTAACTCGCCGCGGCGCCATCGAGATCGCGTCGTTTCGACGCGGCGTCGAGGTCGTTGACGGCCTTCAGGAAATCCTCGACCGGAATCCTTAGCTCCTTCGTCTTCAGCTCTGACCAGCGCGGCGACTGCGCAATACGCGACAGCGCGGCCGCTTCGCGGCCGAGCAGGTCGAAGTTGCTCGTCGTCAGCGCTTCGAGCACCCCCTGCGCGTGGATCAGTTTTTCGCGCATCATCGGTGCGGTCCGCGCGGTCTGCGCCGGCGCCGCGCCGGCGCAGAGAATCACGATGGCAATGGCGAGCATACCGCGGCACATCCTCATTCCGTCCCCCTGCGTGATCTTGGTCACCTGGCCTGAATCGACTCGATATACCGAACCACGTTCGCGATCCTCGTCTTGACTAGGGTATCCGAAGGCTCCAGCGCCAGGAAGGTCGGTCCCCAGACCGGCATCTCGCTGGACCCGTGTGCCGCGAGGCGCACACCGCCGCTGGTGACAAAGCGCTCGACACGCTTGGCCGGATAAGTGCCGCCGGCGCGGCGGGCCAGCGTGGTCAGATCCGCCGGCCTCGTCTTGAGGGCCGCCGCCACAGGTCCGTCACCCGTGCCATTCGGGCCGTGGCATGGCGAGCAGTACCAGCTGAAGTTGTCGCGGCCGTCAAGGGAGGAGGCCAGCCACGACGCCGGCCGATCCGCCGTTGAGTGCTGGGCGGCCACGATCATGGTCCAGACGAGACAGAGGACCAGACTCCAGGCGAAGCGGCGCATGGATCAGATCCTCGCGTGAACGCCGACCGGATCGGGGATGATGAATTCGTGCTCGTTCGGCCGGACGACCAGCACGGGACAGGGGGCGTGCCGCACAACATGTTCGGCGACGCTGCCCATGAAGAAGTGGGCGACCGGCCCGCGGCCGTGCGTGCCGACGACGATCACGTCCACGTGGGTCTGTTTCGCGTACTCGACAATCGCGGCAGCAACCGCTCCGGAAGCGCGCACCGCCGGCACGGCGTGGAGCCGCTCGCGATCATCCCGGGTCAGCAGGGCGTCGAGGCCTTTGTGCGCTTCATCGATGAGCGTGGTCTTCATGTCGCCCGAGCCGCCGGGATAGAACTCTGCGGCCGACACCGCGACCGCGGTATCGACGACGTTGAGAAGGTGAAGCCTGCCGCCGAAGGCTTTCGCGAGATTCCGGCCGTAGTCGAGCGCTGCGCGCGACGTCTCGCCGAAATCCGTCGCGACCAGGACGGCGTTGAGCAGAATCATCGTGACCTCCCCGCGGCGTAGTGCTGCCGCCATGTATCGACCTCTTCCAGCAAACGCCCGATCTCGTAAACCGTGCTCGCGAGCGCCAGCTGATGACCGGCCGGGTCGGCTCTCGAATCGAGGCGCGTCTCGATTCGCTCGATCACGCGTTCCGCGAGCCGATGGAGCGCGATGACCTCCGTGTCAGAGACTTCGTGAGGCGCGGAGTCCGGGACGGTGCCGAGCAAGCGGACGAAGTCGGACGCAGCGTGTTCGAACGGACGCAGCCGCTGCGCGTCGCGCACCCGCGTGGCGGCCTCGACTGCCTGCGGAAGGATGCGCGTGCGCATGGGCACCCTCATGACGCGTGCGCGACGACGGCCAGGGTATCCGGCCGGACGAATTCGTGTTCGGGGTGCCGGACCGTCAGGACCGGGCAAGGCGCCAACCGGACGACCTTCTCGGCCACGCTCCCCATCAGCATGTGCGCCAGGCCGCCGCGTCCGTGCGTGCCCATCACAATCAGATCGATGCCGTTCCCACCCGCGTAGTCGACGATGGCGAACGCCGGCGAAGCGGATGTCAGGACGACGGGTGTTGTCCGGGGTCCGCTGCCGTCGCTGTCGATCAGGAGCCGCTCGAGCTGGAGGCGCGCCGCCTCTTCGATCTCCGCCTGCAGAGTGGGTGCGACGGCGGCGTAGGTTTCCGCGCCGAACGTCGTGATGTAGACGTTCTCCGCGCAATGCAGCACGTGCAGCGTGGCATCGAAGCGGCCGGCCAGTTCCCGGCCGTAGACCAGGGCCGCGTCGGAAGGCTCGCTGAAATCAGTCGCGACCAGAATGTTCTTGAGCGTGATCATGTGAACCTCCTTCAACTCGCGTGCACGACACTGAAATTGAACGTGACCGTCAGGACGAATGGTGTCGGAATGCCGTTCAGGACCAGCGGCGTGTACTGCCACTGCTTCAGCGCCAGGGCCGCCTCACGATCGAGAAGCGGATGCGCGGAGCGAAGGATCTTGACGGATTCCACGCAGCCGTCGGCGCCCACCACGGCTTCGAGGATCGCCAGACCTTTCAAGTGAGCGGCCGCCGCGAGATCCGGATAAATCGGCTCGACTCGATGGAGAAGCGTCGGCGTCGCAATCTGGCCACCGATCCGCACCGGACCGCGCGGTGCCGGCGGAGGAGGCGGAGGCGGGGGAGGCGGCGGCGCGACGGCAGCGGCGACGATCCCGCCGACAATGCCGCCCACCACTCCGCCTTCCACCCCGCCTTCCACGCCGCCAACCACGCCAGCCGTCGCGTTCGACGGCGGCTCCGGTCGGATGTCGGATGGCGCTTCGACAGGCGCGGCCAGGGCGCTGGCCGACGGCGTCGGATGCGCGGTGGCCTGCTTCGAAGCCGCCGCTGGGGCTGCCGGCGGTGGTGGCGGCGGCGGTGGGGGCGGCGCTGACATGTCAGCGACGAACGCCATCATCGTCGGCGCTTCGGGCAGGGCGCTCGTGACCGTCAGAAGCGGAATCGCAATCACCAGGGCGAGCACAGCGCCATGCAGCGCGGTCGACAGGACCCGGGGCAGCAAGCCGCCCTTGCGAAATGGCCGTTCCGTCTTTTCGGTGATTAAGTCGAACATGTGCTTCTCCATCGCCAAGCCGCCCAGCCTTCAGGCCGGCATCTGAACAGTCAGGGGGCAAGACACATGCCGCTTTGAAAACCGGCCCGTATCTTGGATACACCTTCAGAAAGGTGGCTCCCATGACCCCGCAAGGCGTTGAAAATGCAGAGAAATTCCCCGGCGCTGCTGGAAAACCCCCAGCGACGGTTCTCGTGGTCGACGACGAGCCGTTGACCTGCTGGTCGATCGCCGAAGTGCTCGTCGAGCGCGGCTACCATGTGAGGAAGGCGGGCGATGCCAGCTCCGCGCTTCAAGCGATCGCGACAGCGAACCCCCGGCCCGATCTCGTGCTCCTCGACATGCGCCTGCCCGACTCGAACGACCTCACCGTCCTGTCGGTGATCCATCGCAGCTTTCCCCGTCTGCCCGTCGTGCTCATGACCGCGCACGGAAGCCAGGCACTGTCCGCCGAAGCGCGGCGTCGCGGCGCCGTCGCTGTCGTGAACAAGCCCTTCGAGATTCACGCGCTTGCGCCGATGGTCGAAGAGCTCCTGGCGGCAGCGCGGTCCTGAGACGTTCCGACGCGGCCCGCTATACTAGGCGCGATGCAGACAGCGACCGTACTCGTCGTCGACGATGAGTCACTCATCCGCTACGCGCTCACCGAGAGGCTGACCGCGGAAGGCTACCGTGTGCTGGAGGCGGAAACGGTGGCCGGCGCGCTCGCGAAAAGCGAGGACGGCGTCGATCTGGTGCTGCTCGACTACCGGCTGCCCGATGGCGACGGATTGGCGGCGCTGAAGCGGATCAAGGAGCGCGATCCTGACACGCTCGTCATCCTGCTGACCGCGTACTCGAGCGTCGAGACCGCGGTCGAGGCCATCAAGCAGGGCGCCTATCATTACGTGAACAAACCGTTCAACCTCGACGAGATCGCCCTGCTCGTCGAGAAGGCGCTCGAAACGACCCGGTTGCGCCGGGAAGTGCGCTCGCTGCGCGCAACCCAGGCGCAGCCCTACGCCTTCGAACGCATCGTTGGCGAGGCGCCGGCTCTGGCGGCGGTGAAGGCGCTTTTGAAGAAAGTGGCGACGAGCCCGGCCTCCACCGTGCTGCTGACCGGCGAGAGCGGTACGGGGAAGGACCTGGCCGCCAAGGTCATTCACTACAACAGCAGCCGCGCGTCGAAGCCGTTCATGAACATCACCTGCTCGGCGCTGCCGGAGGCGCTGATGGAGAGCGAACTCTTCGGGCACGAGCGCGGCGCGTTCACCGGGGCGGATCGGCAGAAGCGCGGACTGTTCGAGACGGCCGATGGCGGGACGGTGTTTCTGGACGAGATCGGCGAGATGGTGCCGGGCCTTCAGGCGAAGTTGCTGCGGTTCCTCGAAGAGAAGACATTCAAGCGGGTGGGCGGCTCGGTGGACATTCACGTCGACGTCCGCGTCATCTCGGCGACCAATCGCAACCTTCGAGACGAAGTGAAGGAAGGCCGGTTTCGCGAGGATCTGTTCTACCGGCTGAACGTGCTGCCCATCCACCTGCCGCCGCTGCGCGAGCGCCGGGATGACATTCCCAGCCTCGTGACGTTCTATGTCGATGCGTACAGCACGGAATTCAAGAAGAGAGTCGGCGCCGTTTCGCCGGATGTGATGCGGCACCTGCAGGCGTATTCATGGCCGGGCAATGTCCGCGAACTTCGGAACGCTGTCGAGCGCGCGATGCTGCTCGCCGACGGCGACACGCTGCGCGTCGACGATTTCGCGGTGCATGGCGGCGGCGCGAAACTCGACGACAAGGTCGAATTGCCGGCGGAGGGCATCAATCTCGACGAGCTGGAGCGCTCCCTCGTCGTCCAGGCCCTGGAACGTACTGGCTGGAACCAGACGAAAGCCGCATCCCTGCTCGGCCTCAACCGCGATCAGATTCGGTATCGCGTCGAGAAGTTCGGCCTCGAGCGGTCCGTCAAACCCTGAGCTAGGATCGCCAGGCCGCCGGTTTTCCCCCAACGCGGCACGAGAAAATCCCCGGCGCCTGGACCTGATTGCCGCGGCGCACTGGCAAAATCGCGGGATTTCCGCAAGCCGTCATTGGCACAGCGGTTGCCCCCAGTGCGACCAGCGGGCTGAAACCATCCGGCCCAGGGGGGCACACATGATTCACAGCGAACAGACCACCATTGGAGAGCCCGACCAGCGGCCGATTTCCCTCGATGCCCGCCTGCAGGAACTCGAAGCCAACCTGATTCACTGGGCGCTGTCGGTCACCCGCGGCAACAAATCCAGGGCGGCTCGGCTGCTGCAGATCAAGCGCTCGACTCTCGGCGACCGCATCAATCGCCTGGAGCGCGCCAGGCAATCAGGCGAAGAGGCCAATACAGCCTGAGCCGGAATCGTGCCGGCGGTGCCTTCCGGCGCTCACCACAAGCGAGAGGCTGCGGCTCGAAATCGAAGGGATTTCGTCGGCTGAGCTCGTGCCGGCGACGCCCCGTTTGAGCAAGACAATTGCATCACATCGCACTCAGAAGGCCTGGACCGGATCGCGACCGTCTCCGGCCCAGGCTGGCAGGAGTGTCACATGAGTATTCTGACCTTGACCCACCGGCTCGTCGGAGCGGCCGCGCTTGACGCCGGCACCTACGAGGAAATCGAAGCTGATCGGGCGGCCACGCCTCAGGCGTTCGTCATCGTCCTGGCTTCGAGCCTTGCAACGGGGATCGGTGTGATGGGGCTGGGGGGCCCCCCTGGGCAGATTCTGCTCATGTCCGTTGCGGCGCTGCTCGGCTGGGCTGCGTGGGCCCTGCTCATCCTGCAGATAGGAGGCCGCCTGCTGCCGGAGCCCGCAACGCGCGTCGACGTCACGGAACTGCTCCGGACGATCGGCTTTGCGTCGGCGCCCGGCCTGCTGCGTGTATTCGGCGTGCTTCCGGCCCTGACGATTCCGGTCTTCGCGATCACGTCAGTATGGATGCTCGTCTCGATGGTCGTCGCCGTTCGACAGGCACTCGACTTCACCAGCACCGCCCGGGCGGTTGCAGTTTGCCTCCTGGGCTGGCTGCTCGCGGGCCTCATCGTGATCGCGTTCGGACTGTGGCTGACGCCTCCGCTATCGTGACTTGTTCACCGCTGGAATCACGCCGCCCGCTCAATCGAGGTTCGCAGGGTCAAGACCGGACACGTCGCCTGCCGGACCACCTGGTTCGTCGTCGAGCCGAATATCTCCAGGTCGATCTGCCTCCGGCCGTGGACGCCCATAACGATTAGATCGGCGCCGATGTCGGCGGCGCAGCGCAGAATCTCGACGTGGGACTTTCCGTGTTCGACTCGCACCTCGAGCGCGATCCCCGGCCGACACCGATTCGGCTGCCAGCGTGGTGAGGCGCCGCGCCGCTCCGGTCTCGACATACCGGCGGTACTCGCGTAAGGCGGCGGCCTGCTGCGGGGGCAGTTCCGCGAAATCGGGCGGAGGTGGCTCCGGCCACGGCCACTCGATGACCGTCATGGCCGTCATCGCGGCGCGCGACTCCCGCGCCAGCGAGCGCGCCGAACTCCAACGCACGCAGCGACCACTCTGAAAAATCCACGGCGCACAGCACGCGCTTGAAGGGAAGGAACGAGGTGCGGTTGACATGCGGTGGCACGGTCAGAACCGCGACAGGCCGCACGGCGCAGCACCTTCTCGGCGATGGATCCGAGCACCAGGTGCTCGAAGCCACCGGCGCCATGTGTTCCCATGACGATCAAGTCGGCGGGCCACGCGCTGGCGCGATCGAGAATGCAGCTGTCCGGCTGACCCACGTCGATGACGGCGTCGACGTGAACCCCTGCGCGAGTCGCCGTCTCGAAGTGCGCCGCGATCTCGCCCCGTAGCCGGACCATCTCCCGATCGGCGGGCCGTGATGACTCAGGCAGCCCGACACGCGGTCCGAATGCCGGGCCGCACACGTGCAGCGCCGTCACCGCCGCGCCGTACCAGCGCGCGATCGTGCTGGCCTGCTCAATGGCGTGGCTGGACTCGACTGAAAAATCGACAGGACACAGGATTCGCTTGAACATGGCCCGTGCTTCCGTTGTCAGCAAATGCCGCACCACGCTCGTTTGCGGAAAACCGGCAGCGTGTGCCGGCGCGCGATTTGCAAACTTCGCCGTTGCTGGACATCTGCGAAAGGATTCCGCCAATGGCCGCGATACGGCGCATGCTGCTCGCATCCGACTTCTCGAAGGCTTCCGGAAAGGCGTTTACGACCGCCGTCATCGTGGCCGGCAGCACCCGGGCGGCGCTGACGATTTTGCATGTCCTGGCCCCGATCAGGCCCGTCAGCTCCTATGAGTACGTCGGCCCCGAGACATGGGAGCAGCTCGACGCGGAGAACAGGCGGTTTGCAAAGCGGCGGCTGACCGAGCTGACCAGGAGAGCCAGGAAAGCCGGCGTCCGCGTCGACAGCCTGGTTGCCGACGGCAACCCTGCCGAGCAGATTGTCCGCGTCGCGAAGCGCAAACGATTCGACCTCGTGGTCCTCGGGACCCACGGACGAACGGGAGTCGCAAGGTTCTTTCTCGGCAGCGTTGCCGGACGGGTCGTCGCGACCGCCGGATGCCCGGTGCTGACCGTCCGGGGTGGGTGAGCCCATGATCAGCCTGCCGGGGCTTGTCCGTCCGTCTCCGCAGCTTCCGGCACGGAGCTGCGCGATAACCCTGTCGCAGTCGGCCACGACTCTCCTGTTACATCTTTTCGCCATTGGCGCTGTTGTCATCGCGACCGCGGCGCGCCCGCCGCACCCTGGGAGAGATCACGCCGCCGAAGCGCTCGTAACCCCCGCCGAGGTAACCGATCAGACAAGGCACATGGTGTTCATCGCGCGCGCGACGGACATTCGAAGCGGAGGGGGCGGTGGCGGCGGAAATCGACAGGCCGGCCCCATCCGCCATGCCGAGGCGATCGGACACGATCTCGCGACGGTTCCGGTGCGGCGGTCGATCACTCCGGTCGGCGAGCTGTTTGCGGTGAGCTCGCTGCCGGGTCTGGTGCTCGACGCGAAGCCGCTCGCCTCGGGCACGCAGTTTCAAATGGGGCTACTGGAGGGCGGCGTGTCGTCTGGTACGTCGACAGGACCGGGATCGGGCGGCGGGGTGGGTGACGGAGTTGGCACGGGCATCGGGCCCGGCAACGGACCCGGAATCGGTCCCGGCTCGGGCGGCGGCATCGGTGGGGGAATCTACCGGCCCGGCGGATCCGTCACGCCTCCACGTGTCCTCGTGCAGGTCTCGCCCAAATACACGGACGATGCGCTTTTTCGGAAGATTCAGGGAACCGTGGAAATGGAGCTCGTCGTCACGAAGGATGGACGTCCCGCAAACATTCGCATCATTCGATCGCTCGATCCGGGCGGGCTCGATGAGCTGGCCATCGCCGCGGTCGAGCGCTGGCGTTTCGAACCTGGACGCCTGGCCGGCGCGCCGGTCAATGTTCTCGTGACCGTGATGTTGGACTTCTTGATTCAATGAGACCGATGGGAAGGGCCGAGGTCAGGCTCTGAAGTACGTCAGGACCGGCGCGAAGAAATCCCCAGCCACTGCGGAATCTCTCCACAATCAAAACGCCGCGCGTACGAACCGTTTGACCGGCGGCAAAGGAATCTGTCCTTCGTCAGCGAGGCCAGCAGGCTCGAGCAGGTCAGCGGATCGAGCCCGAACAAACGCTGCGCCTGGGCGCACGTCAGGCATAAACCCGGCATCTCCAGGTATTCGGAGCGGATCCGGCGGACGGCGTCTTCTCGCGAGAGCACGTTAGGGTTCTTATTCACAAGGCCTCCGTCTCTGCTTTCCGCATGATACGGAGCAATGCCCGTGCCCATTCTGGACGCGCGTGCAGTCCAGCCGTCTGAGTCCACTCACCGTTACTTGTCGCGCAACTTGTTGCGCAGCACTGGCAGGCGCCGGTGATACCCGTCGGCGTCTCCGTAGTCGACGAATTCCCGGTAGTGAGCATGCGGCGCCCTGACGCGCGTCGCGTGCCTGATGGGGCACCAGGTACTGTTCCGTTCTGGCGGCGATCTCCCGCACGTACGCAAACACGCCGTTGGCGTACCCGCAATACACGCAGTTCAGCTTTTCGATGGCGTTGAGGTAGGCGAGATGCTGGCGATCGATCACGATGTACTTTCCGCGGGGGACCCGCGCGATCCCGTATACGGAAAAGCAGGTCCACTGGTAGACGGTGAATGCGGCATCGAGGATCGCGACGGGAACCACCATGGAATAGATGATGGGCGCCGTCAACGCATTCAGCGGGCTGCTCTCGCGGATGAACCGCGGAATGCTCTGCCTCAGGCGCTTATGCGCCTCCCGCACGTCGCGTTCGAAGCGGACGCGGCCGGCTTCGACGCGGTAACGCCATGCGTCCCGGGCTCGATTGAATTCTGTTTCGAGTTCACGTTCGAGCTGCGAGATGTTTCCAAGGAGATCGTCGATACGCGAGGACATTGGGGGCTCCAGTCAAACCGCGGGGGCGCACGACTGCCATGGTATTGCATGGGTGTTGTCTGTGAGCCCTCGCGCCGAAGGCGAGGATGAGTCTGGCGCTGTGCGAGGTGCGCACAATCAGGCTGTCTTCCAACTCTGGAGCACGCGGATGTAGTTCGCGCGTTCGAATGCCGCCGGATCGGCCGTCTGTTTCAGGCTCGCCCGCCCGCGCACGTCGTCGAGACGCTGCAGTTGATGCCGTTCCATCCACCGCTCCAGGCCGTCACGAAGGACCGAGAAATAGGCCGGGCCATGACGCAGGATCGCGGAGACGACCTGCACCGCGTCGGCGCCCGCGAGCAGCGCCTTGATGCCGTCGTCGGTCGTGGAAACGCCGCCGGTCGCGATAAGGGACGGCCGAACCCGCCCGTGCAGGATGGCCAGCCACCGCAGCCGCAGCCTGAGCTCCGCGCTTGTCGAGAGCTCAACCTGCGGAACGGGCTCCATCGTGTTCACGTCGATATCCGGCTGGTAGAACCGGTTGAAGAGGACGATACCGTCGGCGCCGGCTTTATCCAGCTGCCCGGCGAGGTTCGCGAACGCCGCGAAGAACGGCGACACCTTCACGGCGATGGGAATCTTCAGATATTGCTTGAGCTCCTTCACGACGTGCGTGAGCTGATGCTCCACCGCAGCGCCCGCCATCGTCAGGTCCGTCACGACCTCATACAGATTCAGCTCGAGCGCATCGGCGCCCGCCTGCTCGATGAGCCGGGAGAAGGCGAGCCACGATTCGGCGGTCGTTCCGTTGAGCGAACCGATCACGGGAATCGCGACCGCCCGCTTCACGCGGCTCACGTGCTCGGCGTACTGCTCCGGCGCGAGCGAGTAGTCCTCCAGCGCGGGAAAGTGCTCCAACGACGGACGCCCACTCCTCGTCGTGGGGATCCCGGTGACGGATGCGCCCTTCGGCGGCGAGCGTGATTTGCTCTTCGAAGAGGGACGGCAGCACGATCGCCGCGCAGCCGCCGTCCTCGAGGCGCTTGACGGTATCGAGGTTCCAGCCGAGCGGCGACGCGCCGGCCACGAAGGGGTGAGGAAGTCGAAACCCCAGCATCGACGTTGAGGTCATCATCGGATCACCCTCCTGACTGTGATACGTGCGTCGACGATCCGGCATCCCTGACCGGGCGCCAGCGCGATCACCGGATTCAGATCGAGCTCGGCGATCTCGGGCACGGCGTCGGCCAGCCGCGAGAGGCGCAACAGCAGATCGCGCAGCGCGGGGAGGTCGGCCGCCGGATGTCCGCGGTAACCCTCGAGGAGCGGAAACCCCTTGATTCCGTGGAGGAGCTCGTCCACATCCTGATCCGTCAGCGGCGCGATCCGCACGACGACATCTTTGAGAATTTCGACGTGGATGCCGCCGAGTCCGAATGCGACGAGTGGCCCGAACAGCGGATCCTGCACGATCCCCATCATCGTTTCGACCCCACCCGGGATCATCGGCTGGATCAGCACGCCGTCGACCTGTGCGTCCGGCGCGACGCGCCTGGCGGTCGCAAGAATGGCGTCGAACGCTTCACGAACAGCCGCGGCGTCCGGCACGTTGAGACGAACGCCCCCGATGTCGGTCTTGTGCTGGATTTCGATCGAGCTGAGCTTGGCGGCGACCGGGAATCCCATCTCCACCGCCATCGACGCGGCTTCGTCCGCGGTGTGCGCGACGCGCCCGAGCGCCAGCGGCAGCCCGAACGCCGCCAGGACAGCCTGGACGTCGGCGCTGCTCAACCAGCCCTCGCCCTGCCTCGCGATCGCCGCCCGGCAGATGGCGCGAGCCTCCTCGACGTGAAGATCGTCGAATCCCCAGAGGAGTCCCGGCGTCTGGCGGCGCCACTCCGCGTACGCCGTCGCCTTGCCAAGCGCCCGTGCGGCGTTCTCCGGAAACGCAAACGCGGGAATGCGCTCGTCGCCAGTCTCGAGTGGCACGAGGCGCCCCCGCTCCGCCAACAGGCAGGCGAGAACCGGTTTGTCAGTGGCTCCCGCGCGCCGGCCGGCCAGCACGCCCTCGCGAATAGCCTGAAGGATCGCGGTTGAAGACGCTGAGTCCACGGGCGTGAAGATGACGATGAGCGAATCGACTTCGGCAGCGCTCAGCATCGTCGTAATCGTCTTCCGGTACTCGTCGGCGCCGGAGGACGCAACCATGTCGATGGGATTACCGAAACCAGCGGTTGCCGGCAGATGTTCCGCCAGCCGTGCGCGGGTGCCGCCGGAGAGTTCGGCCAGCGCCAAACCTGCGGCGTCGAATGCGTCGGCCGCCAGGATGCCGGGTCCTCCGGCGTTGGTGACGATCGCGACGCGACGGCCCGGTGGGAGCGGCTGGGTGTCGAGGCACGAGGCGACGTCGAACATCTCATCCAGCGTGTCGGCGCGAATCACGCCGGTTTGATGAAACAACGCGTCGACGGCGACGTCGCTCGCGGCCAGCGCGGCCGTGTGGCTGCTCGCCGCCCGTGATCCGGCGCGCGTTCTTCCTGATTTCACGACGACAATCGGTTTCTTGCGGCCGATTCTGCGTGCGAGGCGGGCGAAGCGGCGCGGGTTTCCGAAGGACTCGAGGTAAAGGAGGAGCACGTGGGTGGCAGCGTCGCCTTCCCAGTACTCGAGCAGGTCGTTGCCCGAGACGTCGGCCTTGTTTCCCACGCTGACGAACGTGGACAAGCCCAGCCCGCGCTGGTTGGCCAGCTCGATGATCGCAATGCCCAGCGCGCCGCTCTGCGACAGGAAGCCGAGATGCCCGCTGGACGGGAAGATCGGGAGAAAACGACGCATTGAGCCGCACGCTCGGGTCGGTATTCAGCAGGCCCATGCAGTTCGGACCGACCATTCGCATCCCGTAGCCGCGCACCTTGTCGGTCAAGGCCCGCTGCAGAGCGCGCCCTGCGTCACCGGTTTCGGCAAAACCTGCAGAGATGACCACGAGCGATCGAATGCCAGCCGCGGCGCAGTCGTCCACCACGTCGGGCACCGCCGCCGCAGGAACGGCGATCGACCGCAAGGTCGATTCCGGCAGGGAGCTTCCGGGCAGAATCGTACGAGGTCATCCCCCCGACTTCAGCGGCATGCGAGTTCACGACGTAAATGGATCCGCTGAAGCCGGATGCCACGAGCGCGTCAAGCACTCGCCTGCCGATATTCGACGGATTGCGCGAGGCGCCGATGACGGCGACCGCCCGGGGGGCGAGGAGCGGGCGGATCGATGCGGCCGTTGCCAGGCGGTTCCGTTCTTCTTCGGCCGCGACGCCGGCGGGCGAGGCCTCGAGTGACAACTGAACGTCGATACAGCCCCCTGCGGATTTCGATCGAATCTCGAAGCCCGAGTCGCGAAACACCTCGAGCATGCCCGTGTTGTACTCGAGCGTCGTGGCCTGGAAGCGGCGGAAGCCCCGGCTGGCCGCCGCCACGGCCAACCGCTCGAGCAGCGCCGTTCCCAGCCCTTTGCCCTGAAAATCGTCGGCCACCGCGAACGCCACCTCGGCAGTCTGATCCGTGATCGCGATGTAGGAAGCCGTCGCGATGATCCGAAGGCCGGGACCCGCCGGACCGCCGGCGCGCTCGACGACGAACGTCAAGGCCCGCGACGGATCGGCTGAGTCGCTGAGGCGCGCGATGAGCCCGTCCGGAGGTTCTCCGGCCGTCAGAAAGCGTTGATAGCGCGAGACGAGGGACAGGTGGCCGAAAAAACGGCGGAGTGCCGGAACGTCGGCAGGTTCCGCGACGCGCACGCTGGCGACGGATCCGTCGCGCAGCACGAGACGGGGCGACGACATCGTATCGGCCCCGGGAAGCGCAGGGGCAACCGGACGCATGACCAAGTGTTGAGCACAGGTGATGCCACCGCAAGGGTAGAATCCCTCGTCCATGGACACCGCCGACCTTCGCCCTTCCGACGAAACCTTCCGAATCCTGACGGCCCTTATCGAATCGTCGGACGATGCCATCCTCGCCAAGGATTTGCAGGGCACGATCCTCAGCTGGAACCGCGGGGCCGAACGCATTTACGGGTATTCGGCGCAGGAAATCGTCGGCCAACCGGTCCGGGTTCTCATGCGCCCGGATGGCGGTCTGGAACTGGCACACCTGCTCGAACGGATCAGCCGTGGAGAACGTGTCGAGCGGCACGACGCCGTGCGGGTGGCCAAAGACGGCCGGCTGATCGACGTTTCGCTGACCGTGTTGCCCATCAGGGACGCATCGGGCGCCGTGATCGGCGCGATGGCCGTTGCCCGCGATGTCACGGAGCACAACCGTGACACCGAAAAACTCAAGGAGAACGAAGCGCGCCTGCGCTCGATCGTCGACTCGGCCGTCGATGCGATCATCCTGATCGATGCGCGCGGCCATATCGAGTCGTTCAACCCGGGCGCCGAGCGCCTGTTTGGCTATACCGCCGCCGAGGTCATCGGCAGGAACGTCAGCATGCTGATGCCGTCGCCCTACCGGGATGAGCACGACGGCTACCTGACCAACTACCTTGACACCGGTGTCGCGAAGATCATCGGCATCGGACGCGACGTGACGGCGATTCGGAAGGACGGCCGCACGTTTCCCGCCCGCCTGTCGGTCGGTGAGCTGACGATTCGCGGCGAGAAGAAATTCACCGGCATCCTTCACGACCTCAGCACACGCGTGCAGATGGAGGAGCAGCTTCGCGAGCAGGCCGCGCTCGTTCGCCTGGGAGAAATGGCCGCGGTCATCGCCCACGAGGTCAGGAATCCACTGGCGGCGGTTCGCGGAGCCGTCGAAGTGATTGGCGGGCGTCTGCCCGGCGGCAGCCGGGAAGCCGCGATCACGGCGGATATCGTGGCCCGTATCGACACGCTCAACCAGTTGGTCAATGACCTCCTGCTCTTTGCCCGGCCGCCGAAACCCCATCCGATTGCCGTGGATCTGTCCGTCCTGCTGGCCGCCACGGCGAGCGCTGCTTGGCCAGGACGCGTCGTCCCGGAGCGTGCACATCGAGATATCCGGCAGCGCCCCGCCAGTTCTGGCCGACGCGGAGCTGCTGAAGATCGTCTTCACCAACGTGTTCATCAACAGCGCCCAGGCCATGCGAGGAAACGGCACGATACGCGTGGCGCTGACGTCCGCTGATTCCATGGGCCGGATCGTCGTTTCCGACGAAGGCCCGGGCATCTCACCGGAAATTCGCAACAAGCTCTTCACGCCTTTCGTGACCACGAAGGCGCGTGGCACCGGCCTTGGACTCTCCACGGTGAAACGGCTCATCGAAGCCCACCACGGAGACATTCATGTCGAGTGTCCGCCGGGCGGTGGCACTGCGGTCACCATCCGCCTGCCTCTGGCTGAACGCTAGCTCTTCTGTCTCCCGTATCTCCGCCTGGCTCGTTTCTTGAGATCCTCTTGCCATGGTCTTGTCGCGACATGCGGCCCTTCGCGCCTGGTTGTGGAAAATCACGCAGACTCCATGAAAAATCCCCCAAACCTCCGGGTTCTGGTCGTCGACGACGAGGCGCTGATTCGCTGGTCGCTCACCGAGACGCTCTCGGAATCGGGCCATGCGGTGGAGGAAGCCGCGGACGGCGCGTCGGCGCTTCGCGCCCTGGATGAACACGGACCCTTTGACGTCGTCATTCTCGACTACCGCCTGCCCGATTCGAACGATCTGAATCTGCTCGCGAGCATCAGGCGCCTCGCGCCTCAGGCTGCGGTCGTCATGATGACGGCGTACGGGACGCCGGAGGTCACGAGTGGAGCCATCGCGCTCGGTGCCTATCGCGTCGTGCCGAAGCCCTTCGAGATGCGCGACCTCGCGGCGCTCGTCACCCAGGCTCATGACGATCGGCCTGGCACATGAGTTGCGATGAACCCGGACGGTAGTGAACGTCCTGGAGGCAACCATGGTTGAACAAGCATTCGGCATTCTCTTTCTCGCGGCGCTCGCGGCCCCCGTGCTGGCCGTCATTGGCGGATTCCTGGTGCTGGCGGTGACGTCACAGAGCCGGGAGCGACGCTCGGTGGTGACGAAGCCCACGCCTGTTCACGTGTGACGACCTGGCGCTCGGTCCGTCTGGCATAAGCACGGGAGGACATCGTGATCGGCGCGCTCGTGGGCTTCGGCCTTCTTGGTTTGGGTCTGGCGTACTGGTACCCGTCCGACGGTGGTACAGGCACTGGGGCGCAACCGACGCCGAGGTCGA
>CAVSND010000014.1:0-51864 GCA_963729215.1 uncultured Acidobacteriota bacterium | reverse complement strand
AACTCTGGTTCTTGTGAGTGGCACTGATGTTGCGGCAGCCAGGGCATGACAACAACGGCTGTCGCCACATCGCCCTTCAACTGCCGCTGGATCGTGCGAGGCTCCGAGCGCCGCGTCGGCGCCTGGAACTACGCGCTCTGCGTCCGGATCCGAAACAAGGACCGGCTTGTCAACGAGTGCGACTGCTCGCGCTGCACGCGGTGGGACGCGCCTGAAGACCCGGATGAAGCTGTCAAGGGGATGTCGGAGCGCCGCGACTGAACGGGCCGGCTACCGCCACGCGTCCGGTGTCTTTTCCGAACCGGAATAGGTGAATTCGACGTTGGCGGTGCTTCCGGGCTCGAGCGTGACGGCCGACGTGAGTGGACCGTAACGTTCGTGCCAGGCCTGAATGGTGTGGGCACCGGGCGGCACATTGCGGATCGTGAACGTGCCCGCGGCATCGGTCACCGCGAAGTAGGGGTGCTTCACCACGCCGACATACGCGACCATCCACACATGAACGTCGCATCGCAATCGCAGGATGCCTTCGTTCCGAAGCTGAAAGGTGTTGACGATGTCCGCCATGGGCTGGCCGACGTTGAAGCGGTCGTGGCCCGTCGATTCACCATGTACGTTGTGCAGGCCAGGGTCGCTGTTCTTGACGCGCAGGGGCTGGCCGATCTGGATGCCGACCACACGCGGGGCGTAGACACAGGCGCTTTGATCGATCGTCACCGGTTCACTCGGGACCGGAGCCTCTGGAAAGTCTCCGCTCAGCTGAACCAGCACGTTGGCAAGGCTGCCGTCGGGGCTGGCCACCACGGTCTCCTGCAGAAGGGTGCGACCTGCTGCAGCCTTCACGCACATCGGGTCGGCGCGAAGCCCAAGCGGTTCTTTCTCGGGCGGCGGCCCGGTGAGGTGAACATGTCCGGTGATGGTGCCGCGAGGCGTATCGGCTGGTGTGAGTTCGGCCGCGGGCGCTTGTGGTTTTCCGCACGACGTGCTGGCAAGCGCGACGGCGACTGCGAGAAATAGAAGTTTGCTCATGATCACACTGCGTGGCGCTTCTGCCGAAACGCTTCAGGCGTCATCCCATACCAGCGTTTGAACGTCGCAACACCGGATCGCGACGGCGAAGGGGAAAACACCACGCCTCGGGTGCAATCAGCATACCGTTCCAGGTTTTGCCGGACCCGACCTGGCGCTTTGTTCGATCATCGTGCCTGCGACGGTCCGAATTCGCGGGAGGAACGAGGCCATGCCATCGCTCAGCGACGATCCGACCTCGGCGAGCCGCTGCCATTGGAAAACAAGCTGGTGCTCATCGACGCCCTCGGTCAGACACTCGTGTCGTACCGGAAAACTCATCCCGTCGCAGGATGGGAGGCGAGCATCATGAGAATCGGCGACGGCCGGCTGCCCGTTGCGGCCACGCCGGACGGACGAATCGCCGGCGCGGTCTGCTTCGACGCGGACTTCCCCGAGTTCGTCCGTCAGGCCGCGAAGGGATCGGCGGACGTGTTCGTGCTGCCCGTCAACGAGTGGAAGGCCATCAAGGACGTCCACTTTCAGATGCACGCCTTCCGCGCGATCGAAACCGGCGTACCGCTGGTCCGCGCGGCGGCTTCGGGTCTGTCGGCCGCCTTCGATCCGTGGGGTCGTCTCCTGGGCGTCAGTGACTTTTTCGCGCCGGCGATCGTACGTTGACCGTGCAGGTTCCGATGGGCCGGGTCGGCACCGTCTACGCGGCTACGGGCGACATGTTCGCTTGGCTCTGCGTCGCTGGTCTCGTGGTCGCGCTGGGCGCCGTTGCGCTGGCCCATTAGCTACCGGCACAATCGCGGTCTCACACCGTCTTCGTCGTGATCGTGGCTGTTATCATTCCGATCGTGATCATGGCCGCGGAGTTCGAACGCGCTGCGCGGGGACACGGCGAGCGCCAATCCATTGTGAACAGTGCCGGCGGCCGAGAAATGACTCGGCGCGCGGCCTTGCTGCTGCTGGCCCTGCTGTTTGCGTGCCCTCTCGAGGGCGGTCAGTCGACGATTGTCTGTCGGGTTACAACGAAGGGCGAGCCCGTGACCGGCGTGGAGGTTGCCGCAGCCGGGAAAACCTACGTGACCGATCAACGCGGCGAAGTCCGCATTGACGTGGACCCGGGCTCTGTTGAACTCACGGCCGTGAAGGCAGGGTTCGCGCCAGTGACAACAACGGTCACGGTGGCCGTGGGCCAGCCGCAGCTGATCACGATCGAGCTCGAAAAGCTGCCGACCGTTCAAGAGACAGTCATCGTGTCATCGACGCGCACCGACCGCGGTCTCGAGGATCAGCCGATGCGCGTCGAGGTGCTTGACGCCGAGGAGATTGACGAGAAGCTGATGATGACGCCCGGTGACATCGTCATGATGCTGAACGAGATGGGCGGGATGCGCGTGCAGGCGACATCCCCGGGGCTGGGCGCGGCGAGCGTGCGCATTCAGGGGATGCGCGGACGCTACACGCGTTTCCTGTCGGACGGCCTCCCGCTGTTCGGCGAACAGGTCTCGCTCGGGTTGATGCAGATTCCTCCGCTCGACCTAGGACGCGTAGAGGTCATCAAAGGCGTCGCGTCTTCTCTTTACGGCGCTGGCGCGATGGGAGGAGTGGTCAACCTCGTCTCACGGCGTCCCGGCCCGAAGCGGGAACGGCAACTGTTGCTCAACCGCTCGTCGCGTGGCGCAACGGATGCCGGATTCTGGGATGCCGCACCCCTGTCCGACCACTGGGGCATGACGCTGCTCGCCAGCGGCAACGGCCAATCGCGAAACGACCTCGACGGAGACGGGTGGGCTGATCTCCCGAAGTACGCGCGAGCGGTCGTGCGGCCGCGGGTGTTCTGGGACAATGGGGCGGGCCGGAGCTTCTTCGTGACGGCGGGCGGCACGTGGGAGGATCGGACGGGTGGCACCATGCCAGGCGCCGTCCTGCCGGCTGACGGCGGTCCATACACCGAGGCGCTCACGACCCGGCGGTCCGATGTCGGCGCGGCGTTCCAGACGCTCTCGTCTAACGGCGTGATGTGGAGCGCGCGCGGGTCGTGGACGTCTCAGCACCAGGATCATCAGTTCGGCGAGGTCACCGAGCGCGACGACCACGACATGGGCTTCGCCGAGTTGACGGCCCGCCGGGCGATTGCCCGGCACACGCTCGTCGCAGGCGTCGCGATCGAGCGCGACGACTTTCGGCCGCTTGACGTTCCGCGCTTTGCGTACATGTACACCGTTCCCGGCGTGTTCGTGCAGGACGACTTCGATGCCGCGTCCTGGCTGGCACTATCCGCCAGCGCTCGTCTCGATCAGCACAGCGAGTTCGGGACGTTCGTGAGCCCGCGCATCTCGGGTCTCGTGCGCCACGGCCCGTGGTCCAGCCGTCTGTCGTACGGCACGGGCTTTTTCGCCCCGACGCCCCTTACCGAGGAAACGGAGTCGGCCGGGCTGTCGCGGCTGACCGTCGCGGGCCCGCTGAGGTCCGAGCGGGGAAGGAGCGCGTCGTTTGACGTCAGCCACGTCCGCGGCGGGTTCTCGGCGACGGCGACGTTGTTTCATTCCACCATCAACGATCCCGTGGAAGTCGAACGCACCGACCGATACGTCCTCAGGAATCTTCCGGCGCCGACAACCAATGCGGGCTTCGAAGGGCTGGCAATCTGGAAGACCGACGATTTTTCGTTCGTCGCAAACTACACGTACGTACAGTCCCGTGAAACCTCTGACGACGGCCGCATCGACGTGCCCCTGACGCCGCGGCACAGCGTGGGTCTCGATGCCGCGTGGGAATGGGGAGGCGCCGGCCGTCTCGGCGTTGAGTGGTTCTACACAGGCACGCAGCGGCTGGAGGCGAACCCGTATCGCGAGGAGAGCAGCCCGTATAGCGTGTTCGGCGTCCTGGCCACCCGCCGCATCGGCCGCGTCGTTCTCTTCATCAACGGCGAGAACCTGACCAACGTCAGGCAGACGCAATGGGAACCGCTCGTGCGCCCGGCGCGGGGCGTCGACGGCCGCTGGACGGTCGATGCGTGGGCGCCGCTGGACGGCCGTAACATCAACGGCGGCATTCGGGTATTTTTCTGATTTGCCGGTGTTCTTTGCGGAAGTAATCCTTGCCCACCGTTCACAAACCGATAGGTCAGTGAATCGCGCCGCTGTGGCGGTCCGAGCACGCCTGACAGACGCCGGTGTCGTGAAGCCATTCAGGCGCCGTCCGCTGGCCGCAGTACCTGGCACGTTTGAAATGATGCGAGCCGCGCTTCGCGCGCGCCCTTGATCAGCGCTGCGAGCGCGGCGAGGAGCGTGTTCTCGGAAAGCCGCCGCCATTTCAGCGCGCCCACGCGCCGGGGTTTCGCCGTGAACTTGAACGGCGCCTCCCACACACCAGCGAACTCCGCCACGATCACGCTTGTCTCCGTCAACCGCGCGACCACCTCAGGCGGGTCGCCGCCGGTAAAGCGGAGCGACCCATCGTCGGACGTCTGCTGCTCGACCGGCGCTGGTAACTGCGCGGTCAGGTACGCGATCAGCTGTTCGTAACGCTCTGAGGCATCCATGTCTCGATTCTACTGTGTCCCCAGACTCAGGCGTGGGTGCGAACCGATGAGGTCGCGCACGAACTGACGAATCCAGGCACCGGGCGCGCGTTCGGGCGTATAGTCCGTCTCGATCGGAGGTCGCCATGGCTGAAACGACCAAGTGCGCACACCCCGCTTGCGAATGCCAGGTGTCGCCCAAAGGCCCCTACGGGAAATACTGCAGCGAACACTGCAAAACGTCCGGTCAATCGACCGAGCTGCGTTGCTATTGCCAGCACCCGGAGTGCCGCTGAAAATCGACGCGTTGCCTCAGCGCCGCTTGCCTTTCACCGCCCACGCGCGAGCTCGCAGCGTGAACGGTCCATCGTCGCGACCGCCGAGCAGACGCTCGCGAAGCCTGGCTTCAAGTGACGCGCGTGACGCGTCCGCCAGCGACATCGCGTACGCGCCCGCCGGTCCCTGTCCACCGAGAAAGGGCAGCCAGTAGTCGTCGAAGCCGCTGAACGCCAGGTCGATCGTGATCGGCCGTTCCTCGACGTTCTCGAGCCCGCCCGCACGCCACAACGCGGCCAGCTCGCCAGGCCGGCACAGCGGCATGTTCCGTTCGTCCCGTGCGGCGGCCGCCGGGTCGGCCGCGACAACTTCGTCCCAGAAGACGCGCAGCATTTCCATCCCTTCGCCGTAGTCCCACACCGCCGCCGAAACGATGCCGCCTGGCCGCGTCACCCGTGTCATCTCGCTCAAGGCTCGGGCAGGATCTGGAATGAAGGTCATCACCAGGAGCGAGATCGTCCTGTCAAAGCTGGCAGTCGGGAAGTCGAGGGCCTGTGCATCGCCCACGAGAAAGCGGACACGACCGCCGGATGCGTGGGCCTGACCGTCGCGTACATAAGCTGACGAGGGATCGATACCGGTGACGTTGGCGGTCGGCACGGCCTCGGCAATCGCAAATGTCAGCGCGCCGGTGCCCGAGCCGACATCGAGAACGGAATCCTGCGCCGCCACCGTCCGCAAAGTCCACCAGACGGGGCGCCAGCCGACGGCTCCACCGGCCCATGAACCGTTCGTAGGCGTCGCTCTGGAGAAAGAGATCCGGCGGTGTCACATCCGGATTATGAACGCGGTTCGAAGGAGGCGTAAACGGGGAAGGCCGGCACCCTGCCGGCGCCTCCCCGAGTCTTGCTACTTCAGCACTTTCACGTAGCCGAACATGATGAACCCGGCGGCGACATCAAAGAAGTGGGGAAGCACGCCGCAGATCACCAGATATCTGCCGGGGTTGGGAAACCGCACCACTTCGACGCGGTCCTGAAGAGGCTGTGTCGGTGTGCTGCCGGGCAGCATGGGAAGCACGCTCGGATCCAGACCGCGGTACACCCTGTTGTTCGCGTCGTCGATCAGCGGCGGGCCTGGCTGCACGGTCGTGGGAATCGAGCTTTGTGATGTTGATGTCCGTCGGCTTCGTCCCGTCACCGTATACGAGGAGGTGGTGAAACCCGGAAATGATGAAGTTGACCGAACCGCCCGCCTTGATGACCGCTTCCCCTGGAATGAGATGGTGGTTGTTCTGCGTGCGCGGCGAGTTGTTGGGGAACCGATCGATGACCGGATCCGCGTTCCACTGGCCGAACGCGACCGTTGCGCTCGCCAGCGGCCCGTTGAGGTCCTCGTGAGGGCCGTGACCATGCTCGTGTTCGTGCTCGTCCTGTCCGTCGTGCCCCGTCTTCGCGGGCGCGGGCCCGGCAAATGCGGGCAGGGAAACAAGAGCCGCCGACGTGATGCCCGCCTTCTTGAAAAAGTCGCGTCGCTCCATCGTCACACCTCCGTGAACCGCGGACAGGTCGATCCGCGAGCGCGGGGGCGGGGAGCAAGTTCCCTGCCGTTCGTAAGGAAGGTATTAGTGCCGGTTCTTTCGACAGGCCCGAACCGACCAGTTTCGAGATTGCGCGAAGCCTTTCTCTAAGCGAAAGCCCGCAGTGATGAATCGCCGGATGGGCTACTGGTCGGTGGGCTGCCGCGGTCCGTCGAGGACGATCTGCAGCAGCTTGAGATCGAGCCAGCGCCCGAACTTGTATCCGACCTCGCGGATATGCGCGACCTCGACGAACCCCAGCTTTTCATGCAGGCGCAGGCTGACCGCGTTATCCGCCGTGATCCCGGCCATTACGACGTGCAGGTCCCGTTCCCGCGCTGTCGCCAGGATCGCTCGGACGAGATCGCTGCCGATTCCCCGGCCTCGGGCGGACTCGTCCACATACACCGAGAGCTCGACCGAGTACTGGTACGCGGGCCACGCCCGAAACGGGCCGTAACTGGCGAACCCCAGCACGGCTCCGGATTCGACGGCGACCAGCACGGGGAGCGAGGCCGCCTGCTTCGCCTTGAACCACTCGCGCCGCATCTCGAGCGTGTGCGGCCGGTATTCGAACACGGCGGTTGTCTTCTCGATGGCCTGGTTGTAGACGCGCAGGATGTCGGCGAGGTCGTCTGCAGCGGCAGATCGAATCGTTGTCGATGGGGTCATCGCCTTGTCCCGCGGCGCGCCGCGCGCTCCAGATCGACGCCCTTCGACGCACGGAAAGCCTCCCAGAGATCGCCCGCCGCACGAAACCGCCCGGCCATCGTCTTGATCGTGAACGACTCGCGCTCCACGCCCTCGTCCACTTCCTTCCACGTCAGCGGCGCCGACACGCCGGCGTATTCGCTGGCGCGCGCGCTATACGCGGTCGCCAGTGTTTTGCCCGGGATGTTCTGCAGGAAGTCGACATACACGCGGCGCCCGCGCAGTTTGACCGAACGCTCGACAGTGGCCTGTTTCGGATGCTTCTGTGAGACCACGGTCGCGACGATTTGACAGAGGAGCAGGCCGGCGTCATACGGCGTCTCCGGCGGGAGCGGAATATAGATGTGGGCGCCGTCGGCGCCTGACGTCTTGGGGAACCCGACCGCGCCCAGCGCCGCAAGCTCGTCGCGAATCCATCTCGCGACGTCGAGCACCTGCGCGAATGTGACATCGGGCATCGGATCCAGGTCGAGCGCGACGTAGTCCGCGAAGCCGGGCGAGCCCACGCGCGAAAACCACGGGTCCTGCGAAATCGAGGCGAGCTGCGCCATGTACAGCAGCGTGACGAGGTCGCCGCCGACGATCTGCGGCCGCGCCGAGCCGTCGGCCTCGCGCACGTCCTCGACGCGCACGCCCGGCGGCGGAGCGGTGGCGCGATGCTGGTAGAACGGTTCGCCTCCAATGCCATTGGGAAACCGTTTCATCACCAGCGGACGATCGGCCACGACCGGCAGGATGAAGGGCGCGGCCTCGACGTAGTAGCGCAGGAGATCGCCCTTCGTGAGCTTCAGCGCCGGCCAGAAAATCTTGTGAAGGTTCGTGACCTTGAGCGCCGCGCCGCCCGGCAACGTCAACACGCCATCGCGGCGGGCCGCCTCGAGCTCGCGCAGTTGATCCAGAACGGGTTCGAGGTCCATTCTTGGAGAACTTGAACTTTCGAACCTTGAACTTTCGAACCCCTCGAACCCTCGAACCTCTCGAACCCTTCGAACCTCTCGAACCCTTCGAACCTCTCGAACCTCTCGAACCCTGAACCTCCCGTTTCACTTCCGTCGCGTCTTTGTCGTCACGCAGTCCGAGGTAGACGGGGTGGCGCAGGCTGCCGTCGGCCGTCCACTCGGTGAACCTGACCTGCGCCACGAGCGTCGGCTTCACCCAGTGCGTCTTCTCGTTCGTTCGCGGCGCGTTGCTGAGCGGAGTCGTCCTGGTCTCGATGGGTTTCAACAGCTTGATGAGCTTCGCGAGCTCGCGGTCGTCGAAGCCCGTACCCACCCGCCCCGCGTACAGGAGATTGCCGTTGTCGTGGACGCCCAGGACGAGCGCGCCGAGATACATCCTCGTCTGGCGCGGCTCGGTCCAGCCCGCGACGACGAACTCCTGTTCGGACAGGATCTTGATCTTGCGCCAGTCGGGTGTGCGCTTGCCGGAATGGTAGAGCGACGCCGCCTTCTTCGCGATCAGGCCTTCCCAGCCGCCGGCGACCGCGCGCTCGTGCATCTCCCTGCCGTCGCCGAACACGATCTCGCTGATGCGGATGATGGACGTCGATGCGCCGGACAGGAGCCGTTCGAGCGACTTCCGGCGCTCGGCGAGCGGACGGCCGCGGAAGTCAGTGGCGCCGTCGCGCAGGATGTCGAAGCAGATGTATGCGCTGTCGCTCGCTCCTCGTTGCAGGTGCTGGAAGCCGGCAGGATTGCCTGACGAATCGAGCGCGACGATTTCGCCGTCGAGCACCAGCGGCGTGGTCCGGCGCCGGGCCCACTGCTGCAGGGCGCTGACGATGGCTGGAAATTCGCGCGCCTTGTCGTTCCCCAGCCGCGACCACAGCTTGACTGTGGCGCCCCGGGGCGCAATTTCGGCGATGGCACGGATGCCGTCGTATTTCGGTTCGTAGACGAGGTCCGGATCGTGGAGCGGCGCGCCACCCAGTGACGCGAGCATCGGACGCACGATCGCGGGCGCGGCCACCCGCTAATTATGCGCGACCTTCAGGTCCTTTTCGGCGGCGACCCAGTCGTCGAAGTCCCGGCCGTCCTCACCCCCGCGCTCGAGATATCAGCTGGTAGGCGCGAACCCGGATATCGTCCTCGTTTGGCGCCGGCGTCTCGTGCAGTCCGCCGTTGGCTCCGTTCTTCGGCGTCCGTGCCCGCGCCGGGCGTGAGGCCTTCTGGCGGGTCTTCGGTTCGGTGTCCGGTTGAGGCGCTCGTTTGGCCATCCCTTTTACCTCCTACGCATCATGTTCGCGCAGTCCGGATGTCTAATCAATGTTGCCGCATGTAAGAACGACGAGAACCTTGAACCCTCCGAACCCCTCGAACCTCTCGAACCCCTATTCCGTCGAATACCGATCGTCGAACCATGGCTCGGCGCTATTCGAATAGCCGCGCACTTCCCAGAAGCCCCGGCGATCCGACGCCAGAAACTCGATCGCCCGGATCCATTTCGCGCCTTTCCACGCGTACAGCTTGGGCGTGATCATCCGGCACGGTCCGCCGTGTTCGCGCGGCAGAGGTTGCTGCTCCCAGGTATGGACGAGGAGCACGTCGTCTTCCACCGCGCGCGCCAGCGGCAGGTTCGTCGTGTACGGCTCGGACGACAGCGGCTCCACGTCGTAGCCGGTGCACAGCACGTGGGCCGCGTCGGCCTTCGGCACCGCGCGCTCGGCAATGGTCGAGAACCGCACGCCCCGCCAGTGGTTGTTATACCGGCTCCACGTTGTCACGCAGTGAAAATCGCTCACATCCTCCACTTGAGGCAGCGCGAGGAACTCCTGCCATGTGAGCGTGAACGGATGTTCGACGCGGCCGCCGACGTCGAGGCGCCATTCATCGAGGTCGATCGACGGGTGTTCTCCGAGATCGAGCACCGGCCAGTTCTTGACTTCGTGTTGTCCAACGGGAAGTTGCGGCATGCCGTGACGATTCGCCGGACCGCTCCCGGCGGGCGGCTGGCCGCGAAACCGGACATTCACGCCCTTGTCGAGCGCAATCTGCCGCTTGATGTACGCGAGCCGACGCGCGACCAGATCGGGCCTGTCGTGTTCAGTCACCTGAACATTTTAGACCGGACATCAGGCTGCTGAAGAACGGAGCGTGAACGTAAAACGGAGAACGGAGGACTCCGGCTATTTCTTCGTTCTGCGTTTTACGTTCTACGTTGAGGGCGGTGTTTCCAGGGCCCGGCTAGCTTGCGCTGGCGAGCGCCATGGGGACTGGCGCACTGGACGTGGCTGGCGTGTTGAGGTCGCCGGTGAACTCCGGGCCGGGCGCCCGTCGTGAAGGCGACTGGCCCCGCCGCTCGGCCTTGTCGCGATACATGCGGTGATCGGCTTCCGCGAGCAGCGTCTCGTAGTCCGACCCGTCGTTCGGAAACACGGCCGCGCCTGCGCTCGCCGCCAGCCGCAGGCGTTTGCCCGTCCGGACCTCGATCTCGATCTGGCCGATGCGCTCCTGCAGCTCGCTCCGCTTGAGCTCGGCCGCCTCTCGCGAACAGTCGGTGAGCACGACGATGAACTCGTCGCCCGCGTAGCGAACGCAGAGGTCGTACGGGCGCAGCGTGCCCTGGAGCGCCAGCGACATCTCGCGCAGCGCGCGGTCGCCGATGTGGTGCCCGTAGGTGTCGTTGATCGTCTTGAAGCCGTCGAGGTCCATGACGATGAGCGCGACCTGGCGCTTGAGGCGATCCGCACGCGCCAGCTCGCGCGACAGGTGCACGAACATCGATCGGCGATTCGGCAGGCCGGTCAGCGGATCCGTCAGCGAGTCTTCCTGCGTCTGCTCGAAAACGATCGAGTTGTGGATGACCGGTCCGGCCTGCTCGGCGATGCGCTCCACGAGGCGCCGGTGATCGTCCGTGTACCGGGTGGCGTCCAGATGATAGAGGGCCAGGCACCCGATGAAGGTCGTGTCGTTGACGTAGAGCGGGCAGACGAGCGCGGACTTCAGCCGCGGCGCGGGCAACCCGGCCAGCTCGAACGTCACGGCGGGGTCGGCGTTGACCAGCGTCCGCCGGTTCTTGGCCACCCATCCGGCGAGCCCTTCACCGACCTTGACGGTGACGTTCAGGAGCTGCGCCGCGTCGGTCCCCGACGCGAAGCGGCATTTCAGCGTGTCGGTCCCGCTCATGAGAAAGAGCGCGCTGCCCGACCACGGAATGATGTTGATCAGCTTCGACGAGATGAGCGCCATCGTGTCCGCCACGCCGAGGCTGGTGCCCATCGACTGCGCGATTTCATACAGCGCGTAAATCTCGCGATGAGCGAGCGCGATGTTCTCGAAGGCGTTGTTCGGTGTCACGCTCGGCATCACGCCCTCGACCGGCGCGACATGGCCTTCGACCGATCGCGCCAGGAGGGCATGCTTCGCCTCCGCTTCCGCTTCGGCGTCCGCTTCGGCGACCAGCGCCGGCAGCAGCTCGATGAAGACACGGACCAGCGTGGGGTCGAGCGCCAGTCCCGACTCGTGCCGCAGCAGGCCGACCGCGCTGTCGTGCGGCAGCGCCTTGTGATACGGACGCTCGGTGGTGATGGCGTCGAAGTAGTCGACGATCGTCAGGATGCGGGCGCCGATCGGAATCTGCTCGCCCTTGAGACCCTGCGGGTACCCCTTGCCGTCCCAGCGCTCGTGATGGCTGAGGATGATCGGCGCGACCGGATACGGGAAGGGCACGGCGGCGATGATTTCCGCGCCGACCTCGGGATGAATGCGGATCTTCTGGAACTCTTCCTGCGTGAGCGGGCCGGGCTTCGACAGGATGTGCTCGGGAACGGCGAGCTTGCCGATGTCGTGCAGCAGCGCCGCCGTCTTGACGCACTGAATTTCCGACGGCGACAGCCCGACGGCCTTCGCCATGCGCGCGGCGTAGGTCTGCACCCGCCGGATGTGTGTCTGGGTGTTCTGATCCTTGGCGTCGATCGCGCGCGCGAGCGCTTCGATGGTCGCCAGGTGAAGATCCGAGGTCTGCTGCACGTGCCGCTGTTCGCCCTCGATCCGGCCGCGGTAGACCTTATAAGTCCGGTACGTCAGGTAGACCGGCGCGAAGCCCAGGGGCATGATCCAGTAGCCCACCTTCGTCACGAGCGCCGCGGCCAGGGCCGCCGTGCACGCGCCGACGAACGAACCGGGCGCGTCGTGGATGACGACGGCCTTCCATGTCGCGACGATCGAAGTCCTGGCGGCAAGAGCCCGCGCCGTGGCGACGAGGCCCGTGCTGACCAGCGCGTAGACGATCGCCGTCCCGAGCAGCGGCCGGCCGATGGTGGCGAGCGTGACCGCGCCCCCCGCTTCGGTCAGCCACGCGAGCGCGACGCCCGCGCATTGAACCGTGATCACCATCGTCGCCATGGCGAACAATGTGTCGCGCATGGACTGCGGCTCCTTCTTGTTCAGCCGGCAGGCCGCGAGCGCGCCGGCGGTCGACACCACCATGGCCTGGTGTGGACCGAGCAGGAGCAGCGCCGCGAAGTCCACGGCGTAGGAGATCGACATCACCGAGCCGCTCGCCGCGACGGGCAGCGTGATGTTGAGCGCCGCCGTGATCGAGGTCAGCGCCATCAACCCGGCCAGCAGCACCGGCTCGTCGAGGAAGTCGGCGCGCGACAGGCCGAACACCATCAACGCGGCCCCGGCAAGGGTCACGCAGGCGACGTAGAGGCGGCCGCGCGTCGGGAGGGCGGCCATGATCAGTGCACCCTCGGCGCCGTCGAGACCCAGTGTTCGCCCCAGTCTTCCTTGAGGATCGACCACAGGACCTGGTCGACGTATTCGTCGCCGCGCCGGACCGACTGGCGCAGGATGCCCTCCTGCACGGCGCCCAGCTTGCGGAGCGCGCCGTTGCCGCGTCCGTTCTGCAGCGGGACGCGCGCTTCGAGCCGGTGCGCGCCCACCGTGCCGAACGTAAACGAACCGAGCAGGCGCGCCAGCTCGATGAAGATGCCGGTGCCGCGCCACGACGGCGCCAGCGTGCACTCCCATTCCGCGCTTTCGAAGCCGAGGTCGAGCTGACGAACCTGGGCGAGGCCGACCACCGCACGCGTCGCGCCGATCGTGACGGCATAGACGAAGCCGGTGCCCGCGGCCCGTTCGCGCTGACCGCGATCGAGCAGCTGCTGAACGCGAGAGCTCGGACAGCGGCTCGTCGATTCCAAACCGGGAAGCGTCGCCGAGCGACAGCAGATCCATGAGCGGGCGCAGATCGGACACCGTCGCCTCGCGAAGTGTCACCTGCCGCGCCGTCAAGGCCGGCAGCTGCGTACGCCAGTCCTGCGTGGTGTCTGCTGAATCGATCGTCATCGCTCCCCACGGCTCGGAATGACGGGGGGAATCACACCAGAGCCGTGCCTAATCAGTGAGCAACTCTGACGCCAAGGTCAGCATTTCCCCCTAACCGCTTTGTGCTGAGTGACTTATCTCAAATCATGAGTCATTGCTCGACAGTCAGTTATGTTCGTTTATACGACAATATAGACAATTATAGTCTACGTTACGCCCGTTAGTGGTTTGAAATGCAACAAGATACGCAATTCATGAGCTGATTCGGAACACGTGTGCCGAGGCAGAACAATCGCGACAGGAAAACTGGCAGAACGGATGCGGTCGGTGCCAGAATACAGCCGAAAAATCGTGGACGAACGGCCACCGAAACCGCCGCCGCCAGAGACGGGACCAGACCAACCCTCGGCGGTCGCCTCCGTCCCCCGCGCCGAACCCTGCCGAGCACGTTCCATCGTTAACTCCGTCGGCCTCTGCCGCGCTCGCCGCCGCATCAGCCGCGCTGGCGGCGTTTGAGGCGCCGGCCGCCCCCGCGACAATCGAAACCACCACCGGCGCATCAGAGCCCCGCGCGCTGATCGATCTATTTCCCCTGGCGAAGCCGGCCGCGGCCTCGACCACGACGGACGCGCCGATGCCCCGCGCCGTCGTGGCAGGGCACGCGCAACGGGAGGCCGCCGTCTACGAACGGTTCTACGGCCTCGCCGAAAGTCCGTTCGATCTCCCGGCCGATCCGCGCTTCCTGTTCCACTGGGATTCGCACGATCGCGTGCTCCGAAGCGTCGCCACCGCGATCGGCCGCCACGACGGAACGATGCTCCTGACCGGCGAGGCCGGCGCCGGCAAGACGACGCTCGCCCGCGCGCTCGTCGCGCAACTCGGCCGGCGTACGCTCGTCTCCTTTGTGACCGACCCGGTCGCGGCCGCGCGCGACCTGCTCCAGACGGTGCTCGTGGATTTCGGCGTCATCTCCCGCGCCGATACCGCCAGCGGACGGCTGCGCGGGGCCTCGCGCGACGATCTCGCGTCGACGCTGCGCGATTTTCTCGCGTCGCTCTCCGCTCTCCAGGCCGTCGCCCTCATCGTCATCGACGATGCCCATCAACTGTCGGCGTCCATCCTGGGCGACCTCCAGGTGCTGGCGGAGATCGCCTCGGAGCACACGCTCCTGCAAGTGCTCCTCGTGGGCGAACCCGATCTCGCGGTCCGGCTGAACAGCGACGACTTGCAGGCATGGAGCCGCCGGATCGGTCTGCGTGCCGAGCTGGGTCCGCTCTCGGCGAGCGACGTCGCCGACTACGTCGCGCATCGGCTGGCGGTCGCCGGCACGACCGACGCCCTGTTCGACGCGGGCGCGCTCGCCCGGCTTCACGCGCTGTCGCGCGGCACGCCGCGCGCCGTCAACCTGATTGCCGATCGCGCGCTGGTCATGGGACAGCGCGCCTCGGCGCGTTCGATTGATGAAGAGCTCGTCGACCGCGCGGCACGCGATCTGGGTGTGCTGCCGGAAGCGGCGGCCGCCTCCGGCAATATTCTGCTTGTCGCGCTTCTGGCGGCGCTGATGCTCGCCGGAGCGGCGGGCGCGGGCTGGGTACTGCGCGAGCCGCTCTTGCGCGTCCTCGCGCGTTACGGCGTTTCCTTGTCGAGGTAACCGAGCCACTGTTTGACCAGCGGTTCATTCAACCCGCCCGCTTTCAAATACTGATCCGCGTACGCATGGGCGATGCGTCGATCCTCGGCGGGGTCGTGGACCACCTGCCCTGCGCGGTGGGTATTGAAGATCCACTCGACGCACTTGAACAGCGACGGCTGATCGGACGGGCTGTCGCGGAGGGCCTGGTCGAGCAGCCGCACGGCGTCCACGCCTTTGCCGAACGTCGCGTACACCATCGCCAGCGGTCGCGCGAATCGCCTGTCCATCGGCCAGCGTTCGACGGCCTCCTCCAGGATCGGTCTCGCTTCGCCGAGCGCTTTCGTGCGTATCAAGGCGTCGCCCAGCCACACGTACACCTGCGCCAGATCGTCCGCGCCGGCCATCGACGTCCGCCACACGCTGGCCGCCTGCGGATCATGCCCGGAGGCTGCGTACGTCACGCCGAGGTACACGAGGGCGCTGGAGCTGTCCGCATCCGGTTGAATCGCGCGTTTGAAGCTCACCTCGGCTTCGCGGTAGTCGCGCTTCTGCAGCTGGGCGATGCCCGCGGTGAACGCGGCCTTGCCCGGCGGCGGCACGCGCTCTTCGAAGGGGCGAATCGTGTCGGGTTTGAGTGCCTCGTCTCGATTGAACGGCCGCGCGAGGTCGGTCGCGTCGACTGGCAGGTACAGCGGCGCCGCTGCCTTGACGGATCCCGAGCCGGCTCCCGCCGTGCTGGACGCGACGGGCGCGGACGATTCCGTTCCCGCCACCTCGAACGCGCGCCCCAGCGTCGTCAGGAGCACGTTGCCCCGGTTGACGATCGCGCGAAGTCTGTACGGCCCCGGCGGCAGCGCCTGCACGACCATCGTCTGGCTGAAGACCACGCGTTCGTCGGCCACGATTTGTCCCTGGACGTCGGCGCTCAGAATCGCGGGACCGCGTTCCTCCGCCGCCACTTCGAACCTGACGCCGAGGGTTGCGGCCTCTGGTCCGTACGCCTCGAGATATCCGTGCAGGCTGCCGAAGCTGACGCGCGTCCCGATTGATGGACGCAGAAGGTTGACGGGCGGAACGGGGCCTCCCGCCATGAGCTCGGTCAGCTTGACCTGGCCCAGATCGAGTAAAGCCGCGTGAACCGGCAGGTCGAGGCTGCCGATGCGATCGCCGTCGGCCACGGCGATTTTCACGATGTAGTCGCCGGGGTCCACGCTCGCGCCGCCCGTGAATGTGACAGGTGAGGGGACACCGGCAACGGATGGCGCGAGCCGGACCTCGGAAACCTGTCCGTCGAGATTCCGGCCGTCTTTGTCCACGACGTAGTAACCGACGGCCAGGCGTTGCGGTGCGGTGTAGGCCGATCCGATGTCGGCGTGCACGAGCAGCCGGACCTTGCCGGCGTCGAGGCCGCGGAACGTGAACGCGATGGCGCGCAGGGGCAGACTTGATGCCGGCATCGGGGAGCTGAGTGTGGCCGCCACGACTTCGCGCGGCGAACGGGCCGCCCGGTTGCCCCGTGCTGCCGACGGCCATCATCGCGCGGTGCGCGCGTACGGTCAGGCCGCTTCGTCCGACGTCCACCTTCAGCGGGTGGGCCTTGCCGTCCTGATCGCGCGCGTCGGGCTCGACGCCGAGCAGGTAGTACCCGGAGAGCTCGGCGCTCATGCGCTCGAAGACGTTGGTGCCGGTCCCGACCAGTTCGAAGAGCGCGCCGCGCGTCGAAGCGGCCAGCGTCTCGAGCCCGTTGCGGCGTTCGCGGCGGTCGTCGGCGGCCAGCACCGGGCTGATCGATCCACGAGCGCGCGTCACGTCGTTCGGGTTGGTACTCCAGGCGGAAGGCGTAGACGCTGGTCCGCGCGGCCGCCGCCAATGCCCCGAGCTCGTTGATGCGGTTCGTGTCGTCACGCTGGCTGTCCGAGAGGAATCCCTGGGAGACGAGCATCAGCGTTTTCGGTGCGTCCACGGCCCTCAGGTTGGTGAGCACGTCACGCAGGCTGCGGAGCGTGCTGTCGGCATCCTGACGGGCCTCTGCCGCGACCTGCAGCGCCTCGTTCTGGATTTCCATCCGGCAGATCGCGATGGCGCGCTGCGTTCCCTGGCAATCGCGCGCCACCACCTGGCTGAGCGTCAAATCGTCGCCGCGGTCGATGGCCAGCGCGGCGGCGAGTCCCAGGTCGTGGGTCCCGCCACCGACGCCGACTTTCTGCTGTTGCCCGGGAAGGAGCGCGAGCGCTCGTTTCAGTTGATCGTGGTCGGAGATGAACGTGGTGGACTTGGCGCCCGTGCCGAATCCTACGACGGCGACGCGATCCGCACGCGACAGCCGGTCGATGAAGGCATCGATGGCATCACGCATGGGACGCATGTCGCCGAACGGAATATTCGGCTGGTCGATCGCGAGGACGATGAGCCGGCCGCCGGCGGACTGTTCGTTCGACACGTAGCCGTCGGGCAGCGCAGGCGCCGTGGCCGCGCTCTTCGCGTCGGTGGCCGCGGGAATCCACTGGGCGCTGATCACGCGGCGCGGCCGGCCGTCCAGGCGCACCGTGAAGTCGGACGCGATGAGATCGCGAACGGCCTCGCTCTGCCCATTCACCACCGTCACTTCGATCGGCAGTGTTTCGACGCCCGATCGGAACACCGGCGGCTGTGCCGGTTGCTGCTGGGCATTGAGTGCTCCGACGGCCGCCGCGGCGAGAACGATCGCAAGCGCCGCGCGCCGGCTCGTCATTGGTTGGATCATCATTTGGGCGCAGCAGCCCGATAGCCCTGACGGGCCCTGACGTGAGGTTGACCGTCAACCTGCAAGGTGATTTTCCGGAACGCATCGTCACGCCGGGTATTGGTCGACTCGTAGCCGAGCAGGTACTGGTTCGACAGCTCTTCGAGCAGGTCTCCGAACGCGGAGTGCAGCTGATCGATGCTGTCGGTGAACAGGGCCCGTCCACCCGTCGGCTCCACCAGACGTTGCATCACTGTCTTGAGCGCCGCCACTTCCACGCCGCGCCCTTGTCCAATCATGTAGAGCGTCACATCGCTGGCCTGCAGCCGCCGCTCCACGTCGGTGATCGCGGCGTGGCTGCCCTGGTCCTCTCCGTCGCTGAACACCACGATCGCCCGGCGGCCGGGCTGCTTGCCCAGCATGTCCACGGCGCGCAGGATGACGTCGTAGAGCGCCGTCGCTCCCCAGGGGGCGAGCCGATCGACCGCCTTCATTCGCTCGGCCGGATCGGACGTGCGCCGCGTGAGCGCGAAGATGCTGTCGTTGAAGCCGATCAGCGTGACCTGATCGCGGCTCGGCACCGCGCCGAGGAATTCCTTGACGGCCGTCTTCAAACGCGGCATCGCCGGCGCCATGCTGCCGCTGACGTCCACGGCGACGACCAGTTCCAGTGGCACGTCCTCGGAGCCGAAGTGCGAAATCTTCTGCGCTTTGCCGTCTTCCTCGATGTGAAACGCCGTCCGCGGGAGACCCGCCACGAAGTGTCCGGTATGGTCCGTCACCGTCGCGATCACCTGGACCACATCCACGTCCACTTTTTCCGCGTAGCCCAGCGCCTTGGTCCGCACGGTGCGCACGACGCGCCCGCCGGCCGTCAACTCGGCGACCACTCGGATCTGATGAGCGGCGATGGTCGTGCCGGCTTCCCACGAGCACTCGAACGGTTCGGCCGCGGACTGGCAGACCTGCCGGCCGTCCACATAAAAGAGAACGCGGCTTGCGGCCGCTGCCGGCGTCAGGCCCGCGCGGAGCACCGTCGCGCCGCTCAGATACGCATCGGCAGGCGGAGCGAGGATTTCGAGCGCGGGTGACCCGCCCGCGGGCATTTGCGCGTGCGCCGGCCCGGCGGCGCGGGACGCCGCCAGCAGCACGAACGCGCACGTCAGGATGACGTTGAGCCTCATGGCTTATCTATCGATCGGGCGTTTCAGGCACTAACGGGCCATCGGCTGTCGCGGCGGCGACGTAGTCCTCGAAGCGTTCGGCGCCGATGACCTGCACCGCCCGCGCCAGCGTGAGCCAGTCGTTGCCATCCGTCGGGTTCACGCTGTCCACGAAATCCTGCATGGCCGCCGCGAGCACCGGTTTGGCGAGCACCGCAGGCAACTGCAGATTATGCAGTACGACCGCAACGCGGAGGGGTAAATCGGACACCAGCGTGGCCGGCAGGCCGACCTGCGCCAACCCCCACCAGGACTGCCAGAAGCCCGGCGGCGCCAGCTGCGTGCAGAAGCAGCCCCGGGTGCGCACGGCGTACGTGCCCCAGGCGTCGAATGCAGACGGCCTGCCGCCGCCGAGCACCAGCAGCTCGGCCATCGTCAGGAGGTTGATGCTCCGGGCGGGTTCACGTCGGGCCGTCCAGGCGAGTGCGCGTGCCCGCCAGCCGTCCAGCCGCAGTTCGCGTGCAATCGCGCCGGCGGCCTCGGGATCGACCGCCTTCATCCGCAGCCGGCCGCGTTCGACATGAGCCGCGATCTCGTCGCGCGCCTCGTCGGTCAGCGCGCGCGGATCCATGACCGCGACCGTCGCGGCAAAACTGTCGCGCTGAACCATGTTCAGCATCGGCGCCTCGGGGATGCGGTCGGTGCTGATCCGCCTCAGCGCCAGCGGCGCCATCGCGAGATCGAGCGCGAGCGCGCTGCCGATCAGGTGCGACGGCCCGTTGCGCGTCTCGGTGATCGCGACGTTCCACATCGCCTTGATGCGTGTGTCGCGGCTGGGCATCCCGTACCCGAAGTCGTGCCGGACCGACGGGTCGCCGGCGATGAGAATCGTGCCCTCGGGATCGCCGAGCTCGCACGCATACGCAAGCGAGAGCAACGCCTCGCCGAGCATCACGTCCGAAACAGCGGTCAGCGGCGCCGAAACCTTGCGGGCATCGGACAGGTCGCCGGGCCGCTTGATGGACTCGAGCACCTGTGCGGCTTCGCGGATCGTGACGACGCGCTCCCGGTCAGCGGCGGTCCGCCCAGCCGCTGTCAGGTCGGCAGCAATCATGGTGAGCGCGGCCGACGCCTCGCGCACGGCGTCGAGTGCCGCCGGCGTTGCACCCATGCGCCGCCCAATCCCCGCGACCGCGAGCGCCGGTCCGAATCGCGTGGTGTGCTGTTTCTCGCGCACGCGCATCAGCCGCTGCGAGCTCGGCGCCGCCGATATCGACCCGGTAGCGTTGACCTTCCCACTCGACGAGCTTCGCGGCGCCGGACGCGGGCGGGCCTGCCACGCCGGCGACCAGCGCGTCATCTATTGAGCCGGGCATTGAGCCCGGCATTGACACGGCCGGCAGCGCCGGGCGAAGCCGCTCGTCCATCCAGGTCGAGATGGCGCCGTTGTAACGCCCGTCGGTCAAGCGCGATGCGAACAGATCGTGCGCGAGCCGCTCCGCCGTCGCGACGTCGATGGTGCGGACCCGTACGAGCCTCGAGAGAAGAGCGACGGCGCCCTGAAACTGGGCAAGCGCCGGCGCCCCGCGTGACATGTCCAGATCGGTCAATCGTTCCGCCTGCTGCGCGGCGGCCGCGTAGATCGCCGGTGTCCGGATGCCCGTCCGCTCGATCGTGAGCATCAACGCGGGGTACGTCGAGAAGCTGCGCACAGCCGACCAGCGTGTCGTCGGTTTCAGCGGCTGACGGGAAGACGCGCTGGGCGAACACGAACGTCTCGACCCGGCGCTCGCGCTCGCGACCCGGACGGCCGAGCAGGAGCTCCGCCACCCACGCCGCGTCTATCGATGCTGCGCCGCCGGACTGCGGCGGGCTCCCGGCTCCTTCGTCGAACACACGCTGCCAGAATGCCGGCGACATCCATCCGATCGGATTTCCGCGTTCGTCGATCGCCAGCCGCGCGAAGAACGTCGCAAGCGCGCTCGATGGCCGGACGAACGGCGCGGCGGCGACCTCCCACTCCACGAAACCGTGCCTCGCGAGGGCCGCGAGACGCTTGAACCGGTTCGCACGCTCCTCGGGTTCGCGGATTGACGATTCGAGCGCGAAGGCGAGCGTCGGCGGGTCGAGGTGCGCGAACGCGTCGTAAAGATAGGCGACACGTCCGCGTTCGCTCTCGAACAGGATCTGGACGAACCGCTCGGGGCGATTCAGCTTCTCGCCGACCACGCTCTCCCAGAGCGCGGCGGCTTCGTCGCCCCCTGGTGGGACGACGCGATTCCCCTGGATGTGCAGGCTCTCGCCGAACGCGGCCACGATCGCCGGCGCGCGCTCCGCGAGACGGCTGACGAGGGATGGATGTTCCGGCCAGAAACTGCAGCGTCTCGTCGTCCATTCCCGACAGGCCGTAGCACATCAGGGCCGCGGACCGATCGGTCAGGATCGCGCCCACCAGATCGCGCCGCTCGACCTGCCGATGAAGAATGGACTGGCTCCAGAGCGCCGCTGTCAACGGCACCGGCACGACGTCGTCTTCCGCACCGCCGTCGGGCGAGCTGGCTGTTTGACGCGTCTGGGCGAAGAGCGCGTCGATCCGGCGCCTGAGAGGCTCGTTGGAGTACGGGCCCGTCGAGGGCTGCGAGTAGATGACCCGCGCGAGCTCGGCCACGAACCGCGCGCGGTCCGGGACCGGCGACACCTCCGCCAGTTCTGCCAGCGCCGCGCGCCCCGGGACCGGGACGTCCTGGGTCACCGTCACTGGCGGATCGGCCGCGCGCACCGGGGCCGATGCGAGGAGCATCGAGCCCCAGACGAGCAGCGACAGCGCCGGCATGACCGATCGGGCCGCGGGCTTCACGGGTTGTGCCAACCCTCAGGGGGGCGTCAAAACGACGCGCGTGTCAGTGCTGGCCAGTACGCCAGCCGACCGCGTAGGACTTCCGGGCCACTTCGGAATAGGGAACAGGGCTGACAATCGCGCGGATTTCCAGCTGCTTGTGCCGCTCGACCGTCGTCTTCTTCGAACCGCCGCCCTCTTCGCCCCACACGAGCGTGACCTCGTTGCCGATCTCGATGTCCGGATCCACGACCCCCAGCGAGAGCATGGACCGTTCGTTGTAGCTGTAGCCGCTGAACATCGACAGGCCGACCGTCTTGCCGGCGTTCATGACCTTGTCGTACGACGCGGACGCGTAGTTCGACAGCGGCAGATCGATGTACTTGTAGTGGTCCGCGCCCGGCTCGAACATCGACCGGAACACTTTGCTGACATCGTCGGCGTTCCACGCGAACGTGACCTTCCGCCGCTGGGGCTTGTTCGCGATCTTCTCGAGCGCTTCGCGGCCGATGAAGTCGTGATCGAACTTGACGAACGGGCCGTAGCCGAGCTCGTACGGCGTCATGTAGTAGTCCTCGATGTTGTTCGAGACGAAGCTGCCGCCGAGCGAGCCGGTGCCTTCGTAGCTCGACGCGGGCAGCCACTGACGGTACGACTTCATCTTCTCGCCGGTGTACACCGCGGGGAGCGGCGACGGAATCCAGCCGGATTCGAGCGTGTTCGTCGCGTACGCGCGGTTGCCGACCTGATGCAGGCCGAATTCGCTGGCCGGCTTCGACGATCGCCGCGCGGATTTCCTCGCCCTCGGCGTACGGGCCCCACACTTCGAGGCCCGGCGCGCCGGCCATGCCGTGGCGCAGCGCGCGGACCTTGCGGCCGGCGATCGTGATGACATCCATGTTGAAGAACTTGATGTCCGGCACCGGGCCGCCGTTGAGTTTCTCGATCACCTGCTTCGCGTTGGGTCCCTGGATCTGGTAGCGATAGAAGTTGCGGATGACGGGCTTGCCGCCCGGGCGCGACGGCGACCGGTCGTCTTTCTTCGTCGTCACGTTGTAGCCGCCCGTCGTCGGCGTGGAACTCAATCCAGTTCGCGGACGGCGCGCGGCCGACGAAGCTGAGCTTGTTCTCTTCGAGGTGGAAGAGGATGCCGTCGCCGATGATGTGGCCGTCGTAGCTGCACGGCACGAATTGCTTGGCGCGGTTGACGGGAAACTTCGCAAAGCTGTTGGTCGCGAGATGCGAGATCAGCTTGAGGGCGTCCGGTCCCTCGACGTACTGCTCGACCATGTGGTGAGACTGGTCGAAGAGCACGCAGGTCTCGCGCCAGGCGCGCTGCTCGTCGCGCCAGTTGGTGTATTCGGCGGGCACGACGGGATAGACGTACGCGCCGATTTGCGAATTGCGCAGCATGTTGACGGGGTTGCCGGTCGTTTTCAGCAGGTCTTCCAGGCTCTGTTGGCTCATGATTCGTTTCGTCGCCTCTCACGAATGGCGGATCTGGTCGCTGACGTGTTGATCAAGAATGTATAGGGCCGACAGAGTATAACGGCCCCTGAACTACCGCGCTACTGCGGGAGGTGTCCGATGCGTGGACGAGGCCGACTGCTGTGCATTCCCGCCGTGCTGGCCCTGATAGCGGCGTCTGCGCCGGCGCCTGTTTCCGCCCAGTCGGGGAAGACCTGGACCGTACCGCGCACGCCCGACGGCCAGCCCGATTTGCGGGGGATGTGGGTCAATTTCGACAGCACGCCGTTCGAGACGGCCGGTACCGCGCCGACCGCGCCCGTCGCGGTGCCCCAGGGCACGGGCGTCAACCCGCCGTCGCACTGGGCCGACCACGACAGTCCGATGAAGGCGCCGAGGCCAGCGATGGTCGTCGATCCGCCAGACGGCAAGGTGCCGGTGCTGAAGTGGGCGGAGGACAAGCGTGCGTACGACCTCGATCACGTGGCCGACAACTGGGTGCACCAGACGCCGTGGGAGCGGTGTATCACGCGCGGCATTCCCGCGGGGATGTTTCCGGCCGGGTACAACAACGCCTATCAGTTCATCCAGACGCCGGGCTACGTCGTGATCGTGTACGAGATGATTCACGCGACCCGGGTCATCCCGCTCGACGGCCGGCCGCACGTGGGGGCGAACATCCGCACGTGGGACGGCGACCCGCGCGGGCACTGGGACGGCAATACGCTCGTCGTGGACACGACGAACTACAACGACAAGGGTTCGATCGCCACGAGCGCCGCGACGGGACGAATCCGCGGCATCCCGCAGAGCGAAGCGCTGCACGTCGTCGAGCGCTTCACGCCGGTGGACGCGAACACGATCGAATATCGCGTGACCGTGGACGACAAGAACGTCTACACCAAGCCGTGGACCGTGGAGATGCCGCTGACGCGCGACTCGAAGTACCAGATGTTCGAGTACGCGTGCCAGGAGGGCAACTACGCGACGCCGAACATCCTCGCCGGCGGTCGGGCGGAGGAGAAGAAGTAGGACTTGGTGCTTGGTTCCTGGTTCCTGGTCCGTTCCTCGGTCCTCGCTCCTAAGGCCACCTGATGGTCCTGAAGGGCCACACTGACGGATGGCGAGGCGCGGACTAAGTATTGGACTAAGTATTAAGGACCAGGGACGGACTACGGACCAAGGACGGACCAGGCACTAAGAACCAGGCACCAAGGACCAGATCACTGAGCGACCGCCGTCGTGAGTCGCGCGATCGCGAAGTGCGTCAGCGAATCGGCCGCGGCTCGATCGGATCCGAGCTGGCCGTCAATCGCGAGCATGGCCACCCCGTGCATGGTGGCCCAGATGTAGCGGCCGAGCTCCTCAGGATTTCCTGCGCGGATCGTCTTTGCGCGCTGCAGTGAGACCAGTGCATCCACCAGGACCTGAAACGACGCGGACGCGTCGGCGGCGAGCGCCGCATCGCTCGAGCAGAGATCTTTGAACCGGCCGAACATGATCCGGTAGTGCGCCTGGTTCGCGAGAGCGAACCGCACGTAGGCCGCGCCCATGGCCTGGAAGCCGGCGATGCCCCCGCCGGCGGCGTCCCACCCGTCTTTCAGTTCCCGTGAAAACGTTTGAAAGCCTTCCCGCGCAACGGACGCGAGCAGCGCGGACTTGTCGGCGAAATGGCGATAGAGCGCGGTACGCGACACGCCGAGGCGCCGGCCCACGTCGCGCAGCGTGACGCCGTCGGGGCCGTCGGTCCTGATGGCTCGCGCCGCCTCGCGCAGCAGGGCGCGGCGCAGGTCGCCGTGATGGTAGGCCCGCCGGGGCCGCGTGTGGGGCATGACGACCGATTGTAGGGCTACATGTTGACAACGTCAACATGAGCGGATAGCCTATGTTGACTATGGCAACATTACGCCGGCTCTGGAACTCGAACGCACCCCTCACGGCGGGCGGACTGCTCATGCTGGCCGTCCTCGCCGCCAACCTGATCGGCCTCTGGCTCGATCCCCAGCGTGATTACCGGGATGCCCGCGTGGCTCAAACCAGCCAAGTTTGCGTCCTCCACGGCCATCTACATGTTCACGCTGGCCTGGATCTTCGGCCATCTCCCCGGCTGGCCGCGCATGCGGCGCGTCGTCGGGTGGATGACCGCCGTCATCCTCGTCGGGGAGGTGGCCCTGATCAACCTGCAGGCGTGGCGCGGCACGACAAGCCACTTCAACATCGGCACGCCCCTCGACGCCGTCGTCTTCGCGACGATGGGGCTGGGGATCCTGGTGCAGACGGGCGCGGGCGTGGCCGCGACGATCGCGCTGTGGCGCCAGCCGTTTGCCGATCGCGCATTCGGCTGGGCGCTGCGCCTCGGCATGGCCATCGCCCTTCTCGGCGCATCGACCGGCGGCTTGATGACGCGTCCGACCTCCGCCCAACTCGCGGACGCGCGGTCGGGCCATCGCATGACCGTTGCGGGCGCGCACACCGTCGGCGCGCCTGACGGCGGGCCGGGATTGCCGGGCACCGGATGGAGCGTGGAGCACGGCGACCTCCGCGTGCCGCATTTCGTCGGCCTGCATGCGATGCAGATGCTGCCGCTGACGGCATGGCTCCTCGCCGGAGTGATCGTCGAGGAGTCGCGCAGGCTCCGGCTCGTCTGGGTCGCGGCCGGGAGCTACGCGCTCCTGTTCGCGCTGCTCCTGTCGCAGGCCCTGCGCGGCGAGCCGCTCGCTGCGCCTTCGGCAGGAACGCTCGCCGCATTTGCCGCGTGGGCGCTGGGCACCGCGGCCGCCGCCTGGATCGCGCGGAGCGGAACAGCGCCGCTGCGGACGACGACCGTGGGGGTGGTATGACGCCAGAGACCGTGTTTTCGATCGTGAACCCGCTCGCGCTCGCCGGCTGGATTCTGCTCGCCGTGCTGCCGCGCCAGCGATGGGTGGCCGACATCGCCTGCGCATGGGCGATTCCAGGTGTGCTCGCCGCCACCTACGTCATCGTCATCGCGACGCACATTCTCGGCAGCCCCGGCGGGTTCTCGTCGCTGCCGGCGGTTGCGACGCTGTTTGCGAACCCGTGGCTGCTGCTCGCGGGATGGATCCATTACCTCGCGTTCGATCTGCTCGTGGGGAGCTGGGAGGCGCGCGACGCGCGACAGCGCGGCGTGCCTCACCTGGCCCTCGTCCCGTGCCTTGCGCTGACGTTTCTCTTCGGACCCGCGGGCTGGCTGCTTTACGGGGCGGTTCGTTCGAGATTCAACCGTTCGTAACTCCGACTGCCGGCTGTCTCCCGGGTCCTGTTACCATCTCGCATGCCGCGAAACGTGACACGTCGGGAATTTCTTGGCACGGCTGTCGGCGCAACTGCGATCGCGGCAACGCCAGGGTTGATGTCCGCCGCGGCGCCGCAGCGGCCGAACGTGCTGTTCATCCTGGCGGACGATCTCGGGTACGGCGACTTGAGCTGTTACGGCCGGCCGGATTACCAGACTCCCGTGCTCGACGCGTTCGCGAAGCAGGGCATCAAGTTCACGAGCGCGTACGCGGCCGCGCCGATCTGCACGCCGACACGCTGCGCGTACATCACGGGACGCTACCCTCAGCGTCTCGCTGTCGGCCTCGAGGAGCCGCTCAGGGCGTCGTCGCCGCCGGACGTCGGGCTGCCGCCCGGCCATCCGACGATCGCGTCGCTCTTGAAAGCGAACGGATACGACACGTCCCTCGTGGGCAAATGGCATCTGGGCTGGAAGCCGCAGTTCGGCCCCAACAATCACGGCTTCGATGAGTTCTTCGGCATCCTGAGCGGCGCCGCCGACTACTTCACGCACAAGGCGGCCGACGCCGCCGGCCCTGCCGGCGGTCCGCCCGGGGGCGTCCCGGATCTCTGGGAGAACCTCACGCCGATCGAACGTCCTGGATACCTGACGGATCTGTTCACGGACAGGGCGGTGGAAATCATCGGGCGGCGTCACACGAAGCCGTTCTTTCTCAGCCTGCAGTACACGGCGCCGCATGCGCCGTGGGAGGGGCCGCAGGACGCGGCCATTGAACACACCGATCACGGGCCGGGACCGATGGTCGGCGGCGGGTCGCGCGCGATTTACGGCGCGATGATGAAGAGCATGGACGCCGGGATCGGGCGCGTGCTGAAGGCGCTCGCGCGCGCGAAGCTGGAGCGCGACACGCTGGTGATCTTCACCAGCGACAACGGCGGGGAGCGCTACTCGTACAACTGGCCGTTCTCGTTTGCGAAAGGCGATCTCTGGGAGGGCGGGACGCGTGTGCCGGCGATGGTGCGGTGGCCGGGCGTGATTCCCGCCGGTCAGGTCACCGACCAGGCGGCGATCACCATGGACTGGACCGCCACGATTCTTGCCGCGACCGGCACGGCGCCCGATCATGCGTACCCGCTGGACGGCGAGGATTTGATGCCGCTCTGCACCGGGAAGAAGGCGGTCTCCGATCGCACGCTCTTCTGGCGCGTCGCACAGTACGATGCGGCACGGATGGGCCGCTGGAAATATCTGAAAGAATCCGGCCGCGAGCATCTCTTCGATCTCTCGAGCGATCCCGGCGAGAAGGCGGATGTCCGCACGAAGCACGCCGATGTATTCGCGCGGATCCGTCAGGAGTACGCCGCGTGGAATGCACCGCTGCTTCCGAGGCTGTAGCGCATATCGAACTGCCGGCGTTCGACTTCCCCACGTGTAGCTGATCCGTAGATCCTCTTGTGAGGCGCATCAAGACGAGTCGTTGGCGGTTGCGCCCGCGATTTGGTTCAGCCAGAATGGCGATCGTGACGAGACCATCGTAATCGGTGCGTCGGCCGGTGGTCTCGAGGCGCTCGACGACGACAGACACCTCGAAGACTTTATAAAGAGCTGGGCGGGAGAGACCTAGTCGATCGATGGCGAAGAAAGTCAGGAAGGGGACATCGTCGAAAAGGAAGGCCGCCGGGCACCGGTCGGCCAGTCGCTCGCCCGCGCGTCGCCGGCCGACAACATCTTCTTCAACGCGCGCGACGCGGACACGCACGGAACAGACAGACGAACCTCAGGCCGGCGTCGTGCCCGGAGACGCCGACGACTTTCCTGCCCCTGAACTGGACGTGCCGACCGTGGTCGGCATCGGCGCCTCGGCCGGCGGCCTCGAAGCGTTTTCGCAACTGCTCGAGGCGCTGCCGTCGGATTCCGACCTGGCCATTGTCTTCGTCCAGCATCTGTCGCCGCAGCACGAGAGCGCGCTGCCGAGCCTCCTCGCCAGCAAGACGGCGCTGCCGATCGTCCAGGTCACCGATGGCCTGAAGATCGAGCCGCGCCACGTCTACGTCATCCCGCCAAACGTCCAGATGGACGTCAGGAACGGCACGCTTCACCTGGTGCCGCGGCCGTACGATCGGTCGCAGTTCACACCCATCGATCATTTCCTGCTCTCGCTCGCCGCCTGGGCGCAGAACCGCGCGATCGGCGTCATCCTGTCGGGCACGGCGTCGGACGGGACCTCGGGCATCCGCGAGATCAAGGCCGCGGGCGGCATCACCATCGCGCAGGCGCCATCGACCGCGAAGTACGACGGCATGCCGCAATCGGCGATCGCCACGGGCCTCATCGATCTGATCCTGTCGCCCCACGACATCGCGGAACACCTGTCGCACATCCACCTGCATCCGTACCTGGGCGAGGCGGCGACGCAGCCAGGCGATGGCAGCGAGCCGACCGAGGAACAGCTTGGCGAAATCTTCGCCATTCTGCGGCGGGTGAGCGGCATCGATTTTCGCCAGTACAAGACGCCCACCGTCAGGCGCCGGCTGCTGCGCCGGATGGCACTCCAGCGCGTGACCGGGGTAGACGCGTACATCCGGCACGTGCGGGAGAACGGCAAGGAAGCGACGCTCCTGTACCAGGATCTGCTGATCCACGTCACCCGGTTTTTTCGCGAACCCGAATCCTTCGACGTCCTCCGCAGCCAGGTCTTCCCGGAAATCGTCAGCGCGCGCTCTGAAGACGAGCCCATTCGCATCTGGATTCCCGGCTGCGCGACCGGGGAGGAGGCCTACAGCGTCGCCATCGCACTGATGGAAATCCTCGACGACCACGCCAACAGCCGGCGCGTCCAGATTTTCGCCACCGACGTCAGCGAAAGCGCGATCGAACACGCGCGGTCGGGCGTCTATCCGCTGAGCATCGCCGCCGACGTGTCGTCCGAGCGGTTGAAGCGCTTCTTCACCAAGGCCGATGGTGCCTTCAGGCTCAACAAGACGCTGCGTGACGCGTGCGTGTTCGCCCGGCACGATCTCACGAGAGATCCGCCGTTCTCGCGCCTCGATCTGATCGTCTGCCGCAACGTGATGATCTACCTCGATGCCAGGCTGCAGCGGCGGCTGATCTCGGTCTTTCACTACGCGCTGCGGACACGCGGGTTCCTGATGCTCGGCGCCGCCGAGACGGCCGGCGCGCAGCATTTGTTCGCGCTCGTCGACAAGCGCTGGCGCCTGTATCGCAAATCCGCCGTCGATACCGCGCTGCCGGTGAGCTTTTCCGTGGATCGGTTCCCGGCGATGCCGCCGGCGCCGCCGCTCTCGCGGGCCTCGCGGCCGGAACCGGTACGGTCGGCCAACGACGAGGCCAACCGTTTCCTCCTCCAGCGATACAGCCCGCCGAGCGTCGTCGTCGACGATGGCCTGCAAATCGTGCAGTTTCGCGGTCAGACCGGACATTTTCTCGAAGCCGCGTCAGGGGAACCGAACCTCAGCGTTCTGAAGATGGCGCGCGAAGGGCTGCTGTTCCCGCTGCGCGGTGCGTTGCAGACGGCGCGCCGCAAACAGTGCACCGTTCGGCGCGAGGGCATCTCGATTCACCGCAACGGCGAGTGGCATAGCGTCGACATCGAAGTCGTGCCCCTCGGCTCGTCCGCGTCGAGCCAGATGCTGATCGTGTTCGAGGAGATGCCGGCGCCCGACAAAAAGCGCCGTCCGGTCCGCGCACGTCCGACGCCGCGCCTGGGCAAACGCGAAACAGAAGAGCGTCTCGCGGGGCTGACGCGCGAACTGGCTGCCAGCCGCGAATACATGCAGTCGATCATCCAGGAGCTCGAGGCCGCCAACGAGGAACTGCAGTCGGCCAACGAGGAGATCCTGTCGAGCAACGAGGAACTGCAAAGCACGAACGAGGAGCTCGATACCGCCAAGGAGGAGCTGCAGAGCACCAACGAGGAGCTGAACACGCTCAACGAGGAGCTGCATTCGCGCAACGACGAGCTGAGCCGTGTGAACAGCGATCTGCTCAACCTGCTGTCCACTGTTGAAATCACGATTCTCATCGTCGGGAACGACATGCGCATCCGCCGCTTCACGCCGACGGCGGAGCGCATGTTGAACCTGATTCCGGGCGACGTGGGACGTCCGCTCGGACAGATCAACACCAATCTTGTCTCCGCGAATCTCGAGGCCCTGGCGCAGGAAACCATCGAGACATTCCTGCCCAGGGAGCTCGAGGTGCAGGATCGCCTCGGCAAGTGGTACATGCTCCGCGTCCGTCCGTACCGCAACGTCGACAACCGTATCGACGGAGCCGTGCTCACGCTGACTGACATCGGCGCCGCCAAGCTCTATCAGCAGCAGGTCGAACGGTCCCGTGAACAGCTGCTGCAGACGGTCGATCTCATGCAGGAGCCGGTCATCGTCATCGACGAGACGATGCACGTCAAGACGGCCAATCAGGCGTTTTACCGCGCTTTCGGGCTCGAACCGTCACGAACGGTCGGCAAAGCCATCGTGGATCTCGACCACCGTGAGTGGCAGGGGAAGCGCCTGCAGGCGTTTGCGCTGCAGCTGCAGGGCGGGGCCGCCGCGATTCAAGGCGCCACGATCGGCGGTCCGCCGTCGGCGCCAAATCTGCTCGCGAGCGGCAGGCAGTTCCAGCTCGAAGACGGGAAATACTGGACCGTCCTGGCGCTCACACCGTCCAATGGCAACCGCTAGACGGCCTAATCGCCGCGCGCTTCCGCCCCGGGCCGGCAAACCGGAGCCTGCGCGGCTGACGCCGCCACAGCAGGCCGAGTTTTACGAGGACTGGCAGCGCTACTTCGATCTGTACAACTTCGCGCCCGTCGCTTACATCCGCCTCGATCGCAACGGTGTCGTCGAGGAGATCAATCAGGCCGGCATCGCATCACTCGAAGTGTCCCCGGGAGCGATCATTGGCCGTCCCCTCATCGTCTTCGTCGCCAGAGACTCGCGATCGGATTTTCTCGAGCACATGCGGCGCTGCCGCGCTCAGGAGACTGTCGTCGAAACCGATCTGACCCTGACGACGCGCCAGGGGCAGGTTCTGGCGGTGCGGGCCTACAGCAAGCGATTTCAGTCGGTGAAACGCGAGGTGTACTGGACGGTTCTCATCGATCTCACCGAACAGCACCGGCTCGATGCCGCACGCCGCGAGGCAGAGGCCGAGCGGGCGCGCGCCGAGAGCGACGAACGCCTCGGGCGCCAGGCCAACGAGGCGACGCACCGGTTTCTGAATGTTCTCAGCCACGAGCTGAGGACGCCGCTGACGCCGGCGCTGTTTGCCGCGTCCCGTCTGACCGAACGGGACATGCCCGAGAACGTCCGCCGGCTGGGTGCCGTCATCAGTCGAAACATTCAGAGTGAGGCCCGCCTGATTGACGACCTGCTGGATGTGTCGCGTATCGAGCGCGGCGCGCTCGGGCTGACGCTCTCGTCCAGTGACGTGCACATCGTCATCGACAACGTCGTCGAAGCGTGCCGCCCGCAGGCGGCCGCCAAGTCGCTCTTGCTCGTCACCGGGCTTCGCGCCACGCGGCATTTCGTCAACGGCGATCCCGGCCGTCTGAGGCAGGTGTTCACAAATCTCCTGACCAACGCGATCAAATTTACCGACCACGGCGAGATTGAGGTCTCGACGACAAACGACGACTCGGGCGCGCTCCGCGTGTCGGTCAGGGACACCGGAATCGGGATCGAGGAGGGAGGCGTCGACACGCTGTTCCGATCATTCACCCAGCATCGGGGGCAGTCGAGCCGCGGCGGCCTCGGCCTGGGCCTCCCCATCTGCGCGGGCATCATCGCGGCCCACAACGGGCGAATCTGGGCGACCAGCCGCGGGCACGGCCAGGGCTCGACGTTCGAGGTCGAACTCGCGACGGTGAATGGACTGCCGTTGAAGGCGACAGCCGCGCCGGCCGCTGTCTCCGAGCCCGCTGGACCGGGGCTGCGCATTCTCGTCGTCGAAGACGATGCGGATACGGCGGCGATCCTGCAGGATTTGCTTGGCAACGACGGGCACGCGCTCGACGTCGTTCACAGCGTCAAGGAAGCGCGGCAGCGGGCGGGAGAGCCCTGGGACATCGTGATCAGCGACCTGGGCCTCCCGGACGGCAACGGCTTCGACGTCGCCAGGCACTTCAGGCGTCCGGGGCGCGGGCCGCGCCTCATTGCCCTGAGCGGCTACGCGAACGAAACCGACGTGGCGACGAGCACCGACGCCGGATTCGAGCGGCATCTGGTCAAGCCGATCGATCTGGACAAGTTGCGGCGCGCACTCGGCTGAATGCGGCGGGACGCTACACGCGGTTGTGACGTGCGAGCATCGCGGCAAACATCAGACACATTCCCGAGAACATCGCGACCAATCGGACCTGGTGCCAGTCCCACCACTGGTGGAGATACGACTCATAACCGGCCGGCAGGGCCGCAGGATTCCACGTGGCCACGCGTTCGTTGATCGGAACGTTCACGAACAGGGTGACAAGGCTTCCGATCAGGCCACAGCCACAGGCGCAGATCAGCAGGACGAATGCTTTTCGATCAGCCCGGTGCGTCAGCGCCGCCAAGGCCGCCAGAATCGTACCGCCGATGCCGGTGATCGCGATCGGAATCGCAACGCGGCGGTCGAGCTGTTGAAAGAATTCGACGTAAGTAGCTCCTGACATGTTGAACGGGTTCTCGCCAAGCGTGACCCAGAATGCCCGGCCTGCGGTAAGCGCAAGTAACACCGCCGCGCAAAACAGAAGAACGTTGCGTAGCATGACCGTCTTTCCGGACGCCGCTGGTGTCGCAGCCACCCGATCTCAACGAGTGTTGGCCTGGACTGCTCACGCCCAGTTGCAATGATACGCGCCGCGGGAGAGCGTCGTGGGGCGCTGGCGCATGGTACGATTCAGTACAAGTTGATGCGCCTGATTCGAGCAAGGATTCGGGGCGCCCTCATCGCGCTGGCCGTTCTGGCCGGGACGGCTGTCGGCGTGACGGCCCAGCAGCCGACGTCTGGCGCCGGCCAACCGGGCGCGAATCCCAATGCGCAGCCGCCGCCTATCGAGGACTCCATCACCGCCGCGGAGAGCGACGCACCGGCGCGGAAGCTGGTCAAGTTCAACGAGTTCGAAGGACCGCTCGGGTCGATCCGCCTGGGGGGCGGAATTCTCTACGACTACGCGGCGTTCAGCCAGGATGCCAGCAGCCAGGCGCAGATCGAACTGGATTCGCAGTGGAAGTATCGGGACGGCCGTGTCCTCTTGTCGGGCCGTCTCAATTTCAAGCGCGCGACCACGTGGAGCGCCGGGATCATGTACGACGGCGCGAAGAAGGAGTGGTTGTTCCGCCAGACGGGCATCATGGTCGCGGTCCCGGAGATCTGGGGTCATATCTTCGTGGGGCGCAGCAAGGAAGGCTTTTCGCTCAACAAGGTCATGATCGGCTACGCCGGCTGGGGCATCGAACGCGCGCCGATCAGCGATGCCACGCTCCCGATTCTTGCGGATGGCGTCAAATGGCTCGGGTACGTTCCCAGGGCGCGCATCCTCTGGACTCTGGGGTGGTACGGCGACGCACTGTCGGAGGGGCAGTCGTTCTCCAGCTACGAGAGCCAGATCTCCGGCCGGTTCGTCTGGGTTCCGATATTGTCGGCGAACGGCCGGAGGATGCTGCACCTGGGCGTCAGTGAACGATACGGCAAGGTGAATAACGGAACGCTCAGATTGCGCGCGCGTCCGGGAGCGTGGGCGGCCCCGTACTTCGTGGACACGGGCGACTTTGCCGCCGGAAGCACGACGATGACCGGGCTCGAAGCCTACTACCGGCCGGGCCCGTTCACATTCGGGTCGGAGTATTTCCTGCAGCGAGTTGATGCCCCGGCGTCCGGCGATCCGTTGTTCCACGGCGGCGACGCGGTCGCGTCGTGGCTAGTCACCGGCGAAACGCGTACCTATAACACCCGCGGCGGCTACTTCAACCAGATCTCGCCGAAGCGATCGCTCTTCTCGGGAGGACCGGGGGCGTGGGAAATCGTGGGGCACGTCAGCAACATCGATCTCGACGGCGGCACCGTCACAGGCGGAAAGTTCTGGCGCTTCACGCCCATGGCCAACTGGTACGTGACCGATAACGTCCGTCTGGCGTTCGTGTACGGCTACGGGTCGCTCGATCGGTTCGGCCTTGTCGGCAAGACGCGATTCTTCCAGACCCGGCTTCAGCTCCAGCTCTGACCAGGGGCAATCTCGACGCCATGGACGAGCTATTTGGTCTCGTCCTCCCGCGTTGGCGATGACTCTTGTTCGTCGTCCGCGCAATAGTGTGAAATCCGGTGTAATCGCAACCGAAGGCAATACCGATAATTCTTCAGTGACTGGACAGACGGTTGCGCACTACCGGCTGGTTGCCAAGATCAGCGAAGGCGCCGGCGCCGTCGTCTACCACGCCCAGGACCTGGCCCTCGGCCGGGAAGTCGTCCTCAAACTTGTCGCGCCGGGCGGGCTTGACGGTGTCGCGCGCTTCCAGCACGAGGCCCGCGCGATTTCCAGCCTGAACCATCCCAACATCTGCACGATTTACGAGATAGGCGAGCACGACGGCTGGCATTTTCTCGCCATGGAACTGCTCGACGGCGAGGTGCTGGCCAGGGACATCAGCCGGGGGCCGCTGGCCATCGAGCGCCTCATCGACATCGCCATCCAGATTGCCGACGCCCTCGACGCGGCGCACGCGGAGCGGATCGTTCATCGGGATCTCAAACCGGCAAACATCTTCGTCACCCGCTCCGGCCGCGTGAAGCTGCTGGACTTTGGCGTCGCGCTGTTGCTCCCGGCGCGGCCCGAGTCAGGAACCGCTGGCCGGATCACGACGTCCACTGCGGGCACGATTCCTTACATGTCGCCGGAGCAGGCGCAGGCCGAAGCGCTGGACCATCGAAGCGACTTGTTCTCGCTCGGGACCGTGCTCTACGAGATGGCCACCGGCCGCCGGCCGTTCGTCGCGCCGACGGCCCCCGAAACGCTCTCGGCAATCGCGACCAGCGCGCCGCCCGCGCCGAGCCGCCATCAACCCGCGTGTTCCAGCCGATCTGGAGCGAATTATCGCGAAGGCCCTCGAAAAAAAGCCCGCGCTTCGATACCAGACCGCGTCGGATGTGCGGACCGACCTGCAGCGTCTGAAAAGAGATCTCGAAGCGAACACCAGGCACCTGCTCCCACTTCAACCGGCGCCGGGCGCCAGACGCTCGAGGCTTCGGTTGTGGGGTGGAGGAGCGGTCGCTTCCCTCCTGCTCGCCGCCGCCGGCTGGCTCGTCTTCGTACCTGATCTGCCCCCATCACTCATCGGCGTGCCGGCAGGTCCAGTGTCTCCGTCTCAGGTTCCACCGCCACAGCAGGTATTGCCGGAAATGGTCATCGGACAGGTTGCTCCGCTGCCGCTGCCGCCGCGTACCGAGAACGACCGAAACGAACGGCGGACTGCGCCACCCGCCGTCGACGAACTCGCGATCGCCAGGCAGCAAATCGACCTGCGCCTGTATGACCAGGCGATCGAGACTTTGAGGAGATCCGCGGATGCCAGCCAGGGCCGGCAGGCGATCGCCTCGTTGTTCCTGACCGCGTCGATCCACGAGACGCGCGGTGACATCGCCAATGCGATGAGCACATACGTCGAGATTGCCACCCGGTTTCCCGATGATCCACGTGCGCCCGAGGCGCAGGTGAAGCTTGCGCAGACGATGCTGAAGTCGAAGCGCGCCGACAGGGAGCGCGACGCTCTCCGGACGCTGAACGCAGTCATCGAGAAGTATCCAAACAGCGCCTGGGCGCCGCGGGCGCTGTTGATCCGGGCCGAGCTCGAGACGAAGGCGGGTGCGTTCGAGCGCGATGAGGAGCGCGGCGGGTCGCTTCCAACGGCTGCGGTCACCTACCGGCGAATCACCCAGCGCTACCCGGCGAGCGAGTGCGTCCCGACCGCCCTGCAGAGACTCGCCGCCCTCTACGTCGACGCGAAGCGATTTGCGAGCGCCGCTGCCGTGCTCGAGCAGCTCGGCGCGCGCGATCGTGACGGCCGGTATGGCGCATGGTTCGCCGCGGGCGAAATCTACGAAAAGCGCCTGAAGGATCCGGAAAAGGCCAGGGCTGCGTACGGGCGCGTGCCACCCTCGTCTCCTCGCTACGCGGAAGCCCAGAAGAAAAAGTAGCGCGTATGCGCGCGTTCGATTAAGGACGCGCACGCAGCCCGTGTGCGCTTACACTGTGGGCCGTCTCCTGACTGAAGGAATCCCGCATGCACAGAGCGCTGACGTTTCTGATTGCCGCAACGCTTTCATCCGCCCAGTGGATCAACGAACCGGCGCGCGGTGTTCCCCGGACACGCGACGGCAAGCCCGTGCTGACGGCGCCCGCGCCGCGCGCGGGCGGCAAACCGGACTTCACGGGTCTCTGGCAGACCGACACCGCGCCTCCAGGCGAAATCGAAAAGATCGTCCCCGGCCTGGGTCAGACTGCGGTGCCGGGAGACGACGCGACGACGTTCTCCAAGTATCTGTTCAACGTCATGGCCGACTACGCGCCAGACGAGGTGAAACTGAGTCCTGACGCTCAGAAGGAGTGGGCGACGAATCAGTCGCTGAGCGACTCGCTCGGCCCGCGCTGCCTGCCGTCCGGCTTGCCGATGGTCGAGTTGTTCCCCATGCCGAGACGAATCGTGCAAACGCCGAGTCTGCTCGTCATCCTCTACGAAGGCGACATCCCGCGCCAGATTCACATGGATGGACGAAAACTGCCGGCGAACCCCAATCCGGCCTGGGCCGGCTACTCAGTGGGCAAGTGGGACGGGGATACGTTGATCGTCGAAACCGTTGGCCTGAATGCGCGGGCGCCGCTCGATGCCTTCGGCCACCCGAGAAGCGAGACGATGCGGCTCAAGGAACGGTGGCGCCGCCGCGATTTCGGTCACATGGACGTCGAGATGACGATCGACGACGGGAAATACTATTCGAAGGCGATTGCCTTCCGATACGCTTCGACGCTGGTGCCGGACGATGATTTGTTGGAGTGGGTGTGCACCGAAAACGAGCGGGATAAGGGGCACATCAAGTAGTGCAAACCTTCAGGGGTGCCATCCGCCCACGCCCTGGCACGCCTGAAGGCCTGCACTACACCGAATGGAAAGTGCTCTATCGCATGTACACCCATGTGTCGAAGAAGGCGCTGAAATTCAGTCCACTGCTTTCTTCCATCGACCGCTTGAAGTCGTCCGTGGTCACGGAGCCGCCGGCATGAGTGGCGGTGTACCGCCGAATGCCGGCCCAGAAGGCGTCATCACCGATTTGTTCCCGAAGCAGATGCAGGACGTACGCGCCTTTCTGGTAGACGATGGTCCGGTCGTTGGCGGTCGGGTGATTCCACTCCGGGAACACCAGTGAGCGATCGCCGCCAGCCTCGCGCACGGCTTCGTACCTGACGCGTGCTCGGTCGATGTCGCGGAGATAGGCCTCCCGGCCGAAGCGTTCCTCATCGTATGCGGCGGCCATGAACGTCGCGAAGCCTTCGTTCAACCAGAAATGCGTCCAGTCCAGGCACGTGACCAGGTTGCCCCACCATTGGTGGGCGAGCTCGTGCGCGATTAACGAGATGGCCGCCGGGTCGTCCAGCACCGCGTGCCCGTAGGCGTCGGACAGCAGCGAGAAGCCCCACGCCTCTTGTCCCGCGGTGTTGGCGACCAGCGCTTGCGTATAGGTGTCCAGCGGATACGCCACGCCCGCGCGGCGCGTGAAGAAGTCCAGCATGTCAGGCGTGTCGCGGAAGACGCGGCTCAATTCGTCTGGTGAGAATCCTTCGCCCAGATACCGCAGGGCCGTGTTCCCTCGCGCGGCCTTCATCTCGATGAACCGGCCCGCCGCGAAACCAAACAGGTAACTCGACGCGGGTCGTTTCTGCCGGAAACGATGCACGATCGTCCCGTCGGGTCCAGGCTGTTCACTCACGAGGCTTCCGGTTCCGATGGCCTTCAACCCGGCAGGGAGGACCAGCCGAAGATCGAACGTCGCCTTGTCGTCCGGGGCATCGACGCAGACGAGCCACTCGCTGGTCGAAAAGATCGTGTAGGCCTGCTGGCGTTCGGCAACGAATCGCAAACCTGAGCGAGGAACTCCGTGGTACGAGATCGCAAGGTCGCGCAACTCGCCTCGGGCAGCGGGCCCAGGAAGATGGACACGGACACGGCGCGGAATCAGATCGAAGTCGAGCCGCCGGCCCTGCTGCCGTACTTCATCGATCACAAGGTCGGCCCGATCGAGCTCGATCGTGTCGGCCTTGCCGGAAAGCAGTCGCAGGTGGATGCTGACGTCGCCAGTGACCGCGCCCCCCTGGATATCCGGCCGGACGGTGGCCACGTAGCCAAGGACGTCAAAGAGACGACCGTCCGGCGGAGCTGCGGCGAGCGGCTGGGCCGCCAGCAGCACCAGGAAGGCACATGCGCGATAAGCCTGTTGCATGTTCATGTGACCTCAGCCGGGGCTTTCACGCCATCGTCGTGGCGGCAGCCTCACGAGGAACTCGGTCATTGGTTGGATCAGGACGCTATATGGCGTCGACTGCTCGGACAGCGGAACGAGGCCGAGGCGATCGAGCAATCCGAACCGCGCCACGTGAATACGACCGGCCTCCGGTGACAAGCGGTCGTGCCACACGGAGTAGGTGCCGAGGCGACCATCCCGCCTGGTGTAGTAGCCCATCAACGGGTGGGTCAGGACGAGGAGCGCCGTTTCCATATCCGGGAATCCCGGGAATGACAGAGCCGCCTCAGGTTCGTGAACGAGCTCCAGCTGGGCAGGTGCCCACTTGCTCTGTGTCTCGATGACGTACGAGGAATACCGCCCTCGAAGATCCTGCTCGCACTTGAACACAAAGCGTCCGTAGTGCCACGGGAGGCGCCACACGTGCCGAGGCAGGAATACTGTCCATGAACCGAGAGCGGTCCCGAGGAACCAGACCGCGCGCCGGCCGGCCCGATCGCGGATGTAGATGCGGTAGTTCGTCTGGCCGAATCGCAACCGAGGGCTCGGCAGGGCCGCGGCGCGGAAGTCCTGATCCTCGAACGGCACGACAGACAACAGCGCCTTGGGGACACCGTCCAACTCGATGCAGTCCAGTTCGAACCGGTTGTCGAGCAGGGGCCGCAACCGGGCGGGGGGGACAGCGTACGTGACGATGGAGAAATGCCGAAGTGTCGTGACGGCATCGATCCCCGTGGCCGCCGGGCGCCGCAACAATTCGGATTCGAATTTAAGGGCCTCGATGGACGGTTCCCTTCATACAGGCGCACCCGATGTTAGACACCGGGGCTTCAGCGATAGCTCTCAATCGTCGCGCGGGTCACCCGCGCCATGAGCTGCGCGCGATCCGCCTCCGACGCGCGCGAGTCTGCAATGAAGACGGCGACGCTCACGAGCTCGCCATCAGGCGACGTCAAGATGCCCACGTCGTTCGTCGCGGCGGTCACGCCCTTCCACGTGCTGCTCGTGCCGGTCTTGTGGGCGAGAGCCCACCGCCCCTCGAGGCCGGCCTTCAGCCGATCGGGAAACGTGACCGTCTGGCCCATGATCTCGATCAGGCGGCGGGTGAGCGGAGGGGAGACCAGCTTGCCCTGCGCGAGCGATCGGAGCAGCGAAATCATGCCGGTGGGTGTCGCGGTGTCTCGCGGGTCGGCCTGATAGGCACGATAGGCGGCATCGCGCAGCGTTTCGGGGACCGCGGCGTACGCGCGATTCAGGACGGCGCTGTCCACGTACTCCGGACGCCAGACGACGCCGGCGATTTCGGTCTGGAGGTGCCGCTCGTCGCGGTCGATACGCACGCCCGCCAGGCCAAGCCGATCGAGCACGCCCTGCACGGCGGCGGGCCCGCCGAGCCGCGCGACCAGGACATCGGTCGCGGCGCTGTCGCTGTCGACGATCGCGCGTCGTACGAGGTCGTCGATGGTTGTCCGGAACCCGTCATCAGTCACGAGCGCGGCCAACGGTTGCACGGCCAGGCTCAAATCCTGTTTACGGATCGTGACGCTGTCTTGAAGGTGAAGCCGTCCGTGATCGACCGCATCCATGATGGCGAGGCCGACGAGCAGCTTCATGACACTCTGAAGCGGGAAGCGCTGATCCCCGTTGACGCACGAGAGGCCCGCCGAATCCGCGGCGCAGATCCCGACCCGTCCGTCGATCCCGCGCGCGAGGCGATCGAATTCCTGCTGAAGTGCCTGATGCTGGAGAGAGGCGGCGAGCAGCTGCGCGACTGTCGCCAGCGCGCAGCTGACAACCACTGCTGCCTGTCGTCTACGAGTTGCGGAGATGAAAGAAGGCCAGAACATACCCGTCCGCATCCGTGAGCTCGAAGCCCCACAGCCCTTCGTCTATGAACGACAACGTCTTGACGAACGACACACCGCGCTGGCTGAACTCGTCGAAGAGTGCGTCGGGGTCCAGGGTGTAGATGTACGCGTCCCACCGGGCCCATTCGTGCCGGGTGTGGTTTGGACAGGCAGCACATCCGGAAGAATTGACTTCAGCATGATGCCGACCCCATCCCGGCTCACGCCGGCATAGTACGGCCCATCGGCTGGACCCGTGAAGTCGACCCGGAAACCGAGGCGCTCTGTGTAGTAGGCGATCGACGTCTGCAGGTCCTTCACGATGAAGAACGGACTGATCGACGCGAGATTTCTCTTGGCTCCTTCCTGGCTCGAGGGGTTCGCTGTGGCACTGGACGAGTTCATGCGCTGGTCTCCCGATCAGGAACGTAACAGCCACGCAAGACGATCGTAGGAGACAGCATAGTGAAGAGCGAGGGCCGCTGCCATAGTGCGAGCGAGTGAAATGTTTCCCAGCCGGTACAGCGCCCAGACGGCAAATGCAAAGAATGCCGCCTCAAGTCCGAGCCGGAGCGCGCCAGGCACCGCAACCAGCGCGGACCCGGACCGGCTCGGATCGCCGGGCACGGCGAAGATCCCCAGAGAGCCGCGGCGGTAAGAGGCACGAGCGCGGCGAGGACATAACGGGTCATGTCCTCGCCTTGCCGCCAACCCCAGAATCCCATAGCGACCAGAGCGGCCAGTTCCAGGAAGAAGCGAATCGCCAGGTTTGCCGGATGCGAGCCCACTCACACTCCTGACGTCATTGAATCACCTTGACGAAGTAGTGAATGGTGACGCAACTGATGCACCCGTCTGGTCCTGGGTCTTTCGGGGTCGCCACGAACGTGTGGTTTCCGACTCTGGCCGCTCGGTAGATATAGACGGTGTCGCCTCTTTGTTGTTTGCGTTCGGTCAGAACCAATGCGTCTCCGGCCGAACCGATCGAGAACTGGCCTTTTGACGGCACGCGCAGCGTCGCTGTCTGGCCAATGTGGAGCAGCGACTGCTGTTCCGCGCGCAATTGCACCGAGACATCTGCGTTGCCGCGTGCGAGCGGCGCCGTGGCCACCGCGAACGCGAAGACAGCCAGAGCTTTCATGAAACCTCGCGAGGCTCGTCGATGTCGCAACTCAGCAGATGTCACATGTGATGCCAGGCTAACGGCCGGCTTGTGACGGCTGGACGGGCTCGGGCGCACCTTGAAATCGGTCGTACTTCCCAACGAGCTTACCGATTGCCAGGAGGACCGGAAAAGCCACCGTTTGCACGATCGCCGGAATGTCGAGCATGCGTATTTCCGACCGGTAGCGCGTCAGCAGGAATGCGGCGTCGAAGAAGTCCGGGCGTTTTTTCCCAACCCGCTTCATCGAACCGAAGAGAGCCGTGAGGAAGTACTCCACGTTGTGCGGCGGCTTGGCCCATCCCGTGCAGTGCAGCTCCGTCGCGCCGGCGTTCCACCAGCGGTGGCCGACGCCGGCCGCGAAAATCTTCGTCTCGCCGGGCCCGGCATAGCGGGGTTCCTCGCCGGCAGTCTGAAACCCGAGCTTGCCGGACACGACGGTCATGGCTTCTTCCTGAAGATAATGGACGTGCATCGGCGGACCGGCGTCAGGCTGAGCGCGTATCTCAACCTCGAGACGTTCGCCAGACTCGGCGCCTGCGACGCGAAGAAAGACGAGCTCTTCGCCAGAACCGTTTTCGATCGTGTACGGATACGTATGCATCAGACGCTTCCAGCCTCCAGGTCCATTCGCGGTCTTGCGATTCACATTGAACCGCACTCAAGCAGCGCCCTCAGTATAGTTGGCGCGCCGCCTGATTAGCCGGCCCCTCTTGTTTTTGGATCCTTTGGAGAGAGTCCCGCAATCGTCGGAATTTCGTGTCGATGACTTGCCCGGGAACACGAACTCAAAATAGACGAGGGGTACACCTCGATAGACTGTGCGCCCGACTTCAGTGAACCCGCACTTCTTGTAAAACGGCCCGGCGCCCAGAGGCTCCGTCGTACGCGTCCACGCGGATCGCGTCGACAGGCCATGCTCGGGCCACGGTTCTCGCGCGCGTGAGGAGCCTGCGTCCGATACCTGATCGTTGCAGTCCTGGCGCCACGTTGACGTCATGGAGATACACGGCCCGCCGAACGGGTGTGAAGTACCGGAGATCGATCGCCCACGGTTTCTTCGTCTCCATCCGCAGCGCTCCGACAATCCGCCCCTTTTGGCGCGCGACGAGGACTCGCGACGATTTGAGCCCGCGCGCCACGCTCTTCTCGGTGATCGTCGTCCACCATCGGTCATCGCCGAAGCGCCGTGCCTGATCCGCATCGACCGCGAGCCGAAGCTCTACGAGAGCGGGAATGTCTGCTTCGGCAGCGAATTGAAATGATATGGACATTTGCAACGCGAGAAGATCAAAACGCAGAGATCGCCGAGATCGCAGAGTCTCTTTTCGGGATCCAACGAGGCTCTGCGATCTCAGCGATCTCTGCGTTTAGTCCTTCTTGCTCTGTTGTCGGTACGGGCTCGCCCTTTAACCCATTGAGAATTTCCCGCTGATGATTCATGCGGCAGCGACAGATGCGCCTCGTCCGGGTAGAACGTGGCGCGACATGTCGGGATCGCGGCGGCGAGATACCGGCCGTGCGCCAGGGGAACGTTGCCGTCCCGCTCGCCTTGCCAGAGCAGAACCGGGATCTTGATGACGGCGAGATCGAACCCCCACGGTTGCGCCATGAGCCTGACGTCCCACACCGGGCCTCGCGGTCCCTGCCGGCACGACTCCTGAAAGCACGCCATGAAGCCGTCGCGGATTTCCGGACGTTGCAGCAGGCTCCGATCAGGCTCCGGAAACGAAGCGGCCATCCGGTCGCCTCCGCGTTGCCCGCCGCCGCGCATGGCCCTGAGGTTGAGACGAAAGAGTGCGCGCAGGACCGCCGGCGCAAATCTGGCGAGCCGGACCATGACCCGGAGCGGGGCGCTCATGGCCGCCAGGACGCCTGGGTCATCGAGAGGAGCCACGCCGCCGAGCAGACCGACGACCCGAATCCTGGTCGGAATCAAGGCCGCGCAGGCGGCGGCGTAAGGCGCGCCGCCGGAGGAACCGAGCACGGCGAACGTCTCGAGGCCGAGAGCCGAGGCCAGCTCCAGCACGTCGTTCGGCCAGTCGACGATGCGGCGGTTCGGTTGGAAATCCGATCGACCCATTCCCGGCCGGTCCGGCACGATAATCCGCACGCCGAGTTCGGCCGCCAGCGTGTCACTGAACGTCAGGTCGCCTTCAACGCGGGAACTTGGTGTGCCGTGACAATGGATAATCGGCAGCCCGTTCGGGCTGCCGTATTCGGCGTAGGCCAACGTTCGTCCGTCACGCAACGTGATCTCACGGCATTCAGTATTGGTCATTTGGCTGGACTGACAGGATGCGTCGCTGTCGCTTCTCGGCAACCAGGCCGCCGGCAATTCCGCCAAGTACCTTCAAACATGAGCCATGACATACAGGGGAGGCTGCGCCAGCGATCTGGTCGTCGCGAGCCACATGATACCGAACAGAAGGATGCCGAACATGCCGATCAGCACGCCGTGCAGGACAAATGCAGATTCGATTCGTTTGCCGACCCACAGCGTGAAGAAGAACACCGTGACGAACGAGGACACCAGGGCGTCGATATAGTCCAGCGTACCCATGGGCCGCGCGATTCCGGGAACACCTGCGGCGGTTGCCGCGAAGAGCAGAAGAAAAAAGACCGCGAAGACTGTCGCTTCGGCGAAGAAACCGGCCGCGACGATCCATTTCCAGCGGATTCCGCGCATCGCAATCATCCTCTCCCTGGCGGATCCATCTGTTCCAGCGATTGGGCTTACGCAGGAATCTCCCGAAAAGTTCCGTCCGGCCGCTCGCAGTGCCGCCTCCAGCCCGAGTCAGGCGTCCTGGCGAAAGGCCGGCCACGCGTCATGCAGGTACACCCCGAACGGGATCCACCAGATGAAATCGTTGGTGACGCACAGCACCAGCGCGGACGGCGGCCAGGCTCCGGTTCGGATCAGCCAGACCATCCCCACGGGTCCGAGACACTTTCCGGTGAGTCCGACGGCGGCGATCAGCCAGCCGCGCTCCGGCCGGCGGGCGACGTCGAGATAGAGGATGCCGTACAGCCCGACGACCATGCCCAGGCACGCAAAGATGGCCGGATAGTTGGCCATCGGCATCCCGGTGAACCGGAAGAACCACTGAGGATCGCCTGCACTCCAGATCCCCCAGGCGATGTTGTAGAGTCCGGCGGCGATGAACACAGCACGGTGAACGTTCGCTCGACGGATCATCTCTCCTCAGACATCCGCGAATTCATCGGGATATTCGACGACTCCCGTGCGCCCCTTGAGCACGCCAGCCGCCAACTCGATGACCATGAAGGCATCGCCAGCCCCGGAATACACCGACTCCAGGCCGGCTCCTGCCGCGCGGCTGAATCCAAACCGCTGGTAAAAGCGAGGATGCCCTACAACCACGACCAATTGATAGCCCTGCTCGACGCACGCCCTGAGACCGGCTTCAACCAACTGCGTACCGATGCCGCTGCGCTGAAACCGGGGCGTTACCGCCATTGGCGCAAGCGCGGCCGCGGGAATCGGCGGACCCTGCGACTCGAATTCGGATAGGACTGAAAAAGATATGACCAACCCGGAACATCGTCCGCCACGTGCGACCAATGAAATGACCGGCCGCCCGGAGCGTTCGATGGCCCCAATCAATGCCGACTCGCCTGGCGCCCTCGAAAGCCGAGTCATTGATCTCGACAATCGCCGGCCAGTCGTCCGGCGTTGCGGCCCGGATCGTGATGTTGAGATGTTCAGCCAACAGATTGTCTCGATGGATGACCTCCTCGGCCATCGACGCCCAACGGCGAGTGTCTGTCAGCCGAGCAAGTCCTTGTTGTCGAACTTCTCCGGCTCCTTCGTCCAACCTGTCAGACCCCGCATGGTCCGGAGCCGAACCCACCAGACCCTCTGCGGCCGTTCGAGGATCGTACCGTTGCAGCTGCCAGGGTCGAGTTGGCAGAGGCTGTTGAAGAACTCGGAGCCGTCGACCCCCTCGTACAACCGGCCCTTGAACCACGCGGTCGTTGCACCTTCACCGTGATACGTGAGGAGGTACAGCGTCTCCATCGGTTCGACGTGGAGTGGGCCGTCAGTGGACCAGAGTTCCACCGCCTCGCGGAACTGCACCCGCCCGGGCTTCGTGGTCACGACGATACCCGTGATGGCCTGCACGTGGTCGCCTTGCTTGAGAGTGAACGCGACCGGCGCCCCCACGCGACGATCGGTGGTGACCACGACCGCGCTATTCGCGATCCACTCCCGATAGACGCAGCCTTCGAAGGGGCACGCGCCAACATCTTCAAACGGCATCGGAGGTGTAGCCGGCCGAACACCTTGCTCAGGCGCCTGGGCACGACCGGCAGCCATGGTTGACGCAAGCAGAAGAAAGCCGACGGTCAACCGAAGGCCTGCCCGGCAATCGAATAGCCCGCCTCCGACGTGCGTCAAGCGGGATGGTTCGTTGTCGCGATCCTTCGCCACCGCGCAATAATACGCCCGTTGTTTTACGTTCAGGCTGCGTTCTTCAGCAGCCTGCCAGAGCCGATGGCCTGTCGATTGACATACGCGACTTCCAGTTTTCGAACGGCGTCATCGGCAAGGTTGTGACCTACGACATAACCGAGCGCGACTAGCGGAACTGAGTCGGGCAGCACAGCTGTGTCGTTGCCGTTGAGGTTCAGCGTAGCGTGTCGGCACACGCGTTGCACTCGACTCGAACATGGTCTTGAGCCATTCCAGCGGCACGCAAACTACGCTCGGGGCAATCATCCTGCTCGCGCTCTTCGCAATCGGATGCGGCAGCTCAAACAGCCCCACCTCGCCGATCTCACCGACCAATCCCGAGGGCACCAATCCACCCAATCTGCTCACTGTAACAATCCGGAACGGTGTGTATTCACCAAATCCAGTGATGGTGAAAGCCGGCCAGACAGTGAACTGGCTGAACTCGGATACGATCGCCCACAGCGCCACGGATCCCGGCGTATTCGATACCGGCAGCATCTCGCCGACCAGTGCCCACAGTGACAATGGCGACGGGGTCACGTTCAACACCGTCGGTACGTACGCCTATCACTGCACGCTCCACGCGAACGAGACCGCCACGGTCGTTGTCACGCAGTAGCGTCTCACCACGACAGCAGGCGGGCAGTGATGTCGACGCGTGTCAGTCTGGCGGGCGGAAGCTCACGGCCGGGCTGGTCGGTCAGGTTCAACTGAAGTGCTAGGATCCGCGGTGAGGTCTCTCTGGCTTTTCCGGCGGCCATTTTCGCGCTGGCGATAGCCGCGTGAGGTGGGGATGAGCGGGTTCATCAGCGGCGTGCTCTTCGGCAAGTCGGCGCTTCGAAAGGTGCTGCAGAAGCACTTCGGAAGCCGCTCGGCCGGGGACATCGCCACCGCCGCCCGGGAATTTCCGGTCACGTCACGGGTCGACGTGCAGACCGCACTCGAGCAGATCTTCGCCGGGCAGTCGGGGACGACCTTGCTCGGTGTGCACTCGCAGATGGGCCACGAGACGCCGACGCTGGCGCAGTTGTTCACGCAGGGACCGTTTCAGATGGACCTGGGGCCGCTCCAGCATGACGACGTGGACGTGGGTGAAGAGCTGCCGTCCGCTGCCTCAAGAACGGCCTCTGGCTCTCACGCCGTGGCGGTCTTCCTTTCGCGGTTCTTCTTGGACCGTCGATGCGCCATGGTGTCGTGGGCGGCGTCCACGTCGAGGTCGCGGTGCCGATCGGAGAGGCTGCGCCGCCTACACGCACGAGTTCTTCCGGGATCTCGAGCTACGGGTCGGCGCGGGGAAAACTATCGAGGCCGCGTGCTGTCCCTCGAGAACCAGTACAACTATTCCGGCCGCGGCGGCGCCGTCAACGTGCATCGGCTGCGCAAGGTCGCGCGCGAAGAGGTGGTCCTGCCGCCGAGCACGCTGGCGCTCCTCGAGCACAACGTCGAGAGTTTCGTGGCGAACCGGACCGCCATCAAGGCGCTTCGGTTCTCAGGGGAAGAAGGGGACGCTGTTCTACGGCCCGCCGGGAACCGGCAAAACCCACACGATTCACTATCTGGCTTCGCAGTTGACGGATCACACGACGCTGCTCGTCACGGCGGAGCTATCTGTTCTTTGTGGCGAGTACTTTCGCCTCGCGCGGTTTGAACGAGATGGACGGGCTGCGCGAGGACGCCGACGTCCTGTTCATCCTGACGACGAATCGTCCCGACGAACTCGAGCCCGCGCTGGCATTGCGGCCGGGGCGCATCGATCAGGCGATCGAGTTTCCGCTGCCCGACGCGAACGGCCGGACGAAGCTGGCTGCGCTCTATGCGCGAGGCCTCGAAGTCCCGGCGCCTGTCATGGACCTCATCGTGAAGCGGACGAGCGGGGCGAGTCCCGCGTTCATCAAAGAACTCATGCGGCGGTCGGCGCAGTTCCAGATCGAACGCGGCGAGAGCGCCGCGCTGAGCGACGCCTCCGTGGACAGCGCGCTCGAGGAGATGGTCTTTCGGGAGGGGCGCTGAACGTGAAACTGCTCGGCGGCGCCGCGCCTGCTCGTGAGTAGGGGTATCGAAGTGGTTCAGCTGGAACGAGTTGGATGGGGTGGGTGACGGGGTTCGAACTCTCTAAACAGAATTTTCTAACGTGGTGACGGCGCGAGACTTCTGGCAACAAGCCTCTGCGATTCACTCAGCCGCGTCGGCTGGGTCATAATTGCACCCGCCGCCCGCAAGCGCTTGTTAGCCGGACTCCGCCGTGTGCGCCAGGCCCCAAGCGAGCGCATGTTCGTGCGCGTCTCGAAGAATCGGATCAGAGCCCCACGAATCGAAGGAAGGCCGAACAGCCCGCGACTCCAGCGCGTGTTCGAGTGCGCCCGTCTCGATCCGAATGCGAGTTGTCGGATTCGCAGCCTTGTATGCCAGAGCCAGACGGCTCGCCACTTCAGTAAATTCTCCTAAGATTATGTTGTGGAGATTGAATCCGAAGTCACCCAAGTAAGCAGTTGGATCGCCTCATCCAACGCCCCACGCCACGTGCATGTATCGCTGCGTCGTCGAGAGACCCTGATGCCCGGCCAGTGGCTGAATGGACGTTACCGGGGGCGCCCCGCATCCGCAGATGCGAGCAGAACGTGTGCCGCAGGATATGCACACCCTTCCGCACACCTGTTCGACGCGCCGCACTGCGCAACCGAGACTGGAGGAACTGCCGCGTCACCGGCGTGCCGTCTTCGTGAGACAGCACGCGCTGGCTGCGAAGTTGGCGATGCTGCCGATGCTCTCGTAACGCGACGGCCAACCGATCCGTCATCGGCACGTGGCGAAGCCGGCCACCTTTGGTCGTCGTGAGCCCTAGCTATCAAACGCGATCCGCTTGAGCTCGCACCGACACACCGCAATGTATTGAGACACTTGCCGACCACATTGCAGGCAGACCCACGGCTCAAGGGCTGGCGTGGATCCTGCTTATGGCGAAGTCTGAGGATCGCCCAGATTAGCCATGAAGCGCCAACAACAACTCCTGCCAGTTCGAGCGCCCTTGTATGTTGGACCTCGTTCTCCAAGCTGACAAACGCAACAGCGAAGACGAGTCCGCTTGCGCCGACTGCCACAAGTACCTTTATGAATCGCTGTTCTATCGGTCCCAGCGGTCTCTGGCGCACCCATAGCCGCATGAGAACCCAAAGTGGAGGGCAAACCAGCACGAAGGGGAAGACCAGCCATCGAAAACGAAGGCCAGCCCGTCCAAGGCAGTACATTGCCACCGCTACGCATACCCAGAACAACAGTCCGAACCCGGAGCTGTGATCCGCAGTTCCAAGGTCACCTCCCAACCCAGCAAACGTTACTGCACCGCCGCCAAGCAGCAGACCCGCGAGAACATAGGCGCTTCTCGACAAAACAGTTGGAGCTGATTGCCGAGCGGTTGGGCGTGTCTTCTGCGTTTGAGCGCGTGGAACCGTTCTTGACGAGGCGACGGGCCGAGCGACGCGCGTGGTGGACTTTCGCTCGTGCCGTACTTCCTTCGTGTCGTTGGGTTTGCTGTGTCCGCCTAGACCAATCTGCGTGTCGTAATGTTTACGCCGCTCGGCATCACTAAGGGTTTCCCAAGCCTCGTTGATCAGCGCGGCGATAGCGTTCGCGTGCAGCGAAGGGTTTCGATCCGGATGATAGGCTGTAATTCTTGGTTCTGTACCCCGCCTTGATCGCACCGACTGTCGCAGTCGGTGACACCCCCAATACTTCATAGTGGTTCATCGTTGATTGGGCGGCGCGCATCGTCTAGCGTTCGTTGTTGTGTTCCGAAATGAGAACTGAGACACACTTCGGGACTCAGAACCTGACAACACCTTGACGAAGGCCTTGTCCCTTGGACGCGGCTTGATCGAGAGCAGGAATCCTGCCAATCAGTACAGCTTCTCGGGTCAACAGTTCGGACGCTGTGAGATTGGGGACAAGAGCTCACGGGCCGCAAGTGCTTTCGCGAACGGCACGGCCACCCGACGCTCGCCGGCAGAGGCCAGCTACTCCTGAACCGCCAGGAGGGCGGTCGGGTCGATGCTGGTCGTGTTCACACTCGGATTGGCGCTCCGGGCGCGAGCCAGCATGTCTCTTCGGCGATTTCGACGTCAGAAATCTGGTTCGAACCAGACCTTATTCTTGTTCTGAGGTTGGCGCTTCTGCCGACCGGATGAAAATCCGATTGGAGTTCCCAGGATTTAGTGGACAGACGCTAGCATCCGGCTTTTCGCGGAGGAGCGATGCCGAAGTCCAAGCACCAGATCCCTGGAAGAGTCCGATCGACCTACGCCTTCATCAAGGCCCATCGAGATCGGTACAGCGTCCAGATGATGTGCCGCGTCCTCGAGGTGGCGGTCAGCGGCTACTACCTCTGGCTGCAAGCAACCGATCTCGAACCACGATCAGGAAGACGCCCGACTGCTTCGACTGATTCGCGCGTCGTTCGTCGCGAGTCACGGCATCTATGGCGCGCCTCGCGTCTTCCTCGATCTGCGTGAAGCGGGAGAGACCTGCAGCAAGCATCGCGTCGCGCGGCTGATGCGCGAAAACAATCTGCGCGCGCTGCATGGCTATCGCATCCGGCGCTGGGCGGTCGGCAAGCCGTCGGTGCTGATCCCGAATCTCCTGCAACGGCAATTCACCGCGACGCGGCCAAACACCGCCTGGGTGACCGATATCACCTACATTCGCACGTGGCAGGGCTGGCTCTACCTGGCCGTCGTCATGGATCTGTTCTCGCGCCTGATCGTGGGCTGGGCGGCCGGCGCCGACGATTCACCGCGAGCTCGTGCTCAATGCCGTGCTGATGGCGGTGCGGCGACGACGACCGCGCGGCACGTTGATTCATTCCGATCAGGGCACCCAGTACGGCAGCGACGCGTGGCGGCGATTCTGCCGCTCGAATCACCTCGAGCCGAGTATGAGCCGGAAGGGCAACTGCTGGGACAATGCCGTCGCCGAGTCGTTCTTCAGCAGCTTGAAGAAGGAGCGGATCAAGAAACAGATCTACAAGAACCGAGAGCTGGCGATCGCGGACGTTGCTCACTACATCGACAGCTTCTACAATTCAACGCGCCGCCACAGCCATCTCGGCGGCGTCAGTCCGGAGCAATTCGAAGCGGCTCATAAGCCGCTTCGAAAGGGTCTCCACTAAATCCTGGGAACTCCAAGTCACACCTATGTGCCGTTTGGCGGGCAAGCCCTGTTCCCCAACCTTTGGGTGCTTCTGCTCGGCCCGAGTTCGTATTATCGAAAAACAACCTGCGTCAATAAAGCGAGGACGCTGATCACGACGACTGCGCCGGAACTGCTGCTCCCCGAGGAGTTTTCTCGGGAGGCGCTCGTCCGGCATCTTTCTAACCAGTGATGAGTGTGAGCGTCAGACCCTACAGACATGGGT
>CAVSND010000013.1:0-241323 GCA_963729215.1 uncultured Acidobacteriota bacterium | reverse complement strand
GACGGTGACGAGCGCGGCGGCGACGCTGACCGTGAATGCGGCCGCGCCCAGGATCACGACCTCACCGGCGAATCAGACGGTGACGGCGGGACAGCAGCGCGTTCACAGTGGTTGCAGCAGGACAGCACCGCTGAATTACCAGTGGCAGAAGAACGGGGTGAACATCAGCGGGGCCACCGCAGCGAGTTACACGACGCCGGTAACGACGACGGCGGAAAGCGGATCGAGGTTCGCCGTGGTGGTGAAAAACACGGCAGGGACGGTGACCAGCGCGGCCGCGACGCTGACAGTGAATGCGGCGCGCCCAGGATCACGACCGCACCGGCGAATCGGACGGTGACGGCGGGACAGACAACGAGCTTCACGGTCGTGGCGAGTGGTACAGCACCGCTGAATTACCAGTGGCACAAGAACGGGGCGAACATCAGCGGGGCGACAGGAGCGAGCTACACGACGCCGGTAACAAGCACGTCGGAAAGCGGATCGAGGTTCCCGTGGTGGTGAAGAACACGCAAGACGGTGACCAGTGCGGCGGCGACGCTGACGGTGAATGCGGCCGCGGCCAGGATCACGACCTCACCGGCGAATCGGACGGTGGCGGCGGGCAGACAGCGACCTTCACGGTCGTGGCTAGTGGTACAGCACCGCTGAATTACCAGTGGCACAAGAACGGCGTGAACATTAGCGGGGCCACAGGGGCGAGTTACACCACGCCGGCAACAACGACGGCGGAAAGTGGATCGAGGTTCGCCGTGGTGGTGAAAAACACAGCAGGGACGGTGACGAGCGCGGCGGCGACGCTGACGGTGAATGCGGCCGCGCCCAGAATAACGACATCACCGGCGTATCGACGGTGGCCCGGGACAGACAGCGACCTTCACGGTCGTGGCAAGTGGTACAGCACCGCTGAATTACCAGTGGCAGAAAAACGGGGCGAACATTACGGGGCGACCGCAGCGAGTTACACGACGCCGGTAACGACGACGGCGGAAAGCGGATCGAGGTTCCCGTGGTGGTGAAGAACACGGCAGCGACGGTGACGAGCGCGGCGGCGACGCTTACGGTGAATGCCTCGCCGGTGGCCGGAATCCAGCTGAGTTCCAGCTCCATCAATCTCGGAACGAAGCGGTCGGGACAAATTCGTCCCAAGCCTTGTTCATCACCAATACCGGTACGGCCACCTTGACCATCAATCAATTTACTGACACCGGATCCGCATTCCGCGTGAGTGGATTTTCACTTCCCTTGAATGTGAGCGTCGGGCAAAAGACCACCATCACCGTTGACTTTTTGCCGACTTCGGTTGGTGCCGTATCTGGCAACATTTCGATTGTTACAACGCGCCCAGTTCGCCGACTTCTGTTGGTCTGAGCGGGACGGGAATCGCCGCAACCTCCACTCTAGGCATCAGCCCGACCAGCCTGAGTTTTGGAAATGTAACGACGGGAACTTCCTCAGCCACACAAAACGTCACCATCACCAATACAGGAAACGCCAACGTGACGATTTCACAAATCAACTTGAGCGGATCAGGCTATGCCATGACGGGCGGAAGCGCCCCCGTAACTCTTTCACCTTCGCAGAGCCTCGCCGTCGTGCAATTCAGTTCCACGTCTGCCGGTAGTGGAAATGGCACGATTTCGATTGTCAGCAACGCAAGCGGATCGCCTGCCAGGGTCGCACGCTCCGGGAACCGGTGGTGCCTCAGTCCAGCATTCGGTGGATCTCAGCTGGAATGCAAGTTCGTCCTCGGGAGTATCAGGACACGCCGTATATCGGGCGATCGGGACGGGTGGATACACAAAGCTGGTGACCTCACCAATCAGTGGATTGAACTACACGGATACGACGGTGGTGGCTGGAACAGCGTACAGGTATGTGGTGACGGCGGTGGATTCGGCAGGAATGGAAAGTGCGTATTCGGCCCCGGTTTCTGCGACCGTGCCGTGTGACGCTGCATGGCAGGTTGTAAGGAACCCGGAAGCGGGAAACAAAACAATCAGCGAGCAGGAAGCTCGAAATGACCGCCCGTGGCAGGTAACCATCATTTACCCCTACGCGTTGCTTCGCGAGCGAAATTGCCCGTGAGACAGGGCCCAATCCGGCGGATCTTGAAACAAAAAATCCTGCAGAATGCCGGGCACGGCAGAGAATCACGCGGCCTATGTGAGATCACGTGAGGTTAGATTTTGTTTTCCGGTAGAGGAGGGAGCCGCAGTCTATTTCCAATCTTGCGTTCACCCTACCTCTGGCTTGCAGGCTCTCAGCGGAATTCAGGAAGTGACCAATATCTTTCCGCCCGCAGGCAAGCCTGGGCCGCCCGGTCGGCCCCACCTGAAGACAACACTCACGGAAATGGATCCCACCCAGCAGGCGCTGTTTCGACTGTTTGCTCTGGACCGCTACCGCAACCCCTGAGTTAGGCTACCCGGCCCCGCAAACCCGCTCTGGATGTGGCTCCGCTTAGTTCCCTCGTTCTAATTCGTAAACTGAGGCTAGGACGCCTCTGTCTCGAACTATCGGGCTGGAGTCGCGAGTCTCGAGATTCGCGCCTACCGCTCCGCCGAAGCACAGGAGAAGTCGATACTGGAAAGCCTGCGATATGTCGACTCTGCTATGAGCTGGCCGGTGCCTCCCCTTATGGCAAATTGGTTGTGTCGAGGGCAGGAGAGGCATACGATGCGCCTTGAAGTGAGCCAAATCGTAAATCCGATGAGATTGATCGTGGCGCGCACGCTCGTGGCAACGGTCTTGATAGGCCTACTCTCCGGGAGCGTCCAAACGACTCAAGCAAAGCACACGATTAGCTGCACGTTTGACTATGACTTCAGGATTACTCCCGCTTGCTCCCCGAAAGTAACAGAGGGATGCGTCCAGCAGTTCAACCTCTATGACATTTCTGCAGGTATACCGAAACGAGTGAAGCTGGGTTCGATTCCCGTGCCCGCTGGTGCCTCGGGGTTTGTCAAGGGCATTTCTGCCACGACCGACCCTCTTCTATTCGAGTCTGGCAGACACTTGCTCGCTGTTACGGCACAGATGCCGAACGGTTTGGAGTCGGATTTTACGAAATGCACCACTATTGTCAAAATACCCTAGCTCGAGCAAACTTCTTCGGCCACGCGCGAATAGTCCGATGCGCGACGTTTAAGTGCCAATTCTGGGGAGGGGTGCGCCATGACGGCATTAAAGCACCGTTCTCAAGCTCAAGAAAGAGAGCTTGCACGCTGCAAGCACTACCGCCTTGTGAGGCAACATTCTATATGAGAGTTGGCGTGTGAGCGTCCACGCTGGTGACATTGAGATGGAAATGACCGACGACGACCGGAGCGGCCGTGTTTGAAAGCTGCGCGAACGCGGGCGCGACCACCGACAACGCGAGAGCGCCGGCGGCAGCAGCCCAGACAACTCGATGCATGCGTCCTCCTGACGAGCCATTATTGAGGGGCGACTATTATGGACCAGTCTGCCCCCGGTTCGTCTCGCTCGAAGCTGTTCCATAACGTCCTTCTCCAGCGTCCCTTGAAGGGTTTGACACGGACCGCGCCCCGCCGTGGTACACTTCTCGCGATTTTCCCTCCTTGTCGCGCGCCCGTCCGATGCGGCGGCGTGGCGGCGTGAGACATCGCCAAGCGATTCCAGCGCCTGGCACGAGTAAATTCCGGCAAGAACACGACGCACTTTCCGAGGAGACGACTATGCGTTTTCAACTGCGAGCCCGGCGGCTGCCGGCCGCTCTCCCCGTCATGCTGGCTCTCTGGACAGCGGCGGGCGCGAGCACGGTCAGCGCGCAAACGGCGCACCAGGTGTCCACCGACAGCCTGATCTACGACCTCAAGAACCCCGATGGGCCGAGGCGAACGGCGGCGGCGCGGGAACTGGGCACCGCCAGGTTCCTGCCGGCCATCCCCGCGCTCCTGCCTCTCACGGAGGATCCGGATCCGGCCGTTCGCAGGCAGGTCGAGCTTGCCCTCGAAGCCATGGGCGATATCCAGGTGCTGCCTGGCCTTGTCGCGTTCTCCGCGGACAGCGAGCCGGATATCCGCGCGCGGGCGGTGCAGACGCTGGTGGAATTGCACCTCCCCCGTCCCGCGGGCCCGACTGCCGCGCTCATGAAGTTTGGCAACCTCATCAACCCGTGGGCTGACGCCTACGCCGACACCGTCGTGGAACCCGATGTTCCGGTTGATCCCTCGGTCATCACGGCCCTGCGGGCCAGGCTGAGCGACAGCGAGGACAGCATCCGGCGAAACGCCAGTATGGGTCTCGGCATCCTGCGCGGTTCGGCCGGCATTCCCGAGTTGCTCCAGGCCATCGGCCAGGACCGCGATCCGGAAGTGCGCTTCGAGGCCGTGCGGGCGCTCAGAAAGATCGGCGACGCGTCGGTCGGCGATCATCTGCTGCCCGGACTCAATCTGAACGTGGACAAGGTCCGCAACGAGATCATCATTACGCTCGGCGCGCTCAAATATCGCGACGCCGTTCCCGATCTCACACGCGTCTTCGAGGAGGCGAAGCCCTCCGATCGCTCGCGAATCCTCGCCCTCTCGGCGTTGGCCAACATCGCGGCGCCGGAGTCAAAGCCGGTGTTCCTCGGTACTAAGGAAGACAAGGACGTCACCATCCGGACGTATGCCAACGAGGGCCTCGGGCGCCTGGCCGACCCTTCACTGCTGACGCTGATGTCGGCCGACCGGCTGACCGAGAAGAACGCCCGCGTTCAGACGGCGCAGGCGTTCGGCCTGCTGCGCCTCGGGCGGAAGGAATACCTCGATGAGCTCGTCCGGGCGCTCGGCAAGACCACGACCAAGGATCTCGCACGGGAGTACCTGATAGAGACGCAGCCTGTCGATCGCCCGGCGCTGTTTGCGGCCCGCCCGAAAAGCGCCCTCGGGCGCGCCGAGTTCGCGGATGTCCTGGGGTTGATGGGAGACCAGGCCGCGCTGCCGACGCTGCAAGAGCTGGAGCGCGACAGCGACGCGACCGTTGCCCGGAACGCCGAACGCGCGGTCAGGCGCATCACGGCGGCTCCGCGCTTCGATTGACGAACGACCGCAAGGCTTCAAACGACCCAATGATGGGGAGAAGTCACTCTTCAGAGAGCGACTTCTCCCCATTTCTTGTTTTCAGCGTCGTACTTTCCCCGCGTACTCATCATCGGTGACCTTCTCGAGCCACCTGGTTTCACCGCCGAAGCCGACGGCCACATGCACGAGCGCGCTGTCGGGCGTCGCTCCGTGCCAGTGGACGATGTTCGGGGCGGTGAAGTCGCTCTCGCCTGCACCGAAGTCCTTGAATGGCTGGCCCTGCTTCTGAATGCGAGCCCGGCCTTCCTGCACGAACAATAGCTGGCCGTTCGGATGGCTGTGCCAGGCCGTACGCGCGCCGGCCTCGAATCGCCGGCGCCCCGCCACCGCGCCGGCGGCGTCGAGCGCCGCTGTTTTGCCGGTAAACCGCGCTTCTTCCAGCGCGGCCGCGCCCGCCTGTTGAGCCTGGCCCGGCTTCGTCCATGCGACCGACGCGAGCAGGATGACCATCGAACCGAGAAGAAGGATTCGTTTCATGAGTCTCCTCCGTGCGGACACATAGTAGTCTGCACGCCATCCGGCCGCGCCCATCCGGCTATCCCCGGCCCTCCCGCACTGTTGCCCGGCCATGTAAACTGACCAACTGTGAACCGCCGCAGTTTTCTCAAGTCGTCGGGAATGGCGGTCGTCGCGGGCCTCGGTCAGCGCGGCGGCGCTCCCACGGAACGTACGGTTCAGACGCCGGTACTTAACATCGGGTTCGAAGAAAGCGGCAGCCCCACCGGTTTTCCGATCGTCATGCTGCACGGGTTTCCGGACGACGTGCGGGCGTGGGATGGCGTGGCGGCGCCGCTGGCTGCCGCCGGCCATCGCGTGCTGGTGCCGTACCTCCGCGGATACGGCCCGACGAGATTTCGCGATGCGGCGGCTCCCCGCATGGCCGAACAGGCGGCGATCGGCCAGGATCTCATCGACTTTGCCGACGCGCTGGGTCTCGATCGGTTCGCAGTGGCGGGTTACGACTGGGGCGGGCGCGCCGCGGGAATTGCCGCGGCCCTGCATCCCGATCGGCTGCGCGCGGCCGTTCTCATCGGCGGCTATTCGATCCAGGACGTCTTTTCACCGCCGAGGCCCGCCGCGCCGGCCACCGAGGCGGCGTTCTGGTATCAGTGGTACTTCAACACCGAGCGCGGCCGGGCCGGACTGGCCGCCAACCGGCGGCCCCTCTGCAAGCTGTTGTGGCAGATGTGGTCCCCCACGTGGCGTTTCTCCGACGCTACGTACGACAAGACGGCGGCGTCCTTCGACAACCCGGATTTCGTGGACTGCGTCATCCACTCCTATCGACACCGGAATCTCAACGCCGCCGGCGAGCCCCGTTTCGAAGCCGTCGAGCGCCAGCTTGCCGCCCGTCCAAAAATTACGGTTCCGGCCATCGTCTTATACGGGGCGGACGACGGCATCGGGAGGCCGGCCGCGGATTCCCCTGCCGAACAGGCGCTGTTTACTAAACGAGTCGCGCGGCGCATCGTCTCCGGCGCAGGACACTTCCTGCCGAGGGAGAAGCCGGAGGCCGTCTCGTCGGCTCTGCTCGAGCTCCTCGACGCCGCCGGGTAGGCCCAAAAGAATCATTTCCAGCGATGTCGATCCGGGCCGGTTCGAGCGACTAACCCCTGAAGACCGACATTCACACTTTTCCGTAAAAGGAGCGAGCCATGCAGTATCTCTGCCTGATCTACACCGACGAAAGCGCCGACGCCAGGATGACGCGAGAAGAGGGACAGGCCGTCATGGGCGAGTATTTCGCGTTCACGGAGGGCATCAAGAAGAGCGGGCACTACGTCGGCGGCAATCCGCTGCAGCCCACGAAGACCGCCTCGACCGTTCGGGTTCGTCAGGGCAAGATGTCGACCACCGATGGTCCGTTCGCCGAAACCAAGGAACAGCTCGGCGGCTACTATCTGATCGAGGCCAAGGACCTGAACGACGCCATCCAGGTCGCGTCGAAAATCCCGGCCGCCCGGAGCGGTTCGGTCGAGGTTCGGCCGATCATGAAGATGTAATTTCTCCGCGGGAGGACGACCCTGTCCGAGCAAGACGATGACGCTGCACGCGTGCGCGAGCAGATCGGAGCCATCTACCGATCGGACTCGCGCCGCGTGCTGGCCACGCTGATACGGCTGCTCGGCGACTTCGACCGCGCCGAGGAGGCGATGTCCGACGCCTTCGCGGCCGCGCTCGACGTCTGGCCGCGGGACGGGCTGCCCGATAACGCCCGCGCGTGGCTGGTCTCGACCGGACGGTTCAAGGCGATCGATCGCCTGCGAAGGAGCGCGCGATTCGACGCGGCGCTGGCCGGGCTGGCCGAGCAGATCGAAGCGAGCGAGCCCGTGGCAGACGTCTCCGAGGGGGTGGATGGCGTGGAGGACGACCGCCTTCGACTCATCTTCACGTGCTGCCATCCCGCCCTCAGCGCCGATGCCCGCATCGCACTCACATTGCGCGAGGTGTGCGGCCTCGAAACCGAGCAAATCGCCCGCGCGTTCCTGACGGCTCCGCCAACGCTGGCCCAGCGCATCGTGCGCGCCAAGGGCAAGATTCGTGACGCGCGTATCCCGTATCAGGTGCCGGATCGCGCCGAGCTGCCCGATCGCCTCGACGCCGTGCTTCACGTCGTTTATCTCGTCTTCAACGAGGGCTATTCCGCGTCGGGGGGCGACGCGTTGACCCGGCCCGACCTGTCCGGCGAGGCAATCCGCCTCGGGCGGCTGTTGGTCGAGCTCCTGCCCGAGCCGGAAGCCCTGGGCCTGCTCGCGTTGATGCTGCTGCACGATGCGAGGAGGGCGGCGCGGACATCCCCGGACGGCGAGATCGTCCTGCTCGATGCGCAGGACAGGTCGCTCTGGGACCGCGAGCAGATCGCCGAAGGCCTCGGCCTGGTTCGCCGCGCGCTCCTGTTGCGCCGGCACGGGCGCTACTCGCTTCAGGCGGCGATCGCGGCTGTCCACGCCGAGGCGCTCGACAGCCAGTCGACGGACTGGCCTCAGATCGCCGGTCTTTACGACGTGCTTTTCGAAATAGACCCGTCACCGATCGTGGAACTCAATCGAGCCGTCGCGGTGGCGATGCGCGATGGTCCACAGGCCGGTCTCGACATCGTCACGGCGATCCTCGAGCGGGGAGATCTTACGGACTACCAGTTCGCACATTCGGCGAAAGCTGACTTCTGCCGCCGGCTCGGCCTCAAATCTGAAGCCATCGCGGCGTACCGGCGCGCGCTGGCGCTGACGAACCAGGCTCCAGAACACCGGTTCATCGAGCGCCGGCTGGCGGAATTGCGGGGACCGGATGCCCTTGTCCAGTCATGAAGTCGTGCAAAGGACGCAGGTGTAAACTGAGCGCTTGATGAAGGGCGTTCACACTTCCCGATGGCGGCTTGCCGTTGCGACCCTTGCGGCCGCGTTCGTATGGGGACCCGATCCGTCTGGCACGCTTGTAGCGCAATCAGCAAAGCCGCAGGTGAAGTCGGACAAGGCATGGACGGTACCGCGAACGGCGTGGGGCGACCCGGATCTGCAGGGACTCTGGCCCGGGACGGCTATGATGGGCGTGCCGCTCGAGCGGCCGGAGCAGTTCGGCGACAAGCTCCTGCTGTCGGACGAAGAGTTCTCGGCGCGGGCCGCGCAGGCGCAGCGGCAGGCCGCGGCCGACAACGAGGAATTCGTCGCGCCGGCCCCTTCGCCGGCCGCCATCATCACGGGCGCGGGGTCCGGACCACCGGGACACTGGGGCGAGCGCGGGCGGCCCCAGCGTCAAACCTCGCTCGTCGTTGATCCGCCGAACGGCCGGATGCCGCCGATGACGGCCGAAGGACAGAAGCGCACGGCGGCCATCCCCGCGAGCTTGTATTACGACAACAGCGGCGGCGGCGTGTTCAACGGCCCGGAGGATCTCAGCGTCTACGATCGGTGCATCACGCGCGGCGTGATCGGATCGATGGTCGCCGTCGGCTACAACGCCGGCAATCAGATCGTGCAGGGACCAGGCTGGGTGGCCCTCCGCAACGAAATGATCCACGAAGCGCGGATGATCCCGCTCGACGGACGGCCGCATGTCTCGACGACAATCCGCGGATACATGGGCGATTCGCGCGGCCGATGGGAAGGCGACACGCTCGTCGTGGACACGACGAATCTCAACGGCCGGACCGGCGTCGGCGCCAACGGCCGCGCCATCTATCACAGCGACGCGCTCCACATCGTCGAGCGGTTCACCCGCACCGACGCCGTGACGATGCGATATGAGGCCATCATCGACGACCCTAAAACGTGGACGCGGCCGTTCACGATCGCGTTCCCGCTCGCACGCGATCCCGGTTATGGCATGTTCGAATACGCGTGCCACGAGGGGAACTACGGATTGAAGAACATCCTGAGCGCCGCCCGCGCGGCGGAACGACGATGAGCCCGTAGCGTCCGCCTTTAGGCGGACGTTCGCCGGCCGGCTGAAGCCGGCCGCTACGGAATTGTGCAAAACTTTAGCCGGCCGGCGCAGCGGGAAAATCGACGAACTCGACCTCGAGCCCGCGGGCGCGCATCCAGTCGGCGACGGCGAATCCGGTTGCGCGCGGCCACGGCTTGAGCTCATTCGGCTTGTAGCGCCGGTACTCGCACAACTCGGCGCCCAGTTTCAGTTCGCCCGATGCCACCACGTGGTAGCACAGCATCACTTCGTTCTTGCGATCGAAGATGTAGTTGCCAATCGGGTGAATCTCGACCGCATCCAGGTTCAGTTCTTCCTTCAGTTCGCGCTGCACGGCCGCCGTCGGTTCTTCACCCGCCTCGAGGTAGCCCGTGATCAGCGCGAACCAGCCCTCCGGCCATTTCACATTGCGCGCGAGAATGATGTCGCCGTCGAACTCGACCAGGGCGCCCACGGCCGGCGTGGGATTGGTGCGTTGAACGAACCCGCACGCCGGGTCGGAGCAGACACGGCGTGCGGCGTCAATCATCGTGCGCCCGCACCGCGGGCAGAACTTGAAGGGCTCGATCACGGTCTACGGCCGGTCGAACAGCTTGAGGGCGAGGGTGCCGTGCGTGGCAGCCGCGCCGGCGCGAAGCGCCGCCGCGATGAATACGGCTTCCGCGACTTCCTCGCGGGTCGCGCCCGCCTTCTTGGCGTTCCGGGTGTGAACGTCGAGACAATAGGGGCACTGGGTGGTGCAGGCCACGGCGAGTGCCATCAACTCGCGATACTTGCGTGGAATCGCACCGTCTTCCTTCCCGACAATCGAGTCGAACTCGACGAAAGTCTTGAACTCGACGGGCGCCAGCGTTTTGAGCTCTCTCAATAACTTCAGGTCATCTGAGTCGTGGTAGTGCATCGGGCCTCCTGGCCGGTACTCTATCGCAACTTCGGCGAAGCGGACCTTGCCGTTCCCTCCTGCCGCAGCTGGTCGAGCGCGGCCGCGCGCGCGAGCGCACGCTGGACCAGCGATTCGGGCGCGCCGTTCAGCTCGAGCAGCGCGATCGCGTTGCGGCTGGTCGCGGGGCCGGCGGCCAGCTGATAGTCGAATACCAGACCTTCGGGACCGACAGCGTCGCCGAAATGGCAGACCGCGTAGGAACCGGCGAGGAGATCGACGAGCTCGCCATCATGCGTGGCCGCCAGCACGACGTGCGGTTTCCCGCCGGCGATGAGCGTGTGCAGCACAGCTTCCGCCGCTGCAATCCGTTCGACCGCGTTCGTGCCGCGGAACAGTTCGTCGAAGATGAACAGGTGCGGCTCGGGCCGCTCGCCGGCGTTCACCAGGCCGAGAACCGACTCCACCTCGACCAGGTAGTAGCTTTTCCCCGCAATCAAATCGTCGGCCCGGCCGATGCACGTGCGCACCTGATACACAGGCGCCTCGTACGTGCGGGCGAAACACGTGTTGATCGTCTGCGCCAAAACGACATTCACCCCGACCGTGCGGAGAAACGTGGACTTGCCCGACATGTTCGAGCCGGTCACCAGCAGGCCGTGTGGCGGCGCCAGCGCGATCGAGTTCGGCACGGCCTCGTCCACGAGCGGATGCCGAAGGCCGGCGAGTACGGCCGGGGCGCCGGGCCCGGTAAACCGCGGGCGTGTCCACCCATCAGTGCCCTCGCGCAACGACGCCACCGCGATGGCCGCATCGATCTCGCCGACGGCCTCGATGAGACGCAACAACTCCGGCGTGACTGATTGCAGCGCGCGGCTCGCGAAATACATCGCGTTCGCGTCGAGAAGCAGGAGGACGTTGAAGAATTCAAAGATGACCCCGGCAAGGTCGCCTGCCACCAGCGGATCGCGGCTCAGCCAGCGCGCCGCGGCGCCGAGGCGGCCGAGCGACGCGAGATCGGACTTCATCGAGCTCGTGACAGCGGCATTCTCCTCGTCGGCGAGCGCCAGAAGCGCCTGCCCACAGGACATCAGCGGGCCCAGCTGCCGGAACCACACCACTTCCACTCCAATGCGCCGGGCCGTGGCGACACGGATGACGAAATTCACGATGAAGCCGATGAGCGCCGCGAAGGCGAGCCCGGGAACCACGAAGCCGAGCATCAACACCGCGATCATGGCCAGCGTCCATACCGGAAACAGGACGTGCCACGGGCGGCGCACCAGGGCGTCTGGGGAGGCCAGACGATGGAGGTAACAGGCCGCGGAGTCGCGAAGGCGCGCGAGCGCGATTTGCGCGCGTTCGCGCTCGTCCCGATCCCGCCCGGCACGCTGGACGAGCGCTTCGAAGGCTGGAACATTCCGCGGGCCAGCCGCCAGGCGAAGCCGGTAATAAAGAAGTTGTTGCCCGATGCTGCTCTCGGTCCGGTCCGCCAGGGCGAACACGTCGTCCATCAGCAGATCGTTCCAGGTACGGTCGTCGAGCGACGGCACCGCGGGCTGGGACCGATAAAAGTCCGCGATGGCGTCCATGTCGCGCTTGAGAACCCGCGGGCTGCCCCACTCACGGCGAATGCGCGCGAGCAGCCGGGTGCGGGCGCGCCACGACGCGAGCGCGGACAAGGCCGCGAACACCAGCCCGATCAGGACGACCCACATAAGCACGGTCATTCGGGCTCCAGTTTAGATATCATGCACGGCGAAAGGAACCACCATGCCCCGTCTGATGATGCTCTGCGCCGCGCTCGTCGTCCTTGGTGGCGTGGGATCTGCCCAGGCCCCGGCCACGCAGCCCCGGCCCGACCCCAAGACGATTCAGCTTCGCGGCGACCGCTTCAAGCCGCTCACCTACGACGAGATGACGCCCGCCCAGAGGACCATGGTCGAACATCTGTTCGCCGGCCCGCGCGCGGGCGCCAACGGGCCTTTCAACGTGCTCCTGCGGAGCCCGGAGATGGGTGACATCGCGCAGCAGTTCGGCGCGTCGATGCGCTTCAACCCCTCCATGCCGCCGAGGCTCAACGAGTTTGCGATCATCATCACCGCGCGCTACTGGACGTCGCAGTACCAGTGGTACGCGCATCATCGCGCAGCGCTCGCGGCGGGCCTCAGCCCCGCCATCGCCGACGCCATCGCGGCCGGCAAGCGCCCGACCGGGATGCAGAAAGACGAAGAAGCCGTGTACACGTTCTGCACCGAACTGCTCCACACCAAGCAGGTCAGCGACTCGACGTTCAAGATGGCCAGGGACGCGTTCGGCGAGAAAGGGGTCGTCGATCTGATTGGCGTGATGAGCTGGTACCAGATGGTGTCAATGCTGCTCAACACGGATCGCTACCCGCTGCCCGACGGCGTACAGCCGGAACTGAAACCCCTGAACTAATGACCCAAGGAGATAGACGATGACATCGAAAGGAATCCTGACAACCGCCTTGAGCGTGCTGGGCGCGACAGCCCTGCTCGCCCAGACCGAGGCGCCGCGACTGCCGGCCCCGCCCGCCAATCCTCCGGCGCCGTCGCTTCAGTCGGCGGCCGACCCCGGGTACGCCGCGCTGACCGCGATGTGCAAGACGCCGCCTCCCGGCCGCGGTGGACGCGCCGGTGGCCCGGCTCGCGGCGGCGCAGGCGGACGAGGACCCCAGGCGCCAGGCCCGCGCGAGTACGCCGTCACCGAAATCCCCGGCGTGATTGCCGCGGGGCAGAAATGGAACTTTGTCTGGCAGCAGGCCGGCAATAACGGCGACGGCATCGTCGGTCTCAACGACGGCAGCCTGCTGCTGGCGCAGAACGACAGCAGCGCCGTGCTGAAGCTCGACAAGAACGGCAAGACGTCCGTCGCCTACTCGGACACACACACCGGCGGCGCGCTGTCGATGAGCCCGAAGGGCAACCTGTACATCGTCGAGCGCGGCCTGCACGCGCGCATCGAGCAGCTGGCGCCCCAGCGGAAGATGGTCGCCGACTCGTTCCAGGGCGAGCCCATCGACTGCATCGGCGGCGTCATCAACGACCTGACCGCCGACAGCAAGGGCGGCCTGTACTTCACGATGGGCGGGCTGTTCCATGTCGATCCGAAGGGCACGATCACGCGATACGGCGAGATGCTGACGACCAACGGCGTGATCCTCAGCGCGGACGAGAAGACGCTCTATGTCACGAACGGGCCGGCGCTCGCCGCCTTCGACGTGCAGAAGGACGGATCGCTGACCAACCAGCGCGAGTTCGCCAAGCTCACCGCCGGCGGCGGCGATGGCAGCACCATCGACTCGCAGGGACGCATCTACGTCACGACCAACGGCGGCGTCGAGGTGATCGGCCCAGACGGCAAGAACCTCGGCGTGATTCCGACGCCGCGCGGCGTCATCACGTGCGCGTTCGGCGGGAAGGACAAGAAGACGCTGTTCATTCTCGCCAGGGGCGCCAAGGACGCCAACGGCGAGGAAGTGGCGAACGCCGCGCAGGTCTGGACGATCCAGATGATCGCGCAGGGCTACAAAGGCCGCGCGAAATAGTGCATGATGGCCGGGTCGGCCGCGGGGCTCCCGCGGCCGCCCGGCTCTCGCGTCCACCCGCCAGGGCGCTCCTGTCGCCCACGCCTGGCTGCGCGCATCGCGCCACGGCTCGACTCGCCACTCACTCTCACGGAGGCCCGACATGCGGAAGGCTCGCGCGGCCACGACCCTGCTCGCGATGATGGTGACGCTGACGATGTTGGCGGTCCGTGCGGGTGCGGGGGCGGGTGAGGAAGCCGCGAAGAAAGTCATCGACGAAGCGTCGGCCGCGATGGGCGTGACCAACCTGCAGTCCATCACCTATTCGGGAGCCGCCGCGATTGGCAATTTCGGTCAGAGCCGGACGATCTCGTTCGGGTTGGCGTCCACGTCCGTCAGGAACTACGTCCGCACGATCGACTTCACGCAGCCGGCGGCACACGCGACTGGTTCGGCGCTGCCGCAGGTCGCGCGTGGCGCGCCGCCCCCGCCCGAGCCGGCCCAGCTTAGCGTCTACGACCAGTTCATCTCCGCGGCGACGCCTGGATGGCCGCAGCAGATGGAAATCTGGACGACGCCGTGGGGCTTCCTGAAGGGCGCCGCCGCGAATAACGCGACCGTGAAGTCGCAGAAGATTGACGGCGTCGCGTTCAAGGTGCTCACGTGGAGCCCGGCGCAGAAAGCGCCGTCTGGAGCGGCGTACAAGGTGTCCGGATACATCGACGCCGATAACCTGGTCGATCACGTGGAGACGTGGGTCGATCACCCCGTCATCGGCGATCTGCACCACGAGTTCTTCTACAAGAACTATCAGAGCTTCGAAGGCGTGATGGTTCCTGCCAGGATCTCGCAGAAACAGATTTCGATGGAGACGTTCGTGGCCGCGATCAGCGGCGCACGGCCCAACCCGCCCGACCTCGCGACGCTGATGACGGCGCCGCCGCCGCGGCCCGCTCCCCCGCCGGTACCACCCGCCGCTTCGGAAAAGCTCGCTGACGGCGTATATCGCATCACCGGCGGATACGTGTCCCTCGCCGTCGAATTCAAGGATTACGTCGTCGTGCTCGAAGGGGGACAGAACGAGGCGCGCGGCCTCGCGGTGATTGCCGAAACCCGGCGGCTGTTCCCGGGCAAGAAGATCAAATACGTCGTCGCCACGCATCCGCACTTCGACCACGTCGGGGGCCTCCCGCCTTTCGTGGCCGAGGGCATCACGATTCTCGTCGACGACAACTGCAAGTTCTTTGTCGGGGCTTCGCTCGGCACGCCGCGGACGCTGGTGGGCGACGTGATGGCGAAATCGCACAAGAAGCCGAAAGTGGAGGGCGTCATCGAGCAGATGGAGTTGAAGGACGACAACCACTCGCTGGTGCTCGCTCACGTGGAGAAACTCGAGCACAGCGATGCGATGTTGATCGCGTACCTGCCCAAGGAGAAGATCCTGTTCACGGCAGACTTCAATGCGCCGCCCCCCGGGCGGCCCGTCAGCCCGTCGATTGCGACGCTCATGGCCAATCTCGATCGCCTGGGATTCGATTTCGAGCGGCACGTCACCGTCCATGCGCCGAACCCCGACCGCGTCCTCACCAAAGCCGATCTGTTCGAGCTCGCCAAGAGGGTCAACCCATGACACGACTGTGGAGGATGCTGCCGTTGATCGTCATTGCCGCCGTCGCTCCGGAAGCGGCCCTGCTCGCTCATCACTCATTCGCGACGCTCTACATCGAGGCTGACACCATCGAGGTCGAGGGCGACGTGGTCGAGTTCCAGTACAAGAACCCGCACTCGTGGATCTTTGTGCAAGGTCACGAAGGTTTCGGCCGGGACAGAATCTACGCGGGAGAATGGACCAGCACGTCGCAGCTCGAACGGATGGGTATCACCGAAGACCTTCTTCCACGTCGGGGATAGCGTGCACATCTGGGCGTCGCCGAACCGCGATCCGAACGACAACCGCGTCCGCCTCAAGCGCATCGAGCGGCGGTCGGACGGCTGGAAGTGGGGAGGCAACCGCGGCGACACCCGCTGACCTCGAAATGCCTGCTACACCCTCTTCAACGCACGTGTGATCGCCACGAGAATCACGGCGCCCACAAAAGCCACGATGATCGATCCGATGATGCCGCCGCCCGGCCAGATGCCGAGCATGCCGAACACCCAGCCGCCCGACGACGCCGCCGACCATGCCAAGGATGATGTCAACGAGGCGCCGTAGCCTCCGCCTTTCATGACCTGGCCCGCCAGCCATCCTGCAATCAGCCCGACGACGATCCAGTAAAGAAGCCCCATGAACTGTCCTCCTTGTTGTGCCGGCGGTTCCTCGGGAATGCGCCATGAGAACCGGGACGCAGGTTGTCATCGGACTGCAGTCCGTCGCAATCGTCTTCATGGCCGTGGGCCACTACGTTTGACCGGCTTGCCGTAGACCTCGAACGACGCGACGTTGATGTAGCCGCCGGCGCCGTGGCCGCTGCCGGGCATCAGATCCACGAAGCCCACCTCGGCCACCCGGCTCAGATCCGGCGCGTCCGCCCACGCGGACGCGTCGCCTGCGGCATCGTAACGGCCGACAGTCACCACGCGTTCGATGTCGAGTTTCTTCCAGCGCTGGCTGGAAAACGCGAATTCGCTCTCGAGAAACGTGGACGCGGTTGCGGCGTAGTCGCCGACGAGATACGTGCCGTCGGCGAGCCGGATCAGCGGACGCACCACGTGGAATCCCGACGCCCGCGTCACCCAGCGCGCCTTCGCCAGCCCGGTGAGATCGACGTCGTTTTCCTTGTCCCGCAGGGCTGCCGCGAAAGGCGTCGTTGTCATGCCGGTCCAGATGTTGGTGGGCGGCGTGGAAATCCAGATGCGCTTGTCGGGATCGGCGGCCGTGGCCGACGGACCGTACAGCTTCAGTTCGAGGTTGGCATTCGTCAGGACGTTCTCGCCGGCTGCGATGGCATGCGCAGGCCCCGCAATCTGCCAGGTTTCCTTGAAGAACAGCGGCGGCGGCTGGTTGCCCCCGCGGCCGCGGGCCTCGCCGCGTGCGGGCGGCGCCGGCGCGGCCTGCTGGGCGAAAACTGTAAGCGTGGCGATCAAAACGGCGGTCCCGAACAGTGCCACGGAGAGAAGGCGTCGCCTCATGCGTGAACTCCCGCCGAGGATTCTATGCTGCCGAGTGACGCGGCGTCATCACGATCATCACAATGCCGTAGCGGCCGGCTTCAGCCGGCCGGGAACGTCCGCCTGAAGGCGGACGCTACGCCTGGCCGATACGCCAGACGCCTCTGGAAAACGCTCTAGCGGGACCGGCCGACGTCGGGCGCCTCATAGACGCGCGCCTTGAACGCGCGCACGAAGCCGCGCAGAATCGGCGACACGTCGCCTGGCGCGAGCGTCACCTCGATAATCGCAAACGTGTCGCCGGCCCACGCCGAGGCCAGGGCCTCGCGGAATTCACGCGGCGTGCGCACGACGACACCGCGTCCGCCCCAGAGCTCGGCGAGCTTCGCGAACGGCCACGACACGGTCGTGTTGTAGCCGGCGTCGGGAAAGAACGCCTGCAGCATCTCCCAGCGCGTGTTGTTGAAGAGCACGATCACCGGGTTGCATCGGTATTCGGGCGCGTGGGAGATCTCGGGGCCGGTCATCTGAAACGCCCCGTCCCCGACGAGCACGAGCGGCCGGCGGCCGGTGGCCACCTGCACTCCGAGCGCCGCCGGAACGGCAAACCCCATCGTCGCGTAGTAGGCGGGCGCCACGATCTCATTCGATCGCACGTCCACGGCCGCGAAGAGGCAATCGCCCGTATCCGACACGAGCGGCACGTCGAGGTGATCCGCAAAAAACTCGTTGAGCGCGTGGATGACGTGGCGAACCTGGATCGGCTCGCCGTCCGCTCCGCCTTCCCGCGCCTCCGCCGACACGTGATCGCGAAACGCGCCAGAGACCGTCGCCTGACGCGGCAGGTCCGCCGACGCCAGCAGCCGGGGAATCAGCTTGTCGAGCGGGACATTCTGGTAGCGGTGGTGACGGATGTAGACGTCGCGCGCGACCGCAATCAGCAGGTTCGTCCTGCTGAGCGCGTCCGCCGACACGCCCAGGCTCGTGTCGCTCACCAGCTCGCCCAGCAGCAGCACACAGTCGGATCGCTCGACGGTCTCGCGGAGCGCCGGCGGCGACACCACCCCGAGATACGTCCCGACAAACTGCGGATGCAGCGTCGGGAACACGCCGCGTCCGAGAAACGATGAGGCCACCGGCGCGTTCAGCCGTTCAGCCAGCGCGACGACCTGTTCGCGGAGGTGAAACCGGTGGACCTCGACGCCGACGATCAGCACGGGATTCTCGGCGGACTTGAGACGCTGGACGATTTCGCGGGCCGCTTCCTCGACGGCGCCTTCGTCCACGGCCAGGTCGACCGATGCCTCCGTCGCGGAGGCGTCGATGGTCGCCGTCACCATGTCCCGCGGGATTTCGAGGTACACGGGGCGCTTGACCTTGGTCGCCGTCTCGAGCGCCTTGCGGATGTGAGCGGCGGCGGTGCGCGGATCCTCGAGGATCGCCGCGTACGCCGTGACCTCCTGGTACACCTTCAGCTGCGACTCGAACGTCTTCACCTCGTGGTGCACGTGCATGTCGGCCTGTCGTTCGGCGCGGCCCGGTCCCCCGGTCAGCACGACGAGCGGCGATTCCTCGGCGTACGCGCATGCCACCGCGTTGATCATGTTCAGCCCGCCGGCCCCGTACGTGACGCAGCACACGCCGAGGCCGCCCGTCATGCGCGCAGCCCCGTCGGCCGCGAACCCGACCGCAGGCTCATGGCTCAGCCGGATCAGCTGGAAACGCCCGTCGTCTTCGAGCGCTTCGTAGAGGTTGAGGACGAAGTCTCCGGGGATCCCGAAGATGTGGCGGACACCGTAGCGCCACAGCTCGTCGAAGAGGAACTCGTGGAGCCTCACCGGCTCGCGGTGGTCGTGCCCTGCGCCGCCAGCGCCTTGCGGAGGATCCTGGCGGCTTCGGGAAATTCCTTCTTGGCGTTGGCGAAGAACACGCCTTCGGCGACGAGCAGGGGCGTCCAGCCAAGCTTCGTCTTGTCGTCCACGCGGGCGCCGCGATCGACGAGCCACTGGACAATCGACGGCTGGTCGGACACGACGGCGCCGATGAGCGGCGTGCTGCCGCTCCACCGCGGGTCGCCGACGCCAAGTTCGAGCAAATCGTCGATGTTGTGCGGGTAGTACAGCAGCGTGTAGGCGGTCTCGCCCGTCATCGGGTAGCTGCCGAAGTCGGCGTGGGCGTTGACGTCGTTGCCGAGCGCCACCGCCAGCTTCACGGCCTCCAGCCGCTCGGCTTCCGAGACGCCCGTGAAGGGGCCCGGACTCTCGCCCTGCCAGTAGTCGAGCCCGGCGGCGACCATCAACGGCGTGATGCCGGCCTTCGTTGTGGTCTTCGGGTCGGCGCCGTGATCGGCGAGCAGCCGCATGTAGACGGCATCGCCGTTCTTGGCGGCGACGTAGAAAGGCGTCGCCCCGACATAGGAAAGCAGGTGCCGGCCCAGCTGAATGTTCGGCGGGTTGCGTGCCGTTCCGCCTTCCTTGCCGAACGTATTCTCTTTCCAGCTGACGCGGATGTTCGGGTTGGCGCCGTGCTCGAGGAGTTTCTGTGCGAGGTCGAGCGCGGTCAGCTTTCCGCTCGGGAGGGGCGGCGCGTGGCCGGTGTTGCCGACGCCCGCCGCGCCGTCCGATCCCGGCTTGCGCAGCCAGGCCAGCGTGTGCAGCGCCGAGCCGCGCGGATCCGGCGCGTTCGGGTTGGCCCCGCGATCGATCAACAGCGACGCGAGGTCGAAATACGCGTTGACGACGGCCATGTTGAGGGCACTCGTGCCGTCGGGAGCCGTGTCGTTGACGTTGGCGCCGTGGTCGAGGAGCACCCGAACGGCCTCGGGATGATCGTTGCGGACGGCGAACAGCAGCGGCGTGGAACCCGCCTTCGACTTCGCTTTGACGTCGGCGCCGTGCGCGATGAGCACTTCTGCCGCGCCGGCGTTGCCCTCCGAGGCCGCCCACATCAGCGCGGTCTGGCCCTTGTACGGCTCCACGGCGTTGACGCTCGCGCCGGCCTCGAGCAGCAGCTTCACGGCGTCTGGCTTCCCGGTCAGCGCGGCGGTCATCAGCGCCGTCTGGCCTTCCTCGGACGTCCCGTTCGGGTCGGCGCCCGCCTTGAGGAGCCGATCGACGACCAGCGCGTTCCCGTTCGTGCAGGCGAGCGACAGCGCTGTGATCTTGTAGCGCGTCGCCGCCTTGACGTCCGCGCCCGGCGGCCAGCAGCAGTTCCACCATCGGGACATCGTCTCGCTGGACCGCCCAGTGCAGCGCGGTAGACCCGTCGGCGTCCGGAGCGTTGACCGCCGCCTTCCGCGCGATGAGCGCGCGGACGGCGCTGGCGTCCCCACGTTTCACGGCATCGATGAGCGTCGTGCTCGCGGACACCGACGACACCGACAGGAGCAGCGCGGCTATGCCAACAAGGGCCGTTCGCATGTGTGTAATATAGCGCCGAATGGCGTGGTGGCTTGCGGCGGCGGCGCTTCTTGTGGCCCAGGCGGCCGGCCCAACGGCCGGCCCAGGCCCCGGCGCGAAGGCCGACACGGCTGGCCCCGCCGAACATGCCGCCACCGTCAACAAATACTGTGTGACCTGCCACAGCGACCGCCTCAAGACCGGGGGGCTGACGCTGGCCGGCGCGGATCTGGTCCATGTGTCCGAGCACGCCGACACGTGGGAAAAAGTCATCCGCAAGCTCCGCACGGGCGCGATGCCGCCAGCCGGCGCCCCGCGGCCCGATCAGGCTGCCTCGAGCGCGCTCGCCACGTATCTCGAGACGTCGATCGACCGGGACGCGACGAACGCCCCCCACCCGGGCAAGCTCGCGCTCGTCCATCGCCTGACACGCACGGAATACCAGAACGCGATTCGCGATCTCCTGGCGGTCGAGGCACTGCCCAAGGAGATCGACTACCCGCTGCTGCTGCCCGCCGACAACTCGTCGAGCGGGTTCGACAACATCGCGGACCTCCTGTTCGTCTCGCCCGCCATCATGGAGCGGTACCTCGACGCGGCGGAAAAGATCAGCCGGCTCGCAGTCGGCGACACGAAGGCGCCGGTGATGGTCAACCGCTATCGGCTCCATCCCGAGCAATGGCAGGGCGCCCGCGTGGACGATCTGCCGTGGGGTACCCGCGGCGGCGTCGCCGTCAAGAGCCACTTCCCCGCCGACGGCGAGTACGTCGTGAAGGTCCAGCTCTCGGCGCCCCCGACCGAACCACACCAGCTCGAGATCAGCGTGGACGGCGAGCGGTTGCAGCTCGCGACGCTCGGCGGCAACGCCGGGGGGCGTCGGAGCGGCGCGCGCCAGCCGCAACCGAGGACCGGGGAGGCCGATCCGGACCGGGCGCTCGAATTCCGCATCCCGATCAAAGCGGGACCGCGGCTCGTCGGCGTGACGTTCATCGAGCGCGACGAGGTGCGCGACGAATCGACGCTGCGCCCGCGCATGCGCGGACGCGGCACGGAGCCGGCTCTCTCGCTCGTCACGATCAGCGGACCGTATGGCGCGAAGGCGCCCGGGGATTCGCCAAGCCGCCGGCGCATCTTCTCGTGCAACACCGACAGCGCGTCGTGCGCGAAGCAGATCCTCCTCTCCCTCACGCGCCGCGCGTACCGACGCCCGGTCACCGACACGGACATCCAGGATCTGCTGCCGTTCTACGAGAGCGGCCGGAGCGAAGCCGGCTTCGACGCCGGCATCGAACGCGCGCTCGAACGCCTGCTCGTCAGCCCGCAGTTCCTGTTCCGCGTCGAGCGCGAGCCCCCCGGCGTTGCGACGGGCACGGCGTTCAAAGTGAGCGACATCGAGCTCGCCTCGCGCCTGTCCTTCTTCCTGTGGAGCAGCATCCCCGACGATCAGCTGCTCAAGGTCGCGGAGCAGGGCCACCTGAGCGACCCGGCCGTCCTCGACCGCGAAGTCCGCCGGATGCTTCGGGATAAACGGTCACGGTCGCTCGTCACCAACTTCGCCGAGCAGTGGCTCTTCGTCCGCGACATCGAGGCCAAGCAGCCCGACGGCCTGCTCTTCCCCGATTTCGACGAGACGCTGCGCGCGGCCATGCGCGAGGAGACGACCCTCTTCCTCGACAGCGTCCTCCGCAACAATCGCAGCGTGCTCGATCTGCTGAACGCGAATTACACCTTCGTGAACGAACGCCTGGCCAGGCACTACGGCATCCCGAACGTCGAGGGCAGCTACTTCCGCCGCGTGACCTTTCCGGCCGCGAGCCCGCGCGGCGGCTTGCTCGGCCAGGGCAGCATCCTCACGTTGACCTCGTACGCCACGCGCACGTCACCCGTCGTGCGCGGCAAATGGGTCCTCGAGAACCTGCTCGCGGCGGCGCCGCCGCCGCCCCCGCCGAACATCCCGGCGCTCAAGACCGAGGGCGCCGAACCAGGCCGCAGCCTGACCATGCGGGAGGCGATGACCGCGCACCGGGCCAACCCGAGCTGCGCGAGCTGCCATGCGCGGATGGATCCGATTGGCTTCGCGATGGAGAACTTCGATGCCGTCGGCCGCTGGCGCGATCACGACGGCGGCAGCGCCGATCGATGCGTCGGGCGCGTTTCCGAACGGTGTGACCTTCGACGGCATGGCCGGGCTCCGAAAAGTCCTGCTCGCCGACCGCCCGCAGTTCATCAACACGGTGGCGAGCAAGCTGCTCATGTACGCGCTCGGGCGCAACCTGCAGTATTACGACGAACCTGCCGTGCGGGCCATCGTGCGGCACGGCGCCGCGAGCAACGACACGCTCGCCTCGCTCGTGTCGGGCGTTGTGCGGAGCGCGCCGTTCCTGATGCGGAGCAAGAGCTGACACCGGGCCGAAGGAATCGCTTGCAGTTCACGCCCCTTGGCTCTACCTTCTACGTTGGCGGGTTTGACGCCTATGTTCATCACGCGAATGGCGGTCCCACGGCGGACGTTCCTGCGAGGCCTCGGCACGACGCTCGCGCTGCCGATGCTGGATGCCATGGTGCCGGCGCTTGCCGCCGCCCCGAAGGCGCCGCCGCGGTTCAGCTTTCTCTACATCGCCAACGGCGTCATCCAGGATCAGTGGACGCCGAAAACCACCGGGGCGGACTACGAGCTGACGCCCATCCTGAAGCCGCTCGAAGCGTTCAAGGGCGACATCAACGTGGTCAGCGGGCTCGCGCACCTGCAGGCCGACACGTTTGGCGATGGCACGGGCGACCATCCGCGCGCCTCGGCCGCGTGGCTGACCGGCGTCCACGCCTATGACCGCACGCTGCCGGGCATCGAGGTCAAGCTCGCGACGTCTGCCGATCAGATCATCGCGCAACACATTGGCAAGACCACTCCCGTCTCGTCGATCGAACTGTCCGTGGATTACCCGACGCAGGGCGCATGCGACTCGGGCGACTGCTTCTACGTCAACACGTTGTCGTGGCGCAACGAGACGACGCCGAACCCCACGGAGTTCCACCCGCGCGTCGTGTTCGAACGCCTGTTCGGCGACGGCGGCACGTCGGCCGAGCGGCTCGCGCACATCCGAAAGACCGGCAGCATTCTCGATTCGGTCAACCAGGAAGTGAGCCGGCTCGTCAGCACGCTGGGCGCAGGCGACCGCGGCAAGCTTGGCGAGTATCTCGATTCCGTCCGCGACATCGAGCAGCGCATCCAGAACGCTGAGCAGCAGGGCGCGCACACTTTCGAGCTGCCCGATCGCCCCGTGGACGTGCCGGCGGCGTTCGACGATCACGCGAAGCTGATGTTCGATCTGCAGGTGCTGGGCTTCAGGGCGGACGTCACGCGCGTCAGCAGCATGATCATGTCGCGCGAGCTCAGCTCGATGACGTTCGGCCAGATCGGCGTCCCCGAACAGCACCACGCCGTGTCACATCACCGCAACGACCCGGAGCTCATCGCGAAGAAGGCGAAGATCGACATCTACCAGGCACAGCTCTTCGCGTATTTCCTCGGCAGGCTGAAGGCCACGCCGGACGGCGACGGCACGCTGCTCGATCACAGCCTGGTGCTCTACGGCGGCGGCATGGGCAACGGCAACCTGCATCGTCACACCGATCTGCCGTGCGTGGTCGCGGGCAGGCTCGGCGGCCAGTTCCAGACCGGCCGCCATCTCGCCTACCCGCAAAACACGCCGATGACGAACCTGCTGTTGACGATCCTCGCGGGCTCCGGCATTCCGCAGGAAAAGCTCGGCGACAGCACCGGCAAGCTCGAACCCGACCTTCTTTCGCTCGGATAGCGACTCGCGTAGCGCAGGCCTTCCGCCTTCGCTGAAGCTTCGGCGGACCGCTGTATCGCGCCATAGCGATTATCACGGCGGTGTAGTCGAGCACCGTCACGGTCCCGCATCGTGGCTCGGCCAACACGAAGCTCGGCGTGGAAAAACACGGCGCCGGCAACATCGGTCACTGTCACGGCAGTACCCGATGACGCCGCCGCGCCGTTTTCCGGGCTGACGACCGTGCCCGACGCAGGCTCACCGGCCGCGGCCTGACGCGTGGCCCTGGTACGATCGGAGACGCCCCACGAATCTGAAAGCTGCTCTAGTTCGGAGCCGGCGGATCCACTCCGTACCAGAGGTTCATCGTTCCCAGTTCCTCGCGGCCGCACGCTTTCAGATACGTGAACAGCTGCGTCCGGTACGCCGCGTGCCCGCAGAGCACGAGGTTGACGATGAAGAGGCCGCGGGTGATCTTCGAGCCATCGAACCCGTCCATCTCGGAGCGGAAGTCGGCGTCGGACATGCTGCCCAGTTCCTTCGCGTACAGCTCCTTCTGGCCGGCGATGACGGCGAGCGTCTGATCGAAGTCCCGGGCCGCGGCCGCCTTCGTTGACGCCTGCCACGCCTCCGTGTCGAACTTCGTCTTGGCGCCCTGCACGAGGGACGGGCCCATGATGCTCAAATACCGCAACAGGTCGAGCGTGCTGCGCTGCTTGGGCGTCGGGCGGTAATCGAGCTGCGAGCGGTCGATTTTTCTCGCGAGGTGAAGCAGGATGTCGACTTCCTTCTGAAGCTGGGCGATGAGCTCGGACTTGACCAGGACCATGAGAGCCTCCACACAAGAATGATGTCGCGGTTTGCGGTCCTTATCTTCTCTTGCCCGTCAAGTGCCCTGCCGTTCGGCCCGAAAACCTTGCATGGCACGCGTTCAAAGGCGACGCTCGATTTCAGCGCGTTGGCCTCGCTGTTGAAGTAGTAGGATGGCGCGCATATGACACGCCTCACCCGCGTCATCGCCGGCTGTCTCGCGCTCCTCGCAAGCGGGTCCACGCTCTCCGCCCAGGACGGAGCCGCCCTCTACCGCCAGAACTGCGCCGCCTGCCACGACGCCGGCGTCGATCGCGCGCCGGGGCGCGACGCACTCCAGACGATGTCGGCGGAGCGCGTGCTCAACGCGCTCGAGAACGGCGCGATGCTCTCGATGGCCAGCCGCATGTCGGCCGCCGATCGACGCGCAATCGCACAGTTCGTCACGGGTAAATCGCTGTCGGCGCGAGACCTGTCCACGACGCCGCCGGCGCTTGCGATGTGCGCGGCGGGCAGCGCCTTCGGCAGCCCCACGGCTTCGCCCAGCTGGAACGGGTGGGGCAGTAACACCAGCAACACGCGTTTTCAAAACGCGGCCGCGGCCGGCCTCACGGCAGCGCAGGTTCCGCGGCTGAAGGTCAAATGGGCGTTCGGCTTCCCCGGCGATCTCGACGCCAACGCGCAACCCACCGTCGTCGCGGGCCGCGTCTTCGTCGGGAGCCAGGGCGGCAAGGTCTACGCTCTCAGCGCGGCGACCGGCTGCATCTACTGGCTGTTCGACGCGAAAAGCGCCGTCCGCGGCGCCGTCACGATCGGCCAGGTGACGACCGGAACGGGTCCGGTCTCGGCCGCGTTCTTCGGCGACCTCGCAGGAAACGTGTACGCGGTCAACGCGGCGACCGGCGCGCAGCTCTGGACCATGAAGCCCGACGCTCACCCGCTCGCCCGCATCGTCGGATCGGTCGTCTTCCACAATGGCCGGCTGTATGTGCCGGTCGCATCAGCCGAAGAGACAGCAGGCGCTCCGTCGACGTACGAGTGCTGCAGATTCCGCGGGAGTGTGAGCGCGCTCGACGCGGCAACCGGCACGGCAAATCTGGAAGACGTTCACGATTGCCGAAGAGGCGAAGCCGACGAAGAAGAACGCCGTGGGCACGCAGCTATGGGGACCATCGGGCGCGGGCGTCTGGAGCAGCCCCGCCATCGACGTCCAGAGGAATGTGCTCTACGCGACAACGGGCGACAACTACAGCGCGCCGGCGTCGAACATGAGCGACTCGTTCGTCGCCATGGACCTCGACACTGGAAAAATCGTCTGGTCGAGGCAGATGACTTCGGGCGACGCCTGGAATACCGCCTGCCGCCTGCAGGACACGACGAATTGCCCCGACATGACAGCGCCGGATTTCGATTTCTCGTCCCCGCCAATTCTGCTGACCCTTCCCGACGGCAAGCGATTGCTCGTCGCCGGACAGAAGTCCGGGATGGTTCACGCCGTCGATCCGGACGCAGCAGGGCAACATTCGCTGGCAGGCTCGCGTCGGCAACGGCGGCACGCTCGGCGGCGTGCAGTGGGGCTCGGCGTCTGACGGCACCAACGTCTACGTCGCCCTCTCCGATATCGTGCGCACCTACATCCCGAACAGCCTGGGCAGCAACGTCGAACCAAAGTCAGGCGGCGGGATGTTCGGGTTCAACCTGCAGAACGGCTCGCGCGTCTGGTACACGCCGCCGGCGGGATGCGGCACCCGCGCGCGCTGCAGCCCGGCGCAGTCCGCGGCGGTGAGTGCGATCCCCGGCGTCGTCTTTTCAGGGTCGGTGGACGGCCATCTGCGCGGCTATTCAACGGCCAACGGCTCGGTCATCTGGGATTTCGACAGCGTCGGCCCGTACAAGACGGTCAACGAAGTCCCCGCGCGGGGCGGGTCGTTCGATGGGCCCGGTCCGGCGATCGCTGCCGGGATGCTCTTCGTGAATTCCGGATACGCGCGCGCCGGCGGCATGCCAGGCAACGTCCTGCTCGCGTTTTCGGTAGACGGGCGCTAGAACACGGCCGGCTGAAGCCGGCCGCTACGGGCAGGCGTAGCGTCCGCCAGAAACGGACGTCGGCCCCCACAGGCAGGCGTAGCGTCCGCCTTCAGGCGGACGTCGAACGGCCGGTGATAATCGATCAGAACGTGAACTTGAAGATGGTTCCCGAGGACCGTCGTGGATCCGGCTGCTGCGAGTTGATTTCCTTGTAGCTGTCGGGCACGCTCGCCCAGTCGCTGTAGATATTGCCGCCGATATAGAAACCGGGCTTGGTGGACTGAGACTCCGTCTGGGTATTCGAGAACAGCGAGTAGGCGCGCTGGGGCTCCGAGGTACCGACCTTGCCGCTCTGCGGCACGTTGACCAGCTTGCCGTCGCCGTTCAGGTCCGCCTGAATCCAGTCCACATGCAGAAGCCGGTGATACGTGCCATCGGCAATCATGCCCTTCAACTGCGCATTGAAACCCTTAATGATCGATTCCGCATCCGGACGGGTCCGCCTGAGCGCCAGGTACAGTCCCCGGTTGATCATCGGAGTCAAACCGATCTGCAGCTTCGCCTCTGATTCCTTCGGGTAGTTGCTGACGATGTACTGGACGACGAGGTCGTCCATGAGCGTGTAGTCCACGCTGCCGTTGAGCAGTCGCGCCAGGCTGTCCTCTTCGCTGCGCGAACGCACGAAGACTGGTCCTGCCTTGTCGACCGCATCTCCGTACGCGTACCCCTCGACGATGGCGATCTTCTTGCCCTTGAGATCGGTCAAGGCCTTGGCGGATACATCGCCGCCTCGGCGTGCGACGAGCACGAGTCGATTCTCCAGGTACGGCTGCGAGAAGATCAGCAGGCGCTCCCGTTCCGGATCCTTCCACGCGGCGGCGCTGCCGTCGTACTGGCCGCTGAGCAGCGCGGGCGTGAATTGACCGGCGTTCGACAATCGTCGTCCTCGCGGTGCGAGGAGGTGAAATCCGGCCCAGCGCGGCTTCGACGAGGTCGAGCGCAAAGCGAGCCTGTCCAGGTGCGCTCGTGAACGGCGGCCACGCCGTCGAGACCAGCGCCAGCTGGGTCGTCTGCGCCGAAACAAACAGCGAGACGGCGCCGCCGAGCAGGAGAACAATCGCGAAAAACAAACGACGGGGATGATCGAGCCAGGAGCGCATGAGACCAGAGCCTCCGGCATCAAGAGTACCCCGAATCGGGAGACATGTGGCCCGACGGTTCCCGGCTCTCCCGTGTGCGGGCTGATGACATACTTAGACGGCCACGGAGGTGCGCATGTCAGGACGACGAATGGTTATCGCGTGCGGGTTGCTGGTTGCCGGATTCGGCTCCGGCGTGTCTGCGCAACAGGCGGCGCGGCCGGCGCCGATGCGTCCCCCGCTCTTTTTCAGCGAGACGTGGCGGCCGTTGCCGACGCCGGCAGACGATCACGGCGCGTGGCCGGCCTCGCAGGGAGGCGTGTCGAGCCCGAATCTCGAGCTCAAGCTGTATGGGACCTCCGCGAAGGAGATTCAACTGGTTGCCGGGCGGGCGCCAAGCGACGTCACGCCGAACAACCTGTGGACTGGAACCACGACATCGCCGAGCGCCGCCGCGCTGAGGGACCGGAACAACTTCGTCGACCTCAGCGTCCCGCTGGCCAGAATCCGCTGGGTCGTCAGGACGTCGGGCTTCCATCAGGCCTGGCCCATCCTGAAGCTCGCGGACGGTACGTGGCTGGTCGGCGATCGCGCGTCGGGCGAGCAGACGGATTTCAACCAGAGCGACATCCCGCTCGGAGACGTCCGCTGGCTGAAGCTCGACATCGCGCGCGTCGTGGCCGTCGGCGTGTGGATCGAGCATCCCGATCTGAGCAAGGTCGACGAGATCGGCTTTGCCGACCTCATGCCTGGAAGCGGGCATGGCCCGGGCGGTTATATCAACGTCGGCCGCATCGAGGTCTTCGGCAAACCGGTCAAACGCGAGGTGGCGCCGCATTGAGCTCGGTCCAGGCCGACGGCGCACCGCGGCGGGTTTGGCGGTCTCGGTCTCGTCAAGGAGCTGTCGGCCGCCGTCGGCGCCCTGGGATACGAAGAGGCCACTCCCGTTCAACGCGAAACGATTCCGCTCCTGCTGGCCGGAAAAGATCTGCTGGCCAGGGCGGCAACCGGCACGGGGAAGACCGCCGCCTTCGCGCTGCCGATGCTGCAGACGCTCTTTCAGGACCCTGACAGCCGCCGGCACACCGGCGGTCTCGTGCTCGTGCCCACACGCGAGCTGTCCATGCAGGTCGCGGAAGCCATTCACAAGTACGCGAAGGGCGTTGGCGTCTCGGTCGTGCCGGTGTATGGCGGCGCGCCGATCTCCGCCCAGATTCGAACCCTCGAGCGCGGCGCCGCCATCGTCGTCGCCACGCCGGGGCGCGCCCTCGATCACATCCGCCGCGGGACGCTCAAGCTCGCCCGCTTGCGGATGCTCGTGCTGGACGAGGCGGACGAGATGCTCGACATGGGCTTCGCCGAGGACCTCGACGCGATCCTCGAGTCCACGCCGGCGGAAAAGCAGACCGCGCTCTTTTCCGCCACCATGCCGGCGCGCATTCTCTCGATCGCACAGCGCCATTTGAAGGACCCCGCGCGCGTGACCATCGCCGGCGAGAAAACCGCCGCAGGAAAACTGCCGCGCGTGCGTCAGGTGGCCTATCTCGTGCCGCGGGCGCACAAGCCAGCCGTGCTCGACCGGGTGCTCGACATGGAGAACCCGGCCTCCGCGCTGGTGTTCTGCCGCACGCGGCTCGAGGTCGAGACGCTCGTCGAGACACTCAGCGCGCACGGCCGCCGCGCGCAGGCGCTGCACGGCGGCATGGAGCAACGGCAGCGCGACCGCGTCATGCAGATGTTCCGGGGCGGAAAGGCGGATCTGCTCGTCGCAACCGACGTCGCCGCCCGCGGCCTCGACATCGAGCACCTCTCGCACGTCGTCAACTACGACGTGCCGGCGTCCGCGGAGGCGTACGTCCATCGTATCGGCCGCACCGGCCGCGCCGGGCGCGCCGGCACCGCGATCATGCTCGTGGAGCCGCGGGAGCATCGCCTGCTGCGCACCATCGAAGCGTTCACCAAACAGAAGATCGCCGTCGCCACCGTGCCGACGGTCGCCGAGATCCGGGCCCGGCGGCTGGATGTCACGAAGGCATCGCTGCGGGAACGGATTCTCGCCGGGGATCTCGACGATGTGCGGGTCGTCGTCGAGTCGCTGGCGCAGGAATTCGATCTCGTGCAGGTCGCCGCCGCCGCGGTGAAGCTGGCGCATCTGGCGGAGGTCGGAGACGAGACGGAACGCGAGATTCCCGCCGTGCAGGCTCCATGGGACCGCGCCCGTTCGCGATGCGGCTCGAGGCCGCCACGCTGAACCGCGGGATCGCAACGCGTTACCAGGGAACGTCGTCCGCCTGTTCATCGGCGCGGGCCGGACGGCGGGCATCCGGCCGGGCGATCTCGTTGGCGCCATTACGGGCGAGGCGGGCGTCACGTCGCGGGACCTGGGCGCGATCGAGATCGCCGATCGCTTTTCGCTGATCGATGTTCCCGAGTCGCGGGCCGAGGAGATCGTGGCCGCGCTTCGCGCCACGACCTTGCGGGGCAAGAAGGTGGTCGTGCGCCGCGATCGCGGCCCGTCGGCAACCAGAGGGTAGTGCAGGCCTTCAGGCCTGCGCCGCATCGGGCCTGAAATCCGCTACTTCTTCGGCACCAGCTTCACGATCTTGCCGCCGTTGCCGTCGGTCATGGCGTAGAGCGCGCCGTCGGGACCTTCGTTGACGGCGCGGATTCTGGCATTGAGCTCCGTGAGCAGGCGCTCCTCGGCAACAACGCGATCATCCTTGAGAACGAGCCTCGCGAGACACTTCCCCGCCAGCTCCGAGACGAACAGATCGCCCTGCCAGGCCGGAAAGAGCTTGCCGCTGTAGAAGCCGATGCCGGCCGGCGCGATATCGGGCGTCCAGAAATACACGGGCTGTTCCATGCCCGGCTGGGCGGTCTTGTCGTTGTTGATCGGCTTGCCGGTGTAGTCGCGTCCGTAGCCGATGACCGGGAACCCGTAGTTCTTCCCCTTCTGCACCGCATTGATCTCGTCGCCTCCCCGCGGTCCGTGCTCGCTCGTCCAGAGTCCTCCGGTTTTCGGATTGATCGCGAGACCCTGAGGGTCGCGGAGACCGAGCGCGTAGATTTCGGGACGGGCGCCGGCCTTGCCGACAAACGGGTTGTCCTTCGGAATCGAGCCGTCGGCGTTGATCCGCAGGATCTTTCCCATCAGGCTGTCGAGCTGCTGCGGCTGCATCCAATCCTCGGACTTGATGCCGAGACCGGCAGGAACCGTCGTCTCGATGAGCAGCGTGCCATCGGTGGATTGAATGACACGTCCACCGGTGCCTTCGGCGTCCAGCAGGTCCTTGACGTCTTCGAGACGTGTGTCGTCCGAAGAGATCTTGGCGCTCGCAACGTGCACGTGAGAAGGACTGCGCTGCTTTGCCGCGTCCACGCCTTCCGGCAGCACGGCGTACGCCAGATAGATTGTGCGATTGGCGGCGAAGCGCCTGTCCGGTTGTACGGAGTAGAGGCTCTGCCCGACTGCGTACATGTTCGCGGGCATGCCGCCGAGCGGCGACGAGAGCTTGCCGTCCTGGCTGACGATCCTGATGCGGCCGTTCTTCTCGGCAACGAGCATGCGGCCGTCAGGGAGAAACTGGAACCATGCGCCGTTGACACCCTCGGCGACGGTCTCGACAGCGTACGCCGCGGTCCTCACCGGCAGCGCCGCGTGCGTCTGCCCGAGCCACTGCGGAATCGGCTGGTAGCCGTCGGGCGTCGCGCTCTCACCCGCAGGTGCGCCCGGCGTCGCCGGCGCGGGCGGACGCGGAACCACCTTCGGCGCCTGTGCGCTCATGCCCGCCATTCCCAGGCCCACGCCGACCACGATACCCAGCAATCGTCGATGCATCAGTCCTCCAACAGCCGTCCGGCTGAAGCCGGACGCGACGAGTCATTTAGCGACGTTCCATTTAGCGAGAACCGGACGATCCGATCGAACTTCGCCGGACGTCATCAGAAACCCACGTACTCTCGGCCCTTCAGGTGCAGGATCGCGCGCGCCTCATCTGGCGTCGCGGCATCGATCCCCAGTTGATCCAGCATCGCGCGGACTTTCGTCACCTGCTGCGCGTTGGACGATGCGAGCTGGCCTTTGTCGATCCACAAGCTGTCCTCGAGTCCAACCCGCACGTGACCGCCAAGCTCCGCCGCCTGCCTGGCAATCGACATCTGGTGACGCCCGGCGCCGACGACCGACCATTGATACTCGCTCGCGAAGAGACGGTCGGCCACGCGTTTCATGTACGCCACGTCTTCAGGGTGTGTGCCGATTCCTCCCCGGATGCCGAACACCGACTGAATCAGCAGCGGTGGTTTCAGGAGGCCGCGATCCAGAAAGTGCGCTGCCGTGTAGAGATGGCCGATATCGTAGCATTCGAGCTCGAACCGCGTGCCGTGGCCGCCGCACAGCCGCAGAATGTCGGCGATGTCCTTGAGCGTGTTCTTGAAGAAACCGGCTTCGCTGCCGGCAAGGTAGGCCGGTTCCCAGTCCCATTTCCATTCGGCGTACCGAGGCAGCATCTCGTAGAGGCCGAAGTTCATCGTCCCCATGTTGAGCGACGCGACCTCCGGCCTGAGCTGCAGCGCCGGCTGCAGGCGCTCTTCGATCGTCATCGCCTGGGATCCGCCCGTCGTCAGGTTGACCACGACGTCTGACGCCGCGCGCAATCTGCGGGAGGAACGCGCGAAACCGGGCGGGATCCTGCGTCGGGCGGCCGTCGCCCGGCTCGCGTGCGTGGAGGTGAACAATGGCCGCGCCGGCATTCGCCGCGCCGACGGCGCTTTCGGCGATCTGCTCCGGCGTGACCGGCAGGTGCGGCGACATCGTCGGCGTGTGAATCGCGCCGGTGATGGCGCACGTGATGATCGCCTTAGGACGCAAACCGCGGCTCCGGCAGGCCTCGAACGCCGAGCCCCGTCACCTTGAATAAGCTGCCGGCCAGGTGCTGCGGCTTCATTTCCCTCGCAAAGAGATCGTGCACCGCGGGGTGTTTGACGCGCGCCATCGACGTCACGTACAGCTCGTCGAGCCGGTCGCCCCCGAACATGACGCTCGTGATGTTGCGCACGGGCATGCCGATGCGGCGGTCGACGGTCCCGTCGGGCGCATAGCGAACGAGATCGCCGGAAATCAGCTGCGCGTTCCAGACGAACCCCTCGTCGTCGATCGTCGAGCCGTCCGCGACGCCGGGGTCGTTCTTGAAGGAGTGGAACAGCCGTTTGTTCGTCAACGATCCGGTGGCGATGTCGTAGTCGTAGGCCCAGTATTCGCCCTGAAACGTGTCGGCGAGATAGAACGTTCGATTGTCGGGGCTCCAGCAGGGGCCATTCGTGCAGATGATGCCTTCGTCTACCCGCGACACCGACAGATCGGCGTCAAGCCGCCAGAGGCTGCAGATTTTCAGTTCCTCTTTGTCGTCCATGCCTCCGGCAAAGAACCGCCCGCGCCGATCGCATTTGCCGTCGTTGAGGCGGGAACGCGGTTGATCGGCGTCCACGCGCGAAATCAGATCGAGCCGCTCGCCGGCGAAATCGAAGAAGTAGAAGCCGTCGGCGAGCGCCAGCACCGCGCCGCCGCCGCGGCGAATCGCCAGGGCTCCGACGTCGTGATCGAGCGACCAGTGGCGCGTCCGGCCCGTGCGCGGGTCGAGACGCCAGATCGACGGGTTGCCCACGCGACGCCCCGTGCCGTCCAGCCAGTACAAGCAACCGTCTTCGACGTCCCAGACAGGACCTTCGCCGAGATGGTTCGCGCACTCGACCACGCACTCGATCTTCAGTGGGCCTTCTCCGCCGAGCGAGCGCCCGCGAGGATGTTCGGCAGGCTGTAGTTGCCTTCGTGGCACGCGTATTCGAAGAGCGGCTCGCGGGTCCTCGACATGGGAACCTGCACGGTCCAGGGCTTCGTCCACGTGATGGGGTCGTCCACGGTGAATTCGTACAGCAGCGTCTCGTCGTCCATCCTGCGGAAGCGCTCGATCAGATGCAGTGACGCGCTCGCGCTCCGGAACACCCCCGGCCTGAAGTTCGTCGTGTCCACGACGAACGTGTCACCGTCCCATCGCCCGCGAGACACGCCCATCCACAGGCGGATCGGCGAGCCGACGCGCGATCGGTTATCGAGCGGCACGATACGGTGATCGTGGACCATCTCGTTGACGATGACCACCGCGTCGGGCGTCTGGAAGATTTCCATGTTGTTGTTGTACGCGCCCGGGATCATCGGCGGTCCCGTCACGGTCCAGCCGAGGCAGCGTTCCTGGAGCGGCCGATCGACGTATGAATCGAAGCTCAGGCCGCTCGCGCCGCCTTCGTACTCGCCGTTGGCGGTCCACAGCCCGCGCTTGTCCTGAGCGGCACGCTCGCCTTCAGCCGTCAGCGCCGGAATGCGCCCGTCCGGCGGATCGATCAGCAGAGACGTGCGGCGCGTGCCCACCACTTTCGACCCGTATTCCCACCAGACCTGGTTGTACGCGCGATCGAGGTCCGTGCGTCCGTCCGAGCCGCGGCCGGCCGGGCCCTCCCCGTCGCGCCGGTCCCGGTTCTGGACCGTGAGCGTCTGTTGTTCGAGAGCTTTGGCCTCGGCGTCGGTCAGAAACGGTTTGCCCGCGAACTCGGCGGGACGTTCGAGCGGCGTCAGCGTCGCATAGCTCCAGATCCCCTGCAGATCCGGCCGCCCGTCGCGCGTGCGCGGCGCACCGCTTCCGTGCAGCTGGACGAGGGCGGCAGCGGCAATTGACACGAACGCGACGGCGCCAGCAACAACGCGGCGGTGATGTGTCATGTGGCCTTTCCTTCTTCGCTCCCTTGACGCATTGAGGATATGGCACAATCCGCAGAATTGAAATGGTCGTGAACCGGCCACAAGGAGGAGCGCATGCTTCGTATCCCGACGTTCTGGACCCGTCTGTCGTTGCTGACGCTGGCGGTGACCATCCTGATTGGGCCGGCAACCGCCAATCTGTCCGCGGATCTCGACCCGAAGGCGATCACGGTCCAGCTGCCCAAAGAGATCAAGTGGGTGAAGGGTAACGGATCGGAAGTTGCCGTCCTTGTCGGCGATCCATCCAAGCCCGGCCTCTACATCACGCTCCAGAAGTGGCTGCCGCACAACAACAGCCGGCCCCACTTCCATCAGAACGACCGCTACATCACGGTGATCGCCGGCACGTGGTGGGTGAACACCGGTCCCAAGTACGACCCGGCCGGATTCAAGCCGGTACCCGCCGGAAGCTTCGTCGTCCACACCGCGAAAGAGATTCACTACGACGGTGCGCGGGATGAAGAATGCATCCTGCAGATCGTCGGCATGGGGCCGGCGACGTCAACGCCGGCCGAAGAGAAGAAGTAGGGCGATGACTCTGAACAGGACGGCGCTCGCCGGCCTCTTCGTCGGGGCGATCGCGCTGCAGGGCGCGTGGGTCGTCTATACGCAGACGGCGAAGCCGCCGGGCCCGTTGCGAATCGAAAAAGTCAAAGGCGACCTGTACATGATCTCGGGCGAAGGCGGCAACGTGGCCGTGTACGTGACGAGCGAAGGGGTCGTCCTGGTGGACGACATGTTCGATCGCAATCACGCCGACATCCTGGCGCAGGTGAAATCGGTCACCGACAAGCCGCTGAAGTACGTGATCAACACCCACCAGCACGACGATCATGCCGGCGGCGACATGAAGATGCTCCCGATCGCCGAAGTCATCGCGCACAAGAACGCGCGCGCGAACCTGGTCCACATCCGCCAGCCCTACTACGAGGACACGCCCGGGACGCCGATTGGCCTTCCGCGCCTCACGTTCTCGGACGAAGCGTCGGTGTTTCTCGGCGGCAAGGAGATCCGGGCGAAATATTTCGGCCGCGGACACACGAGCGGCGACGCGATCGTCTACTTCCCCGACCTCAAGGTCGTGCACACCGGCGATCTGTTTCTCGGCCGGCGGCCCGCACGGGACGGCGCTCCGGCGCAGTCGAGGCCCGCCGGCGTCAACATCTACGTGGACTACGCGCAGGGAGGGAGTTTCTTCGACTGGACGAAGACGCTCGACGGCGCGCTGACGCTCGACTTCGATACCGTGATCCCCGGACACGGCCCTGTGTCCACCAAGGCCGACGTCGCCGCGTTCCGGGCGGACATCGACACGATGCGCACGCGTCTCGCGGGCATGGTTCGGCAGGGCAAGACGAAGGACGACATGGTGAACACGCTCGAGGCGGATTACGGCTGGCGGGCCAAGGGGTGTCCGCCGACTCCACCCACTCCGGGCTGCCTGCAGTTTCAACAGGCCGACGCCATGTACGCCGAATTGAAGCGAGGGCCGCAATGAGGCGGCCGGCGATCGCATTGGCTGTCGCGGTGCCGATGCTCGCGTGCCTGACGGCCGCTCGCGCGCATGCGCAATCGCTGGCCCCGCAGGACTACATCGCGATTCAGCAGCTGGTGTCGAAGTACGCGTACGCGATCGACGAATGCACCAACAAGGGCTACGACTACGCCGATTTGTACGTGCCCGACGGCTCGTTCGCAACCTCACGCAACGGAAAGATCAGCAATCGGTTCGACGGCCGCGAGAAGCTCGCCGAAGCCGCCCGAGGTGGAGCGGCCGACTGCAAGGACGTGCCCTGGGCCGGCATCGTCCACATGCTCGTGAACCACGTGATCGAACCGGTGCCCGGCGACGCTGGTCGTGCAACCGGCAAGGTCTACCTCATCGCGATCGGGCTCGACGGCGAGCCGGGAAAAGTCGAAGCACAAGGCCGTTACGAGGACGTTTACGTCAAAACGCCGCAGGGATGGCGCTTCAAATCACGCGTACACGTGCTCGCGCCCGGGCAGGCTGAGGTGTCCCGAGGATCGCGGCCCGCTGCGGCGGGGAAATGACACGTAACTTTTCTGGCGCCCGGGCAGTCGTTCCATCGACAACGGTAAGATAACGGGGATGGCAGAGCCATATCGGCGTCTGGTGGAGCAATCGCCGGATGCCATCTTCATCTGCCGGGAGTTCCGCGTCACCTACCTCAACCGTGCGGCGATGCGGTTGTGCGGCGCGTCCGCACCCGAAGACCTGCTGGGTAAGTCGTTGCTCGATCTCGTGCTCCCGGATTCCCACGCGCGCGTCCGCGAAGGCGTGACCCGATGGATGGCCGGGCACGCCTCGGTGCCGGTCGAGGCACAAATCGTGAGGCCCGACACATCGACGACGCACGTCGAGATGATCGGGGCAGTCCTCGACGGCGGCGACGGCCCCGACGTCCAGGTGATCGTGCGCGACATCACCGAACGCCGGCGGAGCGAGGCCGCGCTGCGCGAGAGCGAAGAACGCCTGACGCTCGCCTTTGCCGGCGCCCAGGAAGGCGTCTGGGACTGGAACCTCGAGACGAACGCGGTCGTCTACTCGCCGCGGTGGAAGCAGATGCTCGGCTACGCCGACGACGAGATCGAGCCGCACGTCAGCGCATGGGAGCGCGTGCTCCATCCGGACGACAAGGCCTTAGCGACGGAACTGACCGAGCGCGCGAGGCGCGGCGAACGGTCGTACGTGGGCGAATTCCGGCTGCGCCACAAGGATGGCCACTACATCCACGTGCTCACGCGCGGGTTTCCGGTCCGCCGGGCGGGGGGTCCGGTCGTGCGCATCGTGGGCACCCACCTCGACATCACCGAGCGAAAGCGGACAGAAGCGGCGCTTCGGGAAAGCGAGGAGCGCCTCACGCTCGCATTCGCCGGCGCCCAGGAAGGGGTGTGGGACTGGGATCTGGAAACCGGGGGCGTCGTGTATTCTTCCCGCTGGAAACAGATGCTGGGTTACGCCGACGACGAGATCGAACCCACGGTCGTCGCCTGGGAGCGCCTGCTGCACCCGGACGACAAGGCTCGCGCGCAGGAGGTCAACGAGAGCGTCGTGCGCGGCGCGGCGACCTACGAGGGAGAATTCCGCCTGCGGCACAAGGACGGCCGCTACATCCATGTGCTGTCGCGTGGCTTTCCGGTTCGCCACGAGCCGGGTGGACCCGTGGTGCGCATCGTGGGGACGCATTTCGACCTCACCGAGCGCAAGCTCGCCGACGCCGAACGAACCCGTACGGAGCTGCTGGCGAGGCTCGTCTTCGCGCAGGAAGAGGAGCGGCGCCGCATCGCGCGCGAAATGCACGATCAGTTCGGTGAACAGCTGACGGCGCTGAACCTGCGGATCAGGCTGCTCAAGGAAGCGTGCGGCGATCACGCCGGCCTGAGCGAACAGGTCGTCGCGCTGGACGACGTCGCGCAGCGTCTCGATCGCGACGTGGATCAGCTCGTCTGGGAGCTGCGGCCCACGGCGCTCGACGATCTCGGCTTGCGGGCGGCCCTGGCCAACTACATCAACGACTGGTCGCGGCGGGCCCACGTGTCGGCGCAACTCCACACGACGGGGCTGCTCGACGATCGGTTGCCCTCGGAAACCGAAACCGCCCTCTATCGCATCGCGCAGGAAGCCCTCACCAACGTGGCCAAGCACTCGCAGGCGAAGAACGTCGAGGTGATCCTCGAGCGGCGGGCCGATCACGTCCTGTTGATCATCGAAGACGACGGCGTGGGTTTCGACCCGGGCGGCGCCGCCGGCGCTGCCGGTCAGGGATTCGGATTGCTCGGGATGCGTGAGCGCGCCGGCCTGATCGGTGCGACCCTCCAGATCGAATCGTCCGTCGGGGCCGGCACCACCATCTTCGTCAGGATGGCGGTCGCCGCATCCGACCGGCGCGAGGCCGACCATGCGTGAACGCTCCACCCCGCTCCGGGTGCTGCTGGCCGACGACCACGTGACCGTGCGGCACGGCCTCAAGCTCCTCATCGACGGCCAGCCCGACATGAAAGTGGTCGCCGAGGCGAGCGACGGCGACGCCGCCGTCAAAAGCGCCCTGGCGCTCAAGCCGGACGTGGTCGTGATGGACATCTCGATGCCCGGGATGAACGGTCTGGCGGCCACGCGGGCGCTCAAGAAACAGCAGCCCGACGCGGCGATCATCACGTTGACGCGGCACAGCGACGACGCGTACCTGCAGGAGCTGCTGCGGGCCGGCGTGTCGGGCTACGTCCTGAAGCAGAGCGCTCCCAACGAGCTGCTCCAGGCCATTCGAGCGGCGGCCGCGGGCGGGCAGTATCTCGACTCCGCGCTGACGGCGCGCGTCACGGCGGGATTCCTCGGGCGTGAGGGCCGAACCGAGAACAAGCCCGGGGCGACACTCAGTCAGCGCGAGGCGGAGGTGCTTCGGTTGATTGCGTCGGGCTACAGTAATAAAGAAATCGCCTCGAGGCTGACGCTCAGTGTCAAAACTGTGGAAGCGCACAAGGCAAACGCCATGCGGAAACTGGACTTGAACGGCCGTATTGACATCGTCAAGTACGCGCTCTTACAAGGCTGGCTGACGAATGCCTGATTTGTCGGTGGCGTTACACCTTCCTCATGCGATCTAGGGATTTTCCCTAGGAGGTACCCGCGCTATTCCCGATAGCCACATGTCCCCCTCGCGCATAGAGTTCGCGTGGCGAGGCATCCATGGACAACCCATCGACCGACTTCGCGGACACGACGGCGACGCGTGTGGCCGACTCGATCGAAACGCTCTCACACCTTCCGGACGATTGGCGCCTCGCCCGCACCGCGGGCGTCAACCTGCTGATCATCGTCCCGGAAGGCACCAAAGGATTCGCGGAGCTGCTCATCCCGGAGCTGGCACGACCTGTCGTGTCGTGGCTGCCTGGCGAGAGACTGATGCTCCCCGAAGCCAGACAGACGGGCACGCTGCTGCTGCACAACGTCGGCGCGCTCTCGTTGCACGACCAGCGCTACCTGATCGAGTGGCTGGAGCGCGCGGCGGGACAGACGCAGGTCGTGAGCCTGACGACGGTGCCGCTGCTTCCGCTCGTCCAGGCTGAAACGTTCCTCGCGCGCCTCTATTACCGGCTGAATACAGTCTGCGTGGATATGAATGTGACCGCGTGAGGCCGGACGGCCCATAATCAGGGCCTGTGACGCGCTGGACTTCCTGGAAGCATCAGGCACGTTCCCGACCCTCGGCTCTGACCGTCTCCCCTCCTGTATCCCGCTGGATCTATCACCCGGCTGTCGATCTGATCGTCGGCTGTGGTGCGTGGTCGGCGCCCTTGCTGCTCGTCGCCAGCTGGTCGGCGCCCGGGGCGACCCGATCCTGGGCGGTCCTCTTCTATCTGCTTGCGCTCGCCCTCAACTACCCGCACTACATGGCGACGGTGTACCGCGCGTACCACACGCGCACGGAGTTCGAGAAATATCGCATCTTCACCGTTCACATCACCGCGTTCCTCGTCGTGATGGGCGCCGCCTCCCACATCTGGGCGCCGCTCGCATCCTGGATCTTCACGCTGTACGTCACGTGGAGCCCGTGGCACTACACGGGCCAGAACTTCGGCCTGGTGATGATGTTCGCCCGTCGCAACGGCGTTCCGCCGACCGACCGTGAACGCCGCGCGCTCTACCTCGCGTTCCTCGCTTCGTACGCGCTCCTGTTCATCACCTTTCACACCGGCCCGTCATCCGATCCGCTGGTGCATTCGCTCGGGATTCCGGCCGCCGTGGCCGCGCCTGCGCGGAGCGTCCTGCTGCTGCTGTTCGGTACGCTGATCACGACCGTACTCGTTCGCATGATGACGCGCTCGGGTCTCGGCGCCATGCTGGCGCCGCTCACGCTTGTCTCGACGCAGTGCCTGTGGTTTGTCATTCCCACGCTGGCCGAATGGCTGGGCGGCGCGCAGGTGCAGCAGACGCGCTACAGCACGGGCGTGCTCGCGGTGATGCACTCGGCCCAGTACTTGTGGATCACGAGCTACTACGCCCGGCGCGAGGCCGAATCGGAGGGTGGCGGGACGTGGCGGCCCTGGTCGTACGCGGCCACGCTGCTGGCCGGCGGCATCGCGTTGTTCGTGCCAGGCCCATGGGTGACGAGCTACCTGTTCGGCGTCGACTTCACCCGCAGCGTCCTCGTGTTCACCGCGATCGTCAACATTCATCACTTCCTGCTCGACGGCGCGGTCTGGAAGCTGCGCGACGGACGGGTCGCCGCGCTCCTCGTCGATTCGCGCCGTCAGGCAGCGGAACATGCGGCGGAGGCGGGCCGCGCCGTTCGGCGGGCGTCGATGTGGCTCGCGGGTCCCTCGTCCGGCGCCCGCGCCGTTCGCGTCGCCGCTCTCGTAGTGCTGTGCGGATGGGCCGCGCTCGATCAGACGCGATTCGTGCTCGGAACGAGCGCGGACAGCCTTCCTGCGCTGCGGCTCGCGTCGACGCTGAACCCGCACGACACCGCCGTCCAGCAGCGTAAAGCGCGGCTCCTCATCAACGATCGGCGGTTCCAGGAAGCGTACGACGACTACCAGGACCTATCTCGCCCGGCAGCCACGGGACGTCACGGCGCTCGTGAACGCGGGTGTGCTGGCGATGCAGCTCGGCATGGAACGTGACGCCGTCCGAAAATGGCAGAAGGCGCTGGACATCGATCCGGCGCTCGACCGCGTGCCCCGCTACCTCGCACAGTTCTGGGCCGGGCGCGCCGACGCCCTCGAACAGGCCGGCCAGACGGAGGATGCCGGCCGCGCGTACCGCAACGCGCTGACGTTTGACGAACGCGGCGGCGACGACGCGGCGTCAGGCGTCGACTGGTTCAACTATGGACAATTCCTCCGGCGGCGGAACATGGAGCCTCGCATCGTGATGGCCTGCCTCCTGCACGCCGAGACACTGCTCGCCCGCGGCAGCGGCGGCCAGGTGGAGACCGTCCGATCCGCTCAGGCCGAGGTCGAGAGCACGCATCCGGGCGCGACGAGCGCTGCCCGGCAGGCGCAGGCGGTCTCCGTCGCCGATGCCCTTGCCCGCTATCCTCCCGGGCTGGCGCCCTGACGGCGCGAACGATTCGACATATGGACTCCTCCGGCACCTCAGCCTCCGTTATCCGCGTTTCGAACATCCGAAAGACATACGGCCGGATGGTGGCCGTGGACGATGTCTCGTTCGACGTGCGGGATGGCGAGATCTTCGGCTTGATCGGGCCGAACGGCGCCGGCAAGACCACGACCATGGAGTGCATCGAAGGACTCCGCACGCCCGATCGCGGAACCATCTCGGTGCTCGGCCTCGATCCGGTGCGCGATGCAGCGGCGTTGCACGCGAAGATCGGCGTGCAGCTGCAGGAGGCCCAGCTGCAGAAGCGCATCAAGGTGTGGGAAGCCGTCGATCTGTGGGCGTCGCTCTACCGCCAGACGGTCGACAGCGAGCGATTGCTCGATCACCTGGGACTGTCCGAGAAACGGCAGGCCTGGTTCATGACGCTGTCCGGCGGCCAGAAGCAGCGGCTGTTCATCGCCCTCGCCTTGATCAACGATCCCGAGGTCGTCTTTCTCGACGAGCTGACCACGGGCCTCGACCCGCAGGCGCGGAGGGCGATCTGGGAACTTGTCCGCGGCATCCGCGAACGTGGAAAAACCGTCTTCCTGACGACGCATCTCATGGAAGAAGCGGAGCGGTTGTGCGACCGCGTGGCCATCATCGAGCACGGCCGCATCGTCGACGTGGATAAGCCCGCACGCCTCGTGGACCGGCACTGTCCCGAGCGCACCGTCGTCCTCGTCACGACCGACGGGACGGCCGCCGAACACCTGCGATCTGTTCCGCGGGCCGACTCGGTCCTACGGGAGGATTTACGCATCACGGTGCGGGGCCGCGGCGACGATCTGGTGGCCGAGGTCATCTCGTGTTTGTCCGAGCATCGGATCCGCGTGACCGATTTCCGGACAATTATCCCGACGCTCGAAGACGTGTTCCTGAAGCTGACCGGCCACTCGATTCGTGACTAGCGAGCGAACAACATGCGCGGTCTCCTCAAACTGACCTGGCTCGAGATCAAAATCTTCCTCCGCGAGCCTCTCGGCGCCTTCGGAACGGTCGCGATGCCCGTCCTCGCGTTCGTCGTGCTGGGGCGGATTGCGGGCCGTGGCCTCTCCGCGGCCACGACGCCGGGGTCGCCGGGCAACAAGCTCGTGAGCGTCAGTTTTCCGGTGTTCTCGACCGTGCTCATCGCCATCAGCGCGGTCCTGTCGCTCGTGACCATCATCTCGATCTACCGCGAGGGCGGCATCCTGAAGCGCCTGCGCGCCACGCCGCTCCGTCCGCTGACGATTCTCACGGCCCACGTGCTCGTCAAACTGCTGCTCACGGCGACGACGCTGGCGCTGATGGTGCTCGTCGGCAAGCGCTACTATCCGGTCGGCGTGGACGCGCCGCTGGCAAAATTTACACTCGCGCTGCTCGTCAGCACGCTGAGCATCCTGTCGCTCGGCTTCCTGATCTCGAGCATCGTGCCGACGGCGCGCTTCGCCCAGCCGCTCGGCGCGATCATTCTTTACCCGATGATCGCGGTCTCCGGCCTCTTCGTGCCGGTGAGCGCGCTCCCGCCGGGGATCCAGGGCCTCGCGCGAATTCTGCCGATCACGTACGCGGTGTCGCTGCTCCAGGGCATCTGGATGAACGAAGCCTGGTCCGCGCACATCAGCGGACATCGCGGCGCTCGCCGCGGCGTTCGTCGTCTTCACCGCCATCTCGGCGAAAGTGTTTCGCTGGGAATGACCCGGCATAGAATGAGCCACAGCCATGCTCCCGCTGCTCGTTTCGATCCTGATCGGGCTGTCGCCCGCCGCCGGCCCAGCCGCGGGCGACACACTGGAACTGGAAAACGCCTGGGTGCGCGTATGGCGCTCGGTCCGGGCGCCTCACGAGCAGACCGCGACAGCCGAGCATCTGCCTCGCGTCGTGGTCTACCTGACGGATGCGCACGAGCGGCTGGCGGACGCCAGGGGCGGGACGCATGAGGTGAGGCAGAAAGCTGGAACGGTGGCCTGGCAGAAGGCCGGCGCGTACAGCGAGCAGAACGTGTCGGATCGCCGCGTGGAAGCCATCGTCATCGACTTGAAGCCGGGCGCGCCGGCGTCGCCTCCCATCACGCTCGATCCGGTCACGCTCGATCCCAAGTACCACACCGTGCCGCTCGAGAACGACCGGGTCCGCGTGTTGCGCACGGTGCTCGAACCCGGCGTGAAAAGCCCGCTGCACGAGCACCCGCACTATGTCGTCGTGTATCTCACGGAGCTGCATACGACCATGGAAATGGCCGACGGCCGCGTCGTGGACAACCCGCGGCGGCCGGGCGAGGTCGCGTGGCGGGACGCGCTGAAACATGCGACCGAGAATGTCGGCGCTCGTACGGCCGTCGAGATTCAGGTGGAGGTGAAATGAGGACGCGACGGCTTGCGTTGATGATCGGCATCCTTGTCACGCTCGGCGTTTCCGGCGGATCCGCGGCGCCTTCCGCTCCGAAGTCGATGCGGCTCTACGTCCTCGACTGCGGCATGCTGACGCCGACGAGGGAAGGCGTCGAGCGGTACCACATCACGATCGCGGAGGCAGGCGAAACCCGGATGCCGGTGCCGTGTTTTCTCGTGGTGCACCCGCGCGGGACGCTGTTGTGGGATACGGGCGTCATCCCCGACGAGACCGTGGAAGCGCAGCCACAGGGAGCGCGAGGAAGCGTCAACCCGACAGTGGCGGCCTTCGTGGCGCGCTCGCTCAAGAGCCAGCTCTCGCAGATTGGCTATGCGCCAGCCGACGTCAAGTACGTGGCGGTCTCCCACGCGCACATCGATCACACGGCCAATCTGAACGAATTTGCGGCTTCGACGTGGCTCACGCGACCGGCCGAGCGCGACTTCATGTGGGCCGAGAACAACCCGCGCGTCAACCCGTCGTTCTACACACGGCTCAAGAACAGCCCGATCGTCCTGCTCGACAAGGACGAGCACGACGTCTTCGGCGACGGCCAGGCGATCATCAAGGCCGCGCCCGGGCACACGCCGGGCCATCAGGTGCTGGTCCTTCGGCTGGCCGCCACCGGGCTCATCATGCTGGGCGGCGACCTCTATCACTATCCGCCGGAGCGCTCGCTCCATCGCGCACCGCCCGACAACGAATTCAACGTCCAGGCATCGGCCGCATCGCGCGTGACAATCGAAGAGTATCTGCGGCGGACGAAAGCGGCGCTCTGGATTCAGCACGATTTCGGCGCGAATGCCAAGCTCAAGAAGTCCCCGGCCTACTACGAGTGAGGATCGCGACATGAAGACGTTTGCCTTCGCCGCGGCCGCGCTCCTTATTCTTTCCACGACGGCTTTCACCGCCGACACGTGGACCGGCGCCGGCGTGATCACCGACACGATGTGCGTGGCGTCGCATCAGTCGAACATCGAACACGCCAGGGAAAACTCCGGGCACACGATGACGAACCAGGAATGCACGGTGGGCTGCGTCATGCGCCGGGGGCAGAAGTACGTCTTCGTCTCGGGCGGGAAAACCTATGGAATCGCGAACCAGGACCACACCGATCTCGCAATGTTTGCGGCGCAGACCGTGAAGCTGACCGGCACGCTGGCTGGCGACGTCATCACCGTATCGCGCGTCGCCGCGGCGCGGAAACAGTAGAGCTCGCCTCGCGATTGGCGTGCAAATTCCTGCAGAACCAGTGCAGGACCATGCAGAACGCACGAGCGCCCCTCTTGGCACTGCAGTAGCAGCAGCGCACAATTTGAGGCATGCGGCCGTCCCGCCGTTTCGCATGGCTCCTCATCGTCAACGCACCGGTGATCCTGGCGTTGATGTGGCAGTGGGCGTACCACGACAGCCGGCACGCCCTGCTCGACTCCGCCACGATGTGGACGCTGACGATCGGCTTTCTGGCGGGCGCCGCCGACAGGCTGCGCGGTCTGGAGAACACCAGCCCGAATCCGAGGGCTACCGAGAAACGGGATGCGTTGCTGGTCTTTCCCACTGAAGGCCAGGAAACTCACGAAGCTGTCGAGGCGCCCAAACCCTCATCCGACGCGCCAGGCGTTCGCATCGCGTGGTTCACGTTTCTGACGCACGCCGTGCTGATGATCGCGCTGAGCTGGCGATGGGCGTTTCAGCACGAGCCGTACACGATTCTTGGCGCTGTCACGTTGTCAGCACTGATGCTCGGCTTCTTCCAGGCAACCGCGACGGCTGCTGCCGGCCTCGGACGCCCCGCCGAGGCGCGCGCCCCGCGCAGAAACGAAGAGCAAAACGCGCTGCTGCTCTTCCCCGCCGAAGAGTCGGGCGCGAACGATTTCGTTCGAGCACCTCGCCTGCTTGCTACCGGCCGAAAAGCTCTGCTATAACTAAGTCTCTTCTTCCCCTTGCATGAGAGCTTTTCCAGTGGCTGACGGAGCGTCGACGTGTCTGAACTCCAACCGAATACGAGCGCGCGTGATTCCTCACACTCTGAAGACGGCCTGCTGACAGATCTCCCGCCGGTCCGCGAAGGACTTCCGGCCGGCTACCGCATGCGAGCCGAGGCCCATTACGTGGATGATCTGACGGAACGCGCCGTGGGACCGGTCATCCGGATGATTTCCACGCACGCCATCACCGCGGATCGTGTGCGCAGCAAGGCGGAGCTGGAACCGCTCGTGCGATCGATTGCGTCGCACGGCGTCCTCCAGCCGCTCCTGGTCCGCGGCGATGGTCCCTCGTATATGGCGGTCGCCGGCCGCAACCGCCTTGAAGCGGCCAGGCTGGCCGGGCTGACGACGGTGCCTTGCATCATCCTGCCCGTGGACGGCAGCCAGGCCGACGCCCTCGCCGATGCGGATAACCTGCGTTGCGGCGGTCCTGCGGAACCCGATGCCGACGACCGGTCGAACGGAACGGCCGATGCGTTCCGCCAGAACCTCCGCCGTCACATGACGACGATTCAAACGGCCCTGACGCTGTTGACGGGTGACGACCCCGTGACGCGACGGGTCGGCTTCGATCTCGCGCAGGCGAACTCCTGCCGTGCCGCGTGGATGGTGGACGCGCAGCAGCTCAGCGATCAGGCGCCCGTGCGCGGAACAGGCGTCGTGGCCGTTTCCACCGTCATCGACCAGGTCAGAAAATCGCTGGCGCCGGAATTCCGTCTGGCCGGCGTCGCGTTCCACGCCACGTTCGCCGATGGAGTGGGTTCGGACCCGGTCGACGAACAAGTCCTCGGGATCGGGCTCACCGGCGCCATCGTCGCGCTGCTGCCCGTTGTCGATCCCGGCGACCGGCCCGTCATCCAGATCCGCACCGCCCGGCTGCAGTCGTCCACGACGGTCGAGGTGTCGTCCGGCAACGTCTCGATGCCCAGGGACTGGATCCGCCGCGTCTTCGACGAGTCGTGGTCAGAACGGCCAGGCGGATGGCAGGCGCTGCTCGGCGCCACCTCCATGAAGGCCGCGGCCGAGCGCCTTGGCGGAGAGGTGACGCTGGCGACGCCGTCGAACGGCGGCGTCGCGCTCAAGCTGCGCATTCCGCGGCGGTCGGCCTAGGACGGAGGGCCGCTGAAGAGCGCGGCCTTTCCGTGGCTCGTGGCTCGTTTCTCGTGGCTCGTTTCTCGTTTTACGTTCTGCATTCTACGTTCCGGCACTCTAGTGCCCGTGTGCATCGGGCATCCCGGTGCGGCTGATCGTGTCGCGTTCGAAGTCGAACTCGATCATGACGACGGGCTCTTTGCCGACGACCCATCCGTCATGTCCCGGCTCGATCGCCACGACCTGGGGCGCCTTGAACTCCACGATGCACCCGTCGGCGTACTCGATGTGAATCTCGCCGCGCACGAGAAACCCGACATGGGCGTGCATGCAGAGTTCGGTGCCCACGGCCGCCTTCATATCTTTCGCCCAGTGGAATCCCGCGGGATAGATCATTCGCTTCACGCGAGCAGCGCCCGCGCGTCCCACTTCGAGCCTGACGTGTCCGACCTGGCGCCGTTCCGCGCCGCGAACGGGCGCCATGACCGGATCAACTGCGCGCGTCTTCCGGCGTCTCCCTGAAGCGGCCTTCCCGGCTTTCCTCGATTTCACCGACGCGCGAGACTTCTTTTTTACGATTCGTTTCCGCATCCTGCCCCCGTTTCATGGCGGGCAGTCGCCTGCCCGGCCTCGGCGTCATCATACCGCCACCGATCCAACTCGCTGGATTGCGGCCAGAAATGCCTGAAATCTGGCGTCTTGCACCTTGACAGTCAGGAAGGCCAAGCGTATACCCAGGCATCGTCGTGACGGACTCCTGACACGCAGAGAAGGAACGCGAACCCAAGACGGAAGGCGAGGTTGAGATGCGCGTACTGTCCAGAACCCTGGGGCTGCTGGCGTTGATCGTTCTGCTCCCAACGGCCGCACTGGCGCAGGCCGTGATCGCGGGCACCGTGAAAGACTCGTCCGGCGCCGTGCTTCCTGGCGTCACGGTGGAAGCCGCGAGCCCGGCGTTGATCGAGAAAGTCCGCTCGGCCGTCAGCGACGGCTCGGGCGTGTACCGGATCGAGGATCTGCGGCCCGGCGTCTACACCGTCACGTTTTCCCTGACCGGGTTCAGCGGAGTCCGGCGGGAAGGCATCGAGCTCACCGGGTCGTTTACCGCGACCGTCAACGCGGACCTCAAGGTTGGCGCGGTTGCGGAAACGATCACCGTCACCGGCGAAACGCCCGTTGTCGACGTCCAGAGCGCGCGTCGCGAGGTGACGATCACCAACGACGCGCTCAAGTCGATCCCGACGGTGCGCAGCTACAACGGCATCGTCAACGTCGTGCCCGGCGTGATGACCAACCTGAACGACGTCGTCACCACGACATCGACCACGCAGTTTCCGATTCACGGCGGGCGCAACAACGAAGGCCGCATGACGGTGGATGGACTGAACATCGGCAACCCGCCGGGAGGCAACCAGCCGCCGGCGTACGTGGCCGACGTGGGCAACGCCCAGGAAGTCACGTTCACGACGGCCGGCGGCCTCGGCGAATCCGAAACGGCCGGACTGGTGATGAACATCGTGCCGAAAACCGGCGGCAACTCGCACTCTGGCGCCGTGTTCTACAGCGTGACCGGCGAAGCGCTCGAGGGCAGCAACTTCACCCCGGCACTGCAGGCCGCCGGCCTTCAGACGCCGCTGCCGTTGACGGGCGTCTACGACCTCAACGGATCGTTCGGCGGCCCGATCAAGAAGGACAAAGTCTGGTTCTTCGGGAACGCGCGAATACAGGGCAGCACGCGCGGGATCGCGAACATCTACTACAATCTGAATGCGGGCGACCCGGCGAAGTATGCGTACCTGCCCGCAGACGGCCTCAACGGTCGCCCGTTGCAGACGGCGTACTCCGATCGTACGTCCAACAACGGCAGCATGCGCGTCACGTGGCAGGTCACGCCGCGTAACAAGATCAGCGGCTTCTGGGACGAGCAGGCGAACTGCCCGAAGTGCACGGGCCTGACGACGGGCATCACCGATCCGCCGCGCGTCTCGCCCGAAGCTCGGGGAACGGCGCAGACTGCGCCGCTGCGCGTGCCGCAGGTGACCTGGTCATCGCCGATGACCAGCAAACTCCTGCTCGACGCGGGGTTCGGCGGCGTGTACTACGGCTGGGGCAACTTCGAACGCAACCCGAACCCGACGCACGATCTGATCAACATGGTCGAGCAGTGCTCGCCGAACTGCCCGCTCAACAACAACGCACCGGCGGGCCTGGTCTACCGGTCGCAGGACTACGGCACCAACACGGCCGCGTCGTGGAACTGGAAGGCGTCGATGTCGTACGTCACCGGCGCGAACAGCCTCAAGATCGGCTACCAGGGCACGCTGATGACGGACTACCGGACGTGGGGCACGAACAGCCAGAACATGTCGTTCCGCGTCAACAATCTCGTCCCGAACCAGATCACGGAGCTCGTCGGGCCGTGGCAGAACAACGGCGACGGCGGCTGGCACGCCTTCTTCGCGCAGGATCAGTGGACCCACAACCACTTCACTCGTCCAGGGCGCGCTGAGGTTCGACCGTTCGACCAGCTGGTATCCCGAACAGACGGAAGGGCCGTCGACGTTTCTCCCGACGGCGATCCATATTCCGCTCACCGAAGGCGTGAACTCGTACAAGGACATCACGCCGCGCATGGGTATGTCGTGGGACGTCTTCGGCAACGGCAAGACGGCCGTCAAGGCGAACCTCGGCAAGTACCTGGAGGGCGCGGGCGTGTCGAACAACTGGGCCAACGCGAATCCCACGCTGCGCGCGCCGGGCAGCGGCGGCCCGTTTGCCCCGTTGAGCGTCACGCGCTCCTGGACCGATGCGGACAAAGACTTCGTGCCGGACTGCAACCTGGCGAGTCCGCTGGCCCAGAGCCCGGCGACGACGGGCAGCGTCGACACGTGCGGGGCGATCTCGAACCAGAGCTTTGCGCTCTTGTCACAGGGACAGTTCCCGTTGACCAACAGCTTCGATCCGGCGCTGCTCAACGGCTGGGGCGTGCGCGCGTCCGACTGGACGCTCGGCGCGTCGGTTCAGCAGCAGATCATGGCGCGGGCCTCGATCGAAGTCGCTTACACGCGGCGGTGGTATCACGGATTCACGGTGCTGGACAACCAGTCGCTCGCGAATTCCGACCTCACGCCGTACAGCATTACCGCGCCGCTCGATCCGCGCCTCCCCGGCGGCGGCGGGTATACGGTCGGCACGCTCTACGACGTCGTCCCCACCAAGTTCGGCCAGGTCAACAACCTCGTCACCGATTCGCAGAAGTACGGCGACTGGTATCAGTACTTCAACGGCGTGGACGTGACGTTGAACTTCCGGATGCGCAACGGTCTGACGTTCCAGGGCGGCACCAGTACCGGCAAACAAATCGCCGACAACTGCGCGGTGCGCACGAATCTCCCGGAATTGGTCGCCAACCTGACGCCGGGGCTTCCCGGCCTCACCAGCTCAGCGGTCAACACGCTGAGCCCGTACTGCCACGTGGACTACGGCATCCTGACGCAGGCGCGGGGGCTGGGGTCTTATGTCATCCCAAAGATCGAACTGCAGGTGAGCGGCGTGTTCCAGAGCAAGCCCGGCGCGCTGCTGGCCGCCAACTACGCCGCACCCGCGGGCGCTGGTTCCGCGATCGCCCAGGCGCTCGGGCGGCTCCCGGCCGGCAACCCTGCCAACGTGACGATCAACCTCCTGACGCCGGGCGCGATGTACGGCGATCGGATCAACCAGCTCGACTTCAGGATCGCGAAGATCCTGCGGTACGGGCGCACGCGCACGATGCTCGGCGTCGATATCTACAACTCGCTCAACTCGAGCGCGATCCTGACGTATAACGCGGCGTATTCCCCGACCGGTGCGTGGAACACACCGGTGACGGTGCTGACCGCGCGACTCGCCAAGATCAGCGCGGAGATCACCTTCTAGGACGGTTTTTCACGAAGGCACAAGTCCACGAAGACCAGTGCTCTTTGAGGAGAGCTTCGCTAACTTCGTGGTCCGTGGACCTCGTGGACTCGTACGTGGATCTGTGGCCCGTGGACCTGTGGACCCGTGGACCCGTGGACCGCGTGGACCCGTGGACCCCGTGGACCCTGTGGACCCGTGGACCAATTACTGCTGATTGAGCGCCGGAGCGCTGCCGCCGAGGACGAACGTCAGGAGCTTCGGCGAAAACGGCGTGGGCTGATTGCCGGGGCCCGCGTTCCCGCCAGGCGCCGCTGATCCCACGCCCCCCATCAACGCGACGTACTGCTTCCCATCGAGCTGATAGGTGATCGGCGGCCCCATGCCGCTGCGCAGGCCGGTCTGCAGCTCGAGCAGTTTCTCGCCCTTGTCGGCGCTGTACGCCAGCAGGCGGCCGTCGTTGATGACCTGAAACACCAGGTTGCCGGCCGTCGTCATCGTGCCGCCGCCGATGCCGCCGCCACCCGGCATGCGCCAGCGCATCTGCTGCGCCACCGGATCCCAGGCGACCAGCGCGCCCCTCGGTCCCGACTCACCCAGAGGCTCCGGGCCAATCGCCGGAGGCGACGGCAGCGTCGCAGCCGGCATCGGACGCACCGTGCCGGTCATGAGTCCGGGTTTCGGGTTGTAGGACGGCTCGGCCTGATAGGTCCAGCTGCTCGCTGTCGACGTCGGGATGTACGCCAGCCCCGTCACCGGACTGAACGACATCGGCGACCAGTTGTGCGCGCCGCCGCCGCCAGGCGAAATCGCGATCGCCTCGTAGCCGTAGTACGCCGCTTTGTTGACGATGGGCCGGCCGGTCCTGGGATCGATGCCACTGGCCCATGTGACTTTCGAGAACGGGCCCGCGGAAATGAACTCGCCCGTGAGCCGATCGATGACGTAGTAGAACGCGTCCTTGTTGGCCTGCATGATGACCTTGCGCGGCCGGCCGCTGATGATCAGGTCGGCCAGGATCAGATGCTGGACGCTGTCGAAGTCCCAGATGTCGCCCGGGACCACCTGGTAATGCCACTTGAGCTCGCCCGTCGCCGCCGACACCGCGAGGATCGAACAGACGTAAAGGTTGTCCTTGGGTGTGCTCGTCCGGAGTTGCTGCGCCCACGGCTCGGCGTTGCCCGTGCCGACATAGAGAAGGTCGGCGTCCGCGTCGTACGCCATGCCGTCCCAGACGGCGCCGCCGCCCCCGACCTTCCACCATTCGCCGTCCCACGTCGCGGCCGCCTTCTTCATCGCGGCGTTTTCGAACGGCTTCGACGGATCTCCGGGAACGGTGTAGAACCGCCAGACCTGGCGTCCGGTCATCGCATCGAACGCGGCAAAGAACCCGCGCGTGGGACGATCCCCGCCGCTCACGCCGATGATGACCTTGCCTTTGGCGATCCGGGGCGCCATCGTGAGCGTGTAATGATCCTGCGGATACGCGACGCGCGATTCCCAGATCACCTTGCCTGTCTCCGCGTCGAGCGCCAGCAGCCGACCGTCGATAGCCGGCGCGATCACCATTCCCTGGTAGATCGCCAGCCCCCGGTTGACGACACCGCAGCAGATCTTCATGCGGACCGTGGCCTGGTTGACCTCCGGGTCCCACCGCCATCGTTCTTTGCCCGTTCGGGCGTCAACCGCGAACACGATGCTCCAGTTGGTGATCCCGTAGATCGTGCCGTTCGAAAACAACGGCGTGGCTTCCTGTCCGCCGCCTCCCGTGCCCACGTCGTACGACCACGCGAGCCCGAGCTCCTTCACGTTCGCCGTACTGATCTGCGTGAGCGTGCTGAAGCGGTTCTCCGACTGGTTCAGCCCGTAGGTCAGCCACTCCCCGCCCTCGCCGGCATGTCGCAGCGTCGTATCGTCCACGCGGCGCACCTGAGCGGCCGTCGTCGCGATCGTCAGGATCGCGCCGCAAATGAGGAGTGGGGGGATCTTCATTCCGTTTCTCGTTTCTCGTGCTCGTGGCTCGTTTTCCGTTCAGCGGTCGGCTAGAGGATGCCGCCGAGGTGGATTTTGGCATGACGCCGATCGATTCCGCCATGGCCGCGCAGGCGGGAATGCTTCGGTGGCAACCGAATCGGTGCACGCAGGACACGCCGGCGTTGCTGAAGATGATGGCGTCCCGGTGACCTCGCAGACCGCTGCTGGCCGACCGTCCCGATTCAACGCCAAGCACGACAGTAAGTGTCCTATATAAGACCACGGTGTCCTATTAAGACATTCAAAGGCTTATATCGTCTAAATTTACACATAAGTGCTTATAGAGAAAGGAGATTGGACGAATAACAAAGTTGTCCTCGACGTACCAGAATTGAACCCGGCCAATATCCTGTTCCCAATCCCGCCGTCTTCCCAGCTCGCCAGAGCAGGAACTTCAGCTTTTAGAATCAGCTCTTTATAGCCAGTCGCCCCGCCGCAATCTTCCGCGACACATACGGCAGGCGTGTTGCTGTACTGAAATCGGACTACTTAAAAGTGAATTCTTCGTTCCCAACTCCAGACGGCACAACCCCGGCCACCTTCCACGACTTCGCAGAGGCCCAGGCCACCGCGACCGTCCGGACCCTGATCGCGCAGGCGGCCAGGCCTGCACAGACCGAGCTCGAAGCGCTTCGTGTCGCTCTCGACCTCCGATACCAGTCACTGACCGCGACGCTCGCGGGCGCCGCCAATATCGACGCGGCGCCGATCCGTGAGCTCGTCGAGCGGCTCACGCACGCCGCCAGCGAAGAAGCCGGCGCTGCGGCGCGAACCGCGCGCACGGTCGCCCTCGAAGAGGCCGAGGCCCGCCTCCAGCAGGACCGCGCCGAAGCCCAGAGGCAGCTCGACGTGATGCGGGCCGAAGCGGCGGCGCAGCGCGATGCCGATCAGCGCGAACGCGCGGCGCTGTCCGACGCGATTCAGAAAGCCACCGAGCAGGCGAACGCGATGCAGGCCGATCGCGACGCGCAGCTCGAGGCGCTCCGCGTCGCCCGCGAGCAGGGCGATGCCGTCCGCGCCGACAGGGACGTGCAGCTCGCATCCCTCCGGGCCGCCACCGAACGCGCCGAAGCGATTCGTGATCGAGCGGGACGCCCACCTCGAGGCGCTCCGGGCCGCGAAAGAACGCGCCGACGCGATTCAGGCCGATCGCGACGCTCAGTTCGAGGCCCTGCGCATCGCGAACGAACGCGCCGAGGCACTGCAGGCCGATCGCGACGCCCAGCTGGTCGCACTCCGCGCGGCCCGGGAGCGCGGCGAGGCATTGAGCGTCGAGCGGGACGCGCAGACCGAAGCGCTCCGTGTCGCGAACGTTTTGGCCGAAACCCTTCGCACGGAGCGGGACGCGCAGCTGAGCGCCGCCCTGGCCGCGAAAGAGGAAGCTCGAACGGTCCTTTCCGAGCAGGACGCCCTGCTCGAAGCGGCGCGAATTTCCAACGTGCGGCACGCGCGAATCCTGGAGAAGGCGCAGGCGCAGGTGGACGCGGCGCGGGCCGAGCTCGCGGCCGCGCAGGCTGAAGCCGAGCGGCGCCTCGAAGTGGGCGCCCGCGAAATCGAGGCGCTGCGCAGTGAGCTCGAGCGTGTCCGCACCGAGATGGAGCTGGCTCGCGCCGAAGCCGCCCGGCCGGCCGCGCCCGTCATGCTCGCACCCGTCGAGTTCGCCGCCGCCCTTCCGGTCGAACCCGCGGTTGAGCCTGTCGCCGAGCTCAGGACGGAACCCGCAGTCGTCGTCCCGGTTCCCGAAGAGACCGTCTTCGCGCCGGCAGTCTTTGAACATACCTTCGAACCCGCAATCGCCCAGGTCCCGGAGCCTGCGGTTGAACGTCAGGTCGTCCAGTTCACCGAACAGACCGAAGCCGCGTCCGCGTTCGTGTCAGTTGAGGGATACGCGCAGGACTCCGAAGCGCTGACTCAGCCGGCCGCGGTCATCGCCCTGCCGGAACCAGCACCGGTTGTGGAACACGTGGCGCAGGTCGATCCCGCCCAGGCGATGTATCAGGCGATTAGTTCTGCGACCGACCTCTCGCAGGTCCTCGACGCGCTCGTCGATGGTGCCGGGACGCTCTTCCCGCGCGCGGCGCTCTTCGTCGTCAAAACGAAGTCCAAGAGGCTGCAGGGATGGCGGAGCGTCGGCTTCACGGGCGGAGCGGCGATTACCCGGGAGTTCGAGCTCCCGCTCGCGACCGACTCCGCGTTGACGCGCGCCGTCACGGCCAGCCGCACGATCTTCACTGGCGACGGGCCATCGGCCGCGCAGGCCGGTGAGGCCTGGACGGTGACCTTCCCCGTGACGACCGGTGGACGAGTGGTCGCCGTCGTGCACGCCGACGCGGGTGCGCGGAACGACGAGTCCGCGGTTCCCTTCAACAGCGAGGCCGCGCTCAACCTCGGTCACACGCTGGTTCGCATGGCGGGTGAACGGATCGCCGCCCTGACGATGTCGGCGCGCGCGGCGTTCGGGAGCGTGATGACGGCCGCACCCGTCAACGAGGCGCCGCTCGGCGCGCCGCCCGCTGCGACGACGCCCTTCAACGGTTCAAACGGCAACGGCAACGGGACGTATGGCACTGGCGCTGCCGTTCTGCAGCACGTACCCGCCGCGCCCGCCGCCCTCGACGACGCCGGCCGCTACGCGGCGCAGCTGGTTTCCGAAATCAATCGCTATAGCCAGGCGGCGGCACCGGTCGCAGCCAGCGGCGTCGATCAGAGCCTGCAGGAGCGCCTCGCGGATCAGATTGAAGGCGCCCGGGCCGTGCCCGTCGCGCCGGCGCCGTCCGCGCCGGCCTCGGCGCTCGGACTGTTCGACGAAGCCCTGGGCAAGATGCTGGGCGGCGCCCGCGAGGCATCCGTCCTAGTTCGTCCGGTCTGAGGTGTGAAAACGTAGCGAAAGGATAGAGACGTGCCATCCCCATCCCATACGATGCGTCACCTCGAAAAGGTGAACAAGGAACTGCTGCTGGTCTTCTCGATGTTCGTCATCGCGCTGGCCCTGAACTTCGTGATCGACGCCCAGCGCATGGTCCTCTATGTGTATACGCTGCCGACCGTCGCCTCGGCCTACATCTACGGCCGGCGCCACGCCACGCTGACGGCGTTCGCGAGCGTGCTGCTGGTGACGCTGCTGACCATGACGTCGGGCATCTTCGGGAAGGAAGCGTCGGCGGCTCCGGCGACAACGTTGCTGGATCTGGTGGCGTGGGGCTGCAGCCTGATTATCACCGCCTACCTCATGGGCACACTCTACGAGCACAAGAACGCACAGCTCATGGAACTGCGCTCGACCTACCACGGCGTGCTCCTGATTCTTCGGCACCTGGTCTCCAAGGACGAATACACGGAACATCACTCGCACAGGGTTTCCGAGTACGCGGCGCGAATCGCGGCGCACCTCAAGCTGAGCCCCGAGCGCATCGAAGACGTGCGGGCGGCCAGCCTGCTGCATGACATCGGCAAGCTCGAGATCAGCCGCGAGCTGCTGTACAAGGCGGCGCGCCTCACGAGCGACGAGTATCAGGAAATCCAGCAGCACGTCGGCAGGGGCGTCGAGATGCTTGAAACCGTCGGCGGATCGCTGCGGCGCGTCATCCCCATCGTCCTCGCCCACCACGACAAGTTCGACGGGTCCGGATATCACCCGACAAAGGGACAGGAGATTCCGATCGAGGCGCGCGTCATTTCAGTCGCGGACGTCTACGATTCGCTCACGAGCGATCGCCCCTATCGCAAGGCCATGTCTCCCTTTGAAGCCAAGGACATCATCGTCAAGGGCACGGCGACCGACTTCGATCCGCAGGTGGTCGAAGCCTTCCTCGCGGCGTTCCAGTTCGGCGAGATGGACGTGAGGCTGGCGGTCGCATGAACGCGACTCCCTCGGCAAGCGAGACGGCCGGGGCGCTCACTGCGGCCGAGCGGCGGCGGTTCGTGCGAATCGCGTGTCCGCCGGATGCGTCCGCCCGTCTCCGGGCCGGGACGTCGGCGAGGCTCCTCGACGTGGGCCTGGGCGGCGCGCTCGTCGAATCCTCGACCCGGCTCGCGCCAGGCTCGGTCAACGCCACACTGTTCGTCTCTCCCGAAATCGCCTTCCGCGCGCGCGCGCACATCGTCCGCGCCTTTGTCATCGGCGTGACCCGCGACGAGAGCGGCGCGACATCGCTCATCTATCGCGCCGGCCTGGAATTCGGACCCATGTCGTCGGACGAGGCCGGCACGCTCGGCACGTTCGTGTCGGCGGCGCTCCGCGACGGGCCGCAGACGCTGCAGGACCCCGTCGAACGAAAAGTGACCATCCGCTTTCCGCAAGGCTGGGCAGTCAGCCGGAAACGGGACACCGTCATCGCCCGGGCTCCCGAGCCGTCACGTTTCATGTTCCTGGGGGCGCCGCGGTGCCAGCCGGACGGCGACCTCGCCGAACTGGCGCGGTCATCGATGCTCGAGGGCGGCTTCACCGCGCTGCACGGCCAGGCCACGACGCTCAACGGGCAGGAGGCCTTCGTCGGTTTCTACACCGGAAGTCTCCGCGATGTTGGCGTGATCGTGGAAGCCGCACACGTCAGAGTTGACGGCTACACGTACCTTGTCGCCGGCGTCGCGCCGTGGTCGGCCTTCGAATCGGTGCGTCACGAGTTCTTCGCGACCATCAGTTCGTTCGGCAGCCCGGCCGGGGTGGACGGCGTCCAGTTGGTGGCCGCGCCTTCGCCCCATTCGCTGGACCAGTTCGAGGATGCCGCGTCCCCTGCGGCGGTCGCCTAGGATGGCCACTCCCGAGTCCTCGAAGGAGAATCGCAAAGCCCATCGCGTCACGGGCCCGTTCGACGGATGCCGTGTCGGCCTCATCGAAACGCCCCTGCTCATCTACGACTTGAGCGAAGGCGGTTGTTTCGTCAACTCCCTCTACGACACGCCGGTTGGCCAGAGGATCTCGCTCCGGCTGACGCTCCCCTACGAAGGCACCGTCACGGTGCAGGCGGAGACTGTTTACGGGCGGCCCGGATTCGGGTTCGCCGTGCGCTTCGTCGACATGAGTGACGAGACGTACGCCTGCCTGCGGTCGTCGCTGGACAAACTTCGCCAGAACGTAGCGTAAGATATCGGCGGAGGAAGTCGATGTCTTCGCGCCTCATGCGATTCGCCGTGTCTGTACCCGCGTGTGCGCTGGCGGGTTCGCTGCTCGTAGCCGCACAGGCACCGATTCCCCCGGCCCCCTCCGCACCGTCACGAACGGCGCGAGACGGCATCTACAGCGACGAACAGGCCAGGCGCGGCCAGGCGATCTACAAGGACAAGTGCGCGTCGTGTCACGGCGCCACGCTCGCCGGCGCAAACGCGCCGCCGCTCGCGGGCACGGCGTTCCTGTCGATCTGGGGCGGTCCGGTCGCCGATCTCGTCGACAAGGTGCTGCACACGATGCCCCAGGACGATCCGGGCAAGCTGACTCGTCCGCAGGCCACCGACGTCGTCGCCTACATGGTGCAGGCGGGCAAGTTTCCCGCGGGCCGCGCCGAACTCGCCGCGGACGCCCCTGCGCAGGCGGCGATTTCACTGGTCGCCGGATTCACTCCGCCACCGGTCTCGGTCATGTCGGCGGGAGGACAAAGGACCTTTGCGCCGGCCGGCAACCTGAACCAGGTCATGCGCGGCATTCTTTTTCCCAGCTCGAACCTGATCTTCACCGTGCAGACGCACGATCCGGCCGCGCCGGCGCCGAAGCGCCCCGCCAGCCAGTCGAACGAGGCGTTTTCGACGTTCGAGTGGGGCCAGGGCATTTACAAGGGCTGGGAGATCGTCGACTACGCGGCCATCGCGCTCGCCGAGTCGGCGCCGCTGCTCCTCGAGCCGGGACGGCGCTGCGAAAACGGGCGGCCCGCCCCTGTCACCGATCCCGACTGGATCAAGTTCACGCTCGAGCTGGCTGAAACGGGCCGCGCTGCTTACAAGGCGTCGCAGACGCGGAATCAGGAAGTCGTCAGCGATATCACGGAACAGATCGCCAACGCGTGCCTGCACTGTCACCAGGTGTACCGGGACAAACGCGGCAGGAACCCAGGCGATCTCACCAATCAGTCGGCGCGCTGCACGAAGTAACGCTCTCTCGTATCTACTCTCTTCATCCAGGAGGGTGGCATGTCAGCTGATGCTCGCCTGAGGCCGCGCCTCGCCGCCGCCGTAACACTCCTCGTCTCCGCCGTCTGCCTGTGTTTCTCGACTGCCTTCGCGCAGAAGAGCAACCCGCCCAACCCGTACCACGAAGTGTCCCAGTGGGCGAAGCTGCCCGCCGGCGTCGCCTGGGGCGGCGTGATCTCTGTCGACCCCGCGCCGAACGGCGACATCTGGGTCTTTCATCGCTCCGACCCGCCGCTTCTCCGGTTCGATCAGTCGGGCACGGTCGTGAAGAGTTTTGGCGCGGGCCTGTTCGTGCAGGCTCACGGCATGTCGGTGGATGCCGACGGCAACGTCTGGGTCACCGACGCGCAGGCGAAGGACGGCAAGGGCCAGCAGGTGTTCAAGTTCAGCCCTGAAGGCAAGGTGCTGCTGACGCTCGGCAAGGCCGGAGTGGCCGGCGAGGGCCCCGATACGTTCAGCGGGCCGGCCGACGTGGTCGTCGCCCGCAACGGCGACATCTTCGTCGCAGACGGCCACATCGCGGATTCGACCGTCGGACGCGTCGTGAAGTTCTCGAAAAGCGGTGCGTTCGTCAAGGCGTGGGGCAAGCGGGGCAAAGGCCCGGGCGAATTCGACACGCCGCATGCGATCGCCATGGACTCGCAGGGGCGGATCTTCGTCGCCGACCGCGGGAACAACCGCATCCAGATTTTCGATCAGGATGGGCGGTTCATCGATCAGTGGAAGCAGTTCGGCCGGCCGAGCGGGGTCTTCATCGATCGACAGGACACGATCTACGTGGCGGACTCGCAGTCGAATGCCACGCTGAATCCGGGATTCACGCGTGGCATCCGGATCGGCCGGGCGAAGGACGGCGCCGTGACGGCGATGGTGCCGTTTGTCGAAGCGGATCCCGACAAGAACAACAACGCCGGTTCTGAAGGCGTCGCCGCCGACGCGAAGGGCAATTTGTACGCGGCGGAAGTCACCACGCAGACGCTCAAGAAGTACGCGAAGTAAGGGCCGCGCTTGCCTATCGAGCGCGAAGGTTGCCAAGCTCCCGGCGAACGGCGTCCCCGGCATGGATCGCCTCGACCGTTTCGAACCGGTTGTTGCCGAATGTCCCCATGCGGCTGAAGTAGTTGAACACGCCCACGCTGTTCACGGTCGCCGGCTCGCTCAGGGCCTCCACGCTGTGCTGCAGTTCGTGCCCGATCGAGCTCAGGAAGTCCGTGTCGGAGCTGCCCCGCGCGGCTCACGACGACGCGGAGAAACCGCGTCGACCCGCTGGCCTGCATCCACACCTTCAGGCACGCACGGGTGCCGTGGCCGCACTCGCCGGGTTCCACGTAAACCATGCCGTTGGACGCCTGGATGAGGGACACGAGGTTCCTGAACGTCAGCGATCGCGTGGCGGCCAGGTCGATCAGCGTCGCAATGGTGGAATCGGTGGATCGCACGCGCATCATGGTCGGCTCGTCCGCGGCCACTTCTCCGGGGTGCGCCAGAACGCATCCCAGGAAGGCCAGGAGTACCACCTCGAGACCCAGGTGGCGCAGGCGGCGATTTGGAGCGGTGATACCCATCTCACTGGCTAACGCGCCGGATGGGCAGAAACAGGAGCATTGCCTGGCGCCCGAAACGGGCTACCATTTGTCGATATGACCTGGAGAACTTCCGTCCTCGGCTTGCTGGCGGCTGCCTGGGTGGTATCCGGGACGGCGTCGGCCCAGGGCCGTCCGGTCCGATCGGATCAGCAGATCCTGATCCAGCTCGAACGGGACTGGGACGCGGCGTTCCGCGCAAAAGACCTCGCGTTCCTCGAAAACATCCTGGCCGACGAGTTCGTGGCGACCTACGGCGACGGCAGCCTCGGCGATAAGGCCCGGGAACTGACGCTCGCGAAAGAGTTCAACAAGCAGGTGGACTCTTCCACGCAGGACGAGTTTTCCGTGAAGGTCTTCGGCGATATGGCCATCGTCTGGTTCAAGCAGACGCTTGTCGGCCCGAGCAAGGGTAAGCAGCTCGAAGTTATCTACCGGTACGTGGACGTGTTCGTGTGGCGTGCGGGCCGGTGGCAGTGCGTCTCGAGCCAGAGCACGAGGGTGGCGCCGGCCTGACTGTGAAGTCTGCCGGCGTTCCACAGCGCGACGCGCTTCGCGCGTGGCATGTCGGGCTTCTCTACGTCGCGCTCACGGCGGTGCTGGCGTATCCGCTGGTCCGGCACGCCGCCGGCTACGTCCTCTCGGTGAGCCCCGACACCGACCTGCTGCTCTGGATGCTGTCGTGGGACGCGCATGCGCTCACGACCCATCCGCTGTCCATTTTCGACGCCAACATCTTCGCCCCTCTCCACCGCACGCTGGCGTTCTCGGAGAACCTGATCGGCAGCGGCGTGTTCGCCGTGCCGATTCTGGGACTGACGCACAACCCGGTCCTGGCCATGAACCTCCTGGCCCTGCTGTCGTGCGTCCTCTGCGGGCTGGGTGCGTTCTTGCTCGCGCGGCGCGCGGGCGCCGGTTCGGCGGGTGCGGCGATCGGCGGCCTGATCTTCGCGTTTGCCCCGACCCGGTTTCTCCGGCTCGACCAGTTGTTCCTGGCGACCCTGCAATGGATGCCGTTCAGCCTGGCGTATCTCCACTCGTACCTGGACGAAGGCGAGCGAGGCAACCGGCTTCACCTCCGTCTGGCCGCGGCGTTCTTCACGCTGCAGGCATTGACGAGCGGACACGGCGCCGTCTTCCTGGCGCTCGCGTCGATTGCGCTCGTCGGCTATCGCCTCGTGCTGGGTGCGCCGCTGGCTGCCGGAAAACGCGTGCGCGATCTGGGTATCACCGGCGCGCTGCTGCTCGCGCCCATCGTGCCGATGGCCATCGCGTATGTGCGCGTGCAGCGTGAGATGGGTCTCAAACGTTCACTCGCCGACTGGGTCGTGGCGACGCCGACCAGCTTTCTGGCCTCACCGACCTACGTCCACAGCTTTCTGCTCACGCACCTGATTCCTGGTGCGCAGGTGAACGAGACCGCCACCACCTATCTGTTTCCCGGCTATCTCCCGCTCGTGCTCTCCGCCGCCGCTCTGATCTCGATCGTGGCCGCACGGCGGCAGGGGCGCGCGAACATCGTCTTCTATGCCTTGCTGGTCGCGTTCTGCGTCTGGCTGTCGATGGGACCGCCTTACGGGCTCTGGCCGCTGGTGTACTGGCTGCCGGGCTTCAACTTCATACGCGCGACATCGCGCTTCATGCTGCTCGGAACACTCGGCCTGAGCGTGATGGCGGCGATGGGCTTCGACTGGATCACGGCGCGGCTGAGCCAGGACCGCGCGCCTCGCGGCCGCGGGTATCGTCGCATGCGCGCTGGCGGGCGAGTTTGCAGTGCCGCTCGAGGTCAGGCCCTATGCGGTGACGATCCCGACAGCCGATCGCTTTGTCGCGCACCTGCCGAAGCCGTTCACGGTTGCCGAGGTGCCGCTGCCCCCCTCGGTGCCCGAGTACGAATTCGAGAAGCGGCAGGCCGAGTTCATGTTGCACACCACGGAGCACTGGCAGAAGACCGTGCACGGCTGGAGCGGACTCCAGCCGCCCGGTCATCTCGTCTTGTGGGACCGGCTCACCCGCTTCCCGGACGAGGCCAGCCTGCGCTCGCTCGCCGAGTTTCAGGTGGACTACATCATCGTGCACACGGATCTATACTCCGCCGGTGAATGGGCGGAGGTCGAACGGCGGCTGGCCGCGTACGGGGACCGGCTGGCGCTGCGCTACACGGACGGCACGAGCCGCGTCTACGCGCGCACCTTACGCTGAATGTGGTTTGACGAGTCGGGCAGGAATTTCTGACGGGCCAACAAGCCGCCTGAAGCCGGCGACTATCCCGTGCCGCGATTGACGACCTGCACCTTGTTCTCGAGCGCAAGCACGCCAAACGCGGTGCGCGCGATGCTCTCGGCCTTGATGCGTTCGGCCGGCCAGCGTACGTACCCGACGAGCGTCACGTGACCGTTGTTCACGATCACGTGCACGGGAGGATCGACCATCGAGTAGTCGCCGAACGCCGGGTCCCTGTAGATGGCCGTCGCGATGGCCACCCGGATACGGTCGTCGGATTGCGACGCCGGCAGCACCTCGATCCGGTTGTCGATGGCCTGGACACCCTTCACTTTCGCGACGCGTTCGACGATGTCATCGGCTTTCTTCGGCTCGGTGACGGCGCCCTCGAGCCTGACCTTGCCCTGGCTCACCCGGCCTTCGATGTTGTCGTAGACCCCGTACAGGTCGTAGTGCCGAATCCGATCCGCCACCTCGCGGACGAGGGCCTGATCGTTCTCCGCGCTCGGAATCACCAGGTCGGCCTGCAGTGACTGGACGCCGTCCACCTTCAACGCGCGCCTGATGGCTTCTTCCTTCAGCCAGAGCGTGCCGATGTCGCCGGACAAACTCACCACACCGTCTTTCACATCCACGTTGAGGCGCGCCGCGCCAGGATCGAGCCTCGCGAGCTGACGGCCGATCTCCGCCTTGATTTCGCCGTCGGTCGCGGCAGCCGCCCCCGCCGCCGGCTCGAAGCCGGCGAGGACGAGGACGGCGGCGACTGCGACTGCGGCGAGGAGCCTGTTCATCGCCGCTCCATGCTGCCCTGATACGGAATCACCTGACCCGCGATGATGTTGACGTCGAAATCAATCGATCGATAGCCCGGGGCCGACACTTCCACCTGATGGCGTCCGGCCGACAGGCCGAGCGGCTGCGAGCTCGCCGTGAACTGCCCCACCGTTCCGACGGAATTGCCGTCGATCGTCACTTCGGCGTCGCTGGGAGTGATGTCGAAGCTCAACCCGCCTGTGTTCGCCTGCGCCTGGCCGGGCTGAACACCGATCGAGCTCGGATCCGGTACGGTCTGCGGATACGGCGACTGCTGATCCTGCGGATACGGCGACTGCGGATCCTGCGGGTATGGCGACTGCGGATACGGCGTCGACGGGTACCCGGGCGACGGATACGCGTAGTACGGCGCCCCGTAGTAGTAGGGATCGTAATACGAGTAGCCGTATGAAACTGGATACCCGGCCCAGATGCCGAATCCGATACTGAAGCGCGGGTGGAACGAATAGTACGGGTGGTAGAAATGAACGGGCGCGTGGTAGTAGTACCCGTGCCCGTTGTGATACGCGTAGTTGTTGTGGGAGCCGGAATTCCCGTACGCGTAGTTCCGGTTACCGTTGTAGCGGTATGCGCCGCCGCCCTGCACGCTTCCGTAGGCGCGCGGAACCGCATAGCCCTGATTCCGCTGCGCGTTGCCGCGGTAGCCATTGTTGCCGTTGTAGCCGTTATTGCCGTTGTTGTTGACCCCGGGTGCGGGGCGCGCACCGCTGTCGCGGCGATACCCGTTGTCGGCACGCTGGGCCGGAGCCGGGGCGGGCGCAGGGGGCGGAGTGGCGCGCGGCGCAGGCTGCTGAGACGCGCGCGGTGCGGCGGCCGCGTGGCTTTCGCCGCCGCCTCGGCTCGAACCGTTGCCGTCGATCGCCGCCGCCGCCACGATGATGCTGAGCCATTACCGGTGAGCCGAGCCCGAGCGCCACGGCCACCAGAGCTGTTGTCATCACGGTCTTGGGGATATGCATGGTGTCCTCGGCATATGGATGTCGCAAGGCCCTTGCCAACGCTGGCACGCGATTTACGGCCAGATTCGACGGTTCCGTCCGCGAAAACAGCCCGGGCGTGGTATCCAGGTGACGCCAGGTCCGCCCTTACAACAGTACAATGCCCCCGGAGAAGCCGCCATGCTCAACCGCCGCACATTTCGCGTCCAAGCCTTGTCGATCGCTGCGTTGTCAACCGTCGCAACCATTGCTGTGCTGGCCATTCCAGCGGTCCCGGCCGCGCAGGGATCAGGAGCACCCGTGTCATCGTTCTACGATCTGAAAACGTCGTATCTGGACGGCAAGCCCGCCGACCTTGGCGTGTTTCGCGGCAAGGTGACGCTCGCCGTCAACGTCGCCAGCAAGTGCGGTTTCACGCCGCAGTACGAAGGGCTCGAAAAACTGAATCGCGAGCTCGCGCCGAAGGGATTCGCGGTCCTCGGTTTCCCCAGCAACGATTTCGGCGCCCAGGAGCCCGGGACCGCGCAGGAGATCGCGCAGTTCTGCAAGCTCACGTACGACGTGACATTCCCGATGTTTTCGAAGCTGGTGACGAAGCCCGGAAAAGATCAGTCGCCCGTCTACGCATTTCTCGGGACGTCCGGCCACCTGCCGGCGTGGAACTTCAGCAAGTACGTCATCGGCAAGGACGGCAGAATCGTCGCGTTCTTCCCGAGCGAGGTGACGCCGGAGTCGCCCGAGTTGCGCGCGCGCCATCACGAAGGCGCTCGACGCGCGGTAACAGAAGTGAAGGTTAGAGGTTAGAGGTTAGAAGAGGCTGGAGGCCAGAGGTTAAGCCTCTAACCCCAACCTCTAACCTCTCAACCTCTTCGTGATCGCTATCTGAGATCCAACGTCAAACTGATCTTCGCCAGCCGCGGATTGGTAATCGACGTGGGCGCCTGCCAGACGTTGCTGGTCAGTGCGTACGCCTGATTCGCCGTCAGGACCGTACTGGCATTGAACATATTGTAAAGATCGAGGTTGACCGTCGATCTGGTGCCCTTCCACCGGAAGACCTTGCCGACGCGGAAATCCACCTGGTTGTCGCGATCGAGATAAACCGTGTCCGGATTGATGATCTGCAGCGGCGTGTTCTGCGTGGCCGTCGTCGTGCCCGTGAGCAGGCGGCCGAGGTTCGAGTTCGCGGCCAGATACGCGTTGGTGGCGACGAAGTTCGCCTGCAGTCCGGACGGCTGCACGCCGCCTGACCCGTTACCGCCGGTGTTCGTGAGGCCGGGCACGCTGCGGAAGGTGACGGCGAGCTGCACATCCACCTTGGGAAGCGTGTAGAAGACGAGCGCCTTTGAAGTTGGTCAGCCACGGTTCTGCCAGGTGACAGAACTGCTGCGCCAGTTGTGGGCCCGCGGCCGCCGTCCCGCCCGCGTTGGCCGGACCGTTGGTCAACATTTCAGGCACCTTCGCGACGACGGCGCAGTTATCCGCAACCGTGTGGCCGGTGCTGGTCCCCGCCTGGAACCGCAGTCCGTTCTGGAGCCGTCCGCTGAGGCTGACGTCCACGCCGTTCCAGTGCTCGTACTCGTCGCCGTACTTGTCCGACAGCGTGTTGTACAGCTGGCTCTGGCACCGGTCGGGCCGACCTTGTTCGGGTTGATGTTGTAGTAGGTCAGCTGGTTGCCGCCGCCGCCCGGGAGCCGTGCATCGGTCGGCACCGTCACGTTGAACTGCTGGAAGTCGCTGGCCGACGCCAGCACGTTGTCAACCACGGGGAAGTTCTGCCAGATGCGGCGGAAGTAGCCCACCTCCACCGACATGCGGCGAGGAAGCTGTTGCTGGAAACCCGCGGAGAATTCCCAGTTGCTGGGCCTGTGGCCCCAGCCCGTGAGCAGGTCGGGATCGAACGTCGCACCTGGAACAGCCGTGCCGAACGCGCTGTTCAGAATCGGGCCGCAATTGTCGCCGCCACTCCCCGTGAGGTTCTGCGGCCCCGGATTCGCCAGGTTGCAGTCGACGGCGAAGTTGCGGTTGGTGTCGGCCCAGCTGCGAGTCGTGAACGTCTGAAGCGCATTGACAGGGTTCGGCGACACGCCGAAGCCGTTGAGCGTCTGGCCGAGCAGATACTTGTTCGCCGCCACCTTGATCGCCGACTTGCCGTCGCCGCGCAGGTCGTGCACCACGCCCATCCGGTAGGTGATGTCCTTCCAGTTCAGGTTGTCCTTTTCCGGGAAGCTGAGGTTGCGGTTCGCGAGGCCGACGATTGCGCTGCCGGGACCGACAGTCTGCGCCGGGAAGCCGGTCTTGAACCAGTCGTATCGGAATCGCCCCGATGACGGTCGTGCGATTCAGCTTCCAGGTGTCCTGCACGAACGCGCCGAAGTCGTGGTTCTCGTTGCTGATCGGTAGGAACGGGGCGCCGAATTCGGTCACGCTCGTCGGCGTGCCGTTGAGGAACGTGTAGCGATCGGCTGGTACGCGTAGTTGTACGTGTCGAGATGACCGAACGTGTCGTTCCATCCTGTCTTGAAGCTGTGCGTGCCCGTGACGTACGACGCCGCCACGCGGTAGGTGTAGTTCGGGACCAGCGTGTTGTTGAGTCCGCCGTTCGGCGTGGACGGCGAAGCTGCGATAGATCAGGCTCGACGACTGCTCGGTCACCGAGATCATGTTCTGGATCGCGGCCGCCTGGGAGCTGTCGAGCGAGCCGCCGTTGCTCGTATCCCGCAGGTCCATGTTGCCCCAGCGTTCGAACAGATACATGCCGACGAATTCGAGCAGGAACCGGTCCGTGACCGGCGAGGTGAACTCCACGTGCTCCTGGCGGAGGCGCGGAAAGCGCCGGTCGTTGCCCGCCTCGGGCGGCGCAGCGTCGCGCCGTTCACGCCGATGAACGTCGGGCAGTTGCACCACGTATCGACCTTCTGCTCGAACGCGACCTTGACCTTGGGCGCCGCCTGCCAGGTGATGCGCAGGTTGTTCTGCTGCACCTTCCCCCGGTTTTCCGCCGGGCTGCTGGTGTCGGCGACGTACGTCCACGCGTTGGGGTTGTAGGCGTTCTGGTTCGCGAAAATGCCGGCGAACGCGTTCGCGCGATTGAACCGGGTCGAGAACCAGAACCACGCCTTGTCCTTCTTGATCGGGCCGCCGATCGACTCGTTCAGATCCCAGGTGTTGTCGATCTTGGTCGGCGTCGGCAGCCCCGCCGGCCTTCAGCGCGTCGGTGTAGTTGGTCCCCTGCATCGACTGGTTCGCGAACGTGAAGAACGTCGAATTGCCGAACGTGTTGCCGCCGTCCTTCGGGATGAAGTTGATGCGCACGCCGCCCGTCGGCATCTCGGCGGAGAGCGACGTCGTGTCGACGGCGATTTCGGCCGCCGAACCCACGTCGGGCTGCTGCCCGCCGATGTTGCCGCCGGCCTGCAGCGTCATGATGCTGACGCCGTTCAGCATGACCCGCTGGTCGACAGCCTTGCTGCCGTGCACCGTCAGGCTCATCGCCCACGTCCGCGATCGCGCTCCCGCCGACGTCCGCGCCGCCGCCGGTCGTGCCGGGCGCCATGCGCGCCAGCGTGAAGTACTGCCGCGAGCTCGGCAGGTTCTGGACGAGGTCGTGATCGAGCACGACCTCTTTCTTCGTGCTCGAGATGTCGACGAGCGGCGTCTCTCCCGTGACCGTGATCGTCTCCGCCACCGCGCCGACGCGCAACGTCGCGTCAGCGGTCGCGCGTGATCGACCCTGACACCATGACCTCGTCGCGCTTCACCGTGCTGAAGCCGGTCAGCGTGAACGTCACCGTGTAGCTGCCGGGCCGCAGGTTCTCGATTCGGTAGTTCCCCGAGCCGTCGGAGACGACGGTGCGCGTCTTTTCGATCAGCACCGGGCTCGCCGCTTCCACGGTGACGCCGGGAAGAACGGCGCCGGAGGCGTCTTTGACCTGGCCGGCGATTGCCGCCTGCGCCCGCGCCAGGGCCGGGAAGACGAGCACACACGATAGGACGACGACGGCCGTTCTCAGAGCGCGCATCCTGCCCCTCCTCATACCGCAGTGGGTTGACTCGTGGCCGACGCTGACCGTCGCGCAGTAATGCCGCGACGTCTTCATGACTGCCTCATTCGGCGCCGCAGCGTGACTCGCGCATCACCCACGCCTGCGCGAGCTCGCGCCGCCATCTCGACAGTCGTGGCGCATGATAGGCAACTGACAGATCAGTGTCAACGCGGAATCGCGGCGATCGGCGCGGTTTGCACGCAGCGGATGCACGGCGCATCCAGATTGTTGGACAGAGCGCTCGGTCATACCCGCGGCGAAAGAGGCTATACCGTCGCGGCAACGGCGTGTACGCCACGGCGTGTGGCCGGGGTAGAATGCCGCCGCGACACAAGGGAGAGTTCTCATGTCCAGCGATACCACCGCTCCGCGCGCTCAGGTCGAGACGACCGCCCGCGTCAGCCCGATGACGGGCAACGAATATCTCGACAGCATCCGCGACAACCGCGAGATCTGGATCTACGGCGAACGCGTCAAGGATGTGACCACGCATCCGGCGTTCCGGAACACCACTCGCATGCTGGCGCGGCTGTACGACGCGCTGCACGACCCGAAGCGCAAGGACGTGTTGACGATCGGCACCGACACCGGCAGCGGCGGCTTCACGCACCAGTTCTACCGGGCGACGCGAAACGCGGAGGAATTGGTCGGCGCGCGCGATGCCATCGCCGAGTGGGCGCGCGTGAGCTACGGCTGGATCGGCCGCAGTCCGGACTACAAAGCGGCGTTCCTCGCGACGCTCGGCGCCAACTCCGACTACTACGCGCCGTTCGACGAGAACGCCCGGCGCTGGTACAAGAAGGTCCAGGAAGAGGTGTCCTTCGTCAACCACGCGATCGTCAACCCGCCGGTCGATCGCGACAAGCCGCTCGACGAAGTCAAGGACGTCTACATGCACGTCGTCAAGGAGACCGACGCCGGACTCATCGTGAGCGGCGCCAAGGTGGTCGCGACGACATCGACGCTGACGAACTTCAACTTCATCGCCAACAACGGCGCGCTCCCCATCAAGACGCGCGAGTTCGCGTTCGTGTGCATGGTGCCGAGCGATGCGCCCGGCGTGAAGCTGTTCTGCCGGCCGTCGTACGAGCTGACGGCGGCCACCGTCGGCACGCCGTTCGACTACCCGCTGTCCAGCCGCATGGACGAGAACGATTCGATTCTGGTGTTCGACAAGGTCTTCGTGCCCTGGGAGAACGTCTTCGCGTACGGCGACATCGACAAGGTGAACAACTTCTTTCCGCGGTCGGGCTTCCTCCCCCGTTTCATGTTCCAGGGCTGCACGCGCCTCGCCGTGAAACTCGACTTCCTCGCGGGCCTGCTGCTCAAGGCCGTCGAGGCGACCGGGGTGAAGGATTTCCGCGGCGTGCAGGCCCAGGTCGGCGAGGTGCTCGCGTGGCGCAACCTCTTCTGGGGCCTGACCGACGCGATGGCGCGGACCACGACGCCGTGGACGCCGGGGTACGTGCTCCCGAACCTCGACTACGGCCTGGCGTACCGCGTCATGGCCAGCCTGGCGTATCCGAAGATCAAGGAGATCATCGAGAACCAGCTCGCCAGCGCCCTGATTTATCTGCCGTCGAGCGCCCTCGACTTCAACAATCCCGAGATTCGCCCGTTCCTCGATCAGTTCGTGCGCGGCTCGAACGGCTACACCGCGGTCGACCGCGTCAAGCTGATGAAGCTGATGTGGGATGCGATCGGCTCAGAGTTCGGCGGACGCCACGAGCTGTACGAGCGGAACTACTTCGGCAACCACGAGAGCATCCGCTTCGAAACGCTGATGGTCGCCGAGATGAGCGGCGCGGCGGCGCGCTACAAGGGCTTCGCCGAGCAGTGCATGGCCGAGTACAACCTGGACGGCTGGACGGCGCCCGATCTCATCAACCCCAACGACGTCAGCGCCGTGATCAAGAAGCGGTAGCCGTGTCCATCGACGCACGCGCCTTCCGGCACACCGCCGGACAATTCGTGACCGGGGTCACGGTCATCGCCGCCGAAGTGGACGGCTCGATCAAGGCGATGACCGCGAACTCGTTCACGTCGGTGTCGCTCGACCCGCCGCTGGTGCTCTTCTGCGTCGGCAAGACGACGCACATGGGACAGCTCGTGCACCGGGCGACCCGGTTTTCGGTCAACATCCTGCGGCAGGACCAGCAGAACCTCTCGACATACTTCGCCGGCGGCTGGAAGGAACCGTCGCCGCCGCCGTTCACCTTTGTCAACTGGGATGGCGGCCACCGGCTCGATGGATGCCCGGCGGCGATCGGATGCGCGATAGAGACGATCAGCGAAGGCGGCGACCACTGGCTGGTGCTCGGCCGCGTGCTCACGCTGTACCGGAGCGAGGAGGCCTTCGCGCCGCTGGTCTTCCACGCCGGACGCTACGCCACCCTGGAAGAGCGCGAGCCCTGAGCGCGACACGTCAGGCGTGCTGCCGCCTATAGGTGATATCTGCTATGGCCACTCTCAAGCAACCCGTCCTCGGCATCGTCGCCACAACGGTGATCGTGGCGCTGTCGCTGGGGTTCGTGTCCCTCTTCACATTCCCCACGTTTACGGGATGGGTCGCCTATCTTCTGCTCTGCATCATCCCGATGCAGATCGTCGGGGCGGTCACCTGGGGCGCCAATCCAGGGTTTGCCGCCGCCCTCCGCCAGCCGCAGAAGGGCCTGGTGCTGGTCATCACGACGCTGCTCGTGGGCGTGGTCGTGGCCACGGTGAGCTACCTCACCATCGGCGGGGGCGTCAGTCCGCCGACGCCGATGCTCGCCATGTGCAGCATCGTGTCCGTGGTGGTGACGTTCTGGCTGGCGATCATGTGGGGCGGATGGCCGTTCACATCGACGATCAAGCATCCGGTCGCCGCGGGCCTCGTGATGCTCGTGGCGTGCTACGTGCTGAACTACCTGTTGTTCCGCGTGTTCTTCGACTACCGGTTCATGCAGGATGCGCCGGTGTACGTGCCGGCGCAGGATCCGCGTGGACTGTTTCAGGCCTGGAACGCGCTCGTCTTCTACCTGTCGTGTCTTGCCGCCATGTTCCTGATGATCAATTTCGACTTGTGGCCGCTCACGAAGTCAGGCGCAGTGATGCGGCAGCCGGTGCTCGCCGTGGTGTGGACCGCCGCCGCGCTGGTTCTGGGCGGCGCCGCCTTCGGCGTGGGCGTCGTCATGCTAAAGATGGATCCGGTCGCCTTCATGGTGCTCGTCCCCGTGCCGTTCATCTTCGGGACCATCGTCGTCCAGAACATGCTCAAGGGATCGCTGTTCGCGACATTCACGCAGCCCGTCAAGGGACTGCTGAATGTCGCGGCCGTCATCGTGATCGGTGAATCGCTGTCGTGGATCTATGGCCGCCTGGCGCCCACGCTGACGGGAATCGTCCGGCCCGGTCCGCCGACATACGACTTCGAGATTTGGCTGGCGTCGGCGTTGCTGAGCGTGACCTTCCCGCTGCTGATCTTCTACGCGGAGTTCTTCCAGTTCTGGCCGCTCGCCGGACGCGCGGCGCCGGCCGCGTCGCGCTCGAACTGAGGCGAAACATCGGCGGAGACCCAGGTTCGGCGTGGTGCGGGGCTTCAGCCTCGCCTCAGCGGCAGGCCTGAAGGCCTGCACTACGATCGATCCGAAGCTACGATCGAGCGGCGGCGCGCTGCCTGGCCTCGACGGCCTTGGGCGGGAACAACTCGCGCGCCGACGTGAGGAACTCGCAGACCATCGCCGAGGTCTCTCCCCTGCGCCACGCGATCTGAACTTCGAAGTCCGCGTGGGGCTCGTCGAGCGGCACCACCGCGACGCCGCGCAGGGGTTGATAGCTGCGGCTGTTCGCGCCGCGAAGCGCCAGGCAGATCGCCTCGCCCGAGGCGACGGCCAGCATCGCCGCCTGATTGCCGGGAGTCGCCTCGAGCGTCGCCATCCGCGGCGTCACGCCGGCGGCGGCGCACAGCGACAGGATCTTTTCCTGAGCAAGCGACGCCCAGTCCCGGTCCTGCAGCAGCAGGCGCTCGTTGACGAGTTGCGTCAGGTGAAGCGACTTGTAACGGGCGAGCGGATTGTTGTCGCTGACCATCACGACGAAACGCTCGGCAAACAGCGGTTCGGACTGGATGTCGGGGTCGTCGGCCACGTGGCGCAGCAAGCCGATGTCCATCGCGCGGCGGCGCAGCGCGTCGTGCTGCGCCGACGATGGCATGTCCACGCCTTCGATCGTCAGGCTCGGCAGGCGTCCGATGATGTGGGTCCGGATCCGGCTGACGGCTTCACACAGGCCCGGCGCCATCGCGACGCGCAGCGGGCTCGCGAGACCTGCTTTCGCCCTGGAGGCGAGCTGAAGAAACCCGGCGGTGTCGGCCAGCACCGTCCGCGCCTGGTCGAGGAGCAGCGTGCCTTCCCGGGTCAACTCCACGCCGCTGGCCGCGCGCACGAACAGTTTCACGCCAAGCTCGCGCTCGAGCTGGCTGATCTGCCGGCTGAGCGGAGGCTGCGCGACGTGCAGCTGCCTCGCGGCTTTTGAAAAGCTGTGCAACTCGGCAATGGTCGCGAACGCCCGGAGGTGACGCAACTCCATCTGGCGCAGTCTACATCCGTTTGCGCATCGCGGACAGACTCGGAACAAATGTCTCCCTGCCGACGGTCCTTCCCGCGTGTTTTCCATGTTTGCGTGCCCGTGGCACGGCCGAGGGATTGCGTAAGGACGGCCGGAGGAATCTGCAGCAGTGCGCCCGGCGACAACAGTGCACGGTCCGGCGATCGGAAGCGGCGGCCGGAACCACGCCAGCGTCTGGTCCGATTTCGAACGAGCGGCCGGCACACCCATGTCCGCGTACCGCATCAAGCGGCGCTCCGGGCTGACGTACAGGGAGTTCATTCAGGACCACGTTCGCGGCAACCGGCCGGTCGTCATCACCGACGCCGCGACCAATTGGCCGGCGCTGGCCAAATGGACGCCCGCGTTTTTCACAGAGCGATTCGGGGCGGTCTGCATGAACGTCGAGGGCGAGACGCAGCCGCTCCGCGCGTTCATGGACGACATGAAGGCCTCGCGGTTCGATCGCCCCGGACGGTATGCCTCCATGTCGATCCCGCGAGAATTTCCGGCGCTGCTCGACGACATCAATCCCCGTCCCAGCTACTGGTCTCCAAACTGGCTCGAGAGCCGCTTGCTGAAGCCGTTCGTGCCCGAACACCTGCTGACGAACAACGCTGCCGGGCTCGAGATCAGCATGGGCGGCGCGGGCAGCGAGGGACAGATCCGCTGCCACCAGCTGCAGGCCGAAACCTTCATCGTACAGATCCACGGGCGCCAGGAATCGGTGCTCTACTCTCCGGATCAGGCGCCGTGCCTTGTACCGGGCAAACCCGTCTCGTCATTCTCGCAGTTGGCGGTCAGAGACGGAGTCGACCTCGACCGCTTTCCGAAATTCCGCGACGCCCGTCCGGTCCGCTTCTTCATGGAACCCGGCGAGATGTTCTACGTTCCGCCGGGGTGGTGGCACGCGACGCGCGCGCTCACGCCGTCCATCGCCCTCGCGGCGACGATCGCACGTGGACCGATCTGGTGGGGAGTGACAAAGTCGGCGTGCGCCTGGACGTGGCGCACGGATGAACGCGCTCGGCCGATTGTTTACGCGAAGACGGCTGGCCTCTTCGCGTGCATGACGGCCTTTGGCGCCATGCGCTCCGCGCTGGACATCTTCTTCTCCAGGCGCTGACCCGGCATCACGCCGCCGTTCGCGCGAAGTCGATGTAGCCCTGCCGGACGTCGGTGCTGACGAGCGCCACGCGCAGCTTGTCGCCGACGTCTACGCCCTGGCCGCCGCGGGCCAGGAGTCCCTCGACGCGAGGCCTGAGTACCCGGACGAACGTTCCGCGGGGCGTGACGCCGGTGACGACCGCGTCGAAGACCTCGCCAATCCTCCCGCTCATCGCGACGGCCGCGATTCGCTTCGACATCTCGCGTTCGACTTTCCGGGAAGCATTTTCCTTGAGCGTGCAGTTGCCGGCGATGGCCGCCAGCGCCTCGTCCGTGTAGGGCGACGGCAGGCCGGCGAGGACGGCCTTGATCAGCCGCTGCGTCACGAGATCCGTAAAGCGCCGGTTGGGGGCGGTGGAATGCGTGTAGTCTTCCACGGCGAGACCGAAGTGTCCCAGGCTGGGATCTCCCGGCCGCTCGAGCACGTACTCGCCAGGCCCCATCAGCTTGATGACGGCCAGCGACAGGTCCGCGAAGCGATCGGGATCGGCGGCCCGGCGCGCGATCAGGAATTCGTTGAGCGCCTTCGAATCCGGTGCCGCCGGCAGATGACCACCGAGGCCATCTGCGAGCGCGACGATCCGATCCCACCGCTGCGGCGATTTCACGACGCGCCGGATCGAAGACACGCGCCGCGCCTCGAGCATGCGGGCCACGACTTCGTTCGCGGCAATCATGAAATCCTCGATGAGCTCGGTCGCGCGGTTCTTTTCCTGCCTGACGACGTCGACCACCTCGCCTTGCAGGACGACCGGGCGTGTCTCGATCGTCTCGATATTCAACGCGCCGTGCCGGTAGCGCGCCCCGCGGAGCGCCTGCGCGCACGCATCCTGGAGCCTCAGTTGGGCCTGGATGACCGATGACGCGGCCACTTTGGCCGGCGCGCCCCCCGATCCCTCGAGCCAGGCGCCCACGCCGTCGTACGTGAGCTGCGCCGTGTTGCGGACGACGGCGCGATAGATGTCGCTCGACCGCACGACGCCATCCGGCGATACCACGAATTCGATGACGACGCTGAGGTTGTCCTGCTGTTCGAGCAATGACGTCGCGTGGGTCGATAGTGCCTCGGGCAGCATCGGAAAGTTCCGGACGCCCGTATAGATCGTCGTCGTCGCGTTGGCCGCGTGCTCGTCGATGGCCGAGTGTTTCGGCACGAACGCATCCACGTCGGCGATGGCCACCTGGACCTTCGTGGCCTTGTCCGGGAGCAGCTCGGCCACCTCGAGCTGGTCGAGATCCCGCGATGTGTCGTTGTCTATCGACGACCACGGCAGCCCGCGCAGGTCGCGAATGCCGGCGCCGGGCTGGACCGACGGTGGATGCGCGGCGAGGGCGGCCAATTGCGCCAGCGCCTCTGGGCCGAATTCGGGCTCGAAGCCATGAGCGTGCATCGTCGCGGCGGCGGCGGCCTGAAGATCGAAATGCGCTTGTGGTGTGTGCACGCTTCTCTTCTTATCACGGTTTCGTCGCGGTTCGTCGCGCCCGGAGCCCATTCCTGCTTTCGTCGTCCTCAGTCACGTAAAATCGACAGCATGAAGGTGCTCTACGCATACCTCCGCAACTACGCTGGCCTCGTGGCGCTGGCACTCGTGCTGGCGGCCATCAACCAGATCTTCTCGCTGCTCGATCCGCTGATCCTCAGGCATGTCATCGACGAATACGCGACGCGCTTCCAGGAGTACACGACCGGCCAGTTCTTCCGGGGCGTGAGCCTGCTGCTCGGCGCCGCCGTGGGCGTGGCGTTCGTCTCGCGGGTCGCGAAGAACTTTCAGGACTACTACATCAACGTGATCACGCAGCGCATCGGCGCCCAGCTCTATTCCGACGGCATCCGGCACTCGCTCAAACTTCCCTACTCCGTCTTCGAGGACCAGCGCAGCGGCGAAACGCTCGGCCGGCTTCAGAAGGTACGGTCCGACGTCGAGAAGCTCATCTCCACGGCCATCAACGTCCTGTTCACCTCCCTGGTCGGCATCCTCTTCGTCATGGTCTACGCGTTCAGCGTGCACTGGGTGATCGCGCCCGTCTACTTCCTGACGGTGCCGATCCTGGGGCTGCTCAGCTCGGTGCTCAGCCGCCGCATCAAGCAGATCCAGAAGGTGATCGTTGCGGAAACAACGGCGCTCGCCGGTTCGACGACTGAATCGCTGCGGAATATCGAGCTGGTCAAGAGCCTCGGGCTCCAGCAGCAGGAAGTCGATCGGCTGAACGGAACGACCGAGAAGATCCTCCGGCTCGAGTTGAAGAAAGTCCGCTACTTAAGGAGCCTCAGCTTCATCCAGGGCACCGCGGTCAATTTACTCCGGACCACGATCATGTTCCTGATGCTCTACCTCATTTACACCCGCGCCATCACGGTCGGACAGTTCTTCTCGCTGTTCATCTACTCGTTCTTCATTTTCGGGCCGCTCCAGGAACTGGGGAACATCATCAACATCTACAGGGAAACGGAAGCCTCGCTGAACGTCTACGAGGACATCCTGCGGATTCCCGAGGAGCCGAGGCCGCAGCATCCCGTCCGCATTCGCGATCTCGGAACGCTGGCGTTCGAACACGTGACGTTCCAGCACCAGTCCGCCTCGTCTCCCGCGGTGAGCGACATTTCATTCGGCCTGACGAGAGGCGAGACGGTCGCGTTTGTCGGCCCGTCAGGCGCCGGGAAGACCACGCTGGTGAAGCTCCTGGTGGGCCTGTATCAGCCCCAGTCCGGACGCATCCTGTACAACGGGACGGCCGGCCACGAAATCGACCTCGATGATCTGCGCGCCCAGATCGGATTCGTCACGCAGGATACGCAGCTCTTCTCTGGGACGATCCGCGAAAACCTGCTGTTCGTGAACCCCTCCGCGTCGGATGCCGAGTGTCTCGACGTCCTGCGGAAGGCGGCCTGCGACAGCCTGCTCGCGCGTGCGGAACGCGGGCTCGACACGGTCATCGGCGAAGGCGGCGTCAAGGTGTCCGGAGGGGAGAAGCAGCGGCTCTCCATCGCGCGGGCCCTGCTCCGCCGGCCCCATCTCCTGGTCTTCGACGAAGCCACGTCGTCGCTCGATTCACTCACGGAGGAGGGCATCGTCGACACGATCCGCGCGGTGGCCTCCGGCGGCGACGCGATGACGGTCCTGATTGCCCACAGGCTGTCGACGATTCTGCACGCGGATCGGATTCACGTCCTCGAGCGCGGACGAATCGTGGAGACGGGCCGGCATTCGGAGCTGGTCGAGCAGAAGGGGCTGTACTACGCGATGTGGCGGCAGCAGATCGGCGAACGGCGCGGCCTCGAGCTCGCGGCCGGCGGCCCGCCTCCGCTCGCCGTAGCGGCCGGCTTCAGCCGGCCGTCGACGTCCGCCTGAAGGCGGACGCGACATCAGTACGCGAAGTATGGCCCGGCGCCACCCGCGGTGGCCTGCCCCTCGATGGCCGTGAACACGCCCCGGCCGAAGAAGAACCCGAGCCCGAAATCGAAACCATCGGCGTTCGGTCCCGAGATCTCACTGAACGCGAAAAAGCGGGAATTGAGCGTGTCCGCGTTGCCCACGTTGAACAACGCCGGGACGGACACGCCGTTCGTGCCGATGTTTGTCGTGGACAGAGATTGCGTCGAGGCCGGACAGTAGAAGTCCGAGCTGTCCGGACACAGCGGGAGACCCGTTGAGGCCGAATCGAGGAAGTAGATGCCGTTGGATCCCGAGTCGATGAAACTGGCTGGGTACAGACCGGCTGCCAAAAACGGTCGTGATATTGCCGATGGCGTCGACCGTGAGTACCTTGGCCGACCCAAGGGCGTTGTTGGACTGCGTACCGATGCCGTAAATCAGAGAGCCCGTGACCGAGACCGCTCCTCCAGCCGGAACGGACGGCAGTTGAATCACGACGCCGTTGTTGTCGGTGGGGAAGAACGCAACTGGATTCTGGACCTGGCTGACGAGGGGGACCGCCGCCGGCTGGCAGCCGGACGCCGGGCAGGAGAAATAGAAGCCGGGGTTTGAGGACCCGACGAACGCACAGGCGAGGCCGCAATCCTGCTTGAACAGGCCGACGCCCAGGATCGCGTTGGCGCCGAGCGCGTCGAGCGTGTCTTCGGCCGTGCCCGAGCTGGAACACGACGTCGGGATGTTCGGGAATGTGCGCTCGTCGATGACCTGAATCGGCACTCTGCTCGCCTGCTCGCCCGCGAGCTTGACGTCGGCCGTCTGAACGGGGCCCCACGTGAACCCGTCCAGGAACTGTGCGCATTCGACAATCGGCCCGCCATTGGAGCCAGCCTGTTGAGGAAGCGAAAGCGTCAGCGCGCTGGAGAGCACGCGCAGGCCGCTCGAGCCCGTGTCGACCAGAACTCCGTCGATCGTCTGGCAGCCCGTCGTCTGGCCGGGCACGCAGATCGTGACGCTCGTGAAGGCGCCGTTGAAATAGTTGTTGGCGGGCCCGGCGTTCACGACGATCGCCTGCACATTGCTCGCGGGCGCCGGAGTGGATGCCGGCGCGCCGCCGCACTGCGGCGTGATCTCCTGGGCCACGAGCAAGACAAACAGCAGCACTCGATGCACCGTCACTCCTGGTCTCTGATTACCGGATCGTCTCGGCCTGCACGCGCAGCGGCATGAGACGCGGCACGTAGGCCCGCCCGGCGAACGCCCTGGGATGGCCGGTCATCTGCACGGTGAGATCGGGCAGCTCGACCGTGAGCGATCCGCGCGCTCGCCGCCTGCCTGTGCTGGACTGCAGGGCCCGCTGGTAGTCGTCGAAATACGGCCCGAGCATCTGCCGCAGATCGGGAAGCCAGGGCCCCTGCCAGGCGACGGCGAAGACGGTCCCGTTCGACGACACGTACTCGCGCACGGTCGTTCCCGACGCGGACCGCAGTTCGTGGACGGTATAAGCGTCACTGCGGGCGATCCGGAGGAGGGCGCCCTGCATCCGCACGCGATCGGCATCAACGCTCGACGCGTCGCGGCCGAGGGTGGCTGACACATTCGTTGACAACGCCACCAGGGCGGCCACGCCGCCGATCGCGCGCAACATCAACCCGGGGATCCGGCTCCCTGCCATCATGCTTCTCCCGGCCACGGACACACGTCGAATGACGAGCATCCTATCGCGACCGCATCAGGAAAGTATTCGATCGCGAAATATGATGATAATTCCGGTATGCGCCAGGCGGTGAGCTGGCCGTTCGTGGGGCCGCCAGTCGTGGTCCTGATTGCCTTCGGCGAGATTGGCGGACGCATGACTCCGCCGGCCCTCGACGTTGCGGGCTGGTCGTTCGGCGCGGCGGCCGCCCTGCTGACGATCAAGCTGGTCGTCTGGATAGCCGCCTCGCATGCCGTCTTCGATCGCCAGCGTCGACTGGCCGCCTTCGTGATGCTCATGTCGATCGCCGGCGGATGGTATACCGCCGACGAGTGGTTGCACGAACGGCAGTTCGATTACATCGTCGCCGCGCAAAACACACAGGTGAAGCAGGAGGTGGCCCAGTTGTCCGCCACAATCCTCGCGTTCGTGGCCGAGCGGAGCCATCACGCGCCCCCCGCCCCTCGACCCGCGACGTGGAACGATGACGAAGCAGCGCTCGCGCGGTACGAAGAAGATATGGCTCAGGCATACGAGCAGCGGTTCGGGAAGCCGACCCGCACTGCGCATGACGTTTTGCGCCAGCTGGGCGTTCGAGACCGCGACCTCGACGTGTTCTACGCTCATCCGGCGAACGCGTTTCAGATGCGGATCGTCGGCATGAAACTCGCCGCGCTCGCAGCCAAAGTACAGTTGACGGGCGTAAGGCCAGAGGCGGAATACAATATGCGCCCATGAAACCCGGGGCACGATACCCGCTCGTCCTGGCGGGGCTGTTTCTATCCGGCTGGCTCGCCCAGGCCGGGCAGAATGCGCCGGCCGGCGAGTCGTGGAAGTTCGTCGCATCGGGGGACGCCCGCAATTGCGGCGACATCGTGATGCCGGCGATCGCGGAAACCGCGCGCGCCAATCGCGCGGCCTTTTACTGGCATCTCGGCGATCTGCGCAGGACCTCCGGCACTGACGAAGACATCCAGAACCAGCCGGAACACCTCAACACGCCCCTGACGATCGACGAGTACCACGCGATGGAGTGGCAGGACTTCCTTGACAACCAGATGGCTCCGTTCGGCGCCATCCCGTTTCTGGTCGGCATCGGCAACCACGAAGTGGTCTATCCCAAGACGCGCGAGGAGTTCCTGGTCAAATTCGCGCCGTGGCTCGACACGCCGCCGCTGCGGGCTCAGCGGCTGAAGGACACCCCAGGGGATTCCGTCGTCCGTACGTACCTTCCACTGGATCGATCGCGGCATTGCCTTCTACTACCTCGACAACGCTTCGAACGACGAATTCAACGACGCGCAACTCGCGTGGTTCGAACGGCTGCTGGCGCTGGATGTCGCCAACCCTTCAATCCCCACGATCATCGTCGGGATGCACAAGGCGCTCCCGGATGGCTACAACTTCGATCACAGCATGAACGAATCGCCCAGGAGCACCGAGACCGGCCGGCGCGTGTACGCGGATCTGCTCCGCGCGAGGGACAACGGCCGCAAGCGCGTGTACGTGCTCGCCAGTCACCAGCATTTCTTCATGGCTGACGTTTACGACTCGCAGTACCTGCGGGAGCACGGCGGCGTGCTCCCCGGGTGGGTTGTGGGCACCGCGGGGGCCCAGCGCTACAACCTGCCGAAGCCGTCTCCGCCCGTCGCGATGACCAACATCTACGGCTCGCTGCTGGCCACCGTGAAGCCGGGCGGCGAGATCACATTCGAGTTTCAGAAGGTCAACGAAGCGGACGTCCCGTCAGCGGTGACCCGGCGCTACGGGCAGACATTCGTCCACTGGTGCTTCGTGAACAACACGCTGGTCGTGCCGGGCTAATTCTGCGCCGGACCACCTTGGTCATGCAGCCCCTCCGGTCGTGCTGTGACCTTTACGCCCGAAACCCTGACCCGGAGCGTGAAACGTGATCGATCCGCGTTCAGGAAGCCGCTTCCCGGCGCAGCGTGATCAGCGGACATCCAGCGCGACCTGCTGCCAGACGAACGTGTCGCCGTGACCCAGCTCGCTCCGTACTTTCAGACCAGTGGCGATCGCGGCGCGTGTTTCGAAGGTTGGGTTGGCCGTCGCAACCTTGCCCGCGTAGAACTGGAAGATGGCGGCAGCGCTGGTGATCGAGCGGTCGGCGAGCACTTCCATCGCGTGGCAGAGTTCGTGGCCGATGGTGGCGATGACATCCAGACGCCTGCGGTGAGCCATCACCCCCTGGCGATCGATCACAATCTGGAGGATCCGGTAACCGGATGCCGGCGTCACGTTCATCAGCAGGCACGCGTGCACGCCGTGGCGGCACACCCCGTCCTCCACGTACACGATGCCGTTGTGGGCGACGATCGCGCGAACGAGCCCGCGGAACGTGGGCGATTCCCACGCGCCGTCGTCGAGCATCTCGCGAATCGCCGCGTTCGTCGAGCGGACACCCGCGATGTCGCCGGTACCGGCGCGGGCGGGCCGGCTGGCCAGAACCAGCAACAGCGCTGCCCACACACGCAGCCAAGGGACGCAGGACCAGGTCCCGGTCATACCGGCCTTTCTCCGCCGCGCAATCAGGCAGCGGTTTGTGCTCGGTTAGACGGGAAACCGGCGAATCGGTTCACCGTTACACGAACGACACGGCGTGCCGGAGCGGCCGCTGGTCTGCGGCCGCCGGCTTCCTTCTGTTCTTCCCATCGCTCTATTGCCTTCCCATAGGTGCATGTGGCACCCTGCTATGGGAATCCCAGATGAACCACTGTGCCGCGCGTTCCGTCTAAGGGAGGACTGACGTATGGACATTGCCCGGCCGTCCAACCTCCGCCAGAAACGCATCCGCCGCGCGGTGTACGGCGCGGTCGGCCTGGCGGTCGTCCTGCTCATCAGCCTGGGGGTGTCCCGTCTCAAGCCCGCGGCCCCCGGCGTCGACCGGGGCACGCTCTGGATCGACACGGTCAAGCGGGGGCCCATGCTCCGGGACGAGCGCGGCATCGGCACGCTGGTGCCCGAGGACATTCGCTGGATTCCGGCGACCACGGTCGGCCGGGTCGAGCGCATCGTGCTGCGTCCCGGGACGGAGGTCACCGCCGGCAGCGTCATCCTCGAGCTCAGCAATCCACAGCTCGAACAGGAGCTGCAGGACGCGACGCTGAAGCTGGCCGGCGCCGAGGCGAGCCTGAGCAACCTGCGCGTCCAGCTCCAGAACGACACCCTCGCCCAGGAGGCCACGACCGCGAGCATCGAGGCGGACTACAAGAAGGCCGCGCTGCAGGTCGAGGCCAACAATCAACTGGCCGCGAAGGGCCTCGTCTCCGAGATGACGCTCAAGCAGGCCACGCTCGACGCCGACCAGCTGTCCGCGCGGTACGCCATTTCCAAGAAGCAGCTCGCCAGCCATGAGGAGTCGATGCGGTCCCGGCTGGCGGTCCAGGAGTCGGAAGTCAATCAAACGCGGGCCATGCTCCGTCTCAAGCAACGGCAAGTGGACGAGTTGCACGTGCGCGCCGGTTTCTCGGGCGTCCTCCAGGTCGTTCCGGTCGAGGTCGGGCAGCAGGTCGCTCCGGGCACGAACCTCGCGCGCGTCGCCGATCCCTCTCGCCTCAAGGCCGAACTGAAGATCGCGGAAACGCGGGCCAAGGACATCCAGGTCGGTCTGCCGGCCACCATCGACACGCGCAACGGCATCGTCTCCGGCAAGGTCGTGCGCATCGACCCCTCGGTCCAGAACGGCACGGTCACCGTGGACGTCGTGATGGACGGACCGCTGCCGAAGGGCGCCCGCCCCGATCTGAGCGTCGACGGCACCGTGCAGCTCGAACGGCTGGCCGACGTCATCAAGGTCGGCCGTCCGGCGTTCGGCCAGGAGCAGACCGCCGTCGGCCTGTTCAAGCTTCTGCCGAACGGCGAAGCGACACGAGTCCAGGTGAAGCTCGGCCGCGTCTCCGTCAACGAAGTGGAAATCGTCTCCGGGCTGAACGCCGGCGACCAGGTGATTCTCTCGGACATGTCGAACTGGGATGCCTTCGATCGGGTCCGACTGCAATGAGGTTTGCGTGATGATGCCGATGTCCTCTGCGATGCCGCCCGTGATCAAGCTGGAAGGGGTGACGAAGGTCTTCGTCACCGACGAAGTCGAAACCCACGCGCTCGCCGCCGTGGACGTGGAGATTGCGCGCGGTGAGTACGTCGCGATTTCCGGGCCGTCCGGCTGCGGCAAGTCCACGCTGCTGTCGATCCTCGGCCTCCTCGATTCGCCGAGCGGGGGCTCGTACGAGCTGAACGGCCGCCCGGTCGGCGAGCTGAAAGCCTGGGAGCGCGCCCGCGTCCGCAACCGCGAAATCGGCTTCATCTTCCAGAGCTTCAACCTGATCGGCGACCTCTCCGTGTTCGAGAACGTCGAGCTGCCGCTCACCTACCGCGGGATGCGGCCGAGCGAGCGGAAGCAGCGCGTGCAGGAAGCGCTCGAGCGCGTCGGCATGGCTCACCGCGCGAAGCACCTGCCCAGCCAGCTCTCGGGCGGTCAGCAGCAGCGCGTGGCGGTCGCCCGCGCCGTCGCCGGCGAGCCGGTGATTCTGCTCGCCGACGAGCCGACGGGCAACCTCGATTCGAAGAGCGGCGAGTCCGTCATGGAGCTGCTGCACGAGCTGTACATGACGGGCGCGACCATCTGCATGGTGACGCACGACCCCCGGTACGCGCGCCATGCCGACCGCAGCATCTACCTGTTCGACGGACGCGTCGTCGACGAACCCGAACCGACGCACGGGCTGGAACTGACCACGTAGATGCTCATCGCCCTCCGCAACCTCGAAAAGTCATACCCGCAGGGTCCGGCACGGACGTATGCGCTCCGGCGAATTACGCTCGACATCAACATCGGCGAGTTCGTCTCGATCATGGGGCCGTCCGGCGCGGGCAAGTCGACGCTGCTCCACATCCTGGGCATGCACGACGCCGCGTGGTCGGGCGACTTCGAGTTCCTGGGCCAGCCGGTGCACCGGATGAACCCGAAGCAGCGCAACGAGCTCCACAAACAGCACATCGGGTTCGTGTTCCAGAGCTATCACCTGCTCGACAACCTGACGGTCTACGAGAACCTCGAGATCCCGCTCTCGTATCGCAACGTCGGCCGGAAAGATCGGCAGAGCATGGTGGCCGACGTCCTCGATCGGTTCCAGATCGTCGGGAAAAAGGATCTGTACCCGAGCCAGCTGTCGGGCGGCCAGCAGCAGCTCGTCGGGGTCGCGCGCGCCGTCATCGCCAACCCGAAGGTCATTCTTGCCGACGAGCCGACCGGCAACCTGCACTCCGAACAGGGCAAGGAGATCATGGAGCTGTTCCGCAAGCTCAACGAGGCCGGCACGACCATCATCCAGGTGACGCACTCCGAGGTGAACGCGACGTACGGTTCGCGGATCATCCACTTGCGCGACGGCTGGCTCGTTGACGATTGACCGTGTGGACCTGTAATCCTGTGGACTCTGTGGGACCTGGACCTAGTGGACCTGATGGACCTTTTTTATGAGTAAAACCGACGTCTGGCAGGGAACGCTGGCGCTGATGATCCTCAAGACGCTCGAAACGATGGGCCCGCAGCACGGCTACGGCATCGCCCGCCGCATCGAGCAGACAAGCGGGCATCTGCTGCTCGTCAACTACGGCACGCTCTACCCTGCGCTCCTGAAACTCGAGCAGGAGGGCTACGTCAAGTCGGCATGGGGTGTATCCGACAACAATCGCCGCGCCAAGTTCTACCAGCTCACGCGGGCGGGCCGGAAACAGGTGGCGAAGGAGACGCGCGACTGGGAACAGGCACAGGCCATCCTGGCGCGGTTCCTCGCGCCCGACGAAGCGTCGTAGACGCAGGAGTGCCATGGCATCGCTGCGCCTGTGGTTCGCTCGCATGTGCGGCCTCGTCTCACGGCGCCGATCCGACGCCGATCTTGCCGACGAGCTGAACGGCCACCTCGACGCGCACATCGCGGACAACCTGCGCGCCGGCATGGCGTACGACGAAGCCTGCAGACACGCGTCCCTCAAACTTGGCGGACTGGCCATGACCACAGACTCCTATCGCGAACAGCGCTCGCTCCCCTGGCTCGAACACGTCGCGCGCGACGCGCGCCACGCCGCCCGGATGCTGGGTCGCAGCCCTGCGTTTTCTGCCGCCGCCGTTCTCACGCTGGCGCTCGCGATCGGCGCCAACGTCTCGATCTTCACCGTCGTATACCGGGTGCTCCTGAATCCCGCTGCCGTACGGCGACTCGAGCCGGCTGATCGCGCTCGACTACGGCGTCCCGAGAGCCAACATCCCGTCGGGCATCGCCTTCATGAACTGGCAGCTCTACTACCATCTCGCCGATCACGCCCGGACGCTTGACGCCGTGGCCGCCTACGCGGGCGCCGAGCTCACGCTGAGCGGCAGCGGAACCCCCGAGCGCATCACATCGGCTCAGGCCACTCCGTCCCTCGCGAAGGTGTTGCGCGTGCAACCCGCGATTGGCCGGTGGTTCGTCGAACAGGAGGGCGAAACCGGCGCCAGCCCGGCGGCCGTGCTCTCGCATGGTCTCTGGGCGCGTCGCTACGGGCTCGACCCGAATATCGTCGGCCAGTCGATCCGGCTCAACGGCGTGCCAACGCAGGTGATCGGTGTGATGCCGGCCACGTTCGCGTTCCCGGATTCGCGGACCGAGGTGTGGACCGCCGCCCAGTCCACCCGGGCGAGCGCGTCTTTTCTTTTTACGCTCCAGGGCGTCGCGCGGCTGCGCGACGGCGCGACGATCGCGAACGCCCGCACCGAAATGACGGCCCTGATCGCGGACCTGGCACGAACCTCACCGAACCAGGCTGGAATGGTCGCCGTCCCGCTTCCCCTGCAGCAGTTCATCGTCGGCCGCGTCGGCGACACGCTGTGGATTCTGCTCGTGTCGGTCGTCCTCGTTCTCCTCGTGGCGTGCGCGAACGTCGCGAACCTGTTTCTCGTCAGATCCGAAGCGAGGCAGCGCGAGGTCGCGGTCCGCCAGGCGCTCGGCGCCAGCAAGCGTGCCCTGGTGCGATACTTCCTGGCCGAGAGCGCCCTGCTCTCCATTGCCGGAGGCGTCGTCGGACTGGCAATTGCGTGGGCCGCGGTCCAGCTGGTGGTGGCCTACGGGCCTGCGAACCTTCCCCGCATCCGTGAAATCAGGCTGGATGGCGTCGTCGTGGGGTTCACGTTCGTGTTGAGCCTGCTGGTCGGCGTCGCGTTCGGCGCGATTCCGCTGCTGCGCGTCGCGCCGCTGCCGGCGTCGCTCCGCGAGAGCGGACGGGGCAACACGGCGAGCCGTGCTCGTTTTCACGCGCGTCACTTGTTGATGGGAGGCCAGGTAGCGCTGGCCCTCGTGCTGGTGGTCTCGTCCGGGCTCATGCTCCGCAGCTTTCAGAAACTGCGGAACGTCGACCCCGGCTTCAACCCGGCGTCCGCGCTGACGTTTCGCGTCGGGTTGCCCGATCGTCAGGTACTCGAGCCGGCGGGCTGCCGTCGCGGCGCACCAGGCAATTCTCGACCGCCTCTCCACGATTCCTGGCGTCACGGCCGTATCGGCATCGACGTGCCTGCCGCTCACGGGGGCCTGCTTCGGCAATAGCGTGATCACGGAGTGGCGCCTGAACGACGGCAGACCACTTCCAGTCGTTTGGTGGCGTGGCGTCGCGGCTGGCTATTTCGAAGCCGCTCGGGATGCGCCTGCTACGAGGACGCAGCATCGATCGCGGCGATATCGAGCGGGGCGAGCGAATCGTGGTGGTGGACGAGGCGTTCGCGAATGCGTTCTTTCCAGGTCGGGATCCCATCGGCCAGCGGGTCAAAGGCTCCACGCCGCCCAATTCCCCGTTCGGGAGTCCGGACTGGCTGATCGTCGTGGGCGTCGTCTGAGAATTCCGTCGACGACGGCCCTCGCCGAGCTCGTGCCGACATCGCACCTCTACATGCCGATGTCCGTCGCCGGCGGACCGGATATTCCCGCTCAGGCACTGGTCGGGCCCAGTGTGATCACGATGGGTTTCGTGGCACGTACCACGACGCCGCCCTCGAGCGTGGTTGCGGCGGTCCGCGGCGCGGTCGCCGGCATCGATCCGAACATCGCCCTGGCGGATGTGCGCACGCTGCAGGCGATCCTCGATCGGGCATCCGATCAGATGGCGTTCACGATGGTCCTGATCGCCATCGCCGCCAGCGTGGCGCTCGTCCTCGGCGTGATCGGCATCTACGGCGTCATGTCGTACATCGTGACGCAACGCACCGGAGAAATCGGCGTTCGCCTGGCCCTGGGCGCGGAACCGGCCAGGGTCGCCGGCATGGTGTTGCGTCAGGGCGGGGGCGTCGCGATCGCCGGCGTCGCGGTCGGCCTGGTCGCGGCCCTGGCCGGCGGCCGCCTGATGGCGTCGCTGGTCTATGGCGTCAGCACACGCGACCCGGGTGTTTTCGCGGCGGCCACGCTCATCCTGCTGAGTGTCGCGTTGCTGGCCTGCTGGCTGCCCGCGCGTCGTGCGGCGGCGGTCGATCCGCTCGTCGCCCTGCGGGCCGAGTGAACGGCCATGGCACATATCCGCGCCTGGTTTAAACGCCTGACCGGCCTGTTCGGTCGACGCCACAGGAATTCCGACCTGGTCGAAGAGCTGAACGGCCACCTCGACGCCCACATCGCAGACAACATCCGCGCGGGCATGGACCACGAACAGGCCCGCCGGGACGCCCTGCTCAAGCTGGGTGGAATCGAAATCGCGAAGGAGGCCTGCCGGGATCGAAGGGGACTTCCGATGCTGGATCTGGCGATGCAGGATCTGCGCTACGCCCTGCGCACGATGCGCAGGAACGCCGGCTTCACGACTGTCGCCGTTGTGACGCTCGCATTAGGAATCGGAGCGAACACCGTGGTCTTCAGTCTCGTGCACACGGTGCTCCTGCGGCCGCTGCCCTATCAGGCCCCGGATCGCCTCGTGGCGGTGTGGAATCGGTGGAACGGCGTCGCATCGGCGCCTCTGTCCGATCCCGAGTTTCTCGACTACAGCGAACGCAGCGGGACGATGACGCTGGCGGCCAGTGCGGGGCGGGAGGTGAACGTTGGAGGGACGACAGGTGATCCAGAGCGCGTGTTCGCAGCGTTTGTCACCGCAAACACGTTCGACGTGCTTGGCGTCACGCCGGCATTGGGGCGCGGGTTCCGCGCGGGCGAAGACACCGCCGGTCACGACGTCGCGATCATCTCGGACTCGCTGTGGCGCAGGCGATTCGCGGCAAGCCCGCTCGGAGCCGGAAGTCGTACATACCGGCCGGTCAGGTCGACGTGGACGCGTCGTTTTTCTGGCCGCAAACATCTCGTCGTTCGCGCGAGCGCCGATCCAGGGACGCTCGCGTCATCCATCCGCCGGGCCGTGGGCGAAGTCGATCCGGACGAACCCGTCGCCAACATCCGCACGATGAACGACGTCTTCGACTCCGACCTGCTCAAGCGCAACACCCAGATGACGCTGGTGGCCGTGTTCGCCGGGCTGGCGCTGGCGATGGCATCGTATCGGCCTCTATGGGGTGCTCTCCTACGCGGTCGCACAACGTATCCCGGAAATCGGCGTGCGCCTCGCGCTTGGCGCCGAGCCACGAGGCGTCGCGCAAATGGTCCTGCGCCAGGGAGCCATCTTGGCGCTCACCGGCATCGCGCTCGGTCTGGCGGCAGGCCTTGCCGGAGGCCGCCTGATGGCATCGCTGCTTTACGGCGTGAGCGCCCGCGATCCGCGGGTATTCGCCGGCGCGTCGGCGGCAGTGCTGAGCGTCGCGTTGCTCGCCTGCTGGCTGCCGGCACGCCGCGCCGCGGCGGTCGATCCCCTCGTCGCCCTGCGGGCCGAGTGAACGTCACTCTTTCCTTACGCTACGCTTCGGCCGGAAATCGGCCGCCGGGTGCTATGGTGTGGATGTGGACGACGAGCATCTGGTGACCTGTCCGTACTGTGGCGAGACGGTCGAAATCTACGTCGAACCCGACGTGAAGGGCAGCTTCGTGCAGGACTGCGAGGTCTGCTGCAACCCGTGGCGCGTACGCGTGACGGGACGCGGCGAGAATCGCGACGTGCACGTCACGCGGGCCGACGGTTCCGAGTGACCGCCGACTCCTGACTCCCGGCTACTTCTTCTCCGTCCCGAGAGTGGACTTCTGGAACCCCTGGTCGGCGAATTCGCGGTTGTCCTCGCAGACGTACTCGAGGAGCGTGTAGTTCGGCATCCGGCGGTACGCGTAAACCACGGTCCAGGGTTTGTCCAGCGTCACCGGATCCGTGATCGTAATCTCGTTCCAGAGAATATCCGGCGCCACGAGGTGCATGCGCTCGGCAATCCGCATGTCCCGTGAATGCGACGTGTTCTGGAAGCGAACGCTTTCCTTGACGCCGATGGTATCGACGACGAGCGTGTCGCCGTCCCAGCGCCCGACCGAACGTCCGTAGAACCCGGGCTCCACGTCGTCAATTCGCTTCTGCGGTTGATCGAGCAGAATCCGCCGGACCTGCGTGAAGGCTTCCTCGATGATCGTGATCTGTCCCCGGCTCTGCAGGATCTCGAGCGGAAACATCGCCCCCATCATCGTCGGCATCCCGTCAGGCAGGCAGTTCGTGTAGTTCGTCGCGAGCGGCGTGCCTTTGGCGTCGGCTTCGCGCGCGGCCTGGACTCGTGCCTGCCATTCCTTCAGGTAATCGGGCTTGAGCGGCGGCTGCGGCGCCCGCGGCGGAATCGTGGGGTCGTTGCGCTGGGCTTCGGTCGGCGCGCCGAAGAATCCTCCGTAACGCTCCCAGGAGCCCGTGATGTCGGGAGCCGCGGCGGGGCGGACGCCCTGGGCTGCCGCCAGAACCTGGACCGCTGCGACACATCCGGCCATGAGCGCGAGAACGACGCGCATCACTCGGCCTCCGCCGTTCGTTTGAACGTGCCGGCCGCCGGCACGCCCGGCTCGAGCTTCCTGCCGTCGGGCAGCGTGATTTCGAGCAGCAGGCCGCCTGCGGCGCCGTTCACGAGCGGCGCCATGACCGCCTTCACCTTGTCGCCCGCTTTGATGTAATCCGATCGCCAGCCAAGACGCTGCATCATGTTGATGCTCGTCAGCTCCAGCGTGAAATGTTTGACCCCATCGGGCCCCGGCACGTCGAGCTCGAGCAGGGCGTGCGGATTGGTCCACTGGAACCTGGTCACCTCACCCTTGAGCGTGACGGTTCGCGTGTGGTCGAACATGGCGAACGAATGATGGGCATGCGCCGGGCGCGCGCCCGCCAGCAGGAGGCTCGCCACACAGCAGATCGCGAGCAGACGTCCAAGTATCATCGTCCCTCCGACTTCCGTGCGGCGTCTTGCCTCTACTGCACTTTCTTGACGACGTACTCGAACGGCATGCCCATGAAGTCGCCGGTGATCTTGATTTGATCCGCCGCGACCACCCCGGTGTAAGACAGCGTGAACGCCATCCCGCCGAAATCGAGGTCCACGGTGAATGAGATCTTGTCGCCGTCGACCTTGCCGTTCTTGATCGCGACCATCCCGCCGTCGGGTGTTCCGGTCGTGCCCATCAGCACGGCGCCATCCGCTTTGAACTCGTAAGACACCGGAATTGTTCCCATCGGCGTCTCGAGCGAGCCGGCCCACTTGCCGTCGACCGTGGCGGCAGCGGCGGACATCGACACGAAGAGGATCGCCAACACTCCAAATAGCACCGCGCGCACGTTCATCTTCATACTGACTCCTGTCTCAAAGGCCCGAGGTTGTTCACACGAGGCGTTTACGGACGGACTGCCCGCGGCGCGCACCGATCGTCTCCAGGCACGCTGAGGACGCCGGTCAACATCCGGAGCGCGGCCACGAGCTGGAGGCGCTCAGCCGCCGCCAACGGTGCGAGCGTCGCGGCCACGTGCCGCTCGGCCCGCTGCTGGATGTCGGCGAGCACCCGGCGGCCGCGCGGCGTCAGACGAACCATCGACTGCCGGCGATCGCTCCTGCCGGCCCCGCGCTCGACCCACCCGCGCCTGACGAGCATGTCCACCGACCTGGACATCGTCGGCAGGCTCACGGCCTGATGCCGCGCGAGATCGCTCATCGTGCACGGGCCGGCGCCGATTCTCATGAGGCTGCCCATCTGCGCGGGCGCCAGCGGCCGGCGCGATCGACGCATCTCGGCCGCTACGGTCCGCATCACGAGCATGACGACGTAGAGGAGCTCCCGAGCCGCGGCCTGTGGCTGCGATGCGTTCACTTATGGGTGAACAGGCGCAGATCGATGGCGTCGGCCATCGCCTTGTACCCTGCATCGTTCATGTGCAGGTTGTCCCCGGGATTGAACTGCTGCTGAATCTTCGTTGACGATCCGGGATCTCGAACCGCCGCGTCGAAGTCGATGACGCCGTCGTAGGCTTTGCTCGTACGGATCCAGTCGTTGAGGGCCTGGCGCTTCGCCTCGCCCTCGGGCGTCGCGTAGGCCGCGCCCTCGTACGGCGTCAGCGTCGCGCCGAAAATCTTGAGCCCGTGCGCATGCGCGCGCGCGATGAGCTGTTGATGCGCCACGATCAGTTCGGCAGCCGTCGGCGACGGGTTGCTGCGCCCGATACCGATGTCGTTGATGCTTTCGAGCACGACGACGTGCGTCACGCCAGGCTGGACGAGGACGTCGCGGTCGAACCGGGCCAGCGCGCTGACGCCGGCGCCGTCGCACAGCACGCGGTTGCCGGCGATCCCCTCGTTGAGCACGCCCATCTTCGCGTTCGACGCCGCCAGGCGCTTCGCCAGGTAGTCGGGCCAGCGGCTGTTCGTATTGGGTGTGGACCGCGTCCCGTCCGTGATCGAGTCGCCGAACGCGACGATGGCGCCGACCTGGGCCGGCGCGGCCACTTCAACGCGGGCGAGGAAGAACCACGATTGCGTCGTGGTGGCGCCCGGGAAATCCGCCTCGCCGGCGTGATTGCCCTCCATCGAAATGTAGTTCGTCTGCAGCGCGCCGGCGTGCGTCGTCAGCGGCGACGTGGAGGCGCTGGTGTCGCCCGGGATGAACAGGTCGACCGTCAGGTCCGCGAACGCCGGCACCGCAAGGCTCACCGGGTCGGACACCGCGACGGCGCCCGCGGCGATCGTCACGGAGGGGCTCCCGCCGAAGGTCAGGACGCGATCCGATTTCGGATCGATCGCGGCGTCCCTGGTCGCGCAAGGCCACATGGGCCGCTCCCACGGCGAGCGGAGCGCTGCCAAACGCGTTGCTCAGCACGGCGCGGACGCGCTCGCCGCCAATGGACACGTGGACGATCTGCCGGAGCGTCTGGTTCGAAAAGTTCAGGGGCGCCGGCGGCGTGGGCGGCGGTCCGCCTCCCTGCCGGCCCGGGGGCGGGCCGAACGTGGGCGGTGCGCACGGAGAGCCAGGGGGAACGGGCGCCAGGGCCGGCGGTCCCTGCGGGCGTGCCACCACGGCGGTCGCCCAGGTGGCGACGAACCGATCGTCGTTGCGGCCGCCCTGCGCGCTCAACGCCGGGTGGAGACCGGCCCACGCGAGGCCGAGAACCAGGCCCGCGACCGCCAGCCGGGAGAGCCGTCCGTCTGCCGAAATGTGTGCTCATAGCGTGTCCTGGCGTCCGGCCACGGTCCGGCCCGCCGAGTTTTGGTTGGCCTTGCGAATAGTTAGCGCTGCTAACGATACGTGTCCGCGGGTGGTGTGTCAATCGCTGTGATATCTTACGCGCCGGACCCTTCACATGGCGGACACGACAGCAAAGACGAAGCGAGCCGCGCCTCCGGGATCGGGCCTGATGGGGTTGTTGAAACCCTACAGACCGCTCGTCTCGATGCTGGCGGCCCTGACCATTCTGGGCAACGCCCTGAACCTGGTGGTGCCGAAGCTTCTCTCGCGGGCCATCGACGACTACGGTCGGGGGCAGTTCGCGCCCGGCACCGTGGCTGTCGAGTTGTTCGCGGTGTCTCTGGGGATCTTCGCCTTCGCGTACCTCCAGAGCGTCGCGCAGACGATCGCGTCCGAGCGCGTCGCGAGAGACCTGCGCACGCGGCTGATGGCCAGAATCTCGACGCAGGAGAACGCGTACGTCCAGCAGGTCACGCCCGCCACGCTCCTGACGAACCTGACGGCGGATGTCGATGCCGTCAAGATGTTCGTCTCGCAGGCGGTCGCGTCGCTCATCTCGTCGGTGTTCCTGATCATCGGCGCCAGCCTGCTGCTGCTGTCGATCAACTGGAAGCTCGGGATCGCCGTGCTCACCGTGCTTCCGATCATCGGCGTGACCTTTTCGGTCGTGCTCGGACGTGTGCGGGCGCTCTTCCTCAAAGGACAGGAAGCGATCGACTGGCTGAACAAGGTCATCAACGAGAGCATCCTGGGTTCGGCCCTCATACGCCTGCTGAACTCGCAGCAGCACGAGTACGACAAGTTTCTCGCGGCAACGACGGCGGCGCGGGACATCAGCCTGAGCATCCTGCGGCTGTTCGCGAGCCTGATGCCGGTGATCATCTTTGCGATCAACCTTGCCACGCTGATGATTCTGACGATCGGCGGCCGTTTCGTGATTCGGGGGTCGATGACGCTCGGCGATTTCACGGCCTTCAACAGCTATCTCTCGATCCTGATTTTCCCGGTGATCATGATCGGCTTCATGAGCAACCTCATGGCTCAGGCGGGCGCCTCGTATCAGCGCCTGTCGAAGGTGCTCGAGACTGCCCGACGCGAAGGACACCGGGACGCTCGTCGCCGATCTGCGCGGTGACATCGGTGTGCGGCATGTGTCGGTGACGCTTGGAGGCAAGGCGGTACTCAAAGACGTCTCGTTCGAAGCCAGAGCGGGGTCGAGAACCGCCGTCATCGGCCCCACCGCGGCGGGCAAGACCCAGCTCCTCTATCTGCTGACCGGGCTGCTCAAACCGACGTCCGGGAGCGTGGAGTTCGACGGCCGGCCCATCGACGACTACAACAAGCAGCGGCTGCACGAACAAATCGGGTTCGTGTTCCAGGACACGATCGTCTTCAACCTGACGGTGCGGGAGAACATCGCGTTCAGCAAGACCGTGACCGACGCGGACCTCGAGAAAGCCGTCGCGACCGCCGAGCTGAGGGATTTCATCGACTCGCTGCCGGACAAGCTGGACACCGTCGTGTCGGAGCGCGGGAGCAGCCTGTCCGGAGGCCAGAAGCAGCGGATCATGCTCGCCCGGGCGCTGGCGCTCAACCCGCGAGTGCTGCTGCTCGACGACTTCACCGCGCGGGTCGATTCGACGACCGAGCGGCAGATCCTCGAGAACGTGCGGAAGAACTACCCGGACATCACGCTCCTGTCGGTCACCCAGAAGATCCAACCGGTCGAAGACTACGACCAGATCGTGCTGCTGATGGAAGGCGAGGTGCTGGCATCCGGCACCCACCGGCAGCTGCTCGAGACATCGCCGGAATACGTGCAAATCCATGACTCGCAACGAAGCACCAGCCACTACGAACTACTACGCGCTGAGTAAGCCCTCGCCCGGCCAGCGGCCGGCGAGTGTCGGCTCGGCGGTCAAGCGGCTCGTGCCGCTCATGGCCGACGAGAAGCGCAGCGCGGCCGCGGCGTTCGGCGCGATGCTCGTCAGCTCCGTGGCCGGACTGCTTGGGCCGGCCATCATCGGCTATACGGTGGACAACTACGTCCAGCGCGGCAACTTCCCTGGCGTGCTCAGATGGGCGGCGATCCTGCTGGCGGTGTACCTGGCCGGGCTGGTCGCCACCTACGTGCAGACGCAGACGATGGGGGGCATCGGACGGCAGGTGCTGTTCAAGCTGCGCAACGCGATATTCACGAAGCTGCAGCAGCTGCCGCTCGACTTTTTCAATCAGAACAAGGCCGGCGATCTCATTTCCCGGATCAACAACGACACCGACAAGCTGAACGTGTTCTTCTCGCAGGCGCTGATGCAGTTCGCATCGAACCTGTTCATGATGACCGGCACGGCGATCTTCATCCTGACGCTCAACATTCGACTGGGCCTGGCCGCGCTCGCACCGGCGATGGGCGTGCTCATCGTGACGCGGCTGCTGTCGGCCTGGGTCAAGCGCAAGAACGCGAAAAGCCTGCAGAGCCTTGGCGGCATGAGCGCGGAAATTCAGGAGAGCCTGAGCAACTTCCGCGTCATCGTGGCGTTCAATCGTATCGACTACTTCCGGAAGAAGTTCGACGCCGCCAACGAGCAGACGTACGCCGCGTCGGTCGAGGCAGGCCTGGCCAACAACGTGTTCATGCCCATCTACGGGCTGTCGTTCAACCTGGCGCAGCTCATCGTGCTCTCCTATGGGATGTACCTCATCGGGGCGGGCCAGCTGACGGTAGGCCTGTTGATCGGGTTTCTGCTCTACGTGAACAGCTTCTACATCCCGCTTCGCCAGCTCGCGGCCGTGTGGACGTCGTTCCAGATGGCACTGGCGGCGCTCGATCGCATTTCAGCCGTGCTCGCGCTCGAGTCGAACCTGCCCCTGCTGGCGTCCGCGGAGCCAGCGGGTTCCGACACTCCCGTCGTCCTGGAATTCGAGCACGTGTCCTTCAGCTATCCGGGCGGACAGGAGGTCCTGAGGGACAGCACGTTCAAGCTCGAGAGAGGCCGGACGTACGCGTTCGTTGGCCCGACCGGGGGCGGCAAGACCACCACGGCCTCGCTCATGGCGCGCCTCTACGATCCGACGGGCGGCCGCGTCCTGCTCGGCGGCAGGGACATCCGCTCGTGCCTGCCCGAGGAACGCGCGAAGAAAATCGGCTTCATCCTGCAGGAGCCGTTTCTGTTCACCGGCACGATCAGGGACAACGTCCTGTACGGCAACGACCAGTACCGTCGACTGGACGACCAGCAAATCGTCGAACTGCTGACCGAACGAAACCTGGGCGGCCTGCTCGCTCGATTCGAGCAGGGGCTCGAGACGAAGGTCACGGCCGCCGGCGACGGGATCAGCCTCGGGCAGAAGCAGCTCATTGCGTTCATGCGCGCCGTGCTGCGGGATCCGGAGCTGCTCATCCTGGACGAGGCCACCGCGAACATCGACACGGTGACCGAGCAGCTGCTCGAACGGATTCTCGAGAAGCTCCCTTCGTCGACGACGAAAGTCATCATCGCGCATCGCCTCAACACGATCGCGAACGCGGACGAAATTTTCTTCGTCAACGCCGGGGACATCACGCCCGCCGGCTCGATGGAGCACGCCCTGGACATGCTCCTGCACGGCAAGAGAGCCAGCTGACCGAACACGGCACCGTTCCTCGCAGTGTCACATGCTATAGTTCGGCCGTCGCATGGGCTTTATTGGCCTGTTCTATCCATGGGGCGTGATCCTGCAGGCCGTCGCGATTCTGCATTTCGTCCGCCGCCGCCCCGACAACTACTGGCTCTGGATCATTCTCATCGGCGGCGGCCTCGGCGCGCTGGTCTACATCGTCGCCGAGGTGATGCCGGATGCGAGCCTGCTGCGGCTGGCGTACGACGCCGTGGGACGCCGCCGCCGGATTCGCGATCTCGAAGCGGCCATCCTCGATAACCCGTCTGTCGGTAACATCGAAGAGCTCGCCGACCAGTACCTGGACGACGGCCGTTTCGCGCGCGCCCGCGAGCTGTACGACCGGGTCATCGCGTCGGGCCGCGCGGACTCGCTCCATCCGTACTACCGCCGCGGGATCGCCGAGGTGGAGCTCGCGGATTTCACGGCCGCCCTCGCCGATCTGGAACCCGTGGTGACGAAGGATCCGAAGTACGACTTCCATCGGGCCATCGGGCTGCTGGCGCATGCCCACGGCCGCGCAGGCGATCCCGACAAGGCCGACGCGCTGTTCAGGGACGCCACCGCGATTTCGACGCTGTCAGAGACGTACTACAACTACGCGACCTTCCTGGCTGGCCGGCAGCGGCCGGCCGAGGCCAGAGAGTGGGCCGAGCGGATCCTCGCCAAGAAGCCGACCATGCCGCGCTACTTGCGCCGGCGGGAGAGGCCCTGGTTTCGCAAGGCCAGGGCGCTCCTCAAGCAGCTCCCGCTCGCTAGAGGCTTCACAAGACGTGCCGGGTATTTGCCAGCTGTAGCGTCCGCCTTCAGGCGGACGTTCGCCGGCCGGCTGAAGCCGGCCGCTACGGCATTGTGAAAATGCTCTAGATCACGCCGGACTGTCTCCATCGCGCAATCGTCACGGCATCGAACCCGAACTCGGCGAGAACTTCGTCCGTGTGCTGGCCCAGACCCGGGATGGGGCCCATGACGGGTTCGACGCCCTCCATGCGCACGGGCGGCGGCAGCGCGGGAATCGGGCCTTGCGGCGAGTCCACTTCGCGCCAGGCCTGGCGGCCGGCCAGTTGCGGGTGGCCGATAAATTCCTGCACGGAATTCAGGCGCGCGTTGGCGATCTGCGCCGCGTCGAGCCGGGACACGACTTCCGCCGTGTCCAGCGCGCCCAGGACGCGGTCGATTTCGGCGTTCATCGCGTCGCGATGCTCGACCCGCAGGTGATTGCTCTGGAACCGCTCGTCCGCGGCGAGCTCGCCGCGGCGAAGCACCTGCGTGCAGAAGATGCCCCACTCGCGGTTGGTTTGCAGACCAAAGATGACCTGACCATCCAGCGTCTTGTAGGGTCCATACGGCGCAATCGTCGCGTGGCTGGCGCCCGTCCTGGCCGGCGCTACCCCACCCATCGTGTAGTACATGGCGTAGCCCATCCACTCGCCGATTGCGTCGAACAGCGACACGTCGAGCGCCGCGCCTTCGCCGGTCCGCTGCCGCTGCAGAAGGGCCGTCAGAATCCCCGAGTATGCGTACATGCCGCCTGCGATATCGGCGATTGACAGGCCGACTTTCGACGGCGTGTCGGGTGTGCCTGTTATCGACAGCAGGCCGGCCTCGCTCTGGATCAGCAGGTCGTAGGCTTTCTTCGATGCGTACGGGCCGGTGGAACCGTAGCCGCTGACGCCGCACACGATGAGTCCCGGATGGGCCGCCCGCAGATCTCCGGCGGCGAGGCCGATGCGATCGGCCGCGCCTGGCGCGAGGTTCTGCACGAAGACATCGGCGCGCGCGATGAGGCGCGCCATTATCTCCCGCGCCTCGGGCCGCTTGAGATCGAGCGTGACCGACTGCTTCGACCGGTTGAGCCAGACGAAATGGCTCGCGAGTCCGCGAACGGTCGTGTCGTAGCCGCGCGCGAAATCGCCCGTGCCCGGCCGCTCGATCTTGATCACGCGGGCGCCGAGGTCGGCGAGCTGCCTGGTTGCGAACGGCACGGCCACGGCCTGTTCGATGGCGATTACGGTGATTCCGTCAAGTGGCAACATGCGGTGCGGCGCACGATAGCACAGCAGCTATCATTGTTGTGGTGGCGCCCGGCGGGTCCGCCTCCGGGATTCTTCGTTCTACGTTTTGCGTTTGACGTTCAGGCTGCGTTCTTCAGCAGCCTGCCAGCCCAAGGAGACCCTGTGTTTGAGCTGAACGACGACCAGCGGCTGGTCGCGCGGACGGTCCGCGAGTTCGTCGATCGCGACGTGATCCCGGTCGCGTCGGACATGGAGCACCGCGACGAATACCCCGACGCGCTCGTCGAGACGATGAAGACGCTTGGCCTGTTCGGCCTGAACGTTCCAGAGGAGTACGGCGGCCACGCGGTGGACTACACGACCTTCGCGATTGTCTTCGAGGAGCTGTCGCGCGGATGGATGGGGTTGGCGGGCATTCTCGGCACCCACCTGGTGCTCTGCGACGTCCTGGCGCAATACGGCACCGAGGATCAAAAGCGGCGCTTCCTGCCGAGACTCGCGAGCGGCGAACCTCGCGCCGGCATCTGTCTCTCCGAACCGAACGCCGGCACGGATCTGCAGGCCATCACGACAGTGGCGCGCCGGGATGGCGATGCGTACGTGATCGACGGCTCGAAAATGTGGGTGACCAACGGCCGCCGCGCGCAGGTATTTCTGGTGCTGGCGAAAACCGATCCAACTGCGACCCCCGCCCATCGCGGGATCAGCGCGTTCGTGGTTGAAAAAGGCGCGCCGGGCCTGACCGTTGGCCGAGACATCGACAAGATGGGCTACAAGACGGTGGAAACGTGCGAACTGCACTTCTCAGGTTTCCGTGTGCCGGCCGGCAACTTGATCGGCGGCCAGGAAGGCCACGGCTTCAAGCACGTGATGACCGGCCTCGAGGCGGAGCGGCTGAACGTCGCCGCGAGAGGGCTGGGCGTCGCGCGGGCCGCGTTCGAAGTCGCGATCAAATATGCCCAGCAGCGGCAGACCTTCGGGAAGCCGATCGCCCAGCACCAGACGATCCAGATCAAGCTGGCCGAGATGGCCACCCGGATCGAAGCATCGCGGCTGCTCATCTACTCCGCCGCCGCCAAGAAGGATCGCCGCGAACGGTGCGATCTCGAAGCCGGCATGGCCAAGCTTTTCGCCACGGAAACGGCCGCGGAGGTCTCGCTGGAAGCCATGCGCATCCTCGGCGGGAACGGATATTCGAAGGACTTCCCCGTCGAGCGTTTCTACAGGGACGCGCCGCTGCTGCTCATCGGCGGCGGGAGCAACGAGATTCAGCGGCTGATCATCGCGCGTGGATTGCTCGAGCGTTATCCGGTCAAGGGGTAAATGATGACAGTCGCGACCACAACACTGACGGCCGCCATCGCCGATTTCATCCTGAAGGCCGCTCCACCACCGCAGGCCCGTGAACGCGCGGCCATCGCCGTGACCGACACGGTTGGCGTCGCCCTGGCCGGGGCGCCCGAACCGGCCGCACGCATCGTCCGTTCGACAATTGCGGCCGAAAGCCGCGGCAGCTGCAGGATCCTCGGCGCGGGGGAACGCGCCAGCGCCGGTGAGGCGGCGTTCGCGAACGGGGTGGCCGTTCACGCGCTCGACTTCGACGACATGTGCTTCGTCTCGATGGCACATCCGAGCTGTGCGCTCGTACCGGCGGCGCTCGCGGCCGCTGAACTGGCCGATGCCTCCGGCCGCGCGGTGCTCGATGCCTACATCGTCGGCTTCGAGCTCGAATGCCGGCTTGGGATGACGATGAACCCGCGCCACTACCACGCGCGCGGCTGGCATTGCACTTCGTCCATCGGGACGCTGGGAGCCGCGGCGGCGGCGGCGCGCCTCCTGGGCCTGACGCCGGCTGCAACGGTTGATGCCCTCGGCATCGCCGCGTCCGCTCGCCTGCGGCCTGAAGGAAAACATCGGCACCATGGTCAAGCCGCTGCACGCGGGTGTGGCCGCCCGCAACGGCGTCATGGCGGCGCGGCTGGCGCATCAGGGGCTCACCGCCAGCGCAGTCGCCATCGACGGACCGCAGGGATACCTCGCCGCGATGGACAGCGAACATCCGCCATCCCATCTCGCCGAGACGATCTCCGACCTCGGCAAGCGCTGGGAGATCCTCGACACGGGCATCAGCGTGAAGCTCTACCCGTCGTGCGCGGCCACCCATCCCCCGCTCGACGCCCTGCTGCAACTCGTGCGCGCGCACGCATTCACCGGAGACGACGTCGAGGCGATCGAGGTCGAGGTGGACTCCATGACGCCGCGCCTGCTGATTCACGATCGGCCTTCAACCGAGCTCGAAGCCAAGTTCAGCATGCCGTTCTGCGCGGCGGCGGCGATCGTCTTCGGCCATCCGACGATCGAGACGTTTGCCGTGGATCGGATTCACGACGCGCGCGTGCAGCAGATCATTCCGCGAGTCACGCTGAAGGCCAATACCGCGTTCGATGCGGCGGCGCCCCTTTCGCAGGCGCTCGTGACCGTCCGCCTCCGCGATGGACGCACGCTCACCGAGCGTGCCGACGGCGCGCGCGGATATCCCGGTCGGCTGACCGACGACGAGATTGCCACGAAGTTCCTGGGCTGCGCGGAACGGTCGCTGTCCAGGCGCGCGGCGAGGCTCGCGCTTCAGGCGTGGCGCGCCATCGAGACGACGCCCAGGGCCACAACATTGATGGCGACGAGCGTGGCGGAGCGGTGAACGAGAGAGAATTCTTCGTTCTACGTTTTACGTTCAGGCTGCGGTCTTCAGCAGCCTGCTAACGAGAGCCGGGCAGTTCGCGGACGCGTGAGATATCGCAGCCAGACGGAAGCGCGGACGCCACCGGCGGCCGGTTGCCCGCATAGCACCCGCTGATCACGTACATCGTCTGCGGTCCGGGAGAAGGGTCGGTTCTTGCAGGCGTCGGATGCGCGGGCGACAGCGTGCCGCGATATCGGACGGCCTGGGCCGCCGTGATATTTACGGGGAGCGTGAGCGTCTCGTAGCCGGCGGCTCTCAGATCGATCCAGTGCCGCCCTGCCCTGAGCGTCAGGCCGTTCAGCGCGAAGTCGTCAGCGGGCCCGACGAAGAAGCCGTCCACGTAAACGTCCGCCGACCGAGGCTCGACGTCGAGAAAAATGCCTCCGTCCATCGCAAGCTGGTTGTCGGGTTGGTTACGTGATTCGTCGATGCGGGGAGTCTCCACATCTTCGTAGTACGGGATGCCGTACCCGTAGGATCCCCACGACCCGTGATGCGGAAAACGCGGCCGCTGGCCCGGCGTGTAGCGCGGCGCGTACGTGAACGGACCGGCTTCAAACGGCGAACGGGGCGCGGATTGCACGGGCGGCGTGTTCACGGGCGGCGTGATCGCGACGGGCGGCGCGGTCTGAGCGGGGCGCGGAGCCTGGGGCGGCGCTGGAGCGGGCTTCGGCGCGGCATGGCGCACGGCGGCTCCCGAGCGGGGCGCCGGCATGGGCCGGGGTCTTTCCATCGGCTGCGCCCAGGCGCTCGAGGCCGACGCGAGAAGCACGATGGCCGCAATCCCTGAAAGGTGCATCGCCTCTTGTTACTTTACTCCCGTTTCTATTTATACCAGGCCTGAAGGCCGGCACTACACCCACGTGAAACACTGTAGGATGTAGGTATGCCTTATCCTGAATTTTTCGTCGCGCCCATGCGCGACGAGCTCACCAGCCTCGGCGTCGAGGAACTGCGCACGCCCGGCGATGTCGACTCGGCCGTCCAGAGTTCGACCGGGACACTCATGATCGTCGTCAACTCTGTCTGCGGTTGTGCGGCCGGCAAGGCGCGTCCGGGCCTGGCGCTCGCGCTGCGAAGCGGCGTCAAGCCCGACCGGGTCGCCTCAGTCTTCGCCGGGTTCGACAACGACGCCACGACGCGCGCCCGCAGCTACTTCACCGGCTACGCGCCTTCGTCGCCGTCGATCGCGCTGTTCCGCGACGGCAAGCTCGCGTACATGCTCGAGCGCAGCCAGATCGAGAACCGCGACGCGCTCGCCATCGCGAACGAGCTCAAGGGCGCGTTCGAAAAATACTGCAGCCCCGCCTCCGCAAAGGCTGTCTAGCGCGAGGCGGTGTACGCCGCGATCGCCAGCATGTCCGCGTCGGTCAGGTTGGCGACGACCGGCTTCATCAGATCGGACCAGACGCCCTTGCGGACGCCCTGCTGCATGTCATACAGCTGGCGGACCATGTAGCTGGGCGATCGCCCCGCAATGCCGGGCACCGGTCCGAGCCCCGTGAGGTCGGCGCCGTGGCACACGCCGCACTGCGTCGTTTTTCCGCCGCCGCCTGACTTCACGAGCGCTTCGCCCCGCTTTACGCTCCCCGGCGGCACGTACGCGATGAACCCCGATCGGGCATCGCGCAGCACCTCGGTGCCTTCCACGTTTTCCGGCGTCTCGATGATGCGATCGGCGATCGGCTCTGTCTCGCTGCCTTCGTTCCTCAGGAACATGCCGCCGGCAATTCGCGTCTTCGGCACGGTCGCGGCCTCGACGACCTTGATCCAGGGCGTCCACTTCATCGAGCCGAAGTACTCGGCGGCCGCTTTGGTCTCGTCTTCGGTCATGCCTTTGGCGATCGCGATCATGACGTTGGTGTTGCCCTTGCGCGCATCGGCGCTCTTCCGCGCGCCGTTCCTGAAGTCGGCCATCGTCTGCAGGAAGTAAGACACCGGCAGACCTGACACGCCGGCGTTTTCGGGACGGCCCTTGCCGTTGGGGTAGTGGCAGAGGCTGCAGGCCCGGACATCCGGCCGGCGTCCGTGCGCGACGATGTCGGGCATGGTCGGGTGGTCGCCCGGATACCAGTCGGCCGGGCCGAATGCGTCGCGAATCTGCGTGATCGTGAAGGCACCGGAGCTGCCTGGCAGGCGCTTCAGCGCGCCGTCGTCAGGAGCAGGGGCTGCCGCCGGAGGACCACCGGCGCGCGCGCCGGGTGCCGGGGCGGCGGGTGGCGTCGCCGGCGCGGGACCCGCGAAGCCGTACGCCCACGGCGGAGGTGCATCCGCCGCCGACAACAGAACGCCAGCTGTCACGATGGCCAGCCCGACAATCACTATGCCCGTAACTTTTCTCATGGGTCCTCCCGCTCGCGTGGTCTCTCCGGATACATCCGCGCGTGCGGCTGGTTGTACACCCGCGAGGCGGAACACTCAACGAAAATCCGCCGCGGCGGAATGCGCTCGGGGGCATACAATGCCGTTGATTTGCGAGCCATGCACGCAGCGCAATTCAGGATCCGCCGGCGTCCGGTGCTCGCGGTGTTTGCGGCCATCGTGCTCGCCGGCCTGGCGCAGATATCGCTCGGCGGTCAGCAGCCAGCTTCGCCTCCCGTCATCACAACGCGCGATTTGCTGGCAGGGCTCAAAGACCCTGCGCGATGGCTGACCTTTTCCGGCGACTACACCGGCCAGCGCCACAGCCCCTTGACCCAGTTGACGCCGCAGAACGTGGCCGGCCTTGTCCCCCAATGGATGTTTCAGACCGACGTGCCCGGTTTTCCTGGGCGCGGCCTCGAAGCCTCGCCGCTCGTCGTCGACGGCACGCTGTACGTCACCGGCAACAACAACCAGGCCTGGGCGATTGACGGGCGCACGGGCCGGCCCATCTGGAGCTATCGGCGTACGCTGCCGCAGAATTTCTCCGCGTCGGTGTGCTGCGGGCCGGTCAACAGGGGATTTGCGCTGCTCGGCGATCGGCTGTACATGGGAACGCTCGACGCGCATCTCGTGGCGCTCGATCGCCGGACCGGCAGCGTCATCTGGGACGTCGAGGTCGGCGACTTGAAGAAGGCCAACGCCATTACGGCCGCGCCGCTCGTCGTGAAAGACAAGATCGTCATCGGCGTCGCCGGCGGCGATTTCGCGAGCCGCGGATTCATCGACGCGTACGACGCGCAGACAGGCGCCCGCGCGTGGCGCTTCAACACGATCCCCGGCGCCGGCGAGCCGGGTAGCGAGTCGTGGCCCAACGCCGAAGCCGCCTCGCGCGGCGGCGGCGCCGCGTGGGTGACGGGAAGCTACGATCCTGCGCTCAACCTCGTTTACTACGGGACGGGCAATCCCAATCCGGACTACTACGGCGACGACCGCAACGGCGACAACCTCTATACCTGTTCTCTCGTCGCGCTCGACGCCGACACGGGCAGGCTCAAGTGGCACTTCCAGTTCACGCCGCACGACACTCACGACTGGGATTCGGCGCACGTGCCCGTCCAGGCCGATCTGACGATTGCCGGCCGGCTGCGCCACGTGGTCATGGTCGCGAACCGTAACGGATTTTTCTATACGCTCGATCGCGAAACCGGAAAGCTCCTGGTCGGCAAACCGTTCATCGACGGCTCGAACTGGGCGAAGGAAATCGGACCGGACGGCCGGCCCATCGTGCTCGACAACATCGGCACGCCCGACAAGTGCCTGCCGGACAACCACGGGGGCACGAACTTCCAGCCGCCGACATTCGACCCCGATCGCCGCCTGTTCTTCGTCACGGCGCATGAAACCTGCGCCATCTGGGAGGGACGGAAGCCGACGCCGCCGATTGCGCTGGGCGTCCGCGTCCCGAGTGGCGGGCGGCGGCTGGTGGAAGGACGCGAACAGTGGGGCGCGCTGCGCGCGATCGACCCCACGACCGGCGAACGCCGCTGGGAGCATCGCTACCGGTCCTACCCGTCGACTGTGTCTCTCGATTTGACCGGCGGCCTCATGTCCACCGCATCGGGCCTCGTCTTCACGGGCGACAACGACGGCTACTTCTACGCGTTCGACGCGGCGACAGGCAAGACGCTGTGGACGTTTCAGACCGGTGCGCCGGTCTGGGGTTCGGCGCCCGTCACATACATGCTCGACGGCCGTCAGTGGGTGTTCACGACCAGCGGCCTCACGTTCGTCGCGTTCGCGCTCCCCCATCCGTAGCGTCCGCGTTCGTAGCGTCCGCGTTCGTAGCGTCCTCGTAGCCTCCGCGTTCGTAGCGTCCGGCTTTTAGCCGGACGTCCTCGCGTCCGCCTGAAGGCGGACGCGACGCCAGCTCTGGACTACTTGCCCGCGAGCCCGGAACCTAACCGCGGAAATCGTTCGAGCCCCGGTTTCGTGTCCGGCTGCGTCGTCACGCGCGCCGCGCTCATCACCATCGCCAGGTAGGTGTAGTACCCCTGGATGCTGGCCATCTCGACGATGCCAGGCTCGCCGAATTTCTCGAGCGCGCGAGCATAGGTGGCATCGCTCACGCTCTGGTTGTCTTGAAGTTCGAGGCTGAAGTCGTAGACAACGGCCTCGTCGTCTGCCATCCGATCGGGGCGGCGGCCTTCCGCCACGGCGGCCATGACTTCAGGTTTCAGCCCTGCGGCCGCGGCAGCGGTCGAGTGCGCGTTCCATTCCCAGTTGTTCGTCCATCGCCGCGCGGCGATGAGGATCGCGAACTCGGTCAACCGGGCAGGCAGCGCGCTGTTGTTGAGATAGTGGAGCCTGATCTGCAGCGCGGGCACGATGTGCGCCGGCACCCGGAGCAAGACCGTCCAGGGCGGTCCGGTCATGTCCACGCCGCGGAGCGCCTTGTAGTCCGCGACGGCTTTCTTCTGGGCGTCGGTCATCTTCTCCGCCGGAATGGGCGGCATGCGCTCCTGCGCGCGGGCGCCCGTCGAGGCCGCAAGACCGATCAGGACTGACACGATGATCTGACGCATATGCTCTCCCTGGGGCTCAGTCGTAGTAGAGGGGCGCGTGTTTGAGCGTGGCGTTCGCCTGGATGTCGTGCTGGATCCAGAGCTGCGCGCCGGTGTTCCGGAGGAGTTCGTCCATCGCCGCGCGGGACGCGACGGTCTGCTCCTTGTTGTCGCGGACGGGCACGGTCTTCATCGTCCGCTCGGCGGCGTAGTGATAGAGGTCGCCAGTCAGCAACACGGGCCCTGTCCGTGCCAGCTTGACGAACAACGACTGGTGACCTGGTGTGTGCCCAGGCGTCGATTTGATGACAACGGTGCCGTCGCCGAAGACGTCGCGGTCGCCTTCGAGCAGGATGGTTTTGCTGCTTTCGAGCGCGCCGTACACGGAGAACAGCGGAAGCTTCTGCGCTTCCGCGCTGAACATCGAGTTCCACTCGGCTTTCTGGAGCAGCAGCGTGGCGCCGGCATACTCGTTGGCGTTCGCGATGTGATCGGCGTGTCCGTGCGAGATGGCGAGATACGTGATGTCGCGCGAGGAGTAGCCAAGGGCCGCGAGCTGGCTGCGGAGTGTCACTTTCGCGATGTTGGTGCCGTTGGCGGCCACGACTTCCGTGCCCCCGGGCTTGATCTGATCGTCCGGGATGATTCCCACGTCCCACAACAGCGTGCCCCTCGGGTGCGCGACGAGGTAGCAGGCGTCGGCAAAATCCGTCGAACCGACCTGCGCGCGCGTGAGGCCATAGGCCGTCGGCTCGCCGCGTTTCAGCACCCCGCAATCGAACACGTACAGGCGCACCGACTGGACGCGCGGCGGCGCGCCCGCCGCAAGGGCGGCGAACAAGCAAAGTCCCGCGGCTGCCGACGCAATGCATGTGCGCATGGTGGACCTATGCGAGCGTCGCGCGCTCGATCTCCGGCATGAGCTGCGCGACTGCCTCTTCGAGTTGACTCACGGCGGACGGCGCGTCGGCGAGCCGACCTTCGCGGCCAATGCGCTCGAGTTCCACGGCCGCCTCGACGACGAACGCGGCCGCCAGGTAGCCGGCCGATCCTTTCAGCGTGTGGGCGGCGGTCTGGAGACCGCCGGCGTCGCCCTGTTCGACGGCGCGCGTGATCGCCGCGACCCGCTCCGGACAGTCCTCGATGAACATCTGCAGGATCTGGAGACCGAGCGCGCGGTCGCCGCCCAGCTGACGGTCGAACGTGGCTCGGTCAAAGACCTGCCGGCCCCCGGTCACTGCGACCTCCGCGGCCGCATCTTCTTCCGCTGCTCCTCGATTTCGACTTCCAGCTTTTCGTAGCAGGGCGGGCAGATGCCGTGGCTGAACTGCGCGTCCGAGCGCGCCGCGATGTACGACTCCACCTGCTGCCAGGTACTGATCGTCGCCGCGGATGCGCTTGCAGTAGCTGCAGATGGGAAGCAGGCCGTGCAGCTGCTTGACGTTGGCGAGCGCCGCCTGGAGCTCGAGGACGCGCTGGCTCAGCTTTTCCTGCAGGGAGACGACGCGGACGCCGACGTTGATGCGGGCGCGCAGCTCGTCGACGTCGAACGGCTTGGTGACGTAGTCGTCCGCGCCGGCATCGAGGCCGGAGACGACATCCTGGCCGCTGCCGAGCGACGTGAGCAATACCAGGTACATGTTCGCGTTGGGCATGTCCCGGCGGACGCGGCGGCAGACCTCGGCGCCATCGAGGCCGGGCATCATCCGATCGAGCACGGCCAGCGTCGGCGCGGAGACGCCTTCGAGATGCCGCCACGCTTCAGCGCCGTCGGCGACCACGGTCACGTCGAATTCCCAGCGGCTCAGCGTTTGCGCGAGCACGGCCGCGGCAATCCGATCGTCGTCCGCGACGAGCACTTTCATGCAATTCCTCCCGACGCCCCGCCATTGTAGTGGGTCGGCCGCGCCTTTTCATGTACTCTCTGACGGAGCCCAGAGAATGCGTGAACAGCACTCGGTCGACATCGCGGCCACGGTTCGCGAACACGATGTCCACCTGGGCGGCCTCATCAACATCAACCCGCTCGCCATCCTGGTCATCGACAGCCACGATCAGGTGCAGATGTGCAATCCCGCGTTCGAGCGCATGTTCGGCTATCGCGAATCCGACATGATCGGACGGTCCGTCAACAGCCTGATCGTGCCAGAGGAGAACACCCACGAGGCCGACGCGCTCAGCCAGTTGGGATTTGCGGGCCAGACGTCGGATTCGGTGACGCGTCGGCGCCGGAAAGACGGAACCCTCATCGACGTCGAGCTGACCGTCGTGCCGCTGAGCCGCAGCGGCAGGTCGATCGGCGCCTACGGCATCTTCCGCGACCTCACGGAGGAGAAGCACGCCGAGCGGCACCTGCGCGCGCAGTACGCGGTCGTCGAAGCGCTCGCGCACTCGGCGACGATCGAGGAGGCCGCGCCATGGGTGCTGCGGGCCGTCGCCGAATCGGTGGACTGGCAGGTCGGCGCGATGTGGATGGTGGACAAGACGGCCAGCAAGCTGCGCTGCCTCGATCTGTGGTGCGCCGCCGATGTGTCGGCCGAGGCGTTCGAGAGCGAAACGCGGAACCGTTTGTTTGACCGCGGCGTAGGGCCCGGCCGGACGTGGGAGACCGAGCGGCCGGCCTGGATCGTGGACGTCACGACCGAAGAACGTTTTTCCCGCAGGCAATCGGCGGCCGCCGCCGGCCTCCACTCCGCCTTCAGCTTTCCCATGCTTCTCGCCGGCGAAGTGATCGGCGTCGTCGAGTTCTTCACGTCGGCGGTGCTCGAACCGGACGACTCCATCCTGCGGATGTTCGCGGCGCTCGGCCGGCAGCTCGGCGCGTTCGTCGGACGAAGCCGCACGCAGGAGCAGGTCGAGGATTTCTTCACGATGTCGCAGGATCTCCTCTGCTTCGCCGGCTTCGACGGGTACTTCAAGCGCGTAAACGACTCCTGGGAGCGCGTGCTCGGCTACACACCAAAGGAATTACTGGCGGAGCCGCACCTGAATCTCGTGCACCTGGAAGATCGGCAGGCCACGATCACCGAGCTCTCGGCGCTGCAGACGGGCCGCGTGATGAACTCGTTCGAGAGCCGGTATCGCTGCAAGGACGGCTCGTACCGCTGGCTGCTCTGGACGGCCATCGCCAAGCCGGACGAAGAGCTGATCTACGCGGTGGTGCGCGACAACACGGAGCGGAAGCTCATCGATCAGCAGACGCAGGATACGCTCCGCATGCGCAACGATTTCGTGTCGTTCGTGACCCACCAGCTGCGCACCCCGCTGTCGGGCATCAAGTGGATGCTCGAGCTGGCCGGCGAAGCGGGAGACCCGCAGGAGACCGCGTCGTATATCCGGGACGCGCACGAGTCGGCCGACCGCCTGATCGGGCTCGTGAACGATCTGCTCGATGCATCCCGGCTCGAAAGCGGCAAGCTGCGCGTCGTGCTGGAATCAGTCCCGCTGAGGGCCCTGACCGATGCGGTGCTCGACGACCTCGCCACCCTGGTCCACGAGAAGCGTCACACGGTGACCGTTGATTCGCCCCCCGGGCTGCCCGATGCCACCAGCGATCCGCAGTTGCTGCGCCAGGTCCTGATGAACCTGATCTCGAACGCGATCAAATACACGCCGGCCGGCGGGCAGATCGCGATCCGCATGGGCCAGGACGGACGGAACCTGCGCTGGTCGATCCGCGACAGCGGCATCGGGATCCCGCAGGCGTCGACCGCCCGGCTGTTCGAGAAATTCTATCGAGCCGACAACGTGCACACCGTGGACACCGAAGGAACCGGCCTCGGGCTGTACCTCGTCCGGCTGATCGTGGAACGATTCGGCGGCACGGTGGCCTGCGAATCGGAAGAGGGCCGCGGCACGACGTTCACCGTGACGCTGCCCCTGACTGGAGCCTCCGCATGACGAAAACCATCCTGCTCGCCGAGGACGATCGCTTCCTCAGGCGGGCGGCCGAGACCAAACTGAAGCAGGCCGGCTTCGACGTGCGCGTGGCCGTGGACGGGGAGGAAGCGCTCACCTTCGCCCGCGAACAGGCCCCCGACTTGATGCTGCTGGACCTGCTGATGCCCAAACGCGACGGTCTCTCCGTCCTCAAGGCGCTCAAGGCCGACACGGCCACCAGCGCCATCCCGATCGTGATCATCTCGAACTCGTCCAAGGACCTCGAAATGCAGAACGCCTCGGACCTCGGCGCCGTGGACTACTGGATCAAATCGAACCTGTCCCTTCAGGAACTGTGCGATCGGGTCCAGCGCCTGCTCGGGAAACCCGCATGAGCGCCACCATCCTGCTCGCCGAAGACGACCGGATCCTCCGAAAGGCCGGCGAAGCCACGCTGAAGAAGAAGGGCTATACCGTCATTGCCGCCGTCGACGGCGAGGACGCGCTGGCCAAGGCGCGCGAGCACAAGCCCGATCTGATCCTGCTCGATGTGATCATGCCGAAGCTGCAGGGCTTCGAAGTGCTCGCCAGCCTCAAGCAGGACTCCTCCACACGCGACATCCCCGTCATCATGCTCAGCAACCTGCAGGAAGAATCCGACATCCGCAAGGCTGCCGACGCGGGCGCGCTCGGCTATCTCGTGAAGTCGAACGTCCAGCTGGACACGCTCACGGCGAAGGTTGCCGAAGTCCTCAATCGTCCGCGGCAGCCGTAGCGTCCGCCTTCAGGCGGACGTTCACCGGCCGGCTGAAGCCGGCCGCTACGGCACTGTTCGACACGCATTAGCCGTCAGTCGCGGCCAAGGAGCCTGCGCCTGGCGATTTTCAGCTCGCGGCGGCGGCTGGCCGTCATCGGCGGAAACGTCAGATCGAGGTCCTCGAGCGTCTGGACGATGATTTCGGAAATCAGGACGTGCGCGAACCACTTGTGATCGGCGGGAATCACGTACCAGGGCGCGTGATCGCAGCTCGTGGCGGCCAGCGCCTCGGAATAGGCCGACATGAACGCCTTCCACCTGGCGCGATCGTCCAGATCCCCGCTCGAGAACTTCCAGTTCTTCGACGGATCGTCGAGCCGCTCGAGCATGCGCCGCCGCTGCTCGGCGCGCGACAGGTGCAGGAAGAACTTGCGGATGATGGTCCCGTTACGGTGCAGGTACCGTTCGAAGGCGTTGATGTCCTTGAACCGATCGTCCCAGATACGGGACGTCACGTGCTCGCGCGGCAGCTTTTCGGCCGCCAGCAGGCGCGGATGCACGCGGACGGTGAGGACTTCCTCGTAGTGCGACCTGTTGAAGATCCCGATCTTCCCGCGCTCCGGCAGCACGCGGTTCACCCGCCAGAGATAGTCGTGATCCCGCTCTTCTTCCGACGGCGCCTTGAACGCGTGCACGGTGGTGGACTGCGGACTGACGCCGGACAGCACGTGCTTGATCGCGCTGTCTTTTCCGGCCCCGTCCATCCCCTGAAACACGAGGAGCAAGGCGTAGCGATCCTGCGCGTAGAGCAGCTCCTGGCGCTCGCGCAGGCGTTCGAGGCCGCGCCTTGATCTTCTCGCGCGCGTCTTTCTTGCTGTGGATGCCCGGGGTCTCGTCGGGCCGGTGGTCGCGGAGGGCGTGCCCGTCTTTGGGACGGACGCGAAAGCGATCGACGTTCATCTGCTCATTGTGCAGCAGACGCGGCTACTTGCGCTGTCGGGATCGGCTTCGTTCGACGATGATGATGGACCGGGCCTCGCAACGGAGGCGGTGGTCGCGCCGCCACTCCGCGCAACTGGGTGCGCAGCCGCCTGAGCGCCGCCGCTTCCCGGCGTCCGACCGTCCGCTCGGCCAGCCGGTCGTCAACAGCCAGCACGAGATCGGACATGCCGCGGCCAGGATCGAGCGCGAGGATGGCGCGGTCGTCGTGCAGCGGGAGGATGCTGACGCCAGGCAGGTTGAGGCTCGCAAACAATTGCCGGGGCACGACGATGAGCGATCGCGAACCCCCGACCGCGACGAGCTCGGCCTCGTCCGACGGCGGGGGGCTGATGGTCCGGCGCTTTGCCGTTTTTTCGAAGAGCCGGACGATGGCCCATGCCAGGTCGGCATTGACCTTCCGGAGGCCGACGACCACTTCCTCGGGCAGTGTGAGGGCGACGACCCGGCCCCGGCGACCGAACTTCGGTGGCCGGCCCCGCTTGCCGAGCGCCAGCGTGTGCGCTCATGCCCGCCGCGATCAGAACCGGACGCCGATCCCGACGCCGGCGCGGTTCATGTTGAGCCCCTCGGACGTGAACACCCGGCCGTACCGGTACTGAAAGTCGACAACGAGCTTCTCCCAGACGGGCCAGGCCACTCCCGCGCCGACGCTCAGCATCCCCTTGGTTTCCGATCCGGACAGGTCGGTGCCGAGCACGACGCCGTACTGCGCGAGGTTGCCCGTCACATCGGTGCCGCCGATCGTAAACGTGACGTCCTTCTTCACCTGAGCCACGCCGCCTCCCACCAGCACGTACGGCTCGAGTTTCGACGTCGTCGCAAACGGGAAGCGGAAGCCGGCGACGCCGAACGTCACCGGTTGCGCGGCGGTGTACGCGACATTGCTCTGCGTCAGCGAGAGGTAGTTGGCAATCACCTGGGCGCTGCTGCCCAGGCTCGCGGGCGCCGTATCCTTCGTGAAGCCCACCTCGCCGAAGATCTGCACCGACGGTTTGAGCGAGACGCCGAGCTCCACACCGTACGACTGACTGGTCACGTTCCCAAAAGCGGACTGCGCGACGCCTTCGACGTAGCCCTTGCTGAGGGTCTGCGCGTAGGCCGGGCAGGCCAGGGCCACCCACGCAAGGATGGCCGCGATCGAAATCTTCATGCGTTCCCTTTCGGAAGTCACTCGAGCCTTATCACGATGTCCCACGTGCCGTTGACGGATTGCTTGCCGCGGGAGGCGAGATACACGTACTTGAGTCCGATGACCGCCTTTTCCGGCGGCGGATACCACAGCGCCTGGGTCGGATATCCGTTCTGGTTCATCCAGTTGATGGCGCTGACCGGATCGAACCCGCGATCGAGCAGGTCGAAGAGCCGCAGCATTTCGATATCCGGGCTCTTGAAGAACAGGTTGCCTGGGGCGTAATAGAGCGTCTGCGGCGCCCAGCCGGCGCCAAACGCGATGTCGTTGCCCATGGTCGCGTGTCCGACGGTGCCGGTCGGCACCGTGCCCGGCCAGAGCGTCGCGCCAATCTGGGCGGCAATGAACTCAGCCTGAGACGGCTCGCTCGCGGTGAAACTCTGGACCGCGCTCGGCGTACTCGACACGCCGTTGGCCGTGTCGATCGCGGTCGCCCTCCAGAAGAGCCCGATACCGCTCGGCAGGTTGGTCGCGGGAACAAACCCCGTCTCGTTGACGCCTTCGGAATTGACACCGGTAATCAGAATCGACGAGAAATTCCCCGCGGTGCTGATTTCGAACCTGTACGTCAACGGGCCGGCGGGTCCGCTCTTGCCCGCGTTCGTCACGCGGAACGCGGGACGAAGGCTGGTCTGCGTGCCCGTCAGGGGCGCGATGGGCACCGGTGAGTTGATGACGATCGCGGCGCCCATCGTGAACTTGTAGGTCGGACCGAACACGCCCGTCGTGCCGGAGCTCTGGGCGCGCACGTGCCAGTAGTAGTCCCGGGACGCTGCGAGGGCGTCGAGCCGCACGCTGGTCTGGCCGTTGCCCTCCGCGACGTTCTCTTTCGTCTGCACCTTGCTCGCGAACGAGAGGTCCGTCGCCACTTCGAAGGTGTAGGTCGTGCCGCCCGGCTGCGTCGCCACCGCGTTCTGCACCGTGAGCGTGACGGGCTGATCCTGATACTTCACGATCAGGTTGGTCGCCGGCGAGACAGGACTGGGCGCCGCAATCGACGGCGTCGACTGCGTGGAGCTGCTGCACGCGGCGGTGAGCAGCAGCAAGGCGCAGGAATAGCGCCCCGCGTGGAAATTCCTCAATATCATATGTGTGGTGTATCGTACCGATACAGCGAGAACGCTGTCAACAATTCTTTTGTATTAAATTTGTCAGGGGTCAATTAATTCGTAAGAAATTCAAGCCAGGGCGGTCGTCCGGGTGGAATCGCTTGATCGCCTGGGCGCAACCGCCTCGCGAGGCCGGCTGCACGCGATTTCCCACGGGCAGTCGTTTCTTCCCGCAGCGGGCATTGCGCGAATCCATTGTACCAGCATTGAAGTACTGACGAGTCTGCCGGCTCTTGTCCGCCGGTAATCCTTTGTGTGAGACTCAGTGCGCGCGGTGGCTAGCGCGCGGCCCCAGACAACCGAATGACGCCGACTGCACCGACTGACCGTATTCAGATCGCCGTCGATGGACCTGGTCCGCGCTTTCTCGGCCTGACGACCGCGGAACGCAATCGGCGCGTCGCCCACCGGGCCGAAGCGCACGATCCACGCCTGACCGGCACGCTGCGGCTGCCGGACGACATCGTTTTGACGCCGTCGATATTCGAGCACCTGCCCCGCGAGGGCACCTGGCACATCGTGTGGCATCCAGACCGCGCTCCGCTCGCCTGGCAGGGCGAGGGCACGATCGGATTGCCGGTTCCCGTCGCGGTTCCCGAGGGTTCCGCGCTCGACGTGTCCACGGCCGCCGCGCGCCGGGCGTCCGCGTGGCGGCTCCTCAGACAATCGGGCAAACCGACCGACGGCTGGCTCGCACGTCACATCCACCGCCGGATCAGCCGCGTTGTCAGCTACGTGCTGCTCCAGGTCGGCCTGAGCGCCGCGCACGCGATGCTGGTGCCGGCGGCCGTCGGACTCGCGAGCGCGTGGCTCATGGCCCAGACGAGTCAACGGACGCTGATCGCGGGCGCACTCCTCTTGTGGTTTTCGTCCGTCACCGGCGGGATCGACGGCGAGATGGCGCGGGTTTCGCTCAGCGACTCGTCGCGCGGCCAGCAGCTCGATACGCTGCTGTACCACGCGACGCGCGTGCTGTGCTACCTGGGCGTGATGGTGGGCTGGTGGAGGCAGGGGATCGGCCCGCGCGGCGCCGCGCTGGCCTTCGGCGTCGCGCTGGCGCTGCCGGCGACGCGGCTGCTCGCGATGCAGATGGTGCGGAATGCCTCGGGCGCCCCGCACCTGCTCGTGGAAACGCGGCCGATTGAGTTCGCCCTGCTGGATGCCGCGCGCGCGACGGGCTCGTGGATTCTGCGTCTGGCGGCGGCCATCTTCGTGATGTTCCGCCGCGAATCATATCCGCTCGTGTTCGTGGCGGTGTCGCTCGTCACCGGATCGCGCGCCGTGTTCGCGACGATCGTGGCGGCCGCCCTGTCGGTGGTGCTCCTGACCTTCCTCTTCTACGCGAGGCCCATCGGAAACATGATGCGGCACCGGTTTGCGTCTTAGGACAGTCCTTCGTTCTTGGGACTTGGTTCTTGGTCCGTCCTGAGTCCATAGTCCTTTGTCCTCGCCCCTGTCCACGCCTGCCCGGTTCGAGGACCAGGGACCACGGACTTGGGACGGACGAAGGACCAAGGACGGACCAAGCCCCAGGAACCAAGTACCAAGGACGAGCGTCCGCGTCCGTGTGCCTTGTAAGAGCTGCCGCGCTCGGCGTATCGTCTCACTCATGAAATCACGCATCGCGCCGCTGGCGCTGGGTTACGCGCTGGCGTTCACGGGATTGGCGGCGGGGTGGTCCATGACCGCCCAGGCCGCCCAGGACCATGAGCATCACGACGCGAAACCCGTCGCGCTCGCCTCGCTCGTGACGCCGCCCTCCATGAACGTGTTCCGCCGGTTCACGGTCGATCGGGCGAAAATGCTCGAGTTTTACGGCGACGTGCTCGGCCTGACACCCCTGCCGACGTTCGGCATGCCCGGCGGGAGCCAGATGTCGCGCTTCCAGGTGGGTACGAGCGAAATCAAGCTGACCGGCGCGACTCCGGGGCGCCAGGACAAATCCGGCGCGGTCCGCGACACGACGGGCCTCCGCGTGTTTACGTTTTTCTTCCCGGACGAGGCGGCGCTGACGGCGCGATTCACGGCGCACGGCTACGCCGCGCCGGCATTCCGCGCGCGCGAGGGCGGCACGCGCGGGGCGATGGTTCTCGATCCTGACGCTCAGTGGGTCGAGCTCGTGATCGCGCCGGGCGGAAACGCCGACGCGTCCTCGCAACTCGAGGTCGGCCTCACCGTCTCAGATCTCGAGAAGAGCCGCGCGTTCTACCGCGAGTTCGTGGGTCTGGACGAGCTGAAACCCGTCGAGTCGGCGCTGCTCGGCACGATGAAGTATCCGTTCCGCCACGGGACCACGACGGTGAACGTCTGGTCGTTCGGCAAGGGCCTGCCGGCGAACACCTACACCGCGGGCATTCAATACGTCGTCTCCGACGTCGCGCTCGTGGACGCGCGCGCAAAGGCACAGGGCGTCACGATCACGACCCCGCTGGGCAACTTCGGCGCGGGCCTCCGCACCGTCTGGCTCGGCGATCCGGACGGCATCACCAATTACTTCGCGCAGTTGATGCGCAACACGCAAGCCGGCGCCCAGTAGACGGCACAGACACATACCCATGCACAAAAAACGCCGCGTCCTCGTCCTCCTCTTTGTCGTCGCGAGCCTGCTGCCGGCGGGCATGGCGCTCGTCAGCGCCCAGCAGAAGGGCAAGCCGAAATTCGACACCTGGCGCCAGTATCTGGGCGGCTCCGATTCGTCCCAGGTACTCGGCGCTCAAGCAGATCAACAAGTCGAACGTCGCGAAGCTCGAGGTCGCCTGGACGTTTCCCACCGGCGACATGCGGACGTACCGGTTCAACCCGATCGTCGTGGACGGCGTGATGTATCTGCTCGCCAGGAACCTGTCGATCGTGGCGGTCGACGCGTCGACCGGAAAAGAAATCTGGGCCCACGAGAACCAGGGCGCGATCGGCGATCGCGGCATCAACTACTGGGAGAGCGCGGATCGCAAGGATCGGCGGCTGCTCTACATCAACGCCGGATACCTCACGGCCATCGATGCGGCAACCGGCAAGACGATCGAGTCGTTCGGCGACAAGGGCAAGGTGGACGTGCGCCTCGGCCTCGACCGCGACATCACGAACGTCCGGCCGCTGCAGACGGGCAACCCGGGGCGCATCTTCGAGAACCTGATCATCATCTCGCTGCCGGCCGGCGGCGCGCAGTACATCTCGAATCCCGGCGACACGCACGCGTACGACGTGCGCACCGGCAAACTGGCCTGGACATTCCACAGCGTCCCCGAGAAAGGCGAATTCGGCGCGGACACCTGGCCCGAAGCCGCGCTCGCGGTTGGCGGCGGCGTCCACAACTGGAGCGAGCTGACGATAGACGAGGCGCGCGGCATCGCGTACATCCCCTTCGGCACCGCGCGGTTCGACTTCTACGGCGGCAACCGGATCGGCGACAACCTGTTCGGCAACAGCCTGGTCGCGCTCGACGCGCGGACCGGCAAGCGGCTGTGGCACTTCCAGGCCGTCCATCACGATCTCTGGGACTACGACTTCCCGCAGGCGCCGAAGATCCTCACCGTCCGGCACGACGGCCGGAACGTCGACGTCATCGCGCAGGCGACCAAGCAGGGTTTCCTGTACGTGCTGGATCGCGTGACGGGCAAGCCGCTCTGGCCGATCGAAGAGAAACCGGTGCCGCAGACCGACGTGCCCGGCGAGAAGACGTCGCCCACGCAGCCGATACCGACGCTGCCGCCGCCGTTCGCGCGGCAGTCGTTCACCGAAAAGGACATCAACCCGTATCTGACGCCGGAGGAACAGGCGTCGCTGCGCGAGCTGCTGAAGAACTCGCGGAACGAAGGCGTCTTCACGCCGCCGAGCCTTCGCGGATCCATCGAGATGCCCGGGCACAACGGCGGCGCGAACTGGGGCAGCTCCGCGATCGATCCGGCGAAAGGCACGTTCTACATCGTGTCGAAGGAGCTGCCGACATTCCTCAAGATCGTGCTGCCTGGAACGCCGACCGGACGCGGCCGCGCCGGTGGACGCGGGCGGGCGCACCGGCCCTTGGCGGACCCGAAGGCGGCCGTGTTGGCGGCTCCGCGCCTGCGGTCGGCGCGCCGCCACTCGCCCGCGCCGCCCCCGCCGCCTGCCGCACCGGTCGCCGTTCCGGGCGCGCCGGCCGGGTTCGTGGCGTACAACTCGCCGTACGATTTCATGAACACTTTCGCCAACGGCATGTCGGCGATCGGGCCGCCGTGGTCGCAGCTGACGGCCTACGATCTCAACAGCGGGAAGATTCTGTGGCAGGTGCCGAACGGCGAGATGCCCGGGCTTCCGGGCGGCAAGACGGAGGCGGGCAGCTACGCGCCGCGCGGCGGCGTCACGGCGACGGCCGGCGGCCTGCTCTTCGTGGGGACATCATCCGATCGCAAGCTGCGCGCGTACGATCAGGACACCGGCAAGGTGCTCTGGTCGGTGGACGTGCCGTCCGCCATCGAAGGCGTGCCGACGGTCTACGAAGTCGGCGGCCGCGAGTACGTGGTGGTCTGCGTGGCCGGTGGACGCGGCCTGTTCGCGCCGCGCGAAGGCACCGGCATCGCCGCAGCGCCCGGCGCGGGTCAGTACATGGCGTTCGCGCTGCCGAAGCGATAGCCTGCTTTCCGCGATCCCTCTTCACGAAGATCACGAAGTCTCTTTGCGGCGAGAGAGTTCTTCGTGGCCTTCGTGACTTCGTGATGTGCCCGTCGTGGTTAGTTGCGGGTCCGTTCTTCCGCCCGTGATCCGCTGAGGGCGTTCAGGAGGCCGTGGTTGCCTTCGTGGCAGGCGTACTCGAACATGCCGTAGTCCGGCATGCGCGTGAGCGGAAACGCCACGGTCCACGGCGCCGTCCACGTGTCCGGGTCGTTGACCGTCGCCTCGTAGCGAATCGTGTCCTTCGAGACGCGCGTGAAGCGCTCGGTGAGGCGCATCGCAAAGCTGTTCGGGGTCCCGCCGCCGCTCAAGCCGACGCCGATCTTCTCGGTGAAGTTTGTCGTTTCGACGATGAGAGTGTCGCCCTCGAAGTGGCCGCGGGCGTCGCCCATGTATTGCCTGATGGACGATCCGAGACGCGGATGGGCGGCGGCCGGCCCGATCGGGATGATGCGAATGTCGTGGACCATCTCGTACCGGATGGCCACGACGCCCGGGCCCTGCGTGATGTCGATGCCGCTGTTGTAGAGGACCGGCAGCGTCGATCCGAGCGCGCCGCGCGAGATGCAGCGCTCCCACATCGAGAAGTCTTCGGGGCTGTCCAGCTGCGCGCCGAACAGCGTCCCTTTCGGTGCGGCCGCGGTGCGCGCCTGTCCTGCAGGCGTCATCGGCGGCATCCGGCCGTCCGGAGGATCGACGAGCAGCGACGTCTGCAGCTGCGACTTGCCCCACTCGACCCAGTGACCGGGCGCCCCGGTAGCGCCGCCGGCGCCGTCTGCCGCCATGCGCGCGATCTGTTCCTGTTCCCGTTTTTCGAGGGCGGCGTGCTCTTCGGCCGTCATGAACAGCCGGGTTCCGTATTGCGGAGCCCGCTGGACGGGCACCCGGACCATGTCGATGCTCGGCCAGATGCCGTTGAGATCGGGGTCGCCCCACGGGGTGCGTGGGGCGACATAGCCGCGGAGCCTGGGCGCCACCTGCTCGGAGGCGCTCTGCGTCTGGGCGTGAAGGCTGGCGGCTTCGCCCAGCAGCAGCAACAGCGCGGCCGCCGCCGAGATCGAGCGGAGCCGCCTGGGCACTTACTTCGTCTCGTCCATCACGATCTGCACGTTGGCCTTGAGCCGGGCCGCCGCGGGCGCGGCGTAGCCCTTGTACTTCTCGGGAATCTTCCAGCTCGCGGCCACATCGTCCGCGCTCTTGCCGGCCTTCTTGGCGGCCTGGACATCCTTCATGAAGTCCTTGTTGAACTCCGCGTACTCGGCCAGGTCGGCCATCGTCATCGTCGTGCTGTGCCCGGTGATGACGGTGTCGATGTTCTTCAGGCTCTTCGCCGCCTTGGCGAGCGTGTCGCCGATCGCCACGCCGCTGCCGCCGTTGTTCGCGTCGAGCAGCGGGATGTTCTTGCCCGAGAAGATGTCACCCGCGTGCGCGAGACGCAGCGCCGGGAACACGACCCAGGCGTCGCCGTTCGTGTGGCCGCGGCCGAAGTAGAACAGGTTGATCTCGTCGGCGCCCTTGCCGATGGTCATCTTGTCCTTGAACGTCTTGCTCGGCAGGCCCCGGCCGTTGTTGGCCTTGAAGATGTTGGTCGGCGGGCCGTTCTGGGCGATGCCCGTCGCGCCGCGCATCTCCTGCATGTTGGCCTTCGTGTTCTCCTGGACGATGACCTCGACCGTCGCGGGGAACTCGACGTTGCCGCTCACGTGATCGCCGTGCGTGTGGGTGTTGATGATCGTCGTGATCGGCTTGTCGCTGATTTTCTTGATCTGATCGAGGATCGGCTGGCCCCAGCCCGGGTTCTTCGTGTCTACGACGGTGATCCCGTCAGTGCGGACGAACACCGCGGTGTTGCCGCCGCCGCCCTTCAACATCCACAGGTTGTCGCGGAGCTTCTCGACCTCGACCACTTTCGGCGCCGCGGCGGCCGGCGGCTGCTGGAAGGCCGCCACACCAAGGGACAGGGTGCCCACGCTCACGAGCGCTGCCAGAAAAATGATTCTCTTCATGGCGCGAATAATACTCGATCTCCGGCGGCTGCGGTTTCGGAGACTCCGGCCTGGTCTCGCGCAGGCCTGAAGGCCTGCACTACATGGAGCTTCAGATTACGCTGCGTTTTGTATGGAAGTTCGCCTCCTGCCGCCGTTGCTGGCCGTCGTAGGCGCGGACCATGAAGGCATGATTGCCGGGGGGAGCGTCCAGGGACGCTCGCCATAAAACCCACGTCGTGTCCGATAGCGGGTCGCGCAGCTGAGCCGCCTGCCATTCGCCCTCGTCTACCCGGACCTCGACTTTCGACACTCCCCGGCTGCCGGCAAACGCAATGCCGCCCAGTTCCACGGTCCGTTCCCCCCCGGAACGCTGCCCCGCGCGGACGACGTCGATCGCCGACGCGATCGCCACGTGACCCTCGCGATCCCAGCCGCGAGACACCCAGTAGCCGGGCTGCCAGCTGTCCACGGCGTCGATGACGACAACCCATTTCGGCTGCTTCATGCCGTACAGATCCGGGACGAAGAGCCGCAGAGGAAAGCCGTGTTCCGACGGCAGCGGGACGCCGTCCCACGCGTAGGCCAGCATGATCCGCTCGTCACGCTGAATCGTCGCGATCGCGACGGATTCGAAAAAGCCATCCGCGGACGTGATCCGCAGGTGCGTCGCGCGGGCACTCGGCATCAGCTCCGGCAGCAGCCGCGCCAGGCTGACGCCGGTCCACCTGATTGTGCTGATCAGATCGCCGCCGGGCGGGTTCGAGATACACGACAGCGTGGCGAACTGATGCAGCGGCTCGTGCTGCCGAAGCTCGTCCAGCGTAAACGACAGCGGGCTCCGCACCAGGCCGCCAACCTTCAGCCGCCACTCGGCGCCGTCGATTCGCGGAGCGCGTGTGTTCGTGTCGACGCGGTAGTGACGATCGAGCGGCGTGAACTCCGGACGTGTGCCGGCCAGCGGAGCGACGCGCGCACCGGCGTTCGGCAGCGGATGCGTGTCAGACCACCGGGCGCCGGTCAGGCTGTCGTTCCGGGCGCCGAACAACACGCCGGCGATCGTCGTCATGAAGGCCGCCGCGAGCGTCGAGCCGCCGACCTGCATCAGAAAACGGCGACGGCCGTCACGGCACCATCATCCCGCCAGCCGATCCTGCTGCGGCGAGCCGATCGTACGCCCAGCCGACAGACACGCTCCACGCGAACACCGTCGAAAAGACCCAGGGTCCGCTGAGCGCCGGGCCGGTTCCGATCCGGTCCAATCGCTCCTCGACGATGAGCGCCAGGCCGCCGAGGATGGCGCCGACGATGCCGGACGGAAGCAGGGGCGGCTCGCTCGTCAGGCGCAGAAGCGAAAACATCAGGGCGCCGCCAACGCACGCCGACGAGGAACACGCCGCCGACCGCTGTCGCCTGCTCGATCGGTTTCGCCGCGGCGTCCAGATTGGAGCCGCCGATCAGCCCGCTCAGGCCGACGATGGCGTCGACGCCGAGCGTGGCCACCGAACCCGGAAGGACGCGGGCAATCCAGTCGAACAGGTCGTATGGCAGGAATGGGAGGGACAAAGCCGTCCAGCCCAGAAACGACACGGCGAGAAACGCCGTCGTCAGCATCGCGCCCACCAGCGCGCCGTCCCGCGCCAGCGGTTTCGTCATTGCGGCGAGGCAGTGGGCTGGTGCCTCAACGTCGCCGGCATCTTCTGGCTCTGCGTCAACGACGCCATGTACGTGTATACGACGGGAGTCAGATAGAGCGTGATGAGCTGCGACACGATCAGGCCTCCGACAACCGCGAGTCCGAGCGGACGCCGCGCTTCCCCGCCTGCGCCGAAGCCGAGCGCAATCGGCACCGCGCCCAGGAGGGCCGCGAGCGTCGTCATCATTATGGGCCGGAATCGGATCAGGCAGCCCTCGTAGATCGCCTCGGCAGGTGTCCTGCCGTGCTGCCGTTCAGCTTCCAGCGCGAAGTCGATCTGCATGATGGCGTTCTTCTTGACGATCCCGACCAGCATCACGAGCCCCACGAACGAGTAGATGTTCAGCTCGTTGCCGAAGATCCACAACGTGACCAGCGCGCCAAGCCCCGCCGACGGCAGGCCCGAGAGAATCGTCAACGGGTGGATGTAGCTCTCGTAGAGCATGCCGAGGACGATGTACACCACGCCGATAGCGACAACCAGAAGGAGGCCGAGGTTCTGGAGCGACGCCTGGAACACCTTGGCGGAGCCCTGGAAGTTCGTCGTCACGGTCGGTGGAAGCACAGCCGAGGCGACGCGCTGGACGCGATCGACGGCCGCCCCGAGCGCGACGCCCGGCCTGAGGCCGAACGAGATGGTGACAGCCGGAAGCTGGCCCGCATGGTTCACGGTCTGCGGACCGACGGTTTCCTTGAAGGACACGACGGACTCGAGCGGGACAAGGGCGCCCGACGGGGTCTTGAACCCGACCTTCTTCAGGGACTCCACCTGTTCCTGGTCCTTCGGGTCGAGTTCGAGGAGCACCTTGTACTGGGCCTTCGATCCGTAGATCGTAGTCGCCCATTGCGGGCCGAACCCGTCGTACAGAGCGCCTTCGATGTCGCTCACGTTCAAGCCCACAGCTCCCGCTTTGTCGCGGTCGATTACGAGATCGACGCGAGGGCTTTTCACCTCCATGTCGTCAGACACGTCCTGCAGTTCTGGCAGCTTCGCCAGCTCTCTCTCGAGCCGGGAGGCCCACTGGAACAGGCTGGCGGTGTCCGCGCTTTCAACCGTCAGCGTGTAGCTGCTGTTGGCCATTCGGCCGCCGATCTGAATCGCGGGCGGAAGGCTGATGAACGCCTGAAACTCCGGGAACCGCAGGAGCTGCGGCCGAAGCTGCTGCGCGATCTGCGCGGCGGTGAGCGGCCGCGTCCGTCTCGGCGTCAGCTGAATGTTGAGCCGCGCGGTGTTCATTGCGCTGTAACCGCCTCCGGTGCTGACGAAAAAGGTGTCCACGTACAGGTTCCTGCTGACGATGTCGGCGACCTTCCGGGCATTCGTCACCATCTCGGCGTACGACGTGCCCTGGGCGGCGCGGAGGTTGATGTTCATGGAGTCGTTGTCCTGGTCAGGGATGAACCCCTTCGGGATGACCACGAACATGCCGACGGTCGCCGCGAGCACCGCCACGAAAAGCCCGAGCATGATTGGCCGGTGCCTGAGAGCCAGCCCGAGGCTCGCCTCGTACCACCCCGTATGCCACATGGAACACCCGCTCCATGGCCCGGGCCATGCGCCCCTTCGCCTGGAGAGCTGTCACCCGCAGGAAGCGCCCGCACAGCATCGGGGTCAGCGTGACCGACACCACGCCGGAGATCAGAATCGCCGCCGTGATGGTCACGGCGAATTCCCGGAACAGCCGCCCGAGGATGCCGCTCATGAACAGGACGGGAATGAATACGGCGGCCAGCGACACCGTCATCGAGACGATCGTGAAACCGATCTCCTTCGAGCCCTCGAGCGAGGCTTCGAGCGGCGACTCGCCCCGCTCCACGTGACGTACGATGTTCTCCAACATCACGATCGCATCGTCCACGACGAAACCAATCGACAGGATCAACGCCATCATCGAGAGGTTGTCGAGCGTGAACCCCAGGACCTGCATCACGGCGAACGTGCCCAGGATCGAAAACGGCAGCGCCAGCGCCGGGATTAGCGTCGCGGATCCGTTGTGAAGAAAGGCAAAGATCACGGCGACGACCAGCGCCAGCGTGATCAGCATTGTGACCTGGATGTCGCTGAACGCTTCGCGGATATTCCGCGAGCGGTCGCCGCGGACCGCTAGATGCACCGAGGGCGGCAGGCTCGCGCGAAACGCTGGCAGCAGCTGTCGAATGGCGTCGGTGACCTCGATAGTGTTGCTGCCGGGCTGACGCATGACGCTCAGGCTGATCGAGCGCTGCGACCCGGCCTTGTTGTACAGCCACGACGCGTTGCGGTTGTCTTCCACGTCGTTGATGACGCGAGCGACCTGCGACAGCCGGAGCGGGGCGCCATTGCGATACGCCACGACGAGCGGACGGAACGCGTCGGCGTTCATCAACTGTCCCGCCGCCTGGATGTTGAAGGTTTCATCGGGACCGAACAGCTGTCCCGTCGGCAGATTCGGATTCCAGTTCTGAAGGGCGGCGTTCACCTCGTTCAGCCCGATCTTCTCGGCCTGCAGCTTCTGCGGGTCGACCTGAACCCGCACCGCGTATTTCTGCGCCCCCTGCACCTGCACCTGTGACACGCCGTTCACCATCGAGATGCGCGGCGCGATCATCGTTTCGGCGTAGTCGTCGAGGACGTACATCGGCAGCGTCGGAGACGTCAGGCCGAGGTACATGATCGGCTGATCGGCCGGATTGAACTTTCTGAACGACGGCGGCGCCGGCATTCCCGCCGGCAGCAGCGGCATCACGGCGGCGATGGCGGTCTGCACGTCGACGGCCGCGCTGTCGATGGCGCGCTCGAGGTCGAACTGCAGCGTCACGTTCGAGCTGCCTGTCTGGCTGGACGACGTCATCTCGTCGAGACCGGCGATCGTGGTGAACTGGCGCTCGAGCGGGCTCGCCACCGACGACGCCATCGTGCCCGGATCGCCGCCCGGCAGGCCCGCGCTGACGTTCAGCGTGGGAAAGTCGACGTTCGGCAGATCGCTGACCGGCAGCGCGCGGTATGCCACGACGCCGAACACCGTGATCCCCAGCATCACGAGGCTCGTGGCGATCGGCCGCTTGATGAAGATTTCCGACAGGTTCATGCGAGTGCCTCGATCGATCTGTAGCATTCGATCGAGGCGCGCGCCGTAGTCTTTCTATTGTCTTTGCGTAAGATCCGTCGTGCAGACCTTTGGGTCCGCCGGTGTGTGGACCTTCAGGTCTGGCGGGCAGGCCTGAAGACCTGCACTACGACGACTCGGCGTTCTCGTTTACTGCATTTCCGCGATGGCGCCGTCGAGGCTCAGCATCACGTGCAGATCCGCCCAGTGAAATTCGGCCCGCATGACTTTCTCGATGTCGGCGCGCGACTTCTTCTCGACGACGAGCCCGTGGATGCGGTTGCGCAGGGCCAGCGTGCTGTCGCGGTACTTCCGCATCTCGGCCTTCGTGGTCACGACGCCGTGGCCGGGGACGACGGCATCGAAATCGAGCTGCAGCGCCGAGTCGAGCGTTGACGTCCATTCTTTCGCGCTGCCGCCGCCCGAGTAGTCGATCAGCTCAGGCGTCGCGTCGCCGAACGTGAACATGTCGCCGGCCGCGAGCGTCCGCTGCGCCGGGAAGTACGCGACGACGTCGCCGTTGGTGTGCGCGCGGCCGAAGTGGTAGAGCTCCACGTTCTTGCCGCCGAGATACACGTGCGCGTGATGCTCGAACACCATGGTCGGCAGCCCGGTGAGCTTGCCGTCCACCATGTTTTCACGGGCCTGTTCGGACGCGATCGCCTGGACGTTCATGGCCTGCAGCTTCGCGTTGCCGCCGCTGTGATCGGCGTGATGGTGCGTGTTGATCACGTACTTGATCGGCTGGTTCGTCAGCTTCTTCACTTCCGCGACGATGCCGTCGTGATCGATCTCGAACTTGTCGTCGACGAGGATCACGCCCTGATTCGTGATGAGCGCCGTCGTGTTGCCCGGCACGAAGTCGTTGTGGATCACGAACAGATCGTCTTTCACCTTGACGGTGGTCAGCTTCGCGGCCTGCGTGCCGAACGCCTGTCCGTAGGCATAGGCGACCCAGAGGCCGCCCGACAGCAGAATGGCGAGCGACACTCGCGCCAGCGCGTTCATTTTCATAGGCGAAAGTATATACTCAGATCATCGACCATCCCGAGGTACCCAGTGTCCATACGAGCCGTCAAGAAAATCCTGAGGCCGCAGCCGACTCTCGAAGGCGCAGGCGTGAAATTGCAGCGCGGATTCGGGTTCGGGGACCCGAAAGAGTTCGACCCCTTCCTGCTGTTTGACGACTTCCGGAACGACAATCCCGAAGAGTATCTCGCCGGGTTTCCGTGGCATCCGCATCGAGGCATCGAGACCATCACCTACGTGCTGGCCGGACAGGTGGATCACGGCGACAGTCTCGGCAACAGCGGCACGCTGTCGGGCGGCGACGTCCAGTGGATGACCGCCGGCAGCGGCATCATCCACCAGGAAATGCCCAAGGGCGACGCGCAGGGTCGCATGCACGGCTTCCAGCTCTGGGCCAACCTGCCCTCGTCGCTCAAGATGACAACGCCCCGCTACCAGGACGTCGCGGGCAAAGACATTCCCGAAGTCGTGGACGACGATGGCACGCGCGTCCGCGTGGTGTGCGGAAACTTCTGGGGCACGAGCGGTCCGGTTGACGGCATCGCCGCCGATCCGATTTATCTCGACGTGTCCGTCCCGCCCGGCAAGCGCAAGACGCTGCCCGTCGAGACCACACGGCATGCGTTCGCGTACGTCTTTGCCGGATCGGGAACGTTCCGGAACGCGTCGGATCCGAAGGCCGTAAAAACAGACGGTGTGAGCGCAGGCTCGGGTTCGCCGGCCGAAGATCTCGGCAATCGTTCGCTCCTGCTGTTCGACCGGGGCGATGAAGTCACCGTGCAAGCGGGAGAACAAGGCATCCGGTTCCTGCTCGTCTCGGGCAAGCCGATCGAAGAACCCGTCGCGTGGTACGGCCCGATCGTGATGAACACGGAAGACGAACTGCGAGTGGCTGTCGCCGAAATGCGGGCGGGAACGTTCATCAAACACGGCAAGTGAGCCAGGCCTCGCGCGACATGACGCTCGCGCTCGTGCGCGAGCTCGAGGGCTTCAAACGCGAGCTGGCGCTCTTTCCGGATGACGCCAGCGCCTGGGCCACCGTTCCCGGCATCACCAACTCCGCGGCCAACCTCGCCCTCCACCTGGCGGGGAATCTTCAGTACTACATCGGCGGCGTCCTTGGCGGCACGGGCTACGTACGGAACCGCGAAGCCGAATTCGGCCGGCGCTCCGGACCGCGCGCCGAGATCATCGCGGAGATCGACGCGGCCATCAGCGTCGTGCGCGGCGTCCTGCCGAACCTGCCGGAGGATCGACTCGACGCGCCGCTTGGAGAGCCGGTGATGGGCCTGACGTTCAGGACCGGAGCGTTTCTGCTCCACCTGTGCGTGCACGCCGGCTTTCATCTTGGCCAGGCCGGTTACCTGCGCCGCGTCCTCACCGGCAACACCGCCTCGAGCGGCCCCATCCCGCTGCAGCCCCTCGCCCAGAGTTAGTTCCGGGGATCAGACGCAGAGATCACGGAGAAGCCAGTCTTCTTCTCGGCGATCGCTGCCTCTCTGCGTTTGACCGCCCTGAAGGCGGAGGCTAGCGACAAGGCCCACCCGACTTCGCTGAAACGCTGGACCCGCCTCCACCACCAATAGACGAGTTCGGAGTTGCACGGGCAATTGAGCCCGACGTCTTCTGCGCCGCGCGTACGCGCATATAACGCGTATAACAGGACCACAGGAGGATTGCCCATGGCCAGGAAGACTCCACGAACAACTCGATCCCGCCGCAAGCCGGCCGCGCCCGCCGCCGCCGCACCAGCCAAGAGCAAGAAGAAACTCGTCTCCACCTGGGAAGACGACCCGGGCGATCCGAACACGGTTCCGGCGCCCTCGCCGATTTCCGTGCCCGTTCCAACATTGAGCGCAAAGCCGCTGCCGAGCAGGATCGGCGGCAAGGCCCCCGCCGCGAAGATCTACCAGCCCGGCACCGCGGAATTCCGCTATTACGCCTGCGCCACCTCCCTGCGCCGCGGCTCGGACTTCTGGGGCAGCATCAGTCCGTCGCTGTCGTGGCAAATCGGCAAGACCCTGCCGGTCATCCTCGACGATGGCGTGGATCTCAACGCGTTCTACACGCGCGGGGGCTTCGGAGACGCGCCCGGCCTGCACTTTTTCCACGCGGCCGTGGGCACGCGGACGTTTTTCTCGGACGAGAGCCCCGATGTCGTGTGCCACGAGATGGGCCACGCGATCCTCGATGCCCTGCGGCCGCAGTTGTTCGACGCCCAGACGATCGAAGCGGCGGCCTTCCACGAATCGTTCGGCGACATGAGCGCCATCCTGACCGCGCTCCAGGTGGAGTCGTTCCGGAACCGCGTGCTCATCGACACGCAGGGCGTGCTCAACCGCAATTCGCGTCTGTCCAGGCTCGCCGAACAGCTCGGCGCGGCGATCCGCATCGAACACCCGGACGCGGTCGACCGCGACAGCCTGCGCAACGCGGTCAACTCGTTCTTCTACCGCGATCCCCAGACGCTGCCGCCCTCGGCGCCGGCCAACGCCCTGTCGTCGGAGCCGCACTCGTTCTCGCGTGTCTTCACGGCGGGCTTCCTCGACATACTCGCCGGCATGTTCAAGCTGAAGGGCGACGGCGCGAACGGCGACGACCTGGTCGCCGTCACCCGCGATGCGGCGCTGCTGCTCGTCGCGGGCGTCAAGGACGCACCGGTCGTGCCGGATTACTACAGTCAGGTCGCCGCGCACATGCTCGACGCCGGCGAAGCGGCGCCGTTCAGCGGCAAGTACCGGGACGTCATCAAGAGCGCGTTCGTGCGGCGCGGGATCCTGTCGCTGCAGGCGGCCACGACGGTAACGGCCGCACCGCGGACGAGCCGCCGGAGCGCGGTGGCTGCCGCATCGATCGGCACGCTGCCTTCACACGATCTGCCGCTGGCCTCGATTTCGGCCGCGGCGTACGGTCTCTCGGGCCTGGTCCTGAAAGTCCGGGCGGCCGAGCAGCCCAAGAAATTCGCCGTGACGTCATCGTCCCTGTCGCTCGGGGCAGCGGACACGCGGTCGGCCCAGAACGCCGCCGAGTCCTTCACGGACGACCTGTTCCAGCGCGGGCGGGTCGAGGTGGAGGATCACGCGCGTCGCGAGGCGGGCCTCGTGCATCCTCACGTGACCAAGACGCACGTCGTGGTGAAGCAGGGCGCCGACCTGGTGCTCCGCCGGCGTACGTTCGACTGTGGCTTCGATTGAGTTACGGCCGCGTTGGCCAACTCTCGGCGGCGGGGCTATGATGGCGGGGAGGTTGTGATGCCGCAACGAAAACGGGCCAAGACTCCCAGCCAGCCTCGCCGCAAAACGGCGAAGGCGTCCGCACGCCGCAAGAGCGCGGCGCCGGCAGATGCGCAACCGCCAGCCGACCCGCGGTTCGTCCGCGACGTGATCGTTCGAGGCGAAGCGGCAAGCCTGACGCCGTCAGGGAAACTGCCGCCTGACGCGACGCACGTCATCACCGGCGGCGCGGCCGACACGGCGACGATCAAGCGCGCCAGGTTCAAAGCGTTCTAGCAGGCTGCCGAAGAACGCAGCCTGAACGTAACGAGAACGTAAAACGGAGAACGTAGAACGGCAGAATCCGGCGTATTTCTTCGTTCTACATTGTGCGTTCTACGTTCAGGGCGGTGTTCTTCAGCGCCCTGCTAGTCGACCCACTCGCCCCTGCGCATCAGGGGCTCGGACGTGCCGGCGGGCAGCACGCCATCGACGTCGAGCGCCGACGACCCGATCATGAAGTCCACGTGCACGGCGCTCCGGTTCCCTCCGGCGCGCTCGAACGCGTCATCATCCATATTCTCGCCGCCGCTCATCGTGAACTTGTAAGCCGACCCCAGCGCGACGTGGCTCGCGGCGTTCTCGTCGAACAGCGTGTTGTAGAACAAGAGCCCCGACTGCGCCACCGGCGAACCATGGGGAACGAGCGCCAGCTCGCCGAGGCGGGCGGCGCCGGCATCGGTGTCCACCAGCTGCTGGAGGACGGCCTGTCCGCGCTCGGCCGCCACGCGTACGACGCGTCCGCCGGCGAACGTCAGCTCGAAGTTTTCGATCACGGTGCCGCCGTAGCTGAGCGGCTTCGTCGATCGAACGGTGCCGTCCACGCGATCCGCGTGCGGCATCGTGAAGACTTCTTCAGTCGGCAGGTTGGGAGCGAACGCGATGCCCGAACGGCTTTCTGAGCGGCCGCTTACCCAGAGATGGCCTTCGGGCAGTCCGATCGTCAGCTCGGTGCCCGGACCTGTGTACTTGAGCGCCGCATAACGTTTGGCGTTGAGATAGTCGCGCCGGAGCGCGAGCGCCTTCAGATGCTCCTCCCAGGCGACGACGGGGTCGGGGCGATCCAGGCGGCACAGCGCGCCAATGGCGTCCCACAACCGCGGCACCTGCTGCTCGCGGGGCAGCTGAGGAAACACTCGCGCCGCCCAGCCTGCTCCCGCGGCCGCCACGACGGTCCAGTTGGTCCAGTTCCGTGAAATCAGCTCCCTGAATGGCCTGACTCCACGTGATACGGCCTGCTGCACCGCCCCGACCAGCTCGGCAGGCTGGTCTTTCAGCTGATCGGGATCGTTGGCGTAAACGGACAGCACCGCGTGCCCGGCCTCGGCGTGTTCGAACAATGCCTTGGGCAGCCAGGCCGAAAACTCGCCGAACGAATCCCGCGGGGCGTGCTGGAATCGGACCAGCTGAAGCGCCTCGTCGCCCCAGATGACCTCCACATAAGCCGCCCCCGCCTGATACGCGCTGGCGACGATGTGCCGGACGAGGGGCGCCGCTTCGAGCGATACACCGCCGCTGGCCAGCGGCCCGATGATCAGCAGGCGCTGACCCGCCCTCAGGTTGAGGCCCACCTTGACGGCCAGCTCGCCATAGGATCGAAGCCGCTGTTCCAGATCTGCAGACATCCGCACAGTTTGTCACAGGCGCGCGGGGGCCGTCAGCCCGCCGCGGCCTCCGGCGACGCCCGGCCTCAGTCCGCAGATTTTCATCGAATCGGCGGTATCGGGTGGACGGCCACGGGCCGATAACACACGAGGCCATGTCCACCATTACCGCTCCTTCCGAATACCGCGTCGAAAAACGGCGCAGCCACGCGACGGTCACCCTCTCGAGCGGCCAGTCCGAGCAGGGCTGCTTCTTCCTGGCGAGCAGCAGCACGCGGCACGACGGCCCCGAGCGCGTCGCCGACCTCCTGAACTCCGAGACCGGCTTTTTTCCCTTCGAGATTCACGGCGATCAGGGCGTCCGCACGGTCCTCTACCATCGATCGCACGTGGTCTTCGCGGCGATTGCCGAAGACGAGGCGACGCTCGATCCCGGCTACGGCGTGGCCACGCGGCGAATGGTCTCGGTGCTCCTCTCGAACGGCCAGCGCATCGTGGGCGCGGTCAGGGTGTACCGTCCCGAGGGCCGCGACCGGCTGAGCGACTGGACGCGTCAACCCGAAACGTTCCGCTACATCGAGACAACGGATGCGACGCTCGTTGTGAACCTCGCCCACATTGTCGAGGTGAGCGAGGTCTCCGAGTCATGAGCAATCCCATCGACGCGCTGTTCCACGCGATGGTCAAGGCCGGAGCGTCGGACCTTCACCTCAGCGTCGGCTCTCCCCCGCTGGTCCGCAAGGACGGCCACATGGTGAAGCTCGACCCGGCCGCGGCGGCGTTGACGCCGCAGGATCTGGTGACCCTCCTCGGGCCGATCATGCCGGAGAAGAACCGCAAGGAGTTCACCGACCGGCACGACACGGACTTCGCCTACGAAATCGCCGAGCTCGCGCGCTTCCGGTCGAACGTGTTCGCCGACCGCCAGGGGCCTGGCGCGGTCTTTCGCGTGATCCCGTCGAAGATTCTGACGGCGGAACAGCTCGGGTTGTCGCCGGCCATCCTGCAGCTCTGCATGCTGAACAAGGGGCTGGTGCTCGTCACGGGCCCGACCGGTTCAGGCAAATCGACCACGTTGTGCGCGATGATCGACCACATCAACCGCAACCGTCAGGACCACATCATCACGATCGAAGATCCGATCGAGTTCGTGCATCCGAACCAGCAGTGCCTGATCAACCAGCGCGAAGTGCATACGCACACCGACTCGTTCAAGGCGGCGCTGCGGGCGGCGCTGCGCGAGGATCCGGACATCGTCCTGGTCGGCGAACTGCGGGATCTCGAGACCGTGGCGATCGCGATCGAAACGGCTGAAACGGGCCATCTCGTGTTCGGCACGCTCCACACGACGACGGCGGCATCCACCGTCGACCGCATCGTCGATCAATTTCCGGCCGATCGGCAGGAACAGATCCGGATCATGCTGTCCGAATCGCTCCGCGGCGTGATCGCCCAGAACCTGTGCCGCAAGATCGGCGGCGGCCGCATCGCGGCGCTCGAAGTGCTGATTGCCACGTCGGCGGTGAGCAACCTGATCCGCGAGGGCAAGACGTTTCAGATTCCGTCCATGATGCAGGTCGGCAAGGCCGTCGGCATGGTCAGCCTGAACGACGCGCTGATGGAGCTCGTGACGAAGAAGCTGGTGGCCCCGGACGAGGCGCACTCGAAAGCGGTGGACAAACCCGGCTTCGAGTCCCTGCTCAAGCGGGCCGGCATTCCCTTCGAGACGAAGGCGAAACAGCCCTTACCGGCGTAGGCGTCGGGCGTCCTATGCGCCCGTCGCCGGCGCCCTTGCCGGCACGGGCACGGCCCGGAACATCGACACGAAAATCACCCACGCCACGAGCATCGTCAAGCCGGCCGCGAACACCGGCGCCTCGGGCGCAAGCGACGCGGCCACGAATCCCCCGAGCAGCGGCGGCAGCGAGTTCGCGAGCGCCTGAATGCTCGACCCGATCCCGAGGATCTCGCCCTGAACCTGCGGAGGCACCGAGCGGCTGAGCAGGCCGCCCATGTTGGCGAGCGACAGACCGTTGAACGTGGAGCTGAAGGGCACGATTGCCACCAGCCAGAGGGGCGAGGGCGCCAAGAGATACGCGAACATCACCGCCGAGACCCCGAACAGACTCACCTTCAGCACCTGTACCTCTGAAAACCTCGCCGCGACCCGGCGCGTCGTCACCAGCTGCGTGAAGATGGCGCAGAGGCCGACCAGGGCGAAGAAATTCCCGATGCGTGACTCGTTGAAGCCGAATCGGTGAATCAGGAACACGCCAAAGAACGAAATAAAGAACCCGAACCCGGCGTTGAAGAAAAACGACGTCAGGAAGATCGGCCGCAGCTGCGGCATCGCGTAGGCGCGGGCGATGTTGCCGACGCCCCGCGTGAAATCGACCGCCAGGTGACGGATGTGCTTGTTGGTTTCGTCGAACTGGAACAGCACCTGCGCGGTGTTGGCCGTCGCCAGGATGGCCGCGAACCAGAACGGCGTGGCGGCGTTGAACCACGAGGCGACTGAAGGGTCCGCGAGCACACCGCCGAGAAACGGCCCGATGATGAAGCCCACGCCGAACGCGGCGCCGATCATCCCGAAATTCTTCGTCCGATCCTGCGGCGACGTGACATCGGCGATGGCCGCCTGCGCGACCGAGAGGTTGCCGCCGGTGATGCCGTCGAGCGCGCGGGCCGCGAACAGCAAGGGAATATTCTTGAGGATGATCCCGACCGCGAACAGCGCGTAGCCGAGCGCCGTGCCGGCGAGCGAGAGCGCGAGCACGGGCTTCCGCCCGTACCGATCCGACAACTGTCCAAGAATCGGGGTCGCGAAGAACTGCATGATCGGGAACACGGCCACGAGAAAGCCGAACGTGATGTACCCGGAACCCACCGCGGCGTCCCTGGCCAGCAGGTAGTGCGGCGACAGCGGATTTCCCAGCAACTGCGGCAGGATGGGACCGAGAATGCCGATGCCGAGCGTGTCGATGAGAATCGTGAAGATGATGATCCAGATGGGGTGACGCTTCATGGGAGCGGCGCCATGTTATCGCGTCGTCACTTCATCTACAATCTGGCCCGTGATGTCCTCGCGTTTACGCGCCGAACAAGTCGGCAGCCTGTTGCGTCCACCTGATTTGCTCGCCGCGCGATCGGCGTTTGCGGACGGGCGGATCGATCTCGCGGCGCTTCGTTCGCGCGAGGACGCCGCCATCCGCCAGGCTGTCGCACGCCAGCGCGATGCCGGCGTCGACGTCTACGTGGACGGCGAGATGCGCCGCGCGTCGTGGCTGACCGAGATGGCCGACGCCGTCGACGGCTTCGAAGCGGACAGCATCCTCCTCGAATGGCACGGCCCGGGCGGCGGCGTCGAGAAGACGACGGCGAAAATCGTCGGCAGCCGGCTGCGCAAGCGGCGGATGCTGACGGAACACGAACTGCCGCTGCTCAAGGCGATTGGCGCCGTGCCGTTCAAGATCACGCTGCCGGCGCCGTCGAACTTCGTGCCGACCGGATTCAAGCCCGGCGTGACCGACCGGCATTACAAGGACCGCGACGAACTGCTCGGCGACCTCGTCGCCATCGTTCGCGACGAGGTGCGGTGGCTGGTCAGCGAGGGCGTCACGTACATTCAGCTCGACGCTCCCTTCTATTCACACTACCTCGATCCACAGCACCGCGCCGCGATCCGGCAGGCGGGGGGCGATCCGGATGCCGATTTCGAAGCCGCCGTCGCGGGCGACAACGCCGCGCTGGCGGATGTCGCTGAAACGGGCGTGACGCTCGCCGTCCACGTCTGCCGCGGAAACAGCCGCAGCCGCTGGTATACCGAAGGCGGTTACGACGCGATCGCCGAAAAACTGTTCGCGCGGCTGGACGTCAATCGCTTCCTGCTCGAATACGACACCGAACGGTCAGGCAGTTTCGAGCCTCTGCGCCTGGTGCCGCGCGGCAAGGACGTGGTGCTCGGCCTGGTGACGACGAAGGAACCGGGTCTCGAGGATCAGGATGATCTCCGCCGGCGCATCGACGAAGCCTCGCGATATGTCCCGCTCGAACATCTCGCCCTCAGCCCGCAGTGCGGCTTCGCGTCGATAGCCGCCGGCAACCTGCTGTCGATGGACGAGCAGTGGCGCAAGCTGGAACTCGTCTCCCGGACCGCGCGCGCCGTCTGGAGTTAGCAGGCTGCTGAAGAACGCAGCCTGAACGTAGAACGCAGAATGCAAAACGACGAATACTCGGAATCTAAACGCAGAGATCGCGGAGATCGCAGAGGTACGTACCTAGGTCGTTTGTCTCTGCGATCCCTGCGATCTCGTGTTTCGTTCTACGTTTTCCGTTCTACGTTCTACGTTTTACGTTCAGGCTGTGTTCTTCAGCAGCCTGCCAGGACCGGCCCATGTACCGTTCCGGGCCGCCTGACAGCGCCGCGAGGGCGCGCCGCACGTTGCGCGCTCGCGCCTCCGGGGACTTCAGGCGGGCCAGATACCGGAGGATTTCCTTTTTCCTGCTGGGCGTCAGGCGCTTCCACGCCGCCGCCGCCCGGCTGTCCCGCGCCAGCGGCTTCCTGAACCACTCCGGCATCCGGTGCATCGGACCGTTTCGATACGCCCCATCGAAGGCGACTTCCACCGCGACGCGCTGCCCGACCGTGGTCATCGACGCCCGCCGGACGTCGCCGTGCAGGTACAGATAGAAAGCGCCGTTTCCGACGGGCACCATGTTGATGCGCCACGGTGTGCGCGGCGCGCCGTTGACACGAATCCGGACGGGCATCGGCTTCCGCCATCCCCGTTTCAGCGCGGCCGCCCGGGCCGCGCTCACGAGCACGTACGGGTTGACGCCGAGGATGCGGACGACGGCGTGGAAGCGAGTCACCGCGCTACTGCGGGCGGCGGAACAATCCCCCGTAGACGGCCTTGCCGAGGATGTGTCCCTGCATCGCCTTCATGACGTTCGCGCGCGACTCGAACGCATCGGCGGCCGGCTGGACGTCCAGCTTCGTGTCCAGCGCGAAGAGTTCGAACATGTAGTGATGCATCGGGCCGTTCGCCGGCGCGCCGGGTCCGCGATACATCGGGCCGGTCGCGCTGATCTGGTAGCTGCCGTCCGGACGCTGCGATCCTTTCGCCACGCCCTCGGGCAGCCCGGTGGCCGTCGCGGGAATGTTCCAGACCACCCAATGCGCCTGATCGTCGGTCGTCTTGTTCCGCGCGACGTCCATGTCGTGCATGTTGAGGACGAATGACTGCGTACCGGCCGGAACATTCTGCCAGGTAATGGCGGGCGACGTGCCCTCGCCGGGCGCCACGCCGTCGGCGGCCTGGCTGAATCTCACGGGAATCTGGCTGCCATCGGCGAACCCCGCCACCGTCATCGTCATGGGAGGAGCGGCCGCGGCCGGGGCGCCTGCGCGCTGGGCCGCGATGGGCGCGGCCATCAGCGAGGTGATGGCGACAATTGAGGCGACGAACGGTGGAACTGGCCGCATGCGGGTCTCCTCTGGAAGGCGCGCCGCGAGCGGCGGCGTCGATACGTTACACGAAATTCAGGGGCCCGTCAGCGTCCCTGGACCCGAATCCGCATCATGCGGTTCGCGCCACGTTGAAATTCGTACGGGACAGGCTCGAGGAGGACCTCGTGCCCTGCTGCGCGCGCTTCTTCAGCGACGAGTTGGACGTATGGAGAGGATTTTCCGCTGAGGGCCAGCAACGGGAACACGCGCACTTCTTTCGCCACGCGGCACAACTCGCGGATCGCCGCCCGGTGGAAATCCTTGCCCAGCTGGGTCGAATACAGAAAGAGAAAGTGCGAGCACAACGCGAGATCGAATTCGCCGTCGACAAACGGCAGCGACGGCAGCGAGGCCTCGATGTAGCGGCCCTCCTCCTTGCCCATATCGTAATCGTCGAGGAACATGCGCATCGCCTCCATGCGCATGTGTCCCAGCTCTTCAACCGACTTGATGGACGTCCAGACGAACTGGTCCATGTTCTTGCGCGTCTGCTCGACGATCTGATCGTAGGTCTCCGAGATCCGCGCGCGCACTTCGATCACGTTGAACTGGTAAATGGGATCGCACGAGATGACGCTGTCGCCGCGACGCGTGGCCTCGGCGTTGAAGCTCGCGGGGCCGTCGGCGCATCCCAGGATGTTCAGCGTGCCGAGGTCATCGTCGGAGAGCGCGAACATACGCCGATATTCGTCGAGCGAACGTCCCCACGGCTGGACTTGATCGAGTGTAAACATGGCGTAACCCGGATCTTACGGCACCGGCTGGAGGCGCACAAAATGCCTGGAGACGGAAGGCTCAACTGTGGCCGCTCGGCCACCATCTCCTGGTGCGGGCGCAGTACGCGTCGTACTCCCCGTCGAACGTCCGGCGCAGCGCGGGTTCCTCGAACCACATGACGAACAGGTGTGAGACGAGCAGAAACCCACACGCGTACGCGGCCAGCGACATCGACCGGTAGAACAGCGCGGCGCCCGCCAGGGCCGCGCTCGCGCCGACGTACATCGGATTCCTTATGAACCGGTACGGGCCCCGCACCACGAGCCGCCGTGGCGGATCGAACGGCGCCTGCGTGCCTCCGCCGACAAAGACGAAGGCGAAAATGCACGCCAGGGCGAGCAGGGCGCCGACCGCCGCAACCGACAGCCCCGCCATCTGCCACGCGCCGGCAACAGGCGGCCGGGCGACGCCGGCTGAAGACAGGACGCGGGCTGGCAGGACAACCAGGAAGAAACCGACAAAGAACACGGCGTACGTCAGGGCGCGCGCCAGGATGAACATGAACGTACACATGGTAAACCCCGGTCACGCGTTCGCGTGGTAGAACTACCAGCCATGACCGATACGGCACAAACGCTGCGGACCCTGGCCATCTCCTGCGCGATGCTCGCCGCGATCGCGGTGGCCGCCCGTGCACAGACGGTCTCCGTTCAGGACGGGGCGCTCAGGGACTGGACGTCCCAGCGCGACACGCTGATGAAGATCGCGATCGCGATGCCGGAGGACAAGTCCGGCTTCCGCCCGACGCCCGCCCAGCGCACCTGGAACGAGCAGATTCTGCACATCGCGCAGGCCAACGTCATCCAGATGGGCCGGCTCGGATCCAGCGCGGCCGCGCCCGAGATCAACATGAAGGCGACGTCGAGGGCGGAGGTGCTGAAGGCGCTGCGGGATTCGTTCGACTTCGGGGCGGCCGCGCTCAACGAGCAAACCGACGCGACGATGGTCCAGCAGGCGGCCAACACGCGGTTCGATCAATTCATGGGGCCGTCCGCGCGCGTCCGGGTCGTCTACTACGTCATCGGGCACACGTGGGACATCTACGGGCAGATGGCCGTCTACCTGCGCCTGAACGGCATCACGCCGCCGGCGAGCCAGCGTTTCTAGCCGGGCGCTCAAGAACAGCGCCCGGAATTCTAGAACGCAAAATGCAAAACGAAAAGAGACGCGGGGATTCTGCGTTCCGCGTATCAGTTTTACGTTTTCCGTTTCAGCTCCCAAGGCCGTTCTTCGACAGGAACTCGCGAATCGTCGAAAAGATCTTCGTGCGCTCCTCGGGCGTGAAGTTGCCGTGGCGGCCCCCGGGGATCGTGAGGAGTTGATTCGTGACGCCGGCCTTGCCGAGCGCCGCGTGCAGCCGCACGGCCTCGTCGTACGGCACGAGCTGATCCATGTCGCCGTGGATCGTCAGGATCGGCGGCAGCCCGGCCCTGACCCAGGTGAGCGGCGAGACGCGCTTCGCGATCTCGTCCTTGTTCGGCAGGCTGCCCAGCCACGTCACGGCCAGGTTCGCGGCATGCGGACCGTCGATCACGTCGGCGACATCCGTGATGCCGAACCAGTTGATCATCGCGGCCACGCGCGGAATGGGAGTCGGCCCGGCGCACTCGCGCGCCAGCCCCGAGCTCTCAGGAATCATCCCCGTGGTCAGCGTCAGGTGCCCGCCCGCCGACTCGCCCGTGAGCACGATGCGCGACGTGTCGATGTTGTAGGTCTTGGCCTGCGCCGCGACGAACCGCAACGCGCAGAGGCAGTCTTCGACGGCGGCGGGCGCGAGCGCGATGCGCGCGAGACGGTATTCGACGTTGACGACGGTCCAGCCCATTTCGAGCCAGGGCATGAGGGACATCAACGACGCGTCTTTGCTGCCGGCCGCCCAGAACCCTCCGTGGAAGTAGATGACGGTCCGCTGAGGCGTCGTCGCGCCGCGGCGGGCGTAGATGTCCATCTTCGCTTCGTAATTGCTGGCCGTGAGATACGTGACATTCGGGAAGACCTGGTACTGATTCGCCGCGTGCGCGGCCCACTCGGCCGACGGCGGCAGCTGCGCGAAGCTCCTTCCGGCCGCCGCCACCAGCGCCACAGCCAGGCACGCCACGAACCACATCTTCCTCATCGTCAGTCTCCCATGCAGACCTGAAGGTCTCACTACGCAGACCGGCAGGCCTAAAAGCCTGCACTACGACAGCCGGACGGCTTCGACAACCGACAGCGGCGACTTCGTCGGCACGACGCGCGTCAGCTCGAAACCGGCGCCGGCGAAGAGCGCGCGGAACTCGTCCGCGCTCCGCTCCTTGCCGCCCGGCATCGCGAGCATCTCGATGTCGAGGAACTTCCCGAAGTCCGGAGCGCCGCCGGCGGCGATCACCGACTCGAGCAGGATCACCTTGCCCCGCTTGGAGCCCATCGCGGTGGCAATGTTCTTCAGAATCGTCGTGGCGCGCCCATCGTCCCAGTCGTGAATGATGTGCTTCATGATGTACGCGTCGCCGCCTTCCGGGACGGCCCGAAAGAAGTCGCATGGCACGGCCTGGCAGCGGTCCGCCAGGCCGGCGGCGGCAATGCGTGGTTTCGCGCCATCGATGACGTGACCGACGTCGGTCAGCACTCCGCGGACGTTCGCATGCTTCTTCAGAATCGACAGCAGCACTTCGCCGTGGCCCCCGGCCACGTCCACCAGCACGCCAATCTGGCCGAAGTCGTAGGCCTCGAGCGCCGCGGCGATCACGGGGGCGCTCAGGGCCGTCATGGCGTCGTTGAACACCTTCGAGTATTCGGGATTCTTCGCGAGGTACTCGAACACGGGCATGCCGAACGTGGAATCAACCGCGGGCTTGCCGGTCGTCACGGAGTCGAGCAGGTTCGCGTAAGTCCGGAAGTGAAACGGATCCGGCAGGAAGACGGCCATGCCGCGCAACGATCCGGGCACATCCTTCCGAAGCAGCTCCGCCGCAGGATTGAGCGCGAACTGGCGCACGCCGGTTTCAGCAAACACGCCAAGGCTGGCCAGCAGACGCAGGACACGGAAGAGCGCGTCTTCGTTCGCGCCGCTCAGGCGCGCGAGCTCGGACACATCCTTTGGACCCGACGCGAGATGGTCGGCGACGTTCAACGTGATCGCGGTGTACAGCGCCGCCGAGGCAATGTATCCAACAGCGACCTGCAGCACTTGCCGCGCGGGATCGGGTGTCGACGATGTCATCGTGTGTCTGCGCTCCCTTGTCGAAACGCCGATTAGCCTACACCAAGTGATATGCTCCGGGCTTGCGCGCACGACTGGAGACACGCCGTTTCCTGCGACTGTCAATCTCGATCGCGGGCGCCATCCTCGCCATCGGGATCGCGGCGTTCGTGCCGTTGCGCGCGGCGGACTCGTCGCTGCCGTCGAAGCTCGGCGACGAGGAGTTCTGGCGCCTGGTATCCGAGTTCTCGGAACGCGCCGGCACGTTTCAATCCGACAACCTGCTGTCGAACGAGCGGTGGCTGCAGCACGTCATTCCGGATCTGGTCGCAAAGGCCAGGCCCAACCGCGTCTACGTGGGCGTCGGCCCGGAGCAGAACTTCACCTACATCGCGGCGCTCAAGCCGGCGATGGCGTTCATCGTGGACATCAGGCGCGGGAACTTCGACCTGCACCTGATGTACAAGGCGCTGTTCGAGCTCTCCGCCGATCGCGCCGAGTTCGTGTCGCGGCTGTTCTGCCGGCCGAGGCCCGATGGATTGACGGCGAAGTCGACCATCGAGGAAATCTTCGCGGCGTACGAGAAAGTCGAGTCGAGCGACACCCTGTACAGCCGGAACATGCGCGCCATCGTGAACAACCTGACCAAGACGCACGGCTTTCAGCTGTCGTCGGCCGACGTCCTCAGGCTGCAGCACATCTTCAATGCGATCTACGTCTACGGACCCGGCATTCAGTATTCGACCACCCAGACCGCAGGACGCCGGTTGACGCGGGAGCCGTCATACGCGGAGTTGATGCTGGCGACGGACCTCGGCGGGTTTCAGCACAGCTTTCTGGCCACCGAGGACACCTTCGCGTACCTGAAGCGTTTCGAGAGCGACAACCTGCTGGTTCCGTTGATGGGCGACTTCGCCGGCCCCAAGGCCCTGGCCTCGGTCGGACGGTATCTCGCGAGCAGTGGCGCGACGGTGTCGGCGTTCTACCTGTCCAACGTCGAGGAATACCTGCGGCAGGATGGCCGCCTCAAGACGTTCTGCGCCAACGCGGCCACCCTGCCCGCGGACGAGGCCAGCGTGTTCATCCGCTCGCTGCGCAACGGCACGCCCGACTTCGGCTTCGAGCTACACTCGGAGCTCGGGCCCATGGGGCCGCAAATCGTCGAGTGTAAATAAGCGCCGGCTGACGAACCTTGGCCTGACGTCCCTCGTCTTAGGTCTTATGCTGAATGCGGGATTCCGGGCGATGAGGATTCTGACAGCCGGCATCAGTGCCTTGATGGTGGCGGCGGCTCTCGAACGGCCGGCGGTCCTTTCGGCGCAGAACGACCTCGACGCCTTCATGCAGCAGGTCGTGGCCCGGCGCGACGACAACTGGAAAAAACTGCAGCAGTACGTCCTCGACGAGCGCGAGGTGCTCGACCTTCGCGGCCCCGGCAACACACGCATGTGGGGCGAAGAGCGCGAGTACACGTGGTTCATCCGCGACGGCTTCTTCATCCGCAGCCCGTTGAAGTTCAACGGCGTCACGATTGGCGAGGACGACCGCCGCAGGGCCGAGGACGAGTATCTCCGCCGCGTGCAGCGGCGCGATGCCCGCGGACGTCAGGCCGGTCCCGAGAACGCCGACCCCGACAGCGGCGGCGTCGGCGCCGTTGCCCGGCCGGACAACAACGACGCCGGCGCGGACCCTCCGACCGACGTCGACGGCGTGCTCCGGCAGGTGCGTCAGCCCCAATTCGTCTCGTCCGCGTACTTCCTCCGGTTCAAGTTCGACGCGGGCACCTACGCGCTCGTCGGCCGCGAGCAGTTCGAAGGCCAGCAGGTGCTGCGCGTCGAGTACTACCCCACCAAGCTGTATCAGGCGCCCGAGCGCCAGAACGGCGAGAACGGGCGCGAGGGCCGCGGCCGCAGCAAGAGCAAGGAAGAGCAGGAAAACGACAAGCGCCAGGAAGAGGTGTTTCGCCGCGTCCTGAACAAGGTCGCCCTCGTGACGCTGTGGATCGAGCCGACATCGCACCAGATCGTCAAATACACGTTCGACAACATCAACTTCGATTTCCTGCCCGGCCAGTGGCTGGTCCACGTGGATTCGGCGAAAGCGTCGATGACGATGGGCCAGCCGTTCAAGGACGTGTGGCTGCCAAAGGGCATCGACGTGACCGCCAGCGCGACGCTGGCCAGCGGCACGCTCACCTTCCACGAAACCGTGACCTATCACGATTACCGCGAAGCGACGGTCACGTCGAAGGTGGGCGTCCCCGGCGCCTCGGGCGGCGCCGGCAAACGCTGATTGCGATGGCACCGCTCGCCATCCTGGCCTCGCTCGTTGCGCTGGCCTCGCTCGTCCCGCAGGAACCAGCCGTCGCGTCCGGCGCCGGCCCGGCGGAAGTGCTGGCGGAAATCCGCGTCCACGGCAACGTGTTGACGCCGGACGCCGAAATCCGCCGGCTGGCCGGCATCGACGTCGGCGCCGCCGTGACATCGGAGACGCCCGAGCAGGTGACGACGCGGCTCAAGGACACCCACCGCTTCGAGCGGGTGGAGGTGCGCAAGAGGTACGCCTCGATCGCCGATCCCACGCAGGTTCTTCTCGTGGTCGTCGTCGATGAGGGACCGGTGAAACTCGAAGGCCTGGGCGATGTGGACAAGCCCGTCGCCGTCGTGCCGCGAGGCGGCCTGGGCCTGATGTTCCTGCCACTGCTCGATTTCGAAGACGGGTATGGATTCACCTATGGCGCTCAACTCGCCCGTCCCGGAGTGGCGGGAGCCGGCAGCCGACTCTCGTTTCCGCTGACCTGGGGTGGCGACAGGCGCGCCGCCGCGCAGCTCGAGAAGCGCTTCGACGGTAACACGGGCCTGTTCGGTGTATTGACGCTCCTGGAGACAGGCGTATCGATCTCACAACGAACGAACCCGTATTTCGAAACAGACGATACCCGCGACCGGATCTGGTTCCGTGGAGAGCGCACGCTCGGCGATTCGATCACCGCCGGCGGCACGGCGGCCTGGCAGCACGTCTCGTTCGGCGGGGTGACCGATCGCTTCACCCAGTTCGGCTTCGACGTCGCCTTCGACACGCGGCTCGATCCCATGCTGGCGCGCAATGCCGTCTACGCGCGCGCGGCCGTCGAACACCTCTCGTTCGACACCGCGACAACCGTGAATCGAACCGACCTCGACGTTCGCGGCTACGTCGGCCTGCCGGGCCAGAGCATCCTCGTGCTGCGCGCCCAGCGCCAGGGCGCCGACGCCCCGCTTCCCCCGTATCTGAAAGCGCTGCTCGGAGGCATGTCCAATCTGCGCGGGTTCAGGGCGGGCAGCGCCGTTGGCGACACGCTCGTCGCCGGCTCGCTCGAGATCCGCACGCCCCTGACGTCGCCCCTCAAGTTCGCCAAGTTTGGCGCGAATGCGTTCGTTGACGTCGCCACCGTCTACGACACGGGCGCACACCTTGGCGATCAGACCTTCGACCAGGGCGCCGGCGCCGGCGTGTGGTTCTCGGCCGCCTTCTTCCGCATGAGCCTCGTCGTGGCTCACGGCATCGGCGCCGGTACGCGCGTCCACTTCGGGACGACGCTCTCCTTCTAGACCCTGTTCATCACGATGGCACGAAGGTCACGAAGGCTCTTTAGGGAGGAAACCCTCAAGTTCTTCGTGGCTTCGTGACTTCTGATGAACGGCGGTGGAATGGCATACTTACAGCACTCATGGCGACGATTCTGCAGAGTGTTCCCGCGGGACAGAAGGTCGGTATCGCGTTTTCGGGCGGCCTCGATACGAGCGCGGCGCTCCACTGGATGAGGAGCAAGGGCGCGATTCCGTACGCGTATACGGCGAACCTCGGCCAGCCGGACGAGCCCGACTACGACGAGATCCCGCGCAAGGCCCTCCAGTACGGCGCCGAGAAAGCGCGGCTCGTGGACTGCCGGTCGCAGCTGGTCGCCGAAGGTCTCGCGGCGCTGCAGTGCGGCGCGTTCCACATTTCGACGGCAGGCGTGCCCTACTTCAACACGACACCCATCGGCCGCGCGGTCACGGGCACGATGCTCGTCGTCTCCATGAAGGAAGACGACGTCAACGTGTGGGGTGACGGCAGCACGTTCAAGGGCAACGACATCGAACGCTTCTACCGCTACGGGCTGCTCGCGAACCCCGCGCTCCGGATCTACAAGCCCTGGCTCGACCAGTTGTTCATCGACGAGCTCGGCGGCCGGAAGGAAATGTCGGAGTACATGCGGAAGGCCGGGCTCGCCTACAAGATGAGCACGGAGAAGGCGTACTCGACCGACTCGAACATCCTCGGCGCCACGCACGAAGCCAAGGACCTCGAGCATCTGAACAGCGGCATCCGGATCGTCGATCCGATCATGGGCGTCGCGTTCTGGCGCGACGACGTGAAGGTCAGGGCCGAGGAGGTCACGGTTCGCTTCGACGAGGGCCGTCCCGTCGCGCTCAACGGCCGGACGTTCGACGATCCGGTCGAGCTCCTGCTCGAAGCCAACCGCATTGGCGGACGCCACGGGCTGGGCATGAGCGATCAGATCGAGAATCGCATCATCGAGGCCAAGAGCCGCGGCATCTACGAGGCGCCCGGCATGGCGCTGCTCTTCATCGGCTACGAACGGCTGGTGACCGGCATCCACAACGAGGACACGATCGAACAGTACCCGGGACAACGGACGCCGCCTCGGACGCCTGCTCTACCAGGGCCGCTGGTTCGACTCGCAGTCGCTGATGTTGAGGGAAACGGCGCAGCGATGGGTCGCGCGCGCCGTGACCGGCGAGGTGACGCTCGAGCTTCGCCGCGGCAACGACTACTCCATCCTCGACACCACGAGCCCGAATCTCACGTACAAGCCCGAGCGGCTGACGATGGAAAAGGGAGAGTCCGCGTTCACGCCGCAGGATCGCATCGGCCAGTTAACCATGCGAAACCTGGATATCTCGGACACGAGAGAGAAGCTGCTGACGTACTCGAAGGCCGGCCTGCTGGCGCCGGCATCGGCGGCGGCGTTACCGCAACTCGACGAGGGGAAGAAGAAAAGCACGTAGGTTCGAGGGGTTCGATAGAGGTTCGAGGGGTTCAAGTGGTTCGAAAGGTTCGAGGGGTTCTCGTGGTTCTCGGCTTCCTCGCGGTGACGGGGCTCCTGGTTGGCGCGCAGGCGCCGGCGCCGCACGACCTGGTCGGCACGTGGACGCTGTCGTCGGTCGAGCGCCTGGTGCCCGGAGCCGCGCCGGTGGCGCAGCCGCTGGCGCGCGGCCTGCTGGTGTTCGACGCGGCCGGCCACGCGTACGAGCTCGCCAAGACGGGACGCAACCTCGTCAACGGTGCAAACCAGGCGACACCGGCTGAAGCGCAGGAGCTCTTCCAGAGCTTCGGCGGATTCTGGGGCACCTACAAAGCCGACGGGACACAAAAGAAGCTCACGTTCCGGGCCGAAGGCGCCATCAACCCGAATGCGATGGGAGCGGCGGCCGGCGACCTCGTCCGGACGTACGAGTTCGCTGGCGATCGGCTGGTCGTGACGTCGGGCACGGACTCAGGCGACGGCCGCGACAACATGCGCTGGACATGGGAGCGCGTGCCGCAGCTCGAAAACCTCACGGCCGCGAACCGCCGTCTCGTCGGCTTCTGGCAGCATGTGGTCGAGCGCCGGGTCAACGCCGCGACCGGCGCCGTCATCACGGAGACGCGACGGGCACCCAGCATCATCGTTTACACGCCGTCGGGCTATGTGGGCGTCCACTTTCCGCCGCTCAACCGGCCGCGCTTTGCCGGCCCGACGCCCACGGACGATGAAGCCAAGGCCGCGATTACGGGCGTCGTGAGCTACTACGGCGCGTACACGTTGTACCCGGACCTCGTGTTCCATCACCGGCTCGTCATCCTGGCGAGCTCACAGGGCGATTCGCTCCGGCGCTTTTACGACATTACGAACGACCAGCTGAACCTCAAGTTCCCGACCGTGACGAATCAAGGCCAGGAAATCCGGACCGAAGTGATTCTGAAGCGAATCAGCGGCGAGAAAGACATGCTGCCGAGCCCGTAGCGTCTGCCGTCTTCAGGCCAGACGTGGTCCGTCCGCCTGAAGGCGGACGCTACGACGAGGAACGACGATGAAAAGACGAGATCTTCTCAAGCAGGCGGGCGGCGTACTGGCGGCGTCGATGGTCTCGCCCCCGGCCGTGCATGCGGCGCAGGAAGCAGCGGCTTCGGCGAAGGCAGGCGCAAGCGCTCCGCCCATCAGCCAGCTGATGACGACGGTCAGCACGTACATGAGCGAGGCTGGCGCGCGCGCGCTGCCGGAGCCCGTCGTCGAGAAGACCAAGCAGATGATTCTCGACACGCTCGCCGCCGCGATCTCGGGGGCCCAGCTTCCGCCCGGGAAGTTCGCCATCCAGTTCGCGCGTGCGTACGGAGGCGAGAAGATTTCGACCGTCGCCGCATCGACGGTCGTCTGCGGTCCGATTGAAGCCGCCCTCGCCAACGGGATGCTCGCCCACTCCGACGAGACCGACGACACGCACCCGCCGTCGCAGTCGCACCCCGGATGTTCGGTCGTGCCGTCCGCGCTGGCTGTCGGCGAGAAGAACGGCATCGATGGCGTGCGCTTCATGCGCGCCGTGGCGCTGGGCTACGACATCGGCCCACGCGTGACCGCCACGCTCGGCAAGATCCAGGTACATGGCCGAGAGCCACCGCAGCACGCACGCGATCTCCGGGACGTTCGGCTCGGCCGCCGCCGCCGGCTGCGCCGCCAGCCTGAACGCCCGGCAAATGCGCTGGCTGCTCTCCTACACGGCGCAGCTGGCCTCGGGCATCGCCTCGTGGCAGCGCGACACCGAACACGTCGAGAAAGCGTTCGACTTCGGCGGCATGCCGGCCAAGAACGGCGTGACGGCCGCGCTGCTGGTCGAGGCCGGCGGCTCCGGCGTGGACGACATCCTGTCCGGCGTGGACAACTTCTTCCAGGCGTTCGTGCCGAAGAACGATCCGGCGATGCTCGTCGACAAGCTCGGCGAGCGGTACGAGATCACGCGAACCAACGTCAAGAAATGGACCGTCGGCGCGCCGATTCAGGCCCCGCTCGATGCGCTCGAGAACCTGCTGAAGAAGCACGGCTTCGAGCCGGACAGCGTGAAGCAGGTCGTCGTCCGCGTGGCGACAAACGAAGCGAAGATCGTGAACAATCGCGAAATCCCCGACATCTGCCTGCAGCACCTCTGCGCGGTGATGCTGGTCGACAAGACGGTGACCTTCAAGTCCGCGCACGACACGCCGCGGATGAAGGACCCCGCGATCCTCAGGCAGCGCGCCAAGGTGCAGCTCGTCCCGGACGAAGCGCTCGAACGCTTCCTCCCCCGCAGGGCGGCCATCGTCGAGGTCACGCTGACCGACGGCAGGACGGTCACCGAGCGGGTGGACGATGTGCGTGGCACGTCCGAGAATCCGATGGGGCGGGACGAGATTATCGCCAAGGCGCGCGATCTGATCACGCCGGTGCTCGGCGCGGCCGGCTTCCAGAAACTCTCCGACCGGATCTTCGACCTCGAGCACCTCAAGAACGTTCGCGAGCTGCGGCCCCTCCTCCAGCGCGGCTAGCGGATTCCGACCTCCGCCATCAGGGCGTGCAGCCTCGCTGCACGCCCTTGAATTGTAAAATCCCTGCAAGTTTTCCGAAAATCCGGCGTCTTCAAGGCGCACAATACCCACTCACTGGAGGTTACTCACTGTAAGACTCCGTATCCCGACAACCCCCAACTCGTTCAGACCGGTGCGACAGGAGGACTGCAGTATGGTTCGAACCATCGTCGTCGGCGTGGGCCTCGTCGTATGTGTGCTGTTAGCTCCACGGGCCGGATCGGCCCAGACCGCTGCCGCCAGCGGGATAGCGGGAGTGGTGAAGGACGCCTCGGGCGCCGTGCTGCCCGGTGTGACGGTTGAAGCCGCGAGCCCGGCGCTGATCGAAAAAGTCCGGACTGTCGTCACCGACGACGAAGGACGTTTCAACATCATCGATCTGCGGCCTGGCACCTACACGGTCACGTTTTCGATCACCGGCTTCAGCGGTTTCCGGCGTGATGGTATCGAGTTGACGTCCGGCTTCACCGCCACCGTGAACGCGGACATGAAGATCGGGGCGCTGACGGAAACGGTGACGGTGAGCGGCGAGGCGCCGCTGGTCGACACGCGCAACGCCCGCAAACAGACGATCGTGTCGCAGGATCTGCTCAACATGCTGCCGAGCAGCGTGAAGAACCTCAACAACCTCGTCGCGCTGACGCCTGGTTTCCGCGGCAACGAAGGTTTCGACGTCACCGGCGCCTACACCGGCCAGATCGGCGGGCACCTATCACGGCAAGGGCGGCACGAACGTCCAGTTCGACGGCATGGGCATCCAGCACGCCTCCGGCAACCAGGGCTACAACGCCAACGCCGAGACGGTGCAGGAGCTGGCGATGACCACGAGCGGCATCTCGGCCGACAGCAACGCCGACGGCGCCATCGTCAACATGATTCCGAAGGAAGGCGGCAACAGTTTCAAGGGCGGCGCGACGGGCCTCTACTCCAACAAGAGCATGGTGTCCGACAATCTGAGCGACGATCTGATCGCCCGCGGACTCAAGAGCGTCAACGCGCTGAACTACATTTACGATGCCGGCTTCACGCTCGGCGGACCAATCAAAAAGGATCGGCTGTGGTTCTTCGCGTCGTTCCGCGAATGGGGCAACGAGCGGCAGGCCGCCAACAAGTTCTATAACGCGACGCAGCACACGCCTTTCTACACCCCGGATCTCAGCCGGCCGGCGTACGCGAAGGAATGGTACGAGTCCAAAGCGGTGCGCGTCACCTGGCGGGTCTCCGACAAGAGCAAATTCAATTTCTTCGCGGATCCGCAGCGCGACTGCCATTGCCCGGCGCTGACGGCGAGCGGATCGCTCAACGCGCCCGAAGCGTTTTTTAGTTACCACCTCAAGCCCGCCGGGCTGTATCAGCTCACGTGGAGCGCTCCAGTCACCAGCAGGCTGCTGCTCGAAGCCGGCATCGGCCGGGCCGATGGCAGCTGGCCGATCTTCAGGCAGCCGGAAGTGACGCCCGACGACATTTCCATCACCGAGTTGACGACCGGCATGCGGTACAACTCCGGAACGCCGACATTCGGGCCGATCTACTACACCAAGCAGCTGGTGCCCCGCTTCAGCGAGCGTTTTTCCGCGTCCTACGTGACGGGGAGCCACACGTTCAAGGCGGGCTTCCAGCTCGAGCAGGCGTACATCGATGCCCAGGCCGAGAACGGCACCCACAACCTCGAATACACGTTCAACAACCAGATTCCGAGCAGCCTCACGCAGTGGGCCACACCGTACGGATTCCGATCGGAGGACAAGGACTACGGGTTCTTCGCGCAGGATCAGTGGAACCTGCAGCGCATGACGGTGACGGCCGGCCTTCGCTGGGAGTACTTCAACGGCTACAACCCCCCGCAGAGCGTGCCGGCGACGCCGAATGGCTGGGTTGGCGCGCGCAGCTTCGGCGAAGTGAAGAACGTGCCCAACTGGAAGGACCTCGATCCCCGGCTCGGCGTCGCGTACGACGTCCGCGGCAACGGCCGCACCGCTCTGAAAATCGCGATTGGCCGCTACGTCTCGAAGGCGGCCATCATCGTGCCGCAAAACAACAATCCGGTTGTGACTTCCATCAATTCCGTCACCCGAACGTGGAATGACAGCTTCTACCCCGTTGGCGACCCGCGCCGCGGCAACTACGTCCCCGACTGCGACCTCTCGAACCGCGGCCTCAACGGCGAGTGCGGCGCAATGGCCAACCCGAATTTCGGCGGCAACTTCCCCACCACTCATTACGCAGACGATGCGCTGCTCGGTTACGGCGCCCGCGGCTACAACTGGGATTTCACGGCCGAAGTGCAGCAGGAACTGAGCCGCGGCGTCTCCATGTCCGGCGGGTACTACCGCAACTGGTTCGGCAGTTTCCTGGTCACGGACAATATCCTGGTGACGCCGGCGGACTTCGATCCGTTCTGCGTGACCGCGCCGAAGGACGCGCGGCTGCCGGGCGGCGGCGGATACAAGGTGTGCGGTCTCTACGACGTGACGCCTGCAAAGTTCGGCCAGGTCAACAGCGTCATCACCCAGTCGGACAACTTCGGCAAGGAGCAGCGCGTCAACGATTTCTTCAACGTGACCATCAACGCGCGGCTCAACCACGGCATCCTGGTCGGCGGCGGCGTCGATCTCGGGCGCAGCGTGAACAACGCCTGCTTCAACGTCGATTCGCCCGGCGCAGTCGCGGCCAGCCTTCCCGGCAACCTCGCGTCAGGCGGCGCCGGGATCCTGACGGTGCCGACGCCGTTCACGGCCACCACGATCAACGGACAGAACGTCTGTCGGATCGTCACGCCGTTCAGCGGCCAGATGCAGTACAAGGCCTACCTGACCTATCCGCTGCCGTACGACTTCATCGTCAGCGCCATCTGGCAGAACATCTCCGGGCCCACGATCACGGCGACCTACACGGCAACGAACGCCGAAATCTCACAGAGCCTCGGCCGGAACCTGGCCGCATGCCGCGGCGCCGCGGTGTGCACCGCAACCGCGTCCATCCCTCTCATCGCCCCGCAGACCATGTTCGACGGACGGCTGACGCGGCTCGACCTTCGGCTGGCCAAACGCTTCACGCTGTCGCAGACGATGAAGCTGCAGGGCAACGTCAACCTTTACAACCTGTTCAACGGCAGCGCCAGCTCGACGCTGAACACGAACTATGGACCGCTGTGGCTGCAGCCCTCGCTCCTCCAGGACGGCCGGATGCTCCAGTTCAGCGCAGCCTTGACGTTCTGATACTTGAAAGTGAAAGTGCAAAGGACAAAGTTGAAAAGTAAGTTCAAAGTACGGCGCGCGCGGCGCGCACTCTTTTGCTTACTTTTCACTTTAACCTTTGCACTTGTGACTTTTCCCGGTCGCCCCCTGGCCCAGGCCAGCCGATCGGCGTCTGTTGTGCTTTACGAAGGCGCGCGGCTCATCGCGGGTGATGGGCGCGCGCCGATCGAGGACTCGGCGTTTCTTGTGGAGCGCGGCACGATCACAAAGGTCGGCAAGAAAGGTGAACTGAGCGCGCCAACCGGAGCCGGCCGCGTCAATCTCACAGGGAAGACGGTCATGCCCGGGTTGATCAACGCGCATGGGCACCCGGGCTTCCAACGAGGCCTCACCTACAGCGCGGACAACTTCACGCGCGAAACCATCATCGACGATCTCAACCGCGCCCTGTATTTCGGCGTGATAGCGGTTCAATCACAGGGCATCGAAAAAGGTGACGTCACCTACCAGATTCGCGCCGACCAGGCGGCCGGAACGCTCGGCGGCGCGCGCCTGCGCATCGCGGGCCGCGGCATTGGCGCGCCGAATGCCGGGCCGGGCGGCGCCGCCTATGCTGGAATCGCGTACGAGGTCACGACCGAGGATCAGGCGAGGAAAGCCGTTCAGGAGCTCGCCGCCAGGAAAGTCGACCTCGTCAAGATCTGGGTGGACGACCGGAACGGCCGCGCGCCCCGCTTATCGCCCGATCTCTTCAGGGCGATCATCGACGAGGGCCACAAGCATGGCTTGCAGGTCAACGCCCACGTGTTCTATTACGCCGACGCCGTCGAGCTCGTGAACGCGGGCGTCGACGCTCTCGTGCATCTCGTCCGCGACAAGGAGATGGACGACGCGCTGGTGGCGGCTGTCGTACGGCGCAACGTCTATGTTCAACCCAATCTCAGCCCCGAGTGGAATACGTACCTGGAGCTTCCCCATTGGTTGCGGGACGGCGATCCGCTGATGGCGCTCTTGCAGGAGTCGGCTCCGCTGCCGGTGATTGCGCGCATGAAGACGGCGTTCGGGAACCGGGATGCGGCTGCAGTCGAACGTACGCGCACGCAATATGCGATCCTCCAGCACAGTCTCGCGAGGCTGGCCAGAGCGAACGCGAAGATCACGCTTGGCTGCGATACTGGTCTCGAGGATCACCTGTTCGGCATGTCCGAGCAGCACGAGCTCGAAAGCATGGTCAAGGCCGGCATGACGCCGATGCAGGTCATCGTCGCGGCCACGAGCCGGCCGGCTGACTACCTGAAGCTTGCGACGATGGGCGCGCTCGCGCCGGGGAAGGAAGCCAACTTTCTGGTGCTCGATGCCAATCCCCTCGACGACATCACGAACACGCAGCGGATTCACGCGATCTACGTCCGGGGCGCCGAGGTCGACCGCGCCGCGCTGCGGTCGGCGCTGGTGAAATGACCAGATGACCGATGTGTTCACGAACTGACGCCAGAGGTGCTCGATGAACCACCAATTCGCAGCGCTGGTCGGCGCCGTCGCGATCGCGGCCCAAGCCACGTCCCCGCGGGGTTTCGGCGAGCGCGATCTGCAGGGCATCTGGACAAACGCCACGGTGACTCCGCTCGAACGCCCTGCCGAGTTCACTGGGAAAGAGTTCCTGACGGAGGCCGAGGCGGCTGCCTTTGAAAAACGGGCGCGCGACCGCAACGATGCCGATCGCCGCGAAGGCGACGCAGAGGCCGACCTTGCCACCGGCTACAACGACCTCTTCTGGGAACGGGGCCGAAGCGTCGTGTCGACGCGGCGGACCTCGCTCGTCGTGGATCCGCCCGACGGGCGAATTCCTGCGCTCACGCCCGAGGCGCAGAGGAAGGCCGCCGCGCGGGCCGAGGCGAGGAGATTGCGTCCCGCAGACGGACCGGAGGATCGATCGCTGGACGACCGGTGCATCGTGCGCGGCACATCCGGGCCGCCCATGCTTCCCGCCGGCTACAGCAACAACTACCAGATCGTGCAGTCCGCGGACGCCGTCGCGATCCTGGTGGAAATGATCCACGATGCCCGGATCATTCCCATCGACCCCGTTAACGCGCGGCCGCATCTGTCCGGCAACATCCGCCAGTTGACGGGCGACCCGCGCGGCCGGTGGGAGGGGCGGACACTGATCGTCGAGACGACAAATTTTACGGACAGGCGACCATTCAGGGGCTCCGGCGGGCACCTGCGCGTGACCGAACGCTTCACGCGCGCCGACGCGACCACGCTCCTGTACCAGTTCACCGTGGACGACCCGGAAACGTTTACGCGGCCCTGGTCTGGCGAGATCCCGATGAAGAAGATCGCCGGTCCGATCTTCGAGTACGCCTGCCACGAGGGGAACTACTCGATGGCGTACATCCTCAGCGCCGCCCGTCACGAAGAGAGGCCTTGACCCTCACCCAAGGGGAAAGTTTAAAGTGCAAAGTGCAAAGTTGAAAAGTAAGTGCAAACCGACTTTGCACTTACTTTGAACTTTGGATTGCACTTCGAACTTACTATGGCCAACCCCCTGAGGGTACGAGAGTTCGCGGAGCTGGCCGGCGTCACGGTCAAGGCGCTCCATCACTACGATCGGCTCGGCCTGCTCAAACCCGCCCGCACGGCAGCCGGGTATCGCGTCTACGCGCCGGCCGACCTGGAGCGGCTGGAGCAAATCGTCGCCCTCCGGTTCCTCGGCATCCCGCTGAAACAAATGGGCGTCCTGCTCGCGCCGCGGCGTGGGCTCCCTGGAGTCAATCTTCCGCCAGCAGCGCGAAATCCTCGACGATCAACGGCGGCGGCTCGACCGCGCCATCCAGGCGTTGGCCGACGCCGAGGCATCCGTCGCGTCCGGCACGGCGCCGGACATCGTCCTGCAGAAAGTGATCAGGGCGATCTCTCTGCAGGATATCGACGTCATGCGGAAGTATTTCACCGACGAGACGTGGGCGAAGGGCCGCGAGCACTTCGACGACTGGCCCTCGCGGGACTGGCAGGCGCTCTACCGCGATGTCGCCGCCGCGCTCGGCACCGATCCCGGCCGGCGCGACCGCTCAAGCCCTCGCGGACCGCTGGATCGCGCTCGCGCTGGGCTCGGCAGCGGGCTCCGGCATGCGGACGGGGCTGCACCGGGCATGGGCCGACCGCGAGCACTGGCCGCCCGTGCTCAAGCGAAAGATCGCCGAGTTCAACATCGAACAGGCGACCCGGTTCATCAACGACGTCTTGTGGGCCCGCTGGGAAACGGAGCGCGAGGCCGCCGCGCGCGCGGGCACGCCGGCGCCGCGCGTGAGCGAACGTCGGCGCACTCTGTATCGCGACTGTGCAGCCATCCTGGGCGAGAGCCCGGCGGGCCCGTCCGCGCAGTCGATACTCGCCAGGTGGCGCGCGATCGTCGAGGAAGAATCCGACGGCGACGAAGCGACCAAGGCGGCGATGCTGCAGTCGTTCAGAGGACGTGCGACCTGGCCGGCCGGGCTGAAACGCTACTGGGCCTCGCTGTACGGCATGGATGCCGCGACCTGGGAACACGTCGCGGACTTCATCGAGCGCGCGAACGCGGTCAGCGCGCCATCAGCGCCTCGATCTCCTTCGGGCTCCGCGGCGCCCCCGCCGACATGATCCGGGGCTGACCGGCGGTGATGAGCACGTCGTCCTCGATGCGCACGCCGATTCCGTCGTAGCGATCCACGGCGGCCCGCACCGACGCCTGTTCGGACGGCGTCAGCTTCGCGAACACGTCGCTCGCGAGGATGTCATCCTTGCGCACGTACACGCCGGGTTCGTTCGTCACCACCATCCCCGGCTCGAACGCACGCACCCGGTCGAACACGTCGTGCGTCTGCAGTCCGAGCGGGTGGCCGACGCCGTGGAAGAAATACAGCGTCACCTGTTCGGGTGCGTTCTTCGTGATCAGACCGAGTTTGAGCAGGTCGCGGCCGATCGCGGCGACCGCCGCGGTGTGGACCTCGATGAACTTGTGGCCGGGCCGCATCAGCTCGATGCTCTCCGACTGGGCCGCCAGCACGGCGTCGTAAATGGCGCGCTGTTCGGCCGAGAACGTGCCGTCGGCCGGGTACGTGCGGGTGACATCCGCCGAGTAGCCCTCGACTTCGGCGCCGAGATCGGTCAGGAGCAACCCGTCCCGGACGATCCGATCGTTGTTGGTCTCGTAGTGAAGCGTGGTCGTGTTCCTGCCGGAGGCGACAATCGAGGGGAATGCCCAGCAGCAGGCGCCGAGATTCCGAAACGTGAAGGCCACGGTGGCCTCGACCTGATTCTCGAGCGTTGCGGTCTTGACGCGTGCCATCGCGGCCTTCTGCGCCTCGACGGTGATGTCGACCGCCCGTTGAATCAACGCCAGCTCGGCCTCGCTCTTGATCTCCCGCATCGTCAGGAGCAGCGCCGACGCATCGCGGAAGCGGACCTCCGGGTAGCGGCGCCGCAGTTCCTCGGCAAACTGCTGTTCGCGGGTCGGCCGGCCGGGGCTCGAGCGATCGGCGAGGAGCAGCCACACTTCGGCGCGGCCCGCGCGCATCGACGCAAGAAACGACGGCATCGCCGGCGGCGCGAACGTTCCGCCCGGCACGCGTCCCACCGCGAAGCTGCCGCCCTGGAACAGCGCATCCAGGAAGCCGTTGAACCGCCGGGACGAGACGCACCTCGCGCACGCCGGTAGCGGCGCTGACTTCGTCTCTTGACGCAATCTTCCCCGTCCAGCGTTCGTTCAACGGGTCGCGATCGCTGGCGAAGATGGTTTCCTGGCGGTCGCGTTCGCCGGGAAGGAGGACGAGCGTCGTCTCGGGCACGTTCATGCCCGTGAGATAGAGGAGGTTGTCCTCCTGCCGGAACGGCCAGTCGACGTCGCCGTGCGCCGTGCCGGTTCGTACGAGAACGCGATGAACACGGCGTCAGGCCCGATGGCCTTCGCAAGCGCCGTTCGGCGCGCCTGGTATTCGGACGCCGTGATGTGATGCACCTGCGCCGGCACGGCGGCCGTCCACCCCAGGAGCGTCAAGGCCAACCCCAACCAAAATCTCATGCTGCCCAACCCCTAACCTCTAACCTCTAACCTCTAACCTCTAACCTCTACCTTCGCCGCCAGATATCGCGCCGACAACCATGAACGGCTCGGCGCCCGACGCCACCGCCTCGGGCAGCGGCGCGTCCGGCCGCTCGTGCGACCAATCCTGCTCGCAGGCAAAAAATCGCAGGAAAGGCCGGCGCTGTTCGGTGCCGTAGTCGCGAATCGTCCCGCGGAGCACGGGGTACCTCGCCTCGAGCGCGTCGAGGATCGAGCGCACCGTGACCTGCGCCTCGACGTTGACGGTCACTTCGACGCCGACTCCGGCCAGCGTGCGCAGATGCGCCGGCAGCTCCACGCGAATCAGGTGAATGTCTGCACCTCGACGGAGACCACGGCTGGCAGGTCGCGCACGATCGGCGCCCAGTTGTCGCCCTCGTCTGCGGACGCGTACACCTGGCCGCCCGTGGTCCCGAAGTACACGCCGCACTTGTCGAGCGTGTCGACGGCCATCGCGTCACGCAGGACGTTGACGTAGCAGTCTTTCTGGGGAAGACCGTTCGCGAGCGCTTCCCATTCGTTCCCGCCAGTCCTGCTGCGATACACGCGCAGCTTGCCGTCCGGCGGGTAGTGTTCGGAGTCGCTCTTGATCGGCACGACGTAGACGGTGTCGGGCTTGTTGGCGTTCACGTCGATGACGAATCCGAAGTCGGTCGGCAGGTTGCCGCTCACTTCCTGCCAGGAATCGCCGCCATCGTCGCTCCGCATGACATCCCAGTGCTTCTGCATGAACAGCACGTTCGGGCGGGACGGGTGCATCGCGATCCGGTGCACGCAGTGCCCCACGTCCGCCGTCGGATCCGGGATGTGCTGGGATCTCAGCCCCTGATTGATCGGCTGCCATGTCTTGCCGGCATCGCTGGACCTGAACGCACCGGCCGCGGAGATCGCGATGAACATCCGCGCCTGGTTCGCGGGATCGAGCAGAATCGTGTGGAGACACATGCCGCCCGCGCCCGGGGCCCAGCGGGCTCCCGAGCCGTGGCCGCGCAGCCCCGAGAGCTCCTGCCACGTCTGTCCTCCGTCGACGGACTTGAACAGCGCGGCGTCCTCGGCGCCGGCGTACACGGTGTCGGGCTCGGTCAGCGATGGCTCGAGGTGCCAGACGCGCTTGAACTCCCACGGATGCGGCGTGCCGTCGTACCACTGATGCGTACCGGGAACGCCGTCGTATTCGAACTTGTTGCCGACGGGTTCCCACGTCTTTCCGCCGTCGCTCGAACGCTGCATGACCTGGCCGAACCAGCTGCTCGACTGCGATGCGTAAATCCGGTTGGGATCGACCGGCGATCCCTTCACGTGGTAAATCTCCCAGCCGCCGAAGTGGGGACCGCTGACGTCCCATTTGGCGCGCTTGCCGTCAGAGGTCAGGACGAAAGCGCCCTTGCGAGTGCCAACCAGCACGCGAACTCCGCTCATCTCACAGCTCCTTCGTCCGCCTGAAGGCGGACGCTACGGCACCATCGTCCGTCCAGTCGTAGCGTCCGGCTTCAGCCGGACGTTCAAGGATAAATCATGAACTCCAGAAGATTCCCGTCGGGGTCGCGGGTGTAAACGCTCGAGCCTTCCGCCTTGCGACCTCCCTGGCGTGGTACCGGGCCTTCGACGACGGTGGCCTTCACTCCATCGAGCCAGGATTTGAGCGCCGCACCCGTGCCATCCCACACAAAGCAGAGGTCGCCGCAGGGCGGCTTCGCCGCCGGCGCGCGCAGGGTAAAGGACGCGTCCTGCCAGCGTGTCGGGCGATGGAAGTTGATCATCTGGGTGCCGATGTACACGGAGCATGCGGCAGCGCTCTCGCGAACGTCAAACCCCAGACCGCGATAGAACGCCAGCATCGCGTCGGTGTTCTGCATCGGCAGCGCAACGTGATCGAACCCGCGGACGCGGTTCGCGGGCTGCGCCAGCACGGCCGCTCCACCGGAAGCCGCGACAGCCCCGGCCGTCGCCACGTGTGCGACGAAACGGCGCCGGGATACGCCGGCATCCGGGGAGTTTCGGCTTGCAGTCCGTTGTTCGCGACGTCGCGTCATGGCGCCTCCAGCTGCGGCGATTGTAGTGCAGGAAAGGAAATGAAGCAGTGCGGTCAGCTGCGCTGTCAGGGCCGCTCGAGAGCCTGGTTGTAACGCTTGACCAGCTGCTGGCCGACCTGTTCCTCGACGGTGAGCGCCGCAAGCGTCAGAACGATTTCCGACCGCCACTGCTTCACCCGCTCCGCATCGGCCTGATCCGGGTTCGCCAGCAGGCTGGCGCCGGCAAACGCCGTCACGAAATGTTCGTTTGCGCGTTCCTGCGCCCGGTTGAAAGTGGTCTGCAGGCCGTAGACGCCCGCGATCCGTTCGACGTCGGCGTAGTCCATGTAGCCAAAGGCGCCGGTCACTTCCGCCGTCGTGCGGCTGGCGTCCTTCAACTCGGCGCTGTGAAACTCCAGACTCAGGCTCAGGTGGTCGATCTTCTTCTTGTCGAGGAGCATCTGCGAGAGCTCGGTCGCGTGCCCGAGGTTCTGACGCTCCTTGGCGATGTTGGCAAAGAGTCCTTGAACCTCTTTGACGTTGTCGGCCATCTCGCTGCGCAGGTTGTTGAGAGCTTCGCGCACGAGCTTCCGGTGGTCGAACCAGCTGACGACGCCGTCCAGGGCAAGGGCGATCAGGACGCCCGCGGTGATGATCGCCAGCTGCTTGAAGATCTCGCGCCACGACTGAGCCGACCCGTGCGGTGCGTGAATCTCCATGTTCGTGTCAGCCCTCCGTTCGACCTGGCGTCCCGCCTATCCTGCCCATCCTGCCCGTCCTGCCCCTATTTCCCCACCATGTGCGCCTGATCGCGTTCGTTCTCGAGGCACACGAATTCCAGCAGCTCGGTATCGACGAGCAGGTGCGGCTTTTCGAGAACCGTCCACGGCTTGGTGTACGCCTTCGGATCGTCGATCGTGATCTGCAGCTCGAGCTGTCCGAACGCAGGGCGGCGGAACCGCTCGGTGACGTGCAGGGCCTCGCTGGCGGGATGGCCCTGCTGATCGAGCCAGGCTTTCCCGTTGAAGCCAATCGTGTCCACGACCAGCGTATCGCCTTCCCATCTGCCGATCGAATAACCCAGCCACGTCGGATTCGGATCGGTCGGCAGCGGACGTCCGTCCGTGAACACCTGACGCCATTGCCCGAACGCTTCGTACAGGATGACCACCATGCCGGGCGTCTGGACGATCCGCCACGGCACGGGCGCGGCGTTGATCTTCGGCACGCCCTGCGGCAGGCAGTTCGCGTCCGGCTCGCTGCTTTCGACAGCGCGCCCGTCAGCCGCTCCTTGTAGAGCGCGTCGGCCCACGGGTGCATCGACACGTCTTCAGGCTTGAGATCGGCGGCGAGATTCCGAATGAACTTCGTGCCATCGGGTTCCCAGATGCCGGAGAGATCGGGTTTACCGTCGGCCGTTCGCGGAGCCGGCGCCGTGAGGTTCGGCTTGCCGTCGGGCAGCCGGGGGATGCCGGGGGTGCGGTACCGAAGCCACTGCGCCGACGCCGGGACAGCCAGGCCGGCCACCAGTGCGAGCGTCGCGCAGACATCAGCAATCTTCATCGGATCCTCCCGGATTTTCGGGCCGATGCTATCACGGCGCAGGTTGGCCACGACTCGTGATCCGCGGCGGACATGCAGTACGATCGTCGAGCAGGATCTTGTTTTCCATGTCCGTATCCTGTCGCCGGGCCATCCACATCACCGCTGTTGCGCTTGCCACGCTGTTCGCGTCGCTTGAGCTCGTCGCGGGCCAGGCGCCAAAGCAGGCGTCGGCCGGGCAGGCACCGAGCGAGGCGAATTTCTTCATCGGGACGCCGGCCGGGTGGAAGCGCCCGACGACAGCCTGGGGCGACCCGGACCTCCAGGGCACGTGGCCCATTTCCTATGTCGGCAGCGTTCCGTTCGAGCGATGCGCCGGCGGCGGAGGCCGTGGTCGCGGCGGCACGCCCGCCTCCCTGCGATCCGCAGAAAGCGTTCCTGACCGAAGACGAGTTCAAGGCGCGCGTCGCGGCGGCGGCCGGCCGCGCCGATCGCTACGCCGACGCCATCAAGGCTGGCGACTTCGGCAGCGCGTTCCAGTCCGGCATCGTCGATCCGACGGTGCCGCAGCGGCAGACCTCGCTCATCGTCGACCCGCCGAACGGGCGGCTGCCGGACATGACGGACGAAGGCAAGCGCCTGTCCTCGCTCATGAAGAGCAGCTGGGCGCTTCCCGGCGAACAGCAGGCGTTCGATTCGGAGCTCGATTTCGACACGTGGGATCGCTGCATCACGCGCGGCATGCCCGCGTCGATGTTTCCGTTCCGGTACAACAACGGCGTGCAGATTATCCAATCGCCGGGCTACGTGGTCCTCAACATGGAGATGATCCACGAGGCGCGCGTGATTCCGATCGACGGGCCGCCCGCGCCTTCGTCCGCCGTCAAGCAGTGGCTGGGCGTTTCGCGCGGACATTGGGACGGGCGCGACCCTCGTGATCGAGACCACGAACATCAAGACCGGAGCATCGGCGACAAACATCGGGGTCGCGGGCTCGCCGGAGGGAAACCGGTTCCCCACGAGCGAACGCATGCGCATCACCGAGCGGCTGACGCGGTTGAACGACCAGATGATGCTTTACGAGATCAAAACCGAGGATCCGGTCGTGCTCACGCGGCCGTGGACCGCGCGCTTTCCGCTGAAGATGGATAACACCTACAAGTGGTGGGAGTACGCCTGCATCGAGGGCAACCGCACGATCCCCGACTACATCAGCGCCTCCCGGGCAGAACGCGCCGCGCAGGGCAAGTTAGCGATCGGCAGGCCTGAAGGCCTGCACTACTTCTGAGTCAGTTGACGGACCTCGGTCCGCCTGTCCGCGTCCCAAGTAGTGCAGACCTTCAGGTTGCCGGTACGTCCCTGCCTTCTGGAGCACTGCCAGATCTTCAGCGGTCTGTCTCAGGCCCAGGAGGTTTTCAGACCATTCAGACTAGGTTCCTGAACCCGCGAACGGGTAGACTCCGATGTCACTTCGTTAAGCCAGCGCGCACCGGGTTCTCCAGGATTTACCGGACGATCGCTTCAGAAGCCTCGTCATTCCTGAGGATCCGTTCGTGGTAACCGGCTGCCAGAGTGGCTGCCCAGTGGCCTGACGATGCGCGAAACCTGTCATCTGTTTGAACCGCTTGACGAAGGCGACGAGAATCGGAACGTTCAGACTCTGCTTCGAGGAGTGGCGCAAGTGGTCCGGCATGAGACAGTACGCAAGAACGGCGAACTCGAAGTGAGCCGGCCTCGTGGAGAAGCTGCCCTGCAACGCTCGACGCAACGCACGACGCGGCAAAGGTCGGCCGGCGGAAAGCCGGCACGTTGTCAGGAAATATCGGTCGGAAGCCGACGTACGAAAAGCCCTGCAGGCGGCGAGGACGCCCTTCGTGATCGCGACACGAAAAGCAATGCGCATGGCGCTGCGCTTCGTAGAAGCCAGCCGTAGCGTCGCGCCTTCAGGTCCGACGTGTCGCCGGCAGGCCTGAAGGCCGGCAGCTACGGCTTCGTGCCTGCGACTCGCCGCGAGGGCGGCTTTCACGCGCTCCGGCGTGAACGGCGCCTCGCGGATGCGGGCGCCCGTGGCGTCGAAGATCGCGTTGCCAATCGCGCCGGCAACGACGGTGATGGCTGTTTCACCGGCGCCGTTGGCCGGCGCGCCGGGCCGGTTGATCAGCACGCTCTCGATGACGGGGACATCGCCGCCGAGATAGACGGGGCGATAGGTCCGCCAGTCCACCGATGTGATCTTCGTCTGGTCCCAGGTGACCTCCTCGCCCAGCGCGCGGCTCATGCCCTGCATCACGCCGCCTTCGAGCTGGTTCTTGAGCCCGTCGGGATTGGAAATCGGCCCGCAGTCCTGCGCCGCGACGAAACGCCTCACCGTCACCGACCCGGTGTCCTGGTTCACGTCGACCTCCGCCACGAGCGCGCAGTAGCCGTTGTTGCCCTCGTACAGCACGCATGCCATGCCGCGGCCGGCCGCAACGCCGGTCTTCCTGAGTCCCGCCTTCGGTGACGGACGCGGTTCCCACTTCGCCGCCTTTGCGGCCGCGTTGACGACGTCGATGAGCCGCGGATCGCTGAGGTGTTTGAGCCGGTACGAGACGGGATCGGCCTTCACCAGCGCGGCCACTTCGTCCAGCATCGACTCGTGGGCGAAGGAATTCTGCAGGCGCTCGGGCGAGCGGAGCGGGCCCGTCCAGAACAGCGATTTCACGCTGTGCGACAGGACGCGTTCACTCGCGACGCTGCCCGTTCCGCCGCGGCGCCCGCCCACCGCGCCCGTCACGTACGACGGCGCGGCATTGAGGTTGTTGGCGTAGACGCCCGGATCGGGAGCGGGCGATCGGGGCGTGAACGGCTGCGGCTCGGCGCCGGCCAGCAGACCCGTGATCACGTTGCCGGGGTTGTTGTAGCCAGGCCTCCCGCCGAGCGTGGGCGACCAGGCCTCGTAATCCCAGGCGATGATGCCGCCCGATGCGTCGAGAGCCACGCGCTGGTCGATGACGAACGCCGTGCCGTAGTTCTCCCACGCCATCTCATCCCGGCGCGAGAGCTGCACGCGGACCGGCTTGCCGACGGCCTGCGAGAGCAGCGCGGCGTCGTAGGACACCGTGTCGGCGCCATTCAGGCCGTAACAACCGGATCCCATCGTGAAGATCACGTGGACGTTTTCCGGCTTCAGCCCGAGCAGCATCGCGGCCGTATTGCGCGTGGGATAGGCGGACTGCGTCGGCGACCAGATCGTCGCCTTGTCTCCCTGCACGTCCGCGACCGCGCACGACGTGCCGATAGACCCGTGCATCTGGTACGGATGGACGTACGTCGCCTTGACCACTCGCGCGGCCCCCGCGATCTTGTCGTCCACGTCCTTCGAGTTGACGATGAGGGTGTCGCGCACCGGCTGCTGGCGGCGCAGATAGTCGTAGAACCCGGATTGTGCGGGAAGGCCGACGCCTTTGGTCCACTCGGCCTTCAGCTTCGCCGCGATCTGCGTGGCCTGCCACGGCTTCTGCGCGACGACTCCCACGAAGTTCTTTTTCACCACCACTTTCACGAAGCCCGGCATCTCCCTGACCGATGCTTCGTCCACGCCGGCGAGCGTGGCGCCCACTTCCGGCGGCCGCACGACGCGTCCGTGCAGCATCCCGGGGACGCGAACGTTCTGCACGAACTCGAATGTGCCCGCCGCCAACGCCGGTGCGTCAAGACGAGGGACCGATGTGCCCAGGACAGTCCACTCGCGCGGGTTCCTGCGCTTCGCCGCCGGGTTGATCGTGAGATTGAACTTTCGTCCGCCGACCAGTTCGCCATAGGTCGTGCGTTTCGATCCGTCCGCCCTGGCGCTCACGACACCATCGCGGACCATCAACTGGTCCGCCGGCACGCCCAGGCGATTGGCCGCCATCTGCGTCAGCGCCTCGCGCGCCGTCGCGCACGCCTGCGCGAGCGCTCCTTCGTTGAAATTCACCGGGTGCGACTGGCTGCCGGACGTAGTGCCCTGGTCCGGAGAGACAGCGGTGTCGCCTTGAACGAGCGTGACGCGTGAAAACGGCACCGAGAGCTCCTCCGCCACCAGCTGCGTCTGCGCGGTGAGAAGGCCGTGGCCCAGTTCGACTTTTCCGGTGTACGCGGTGACGCTGCCGTCAGCGGCGATCGCGACCCACGAGTCGAGCTGTGGCGTCCCGGGGCCGTCGAACCGTCCCTGTCCCAGCAGCGCGGGCACATCGGCCGAGGAGAACGCGACGATGAGCGCGCCCGAGTTCCTGAGGAATTCGCGGCGATTCATGCCCGCACCTCCTGCGCGTACCGCTTGATCGCCTTGAGCATCCGCGTGTGAGTCCCGCAGCGGCACAGGACATTCGACAGCGCCTGGCGCAGCTGCGCGTCGGTCGCCTTCGGATTGGCGTCGAGCGCGGCCTTGGCCGTGAGAATCACGCCGCTCAGGCAGAACCCGCACTGCATCGCCTGTTCGTCGACAAATGCTTTCTGAATCGGGTGAGGTTTCTCGACCGTACCCAGTCCCTCGAGCGTCGTGATGTCCGATCCCTCCACGCTCGATGACGGTGTCACGCACGAGCGGACCGGCCGTCCCTTGATCAGCACCGTGCAGCACCCGCACTGACCGAGGCCGCAGCCGAACTTCGGTCCGCGCAGGCCGAGGTCGTCGCTGAGCACATAAAGCAGCGGGGTCGACGGGATCGACGTCTACGGAATGGGTCTGGCCGTTTACTTTAAGGTTCATGGTTCGAGGGGTTCGAAGGGTTCAAGGGGTTCGAAAGGTTCAAGGGGTTCATGGGGTTCAGCGCAACGCTGCGATCGAGTCCGCGGGCGGCGGCGATGGCAGCGACTGAAGAAACGCGTAGATGTCGGCCAGCGCGGCGTCGGGGACGACCTTGCTCGTGTACGGCGGCATCTGGCCGGTTGGCTGGCGGACGTATTTCGAGAACTGGACGAACGCAATCGGCCTGGGCCCGAGCCGCGGGCCGGTCGGCGTCGCACCTTGCGCCTCATAGCCATGGCACTGATAGCACCCGTCGGCCGCGAACAGCTTCCGGCCGTTCTGGGCATTCCCCGCGGGAGGCGTTGTCTGCGCGACCACCGATGCCGAGATGGCGAGAAAGGAACCACAAAGAACACAAAGCGCACGAAGACTGCATGCGTCCGGCAGTGTTGCCTTCGTCCTTTGTGTTCTTCGTGACCTTTGTGGTTCAGATCTTTGTGGTTCATAAGACTCCCGTCTCCAGCCATCGGGTTCATCGTGGCTGCGAGACCACGTCCACCAACGCGGGTTCGCCGCGCTTCACGACCGCGAGCGCGCGCCCGATGGCGCCGGCGAGTTCCTTCGGATCGACAATCGGTCCTTCCGCGTGCACGCCCAGGCTCCGCGCGAGCCCGGCGAAATCGATATTCGGACTGTCGATCGTCGTGCCGATCCGCGCGGTCGTCACGCCACGCTGATGGCGGTTGGCCATGCGCTGCACGTGCATCACTTCCTGATGATAGGCGCGGTTGTTGTGCATCACCGACAACAGCGGAATCTGGTGGTGCGCCGCGGTCCACAACACGCCAGGGGCGTACATCAGATCGCCGTCGGCCTGGATGTTGACCGCGATGCGGCCGTGCTTCTTGTGCGCGAGCGCGGCGCCGACGGCCGCCGGCGCGCCGTAGCCGACGCCCGCGCCGCCCGATCCGCCGATGAACTGATACGGCTTGTCGAACGCCCACAACCGCATCGGCCACCGGCTGACGAAGTCGATCGGCGACACCAGCGCCCAATCCAGGTCCTTGATCTGCGCCCACAATTCGGCCGAAAGGCGCGCCGTGCTGATCGGGCTCGCATCCCAGGCGTAGGTCGCATCGGCACGCGCGCGCTCGAGCAGCCGCTGGCGCGCGTCCGCCAGCTTGCGGCCGCGCTCCTCGAAGACGCGCTTCCGGTCAGCGGTGACGTTGCGCTTCACGGCGTCGATGAGCGACGGCAGCGTCGCCTCGGCGTCGGCCGCCATGGCGAGATCGACTTCAGGATATCGCTGGACATCCTGGTAGTTCGCCTTGACGAAGAGATCGCCGGCCGTGATGCTGACGAGCTTCGCGCCCGGCTTCGTGATCGGCCGTGACGTCCGGCGCAGCTGATCGCGATACGCGTCCACGGTGCCCCAGAAATCCGTGAGCTCGAGGCCAAGGATGACGTCCGCTCCGCCGACGAGCTCGCGCGCGCGTTCGCTGTGATTGAGCGGGTGGCGCGACGGGAAATTCATGCGGCCGCCCTGATCGATGACGGGCGCCTGCAGCAGCTCGGCCAGCTCGACGAGGTGCGCCATGCCAGCCGGCGTGCGCGCCGCGCGGTCGGCCACGATCAAGGGATTCTCGGCTGACACCAGCAGCCGGGCCGTTTCCGCCACCGCCCCGGAATCGCCCTGCGGCGGGGTGGCGAGGGTGAGCCTGGGAATGCGCGGCGGCGCATCGGCCGGAACCGGATCTTCCTGCAGCGCGCCGTCGGCGACGAGCAGCACCGGCATCATCGGCGGCGTCATCGCGATCTTGTACGCGCGCACGGCGGATTCGGCGAAGTGCTGGAGCGAAATCGGCAGATCGTCCCACTTGACGAAATCGCGCACGAGCGACGCCGCATCCTGCACGCTGTGATCCCACTCGACGCCAGGGCGCCGCTGGGTCGCGTCGATCGAATTGCCGGCGATCACGTAGACGGGCACGCGGTCGCAGTACGCGTTGTAGATCGCCATCGCCGCGTGCTGCAGCCCGACGGTGCCGTGCGCCAGCACGGCCATCGGCTTCCCTTCCACCTTGAAGTAGCCGTGCGCCATCGCGACGGCCGATTCCTCGTGGCAGCACGTGATGAATTCCGGCGCGCTGTTGCCGCCGTAGTTGATCAGCGATTCGTGGAGGCCGCGGAAGCTCGAACCGGGATTGGCCGCGACGTACTCGAAGCCGAGCGACTTGATGACGTCGGTCATGAAATCGCCGCCAGGCCGGTCCGTCGTCAGCACATCGGTCGCCGGCGGGTCGGCTTCGCGCGGCAGCGTCGGCGCCGTCGCCGGACCCGACCGCGAGGGTGGAGGCGGAGCCGCCTGCGGCGAATCGGCCGCGGCCGTCGTCGCGCCCGAGCCTCCGACTATGGCCGCCGCCCCCGTGACCGTGGCGCGCTTCAGAAACTGCCGCCGGCCGAGTGAGGTCTTGCGCATGCCGGAGAGCTTACACCCTCTTAAATGCAGTCGGGGCTCGTGGCTCGTGGCTCGGGACTCGCGCGCTCCAACCCCTACCCTCGAGCTCCCTCTGCGCTAAGCTGCGCCGCAGGGAGATGCAATGAGAACGGCAACGCTGATCACAGGATGGCTGCTGTGCCTGGCATCGGCGGGATCGCCGCGCAGGAACCCTCGTGGAATCCTTCGGCCATCAAGGCAACGGCTGGACTCCTGGGGGCAGGACGGTGAAGAAAGTGTGAAGTTCGAAGTGAAGCTCAGAAGTGTCAGAAAGGTTGAAGTAAGACCGACCTACTTCGAGCTCTGCACCTCGAACTTCTACTTCCAACTTTGCACTTTGTATTCGAACTTTCACTGGTCAAGTAGCTCCACCGCCCTGAGGATCGTCCGGCCGACGATTTCGAGGCTTCGCTGCGAGACCTTGTCCATCGTGTCGGTGTTGGCGTGATGGAACTCCCCCATCGCGTCGAACTGCGGGCCCATCCGGCCGAATTTCGCGTCAACGACATCCACCGCCGGCACGCCGGCTCGCAGAAACGGCGCGTGGTCGTCGATGATGCTCGCCTCGTACTGAAAGAAATACTGGCTGTAGCCCAGCTGCTTCGCCGCCTGCGCGATGTACTCCTGCAGCCACGCCTTCGACGTCGTCTCGCGGGCGACGCCAAGGTCCTTGTCGCCGATCATGTCGAGCAGGAAGAAGCCCTTGATCCGCGGCGCCGTGCCGTTGGCGGCCAGCTTCTGCGCGAGATGCCGGCTCCCGTACAACCCGTCATCACCGACGAACGACTCGAGCGCCTCCTCCAGATCCGTCCACACGAGCCAGATCTGCATCTTCGTCTTCTGGTGGCTCAGCGCCTCGGCAAAGGCCAGCAGGATGCCCGTGCTCGACGCGCCGTCGTTCGCGCCGATGAATCCCGGCTTGAACAGCGTGTCGTAATGACCGGCGAGAATGAAGATCGGCTGTTTCGGATCCGCGCTGACATTGAACTTGCCGATGATGTTGTGCACCGCGATCGGCCCGCGCGGCGTCGTCGCCGTGAACTCGTCGGTCTCGATCTGCGCGCCGTTTTTCTGCAGCGTCTGGCGGATGAGATCCTGCGTTTTCTGGTGTCCGGGCGACCCGGGCCAGCGCTCACCCAGGGCCGCCACCCGTGCGGTATACGCGTAGGCCGCGGCCGCACTGTAACGCCTCGTGCAGGGCAATGGGAGCAGCCTAGAAAGGTTCGAAGTGCAAAGTACAAAGTAGGAAAGGAAGATACGGAAGTACTTCGAACTTACTTCGAACTTTGCACTTTGTACTTTGAACTTTCATTGGGTTCATTAGTGCATTCCTGATCCGCCGCTGAGTTCCTTCACCAGGTCCCCGATCACCGCCTTGGCGTCGCCGAACAGCATCCACGTGCGGTCCGAGAAATAGAGCTCGTTGTCGATGCCCGCGAATCCAGGATTCTTGCTGCGTTTGATCGCGAAGATCGTCCGCGCCTTGTCGGCCTCGATGATCGGCATCCCGTAAATCGGGCTGCTCTTGTCGGTTCGCGCCGCCGGATTGACGACGTCGTTCGCGCCGACGACGAGCGCGACGTCGACCTGCGGCATATCGGGGTTGATGTCGTCCATCTCCACCAGATCCGTGTACGGGATGTTCGCCTCGGCGAGCAGCACATTCATATGGCCCGGCATGCGTCCGGCCACCGGGTGTATGGCGAATTTCACCGTGATGCCGCGCTTCTTCAGCTGATCGTATAACTCGCGGACTTTGTGCTGCGCCTGCGCCACCGCCATCCCGTAGCCGGGAATGATCACGACCAGGCTGGCCTGCTCGAGCACCTGCGCCGCGCCCTCCACGGTCTCCGATTTGTACTGCTTCTGCTCGCCGCCGGCCTTTGCCGCCTGGACCTGTCCAAAGGCGCCGAACAGGACGTTTGTAAACGAGCGATTCATCGCCTTGCACATGATGATGGCGAGAATCAGGCCGGACGATCCATCAAGCGCGCCAGCGGTGATCAGCAGCTTGCTGTCGAGGACGAAACCCATGGCGACCGCGGACAGCCCGGCGTATGCGTTCAGGATCGCAATGACCGTCGGCATGTCCGCGCCGCCGATCGGGATGATGAGCAGCACGCCGAACAGGAGCGCGATCACGATAATCACGGGAAACAGGAACGGCGCCCACGCTGCCGCCGGATGCATCGAGATCGCAGCGGCCAGCGCGATCGCGGCGCCGAACAGCAGCAGGTTGACCAGGTTCTGTCCGGGGTACGTGACAGCCCGCTGCGGCACCCATTTCACTTCCTGGAGCTTGCCCGCGGCCATCAGGCTGCCCGTGAAGGTGAGATAGCCGAGGATGATCTCGACAATCAACGCGACCATGCGGAACGGCGTCAGCCACTCGGGCCCTTCCGACAGGCGGAGGTAGTACTCGGCGGTGCCGACCAGGCCCGCCGCGATGCCGCCGAAGGCGTGCGAGAGCGCGGTCCGCTGAGGGACGGCCGTCAGCGGCACGCGCGACAACGGGATGCCGACCGCCACGCCAGCGGCGAGCGCGATGACGATCCACAGATGATGGACGACCGACGGCTCCGCCCACGTCACGAGAATCGCGAGCGTCGTCGCCGCCACGCCCGCGTAGACGCCCTTGCGCGCCGTATCGGGCGTGTTCATCCAGTGCAGGGCCAGGATGAACAACGCCGACGCGACGATGTAAGTGAGCTGGCCGATCGGCCCGATCACGAGGGCCCTCCGCCGGACTTGGCGTCGGTCTTCGGCGGGGGTTTGAACATCTTCAGCATGCGATCGGTGATGAGGAAGCCGCTCACGATGTTGGTCATCGACGCGAAGAGCGCGATGGCGCCGAGCATGCGAATCCGCAAGGGGTGATCGCCGCCCGTGACGAGAATCGCGCCCACGATCGCGATGGCCGAGATCGCGTTGGTCAGCGACATCAATGGCGTGTGCAGCAGCCGCGACACCCGCCGGATGACGCCCAGCCCGATGAAGGAGGCGAGCACGAACACGTAGAGCGCTGACCAGAAGTCTTGGGTCACGGTGTTGGCGTCTCCAGCGCCGCTTTTTCAAGAGCTTCGCGCGTGCGCGCGTGTTTGACCTCGCCGTCGTGGGTAATGACGGCGCCCTGCTGGATGTCGTCGCCGAAATCCAGGGCGAACGCCTTGTCCTTCGTGAAGGCCTGAACGAACGCGGTCAGGTTCCGCGAGAACAGCAGGCTCGCGTGGTACGGCACCGTGGCGGGCAGGTTGAGCGGCGCGAGGATCGTGACGCCGCCGGCGTGCACGGTCTGGCCCGGCCGGGACAGCTCGCAGTTGCCGCCACCGTCCGCGCCCAGGTCCACGATGACCGACCCCGGCTTCATGGTCTTCACGGTCGCGGCCGAAATGAGCCGCGGCGCGAAAACGCCACCAATCAGCGCCGTCGTGATGACGACATCGGACTGCGCACACTCGGCGGCGAGGAGTTCGGCCTGGCGCTTGCGATCGGCTTCGGACAGCTCCTTGGCGTAGCCGCCGCCCGCCGCGGCGCTTTCGCCGAGCTCGATACCGACGTACTTCGCGCCCACGCTTTCGATCTGCTCCTTCACTTCCGGCCGGACGTCGGTCGCCACGACGTTGGCGCCCAGCCGCTTGGCGGTCGCGATGGCCTGGAGGCCCGCGACACCCGCGCCGATCACGAACACTTTTGCCGGGAACACCATGCCGGCGGCCGTCGTGAGCATGGGAAAGTACCGGTTCAGCTCGACGGCGGCGAGCAGCACGCCCTTGTAGCCGCCCAGATTGGCCATCGACGACAGCGTGTCCATCGACTGGGCGCGCGTGGTGCGGGGGATCGCGTCGGTGGCGAAGGAGGTGACCTTCCGGGCGGCGAGCGCGCGCACGACTGGCAGATGGCGAAGCGGCATCAGCGACCCGACGTAGATCGCGCCGGGCTTCATCCACCCCACCTCGTCGCGGGCGTCGCCCGCCGAGGCGGCGCCCGGCGCACCCACCTTGAGAATCAGATCGGCTGACCCGATCAGCGCGGCCGGATCGGAAACGAGGCTGACGCCGAGTTTCGAATACTCGTCGCCGCCGAACCCGGCGGCATCGCCGGCTCCCGCTTCTATTGAGATCTCGTAGCCCGCCTGCATCAGCTTCTTGCAGGATTCAGGCACGAGGGCTACCCGTCGTTCGCCGGAAGCGCTCTCCCGGGGCACCGCGATACGCACGTCACGCCTCCGTCAGGAATGAATGATACCTGCTTGAATCCTTTTCGCGGATTCTCCTTCACCTCGCCCTTGAGGAACGGCAGCAGGTTGTAGCCGTCGATGTGAACCTTGAATGTCTTGTTTCCCGACTTGTAGCCCTTCTTCAGCTTCCCGACGGCGTCGGGCTCGCCGGCCACGGCCGCCAGCGTCGGCAGCATGTCGGTGTGCGAGAAGATCTCGTTGGACACCGTGCCGGGTTTGATGTGGCCCGGCCAGCGGATCGCGCACGGCACGCGCCAGCCGCCTTCGTAGTTGGTGTCTTTCTCGCCGCGGAACGGCGTCGTGCCGCCGTCCGGCCAGCTCATCACCTCCGCGCCGTTGTCGGTCGAGTACATCACGATCGTGTTGTCCGCGATGCCCAGGTCGTCGAGCTTCTTGAGCAGCTGACCGACGTGGCCGTCGTGCTCGACCATGCCGTCGGGATAGATGCCGAGGCCCGTCTTGCCTTCCGACTCCTTCTTCAGGTGCGTGAAGATGTGCATCCGCGTCGAGTTCCACCAGCAGAAGAAGGGCTTGTTGTCCTTGACCGACTTCTCCATGAACTTCCAGGCTGGCGTCGAGGAATTCCTCGTCCACCGTCTCCATGCGCTTGATCGTCAACGGACCGGTGTTCTCGATTTTCTGCGTGCCGTCGGGGTTGGCCCAGCGTGTGCGAGCACGCCGCGCGGTCCGTACTTCTTCTTGAATTCGGGGTCCTTCGGGTAGTCGGGATTCTCCGGCTCCTGTTCCGCGTTCAGGTGATACAGGTTGCCGAAGAACTCGTCGAAGCCGTGCGCCGTCGGCAGGAACTCGTCACGGTCGCCAAGATGGTTCTTGCCGAACTGCCCGCATCACGTAGCCCAGCGGCTTCAGGACGTCGGCGATGGTCGGATCTTCCGGCTGCAGGCCGAGGTCGGCTCCAGGCAGGCCGACCTTGGTCAGGCCGGTGCGGATCGGCGACTGGCCCGTGATGAAGGCGGCGCGGCCGGCGGTGCAGCTCTGCTGGCCGTACCAGTCGGTGAAGTTGCACCCTGATATTTTTTTTTCTCTCGATATGATGGGCGCGAAGCTTATGAGCCAGGCAGGGCGGCTCGTCACGATCGCGGTGGGCGTCGCGCTGGCGATCGGCGCCGGCGTGACGGCGGTGTCACAGGCGAGGCTGCCCGCCCCGCCGGCACGAACACGGCGGTCCGGCTGACCGACCGCGAACTCTGGCAGCTGAGCGTCGACGCCTCGGAACCAAACGGGTTTTTCCGATCTGACAACCTGACGTCGAACGAGCTGGGGTTCGAGCGCGTGATTCCCGACCTCCTCTCGCGCACGCGCCCAGGCGCGGCGTACCTCGGCGTGGGCCCCGAGCAGAACTTCACATACATCGCCGCCGTGCGCCCGGCGATCGCCATCATCTTCGACATCCGCCGCGGCAATCTGCAGCTGCAGCTGATGTACAAGGCGATCTTCGAACTGACAAAGGACCGCGCGGACTTCGTGTCGATGCTGTTCTCGCGGCCACGGCCGCGGGGATTGACGTCCGAGACGCCGGTCGCCGACCTGTTTGCCGCCTTCAGCGCCGCCACGAACGACGAAGCCCTGTACGAACGGAACCTGGCGGCGATCACCGAACGATTGCTGAAGGTTCATGCGCTGCCGCTGCCGGCGCTGGATGTGGAAGGCATCAGCCACATCTACCGCGTCTTCTTCGAACGCGGCGCCGCGATTCGCTTCTCGCCGAACTACGCGGAGCTCATGTCCGCCACGGACGAAGCGGGCGTCTACCGGAGCTACCTGGCGTCGGAGTCGAACTTCACGATCATCCGCGATCTCGAAACCAGCAACCTCATCGTCCCCGTCGTCGGCGATTTCGCGGGCCCGAAGGCGATCCGGCGCATTGGCGCGTATCTCAAAGCGCACGGCGTCCCCGTGGGTGCGTTTTACCTCTCGAACGTCGAGCAGTACTTGCAGGACGGCAAGTGGGCGGCGTTCTGCCGGAACGTCGCCACCCTGCCCCTCGATGCGTCGAGCACCTTCATCCGCTCCACTTCGGGCCGCGGCAGCACGTTCGGCCCCGGCTTCGTCTCCAGCCTTGGATCGATGGCCACGGAGACCAGGAGCTGTCCGGCTCCGTAGTACTCGTGGCTCGTGGCTCGTGGCTCGTTTCCCGTCTGCTCGTTCCTTCTACGTTCTACCTTCCGGCTTTTCGATTTCCTTACATTCCGATTTCCTTATCTGTCCCGCGCCGTGGACGGGATGGCGGGCGGGGGTGTCACCTCGTCAGGTCGAAGGCGGGCCGCTGATGAAGTAATCGCTGGCCTTCGGCTTGCACCGCGTCGGTACTCTTCAGCCGACGGAGACTCGTGATCGATTCGCACACTTCATTTCAATACGCGCAATACGCGCATCCTGCTGGTCGAACACGAGGCAGGACTTCGCGAGTCCATGACGCTCGGACTCGGCCGCGATCGCCATGCATGTGAAGCCGTTGCCGACGGGATGGCCGCCCTGCGGCAGGCGGCGGCCAAGGCGTTCGACCTGGTCATGGTGGATCTGGCGGCTCCCCACGTCGCCGGCCTGCAGATCTGCCGGACGCTGAGGCAGCACACGCTGAACCGCCACGTACCGATCGTCATCATCGCCCCGGACAACGGGTTGGCCGCAGCCCTGATGGAAATCGAACAAGGCGCTGATGATTTCCTGATGAAGCCATTCGGGCAACACGAACTGGCGGCTCGCGCGCGCGCGGCCATTCACCGATCCCGGGCGACGCGCAGCCTCCGGAACACGGTGCACGCGACGGCCGCACCCGTGCTCACGCACGGCGACATCCGCCTCGATCCGGCGAGGCGCCACGTCAGCGTCGGCGGGGGGTGCGTCCAACTGACGGAGCAGGAGTTTCACCTCCTCTATCTCCTGACCGGTCACCCGGGCGTCGTCTTCAGCCGGGAAGGACTGCTCGCGCAGATCTGGGGAGCCGATCGTTTTGTCACGGTGCGAAGCGTGGACACGCTCGTCAGCCGGCTCAGGCGGCGCATCGAGCCCCGCGACAGCAAAGTTCCGAAAGACAGCGAGGTTCCGAAATACGTGCTGACCGTCCGTGGGGTCGGCTACAAGCTGGGAGAGATCTGATATGACTCGTTCGACCGCATTCGGACTTGTGCTCGCCGCGGCGGGCGCCCTCGGGATGGCCGCAGGCTGCGGTGGCGCCAGCACTTCCAACTCGGTCGTCGCACCGACCGGCACGCTCGTGACGGACACGCTCTCGGGGACCGTTCAGCCAGGCGGCGTGGACTTCCAGCCGTTCACGGTTACGACCGGCGGCACCGTCAATGTGACGCTCGTGTCGGCGGGACCGCCTCCCACCATCACCATGGGCCTGGGGATCGGCACCCCGAGGAGCCGGCACGCTGCGCGCTGCTGTCCGGCGCCACCACGACCGCGACGGCGAGTACCACCGCCCAGCTCACCGGCACCCTCAACGCCGGTGTCCTATTGCGTGGAAGTCCTGGACGTGGGAAACGCGGCCGGTCCCATTGCCTACACGGTGACCGTCGCCCATACGTGACCGCCGAACGTCCTAATCAGGAGTGCGCGATCGTCACGCTGAACGACGCGGGAGCCGGCAGGTTGCCCACGTCGTAAACCCGGACGCAGAACGAGCCTGGCCCGAACGTACCCGTCAGCTGGGGAGCCGTGCCAGCTCCGGCGGTCACCGAGCTGGTCACCGAACAATCAACGCCCGCCGGCGTGCCAATTCCCAGGCCGAGTTGAACGGTCGCGGGGACACCCGCGCCGCCGACGGCGTTCAACGTGACGTTGACTGTCCCGTTCACCGCGATGTTGAATGAATAGAAGGCCGAGCCGCCCACGGCGATGGTCGCGGCAAACGGTTCGGACGTCGTCGGCGTCGTACTGGTCGTGGTTGTCGTCGTGGTCGTCGATGTGGACGAGGGCGTGGTGGTGTCGTGAGCAGCAACCGGCCGCCATCAGCGCCGCGGCGAACACCACGATCCGAATTGGCGTCATTTGTGTCATTGTACAAAGCAAGACGAGCGCCGCGACCGGCGGGGCCCGAGTGTCACAGAAGTTTCACAATAGGAGTCCCGTACCGATCCATGCGTGCCGCTCAATCTTTGCGCGCTCACACTCTCTTCATCTGGCCGGCCCTCGCGCTGCTGGCATTCGCGGCGCTCAGCGCCGCGTGCGGCGACGACAGCACCACCACGACCAGCGCCTTCGACGACGACCGCGCAGACTGAAACGCTGCACGGCATCATGGCGCCGACGGGGCAGGCCGTTCGAACATTCCTCGCCAACCAGGCAGGAACCGTCACGGTGCTTCTGGCAGACGCCCAGCCAACAGTCACACTTGGTCTAGGCGTCGGCGTTCGAGGATCCACGGGCGCCGACTGCCGATTCACCCAGACCGTGAACACCACGCCGGGAACCACAGCGCAGCTCTCGGTGTCGGTGGACCCGGGAGTGTATTGCGCGGGCGCCTACGACATCGGCACCGTCGGGCAGCCCGGCGTCACCGTTACCGTTACCGTCACGCATCCATGACCGCGATGAAAACCGCGACGATCACTCTTGGGTTCCTGCTCGTCCTCGGGCTATTGACCATCGCCTGCGGCAACAACACCCCCACGACACCCACGACGCCGGCATTGCCGACCACGGAAACGTTCTCGGGCAGGCTGGAGGTGCAGGGTTCGAGCTTCTACTCGTTCACGACCGCGGCGACGGGCCAGGTCAGCATTACGCTCGCCAGCCTCGTTCCCACTCCGCCGGGTCCGGCGTCGAACACGGTTATGGGCCTTGGGGTCGGCACGCCGCTCGAAACCGACTGCAGCGTGACGAACTCCGTCGCGACGGCGCCCGGGTTGACGGCGCAGCTGGTCAACTCGCTTGCGGCCGGCACGTACTGCGCGAGGATTTACGATCTCGGCGGGCTCACAGCTCCGGCGGACTTCACCGTTCGCATCGTGCACCCGTGACGCGCCGGCGGCCGAGAGCCGGCAGGCTACGTGAACGTAGGACGCAGAGACACTCAGAAATTTCGTTCTCCGTTTTCCGTTTTACATTTTCTGTCACCTTCACGGCCTTGACGGCGGTCCACCCGATTCCCGCCGCGGTTCCGCAGCCGGGATAGTCTCTGAAAGACACCTGGCCTTCGGCCCGGCTCCCGAGAACAAACAGGCCGTTGATGGTCGTGGAGGGGCCGCCGGGCGAACCGGCCAGGTAGTTGAACGACCGGAACGACGAGATGTCGTTCGAGCATGGGCCGGGAATACAGATCACCGTCGGCGCCGTGTCGAGACTCAGGTTCGAATACGTCTGGATGCCGGAACAGCCGTTGAAGCTGTATCCAACCGAGATAGACGTGACCTTCTGGTTTGACGCAACGCTGAAGGTGATGGGCACGCCCTGCGCCGTGGTCCCGCTCCATTGGCCGTCAAGCGCGCCAGACGAAGAGGGCGAAGGGCTCGTCGGATTGCAGGCGCTCGAACGAGACGCATGCCACAAGGGCGCCGACGCGCGCGCGGCTTCTCATCGCTACTTCCCAACGAGATGACGAACGTCCTTCTCGTTCTCCTGGCACACGTAGTCGATCAGTTCCGTGTCGAGCGCGATGAGGTGGCGGATGGTCGTGGTCCACGGCGCCGTGTAGGCCTTTGGATCGTCCACGGTGATCGTGATGTCGAGCGTCCCGTAGTTCGTGCGGCGGAAGCGTTCGGTGATCGTCGCGGCCCCGGTCATCGGGCTGCCGTTGGCGTCGAGCCAGAGACCGTCGCGAAACCCGCTCGACCGCACGACGAGCGTGTCGCCGTCCCACGTGCCCACCGAGTAGCCATTCCACGTCGGCTGCGGATCCGGCGGCAGCGGCCGGCCGTCGGTAAACACCTGCCGGTACCACACCTGGCGTTCGCTCAGGATGATCACCAGGCCAGGCGTCTGCACGATCTTCCGGTACAACGGCGTCGTGTGCATGCGCACGATACCGATCGGCAGGCACTGCGAGTTGGGATCGTTCAGGCGAAGCTCCGCGGTTCGCTGCCTGGTCAGCGCCGCCGCCCACGGCTGGTACGGCAGGCCGCCCTTGAGTCCCCAGCCCATGTCCACGAACTGCTGCCCCACTTTCATGTCGGCGCAGCCTTCGGCCGGGCAGGGCCTGTTGTCTTCGGGAATCCAGATGCCCGACAGGTCCGGCTTGCCGTCAGCGGTGCGTGGCGCGGACGCGTTCAGATTCGGCGTCCCGCTGGCCGTCCTGGGGACGCCGGGCGTCGGATACTTCAACCACTGCGCGTGTGCAGGAGCCGCCACCAGCAGCGCGAATACGAAGGCGAATTTATTCATCTCGTCATCTGGTCATCTGGTCATTTCAGATGACATACGACGTGATTCTAGCGCCGGCCGTTCCCGGCAGACTACGATTGTTGCGGAGGCGGAACGAAGACGTGTCCGCAGGCCTCGCAGCGCACGTACACGAGTTTCGGGGCGGCCGATTGACCGACGACGCGCGTCCGATGGCTGCCACACTTCTGGCAGATCGTTGGGGGTGGCGCGATGATCTTCACAATACGGTAGTGCTCGCAAACAGCGTTCCCGCCAGAAACGTCAACTAAACGCCAATATTGGAGGTCGCCGTGTCCCGATTCGATGCACGCATCTTCAAATGTGCAATCAGAGGCCTGTTTTCATGCGTTTGAGTGTGCTCGATCAGTCTCCAATCGCGGACGGTTCTACGGGCTCCGACGCGCTCCGAAATTCCGTGGATCTGGCGCGCTTCGCGGAGGCACTCGGCTACTCCCGCTACTGGGTCGCCGAACATCACGCGACACCGATGCTCGCCTGCGCCAGCCCCGAAGTGCTGATCGCCGCAATCGGATCGGCCACCTCGCGGATCCGCATCGGGAGCGGCGGCGTGATGCTGCCGCACTACAGCCCGCTCAAGGTCGCCGAGTCCTTCAGCATGCTGGCCGGGCTCTACGGAAATCGCGTCGATCTCGCCGTCGGCCGCGCGCCCGGCAGCGACCCGCTCACGGCCTTCGCGCTGCAGCGCGACAGACGACAGGCGGCGCCGGACGATTTTCCCGATCAGCTGTCAGAGCTGCTGGCGTTCGAGTGGAATCGCCTGCCGCCCGGCCACCGGTTCGCGCGGCTCTCCAGGCTCCCGGGGGGCGCCGCGGCGCCGGAGGTCTGGCTCCTGGGATCCTCTCCGCAGAGCGCGGTGTGGGCGGCCGAACTCGGGCTGCCATACGCGTTCGCGGACTTCATCAATCCGGCAGGAACGGAGATCGCGGCCTATTACCGGCAGCATTACACGCCGTCGGACGCCAACCCGGCGCCGTACACGATCGCCGCGATCTGGGCGCTGTGCGCGGAGACGGACGAAGCCGCGTGGCGCCTCGCGGCCAGCAGCCGGATGGCCTTCACGCTGTTCATGCAGGGCACGCTCATTCCGGTGCCTCCCATCGACACAGCCCTCGCGTTTCTCGCCGAACATCCTGAAAGCGCCGAGGCACTCGCCCGGCGCCGCCGGTGGATCGTCGGATCGCCGGACACCGTTCGCGCAGGAATCGAGTCGCTGGCGGCGGACTATCAGGCAGACGAGGTCATGATCGTGACGATCACGTACGACCACGCCGCGCGCCGGCGATCGTACGAGCTCATCGCGGGCAGCATGCTTTCGTAGGCGGCATGCCGGATATCACCGCTGTACATCACGAAGACACGAAGGCCACGAAGAACTGCTCTGTACAAGAATTGATTTCGTGTCCCTCGTCGTGCCTTCGTGACAAACCGCTCGCTCATGCGGCTGATTCTCGCGACTGCGCTGGCCGAGCGACGCGCATCCGGATGGTGTCGGCGATCCGCTCCGCATCACGCGCGACGCCGTGAATCATCGTCGACGAAAACGCGTAAAGGAAGTGGAGACCGACAAAATAGCACCCCGGCTCGCCGGGCACGATGCCGCGTTCGTGCACCGGCTCACCATCGGCGCCCACCAGAGGCCGTGGAAGGTCAGCCCATGACAGATCGGCGTGGAATCCGGTGCACCAGATCACATTCGCGACGTCGAGGACGCGGCCATCCGCAAGCAGCGGCTTGCCGTCCTTCACGCCCGTGACGCGCGCGGTCCGTTCGACGCCGGCGGCCGACAGGTCGACCGGCTTCACCCGAATCAACACGCCGCCCTTCGAGATGACGGACGGGCGTACCCGCCGTCCCATCGGCGTGGCCACCGTCAAAATCCGGTGAAACACCAGGCGGAAGAGGACGGGAAGAATGATCCGCGCGAAGGCGCTGTCGATCCGGAATGGCACGTGTCCCGGATCTCGTCCCGACAGCCACGTCCGGTGAGATTTCGCCACATCGAGCGCGATGTCCGCACCGGAATTGCCGGCGCCCACGACCAGCACGTCGCCCGGCTGAAGCTGGCCGGGATTCTTGTACTGGTTCGAATGCAGTTGAACGACGCCAGGGGCCATGGCCCGGGCCCACTCGGGAATACGGGGCGCCTGATAGGTGGCCATCGCAATCACGACGTGATCGGCAATCCAGCGCCGATTGCCCGCGTCGATGACGTACTGCGCGCCATCACGCCAGAGGCGTTCGACACGAACACCGGTTCGGACGGGGAGCTCGAAGTGCCGGGCATAGGACTCCAGATAGTCCGCCATCTCGTCCTTCGTCGGAAAACTGAAGGCAGGCGCGGGGAACGGCAGCCCGATCAGCCCGTCGTACTTCGCGGGCGTGAACAGGCGCAGCGAGTCCCATCGCTTCCGCCAGGAGTCGCCCACGCGCGCGTTCGCCTCGAGAATCACGAAAGACAGCCCGCGCTGCCGGAGGCAATACCCCACCGACAGACCGGCCTGCCCCCCGCCAATCACCACCACCTGAACGCGCTCGGACTTACGGATGCTGTCCATTGTTTCACCTCGTCTCATGGCCCTTGGATGTGGTCGGGCTGTGAGCATCGTAGCGATCGGTCGGGAAGGCGCGCATCGGCCGTTCTATGCACGCGCCGGCGTGAATGGTGAATGGGTATTTCTATGCAGACCGCCTCACGACATCAGGCCATGCGTAAACGCGTAGGCGGTCGCGGCGGCTCTGGTCGAAAGGTCGAGTTTGACGAAGATATTGCTGATGTGACGAGCGACGGTCTTTTCGCTGATGCCGAGATCGCCGGCAATCGCCCGGTTCGTCTTTCCACGAGCGATCAGACGCAACACTTCCACTTCACGTGACGTCAGACCGCCGGCCTCCGGCTGTCTCGCCGACGGCTTATCGCGGAGCAGCCGGTCGACTTCCTCCAGGGCCGGCGTCGCCCCGCATTGCTGGAAAAGGCGCGCAGACGCCTCCCACTCCATCCGCGCACCCTCATCGTCTCCAAGCGCGCGGCACGCTCGACCCACCAGCACCGCGACGCGCGCAGCCTCGTAAGGAGCGTCCAGATCCCGCCAGATCGCCGCCGCGTCCCTGAACCGCGCGAGCGCCCGCTGGGCGTGGCCGTCCGCGAGGTGAACGGCGCCATCCGCAGAGGCGGCCAGCGCGCGAAGCCACGGCGTGTCGAGGGCGGAGGCCACCACCCTCAGGTCATCCGCGGCCCGCCGCGCCGACGGCCGATCGCCGGCCGCCAACAGAATTTCGACCGCGGCCGCCAGCACGGTCGCGCGCTGCCGCCCACGCGAAGCCTCGGCCATCGCCCGCTCGATCGCGGCGCGGGCGATCTCGCCCTGGCCCTGTGCCAGCCGCAGCAGCGCCAGGCCGGGATCGGGCGCTCGCCCGTGCTCCCTGGCCCGCCCATAGGCCTCCTCAGCCTCGGGAATCTCGCCGCGAAGGCGATGCAACTCTGCGAGCCCGTACGCCGCCAGCCCCGCCCCTGGCCCCTTCGAGTCCACGAGGGCTTCGTAGGCGCGCCTGGCTTCGTCGAGGGCCTGCGGCCATTGCCCGTGCAGCCGAAAGATCTCGGCTCGGTGGGCGAGACACTCGCCGCGGTAGGGCACGAGGCCAGGCTGCGTGCGACACCAGTCGCCGAGCGCGGTGGTCCATTCCTGTGCGCGCCGAATGTCGAGCAGGTCGACGCAGGCGGAAATCACGCTGCAATACACCACGCCGGCGATGATCGGCGTGACGTCGCCGGCGGTGACAGCGACCATCACCTCGTCGAAGAGCGCGAGGCCTTCAGCGGTGCGGCCGGTCCCGACGAGGACGCGGCCACGTCCCTGGCGCGCAAGGCTGGTGAGATCGGGATCGGAAAAACGCTCGCCGATGGACTCCGCCGTGACGAAGGTCGCCTCGGCGCCGGCCAGGTCGCCGGCACCCACCTGCTGAAGTGCGTGCGGCAGCAGCATGTATCCGCACTCGACGCAGTCATCGTGACTCTCATCGAGCAGACGGCGGCCGCGGGCCACCCAGCCCGCGGCCCGCGCAGGTTCTCGCGCATCGATCAGGCCGAACGCGATCCAGAAGGTCGCACGCGCGGCCCTGCGGGCATCGCCCTTCTCGACGGCAAGACCGTGCGCGCGCGTGTGGACGTCGATGCTGATGGAAGGCTGGCCCGCGAGAAAGGCGGCAATACCCAGACGTTCGAGGTCGGCCAGCTCGAGCCCGCCGCGCCGATCGAGCGCCAGGAGCTCGGCGTATTCCGCCTTCCAGTCCCGGCTTTTCGCATCGCGCCGGCCGGTGTGTAGCGTCATCGTCGATCGAGCCGAGTGTACACGATGGCCATCGGGCTCGACCGAACACGAGTCCGTCGTTCTTGCAGGTTCCTCACCGCTGTTCCCTTACAATATCTCCGCGCATGCGTACCCATCGACACGGCGTCGCGCTTGCTTTCGCCATCGTTGTTACAGGACTCTCGCCCTGGACCCGGGCGGCGGGCTCCCGGACGTTCACGGTGGAGCCCGAACAGAGCCACGCCCTGATCGCCGTCGGCAAGAGCGGCGCGTTCAGCTTCGCCGGGCACACCCACGAAGTCGAGGCCCCGCTGACGAGCGGCGTCGTCCACCTCGACCCAGACGACCCGTCACATGGCGATGTGCGGCTGGAGTTCAACGCCGCCGCGATGCGCGTCACCGGCAAGGGCGAATCCGCCTCCGACGTGCCGAAAGTGACGGCCACCATGCTCAGCGATGCCGTGCTCGACGTGAACCGCTACCCGGCGATCACGTTCGAGAGCACCAGCGTGATGGGCAAGGGATCGGCCGCCGCGCTTGACCTGTCGGTGTCCGGCAAGCTGAGCATCCACGGCAAAACGCAGACGGTCACGGCGCCCGTTTCGGTGAAAGTGGCGGGCAATCAGTTGACCGCAAGCGGCAAATTTCTCATCAAACAGACCGACTTCGGCATCACGCCCATTTCGGTCGGCGGCGTCGTCAAGGTGAAGGACGAACTGAGCATCACGTTCACGATCGCCGCCCGGGAGCGATAGAATCGGCGTCGCCAGAAAAGCAGGCCGTTCATGAAGACTTCTAGAGTAGCGATCGCGGCGCTCGTGTTGTGCGTCCTTGCGGACGTTCCGAACGCAACGGCGCAAGCGGGAAGAACCGGCGAACACTGGGTCGGCACGTGGGCCACGGCCGTCGTTCCGCGTCCCCAGGGTCCGCCGCCGGCTCAAGGCCCCGCACCCATCAACTTCAACAGGCAGACCCTTCGCCAGATCGTCCACACGAGCATCGGCGGCGATCGCGTGCGCATCGTTCTGAGCAATGCGTTCGGGACTGCACCGTTGGTCGTCGGCGCCGCGAACGTGGCGCTTCGCCAGAAGGAGGCGGCGATCGTGCCTTCATCGGCCCGCGCCCTCACCTTCGGCGGCAGCCCGTCAACCACCGTGGCCGCCGGCGCGATCGCCGTCAGCGATCCGGTCGGCCTGGCGGTGCCGGCATTCGCCGACCTCGCCGTCGACATCTTCCTGCCCGGCGACACGGCTTCGTCGTCCTCTCCGCTGACGACGCATGCCGGCGCCTTGCAGACCAGCTACGTCTCGGCCGCCGGCAATTTTTCCGGCGCGACAGAACTGCCGATGCCGACGACGATGCAGTCGTGGTTTTTTCTTGCCCGCGTGGAAGTCGTGGCTCCGGAGCCTGTCGGCGTCGTGGTGACGCTGGGCGATTCGATTACGGACGGATCGCTCTCGACGTCGGACACCAACAACCGCTGGCCCGATCACCTCGCCAAGCGCCTCATGGCCCAGGCGACGACCGCTCGAGCGCCGCAGACGGCGATGATGGGCGTCCTGAATCAGGGCATCGCCGGCAACCGCGTGCTCACCGAGGGCATCGGCCCGAGCGCGCTCGCGCGGTTCGACCGGGACGCCCTCGTCCAAAGCGGGGTGTCGCACATTGTCGTGCTCGAAGGCATCAACGACTTCGGCCTGGGCGGGCCCGGCGGTCTGGGCGGAGTGCCGCCGCCCACGGCGGCCGAAGTCATCGCAGGGCTTCGTCAGCTGATCGATCGCGCCCACGCGCACGGCGTGAAAGTGATCGGGGGCACGCTCCTGCCGTTCGAGGGCACCAACCTCACGATCTTCCCTTCGTACTACTCGACCGACAAGGATGCTCGGCGGCAGGCGGTCAACGAATGGATTCGGACCGGCAAGGCCTACGACGGGATCATCGATTTCGATCTGGCGCTGCGCGATCCGGCCCATCCGACGCAGCTGCTGCCCCAGTTCAAGGCCATCGACAACCTGCACCTGAACGACGCGGGGTACCAGGCCATGGCCAATGCCGTCAACCTTGTACTGTTGCGCCGATGACGTGGTGTTCGTAATGACGTGCCGTTCGTAGCGTCCGGCTTCAGCCGGACGGACAGGATGCTCATGAATCGTTTTATTGTTTTTCTGACTGCCACGCTCATGGCGACCGCTGCTGCCGCGCAGACGCCTGGCGCCGCGAACTGCGCGGGCGCGCGCGACCTCAGGCTCGTGAACGGCAAAATCGCCACCATGGACGCGAAGAACACGATCGCCTCCGAGGTGACGATTCAGAACGGCGTCATCACCAGCGTCGGCCGCGGCAGTGGCCGGCTCAGCCCGTGTACAAGGGTCGTGGATCTCAAAGGCCGCACCGCCGTGCCAGGCCTGATCGACAACCACAACCACATCGTGCTGCTGGGCCTGCGGCCGGGATACGACACACGGCTCGAAACAGCGGCGTCAATCGCCGACGTGCAGGCGACCATCAAGGCTCGCGCGAAAACGGTTCCGGCCGACGGGTTCATCACGGCGATGGGCGGATGGAACGCCGCGCAGTTCGCCGAGAAGCGTCTGCCGACGCTGCAGGAACTGGACGCCGCCGACACGGCCCATCCGGTCATCGTCTACCAGTCGTTCACGGGACCGGCGGCGGTCAACACGCGGGGCCGGGCGTTTTTCACCGGCAAAGGCATTGTCGTGAGCGACGCGGGCGCGATCGCCATCAACGCGCCGTCGCTCGCCGCGCTGAACGCGCTCCGTGCTGTCCAGACGCTCGCCGACCAGAAACGCGGAACGGTGGACGCACTCGCCTACTCCGTCAGCGTCGGCGTGACGACGAACGTGGACATGGGCGCGTTCATCCCGCCGGGCCTGCCGGACACGCAGGAGTCATTCGCGGCCGACACGCTCGCGACATTCGACCCGTTCAGGATGTACGACGCGATCGCCGCGGTGCATCGCGAGGACAAAATGACCGCCCGCGTCCGTGTCTTCTTCCTCTCGATGGACACGCGGCCCGACGTCCCGATGCTCAAGCAGCGGCTGCAGAACAACTTCCGCGAGTTCGGCGATGACATGCTTCGACTGTCCGGCGTCGGGGAGTTCGCGACCAGCTGGCCGCTCTTCGGCAACGCGCCACCCACCAACTACGAGACGGCGCTGCAGCTCATCGCGAAACAGGGCTGGGCGTTCCAGCAGCACAGCCTGTCGCCGGCCGAGGACAAGCTGACAATCGACACATTCGAAGCGGTCAACAAGACGACGCCGATTGCGGGGCTGCGCTGGTCGATCGCGCACGCGCCGCGCATCGACCTGCCGACGCTCAACCGCTTCAAGGCGATCGGCGCTGGCATTGCGATCCATCCGTTCACGTATCTCGCCGGCACTCCGGGCAGCGGTCCGCCCGTACGCACGATCCTGGACAGCGGTATCCGCGCCGGCGCCGGATCCGACTCGGCGCAGATCTCCACGCTCAACCCGTGGCTGATGATCTACTTCATGGTCACGGGCAAGAACTCGTCGGGCGTCCTGATCAATCAGGGCCAGCAGATCACCCGGATGGAAGCGCTGAAGCTCTACACCGCCAACAACGGGTGGTTCCTGAAGGAAGAAAACGAGCTCGGCACGATCGAGCCGGGAAAGCTCGGCGACGTGGTCGTGCTCAGCGGCGACTATCTCGATCCCGTGAAGGTTCCGGATGAGGCGATCAGGAAACTGAAGTCCGTGCTGACCGTGGTTGACGGCAAGGTCGTCTTCGACGAGACGGCAGGGGCTCGTTGACGAAGACAGTTGGACGCATCCAGCCGACGCGACCGTCCGTCGATCAGCGAACCGTGGCCTGACCCGTCGCGGTGGCCTGGCTGCTGCGATCGTCGGTGATCTGCGCGCTGATGCTGATGTCCAGATTCGGGCTGCCCGAGGGCGTGTTGTAGACAATTGCCAGCGGCGTCGACAGCGTGGCGTGGCCTTCGAGGTGGTTCGTGCCGTTCTGCTGCTTGAGGTCGTCGCTCGAGATGACGAGCGGCGCCAAGGCCGTGCCGCTGGCGTTTGCCGTCAGCGTGATCGAATTGACGGTCGCGCCGACGCCCGTCGCATTCTGCACGTCGATCGTCATGGCCACCGAAAAGGCGTAAGACGTTCCGGAATCGCCTGAACACTGCGGGCTGCAGCGCGTGGCGGTGATCGGACTCGGGCGCACGCCGACGCTGAAGCTCGCCTGGCTCGAGCTTGCCGAGTTGACCTGGGACGGAGAGGTCGTGCTGTTGCTGCACGCCATCGACGCGGCAAGCACGACGGCCGTTACACCCGCGCGAAGAAATTTCGTCAAATCGCCTCCAGGGCCACTCGGGTCTCACAGGCGACTGTGCGAAGTCGATGCCGCTCCCCATCGTGTGAATTTTTGATAATGCGGCGAACAGGAGAGATCTCGCGTCGCGTTCGCGGATCACGGTTCTGGTGCCCGACTTACACTGGCAGCGGGGGGAGGCTTGCCGCTGGGATTGCCGCCGGTTCAGGACGACGGACGGACGAAGCCTGCGAGGACGCCGCCGAGCGACCCGCTGATCGCGCCGCCCGCGACGCCAGCAATCGGAAAGAGGATGATCCCCTTCGCGTAGACGAAGTTGGCGTACGCGCGCAGGCTCTGGAAATCGCTCCGCGCGTAGTCCGCGACGAGGTTCTGCCAGTCGGAGCGGCTGCGGATCGTATCCAGGAACAGGTTGACGCGAAGGATTCCGAAGAGGAGGAACAGCGCGAACGTGATCGCGCCTGCGGTTGCCCCGGCTTCCAGGGCGTCGACGAGGTGTCCACCGCGCCGCCGGACCGCAAATCCGGGAACAGCCAGCGCAAGGAACACGAACCCGAACATCGCCGCGACCGCGAATCCCGTATCCTCGGCGAGCGGAGCGAGCGCGGTGTTCACGAGGATCCACGCCCCGAGCGCCGTGCCCAGCACGAGGCCGTAGGCCACTGGCTTCGTGAGGTTTGTCATGTTGAACCTCTCGAACCTCTCGAACCCCTCGAACCTCTCGAACCTCTCCTACGCCGTTGCCTTCGGCATCAGCGTCTCCGGCTTGATCGGCAGCCGGTAGATGCGTTTCCCGGTCGCGGCGTAAATCGCGTTCACGAGCGAACCGGCGGCCAGCGCCGTGCTCGGCTCGCCGATTCCGCCGGGCTCCGCGGTGCTCGGCACGATGAACACCTCGATGAGCGGCATCTCCGGATGGCGAATCATCTGGTAGTCGTTGAAGTGGCGCTGCGTCACGCGGCCGTTCTGGATCGTGATCTCGCCCTTCAGCGCCGCCGTGAGGCCGTAGATGATGCCGCCTTCCATCTGCTGCTTGATCGTGTCCGGGTTGATCACCCAGCCGGTGTCGACGGAGCACACGACGCGGTGCACCTTCACCGCGCCCTTGGCGTCCACCGAGACCTCAGTGACCTGCGCGAGGATGCTGCCGAAACACTCCATCACCGCGATGCCGCGCGCGCGGCCCTGCGGCAGCGGCTTGCCCCAGCCGGCTTTTTCGGCCGCGAGGTCGAGCGCGGCCCGGTGACGAGGCGCCTTGCCGAGCAGGTCGTGGCGGAACTGGTAGGGATCCTTCCCCGCGGTGGTGGCGAGCTCGTCGATGAACGCCTCGACGGCAAACCCCTGGAAGGAGGCGCCAACCGAACGCCAGAAGCCGAACGGAATCCCCGGATCCTGTTCGGTGTACTCGACCTTGATGTTCGGCAGGTCGTAGGGCAGGTTCGCGGCGCCCTCGAGCGAGATGAAATCGACGCCCGGAGGCGGCAGCGATCCGAGCCGCTTCATCAGCGACTGCTGCACGAGGTGCTGCGTAAACACCGTCGCATTGCCTGCCGCGTCCACCGCGCCCTGCATCCGGGCGTAGCTGATCGGGCGATAGAAGTCGTGCTGCATGTCGTCTTCGCGCGACCAGACGACTTTCACCGGCGCGCCGACGGCCTTCGAGGTCTCGACCGCCTCGGTGACGAAGTCCGCCTCGCCGCGCCGTCCGAATCCGCCGCCGAGATAGGTCGTATGGATCTTGACCTTGTCGGCCGCGAGGCCGGACGCGGCAATCGCCGCGTTGTGCGACGCGGTCTGGCCCTGCGTCGGCACGTAGACATCGCAGCTGCCCGCCTTCACGTCCGCCGTGCAGTTCATCGGCTCCATCGTCGCGTGCGCCAGGAACGGCGCCTCGAAGACGCGCTCGAACTTCTTCGGCGAGCTGGCCAGCGCCGTGTCGGCGTTGCCCTGGTTCCGCGCGACCTTGCCCGGCTGTTTCGCGAGGTCCGCGTACTTCTTCATGATGTCGGCGCTGTTGAGCGTCGCGAGCTTGCCTTCGTCCCAGACAATCTCGAGCGCCTGGGCGCCTTTGTTCGCGGTCCAGTAGTTGTCGGCCACGACGGCGACGCCGCTGCTGATCTGGACGACGTGCTTCACGCCGGGAACGGCCTTCGCCTTGTCGGCGTTGAAGCTGGCGACCTTGCCGCCGAACACCGGGCAGCGCACGACGCGCGCGGTGAGCAGGCCCGGCAGCTTCACGTCCATGCCGAAGACGGCGCTGCCGTTGACCTTCTCGGGGATATCGAGGCGCGGCACCGACTTGCCCATCAGCGTGAAGTTCTTCGGTTCCTTCAGCGTCACTTCCTTGGGCACGGGCAGGGCCGCGGCCTTGTCCACGAGGGCGCCGTACTTGAGGCGCCGGCCGCTGGCTTTGTGGACCACCTCGCCTTTTTCGGTCGTCAGCGAGCTCTCGGGGACACTCCAGGTCTGCGCGGCGGCCGTGACGAGCATCAATCGTGCTGCCGCGCCGGCGCTGCGGAGAATCTTCCACATGCCGCGGACGCTGTTGCTGCCGGCCGTGAGCTGCTGGCCGCCGAAGTTCGGGTTGCCGTACTTCGCGTCGGCCGGCGTCCACTCGGTCTTGATCTTCGCCCAGTCCATGTCGAGCTCTTCGGCCACGAGCATCGGCATGGAAGTCATCACGCCCTGGCCCATTTCGAGCTGCGTCAGCATGATGCGGACGGTGTCGTCGCTGTTCACTTTGAGCCAGATATTCGGCTCGAACGAGCCGGCCGCCTCGAGCCTGCCGGCGCTTCGCCCGAGCGCCGTCGGCAGGTAGCCGCCGATCATGAGTCCGCCACCGGCCGCGGCCGTCGTCTTCAGGAAGGTGCGTCTGTCGAGATTCATGACTCTCCTCCCTTATGCCTGCACGCCGGCCGCGCGCTTGATGGCGCGGTGGATGCGTTGATATGTGCCGCAGCGGCAGATGTTGCCGTTCATGGCGGCGTCGATTTCGGCGTCGGTCGGCTTCGGCGTCTTCGCCAGGAGCGCGGATGCCGTCATCAGCTGGCCCGACTGGCAGTAGCCGCACTGCGGCACCTGCTCGGCGATCCAGGCCACCTGCAGCGCGTGGCTGGACGTCGGAGACAACCCTTCGATGGTCGTGACCTTCTTGCCGGCGGCCAGCGACACCGGCGTGGTGCACGACCGGACCGCGTTGCCTTCGAGATGAACCGTGCATGCGCCGCACTGCGACAAGCCGCACCCGAACTTGGTGCCAGTCAGGCCGATCGTGTCGCGAATGACCCAGAGCAGGGGCATGTCCGTCGGGACGTCGACGTCGTGGCGTTTGCCGTTGACGGTCAGGGAAATCATGGCCGCTCTCCTGGAAAGCGAGGGAATTCCGGTCAATTGTAGAGCACGCGGCGGGCGGCTTCCTATCGTTTTCTGGGCGCGCGTCCGCCCGATGGCCCGCTCCCGGTTGAGCTTATTGAGCTAGTTCGCCGACGAGCGCGCCGGCGCAGGCGCCATCATCCTCGCGAACGCGTAGTCGTACAGCGCGATCTTCTGCGCGTCGAGGGGCTCGCCGGCCTCGACCTTCTCGCCGAGAATCATCGTCCGGCCGGACGCGCCCTTGAACTCCGGCCATACCGGGACGTTTTTTCCGTTCGGATTGCCGGTCGACGCGAAGTTCACCCAGTACCGAGGTCATCGTCTCGGACAGCGCGCGGTCGGAATCCGTCCAGGTGCGCGGGCCGTTGCCGAGCGCGTAGGGAATCTCGGCGGTGTGAATCGCGCCGCGGCTCGGCTGGTTGCCGTTGGCCGGCGGCACCTTCGTGAAGTAATAGAGGTAGGCCTTGCCTTTCCGCTGCTTCGATTGCGACAGCGCCCACGACCGCATGTTCCAGGCCACCTCGTCGTTGAAGCTCTTCACCTGCGCGGTGTTGGACTCGGCGTCGGAGCTCGACGGGTAGAGTTTCAGGAACTGATCGGCGCGATCGGCGAAGCGATCCTTGATCTGGGCCGTGAATTCCGCCGCGGTGCCCTTCGGCACGCCGAAGAACGGAAACCCGGCCTCGTTCTCGTTCGAGCCGACCAGCACGTCCACGTCGCTCTGCCGGCCCTTCGCATAGGTCGCGGAGAGATCCTCCGTCACGTACCAGCCGTCAACGATCGGCCGGCCGCCGTACGCGGCCATCTTCATGATGTCATCGGCCGGTTTCGTCCGGAGATCCGCCAGAGACGAGGCGCCAATCTTCGCCGCCGCGTCCTTGCCGGCCTGCTCCGCCTCCGAAAGCGTCATCATCTTCTCCATCCGGACGCCCGACCACGAGGCGCTCTCGCCGATGATGCGGTGGTACAAGCCTCGTCCCTCTTTCGAGCCGGCCAGCACGGACTCGAGCGCGGCGCCGGCAGACTCGCCAACCAGCGTGACACGGCCCGGATCGCCGCCGAACGCGGCGACGTTCGCCTGCACCCATTTGAGCGCCGCGGCGAGGTCCATCACGCCGTAATTGCCGGACGCGTTGCGGCCCGATTCCTTCGTCAACTCGGGATGGGCGTAGAAACCGAACGGGCCAAGACGGTAGTTGTACGTGACGAACACGACGCCCTTCCGGGCCAGCGCCTCGCCGTCGTAGTTGGGCAGCGATCCGGCGCCGCCCGTGAACGCGCCGCCGTAGCTCCACACCATGACCGGCAACTTTGCCGCGGCCGATGTGGCGGCGGTCCAGATATTGATGTAAAGGCAGTCTTCACTGGTCGGCGGGGGCGGCGGCGCTCCGGCCCGGCCGCCTCCTCCACCAGCCTGCATGCAGCGTGGTCCGAACGCCTCGGCCTTGCGCACGCCGTCCCATTTGGCCGCGGGCTGTGGCGCCTTCCAGCGCAGCGGCCCAACCGGCGGCGCGGCAAACGGGATGCCCTTGAACACGCGGACCTCGGCGTTCGTCCCGGCCACGCCGGACACGAGCCCTCCGTCGGTCTTCACCGGTTCAGTGACTGCCGCCAGTCCAACCGACGGGACCACTACGAGCGCCAAGAGTGCGAAAAACAAAGTGAGGCGATTCATAAGTGATCCTCAGAGGAACCACAAAGGCCACGAAGGTCACAAAGGGAAATCTTTGTGAACTTGGTGATCTTTGTGGTTCTAGAAAACGGCAGGCCTGAAGGCCTGCGCTACTTCCGCATCGGCAGCCGCCTTATCGTCGGCGCGCGAGGCGCTCAGCATGTTCCGCAGACCGTAGTTTCCTTCATGACACGCGTACTCGTAAATCTCATAGCCGGGCTTGGCGTCGAGATCGAGTGTCGCCGTCCATTTCGCGGTGTAGGTGTCGGGGTCGTCGACCGTGAATTCGTAGCGAATGGCGCCGGGCGCGGTCCTCGTGAAGCGCTCGATCAGATGAAGACTCGTGCTCGCGAGCGCTCCGCCACCGACACCAATCCGATCCGTGAAATTGGTCGAATCGACGACGAGCGTGTTGCCGTCCCAATGACCGCGTGGATCGCCCATGTACAGATGAATGTTCTTCCCGAGGCGAGGCGCCTTGCTGTCGATCGGCACCACCCGCGCTTCGTGAATCATCTCGTTGCGGATGACCACCACGCCCGGCCCCTGCTCGATCCGCGTGCCGTTGCCGTAGATGGCCGGAAGGATCGAGCTGATCACTCCCCGCGTAATACAGCGGTCGTAGTAGCTGTGAAACTCCGCCGCATCGTTCTGCAGGGAGAATCGCGCGCGGTTCAACGCCTGGCGGCGCTCGCCGTCGGCGGTCAGCGGCGGAAGACGTCCGTCCGGCGGATCGATGACGAGCGATGTGGCGCGCGACAGCCTGGTCCCGCGCTCCAGCCAGTGGCGAGGCGCGTTGTTGGCGGCTTCATCCTGTTCGAACGTCGACTCGGGCTTTTCGCTCTGGTCCTTGGCGACCTGTTCGAGGTTCGCCTTGTCGCGAGCCGCGAACTCTTCCTCGGTCAGCGTCGCGCGATCGCCGAACCGGGCCGGCCGTTCGAGCGGCACGCCGATCGAATTGTCGCTCGTGTAGGTGCCGCGGAGATCAGGCTCGCCCCACGGCGTCTTCGGGGGTGTGGATACTTTCTGCGCGGCGACGGAGGCCGTCAGCAGCGCAACGCCGATTGCCACGCCACATCGAGTCCCCATCATGGTTCACCGTTTGACGACGAAGTTGCCAGCCGCCCCGCAGGAGTCGGTACACGGCGGTGGTGGGACGTAGGTGTCCTTGATCTTCTTTCGGTACTCCGGATAGAGCGTCTCGGGATAACCGAGCACAGCCTCCCGCGGAAGATGATAGAGCTTCACGAATTCGTCGGCGAACGGATTCCGATCGGGCTCGAAGTGGGGCACGCTGTCGCCCGGCTCGCGCCCCTCGTAGCCCGTTACGCATCCCGCGCGGTAGTCGAGGGGCGTTCGCGACAGCCGGAAGCTCTTCGAGACGATTTCCGGCTCGACGAGGTACACCGGGATCGGTCGCCACCATGAGGACGGTCACGACGTCGCCGTGGCGGAAGATGCGCCAGTCGATCGTGGCCTGGTCGGTCAGCGGCACGCCCGTCTTGCGAATGAAGCCCGCCTTCACGTGGGTGGTCCGCGCCGCGAGGGCGCCCCCTTCCCAACGGCCCAGCGTGAAGCCGGCCTGCGTGTGCAATGCGTGCTCGGACGGCCGCGGCCGGTCATCCATCCAGATGACCATCTCGTTCCAGTCTTCCCACGCGCCGATCGTAAACGACACGATGCGGTTCGTCACGGGATCGGTCTGGCTGGTCACGCGAAGGCCGAAGGGACCGAGCACCAGGTAGGCCGCGCCCCAGCCGGCGCATTGGCGCTCGACCATCGACTTCTGCGATTCGTCATAGGACAGCGCCCGGGTGCGCGCCTCGTCGGTGAGCGCGAGCCCGAGGTAGTCCACCGGCACCGAGTCGTTCTGGACGTCTTCGGTCGCCAGGGGCGCCCACGAGCCGGCGAAGTCGAACTGCGCCGACGCCGGGCGCGCCGCCAGCACGACGAGCAGGAGCGCACCGAGCGCGCGGCAGGCTACCAGGTGGCTGAGCATGGCGTGGGATCCCACTTGGAACCGTCGGGCTCCTTCTTGAAGTGCGGGCTGAAGACGTACGGCCCGGTCAGGTACTCAGGGTCTTCGACGATCGTGGTGACGAGCAGAAGCCTGCCGTCGCCGGCAAGCGGCGCGACGTCGAAGTGCTCCGTCACGGTCGCGTGTTCGCCGTACGGCACGCCGTTTTTCCGCAGGTAGCCGGCGCGCAGGTTCGACGTGATGACGCGCAGGCTGCCGCCGCCGATCGCGGGTTCCCATGTCGCCGCGGATTCCCCCTGCCACGTGCGTGGACCAGGGGACGATATTGTTGTACGCGGCGTGAAGCGGAACAGCCGGGTCTGCGTCCCCGCGTCCGTCTCCAGGCGCAGCGTGTCGGCATCCTGCCACGTGATGTGCAGCCGGCCGGGCACGTTCATAATGCCGCCCGCCCCGTAGGACCGGCACTGGTTGCCCGCGCGCTCGTCGGCCGCCGGGTCCCATGCGTTGATCAGCGGCAGCGCGGCGCGGGAGGACGGAATGCGGCGGTACTCGCCCTTGGCGGGCGTCACCATCCGGTACCGCCAATTCTCGGTCACGTACGACACCCAGTAACCCGTGAGATCGATCGGCGCGCGGTCCCTTGCCGCACTCGCGGCGCCGCCACCCTGTTGTTGCGCGCGCACGGCTGTCTTCCCGGCGAGTGCCACGAGGAGCAGCGCCGTCAGCGCGGCGGCGGCCGGCCAACGTCTCACGACTTCCCCTTGGCGAGGCTCCGGTACACGGCCTCGATGAAGCGATCCGTTGTCCCGGCGCTGCCCGGGTTGCCGTAGCGTCCCATGTAGCCCTTCGCCGGCTGGGCCGCCTTGACCTCGGCGAGCGATCGTCCCGCCTTGATCAGATCGCGCACTCGATCTCGAATGATCGTCACCATGTCGCGATACTCGACGACGTCGTACTGATCGCAGAGGCGCCCGTGCCCGGGGACGACGATCGTGCCGGCCTCGCGCGTCACGACGGGCACCGAGACCACCGCCAGTTCGGCGAGTCGATTGAGCGCCGCGATCTCGCCCTGGATGCTCCCGCCTCGTTCGACGTCGATGACGGGAAACTGCCGCGTGTCGAGCACGTCGCCAGAGAAGAGGACGTCGGATCGCCGGAAGAACGCGAAGACGTCGCTGTCGGTGTGGGCCGCAGGCTGGTGCAGCACTTCGATCGCCTCGCCGTTCAGGTACATGGATTTGCGCGAGTAATGAAACACCTCGGTCGGCCACCCGCCGGCCGGTGACTTCGCCATGTGGCGAAGCACGCCCTCGGCCGAGAGAATCGGAGCGACTCTCTCCGCGGCATTCTGCGCACCGCCCCCCAAAGCGCCGGCGAAGATCTTTTCCCCGGCGTTCGCCATCGTCTCGTTGCCGCCGACGTGATCGGCATCGGGGCCTGTGTCGATGACGTAGCGAATGGGCTTCGGCGAGATGCGTTTGATCGCGTCGAGCACGCCAGCCGCGGCGGCAGCCGACCCCGCGTCCACGACAACGAGGCCGTCCTCGCCGACCTGCACGCCGACGTTCGCGCTGTCGCCTCCAGGGCCGGCGATCACGAAAAACGACGGGCGAACTTCGAGAATCTCCAGGCTGCTTGAGGGCGCGGCTGCGGTTTGTGGTCCCGCGGCATTCAGAAGTTCGCGGCGGCTTCCATGGAGCGAGACGAGCGCCACGCAGGTTGCCGCGACGGCGGCTGCGCGGCCGCGGCGCCACGCTGGAGTTGCAATCGTCATGATTCGTTCAGTACGGCGCTAGGCTAGCACACAAGGGATTTCAGGAGCCGCAGGCCTGACCAGCCCATATACTGCCCGGATGACACGTCGGATTTTCTCACTGGCCGCCAGCGTGGTGCTCGCGGCCGCATGGGCAGCCGCACAGCCGACGGCGGCCCGCGTCGTGCGCCCGAACGCCGTGATTCACACCGTCGCCGATCTGGACCGGTCGCTCGCGTTCTACCGCGATGCCGTCGGCCTGATCCCGGAGCGGTCATCGGCGTTTCCCTCTGGCTCCTCGCGCGAGCTTGGCGCGTTGACGCGCGCGCCGGGGGCGACCGTGCGCGTCGCGACGCTGCAGGTTCCGGGCGGCGACGTGCGCCTGACGCTCGTGCAGTTTTCCGGCGTCGATGCGCGGCCGGTCCGCCAGCGCCTTCAGGATCCGGGCAGCGTGAAGCTGGTCCTTCGCGTGAAGGACATGGATGCCGCCTTCGCGCGCGTGCGCGATTGCATCGCCGGCGTTTACACCGAAGGCGGCGCGCCCATCAGGCCCGAAGGTCCCGCGGCCGTGAATCGCGCGGTCATCATGCGCGATCCCGACGGCTACCCGCTCGAGTTCGCGTTCCAGGGAGGGCCGGTAGCGGCCGACGTGCCGGCGTCGTCCATCGTCATCGGCGGCTGGGCCACGTTCATCGTGGGCGACGTGGCCAGGACGCTCGAGTTCTACCGCGATCACCTGGGTTTTCAGCCGACGGGTCAGCCGACGCCGCTGTCGCCGGCGGTGCTGAGCCTGCAGGGCACGCCAACGGCCGCAGGATCGATGAGCGCCGGGGTCAGGCCGCCGGGGGGCGCCGCAACCTGGCGCATGTACGATTTCAGAAACGTGGAGCGCGCGCAGCTCGCCGGCCGGCTGCAGGATCCCGGAACGCCCGCGGTGTCGTTCCTCGTGGAGAACGTCCCGGCGCTGCTCGCCAGGCTCAAGGCCGCAGGAGTGACCGTGGACACCGACGGGGGCGAAGCCCTCAACGTCGATGGCAGACTGCGCGCGTTCATCCGCGACCCCAACGGCCTGCTCATCGAGCTCGTCGAGGCGGCGCGTGAACTTGAGAACGCGGAGACGATGAATCAACGCAGAGATCGCGGAGATCGCTGAGACAACAAAATAGGGTCTTGTTCCTCCGCGATCTCTGCGATCTCTGCGTTACCTGCTCGTCTCCGCGTGCTCACGCTGGAGGGTGAGTGATGCGACACATCGCAGGTATTCTCGGAATCACCGGTCTGGTTGTCGTCCTGTCGGGCCCGGGTCTGCGGTCGCAGACAGGGCAGCTTGCCGCGCCTGCCTTCAAAGTCGACCCGTTCTGGCCCAAGTGGCTGCCCAACCGCTGGAGCATGCAGCAGGTGACCGGGATCGGGATCGATCCTCAGAACGATCACATCTGGTTCATCAACCGCGCCGCTGCGGCGAATCCCGACGAGATCGGCGGCGACCTGAACAAGATCGACTGCTGTGTCCGCGGACCGGAGATCGTCGAGCTCGACCAGGAAGGCAACGTCGTGCGCGCGTGGGGCGGACCGGGGTACATCCCGGAATGGCCGACCGCGCTGCAGACCGTCATTGCCGACTCGAAAGGGTTCGTCTGGGTGTCCGGCACCGCCGCGCAGGACACCATCCTGAAGTTCACGAAGGACGGCGTTCTGGTGTGGGACTTCGGCCATCGTCCGCCAAAGGACAATCCGACCTTCAAGGAGAACAACCAGATGACGGACTACTTCGTGAGCAAGGGACGGTTTCAGCTCGACGAAGTGGCCAACGAGATCTACATCATCAATCAGCGGCGCGTGGTCATCTACGACATGACGACCGGCGCGTTCAAGCGCGGATGGGGCGGCCACGGCATGCCGCTCAGCGAGATCACGAACGATCCGCTTCCGACCTACAAGTGGACCGGCGGACCGCCCCCGGACGAGAAGAACATGGTCCCCGACCTGCATTTCGTCGAGATCTCGAAGGACCGCAAGGTGTATGTCGGCGAGCGTGGACAGAACCGCATCGAGGTCTTCTCGACGGATGGCCGATTCCTCCAGGAGTTCTACGTGTCGCCGAACACACCGTCACAGCGCGCCGAGGATTGCGGCGGGCTCTATCATCCGAAGTTCCCGCCGTGCGGCACCACCTACAAGCTGGCGTTGTCGCGCGACCCGCAGCAGAAGTACGCCTACGTCGCCGACGGCACGAACGACAAGGTCTGGATCCTCGATCGCCAGAGCGGTGGGACGATCGGCAGCTTCGGCCGCAACGGAACGTACGCCGGCCAATTTCACTGGATCAACGCGATCGCGATGGATTCGAGAGGGAACCTCTACACGGGTGAGGTCGAAGAGAACAAGCGCATCCAGAAGTTCGTTCCCGTGACGGCGCGCTAGCGCGGCCCGTAATGCGGCGCGGGCCTTCCGATCTCATAGGCGCCGATGTCCGGCGCCCGTCCCGTGAAGTCGTCGTTGATTGATGGCAGTGCAACGCCCGCATCAACGGCAGCGGAGCCGGGCCGCAGGCGGAAGTCGAGCCCGTCCGGCTTGTAGAGCCGCTGCGGGTCCGACTTGTCCGGCATCGTCACGGCGACGAACGTGTCGTAGTCCACGAGGACACTGTGCGTGTCCTGTCCCGTCGCGCCGCTGTATTCGCGCAGCGTCTTGAAGCGGTGCACGGCCGGCGCGCTCTTGTAGTCGGCCGGCACGGCCGCCGGCGGCGTATTCCACTCGAACCCGCCGTCCTTGCCGGGATAGGGCCGGAAGGCGTTGTAGTCGGACGTCGAGTAATTGGTGTACGTCCCGACCGCGAACACCGGATCGAGCTCCTCCTGGGAAACGATCAGGTTGTTGCGGAAATGGACGTTCGACGCCGGACCGCGCGCCACCACTTCGCCGACGAACGTATTCTGGTACACGAGCACGCCCGCAGGCGTCGCGACGAACTTCAGCGACCCGCTCGCCGGCGCGTTGTACACGAGGTTCTGGTAGAAGTACACGGGCCCGCCGTACATCGGCTGCGCCGAGAGCGCCTGCGACGCCACGTTGAAGCACCGGTTCCTGAAGACGCGGATGTTGTGGGCGCCGCCGTCCGACTCGATGCAGTTGTCGCCCATGTTGAACATGTCGTTGCCGTAGAAGTCGATCGAGACGGGCAGGCGGTCGGCGATCGGATCGGGCGCACCGTCGGGGTTTCCATACGTCGCGACATCGATCGCATCGTGCCAGTGCGCCAGGTAGTTGTACGCCACGACGTGACCCTGTCCGTAGACCTTGATGGCGTACTCGGAGGTGAGGAGCTCGGGGAAGCCCGGGAATTTCTCCCAGATCGCGCCGATCCAGCTCATCATCTTGTCGGGATCGTGGCGTCCGACGAACGAGTTGTCGGCGATGTAGTAGTTCTTCGATCCCGACCAGTCGTCCTGCACGGCGCGGCCGACGTTGTAGATGCGCGAATGCTTCAGCGTGAAGCCGCTCGAGCCCGCGATGTCCTTGATGCCCGTGAGAAACGCGACGTTCGTATTGCGGATCGTGAGGCCCTCGAAGTAGTTGTAGTTCGCGGCCATCAGGTTGAACAGGTTCTGTGCGCCATCGCCGTCGAAGATCACCTCGCCGTCGCCCGCGCCCTTGATGACGATCGGCCGATCCGCCGTCCCGCTCGCCGTCAGGTAGTACGTCCCGTCGAACACCGTGCCGAGCGAAAGATACCCGGGGCGCGCGGCGCCGTTCATGTAGTGGAAGCGGTCGCTGACGTACAGCCCCGCGTGCACGAGGATGACGTCGCCGGCCTTCACGCGCGCCGGGTACGCGTTCTGGTAGTCGTAGTGCGCCGTCCCCATGTAGTACGCGCTCATGAGCCCGGTGAACGCCGGCTCTTCCTTCGGCCCGGTCCAGCCGACGGGATAGACGTGGTACGTCTTGCCACCGGTGGCAGGCTGCGGCTCCCGCCGGGTCCGGACGGTCACGGTCTTCGCCGCCTCGCCCCGCACGCCGTCCGGGTCTGACAGCACGAGGCGGCATTCGTATTCGGTGTCCGGCTCGAGGTTGAGCGCGCTCCCCGAGAACATGTTGGGGACGACGTAGTCGAATGGGAAACGCGGGATCAGGGGGTTGTCGGTCGCCTGCGGAGGGCCGCCGTTCACCCACTCGTGCTGCAGGCGCAGCAGCGGCAGGCCGCGCTTCCACGCTGTGTCACCCTTTTTCCTGTAGGCCAGCTCCACCTGGGCATTCCGGTTGTCGTCGCCGGCGATCGTCCAGTCGAATCCGAGCGAGACGAGCGTCGGCGGTTCGACCGAAAACTCGCCCGCCGTCGTGGCTGTCTGCGCGGCGGCCGGCCGAGCGGTGAGCGCGACGAGGGACAACACCGCCAGCCCGATTCGGCACCGTGTGCGCATGCGAACTCCTGCGGGGGATTATAGGCCCGGCGCTCCAAGCTCATCATTTCCTGCCGGGGCTCGTACTTCGAGGTGCCGATGCGTAAAATGATGCGGTGATGACACCCGGCCCGGCGCAGCCGCTCGCCACCTACGAGCCGTTTTTCGGATTCAGCGAGTCGCCGTTCAGCCTCGCTCCCGACCCACGCTTCCTGTTTGCCAGCGCGTCGCACTCGGCCGCCCTGGCACAGGTGGCTCACGCGCTCGAACGGCGCGAACCCCTCGTCGTCATTACCGGCGACATCGGCACGGGCAAGACCCTGCTGTGCCGGACGGTCCTGCAGCGCCTTCCCTTCAAGACGTTTCTCTCGGTCATTCACGATCCGCTGCTCGACAGCGACGACCTGCTCAAAGAACTGCTGAAGGACTTCGGGGTCATCGCGAAGGATCCGGCGCGCTTCGGCGGCGCGACCCGCCACCAGCTGGTCGAGACGCTTCACGCGTTCCTGACCTCGCTCGCCCCGATCCAGGCCCACGCCGTCGTCATGATCGACGAGGCCCAGCATCTGCGGCCCGACGTCCTCGAGCAGATTCGCCTGCTGTCGAACATCGACGATGAGAAGGGAACCATTCTGCAGATCATTCTCGTGGGCCAGACGGACCTGGAGCCGCTGCTCTCGCGGCCCGAGTTGCGTCAGCTGCATCAGCGCGTGTCGCGGCGGTTCGCGCTGGAGCCGCTCAACACCGAGGAAGTGCAGCAGTACATCGAGCACCGGCTGGCGCTCGCCCGCCACGACACGCCTTCGCCGCTGGCAGGCCCTGGCGCCACGTTCACTCCAGACGCGATTCGCGTCGTCACACAAATCTCGAGCGGAGTGCCGCGGGTGATCAATTTGTTGTGCGATCGCTCGCTTGAACAAGCCTTCATGGCCCAGGTGCGCACGATCGACGGTGCGATCATCCACTCGGCCGCTGTGGCGTTGGGCATCGAGAGCCCTGCCAAGTCGACCCAGGTGAAGGTCACGCCGCCACGAGTATGGCCCGCACCCGAAACAGTTGCCGACATCGTCCAGCGGGCGGACGAAGCCGAGACACCGGCGTCCTTCGGCGTGCTTCCCGAATCAGGCAAGCCGCTGCGCTCGACGCGGACGGTGATGCTGGTCGCGCTGGCCGCGCTGGTGGGTGCTGCCGCGCTGTTCGGCATGCGGTGGTCCCGGACGCCGGCGGCCGAGGCGCCCTCATCTGCGACACCGCCGCCGGCCGCCCGGCCGAAGCCGACGGCCACACCGCCCGCGCGCGTCGCACCAGCCGGCGCCCCAGACGCCAACGTTCCGGCATCGAAGGAAGCGGCCGCTCCCGGAACGGCGGCGCCGAAGCCGGACGCCGTACCTGCGCCAGCAGATGCGACCGCCACGCCGTTTGACATCATCGTGGCGTCATTCCGGACCGAAGCGCGCGCCGCGTCTGTCGCCGACCAGGTGACGGCGCTCGGCATCGCGGTTCGCCGGCGCGAGTCAGACGGCTGGCAGCAAGTGGTGGCCGGGCCGTTCGCCACGCGAGCCGCGGCTGAAGAGGCACAGCAGCGCATTCATGGTGCGGGGCTCACGGGAACGCAGATCGCAGCGGTCGCTCGGTAGTCACGATGTTCATATGTTATTCATGAGCCAGGACATCTGTCAGTTTTGACCATTGCGTCAACTCGCCTCGCGAACTGACAATTGATAGTTGTCCAACCCCCGATTTTCTGTCCGATCGTCGTGGTCGTCGTTCGTCGTTCACGCGGCGCTGCTGATCGTCACGGCGTTCGCCGCGGGACGTCTCAGCGCCGAGGAACCCGACGCTCGAACCGGCACGATCACGGGGACCATTTCGACACAGAACGGCACCGTGCGGCTGCCGGGCGTCGTCGTGGTCGTGCACCGCGAAGCCGCCGGCGAACTCCCGCAGTCAGTGTCCGACGGCGATGGCAAGTTCACGATTCCAGACCTTCCTCCAGGGTTTTACAGGCTCAGCGCCGCGCTCGACGGGTTTCAGGCGGTCGAGATGTCCGCTACAGTCACCGCGGGCGCAACCGTCACGCTGACCCTCGATCTGCCGATCGCCCTGACCGAGCACGTCGATGTCGTCGCGCGGACGGTCGTGTCCTCGTCCGACTCGCTCGCCACGACCGAAACCGTCGACAACAAGGAAACACAGCTCCTGGCGCCCGGAGAAGGCATCCAGACCGCCGTTCGCCTCACGCCCGGCGTCATCGAGCTGAGCGGCGGAGACAGTATCGACGGCGCGCGGCCGAATCAGGCCGGCCAGCAGCTTGGGGCGGCGACGCTGGTCGATCCGGCGACCAATCTGTCTCGCGTCACGCTCCCGGCCGACGGCATCGACTCGGTCTCGGTGATGGCGAACCCGTACGAAGTGGAGTTTGGCAGGTTTTCATCCGGCCTCGTCATGATCCAGACGCGGCGCGCCGGCGATGCCTGGAAGATCCACCTCAATAACTTCCAGCCGAACCTCAGGGTGAAGCGCTCTACGGTCTTCGACGTGACAGGCGTTCTCGCGTGGAAGCCGAGCCTCGAGTTCGGGGGCCCGGTCGTCAAGGATCGCGTCTTCCTGGAACAGACGGGGCAGTACTACTACCAGACGACCGACATCAACAGCCGTCCCGAAAACGAATTGCGCACGACGAACTGGGTCAGCTCGCTGACCCGCATCGACGCAAACCTGTCGGAGGGCGAATCGCTGGTGGTCAGCCTGGGGTTCGTGCCCGGCAGCGTGTCGAACGCGACGCTCGGCACCTTCACGCCCCCACCCGCGACCGCTGACATCGACAACCAGTTCAGCCACTCGATGATGACGGAACGGGCCCAGATCGGGGGCCAGACGTTCCTCGAGAGCATGCTGGCGTTCCATACGTTCGACACGTCGGTCCAAGGCAAGGGAGCGGCAACGATGCAGCTCCTGCCGGACAACACGCTCGGAAACTTCTTCAATCGTCAGAACCGGAACACGACGTCGTTCCAGTGGGTTGAAACCGTGTCCGCCTCGCGCAAGGGTCCTCTCGGCGTGCACGCCCTGAAGGCCGGGATCGACCTGCTGCGGACCGGCTACGAGGGAACGAGCGCCAGCCGACCGGTTCTCGTGAAGCGCTCGGACGGCACACTGGCGAGGCGGCTGACGTTCGGCAGCCCGACGGAGCAATCCGTTCACGGCACGGACTTCGCGGCATTTGCGCAGGACCGCATCCAGCCCGGCGCGCGCTGGTGGGTCGAGTTCGGCGCGCGCCTCGATCGCGACGCGATTACGATGCGCACCGGCGCCACGCCGCGCGTGGGAGCCGCCGTTCTGCTGGACGAGACCGGCAACACCGTGCTCCGCGGCGGCATCGGCGTGTTCTACGAGAGAACGCCACTCGTCGCCGGCGCGTTCGACGAGTTCGAGAACACGCTCGACACGCGGTACGACACCGACGGTGTCACGCCGCTCGGCCCCGCCGTGCTCTACACCCACGCCATCGAGCCGAACCTCCAGGTCGCGCGCAGCACCGCCTGGGATCTCTCCTACGACAGACGTCTGAACCGGACGTTCGCCGTACGTCTGAGCGTCCTCGGCCGGCAAGGCAGTCACGAGCTGGTCGTCGATCCTGTCCGGACGGGCACAGGCGGCGCGCTGCTCTTGAGCAGTACCGGCGAGTCCAGCTACCTGCAGCAGGAAGTGAACGTCCACGTCACGCGCGGCACACGCCTTGATGTCACCACCTCGTACACCCATTCGTCCGCTCATCAGGATCTGAATGACCTGGTCGATTTCTACGACTCGGTGCTCGAGCCGATCATCGGAGCCAATGCCTACGCGCCGGCGACCGCGGACGTACCCAACCGGCTGTTCGTCCACGGCCGAGCGATGCCGAACGGCGGCTGGATGGTGCTGGGCACGTTCGACTGGCGCAGCGGGTTGCCGTATTCGATCGTCAACGATACGCTCGACTTCGTCGGCCCGAGAAACGAGCAGCGGTTTCCAACCTATCTGCGCGTCGACGCCGGCGTCGAACGGCGGCTGAGCGTGGCGAAGGTGCACGCGTGGGTGGGGATCCGCTTCGCGAACGCGCTGAACTCGTTCCTGCCGGTCGACGTCCAGGCGAATCAAGGCGCGCCGGACTTCGGTACCTTCTACAACTCGCCGATTCGCGAGTACCGCATTCAGGTCCGGTTAGGGAAATAGCCATGACCCACGTCCGGCTGAAGCCGGACGCTCGGTTCACGCGTCGGTGGTTGACGCGCCGCGCGATCGCGACGCCAGCCTGACGACCCACAGCACGCCGGCGACAATCAGCGCCAGCATCGCCCATCGCATCGCGCTCGCCAGAAAGGCCGGCGTCAGATCGGGCCACGTGAACGAAAACTGGGCCAGCCGTTCTCCGCGCTCGATCATCCAGTGCCAGGCCGTGTGCGCCACCAGCGCCGACAGAATGATCGTGCCCATGCGCTCCGCGACGACAAAACGGAACAGCACGTCGAGCGCCGGCACGAGCACGGCCAGCACGACCAGCTGGCCCAGCTCGACGCCGACGTTGAACGACAGCAGCGATGTCAGGAGATGCGATCCGGCGAACTGCAGCGATTCGCGGAGCGCGAACGAAAAGCCGAATCCATGCACCAGACCAAAGCCGAACGTGATGAGCCACCGCCGCCCCAGCACGGGCGAGACGATATTTTCGAGCGCCATGTACACGATGGACATGGCGATGAGCGTCTCGACGAGCGGCGGAAACCAGAGCGCCCCGGGGGCCAGGTCGTAGGCCGACGCGATGAGCGTGACCGAATGCGCGAGCGTGAACGACGTGACGACGAGCACCAGCGCGCGGAGCCGCCGGAACGGAATGACCAGGCACACCAGGAAGAGCAGGTGGTCCGTGCCACTGAGGATGTGCCGGAAGCCCAGCTCGACGAACCGGAATGCGGCCTGATACCAGCGCGGATCGAGCCGGACCAGACCCACATCGCCCGGATACTCGAACGCGCGGACCGCGCCGCCGGGAGGCAGGAAACGCAGCACGGTGACCGTCCGTTGACCAAGCCGCGCAAACCTGGGGTCGATCGAGAACTCGGAACGATCCGACTGGATCGGATACTCGATCAGCACGTCGATGAGCCCCTGGCTCCAGAAAAGCTCCGTGTCAGCCCGGAGCGGCGCACCCGTCACGTGTGCGAGCGCTTCGTCGTAGGAGCTGAATGACTTGTCGGCCGGCAGCGAGGCGCGCACGGCGGCGATGCGGGAACCGCCGAGGACCGTCTCACCTTCGCGCAGCTCGATGTTGTTGACCAGCCAGACCGTCGCGGCATCGTGCAGGATGGTCTCCGCGCGGCCCACGTCGAGCCGGTCGGCTCCCCGCATGGGGTATTCGACGTCGCGCATCGCCTTCAGTGGCGCGCGCACGAGCACGTGGAGCTCCCGGCCTTCCGGCTTCAGAAATACCTGAACCGTGACGTCGTTGGGGATGTCGTGGCCCGAGGCCATCGCGGCCGGCCAGAGGGCGCAGCCGGCGACGGCGACGGCCCAGGATGCGGCTCTGCCTCAACTTCTCCTCCAGGGCGCTACTGTATACTCCAGCCGGCTGGAACGTCGAACGTTGGATGGGGAACGTTGAAAGACACTCGGCAGGGAGACCAAACCATGAAGCGGAACGTTCTCATCGGTGCGGCGTTTGTGGCCGGCATCGCGGCATTGGGCGTCAGCCAGCAGCTGCTCGAGCAGCGCGCCGCCGCGCAGTCGAAGGCCGCCGCCGCGGCGCCGCGGTTCGAAGTGGACCCGTTCTGGCCCAAGCCTCTCCCGAATCACTGGATTCTCGGCTCGACGATCGGCGTCGGCGTGGACTTCCAGGATCACGTCTGGATCATCCATCGCGGGGCGGCGACGCTGGACCCCAAGGAGCTGTGGGGAACCGGGAACCCGCCGGCCAGTGAGTGCTGCGCCGCGGCCCCGCCCGTGCTCGAGTTCGATCAGGCCGGCAACCTGCTCAATCACTGGGGCGGTCCCGGCGAGGGCTACGAGTGGCCCGAGAGCAACCACGGCATCACCGTCGACAGCAAGGGCATCGTCTGGATCGGCGGCAACGGCGCGTCGGACGGCCACATCCTGAAATTCACGCGCGACGGAAAGTTCGTGAAGCAGTTCGGGTTCCGGTACGCGAGCGCGGGCAGCAACGACCTGTGGGCGTTCGGCCGCGTCGCGAAGATCTTCCTCGACGAGCCGGGCAACGAGGCGTACGTCGCCGACGGCTACGGCAACAAACGCGTCGCCGTGATCGACATGGACAGCGGCAAGATCAAGCGTTACTGGGGCGCGTACGGCAACAAGCCCAGCGACGCCAACCTCGGTCCGTACAATCCGGACGCTCCGCCCGCGCAGCAGTTCCGCAATCCCGTGCACTGCGCCGAGCTGTCGACCGACGGGCTCGTGTACGCGTGCGATCGCGTGAACGATCGCGTGCAGGTGTTCCGCAAGGACGGCACCTTCGTGAAGGAAGTGTTCATCCAGAAGAACACCAAGGGCGACGGATCCGCGTGGGACATCGCCTTCTCGAAGGATCCGCAGCAGAAGTACTTCTTCCTGGCCGACGGCGCCAACGACAAGATTCACGTCTTCGACCGCGCATCGCTCACCGAGCTGACCGCCTTCGGCGACGGCGGGCGCCAGCCGGGTCAGTTCTACGCGGTCCACAGCATCGCCGCCGATTCGAAAGGCAACCTCTACACGACGGAAACCTACGAGGGCAAACGGGTGCAGCGGTTCATCAACAAGGGCGTGGCGCCCGTGACGAAGGCCAACCAGGGCACTCCATGGCCGGGCGGCGACTAAAGTAAACGTAAAACGCAGAACGTAGAACGTAGAACGGAAAACGAGCAACGAGCAACGGAACAGACGGAAAGCGTTCTGCGTCAGCTTCAGCTTGAAACCCTCCGTCAACTCGATGGATGTGCCCCAGGGGTCGGTGAGCATCGCGCGGGCAAAGCCGGACGGGGCTTTGCTGTATGGTTCGTCGAATTTCACGCCCGCTGTCTCGAGCTTCCGGCAGAACGCCTGAAGATCCTTCACCTCGAAGCCGATGTGATCGAGCATCCGGCCACGCGTCGGGACGCCCGGCTGCGGCTGACCCGAGAAGTTCATGTTGATGCCCGGCAGATCGGCCGCGGGATACCGCCACCGCACGCCGGGGACGGCGCCGAACGTCTTCGCGTACCACTCCTTCGCCTTCGCCTCCGAGCCTTCCGGAAGATACAGATGGATGTGGTAAGCGATGATGGGAGCCGTGATCGGGTGATTGTGGCGGTCGGCGCCTGGATCCGTCTGGCCGGGGTCGAGCGTGAACATCGTATTCGTCGCGGTCGCGTCGAACAGCTCGATCCGCTCGCCTTCCGGACTGGTCACTGAACCTACGCCCGGGAACTGCTCCAGGAGCTGGACGTTCAACCCAGCGGCCTGCAGCTTCGCCAGCGACTGAACGCGGAACGCCACATGGTTCACGACCGAACCCGCCGTGCCGCCAGACGACTCGCCCTTTGTCAGCACCACGAACACGTCGGGGAACCGGATGACATCCGTCGTGCCGATCGTGGCAGGCACTCCGCCCAGCGCAACCCAGAAGCGTTTGTTCGCGTCAACGTCGCGGACGTGGTAGTGAAGATGTCCCATCGCGACGCCGGCCGCGTTGGGAGGCGACAGCTGCGCCTGCGCCGCCGTGCTCGATGAGATCAGCGCCACGGCGGCCATCACGACCCACCTGACGCGCCCTGTCTGCGTCATCGTTCCTGCTCGTCCGCGCCGCCGGCGGCGCGTGTGCGTACGATGCCTTTCTTCGCATCTTCCTCGGCGGCCTTGTCGTCGGCGCGGGCGGCCTGCAGCAGGTGGAACATCGCGTAGTTCCCTTCATGGCAGGCGTACTCGAACGGGCGCTGGCTGTCGTCCTTCCTCGTGAGGTTCATCGCGAATGTCCACGGCGTCGCCCACGTGTGCGGATCGTTGAAGGTCGATGACCATTCGACCGTCTCCGGTCCGGTCCGCGTGAAGCGCTCCGTCAGCTTGAGGTGCTCGCTCGAGCCGCGATAGGCGATCTTGTCCGTGAAGTTCGTCGTCTCGACGACGAGGGTATTGCCCTCCCAGTGGCCTTTGGCGTCGCCCATGTACATATGGATGCTTTCGCCAACGTGAGGTGCGGGCGTCAGCGGAATGACCCGCGCCTCGTGGACCATCTCGTACGTGATCACGACGTAGCCAGGCCCCTGAACGATCTCGTACGCGTTGCCGTAAATCGCCGGCATCATCGAGCCGGGGATCCCGCGGGAGATGCAGCGGTCGTACAAGCTTCGATCTTCGGCAGAATCCGCCGGCCCACGGGCGGCGCGCTCGCGGGCGCGGGCGGCGTTGCGCTGCTGGGCTTCAGCGGTCGGCGCCGGAACCTTGCCGTCGGGCGGGTCCGACACCAGCCAGGCGCGGCTGTTGTTCGGAAAAATATTCTCGAACCAGTGAATCGGACTTCGCAGCTCGGCGCGATTGCGGTCGGCCTCCGCGCGCTGGGCATCGCGCTGCTCGACCAGCTTGTCGAGCTCGGCGGGTGTGATATCCGCCAGCGTCTTGCCGGCGAGCTCGGCCGGCCGCTCGAACGGAATCAGGCTCTCGTCGTTGTTGGTGTAGACGCCGCTCAGATCGGGATCGCCCCATCCCGTCTTGGGCGGGGTCCAGGCCCTGGCCGGTTTTTTCGCAGGCGCCGGCGTCTGTCCCGCGGCAGCCAGCGGGTTGAAACAGATGCCCGACCAGGCGGCCACCACCAGGACGATCGTGATCTTACGCATAGGATTCTCCCTTGCCACGCTCTGCTAAAATCGGCCCGACGACACACGGAGGTCGCATGAACGGGACCACGAAACCTTTCGCTATCGCTGCCCTCATGGCTCTCTCACTCGCGACCGGATCGATTTCGACGAGCGCCGCCGAACAAAGCTGGAACGGCCGCATCAGCGACAGCATGTGCGGCGCCTCGCACGCCGCGATGTCGACCGGCGGCGCCAAGGTTTCCGATCGCGACTGCACCATCGCCTGCGTCAGCTACCAGACCGCCGAGGCGCCGAAATTCGTCTTCGTGAGCGAGGGCAAAATCTACCCCATTTCCAACCAGCGCTTCGGCGGCCTGGCTCGCTACGCCGGCCAGCCGATCACGCTCACGGGCGAGCTCGCCAACGGCACGATCACGGTCTCCAAGATCGAGAAACAGTGACGTCCCGTGGACCTCGCGGATCGGGTGAACCCGTGGCTCGTGGCCCGTGGCTCGTAACCCGTGGACCTAGCGGACCCGTGGACCTGACCTGTGGACCTCGTTGGACGCTATTGAACAACGACCTGTCCGATCGTCCACGGATGCTCCTTGCAGATGTACCTGGTACGTGCCGGCCTTTCCGATCTTCACCGACCCGGACTCGCCCGGCTTGATGGCACCCGTCGTCCACGACCCGTCTCGCGCCGTCAGCGTGTGGACCATTTTCGATGTATTGGTCCAGGTGACCGCCGTGCCTGCGGTCGTCCGCACGCGCGGCGGTGTTACACCGTAGTCGTTCGCCCACTCTTCCTTCCGGCCGGCGGTCGCGATGTTGAACGCGCTCACGGTTCCCAACTGGATCGCCGACGTGTCCTCGAGCCGGCCTTCCCACTCGAGCGTGGTCGGCGGCGGAGGCGCCGCGGGACGCGGCGGCACCGCGCCCCCGCGCTTGAACGCCCAGACGCTGTGATTCATCGTCAGGGCAACGTACTGCACGCCGCCAGTTTCGTACGTCACGGCCGGACCGCCGCCAGGGCCTGCGCCGCCGCCGAACCCGACGTCGCCCGTCTGGAACTGCCACACCACGTCGCCCGTCTTCGCGGAGTAGGCCTGGAAATTTCCGTCGGGTTCGACATGGAACACCAGGCCGCCGGCTGTCGCGGTCGCGCCGCCGCCGCCCTCGCAGCCCGCGTACGCCACTCGCTTCTGCCAGACCGTCTTGCCGGTTCGCGAGTCGATGGCCGTCATGAACCCGTGCTGCTGCTGCCCTGGCAGGCGCGTCGGCCTGACGAACGCCCACGGCGTCTCCGCGCGGCGAATCCACGCGGGGTTGACGCAGACGGACGCGTACACATATCCCGTCGCCGGGCTGTACGCCATCGGCGTCTGCCGCATGTTCATGTGGGGCATGTAGTGATTCGGCATGTCCACACGAATCGGATCGAAATAACAGCCCGCCTCGAATCCCGGCGGAATCATGTTCTTGTCGACGCACGCGGGCCCGACCCGATCGGCGCCGACCGTGAACGGCTGCGTCGGCGACGTCTTGAGAAACGCGTCCTGCTTCACGGCACGTTCTTCGACGGGGACGACGGGCATGCCGGTCTCACGATCCAGGAAAAATGGCACGCCGTCGGTGCGCATGGCCAGCAGCACCTTGCGCGTCCGCCCGCCGATTGTCGTGTCGTACAGCACGAGGGGCGTGCCCACGTCGTGTTCCCAGATGTCGTGGTGCACGAGCTGGTAGTACCAGCGCACCTCGCCCGACTTGAGATCGAGCGCGACCACGGAGTTGTTGAAGAGATTGTTGCCCGGCCGCAACTCACCGCCCCATTGCGGCACCGAGTTGCCCGTTTCGAGATAGACCAGCCCGAGATCGGCGTCCACTGACGGGGACGTCCAGATCGCGCCGCCGCCGTACTTCCAGATGTCGCTGTCTGCGGGCCAGGTCTCGTGTCCTTTTTCGCCGGGCCCCGGCACCACTTCGAAATTCCAGAGGTGCGAGCCGGTCTTCGCATCCAGCCCGAACGCCCGTCCTCGCGCGAAGTTGTCGCCGCCCGACACCACCGCCACGACGACGCCGTTGCCGTAGGCCGGGGCGGTGCTGATGCCTTGCGCGGGAATGCCGGCCTCGCGCTGATGCCGCCAGACGACTTCGCCCGTCTGCTGGCTGATGGCGATTACCGTGGAGTCCCGCAGTCCGGCGAAGAGCAGCCCGTCTCCGATCCCGATGCCGCGGCTTCCGCCGAACGGCGTGTCGGGCTTGAACGCCCACAGCGATTTCCCCGTCGCCGGGTCCAGCGCCAGGATTTGTCCGGCGGTCGTCGTGACGAACATCCGGCCGTCCTTGACGAGCAGCGGCGCCTTGGACGACTGCCGCTCGGGCAAATCCACGACCCAGGCGCCGCCGAGCGTCTTGACGTTGGCGGTGTCGAGCTCCGCGAGCGTGGAATAGCGCGTGCTGGCCCAGTCGCCGCCGGGGGCACCCCACTCCTTGCCGGAATACGCGGGTCCGTTCGCCTGCCGAGTGCAGGACTCCGGCCAGAACCCCCATGACGACGAACACGTTCACAACACGGCGCATCAAGTGCTCCTTCAACGAACGCGGGGATCACGTAGCGTCCGGCTTCAGCCGGACGCGCGCTCGCACACCGAACGTCTGGCTACAGCCAGACGCTACGGGAGATTCATCCGCTTGCGCAGGAGCGCCGCGGCGCTCTCCCGCACCGTCTGCTCGCCACGCCCGCCGGCGCCGAGCGCCATGTCGAGCGGGAGCCGCCCCTGCTTGTCCTTCACATCCAGCCGGGCGCCATTGTCGGCCAGGAACTCGATGAACGCGTCACCCCTCTGCGCGGCGGCGCTGTGCATGGCGGTCTGACCGGCCGCGTCAATCGCGTTTATCTTTCGCGCCGTGCTGCAGACACAACTTCGCGGCCTCGATGAACTCGGCTTCCGAGGCGCGCTTCGCGTCGTAGACCCCGAACCGGCCGAGGCCGCCGCGGCCGGACACGAACATGAGCGCCGTGGCGCCGTTCTTCATCGCCACGTTCACGTCGGCGCCGCGATCCAGCAGCACGCGCATGATCGCCAGGTCGCCCTTCTTCGCCGCCCGCATGAGGGCCGTCGCGCCCGCGCCGAGCGCGGCATCCCCGTTGTTGTGCACGCGCTCGATGAGCGGCGCGGTCAGCTGCGCGTTCGGGTTCGCCCCACGGTCGAGGAGCCTCGCGACCAGATCCACCGCGCTCAACCTGTCCGCGGATTTCGGCGCCGGCCGGCCCGGCGTTTCGTCAAGCGTGTTCATGTCCACGGCGGCGTACAGCGCCGCCATGCCGCTCGTGTCGCCGACGTTGGCGTCCGCGCCCTTCTCGATCAGCATCGCGGCGAGGTCGTAGTGCGCGTTGATGATCGCCAGCACCAGCGCGCTCGTGCCGTCCGGATCGGTCAGGTTCAGGTTGGCGCCCGTCTCGGCCAGCGCGCGGGCCGCGTCTGTCGCGCCCTGGCGGGCCGCGTACATCAGCGGCGTCCAGCCCCCGCGCGGCAGGACGGTGAAACGTGCCGACTTGCCGTCGCCGTACTTGGCCAGCGGGAACGTCAGCGTGTTCGACCGGGCGTTGAGATCCGCGCCGTTCTTCGCGAGCAGCGTGACCGCCTCCGCATGATTCTCGGATGCCGCCCAGATGAGGGCCGTCTCGCCGAGGACCCGCTCGCGTGCGTTCACATCGACGTGCCGCGCGAGCAGGACACCTATCGCGTCGGGATTGCCGCTCCTCGCCGCGATCATCAGCATCGTCTGGCCATCGGAAACCGACCCGGCCGGATCCGCGCCGGCCTTGATCAGCGCCTCTATCAGCTGCCCGTTGCCGTTGAGCGCGGCGAGCGACAGGGGCGTCACGCCGTATCGGTTGGCCTGATCCGCGCGGGCGCCCGCGCCGAGCAGCAACCGCGTAGTCTCGAGGTCGTTGCCCCGAACCGACCAGTGCAGCGCCGTCGTGCCATCAACCTCCGGCGCGTTCACGTCCACCGGCTTCCCGAGCAGCGTCCGCACCAGGTCGTGGTTGCCGCTCTTGACGGCCGTCGTCAACGGCAACGCGGCGTCGCTGCCGTCGGCCGCCGCCGCCCGCGCCACGCCGGCAGCGGCAACGATCAGCAACACGCAGCAGGACGCGGCAGGCACGGCGGCGGGGTTCGAGAGGTTCGAACGGTTCGAGAGGTTCAAGGGGTTCAAGGGTTCACTGCGTTCTACGTTTTACGTTTTACGTTTTACGTTTACGTTGTGAACAGCTCCACCCGCCCGTTGCTTTCGCCGAGCGAGTCGATCGGGCTGCCGTAGTGGTTCGCCACGGACACCCACAGGTTGCCGATCGGCGTTCTCGGCGCGAGCCTGATATGCCGGTTGCCTTTCCCAACGCCGCCGCCCACGGCGAGGAGCGGCAGCGGATCGCTGGCGTGTTGATTGGGATTGCCCATGCCGCCGCCGTAGAAGATCAGCGAGTGATCGAGCAGCGAGCCGTCGCCGTCAGGCGTCGAGCGCAGCTTGTCGAGGAACTTCGAGAACAGCGTCGCGTGATACGTGTTGATCTTGATCACCTTCGCGATGTTCTCGGGATCGTTCCCGTGGTGCGATACGGTGTGGTGCTGCTCGCTGACGCCGATCTGCGGATACGTCCGCTGGCTTAGCTCGCGGTCGCTCATGAACGTGAACACGCGCGTGAGCTCCGCCTGATACGCGACGGCCAGCAGGTCGTACATCAGCGCGAGGTGCTCTTCGAACGACTCCGGCACGCCGGCGGGCAGCTCGAACGAGGCGACGTCGGCGCTGGCATGCCCCTCCGCGCGCTCGATGCGGCGCTCGATCTCGCGGATGTTGTCGAGATATTCGCCAAGCCGGACGCGATCGCGGGCGCCCAGGCCACGCTGCAGATCGGCCGCCTGCTGCCTCACGAGATCGAGAATGCTCAGGTTGCGCTGAGTACGCGCGGCGCGCTGCTCGGGCGTGCCCGGCCGGCCGAACAACCGCTCGAATACCACGCGCGGGTTGATCTCCATCGGCAGCGGCGTGGTTGGCGAGCTCCAGGCAATGGTATTCGTGTACACGCAGCTGTAACCGCTGGTGCAGGCGCCCACGTAGCCGGTGAAATCCGCGGTCGCCAGCTCGAGCGACGGAAACGGCGTGTCCTGTCCGATACGTCCCGCGACGATTTGATCGATCGTCGTACCGCCCTGCACGTCCTCGGCCTGCGTACGCTTCGCCAGCACGCCGCTCAGCCAGCCCGCCGCGCTGATCGCGTGGTCGCCCTCGACGACGCCCGGGTGCGCGCGGGTCAGGTTGCTGACAACGACCAGCGAGTCGCGGAAGCGCTCGAGCGGTTTCAGGATCGGGGCGAATTCGAAATTCGCGCCGGTAGTGGACGGGCTCCACTGTTCCACGATGGCGCCGTTCGGGACGAATACTGCGCCAAACCGCGTCTTCGGGTTCGCCGGCGTCTGTGCCAGCGCCGTCATCGCGGGCACCATCGCCTCGAGGACCGGCAACCCGACCGCGGCGCCCATTCCCCGCAGAAACGTCCGCCGTGCCAAGGCTGTCCTGGTAATGAACATAGACACTCTTTCGTAGCGTCCGCCTTAAGGCGAACGCCTGCGGCCGGCTAAAGCCGGCCGCTACGGTGTACCGGCCACGGTCGATTCCGCGCGCCCTCACCCGCATCTGGAACGGCGCGCTGTTGATGATGCCGAGAATGATCGCCGAGAAGCGGTACCGATCGCGCGACGCCGAGGCGACGATTGCCCGGACCGCCGGCATGTCCGGGTAGTCGAGACCCCGGCCGAGCGCGTACGTCAGCAGCTTTTCCGTCAGCGTGCCGACGAAGACGTCTGGATGGCTGACGAGCGCCCGCCGCAGCGCGACCACGCCGTCGATCTTCGTCCCGTCTCCCAGTTCGCCCGACGCGTCGATGACCGTGCCGGCGTCTCGCGCGCGCCACGCCCCGACGGCGTCGAAGTTTTCCAGGGCGAACCCGATGGGATCCATCACCTTGTGACAGCTCGCGCACGTGGGGTTCGCGCGGTGCTCCACCATCTGCTGACGCATCGTCCGGGCGGCCTCGCCAGGTTCGGGTTCCTTGAGCGTGGGGACGTCGGGCGGAGGCGGCGCCGGCGGCGTGCCGAGAATATTCTCGAGCACCCACTTCCCACGGAGAACGGGCGACGTACGGGTCGCATGGGATGTGACGGCGAGCAGGCTGCCTTTGCCAAGAAGGCCCCTGCGCGCTTCGTCCGTCAGCACGATGCGGCGGAACTGGCTGCCGTAGACGCCCGGGATGCCGTAATGGCGCGCGAGCCGTTCGTTGACGAAAGTGTAGTCGGCGGTCAGCAGATCGAGGACGTTGCGATCCTCGCGAATCACGCTTTCGAAAAACAGTTCGGTTTCGCGGGCGAACGCCTGACGCAGGTTGTCGTCGAAATCCGGGAAGTCGTCCGAGTTCGGCAGGAACGTCTTCAGGTTGCGAATCTGCAGCCATTGCCCGGCGAAGTTGGTGACGAGTGCCGACGATTTCGGATCGGCCAGCATGCGCTGGACCTGGCGCTCGAGCCCGGCGGGGTCGCGAAGCGTGCCCTGGCTCGCCGCCGTCAGCAGCTCTTCGTCCGGGATGCTGCTCCAGAGAAAGAACGACAGCCGCGACGCCAGCTCGACGTCGCTGATGCGGTAGATGCTGCCCGGCGGCGCATCCGGCGGATCCTGCTCGACGCGAAAGACAAACTTCGGGCTCGCGAGGATCAGCTGCAGCGCGCTCTGAATGCCGCGCTCGAACGAACCGTCGCGGCGTGACGACTTGTAGAATTCCAGGATCGGCTGAAGCTCCGCGTCCTGCGGGGGCTTCCGATAGGCGTGCCGCGTCAGCGTCGCGATGATCTGCCTGGCGCACGCGCTTTCGCCGGCAGGCGTCGCCGGCCGGCACACGAATATCTTCCGTCGGGCGGGCGTATCTCCCGGGCCCGTGGCGTTGAACGGACCTGTGATCGAGACGCGATCGAGATGCGGGCGGCCCGTCCAGTCGAGCGTGTCGGCCGAACTTCGCAGGAACGGCTGCAGCCGCGCCGTATCGACGAGGCCGAGATTCTCCACGAAGCTGACGCCGACCGTGTGGGGTCCGGCTGTCACCGGCACACGGACCGCGAACCGCGCGTCGATGGCGTCAGCCGTCTCGGTGGGCTTGTCGAACGCGGCCCTCAGGTCCTCGTCGCCGCCGATCGTCCCGAACCTGACGCGGGCTCCGTCGAGCGTCACCTCCACCGCGTGCGGGTGCTCCAGGCCGCGCAGGTTTCCGAAGTTCGTTCGGAAGAACCGCACCTGCAGGTCGTACTCGCCGTCCATCGGGAACGTATGGCGCACGAGGGTTCCGCCCAGCGTGCCGAGCGGGAGGCCTTCGATGTGCTGATCCTGGGAGAGATCCTGACGCACGCGGTACGTTTCTGTGACCCTCCCGGCCGAGGGATCGCCGAGCGCCGCCTCGCTGATCTTTTCGGCCGCTGACAGGTACCGCTCCTGCAGCGACGGAGAGACTCCGAGCACATCGGAGACGTTGTCGAAGCCGTAGGCCGAATCGTCCGGCGGCAGCAACACGGTGACGTCCACGTCGAGATCCAGCAGATCGCGAATCGCGTTGGCGTACTCTGCGCGGTTGAGGCGGTGCAGCAACGGCCGGCCGGGATTAGGCGCAGCGAGCGCGGCGCGGTCGATCCGGCTTTCCAGCCACGTCGCCAGCGCGTGATAGCTCGCGTCGTCGGGCCGGCGAACGCCGGCGGGCGGCATGGTCCGCGTGTTCAGCTTGCGCACGACTTTTTCCCACGTCGCCGCGTCACGGGGAACGTTCGCGAGGTCGAGACCGTCCAGCGCGAGCCCGCCGGACTTTGTCCGCGCGTTGTGACAGCCCACACAGTACCTGGTCGAGCGTCGCGCGGTACGGCTCTGCAGCGGCAGAGCGGATCGGGGTCGCTGCGCTGACCACCAGTGGCGGTCACGACGATGCGAGCCGCGGCGACGGCAGCGAGACAGCAGGCGACAACCGCGACCAGACGGAACCGCATGGTCAACACGTGCGAGGTTACTGTAGCCGGACGTTCGATCGGGCGAAAATCCCCCGATCGGGTAGGTGACGGCCGAGGAATTCCGGCCATAAGTCCTTGAATAGTAGCTATTTGTCAGTCGGCGGTGGCAGCCGCCGTCGGGCCGTGCCGGCAATGCCGTAGCGGCCGGCCGGAATTCTCCGTTCCCCGTTCCCCGTTTTCCGTTTTCCGTTCAGGCTGCGTTCTTCAGCAGCCTGCTAGCCGCCAGCCAGCACCCGCTGACGAGCGGCTTCGTGTCGCGTCGCGAGCCGGTAGTGGTTGACCGACAGAAGTGCGTTGCCCAACACGCCGCCCAGGACGAATGGATGCCCCGTTACCCCGTAGAGGATGGCGTATAGAAGGGCGAACATCAGCAGCTCGAGTGACGACGCACGCAGCATGGCGCCGCGCGGATATTCGAGACGTCCGCGAAGAAACGGGACGACACGGCTCAACTGAAACCAGTTTCGCAGGTGACGTGCGTGGACCGTGAGCTCGACGAGAAACAACGCCCCGAGGCACGTCACGTAGAAGCCAAACGTCACGTCGGCGGGCGAGGTCAGACTGCGAACCCAATAGAGATAGACCGTCGAGACCAGAAGGATTCCCAGGAACCGCGGGCTGACGCGACGCAGAGCATTCACGTCTGCCTGGAAGATGGGCGTGATTTCGAAGCTTCCTTCGTAAGCGATTTTGTCCTGCGCGTGATACAACCGCGCGCAGGCGATGGTCGAGTAGTAGTCAGAGATATACAGGATTGCCCAGATCAGGCACGGTGCCAGCGGACTCTCGAGGATTGTGTCAAACATCACGGTGCTCCTCAATTCCGGACCACTCTGATGTCTATCGGCTCGAGAGCCGGGAAGGCTAATCGGCAGGTCATCATGCGTTCAGCGGCTCACGAGCGAGCGGCGAAAACACACGACGCGTTCGACTTCCTCGTAACCAACGGCCAGATGGGCGTTGATCCCGCCGGCGTTTTCCAACTCGGCGTCGCTGGCGATTTCGACGTGTCCGGAAGCCCGCGCGTGCGCTTCGGCGGCCTCGACGAGGGCCCGCCCGATTTTGCGGCCGCGCATGGCGGGCTCGACGTACCAGCCCTCGATAAACGGCACGGGCGACGACGCGCAGCCGGGCGCGTACTTGCGATAGTCCAATTCCAGAAAGCCGACGAGGCGGCCGTCCACGTCCGCCACGAACACGACCGGAAAATCGAGGCCGCTCTCGAAGTACTTGCGCGTCTCAACGTCGTGATCCGAGAGGGAGCCCGGCCACAGCGCGTCACGCAGACGAACCCAGTCCGATCGATCGCTCTCCACGATCCTGCGGATGTTCATCGGCTTACCTGAGGCGAGAACGCCGAGACGGAGGTTAACGCAGAGATCGCGGAGATCGCAGAGAATATTTTGGCTCCGCGATCTCTGCGATCTCTGCGTTGATGGTCGTCTCCGCGTTCTCTAACCGATGTGGATGATCCCGCGCCGGAGCGCCTCGGCGAGCGCGGCCGTCCGGTCGTGCACGTTGAACTTCACGAAAATACTCTTGATGTGGGCGCGGGCGGTATCGCTGCTGATCCCGAGATCCGCGGCGATTTCCTTGTTGCGCTTGCCGGTCGCGAGCAACTCGAGCACCTGCAGTTCGCGCAGGGTCAGCGCGGGTTGCTTCGCCCGCGACGCGAGCGTGGCCGCCACGTCGGGCGGGATCGCCAGCTGCCCCGCGTGCACCTCGCGGATGACGCGAACCAGATCCTCCGGCACCGTATCCTTCAACAGGTAGCCGGCGGCGCCCGCCTGGAGCGCACGGTAGATATCCTCGTCGCCCGCGTACATCGTCAGCACGATGATGCGGGCGTCCGGCTGGGCATGCCGGATCGCGCGGATGGCATGCAGGCCGTTCACGCGCGGCAGCTGCAAGTCCATCAACACGATGTCGGGCCGATGCTGCAGAAACTGCTCGACCGCCTCTTCGCCGTCACTGGCCTGCGCGACGACGGTCATATCCGGCTGCAGGCCGACGACGCGGACGATGCCTTCACGCATCAGACGATGATCGTCGACGCAGAGTACGCGAATCGCCGGCCCCGTCACGCCGGCAACCGCTCTGCCGCGGGAGGCGCTGACAGCGGCGCCACGGCGACGACCGCCGTGCCGTGGCCGGGCTGGCTCGAGATCCGGACGTGGCCGCCGATCTTCTCCGCCCGCTCCTTCATGTTCATCAGGCCGAGATGCGCCCCGGTGCCGGCCGGATGGCCCGCCGGCACGAAGCCTGTGCCATCGTCTGACACGCGAAGAGACAGCGCATCCTCGCCGTAGTCGAGCGCGACCTCAATTCTGCGTGGGCCGCCCGTGGCGCACCGCGTTGCTGACCGCTTCCTGGCCGATGCGCAGCAACTCCTCTTCCGTTTCGGCCGAGCAGCGGCGCGGCTGGCCATGCACTTCGACGGCGACCGCGAGCTCCGCGCCTTCGGCGGACCGGGCCTTCGCGGCCATCTCGCGAAGCGCCTCGGCCAGATCCCGGCGATCGAGCCGGGTCGAGCGAAGCTCCATGATCGACTCGCGCGCTTCGCGCACCGAGCGCCGCACGTCCTGGCGGAGACGGCGCAGCGAGTCGCGCGGTTCGCGGAGCGATGGATCGAGCTGGCTGGCGATGATCTCGAGCTCGAGGCCGATCGCGCCAAGGCTCTGCAACAGCGTGTCGTGAATCTCACGGCTCACGCGTGCGCGCTCGGCGATGACGAGGGCGAATTGATGCTGCACGGCGCGCAGGCGGAGCCACCACGTGGCGGCGAGTGCGAACATCAGGCTGATCGTGCAGATCGCGTAAAAGCGGCTGGTCCTGTAAAACGGGGGCGCGATCGAGAAATCCCAGATACGGGCCTCGGTCCACAGCCCGTCGTTGGTCACGCTGAGACGGAGCCGGTGACGGCCCGCCGGAACATTCGTGAACAGCACCTGCCGTCGGACACCGGCGTCCACCCACTCCGGACTGACGCCTTCGAGCATGTACCGATATCGCAACTTCGATGCGGACGACAGGCTCAGCGTGCCGTAGTCCACCTGCAGCGTGGAGGTGCGCGACGGCAGCTCGACGTTGCCGACCGACGGCAGATCGCGCCCGTCCACGACGACGCGGTCGATGCGCGGCGGCGCCGGCCGCACGTTCCTCGGCAGCTGCTGGGGATCGATCGCCGACGCGCCGGCTCGCGTGGCCAGCCACAGCCTGCCGTCGCCGGCGCGAACCGCGGCCGGGTGGCTGAGCCACTGGAGATCGCCGGGCAGACCGTCCGAGACGTCGTACATCCGGTACTCGACCTCGTGCAAAGGACTCACGACCACCTTGTCGAGCTCGGAGGGGTTGAGGCGAATCAACCCTGAACCTGCGTTCACGCCAATCCAGAGGTAACCGTCGTTGTCTTCGACGAGCGACGGCACGATGCCGGTGAACGGGCCGTTCTTCGGCGTCAAGCTGGTGAAGCGCCCGTTCTGGAGGCGGCTGACGCCTCCGACCGCGCTCACCCATAGCGAGCCCTTGCGATCCTCGTAGATTGCCGACACGCGTCCGGAGACGACGCCGCTTTTTTCGTCGTAGAGGCGGAACTGGCCGCCCTCGTAGACCGCCACTCCTCCACCGTTGAAGCCGACCCAGACGCGATCGCGGCGGTCGGTGAACGTGACGCTGCACGGCTTTCCGGCCACCTCGGGTGCCTTCTCGAAGCGGCTCAACCGTCCGCCTGACCAGCGGAGCAGTCCCTGATCCACCTGGCAGAGCCAGAGTGCGCCGCCGGAGTCGGTCGTGATCGACGCGATCCGATCCCACGCCACACCCTGCGGCAGCGCCAGCGGCTGCAGACGATCGCCGATGACGCGCGTCACTCCCTGCGTCGTCGCCGCCCACAGGGTGCCGGATGTGTCGGTGTGCAGCGCGAGCGTTTGCGGAAGGCTGTACACCCGTCGCGTCGCGCCGGAAAAACGGTGCAGGCTGTGTTCGGTCGCCACCCACACGGATCCGTCGGCGCCCGCCGACAGCCCGCGCACACCGTCCGTCGTCAGGCCCTCGAGCGGGATGTCGTTCTGGAGCACGCTCTCGGACACACGCAACAATCCGCCGCCGCGCATGCCGATCCAGATGTTGCCGTCCGTATCCTCGAACAGCGAACGCGGCGAGCCCCCGATCTTGCTTTCATACGCGAAGCGCTCGATCGCGGGCGCCGCGCCGGCGGCGGGCTTCCGGATGCGGAGCAGCCCGCTGGCCCAGGCCGCCACCCAGAGCGAGCCCTTGCGGTCGTGAAGCAGCCGCCATCCGGCGGCGGGCAGACGAACGTCCGCCGGAAGCGGGGGCGCGCTGGTTCCGTGCACCTTGCGTACGATCCGGTGCAGATCGGTCACCCAGATGGCGCCGGCTTCGTCTTCGGCGAGGCTCCTGGCGTACGTCGCGTTCGCATCCACGAGTTCGAACGTCGTGGACGTGCGGCGATACACACCGCCGCCACCGCCGACCCACAACGCGCCGTGTTGATCTTCGTAGATGCTCGATACTTCGGTCGCCGGCAGACCGGCCACGCCACCCATCGGCTCCCAGCGATCGTCGACGAATCGGGACAGCCCGCCCGCGCCGCCCGCCCAGATCGTGCCGTGGCGATCCTCGATGAGCGCGTTAATCCCGCCGTGCGGCAAGCCGTCGGTCTCGGAGTAGTGGACGAGTTGACCGTTGCGGTACCGGCTCACGCCGCCCGGGCTGCCGAATCCAATCCAGAGGCTGCCGTCATGCGCGCCCGTCAGGGAGGGCACGCTGCGAACGGGCAGCGCCGGCTCACCGTGCGCGCCCCACAGCGAGAACTGCAATCCGTCGAAACGCGCGAGGCCGGTGGTGGTGCCCACCCAGAGGTAGCCGTCAAGGTCCTGCGTCATGACGAGCACGTCGCCTGGCGGCAGCCCCCGCTCCTTCGTCCACGCCGTGAGCGCGTAGCCATTGGGCTGGCCATCAGCCGCACGCAGGGGCAGTGCGCCGCTCAACAGCACGGCAAGGAACGCGAGAACAATCCGGTGAGATTTCATGCGCGAGTTACCAACCATCAGGACATCAGGCGCGGGCCACGGCAACGGGCTGCGACGTCCAGCCCACGGGCCGCTCATGCACCGTAGATCTTATAGGGTTCCGCCACTTTAGATCCGAACTTACGGCGAGGCACATCCCCCGAACGGGTAGTAGCCGGGTCACGACAGGGCACCATATATACTTCACGCCTGCATGGACCACCGGCCATCACGATGAATGACGCGGACGCGCGGCGTCTTTTCTCCAAGGTCGCCTGGCGTCTCCTCCCGGTTCTGATTCTCGCCTACATCTTCAACTACCTCGACCGCAACAACATCGGGTTCGCCGCGCTGACGATGAACCGCGAGATCGGGCTGACGGCGACGCAGTTCGGGCGGGGGGCCGGGATCCTGTTCCTGGGGTACTGCTTCCTCGAACTGCCAAGCAACATGATCCTGTACCGCGTGGGCGCGCGCCGGTGGATCGCGCGGATCATGATCAGCTGGGGGCTCATATCCGCGGCGACCATCTTCGTCACGGGGCCGCTCAGCTTCTACTTGCTGAGGTTTCTGCTCGGGGCCGCCGAAGCCGGATTTTTTCCCGGGGTGGCGTTTTACCTGGGCCACTGGTTTCCCGCCGAATATCGGACACGCGTCATTGCCTGGTTCATGGTCGCGATCCCGATTTCGTCGGTCATCGGCGGCGCGCTGTCCGGATTGCTCCTGCAGATGAACGGGATTGCCGGCCTGGCCGGCTGGAAGTGGCTGTTCATTCTCGAAGGCCTCCCCGTCGCGGTGCTCGGGTTCGTGGTGCTCCGCGTGATGACCGAGCGGCCCGAGGACGCCACGTGGCTGACCGAGAAGGAACGCGAGATCGTGCGCGAGCGCGTCGCGGGCGAGAAGCGGCCGCGCGAAGTGCGCCACCTCGGGCCGGCGCTCAAGGATCCGCGCGTGCTGATCCTCGGCGGCGTGCAGTTCGGGTTTCTCGTGGGCTCTTACGGCGTCGGGATCTTTCTGCCGCAGATCCTGAAGCTCGGTCACCTGTCGGATCTGGAGGTCGGATTCCTGAGCAGCGCGTCCTATGTGTTCGCCTCCATCGGGATGATCACCTGGGCCGGCCACGTGGATCGCGGCGGCAACAAGGTCACCAACCTCGCCCTGGCGTGCCTGGTGGGGGCCATCGGGCTGTTCTGCGCGGTCCTCTCGACAAATTTCTGGGTGTCGTTCGGCTGGCTGACGGTGTCGCTCGTCGGGATCAACGCCGCGCGCGGGATCTTCTTCACCATCCCGATGCGGTTCCTCACCGGCATCGCGCTGGCCGGCGGCCTGGCCTTCATCAACTCGATCGGGACGGCGGGCGGGTTCGTCGGACCTTATATCTTCGGCTGGCTGAGCGACGAAACGGGGTCCTTTACCGCGAGCCTCGGGGCCATGTCGGCGTTCCTGGTGGCCGCCTCCGCGCTGGCCGTCTCGCTCAAGCTCTTCGTGACGCAGGAGTGACGCGCGCCGATGCGCTCGCTCTCGCGTCGCGCGGCACGAGAATCTTTGTCTCTGACATTCAAGCGATTTTATACGATGACTGCACACGAACCGCTGACCACCACACTGGCCGCCTGGGCGCACCGGCTGACGTTCGCCGATCTGCCGCAGGATGTGGTCGACGCCACGAAGCTCAGAATCCTCGACGTGATGGGCCTCGCGCTGGCGGGCGCCGACACGCCGTTCGGGCGCGCGACGCGTGCGGCGACGGTCGCGATGTCTCCGCCTGGCCCGTGCGGGATCTTCGGCCGTGGCGAACGCGTCGGCGTGGCGGCAGCCGCGTGCGCCAACGGCGCCTGCGCCCAGGCGCTCGAGTACGACGACACGCACAACGAATCGATCGTCCACATGAGCAGTCCGGCCGTCGCCGCCGCGCTCGCGTTGTCGGAGATGACGCCCGTGTCCGGCCGGGATCTCGTCGCGGCGATCGCCGTGGGCAACGAAATCTCCTGCCGGATTGGCAGCGTCTCGCCGGGACAGTTTCACAAGCGCGGCTTTCATCCCACGGGACTCTTCGCGCCGTTCGGCGTCACGTATCTGGCGGGCCGGCTGCTGGGTCTCGACGCCGCACAGATGGCGCAGGCCGCCGGCATCTGCGGCAGCTTCGCGTCGGGGATCCTGGAGTGCTGGGTGGACGGCACGCACCCGAAATTCCTGCACCCGGGATGGGCGGCGCAAAGCGGCATCACGGCCGCCTATCTCGCGCGCGAAGGCATGACGGGACCGGCGCAGGTGCTCGAGGGGCGCTTCGGCCTCTTCGCCTCGCACCTGCAGGATCCGGGGATCGCGCGCGACCTCGGCCGCGTGACGAACGGCCTCGGCACGCAGTGGGACAGCCGGAACTCGTCGCTCAAGCCGTATCCGGCAGCGCACGTCATCCATCCGTACCTCGATGCGCTGCTCCGCCTCAGGACCGCGCACGCGATTGCTCCGGCGGAGATCGAGCGGATCGACGTCCCGGTCGCGGCCTTCATCGTGCCGATCGTGTGCGAGCCCGTGGCTGAGAAATTCGCGCCCGCGTCGGATTCACACGGCCGCGTGAGCCTGCAATACAGCCTCGCTGAAGCCATGCACGCCGGACGCCTCGGCAAGGATGCGTACGCGCCCGCCAGCCTGCGTAACCCGGAGATTCTCGCGCTCGCCCGCCGGGTGCAGTACTACGTGGACCCCGAGTTTCCCGGGCCCGGCCGGTTCAAGGGCGCGGTGCGCGTGACGCTCGCCGACGGCCGTACGTTCAGCGAGGTCGAGGAATACAACCGGGGCTCGTTCGAGAATCCGATGACCTACGCGGAAATCCGCGGCAAGTTCGACGAGAACGCGAGCAGCTTCCTGACGCAGGGCGCGCGCGACCGCCTCGCCGAGGCCGTCGCGCAGGTCGAACGCCTGCCGGATGCGAGCGCGCTCGTGGAACTTGCCGTGGCTCGTAGCTCGTAGCTCGTAGCTCGTAGCCCGGAGCTCGTGGCCCGTGGCTCGTGGCTCGTGCTCGTGGCGTGACGCTGACGCGCAACCAGAACGAGCTACGAGAAACGAGCAACGAGCCACGAGCCGCGCCAGAACGAGCCCCCCGATTTGGGTACCTCCCCCGACGCGTTTGCCGTTGCCTGACGGTCGGACAAGGCGTTAGATTCGAGCGTTTTCCCAGCAGGAGGACTGACGTCCGACGGCCGTGCTCCAGGGACGTCTCGTGAAGTTCGGCGCGCGTTCGACTTCTGAGGGGCGATGACGCGTAGCGGCCGGCTTCAGCCGGCCGTCGACGTCCGCCTGAAGGCGGACGCTACGGGTTTCGAGGATCAAATCGCAAAGGCTGGAAGGAAGACCATGCGCGTAGCGATCGCCGCACTCCTGATCGCGCTCCTCGGCGCGCAGGCTCGCCCGCCGGCGCCGGCGCCGGTCCGCCTGTACGTCTTCGACTGCGGCACGCTCAACATCCCCGATCCGATGCCGCTCTTTGGCCTGAGGAAAGACGAGGTCGGCGCGACCAACCTCTCCGACGCCGCGTACCTCATCGTCCATCCGAGGGGCACGCTCATATGGGACGCCGGATTCCTGACCGACAGCGTCATCGAATCCGGCGCGCCGCAGACGGGCATGGCGCGCGCCAGCAAAACCCTGAAGGGACAGCTGGCGCAGGCCGGCTACAAGCCATCGGACATCACGTATCTGGCTCTCTCGCATTACCACGGCGATCACACCGGCAACGCCAACGACTTCAGGACGTCCACGTGGCTGGTCACTCGAGTGGAGCACGACGCGATGTTCAGCGTGCCACCCCCACGGATCGCGTCGCCCGACACCTACAGCGCGCTCAAGGACAGCAAGACCGTGTTCATCGAGGGAGATTACGACGTGTTTGGCGACGGCACGGTGGTCATCAAGCCCACACCCGGCCATACGCCGGGCCACCTGGCGCTCGTGGTGAAGCTGGCGAAGACCGGACCTGTCATGCTGACCGGCGACATGTATCACTACCCGGAAGAGGTCAACCGCGACGATGTGCCGCCAGGCGAGGCCGACAAGGCGCTCGCGACGCAGACGCGCAAAGCCGTTCGCGCGTTCGTGCAGAGGACCGGCACACAGCTGTGGATTGGGCACGACCTGGTCGGCTTCGCGAAGCTCAGAAAATCTCCGGAGTTCTACGAATGAGCCCGTCTCTTCTGCGAATCGCCGGCGCGGCCATCGTCGCGGCCGGCTTGGGAGTCGTGTACGCCGCGGACCGCGCGACGGCGACCGGCGAATGGCGCTTCTACTCCGCCGACAACCGCGCCACGAAATACTCCCCCGCCGATCAGATCAACAAAGACAACGTCTCCGGCCTTCGCGTCGCCTGGCGCAGGCCGCAGGTGGATCCGGCGATCCTGTCCGCCAATCCCGGGCTTCGCATCTCCAACAGGTTCACCGCATCGCCCATCATGGTCGGCGGCGCGCTCTACGCACCGGACGGCCTCGGCCTCGTCGAGGCCATGGATCCTGCGACGGGCCGCACGCTGTGGACGCAGCCGCCGCTCGCGCCCGGCGCCGACGGTTTGCTCGGCGGAGGCGCGCACTGGGGCGTCGCGTACTGGAGCCAGGGCGCCGACGCCCGCATCTTCACCACCCGCGCCCAGTATCTCTACGCGCTCAACCCGAAGAACGGACAGCCGTACGCGGATTTCGGAGACGGCGGAAAAGTCGATCTCAACGTGGGGCTTGGGCCGCTCATGAAAGCCTTCCGCTGGAGCGGCGTGCCCCTCATCGTCCGCGACGTCGTCGTCATCGGGTCGTCGATGCTCGAGCAGGACTCCGCGAGGAACAAAGAGGGGCCGCCCGGAGACGTGCGCGCGTACGACATCCACACCGGCAAGTTGCGCTGGACCTTCCACATCGTCCCGCACGCCGGCGAGCCCGGCGTGGAGACGTGGGAGAACGACTCGTACGCGTATACCGGCGCCGGCAACGTCTGGTCGATGATGAGCGCGGACGACGAGCTCGGGTACGTGTATCTGCCGACATCCGGCGGCACGAACGACATGTACGGCGGGCACAGGCTCGGAAACAATCTCTACACCAGCTCGATCGTCTGCCTCGACGCCAGAACCGGCAAGCGCATCTGGCACTTCCAGACGGTCCACCACGATTTGTTCGACGATGACAACCCGGCGGCGCCGATTCTCGTGGACATCCGCGTGAACGGCCGGCCCATCAAGGCTCTCGTCGAAGTGACCAAGCAGGGCCTCGTCTTCGTGCTCGACCGCGTCACCGGAGCGCCCGTCTGGCCGATCGAAGAGCGGCCCGTTCCGCAGTCGACCGTGCCCGGCGAGAAGACGTCGCCGACGCAGCCCATTCCGACAAAACCGCTGCCGTTCGAACATCAGGGGCTGCAGGCCGACGATCTCATCGACTTCACGCCGCAACTCCGCGCGGAGGCGGCCGAGATCATCAAGTCGTACGTGACCGGTCCGCTGTACACGCCGCCGTCAGTGCGGGGCGACGGCCCCGGCGACACGAAAGGGACACTCCAGCTTCCCGGGTCGAACGGCGGCGCCGCATGGACGGGCGCGGCATTCGATCCCGAAACGGGCATGCTCTACATCCCGTCGAAGACGAACCCGTTCACCGCGGATCTGATCAAGGGCAACCCCGACGAGACGAACCTCCGCTACCGCGCCGGCTCGCGCGCCCTCGTGCAGGGTCCGCGAGGCCTGCCGCTGACGAAGCCGCCGTACGGCCGCGTCACGGCCATCAACCTCAATACCGGCGACCACGCATGGATGGTCGCGAACGGCGACGGCCCGCGCAACCATCCGGAGCTGAAGGCGCTGAACCTGCCGCCGCTCGGACAGGCGGTGCGGTCGACGGCGATCGTGACGAAGACGCTGCTGTTCGTCACCGAAGGCGACCAGAACAATCCGCGAACGCCGCCCGGCGGCGGCGGAAAGAAACTCCGCGCGCTCGACAAAGCGACGGGCAAAACGCTCTGGGAGATCGAGCTCGAGGCGGGCGCCACCGGGGCGCCGATCACCTACATGTTCCAGGGCAAGCAGTACGTCGTGCTGGCGATCGGCGGCAACCAGCACGCGGGCGAGTTCGTCGCGCTCAGTCTGCCGTAGGGCGTTCTTCTCTTGATGTAGTGCAGACCTTCAGGTCTGCCTGGGACGCACCGGGAGTCACGGCAAACCTGAAGGTTTGCACTACGCACAAACGCAAACTTCGCGACTTGTCTTCTACATTTTACGTTCTACGTTTTACGTTCCATGGGGATAGTATCCTTCCCCATGGCGTTCACAACCCTGCTCGAAGAAGCCCTCGAAGCGTGGCGATACACGCGCGCGGGCGTGGTCACGGAGATCGAAAACCTGTCGGACGCGGATCTCCGATTCAAGCCATCCGGCGAAAGCCGGACACCGGCGGAGATCGCGGTGCACATCGCGGAATCCGGGATGATGATGTCCGGCGAGCTCTCCAGGCCGGACGGAAATTTCCGCCGCAAGTCGTTCCCGGAGTTCATGAAAGAGTATGCGCGCGGAGTCCGGCCGGCGCGTGGCGGCAAACGGGCGCTGGTGCAGATGCTGAAGCGCACCCACGCTGACGGCGAGCGCAGGCTCCGGTCAGCCGGTGAACTTCACCTGCTGCAGCTGATCACGCGGTTCGACGGGGAACGCGGCAGCCGTCTGGCCTGGATGAACCACGGCATCTCGCACGAGGAGTACCACCGCGGCCAGCTCGCTCTCTATGCGCGACTCGTCGGCCGGGTTCCGGCCCTCACCCAACTCATTTACGGGACGAGCGGGCCCAAGAAGAAGTAACCACAAAGATCACCAAGAAGCCACGAAGGACGAAGGCCCCTTTGTGAACTTCGTGCCCTTTGTGGTTGCTGATTCCAGTCGCAGCCCGGTTCTGAGTGAAGGGCCGCTTCTCTGCGGTTATCGATCGTCGGCCGGGGCGCTGGGATCTCCGCCGGACCCGGCAAGGCCGGCCGCGCCGGCCTTTTCGTCGGCGCGCGCGGCGCTGAGGATGTTCTTCAGGCCGTAGTTGCCTTCGTGGCACTCATACGGCATCAGCGGCTCGCCGTCGTTGAGCGTCAACGGCATCGCGAACGTCCATGCACGCGTCCAGGTGCCGGGATCGTCGACCGTCACGGACCACTTCACCCGGTTCGGCGCGATCCTGGTGAAACGTTCCGTCAGCTTCAGCGCGGCGGCGTTGGCGTTCCGGTAGACGCTGCGGTCCTTGAAGTTCGTGGTCTCGACCACGAGCGTGTCGCCGTCCCAGTGCCCGCGGGCGTCGCCCATGTCGAGATGGATGTTCCGCCCGACGTGCGTGTGGTTGTCGAGCGGAATCACGCGCGTCTCGTGAATCATCTCGTAGCGGATCGCGACGTAGCCCGGCCCCTGCACGATCTGATACGAGTTGCCGTAAATCGCCGGCATCATCGAGCCTGGCAGGCCTCGCGTCAGGCATCGATCGTAGAGGCTGCGGTCCTCCCAGGAGTCCGCCGGGCCGTGCCCCAGGCTGCGCCGTGCCTCGGCGCTCGCGGCGATGCGCTTCTCCGCCTCGGGCGTCAGCGGCGGCACCTTGCCGTCCGGCGGATCCACGACGAGCCACGCCTGGCTGCCCTTCTTCAGATTCAGGGCGTCCTGCCACCAGTTGTCGGGCGCGTGAATGGGCCCTTGAAAGGCGTTGATGGTGCGTTCCTGTGTCGCCGCCTTGATTCTGGCCAGCTCCTCGCCCTTCACGTCGTCGAGCGTGCGTCCCTCGAACTCCTTCGGACGCTCGAGTGGCGTGCCGTTTTCGTAGAGGTTCGTGTAGTTGCCCTGGAGGTCCGGATCGCCCCATGGAGTCCGGCCAGCCTTGAACGGCGCCTGCGCGGAAAGGGGCGCCACCACCACCGCGGCCAGCATGGCAACCAGAAGAGGCCGTCTTATCATCGTGCCCCCATGAAGCAATGGCCGGCAACCGGTTGCCCGGCTGCCGGCCACGTTGGTTACGACCTGCGACCTATTTGCCAGCCGTAGCGTCCGCCTTTAGGCGGACGTTCGCCGGCCGGCTGAAGCCGGCCGCTACGGCATTATGCAACGTTCTAGAAGTCGATCTGCACGCCGAAGTCGAGGAACCGCGGCGTCAGGATGACGGTCGGCGCCAGCCACGCCGCGCCGTACCGCGCCGTGTAGGCCGCGTTCGTGTTCGTCGGGTTCGCGTTGAACAGGTTGTAGACCGACGCGTTCGGCCGAATCGTCGTCGCGCCGACCTTGAAGTTCTTCGAGAACCGGATGTCGGTCTGGTAGATGCGATCGAGATACATCGTCCCCGGCGCCACCAGGTCGACCGTGGGAGCCACGCTCGAGAAGGTACGGCCGAGCGTGAGACCAGGCGTCGTGTTGGTGAGCGGATACTGCGCGTTGATCTGCGCGCCCGCCACGCTCTGGAACGTCAGCGACCCGTTCACGCCGCCCGGAATCGGATACGAGATCTGTCCCTTGACGTTCGGCTGGAACGGCGGGTGGACGTCGCAATACGCCGACGTGCGCGGTGCGCAGAGTCGCCAGCGCCGCTGCCCGTGCACCGCGCCCACGCCGCTCTGGAACACGAGCGACAGGTCGTTGGACAGGTTGCAGCTGTTCGTGCGCTCGCGGCCGATGCTCACGCCGCCCGACAGGATGATGCCCTTGCCCATGCGCGCGTTGGCGTCGAAGTCGTACCCGTCATACACGTCCTCGACGCCGCCGAAGTTTGACGCCGACTGGACGACGAGGGCCTGGGTGGTCGGACGGATCAGGTCGAAGTACCCGCACTGCTGGCCGCCGGCGTTCGGCAGCGGCACGCCCGTGATCGACGGCGCCGTCGGCACGCCGATGCAGTACGGGCGTATAGCTGGCGTTGGTCACTGCCGTGTTCTTGGTGGCGAAGAGGTTGCCGTACGAACGGCGCGAGTAGCCGGCGTACACCGACACGCGCGGCGCCACCTGCTGCTGGATGCTGAACTGCGTCTCCCAGTTGTACGGCCTGACGCCCCATCCCTGGACAACCGAGGGATCGTAAACCGTTGTCGGCGCGACCGAGGTGCCGAAGGCCGGGTTGCTGATCGGACCGCACGAGCCGTTCGCCAGCGGGTTCTGGAGGTTGCAGTCCTGGAACGGGTTGTAGTTGCGTGGTGGCCAGCCAGCTCCGCGTCGTGGGAGGAGCCGCGGTGGTCTCGGGGTTGACCGCACGCGCGACCGTGTACGCGTCGGCGATAACGTACCGGCCGAAGCTGGCTTTGAGCGCCGTCTTGCCGTTTCCGAACAGGTCGTACGCCGCGCCCAGGCGCGGGCTGAAGTCCTTCCAGTTCGGCACGTTCGACACGCCGTCGTAGTGGCGCGCCGGCGTGAACGGCCCGGCCGCGATGTCCTGCGGGTCGACCGACGCCTTCAGGAAGTCCGCGCGCACACCGTAGTTCGCCGTCAACCGCTTGATCGTCCACTGATCCTGCGCGAACAGGCCCATGTTGTAGTTCACGGTCTCGTGATACTGGATGGGCGTCGCGTACTCGGTGAGGGAGAACGGCGTCTTGCCCCGCACAGTCAGCGTGACGGAGTTGTTCACTTCCTGCGTGGTGTAGCGCCACTGGTGCATCAGGGTCATGCCGACCTTGGTGCTGTGCGAGCCGGTCACGTATGAGGCCGACGCACGGTAGTTCGACTGGTTGCTGCGGTTGGCGCCGTACGCGGTGGATGAGCCCCACTGAGAGGGCTGGCCCGCTGCGGCGAGCTGATCGTTGAACTGGAACTGCGTTTCGGGCACCCCGGGCTGGCGGAATCCGTGGAAGTCCTGCGCGGTCAGCGTGCCGCCGGCCTCGAGAAGCAGCTTGTTGCTCACCGGCGAGCTCCAGCTTCCCTGGACGATGTACTGCGGGATGTTCTTGTATTCCGGACAGGCGCTGATCGCCGTCAGCAGGCTGGGCACGAAGCAGTTGCCGAAGTTCGTGAACTGCCAGTCGTAATACAGGTTCACCTTGTTCTTCGGCGACACCTGCGTGGTCAGGCGGGCCGCCGCGCTCTGGTGCCACACCGGGAACAGGTTCTGCTCCGTGGTGCAGTTGCCGGCCGCGTCCTTGTTGCAGCTGTAGAACGTCTCGGTGAAGCTCGCGTCCTTGAACGATCCGGCCACGTTGTTATACGTGCCCCAGTGCCGGTAGCCGCCGTAAATCCACATCCGGTCCTTGATGATCGGGCCGCCGCCGACGGGATTGAGGTCCCAGATCTTGTTGACGAGGTTGGCGCTCTTCAGCCCCTGGGAAATCTGCGTGGCGTCGAGGTTGTTGGCCTCGAGCGACTGGTTCGTGAATCGCGTCTGAAACGACCCGCGGAACGAGTTCGACCCTTCCTTCGGGATGAAGTTGGACACGACCGACGCGCGCTCGAACTCGGCGCTGTTGCCCGCGGTTTGGAACGTGATTTCCTGCGCCAGCGAGTTGTTCAGGTAGTTGCCGTACTGCAGGCCGCCGCTGCCGCTGCCGTTGATGATCGACATGCCGTCCACCATGATCAGGCTGTCCGCCGCGCGGCTGCCATGGACGACGAGGTTCATTCCCGGTTTCGGGCACGGACCCGCCGACGTTCTGGGACACGCCGGTGACGAACACGCCGGGCTTCATCGCCGCGAAGCTGACGAAGTTCCGGTCGGTCGGCAGCACGTCCATCACTTCGCGCGACGCGGTCTGCTTCTGCACGACGTTCTGCGTGTCGACGATGGGGCTGGCGCCGGAGACGGTGATCGTCTCCTCGACCGAACCGACTTTCATGTCGGCGTTGACGTTGGCCGTGAACGCCGACGTCAGCTCGATGCCGTCGCGCTTGACTGTGCTGAAGCCGGTCAGCGTGAACGTCACCGCATAGGTGCCCGGCCGCAGGTCGACGATTTTGTACGCGCCCGAACCGTCGGTGACGACGCTGCGCGTTTTCTCAATGAGCACAGGGCTGGCGGCCTCAACCGTAACTCCCGGGAGAACTGCGCCAGTCGTATCCCTGACGACGCCGGCAATGGAACCTGACGATGATGCCTGGGCAAACGCCCCGGTTGCGCTAAGTGCGAGCGACATGATCGCCGCCAGACCGAGTGTTGCCACCCTCTGAAACTGCATGCTGCCTCCTGTCAACTACTTGCTGTAGCCAGACTTTGTATAACTGATCGGCCAATCTTTCAACGTGTTTGAGGGCCGTATTACCCGATTGTGGTAGGGGTCCGAGTCCAAACTATTGGATGTTTGACCTGAGTCGCGTGAGCTGCCGGCTCGGCGACGGCGTGACCAGGCTCGAGTGCGAGAACTTTTTCCAGGTCCTTGATGGCCGCCGCCTGGTCGCGCTTTCGCTCGTGGACCTGCGCCAGCGCGAGATAGCTCTCGGTCGATTTGGGAAAGAACTCGACGTTCAGCTGAAGCCAGGCCAGGGCATCGTCCGGCTTGGCGCTCGCGAGCGACTGCCGTCCGAGCTCCAGCAGCACCGGCTCCCGGAAGTCGTAGGCTTCAGTGCCGAGGTACTTCTGCCGGAGCTCCCGGTACAGCCCGACGGCGGCGGCTTCACCCTTGCTGGTCATCGTCTGGTTGAGCAATTCGCCCAGCAGCTGAGGATTCGGCACGCCCCGGTGGCACGTCGCGCACTGGACGCGCGCGGATGCAGCGTCTCGAGCAGGCGCGCGCCGGCGAGGCCGGCAGCGTGGCGAGCTTCGCGTTGATGTCGTTCAACAGCGTCAGCATCACCCGCGCCGTCCGCTTCTGGCGCTTGTCATCGGACGCGAAATCCATCTGCGGACCGCCTCGGCCGCGTCCTCTCCCGCGCCCGGCAACGGGTGCCGGTGCGGCGGCCGCCTGCGCCGCGGCTTCCTCCGCGGTCAGCGGCGGCGGCGTGTTTTGGACGTGGCAGTAGGTGCACTGGACGCCGAGCGCGGTCGTGAACTGCTGCATCAGCGCCGCGACGTCCTGCGGCGGCGTGTCTTTCGGCAGCACCTGGAGGTTGCGCGGCGCAGCGCCGCGGCCCCGTCCCGGCTGGGGCGCTTCGCCCTGCGCGGACACGACGACGATCATCGCCAGCGCGACGAGCAGCCCGAACGCAGGCCCTTTCATTGCTGGAGCGCGGGCGCGGCGGCGGGCGAAGCGGGTGGCACGCCGCCCGACTCGGTGATCAGCTGACGCAGCAGCGCCGCCGTGGCCTGCCGGACGGGGGCGGGCCCGCCTGCGCGCCCACGGACGCCGATGCCGAGCGCGAGATCGATCGGCGTGCGTCCCTGTTTGTCGTGCGGATCGAGCCTCGCGCCGTGAGCAGCGAGGTAGCGGACGATGTCGTCGGAAACCTGGGCGGCAAAGTGCATCGCGGTCTGGCCGTTGTCGTTGAACGCGTTGATGTCGACGCCGCGCTCGACGAGCAGCTTCACCCCTTGCAGCATGTCGCGTTCGGTGCCGATGTCCTTGGTGAACACGCCGGTGCCGCGACCGAGGCCCGCGGCAAACATCAGCGGCGTCGTCCGGTTCTTTTGCGCGAGCGCCGGGTCGGCGCCGTGATCGAGCAGCAGCTGGATGGCGGCGAAGTCGCCGTTCTTCGCCGCCCGCATCAGGGGCGTCGTCATGGCGCCGAGCAGCGGCTCGCCCGGTGTGTGGGCGCGCTGCAACGTGTTCGATTTCAGCTGGGCGTTCGGATCGGCGCCGTGCGCGATGAGCACCTTCATCAGCTCGAGCGCCGACACCTGGCTGGTGGACTTGCGCGCGGGCCGGCCGTACACCTCGCCGAGCGTATTCATGTCCACGGCGGCATAGAGCGCCGCCATCCCCGCGGTGTCCGCGATGTTTACGTCCGCGCCCTTTTCAGCCAGCATCGCCGCGACGTCGTAATGGCCGTTGATGATCGCCACGACCAGGGCGGTGGTTCCGTCGGGATCGACGAGGTTGAGCGTGGCGTGGGCGTCGACCAGTTCCCTGGCCGCGCCGAGCGAGCCCTGGCGCGCCGCATACATCAGCGCCGTCCAGCGTCCGTGCGGCAGGATCGTCAGCACGCCCTCGAGGCCGAACCGATCCTGCGCCCACTTGACGTCGCTCGAACGGGCATTCACCTCGGCGCCGTGAGCGACGAGATGCCTGATGGCCTCGGGATGATTTTCGGCGGCGGCCCACATGAGCGGCGTTTCGCCAAGCGTCTGCTCGCGCGCGTTCGCGTCGGCGCCGCGCTCCAGCAGCAGCCTGACGGCGTCCGGGTTGCCGGCTCGCGCAGCAGCCATGAGAACCGTCTCGCCCTGGCGAATCGTGGCCTTGGCGTCTCCGCCCGCCTCGAGCAACAGCCCTACCATCGCCCCGTTGGCGTTGGACGCCGCGATCGACAGGGGCGTCAGGCCGTAGCGGTTCGCGGCGTTCGGGTTTGCGCCCGCGCCCACGAGGATCCGCGCGATCTCGAGATCGTCACCCCGGACGGCCCAGTGGAGCGCCGTCGTCCCGTCGGCCTCGGGCACGTTGACCGCAGTCTTTGCGGCGGGCGTCTTCAGGAACGCGGTTACGGCGGCACGGTTGCCGGCCTTCACCGCATCGACCAGCGTCAACTCCGCCCCTCCGCCAGCCAGCGTGGCCGCAGCCAGAAGCGCGAAGATTGCGAACGAGCGTTTCAGGGTTCGAGGGTTCAAAGGTTCGAGAGGTTCAAAAGGTCCACAGGTCCACGGGTCCAAAAGTCCACGGGTCCAAAAGGTTCTGCGTTTTACGTTCTACGTTTTGCGTTCCGATCGCGCTACGCCGTGAACAACTCGATCGGTCTGTTGCCGTCACCGAATTCGGTCATGTGATCGCCGAATTTGTGCGCGACCGACAGCCACAGATCGCCGACCGGTGTCCGCTCCGGAAGCACGACATGGCGATGCCCCTTGCCGAGACCGCCGCCGAGGCCGATGACGGGCAACGGATCCGTCAGGTGGCCGTTGGGATTCCCCATGCCGCCGCCGTGGAAAATCACCGAGTGATCCAGCAGCGTGCCGTCGCCGTCCTCGGTCGCCTGGAGCTTCGCGATGAACTTGGCGAACAACTGCATGTGGTAGGTGTTGATGCGGACGTTCTTCGCAATCTTGTCGGGGTCGTTGCCGTGATGCGACACGGAGTGATGCTGTTCGGTGACGCCGAGGTTGGCGTAGGTGCGCTGGCTCAGTTCGCGCGACAGCATGAACGAGAACACGCGCGTCATGTCCGCCTGGAACGCCGCCGCCACCAGGTCGTACATCAGCCCGACGTGTTCCTCGAACGAATCCGGCACGCCGACAGGAGCGCCGACGCTCGTGACCTGCGTCGTGTTGTGCGCCTCGGTTTTCTGGATACGCCGCTCGATTTCGCGGATGTTATCGAGGTACTCGCTGACGCGGCCGCGATCCTTCGCGCCGAGCACTTTCTGCAGGCCCGCGGCTTCTTCCGAGATCGAATCGAGCAGGCTGCGCTGCTGCCGGGAGCGCGTGGCGCGGCTCGCGGCCGTGCCCGCCTGGCCGAACAGGCGCTCGAAGACCACCCGCGGGTTGATCTCCATGGGCAGCGGCGTCGTCGGCGAGCTCCACGAGATGGTGTTCAGATAGGCGCAGCTGAACCCCGGCGAACAGGCCCCGACGTATCCCGTGAAGTCTTCGGTCGCCACTTCGAGCGACGGCAGCGGCGTCTCCTGGCCGATCTGCTTCGCGACCACCTGGTCGATCGTCGTGTTCGCGAGCACGTCCTCGGCTTCGGTCCGCTTCGGCCACACGCCGGTGAGGTACCCGCCGACGCTGACGGCGTGATCGCCGACCTGGCTGCCCGGATGCGATCGCGACAGGTTCTTCACCACGACCAGCGAATTCTTGAAAGGCTCGAGCGGTTTCAGGATCGGCGTGAACTCGAAGCCGTTGCCGACTTCCTTCGGGAAGAACTCATCGACGATGGCGCCGTTCGGAATGTAGATGGCGCCGAACCGCAGCCCCGGCGTGGTGCCCGCGGCCTTGAGTGTCGTCAGCGGTGTGAGCGCCGGCACCATCGCGTCGAGGAACGGCAAGGCGATCGCGGCGCCGACGCCGCGGAGGAACGTTCGCCGTGGAAGCGACAGCTTGGAGATATACATGAAAGCCTCTAATTCACGCTGGCCGGCTGCTGCGCGACACGCATCGTGAACGGCGTGCTCCGGGCGATGCCGAGCACGATCGACGAGAACCGATAGCCGCGATCGGCCGACTCCCGGATGATCGCACGAATCGCGGGCATGTCGCGCGCGTCGAGGCCGCGTCCCAGCGCGTAAATCGCCATTTTTTCCGTCAGCGCGCGGACGAACACATCGGGGTGCGCCATCAGGGCCTTGCGCAGCGTGACCACCCCGTCCACCTTCATCCCGTCGCCCAGCTCGCCGCTCGCGTCAATCGGGTTCCCATCGTCGTCGGATCGCCACCCGCCGACGACGTCGAAATTCTCCAGGGACAGGCCGATGGGATCCATCACCTTGTGGCAGCTGGCGCAGATCGGCTGCGTCCGGTGCTCCGCCATCTGCTCGCGCATCGTCTTCGGCTTCTCGCCTTCGGCTTTTTCCTTGAGCTGCGGGACATCGGGCGGCGGCGGCGGCACGGGCGCGCCGAGAATGTTGTCGAGCACCCATTTGCCGCGCACGACGGGAGAGGTCCGTTCGGCATGGGATGTCACGGCGAGCACGCTGCCCTTGCCGAGCAGCCCGAAGCGGCGTTCGTCGGTCAACGTGATGCGCCGGAAGCGGCTGCCGTGGATGTTCGGGATGCCGTAGTGCGTGGCGAGCCGCTCGTTGACGAACGTGTAGTCGGCCGTCATCAAATCGACGACGCTGCGATCTTCCTTGATGATGCTTTCGAAGAAGAGCTCGGTCTCCGTCTTGAAGGCCTGGCGCAGGTTGTCGTCGAAGTCCGGAAAGAGATCGGAGTTCGGCTGGACGTTTCGCACGTTGCGCAGCTGCAGCCACTGCCCGGCGAAGTTGTCGACGAGGGCGCGCGCGCGCCCGTCCGCGAGCATCCGGCGAACCTGCGCCTCGAGAACGGCGGGCTCCTTGAGCTTGCCCGCCTCGGCGACCCTCAGGAGCTCGTCGTCCGGGATGCTGCTCCAGAGGAAGAACGACAGGCGCGACGCCAGCTCGACGTCGGAGATGCGATACGGCGTGCCCGGCGTGGCGTTCGGCAGGTCGCGTTCCACGCGGAAGACGAACTTCGGCGCCGCGAGAATGCGTTGAAGCGCCGTTTCGATGCCGGCGTCGAACGTGCCGTTGCGGCGTCCCTCCCGGTACAGCTTCATCACGCGCTGCATGTCGAGCGGTTCGACCGGCGCACGATAGGCGCGGCGCACGAGCGACGAAAGAATCCGCTCCGCGCAGGCCGGCTCGGCCTGCGACGCTCTTCGGCCGGCAGCTGAAGATCCGGCGGCGGCTGGGCGTGTCGCCGGGGCCGGTCGCGTTGAACGGCCCCGTGATCGTGAAGGTCTGCATGTGCGGCCGGCCCGCCCAGTCGAAGTTGTCGATCGAGCTGCGGAGAAACGGCTGGAGCCGCACCGGCTCGGCCACCGGCGCATCTTCGACGAACGCCACCGTCACGTCATGCGGCCCGGCGGTCACGGGCACGCGCACGCGGAGCCGCGCGTCCACGGCATCGCCCGTGTCGGTCGGCTTGTCGAACAGCGACTCGAGATCCTCGCGGCCGCCGATCGTCGCCAGGTAGACCCGCTTCCCGTCGATCGCGATCTCGACATCGTGCGGGTACTCGAGTCCGCGAACGATGTTGAGATTCGTGCGGTACAGCTTCGCCTGGAACACGTAGTCGCCGTCGAGCGGAAACGTATAGCGCACCGAGGTCCCGCCGATCGTGCCGAGCGGCAGCCCGTCGATGTGCTGGTCCTGCGACAGATCCTGGCGGATGCGGAAGGTGTCGCTGCCGGCCGTGATGTCGGGATTGCCGACGGCGATGGCCGCAATCTTCATCGCCGCCGAGACGTATTTCTCCTGCAGCGACGGGGACACGCCGAGCACGTCCGAGATGTTGTCGAACCCGTACGCGGAGTCGTCTGGCGGCAGGAGCGACGTGACGTCCACGTCGAGATCGAGCAGGTCGTGCACCGCGTTCGCGTACTCGCTGCGGTTCAGCCGATGCAGAACGGGAGCGCCGGGATTGGGATGGGCAGCCGCGTCGGAGTCGAGGTCGCCTTCGAGCGCCGCCTGCAGCCGCCGGTACGTCGCCTCGTCCGGGCGCCGCGCACCCTGTGGCGGCATGGCGCGGGCCTGAAGCTTCCGCACCACCTTCTCCCAGAGCTCCGGTTGGGCCCCGGGCCGGGTGACGTCCAGCCCTTCGAGCGACAACTGGCCCGTCTTCAGACGCTGGTTATGACAGCTGACGCAGTACCTGATCCAGCACTGCGCGGCTCGACGGCGAAACCGGGACCGGCGGAGCTTGAGGCGAGGCGGCTTCCGAGACGACGAGCCCGGACCAGACCATCGCCAGTGCAGCCGCGAGCAGGGGGACTTTCCTCACAAGATAACCCTATTTTAAGTCACCTTGTGGTGCCACCCCCCAATCGGACTACTCAACGTCCGCCCTTGGCGGGTCCGTACATCCCAATCATCTCCGCCTGCTGAAGAATGTGGCCCGCCATCGCGCTCTGGAGGTCCGCCTTGCTCTTGATCGTGACGCCTGTGAGCTTCTTGTCGAGCGCAAACAGCTTGAAGAAGTAGCGATGGGCCTTGTCCGGCGGGCAGGCGGGGAAAAACCCCTGGCCTCCGGTGGCATTGATTCCGCCCTTGCCGGCGCCTTCCGCAAATCCTTTGCTGTCCGGTGCGATGTCCCACAGCACCCAGTGGTCGAACACGCCGCTCGGAATCTGCGACTTGAACTGCTCGGGGATGTCGGGATCCTCGACGATGAGCGCGAGGCTGGCGGTTTTGGCCGGCACGTTGCTGAACGTCAGCGGCGGGCTCACGCCTTCGCCGTCGCACGAATACTTGGCGGCCATCTGGCCTTTGTCGGCGAACGCCGGGCTGCTGATTTTCAGGTCGGCCGCGAGCAGCGCGGCGCCCGATACCGTGACGGCAAGGGCCGTTGTGACACTCACACGCGACAGCGTCCGCATAGGTCCACTCCTTCCGAATACCCCGTTTAGGGGATCCTGCGCGCGAAGCCTCGAAGGCCTCAAAAAGCTTATGCTATACGACCCCGGGCATGACGTTCCGCGAGCGCGCTCTTCGGCGACCCCAGACTCTGTGGATCCGAAAGGCCGTCTTCCAGATTCACCTCTGGACCGGCATCGGCGTGGGCCTCTACATCGTCGTCGCCAGCCTGAGCGGGAGCGCGGTGGTGTTCCGCCGGGAGCTCATGCGAGCGTGGGCGAACCGCCCGCAGGTGAGCGCGCACGACGCGACCACGCCCCGGCTGACGGAGGCTGACCTTGCGGCGGCGGCGCGGCGGGCCTTTCCGGACTACACCGTGACGAAGGTCTGGGTCGGGCGAACCGGCGAACGTCCGATCGACATCTGGATG
>CAVSND010000012.1:0-86854 GCA_963729215.1 uncultured Acidobacteriota bacterium | reverse complement strand
TCCGGCGCATCGCGTCCTGGGTGAAGTCCGGCGGCGGGTAGATCTTCCTGGTCGGGTTTCATGGAGCCGCTTGTTCGGCGATCGATGTGCAACCCTCTGGCCACGATGCCGTTTGGCTGGACTTTGCCTTGCATCCCGAGTTGGAAACGGCCCTCCGCGCCACTGTCGAGGCCTCCGTGGCTTCCGGCCTGTAACGGATCACGACATGCACATTCAATCGAGTGACGAACTCATCTCCCGCCGCCCGTTCGGGCGCCATTCCGACCAGATCTCGATCATCGGTCTCGGCGGCTATCACCTCGGGAAGGTCAAGACCTCTGCCGAAGCGGTGCGGATCGTTCACGAGGCGATCGGCGCCGGGATCAATTTCCTGGACAACGCCTGGGAGTACCACGACGGCGAGAGCGAGGAGCGGATGGGGCGCGCGATCAAGGACCGGAGGGATTCGGTGTTCCTGATGACGAAGGTCTGCACGCACGGCCGCGACGCCCGGGTCGCCATGCGCCAGCTCGAGCAATCGCTGCGCCGGCTGCGCACCGATCACCTCGACCTCTGGCAGATTCATGAATGCGTGTACCACAACGATCCGGTCCGTCACTTCGCGCGCGGCGGCGTCGCCGAGGCGCTCGAACAGGCGAAGGCTCAGGGCAAGGTCAGGTACCTCGGCTTCACCGGGCACAAGGATCCGGACATTCACCTGCGGATGCTGTCGTCCGATTTCCCCTTCGACGCCTGCCAGTTGCCGCTCAACGGCTTCGATGCCGGGTTCCGGAGCTTTCAGTCGCGCGTGCTGCCCGAGCTGGCACGCCGGAATATCGCCGCGATCGGCATGAAAAGTCTGGGCGGCGACGGCCGCGTCATCAGGAAGAAGGCCGCACGTGTGGACGACGCGCTTCGCTACGCCATGAGCCTGCCGGTATGCACGACGGTGTCGGGCATCGATTCGATCAAGGTGCTGCGTCAGAACCTGCGTATCGCGCGAGGATTCACGGCGATGAGCGTGATGGAGCGGAAGGCCTACGAACGAACCCTGGCCGGCAGTGTGGAGGACGGGCGATTCGAGTTGTACAAGACGACGGCTGAGCACGAGGGCGAGGTCGGCCGCAAGCAGCACGGCTTCCCGTCGCCGGAGGAGGTCGCGCTGTGATCCCTATGATCGATGTCCGGCCGAATGAGACCCTGCTGTTCGACGTGGACGGCACGCTCATCGACAGCAACAGCGCCCACACACACGCGTGGGTCGAGGCGCTTCACGAACACGGCGTTGTGATTCGCCAAGAGGAGGTCCGTCGTCTGATCGGGATGGGCGGCGACAAGTTGCTCCCGGCGGCGGCAAGGGTCGACGAACAGTCGGCGCTCGGTCAGGCGATCGCTCGTCGTAAAAAGGCGCTGTTCGCCCCGTTGTTGCCGTTGCTCGAGCCGACGCGTGGCGCCCGGAGCCTGCTCGAGTTCATGCGCAGCCGGGGCATTGACGTTGGAATCGCGACTTCGGCCGACGATCGGGAGTTGAACGCCTTGCTGAAACGCGCCGGCGTGGACGATCTGATCCCGATGCGTTCCTCAAAAGACGATGCACCGGAATCGAAGCCCGGTCCGGACATCGTGCACGCCGCGTTGCGCCGGGCGAATGCGCGGCCCGAGCGGACCCTGCTCATCGGCGATACGCCGTATGACATCGAGGCGGCGCGACGGGCGGGTGTGGGCGCGATCGCGCTGCGTTGCGGCGGCTACTGGTCCGACGAATCGCTGCGCGGCGCGGCCGAAATCTTCGACGATCCGGCCGCCCTTCTCATAGCGTGGCAGGCACCCTCTAGTTGAGTATCCGCACAAAGTTGAGGTTGCCGACGATACCAGTGGGCCCCGCCGCGTCCACCACCACGCGCATTTTCTGCGCGCCGGCGCCCAGCGTCACCTGGGTATGCAGGGTGATCCACGACTGCCATCCGTTGGTGTTCGGGATCGTCATCGGGCCGGTCTTGTCCACGCCGTTGAACTCGATGTGCACGCGTCCGCCCTCACCGCTGGCGGCGACGCGCAGATCGAGACCATACGTCGCCGCGGCCGCCACGTTGACGCTGTACGCCAGCCATTCGCCTGGCGCCATCCACCCGACGTTGTAACCGCCGCCGCTGTCGGTCGTCGGCTGGATGTCCACGTCGCTGCTCCGGTAGCGGCCGCCGGAATTGCCGGCGGTCGTGTCGTGATACGCAATACCCTCCCCGCCATTGTCGAAGTCCTCGGCCTGCACGATCCCAGGAATCGCGATTGGTGACCCTGTGAATGGCGTCGACTGAGGTGCGGTTGGCGTCGCGGTGACGTAATTGAAATTGCCGACGACGCCTGTGGGGCCCGCGCTGTCCACGACGACCCGCATGCGCTGCGGCCCCGCGGCGAGCGTGACATTGGCGCTGATGTCCCGCCACGCCTGCCAGCCGCCCGTGTTGGGGATCGTCATCGGGCCCGTCTTGTCGACGCCGTTGAACTCCACGTGCAGGCGTCCTCCGGCGCCGTTGGCGGCGACTCGCAGGGTGAGCCGATACGTGCCCCCGTTCTGCACGGCGACGGCGTAGCCGAGCCACTCGCCGCTCGTCATCCAGCCGACGTCGTAGCCGCCGCCGGAATCCGTGCTGGTCTCGATGTCAACGTTGGTCTGACGGTATTGCCCGCCGTCGTTGCCGTGCGTGGTGTCGTGATAGCCCGCGCCCTCGCCGCCTTCGTCGAAGTCCTCGGCCTGGATGATCCCGGGGAGTGTTTGCGTTTTGTCGCGGAATGGCCAGGAACTGCCGGCCGGCATGATGGTCAGCGGCACCGTAATCGTCCGCAGCCCGAACGACGCGCTGATGTTCACCGTCACCGGGGCGCTCACCAGCTTGGTGGTGACGTAGGTCTCCCCGAACAGGCCGCCATTCTGGAACGAGACAACCTCGAATGGGATCGGGACGGTCGCCACCGCCGGATTGCTGCTCGTCAGGTGGACGTCAGCGTCGTCGGTCCCTATCGGGCTCGTCAGCGCCACCACCGTGAACACCTGCGTGCCGCCTGTGACTTTCGTACTGGCCAGCGTCAGCGAGCCCAGGGCCACGGCCGTGTTGGTTTCGGTCAAGCCGCCGGCCGAGTGCGTGATTGTCCCGGGCGCTGTCGAGCGCGTGTGTATCATGATGTCGCGGCCGAACATCTCGAACGGCGCGACGGTGCAGGTCAAGGTCTGATGGCCCACCGTTCGATTCACCACGCAGTCGCCGCCAGTCCAGCTGACGTACTCGATCGGCCCGGTGATCGTGTCCTGGATCGTCAGGCCGATGGGAGCGAAGTGCCCAAAGTTTCTGACCGTCACGCCAAGCAGCAGGTCGGTACCGGCTTCGTGGGGATTGGGAATATTCGTATCTACCTCGTTTTGATGGTTTCTGAGCGATAACCCGAGATTGAAGGGCGGAGTCAGGATGAAACCATGCAGTTGGCCGTCGCTCCGGCGCCCCCAGCCGATGACGGCGTCTTCAAGACCGATCCCGGTCGCGGCGACAAGCTCCCAATCGCTACCCGCCTGGATTAAGGTGTTCACGTCGGTGATGATTCCGTCGCGCCAGATGACGGCACGTTTGGCACCTTGTGCGTTCTCGGCCCAGCCGGCGATGACACCATCCTCGCCGACCGCGGCCGCGGAGCTGTTGGCGCCGCCGAGCGTGCCGAGATCGCGCATCACGCCGTCCGCCCAGCGAAAGGCGTGGAGGGGCGAGGATCCGGAAATGGAAGAGTCACCGACAACCACACCGGCGTCGTTAATCGCGTAAGCGACGCTGCGGCCGCCGAGACTGCCAAGGTTGACCGTTGAACCGTTGTTATAGAGGAAGGCGCGGGATGATCCTGGCGCTCCCGGCAGGTCGGCATACCCGACGACCTGGCCGTTGTTGTTGATGTCGAAAGCGAACGTCGCGCTGCCGCCCAGCGTGGCACCGAGCGGCGACATCACGCCATTCTGATAGATGAAGGCCTGTCTGAGTCCGTTGGCATTCACGTCGGAGCCCCCGACAACGACGCCGGAGTCGTTCAACCCGTAGGCGCGGCTCTCGGGGCCGCCGAGCGTCCCGATGTCTGTCATCTGGCCTCCAGAGAATGGCCACGAACGCGTGGTACACCGCCACTCGACATCTGGGATTCGCCGGCGACCAGAGAAGAGGGATTGGTGGCTCGCGCGACAGCTGTTCAGCCCGCCAAGCGTGCCAAGGTCCGTGAAGAAGCCCACGGCGCCGGAGAACCCGTGCGACTCCGTGTTCGGCGGTGTCTGGCGAGACCCGGCAAGGATCGGGAAGAAGGTTTGCGGTATCGCCATGGGAATGACAAGCGCGCCGAGATCGCCCACGACGTACGACGGGGCGCCTTGCGCCGTGAGCGGGCCCGTGGATCTCGTAAACAGGAGCGCAGCGGCCAGAGCGGCGAGCGACAGCGAATCGGGACAATTTGCGCATATCACCTCACCACGACTGACTGTCGATACGCGAAGGATGAGCGGAGGCGAAGGTCGCCGCGAAATCGTCTGGTGCGAGAATGGAGTCTCAGGCGTCGGTGACACGCGCGAAAGAGACAGCATCCTAGCCGGACGCGGTTGCGAAATCGAGCTGAGCTGTGGGTTTGGCGGCGTTCGACCGCAAGACCGGACGAGGTCCGGAGACGACAACGCCCGGTTCCAGGCAAGCTGGAACCGGGCGTTCATTTGCGTGTGTCACACGCGTCCTAGGCCGGAGCCAGGACAACATTCTCGTGGCAATCAAGCCATGAGCATCATTCGTTCAATCGCGTTAAGCGACATCGGTCGGCGCCTCCCCGGCAATCACGTTGTCGAGGAGGCGCGTGTCTGGCCCGGCGGCTGTTCCATAGAAACCTCCACGTGTGCCACGTGGTTCACCGGTACAAATACGGCCGCTCGCGTGCTTTGTCAAGGTCATCTTCCGAGGCACCGCGATTGCGAACCGGCCGCGGCGAGAGATATTTACCCATGATAGTGCTTAGACTAAAGCGTTGCGCGCCCGCGTTCATATTTTCATCCGTCTGACGTGTCTGATCGCGTCCGTGCTGGCGGCTGCACAGCCCGCGGCCGCGATGGAGACGGATCAGTTCACCACGCCGCGTGCGCCGTTGTACGACATCGGCCCGGCGCTCTCGCGCAAGATCAGCGACATCATCGAAACCGATCGCACGGGCCGCGATCCGGAGCGCGTGTTGTCCGAATGGGTCGGCAGCAACATCCTCGTGTCCCGCCTCGGCAGCTGGGTGAAGCAGATTCGGGTCGACGGAAGCACGGCGGGCTTTCTTCCGAGCGTGTTCCGTTCGATCTACGGCCGGACGTTCTCGCCGGTGCCGTTCTCGTTCCTGTTCGATTCACCAACCGTGAACGTCCACGGGTTCTATTTCGGCACCGACAAGATCGATCACTTCTTCCAGCAGGGTTACGAGTACCTACGACGAGGTGACGCACGCGCAGGCGGCCGGAGCGGACACCGCGGCCGCGATCGCCGGGGCCGTGGCGGGCGGAGTAAAAGGGGAGCACACGTACTACGGCACGCTCGTGAGCGGCATCTATTCGAACGCCGATCTGGCGGCCAATTACGCGGGCATGAAGTTCTACCTGAATCTCCGTCAACCCGTCAGGATTCGCGACCGGGTGTGGCCGCCGCTGCTCGAGTCGTCGCGTGAAGGCTGGCGGTTTCGAGCCGGCGTCGATCGGGATCACCTGCTGCAGGCGTTTTTCTCCGATCACCTGGACGAATCCATGAACCCGAGCCGGTATCGGTTCAGCCGCGGGTCGATTCGCTCCCGCGTTCGCGATCGTTGTGACAGCTGGATGCGCTTCTACGCCGATCGAGTTGGCCTGGTGGCTCGATCCGGGCAGGGCTTCTCGACGACCTGGTTCGGCGAGAACTACGGCCACTGGCTGCCGCCAGAGGACGAAGTCTCGATCGCCACGGAATGCGCGCCGGCGCCACGTCCGCGCCCGTAGCGTTACGGGTTAGAATTCGCAACATGCGCGAACGAATCGCAGCGGCCATCGTGGCAGGCCTGACCCTCATGGTGAGCGTGTCCCTGGCGGGCCAGTCGGCGAGGAGCGGGACCGGGTGGACCGTGCCCCGGACGCCGGACGGGCATCCGGACATGCAGGGCGTCTGGGCCAACAACAGCATGACCCCGCTCGAACGGCCTCTGTCATTCGGCCTGCGCGCCACGATGACCGATGCCGAGCTCGACGCATTAAAGAAGAGAGCCACGGCGATGATGGACGGCGGGGACGCCTTCTTCGCCGACGAACTGTTCAACGCTGCCGTCGAGGGCAAAACGAAGTTCAAATCGTCGGATACGGAGACGGGCAACTACGACCAGACGTGGCTGTCCGAGCGTGTGTTCGACAATCGCACATCGCTCATCATCGATCCGCCGGACGGTCGAATGCCCGCCCTCGTCCCGGAGGCCGTGGAGCGGGCGCGGGAACAGGCGGCCGCCCGTCAGGCCAGGGGGCCGGCCGACCAGGCGCAGGATTTGACGCTTGGCACGCGATGCGTCACATACGGCACGCCCAACCCCCGGGCCGGGTACCAGAGCTACTTCGAGATCACGCAGGGACCCGGTGTCTTCGCCCTGAGCAGCGAGATGATCCACGACACGCGGATCTTCCCCATCGGCGGAGGCCCGCATGTGTCGGCGACGGTCAGGCAGTACCACGGCGACTCGCGGGCCCGCTGGGAGGGTGACACGCTGGTGGTGGACACGACCAACTTCGTGCAGAACGCCTTCCGCCTCACAAACACGGAGGGGCTGCATGTGACCGAGAAATTCCGGCGCGTGGCCGCGGACACTGTCGAGTACCTCCATCACGATCGACGATCCCCTGACGTGGTCACGCCCGTGGACCTTGATGATTCTGCTCAAGAAGACCGGCGAACGGATGTTCGAGTACGCCTGCCATGAAGGCAACTACGGCCTGCCGGCGATTCTCAGCGGCGCGCGCGCGCAGGAGAGCGGCCGGTAACAGGACGCGGAATCCAACGCCCTGAAAGTAGAACGCAAACAATGAGCTGTCCGACGCGCGTACTGATCTGTTGGCTGGCGGTAGCGCTCCTATCGGCGCCGCTCGTCGGCCAGCAGCCGGCCCGCCGGCCCGACACCATTTATCTCCCCACGCCCGATCCGGTCGTGACCGCGATGCTCGGCATGGCGAACGTCGGGCACGGTGACATCGTCTACGACCTTGGCTCCGGGGATGGGCGCATCGTGATCGCGGCGGTCAGGGAATTCGGCGCCGCGCGCGGTGTCGGCGTGGAGCTCGACGCGACGCGCGTGCGCGAAGCCAACGAGAACGCCCGCCGCGCCGGCGTGAAGGATCGCGTGGAGTTCCGGCAGCAGGATCTCTTCGAGACCGATCTTCGTCAAGCGACGGTGGTGACGCTGTACCTCGGATCGGGGATGAATCAGAAGTTGCGTCCGAAACTCCTCGCGGAGCTGGGCGCCGGAGCCCGCATCGTGTCGCATGGCTTCGACATGGGCGACTGGCCCGCTCTTGAAACACGGATCGTGGACAACCGGCCGGTGTTCCTGTGGAAGGTCGAGACGCGCTGACGGCGGCCCCAGTGACGGTAATGGCCACGGCCGCCGCCGTCACCATCGCGCTCTCGGCGGCGTGCGCCTCGGCGCCGAAGCCGATCGTCAATCGCGACGGAGTGGTGAGCTGCCCGGCCGGCGCCGGGGAGGCGCTGCTTTCCGTTGACGCGTTGCAGTGCTGGTTCGCCGCCGAACACAGCCAGTGGCGCGTGCTCTCGCACGAATCGCACTACGACGTGCTGGTCATCAAGGTCGAAGCCTTCGACCTCCGCGATGCCGGGGACATCACCCGCCGATTCGTCGCCAATCAGGGCGGATCGTTCTCGGAAATCATGGTTTACGCGCAGCCGCCCGCACACGCCGGACCGGCCCGGATTCGACGCGTCCGCTGGACCCGGGAACGAGGCAGCGATACGTTGGACTTCGAGGCTCCCGTCATCGAGCAATAACGGGACCTGTCACGGAGCGCGCGCCTGCCGCTGCCCGTCTGTCACGTTTGGCAACCCTCAATCGTCTAAGGGGCATGAGCAAAACCGGCAATTCCGCCTGGCGCTGGCTGGCGGCAGTGGTTCTCACCCATCTGGTCGTTTCAATGGTGCACGGGATCGCGCATGCTCAGGCGCAGGTTCCGTTGAGTCCTGCAGCAAACATGTTCGTGTTCATCGTCATCCTCGCAGGACCGTTGGCCGGGCTTGCGCTGACATGGCCGGCGCCGCAGCTCGGCAGCTGGGTCATCGCGACGACGCTGGCTGGTTCGCTCGTGTTTGGGTTGGTGAATCATTTCGTGCTGTCCAGCCCCGATCATGTGGCTCATGTGGCCGCGGAATGGCGGCCGCTGTTCACCGCGACAGCGATCCTGCTCGCTGTGACCGAAGCGCTCGGCTCCGGCCTGGCGATCGGTCTTGCTCGAGAAAGGTAGCGCCGTCATGAATATCTTTGTTGCAGGTGGTTCAGGGACCATTGGCATACCCCTCGTGCGCTCGCTCGTGGCAGCGGGTCATCAGGTCACCGCGTTGACCCGCTCCATGAGCAAGCACGACGAGCTCCGCTCCCTCGGTGCCTCCGTGGCGATCGCTGACGCCTTGAATCGCGAGGCGCTGATCGCGGCGGTCCAGGCCGCGCATCCGACACACGTGATTCATCAATTGACCGCGCTGCCCAAGGACGGTCCGCGCCGGGCTGCCGATGTCGACTCGACGAACCGCCTGCGCATCGACGGCACGCGAAATCTCCTCGACGCCGCAATCCAGGCCGGCGCCCGGCGATTCCTCGTCGGCTCGTTTGCCATCCTTTCCCCGCGTGGACCGGCCAACGCCGCGTCGGATGATGCGGCTGCCGCAGCCGTCCGCTCGATGGAAACCCAGGTGCTCGAGGCGACGGCACGCGGCGCGATCGAAGGCGTCATCCTCCGCTACGGCATGTTTTATGGTCCCGAGACGCCCTCCACCGCCGCCATCGTCGACATGGTGCGAAAGCGGAGGCTGCCGGTCGTCCGGGGCGACGCGGGACAGTTGCCGGTGATTCATGTCGAGGATGCCGTGAGCGCGACCGAGCGTGCCCTCGACGCTGCGCCGGCCGGCGCGGTTTATGACATCGTGGACGACCGGGCCGTGAGCTTCACCGAGATCGTGGACGCGATCGCCGAATACACCGGGTCTGCCACACCGCTCAGAGTGCCGGGCTGGCTGCCGCGGCTGGTCGCGCCCTATATGGCACGCATGACCACCATTCGGATGCCGTTGTCGAACGCCAGCGCGAAAGCAGACCTCGGCTGGAGGCCGACGTATGCGACGATTCGCGACGGGCTGGCACATATGTTTCGACAGGCGGCGTGAACGATGGAGCTCGACGTCTTCAACACCGATCGGCCTCTGTTGTTCTCGATCGCGTACAGAATGCTCGGCAGCGCGTCGGACGCGGAGGACGTGCTGCAGGATGCATGGCTTCGCTGCCGCAGCGTGGACCGATCGGCGATTCGCTCGGCGAAGGCCTTCGCGACCACCGTCGTCACGCGTCTCTGCCTGGATCGGTTGAAGTCCGCGCGACGGACACGTGAGGAGTACGTCGGACCGTGGCTGCCCGAGCCCGTGCTGACCCGAGAGGTGGAGAGTCCGGAGACGAGGCTGCAACGCGCCGAGTCGGTGACGCTGGCATTTCTCGTGCTGCTCGAAAAATTGTCGCCGGAGGAGCGAGCGGTGTTCCTGCTGAAGGACATCTTCGAGTACGACCACGCGGAGATTTCCGGGATCCTCGGGACGACGGTCGACAATTCGCGCCAGCTCCTGCATCGGGCGAAGGCACGGCTGGCGCAAGGGCGGCCGAAGCTGACGGGCACGGCGGAGTCGAGGCGCGCGATTGCGGAGCGCTTTGCCCGCGCGTTCTCCTCCGGCGACGGAGCGGAGTTGACCGCGCTCCTGGCCAGGGACGTGGGCATGTGGAGCGACGGCGGCGGCAAGGCGTCCGCGGCGAGACGGCCGCTCGCCGGCCGGGACCAGGTGCTCACCTTCTTGATCGGCCTGCGCAGGACGGCGCAGACCGCCGGTCTGATCCGCGACGTGTCTCTCAGGATCGAAGAGGTGAATTCTGAGCCCGCGCTCATCGTGCGGATTGGCCCGCGGCTCGAGTCGATCTTCGTCTTGTCTATCGACGACGGCGCGATTTCAGGGATTCGCGTGGTCCGAAACCCCGACAAGCTCGCGCATATCGATCGTCAGCTCACCACGGTGCACTGAATGCGTCCCGCGTTTTGAAGGTCGGAGTAGACTTGCAGGCGTAGGGCGGGCCATGCTGAGTGGACCCGCCGAGGGGGAAGCATGAAGCGTCTTGTTCTGGGAACCCTCGCGGCGCTGGCCAGCGCCGGGATCCTCACGACCATCGGTGTGTCCGGCCAGGGCCGCGTCGACTCGCCCGGCGTCATGACGCCCGAGGGCGGAGTGCCGGTGCTCGGCCGCTACAAGGTGCCGAAGATGCCGTGGGGCGAGCCCAACCTTCAGGGCACCTACAACGCCAACGACTTGCAGGGCATTCCGATGCAGCGCGCGGAGGCGGTCGGCACGCGATACCGGCTGAACGACGAAGAGTTCAAGGTGCGCGTTACGCAGCGCGACCAGAACGTGGCCAACGACAACAGCTTCGACTTCACACTCGAACGCGGCGAGGAGTTCGAGGCCAGATTCGGCACGGTCGGCGGCGCCGTGTCGCCGCCGCCGCACTGGCTCGAGCGATCGAGGAGCGTCAGCCGCGTTTCGTCGTACGTCATCGACCCGCCGGACGGACGGATTCCGGCGTTGACGCCGGCGGCGCGGGCCGCGGCAGAGCAGCGCCAGCAGGCTCAGGCCGGCCGCCGTGTGCAATTGAACGGCGTCGAAGCCGACTGGACCACCGATCGCAGCAACTACGACCGCTGCATCAGCACGGGCGTGCTGAATTCGATCACGCCGAAGATCTACAACTCCGGCAGCCGCATCGTGCAGGGGCCGGGCTGGCTCGCGTTCTCGAACGAGATGATCCACGAAACGCGCGTCATTCCGACGGACGGCCGCAGGCAGGTGGGCTCGGCGATCAAGAACTGGATGGGGACGTCGGTTGGCCACTGGGAAGGCGATGTCCTCGTCGTCGAAACCCGGAACATCAAGCCCGAGTCGGTCGTCAACGGCCAGCCCCTGTCGGACGAGGGCGTGCTTATCGAACGATTCACGCTCGCGGACGCGAACACGCTCGATTACCGCATGACGATCAACGACCCGAAAGTCTACGCCGCGCCCTGGACCCTGCGGCTTCCGATCCCGCGCGAAGAGAGCTATGGCTTCTTCGAGTATGCGTGCCACGAGGGAAACTACGCGATGCGCAACCTCCTCTCCGGCTCGCGGGCCGAGGACAAGCGGCGCGCAGACGCGAAGGCTCGATAGGCCGGTTCGCGGCCTTCGTGACTTCGTGATGAACCATCGACGAAGCCAGCCACGACCCGCGCATGCCGGTTATTTGTCCAGGTGCGTCCGGTCTTTCTCGTTCTCGTTGCAGACCGATTCCAGGATGTCGGTGTCCGGCAGCAGCAGCTCGGTGACCTTGATGGTAAATGGCTGCGTGTACATCCCGGGATCGTCGACGGTCACGCTCAGGTCCATGTGGCCGAAATCACGCCGATGGAATCGCTCCTGGATGCGCAGGGCGTTGCTATGGGGATGGCCGCCGGAGTCCAGCCAGGTTTCGTCGTTGAATCCGGCCGCGTCGACGACTAACGTGTCGCCGTCCCATCGCCCGACCGAGTAGCCGCCCCAGGTTGGTTGGGGATCGACCGGCAGCGGCCGTCCGTCCGTGTAGATCTGCCGATGGGTGTTGTCCACCTCGTACAGCACCGCGATGACGTCGGGCGTCTGGATGATCTTGAACGGCGCGTAGCTGTTGATGTCCGTGCGCGGCAGCCCCTGCGGCAGGCAGCGGGCGGACGAACTGCGGGACTTTTTCTCGGTGTTCTGCCGGAACAATTCCGCCGTGGCTGGCCGCATGGGACTTTTGTCGGGCGGGAAGTCCACCAGGATGTTGAGGAAGTACTTCGAGAACGTGCTCGGATCGTCGCCGGGTTCGATGAAGGCCTTCACGCCGGGCCCGAAGAGGCGCTCGTTCTCGTCGGGGGAGTCGTATGCGGTCCGCCATACGCCCGACAGGTCGGGCTTGCCGTTGGCGGCACGCGGCGTTTTCGCGGACAGATTGGGCTTGCCGTCGGCGCCGCGCGGCGTGCGTGGAGTCGGATAGTTCAGCCACTGGGCGGGCGCCAGCAACAGCGCGCCCGCAAACAGCACCCCGAGGCCTCGCGTCACATCGCTCATATTCCCGGTAGCGTACCGCATGACTCGCCCTCCGCTCACCCTGAACATTGCAAGCGGTTCAAAATCGGCGCGACATTGTTTACAGTCGCTTTCCGCCGTTTACTGTCGCTTTCACGGCTACTGCCGCGACATAGTGATGCTGCCGAGCGCGACCGCCGGCTCGCACGAATCGCTCCCGTTGTAGGACGAAGCGAGGCTGGTGCTCGTGACGTTGGACGCGGAGACGTCCATGACCACGAGGCACGTCGGCGTGGGCTGGCTGCCACCGAGATCGAACGACATCCTCAACGTGACCGTCGTTCCCGAGACCGACCCGGAGATGCTTCCGTCCTTCACCTTGTGGCACGACGCGCAGGATCCGTCGGTCTCGCTGAGGGGACGCATGCTCGCCGATCCAGACAGCGCGTTGCCGGATTGCGCCAGGACCCACGAGAAGGTCTCAGGCCCGAGCCCGTCAGATCCGCTCCCTGTCCACGTGCCGGTCAGATTCAGCCCCGTGACGGTCGTCACGGGCGGCGCCGACGGAGCAGGGGTGGGGCTCGAAGGAGCGGCGGGTGGTGAGGGGCTGTCCGCGCAGCCCTGGAGCAGCCAGCCCGCGGCGAGTACGGTGCCTATCGCGACACCACAACGAGCGGCCCATTGCGTCACAACCAGCATGATACGGCCAGGATCCGGTCACGAGGCATCTTCGTTCTCCGGGCTTTGCCTCCATTTTCCCAGTAAAATCACCGATTTCGTCCCGCGGCACCGAGCCGGGAATATGGTTCCTGGCTTTCCGGGCAATACCTGCTATAGTGATTGGGAACCCGCGCCAACAGTAAGAACCATCCAACGACACCTTTATCCATTAACAGACTCACGCTGGGGAATCGGGCTATCGCCCTGCCTTGATGCGCGATTGGTGTGCGACGAGACGCGGCGACACAACACGTGGCCAATTTCGGCCAAATTCCTCAGAGGATCAACACAATGGCAGCAACTAACGGCACGATCAAGCGGATCACGGACAAAGGCTTCGGTTTTATCATCGCGCCAGACGGCACCGAATACTTCTTCCACCAGTCGGCGTGCACGAGCACGCCCTTCGACTCCATGCGTGAAGGCGAGAGCGTGACGTTCACGATCGGCCAGGGCCCGAAAGGCCCGCGCGCCGAGAACGTCGTCCCGGCCTAGCTTCTCCAGACCCGAGCCCTGGCGGCCATCAAGCCGCCGGGGTTCGGGCCCTGTGCCGCCCTGTGAAGATGCACCGGGAATTCACGAGCACCATTCCATCGCCAGCATCCGGACGCGAATGACGTTTCTGCAGTTCGACTTGCAGATCTGATCGTCAGCGCACGCCCGCATACAATACTCGCCGCGGACGGCGCGCAGAACCGTCAGCGTGCCGTGGCGAGCTTCTTGTAATACCCATCCCGATATGCCTTTCCCAGGCAGCGTTTCGGACGACCTCCTCCTCGATCCGGTGATGGTGAGCAGCACCGCAGGCGTTCGCGCTCGCCCACGGTCCTTACCGCTCATCGCGCTGTTCTCGGCGACGCTGTTCGTCAGCGCTTTCCTGATGTTTCTCGTCGAGCCGATGATGGCCCGGATGGTGTTGCCGCTTCTCGGCGGAGCGCCCGCCGTGTGGAACACCTGCCTCGTGTTCTTCCAGGCGGTGCTGCTGGCAGGCTATGCGTACGCACACGGCGCCACCGGCCGGCTCGGGCTCAGACAGCAGATCGTGGTGCATTGCATTGTCCTGCTGGCTCCGCTGCTCATGCTCCCGATCGCGTTGCACCAGGCCCCGCCTGTGGCTGGACAAAATCCGGTGGCGTGGCTGCTCCTGGCGTTGACGGTGTCCATCGGTCTGCCGTTTTTCGTCGTGTCAACGAGCGCAGCGGTGCTTCAGAAGTGGTTCTCGGCGACCGGCGATGAGGCTGCGGACGATCCCTACTTTCTCTATGTCGCGAGCAATCTCGGCAGTTTTATCGCGCTGCTGGCGTATCCGCTGATCGTCGAACCGACGCTCCGGCTGCAGGATGAGGCGCGCCTGTGGACCGTCGGCTACGGAGCGCTCGTCGCCCTGTCGTTGACGTGCGCGGTGATCGTGTGGCGCCGTGGCAGACACACCCTGGCGTCCGACCGCGCGCAGCCGGACGCAGCCGACGCCCCGATCCCCTGGACCCGGCGCGGCCGTTGGCTCTTGCTCGCCTTCGTGCCATCCAGCCTGCTGCTGGCCGTCACGAACTACATCTCAACGGACGTCGCGTCGGTGCCGCTCTTGTGGGTCGTGCCGCTTGCGCTCTACCTGCTGGCCTTCGCCGTCGCCTTCAGCCCGTCGGCGGCGGGACCGCGGGCGATCGTGGCGCGTCTGATGCCGGTCCTGGTGCTGGTCCTGGCGCTGATAATTGCCGCCGGCGTGCTGGAGCCGCTCCGGATGGTCATCCCGCTCCATCTGGTGGCGTTCCTGGCGATCGCGATCGTGTGTCACGGCGATCTCGCGGACGATCGGCCGTCGCCCACGCAGCTGACCGAGTTCTACTTCTGGATCGCGTGCGGCGGCATGCTCGGCGGTCTGTTCAATACGCTGATCGCACCCGTCGTCTTTGTCGAAATCGTCGAGTACCCGATCATGATCGTCGCCGCGTGCCTGCTCCGTTCCGTGCCGCGCTCGGAGAGTACGCACAAGCTGACGATCGGCGATGTGGCGGTTCCACTGGGCGTCGGGGCGGCTGTGGCCGCATCCGCTCTGGTCAACAATCATTTCGGATCGTACTCGCGGTATCTTCTTCTGGGCGCTGCCGTGCCTGCGCTGGTTGTCCTGAGCCAGAAGCAGCATCGCGTCAGATTTGCCGCCTCGATCGCGATGATCCTGCTGTCCGGTACGCTCACGGAGAGCAGCTTCGGCCCTGCGGTCTACGCAGCCCGGACGTTCTTCGGCGTGTATCGGGTTCGCGTGGACGAGGCACGGGGCTACCGGTTCATGATCCATGGCACGACGTTGCATGGGATGCAGCGCCTCGATCCGGCCCGCAGCGATGAGCCGCTGAGCTATTTCCACCGCACCGGTCCCATTGGACAGATCTTTGCGGCGCTGCCGCAGGCGCCAATCGCCTCGGACGTGGCGGTTCTCGGTCTCGGCGTCGGCACGCTCGCCAGCTACCGCGCGCCGTCCCAGCACTGGACGTTCTACGAGATCGATCCGATCGTCGAGCGCATCGCGCGCAACACGAGCTACTTCACGTATTTGTCCCGCTGTGGCACCGAATGCACGGTGATCACCGGCGACGGCCGCCTGTCGCTGGCGCAGGAGCCGTCTCACAAGTTTGGAGTCATCGTGCTGGATGCATTCAGCTCCGATGCGGTGCCGATGCATCTGTTGACGAAAGAGGCGATGGCCCTGTACCTGTCCAAGCTCGCGCCCGGCGGCGCGATCGTCTTCAACGTCTCGAACATGAACCTGTCGTTGAGCCCGGTGCTCGCCCGTATCGCGGCTGACGCCGGTCTCCAGGCGCTCTGGCAATATGAGTCGCCGGACAACGGTTCATGGCAGACAGGGAAATTCCCCTCGGAATGGCTCGTCGTCGCGCGCGAGCGGCGCGACCTCGGAGCTCTGACCACCGACTGCGCGGTGGAAGGCTCCGGTGGTCGCGGCCACGACGCCTCTCTGGACTGATGACTTTTCCAACATCCTCAGCGTCCTGCGACGCAAGGGCGTGTAGCGAGGGCCGGACTTCTGTTTCCTGCTAGACCGTGGTGATGCCGTCGATCGGGCTGATGTCGCCCACGAAGCGCAGCAGGTCGGCCATCGTAAAATCGCCGGGTGTCTTTGACGGCAGCTCGGGCGTCCAGTGCGTGCCGTGACGCCATAGGTACGAAGTCCGGTCGCCGTGTACGAGACCGACGAATACCTCTGAGACGATGGTCGCACCGACCGGACCAAGCCGTTCGCCGTTGCCGCGCCGCTCCGCCTCTTTGAGGATGTAATACCAGAGCGGCGTGTGCAGGTGCAGGCCATGCTTCTGAGCGACGGCGCCGTCCGGTCCGGTGGCGATCTCTTCTGACGTCAGCGGATTGTGAATTTTCATCGCCCGGGCGACATCCTGTCCCGAAGGCAACCCCAGCATCACACCACGCTTCAGATTGCGGAACGGCAAGCTTCCTCCGCCGCCCGGCAGCGTGTGCAGCGTCGGGACCACGAACGGATCGATCCGGCGTGACGGATTGAGCGGCACATCGGGGGGATTCGCCGATGCGACCTCGTGGAAGCGGCGCCAGTCGATGATCCAGTTGCTCGGCAGCACGGAGATCGGCGTCGGCGCCGTCGGCGGATTGGGCGCCAGGTCGCCGACAATGCCACCCGACAGACCGGTGAACCTGAACAACAGCTGCAGCGTCGCGGGAGCGAGACCGCCTGCCGTGAAGATGCGGTTGTGGCTGTAGGCCTCGCGCACCATGCTGTGCCCGAGTCGATATGCGGCAGCGGAGAACTCGACCGGCATGAAGGGTGTTCTCTTGAAACGGTAGAAGCGGCGGCCGTTGTCGAGAATTCTGGCCACGATGCCTTGTTCGGTGATCCGCTCCACGAAATCGTGAAGGACCAGCCACTGATAGTGCCAGGTCGCGATTTGCCGGGCTTCCATGAAGATCGCGTCCGCGGACTTGCCCGGCGCGGCCAGCTGGTCGCAGATCTTGTTGTGAAATTTCAGGAACGCGACATGCGTCTGCGCGACGATGAGGTTTTCGTCGTTGCGATGATCGCCAACCAGCGCGAAGCCTTCGGGACCGCGCGGCAGGTCGTTGCGGTGGTCGCCCGTCACTCCGCCGGCGGCCACGTTGATGTTCCTGCCGACAAGAAACTTCGGGCCGGGAGTCTTGCCGTCGGCGTCGGCCGGATTGCGCGCGTAGAGGTGGCGGCTGCCGTCAGGACCCAATCCGTAGACCGAATCGAGGTCAAGGGCCGGCGTTCGGAAGTTTTCGACCGCAGTCGGATCGGCCTCCTTCTCGCCGATCGCGGTCAGATCCAGCGTGATGTCGTGGTCGACGAACTGACCCAGGTAGGTGAAGCCCGCCGGCACATTGGCGTTGTTTCCTGCGGCGCTGGCCGGATCGGGATCCGTCATCGCATCCGCGAGCTCCTGGAGAGGTCCGTCATCGACGGCCAGCGGTTTGAGGTCGGGGAACATTCTTCCGAACATTCCCGGATCGCCATGCCCGGACGCCGCGTCGAGGCTGTCGCGCTGCGGCTGGCGGCCTGACGTGCCGTGGCCAGGCCGAACGGTAATGAGTCGTGCAACTTCTTCGAGGATGTGTGCCACTGCCTGCTCCTGGAACGCTCGCGTTCCGAAAACTGCTGCCCGCTTCGGTACTTCGTAGGACGGAACCCGCGAAACCATTTCGTGTCGGGGCGGGATGTTTTGGAGCAGCGGCGAAATGGCCGGGAACAATCAGCGCTTGCCATCCAGGCTGGCCCACTCGCCAAACTGGATGAAGCTGGCCCAGTAGAACGGATGCTGACGGCCGGTCCGCTTCAGCATCTCGAGCTTGGCCTGGCGCAGCGCGTCGCCACGCCCCAGGCCGGCTCTGAGACCGGCGTAGTACGCCGCCATGGCCTCACGGCTGCTGGCGTCGCTGACCGGCCAGAGTGTCATGACGAGCGTCTCGGCGCCGGCGAGCACGAACGCACGGCGGAGCCCGTAGACACCCTCGCCGTTTCGGACCTCGCCGATCCCGCTGTCGCACGCCGAGAGCGTCACCAGTTTCGTTCCGCGCAAGTTCAGAGCGGACGCCTCGAGCGCGGTGAGAATGCCGTCGTCCGGCGGTGCGCGCTTCAGGTTGGCGCCGGCCAGCGCCAGGCCGGATCGCAGCAACGGATTCTCAGCCTGGTGCGGCAGGAAGAATCCATGTGACGCGATGTGGAGAATGCCCGGCGACTCCAGGTGCTCGACCGCCGTCTTCGTCGCGCTCCGTCCCGTGAGGAGTACGGCGTCCGGAAAGAGGGCGTTGATCGCGCGGGCCTCCGCCGCCGTGCCGGCCAGCGGCGGGAAGTACACCGTCGACAGATCGTCGCCGATGGTGGCGGTTCCGGTCGGCGTGCGCGAGCCCGGCTGACGCAGAGGCCGTGCGCCGCCCGTCATCGCCGGCTCACCGAAGAACGGATCGGCGATGATGACGACGGACGTGCTCTGGCTTGCGGAAGCCACCTGCAGGCGCAGGAGATCCCGGCCGCTGGTCAGGTAGCTGGTCGCGTAGCGCTCGATCAGGTAGCGCCCATCCTCATCGATGAAGGCTTCGAACGGCACGAGATTCAGCGCGCCATCCGGAGAGATGAGGAGTCGGGTGGCGTCGCCGAACGAGGCGCGCAGCGGGCGCATGATTCGTTCGTCCACCGCGCGCGCGCGGCTCTTCAGGTCGGTACGCGTCGGATCCCGCAGCGACTGACGAAACGCATCGATCATCTCGTCGATCCCTTTGGATGGACCGAGGTCCACGCCGACGGGCGGCCCGTGCCTGCGGACGACGTACGCGGCGTAATGCGGCGGCCCGTACGCCTCGGCGTTACGCTCGGCCCTGGGATCGAACGGGCGAAACACCGCGAATTCCACGAGCGCGGATTCCTCGGGCATGGCGGCCTGCACCGCCTCGAGCGTGACCGGGCGCAGCTGCGCGCGCAGCTCGGCGCTGCGTGCGCTGAGCTCGGCCTCGAGCCGCTCCTTCCGTGCCTGGACTTCCTTGATCAGGCTCTGACGATCCTCTGCGTTCTCGGTTGCACTCAGTGCAAGCCGTGCGAGTTGCGCGGTCGTCGTGCGCAGCTGATCCAGCATGCTCTGGTCGCCGGGGTCCGTGACCCGCTGCCGCGCGGCAGCGAGGGTGTCGGTCATGGCGTCCAGCACGCGCCCTTTACGTTGCAGGAGGACCAGGACTGCGAGCGCGCTGGCATCCGGGTCGGCGGCGGCCTCCTGGAGGCTCAGGGAGATTGTCCGCTCAGTGCGATTCGACACACTGTTGACGAATGCCAGCTTCTGACGCTCTGAGCCGACCGCGAGGTTGAGGGCCAGTTGCGTCTCGAGGATGGCATCCATGCGCCGTTGAAACCTGACGGCGTTCGCGACGTCGCCCGCGGAGGCATACGCTCTGGCAATGTTGCCCACGACGTTCAACGTGCCCGTGTGGTACGGGCCGCGCGTCGTCTCCCAGATCCGAAGAGCGCGGAAATAGGTCGCCAGCGCCGCCGCGTCATCGCCCGTCGAGCGCTGGACGTTGGCCAGGTTGTTCAGGAGGGGAGCGATGTCCGGATGATCGGCCCCCACGATCCGTTCGCGTATGGCCAGCGCCCACGTGTCGTACTCGAGGGCCCTCGCGTAGTCCTTTTGCTCGCGCGCGATGATGCCGAGGTTCTGGTAGTCGATGCTGACGTGATAGCTCTCCGTCCCTTCCAGCCGTTCTGTGACAGCGAGCGCGCGCTCGAAGAATTCCTGGGCACGGGTGTAGTCCTCCCTCTGGCGATAGACGTCACCCAGGTTGTTCAGCAGCCCCGCATACTTCGCGCTTGTGGTGTCGCCGATCTTCTCCAGAATGGCCAGCGCCCGCCGTTCGATTGCCTCCGCGGTCTGGAGATCGCCGGCATTTGCACGGAGATTCGCCTCGGTCGTGAGGCAAACCGCGAACCAGGGGTGCTCCGTTCCGAGCGTCCTCTCGATCACGTCGGTCGCCTGCCGGAGCAACGCCTCGGCCTTCGGGCCCTGGCCGGCGCGCTGGTACAACAAGGCCAGCCGGGATCGCGCCATGGCGGGGTACGGGTGCTCGGCGCCCCACAGGTGATCGAACAGCGCAATCGCGCCCTGATAGAGTGACTGGGCTCTGGCGTCGTCTCGCTCCTCCAGCGCGTTTCCAGCCAGCTCGAAAACCAGGATGCCCACGAGTGCGTCGTCGGGCCCCCGCACCTGCTGGGCGATCGTCAGCGCACGCTCGAAGAGCGCCCGCGCGTCGCTGAATCGGGCGACGGCTTCGAGTCCAACGGCCGTCGTGCGGAGCGCTTGCGCCTCCTGCATCGAGCGATCGGCATCGGTGGCGGCGTGGCGATCACCAAGCCGGATCGTGTAAGAGCCGGACACGGTGCCAGGCACAGGAGTGATCGCGAGGACGTACGTGCCCGCGACGTCGGCGACGACATCGGCCTGCTCTCGACCCTGACGTCTGATCTCCAATTGGAAATCAGCGATCACGCTGCCGTCCGGGCGGCGAGCCTGGACGATGACATCGATGCTGCGCTGCTCGACGACCACGCTCACGCATTCGTCCTTCGCGAGATCGAGCCGGTACAGATGTTCCTGACGGCGGTCGAGCCTGCGTTCGGCCGTGGTGCCCGGCTCGAGGACGGTGACTTCCTGTGTGACAAGGTCGGGGACTGGTTGCCGCGGAGTGCTGGACGCCCGGAGAGTGCGGCCCGCGAGGAGCACCACCGTGCAGAGGGCGACGGCCGTCACCGGAATATACGCACGCGCGCGCACACCCTCGGCGGCGACACATGGCGCTCTTCGCATCATCAAGTCCTTCGAGGGCTGTCTGATCGCTCTATCGCCGCACCATCTGGAAGACGTAGGTGCCGACGACTTCGGCGCCGCCGCCCGCGCTCAATCCATCGAGCTCGAGCGAGTAATGCTGCGCCTTCAGCACGCTGGCGGGAACGATGACGGAAACCGTCGGAACATCGCCGGCGGTTCGGGCAGTGATCCTGTTGCTGCGCCACACGATCCGGCTGGTGCCCGGGTCTCTGAGTGCTACCTGGTAGTCACGGAAGTCGTTCGGCTCGAGACTGAGTTCGAGCGCGATCCGATCGACTCCCTGCGGTACGGCGAGCGTGGTCACCGGTCCGAGGGCGCGGGTCTGGGGCAGGAGGACAAGTGCAACCACTGGCACCTCCCGTGACGTCACCTCCGTGGTGCGCGTCGCGGGGACGTTCTCCAGTTCTCTGGCAACGCCGGCGTTGGCCACACGGTGGTCGTTCAGCTGCCGCTCCAGGTCGTGCGCCCGATTGGACAACGCGTCGCTCACCCTTCGTGCTTCGTCCAATGCGCGGTGCAGCCGCGCATCGTCGTATAGCGCTCCGCCCGCGAGAAGGAACAGAGCGGCGGCAGCGGCGAGTCCCCAGGCTGCTCTCGGGGACAACACTCTCGAACGGGGCAACGGCGAGTCTTCTGCGCGAATGGAATCGCGCACACTCTCGATGTCTGTCGCCTCGGCATCTCGTTCGACGCTGGCCAGAAAGCTTCTGGCGAACCGCACCTTGCGGCGGCGGTGCTCCGACGACAGGTAGAACGACTCGAATCGCTCGCGCGTCTGGCCGGTGAGCGTGCCGGACACGTAGGCATCGACGAGATCGTTTTCCGCGACGCGCAGCCGCCAGGCCATTTCGTCGTCCGCGACGGTCAACTCGTCGAGGCGCTCGGCATCCTTCCCGGGAAGGAGACCCAGGAGATAGCGTACAAGTCGGTCGTCGTGTCCGAGATCCTGTGACTGTGTCATGGCCCTATCCTGCGCATTCAACTCATCCTTATAGGATTGAACGCCCCTAAATACGTCATCCCTCCTTTCCACAGGCCTCCACACATGATTCGAGCGCGCTGCGGATACGGCAGACGCGAATGCCCAACGCATTCATCGTGATGCCGAGGCGCTTGGCCATGTCGCGGCGGCGCTCGATCTGCTGGCCTTGCCCGCCGCGATAGTACTCGACGATCAATTCACGCTGCGCAGCGGTCAGCTTCTGCAAACAGCCTTCGAGGCACTCCAGGCGCTGCTCCCGCGAAGCCAGGGCTTCGCCTGGTTCGGTCGCCACCTCGTCGAGCGTGCGCCAGGCGCCGGCATGAGACTGTTCGTCGAGCCGGACACTCCGTTGATCGCGCCGGAAATCCTCGAGCAGGACAAACCGCGCGACCACGTAGCAGTAGCGGGCTGGCGGCCTGGTCTCGACGACGCCGTCTTTCTCCAGCGTCCTGGCGATACGGTTGAGCGTCTCGTCCGCGAGTTCGTGCGGCGATGGCCGGTTGCGCCGATCGAAGTACGCCACGAGGCGCCGGTGGATCTCCAGGTACGTGTTGCCGTGTGACTCGACCCCATCGTCCAGCCACTCGAGCAACTGATCGAAAGCGAATTTCGTAAATCGTGGTTCTTGTCGAAAGGCTTCCTGTGTCAGTACGTGCACGCGTCTCTCTCTTTGTGGTCAGTCCCGCCAGAGAAATATCGCAGGAAACAAAATGACAATGCGGCGCGCGCATGCGCGCGCCGTGTGCGGATGCAACACTGAGACCAACGATCCGATCGGCTGAAACGTCGCAGCTGAAAGATTCTCGCGCTCGTAGTCCTATTGATCGCAGTCCTCGTTCCAGTCCATTTACATCTCGAAGCAGTCCATTTACATCTCGACGCTTCGATTCGACTCGTCGGCCGAAATAGTTTCGCCGCGCCGGTCCTGTATGGGTACGAAGCCCCGGTGTCTCGCCGGGACAGGACAAGGGAGCGCGATCGGTGCAAACGTCGGCTCGGTATTTTGTCTGCGCGTTGCTTCTGGTCCACGCGATCAGTCGCGTCGTGTCGGCTCGCGATCTGATCGCGACGTCCGGCGGAGTGCCACCGCACCTGCGGGTCGAGATCGTCTTCGACCGTCCGCCGGTGTCTCCCGCGATCGAGGCGTCGGCGATGAAGGAAGCCGCCCGCATCTGGGCCGAGTACGGCGTCGCCGTCAGCACGATCGCGGCGGGCAGGGGCGCAGGCGACGGCGCCGTCGAACTCACGGTCGCGTTCGCGGCCAGCCCTGACCCGCGACCAGAGAGCGGCACGCTCGGGTCGATTCGATTCACGGATGGCGTACCGGAGCCGGCGATCACCATGTATCCGGATGCAGTCGCCGCGATCGTCGCTTCCATGCGATTCACCAGCGACGATCTCTACTCGAAGCCTGCCTTTCGCGATCGCATGCAGGGGCGTGTGCTGGGCCGCGCGCTGGCGCACGAGATCGGGCACTTTCTTCTGCGCTCGCGCTCTCATTCAGCTGGCGGATTGATGCGGGCACTGCAGCCGGCGGCCGATCTCGTCGCCCCGGATCGTCGCCGATTCCGGTTGTCGGCCGACGAGGTGACGAGGCTCGAGTCCGCGGCGCCGGTCTCTCTTCACGCGTCGGTATTAGCGGCCGAGGCAGCCGCGCCCGCTCCCTGACCGGTGTTCCGTTCAGAGGCGGACAGAAAGATATGAGGGCGTCGTGCCCTATGAATGTAGAAGCGTCATCCATCATGAATCTGAACACCCTTGAATGCCGGATCGAGCTGGACAACCGCGTCCATTTGAACATCCGACCGTTGCGGCGCGGCGAGGAAGGCACCGTACGCGAGCTCTGCGCGCGTCTGAGCCTGCGGACGCGGTATCTCCGATTCCTTGTGCCGGTGCCCGTCGTGACCGACTCCCTGGTGCACATGCTGGCCAATGTCGACGACCCGAGACGCCTGGCCCTGGTGGCGGAAGTGAACCACGGCGATGGATACAACGTTGTCGCGCTCGGCAACGTGGGCGGCATCGATCACGACCACGCGGAACTCGGGCTGGTCGTTGCCGATGCATGGCAGCGTCGGGGCATCGGGCTTGCGCTTGCGACCGAAGTGCTCCGTGCGGCGGAAGGCCGGGGATATCAGCGCTTTGTCGTCCACGCTTGTTCGGACAACCCTGCCTTGCGGCCCTTCCTGAGTCATGTGGCGAACGTGGTTGCGAGGACGACGCGCCGCGGCGTCTCCGAGATCACATTCGTGTTCAGGGAATCTGCCGTGGTTCCCTCGGAGCCGATTCGGCGTTGGCCGAAGACACCAGCCGATGATCTGCTGGAGAAGGCTTACGAACGAATACTGGCTGCCAAAGGGGGAACGAGCCCTTACTAGTCCCTGTATCTTTTCATTTTCATTTCCGGAGGTTCTTTCGATGAAGACTGGACGAGTCGCTACGACGTTCGTATATCCGATCCTCGGCGCCCTGGCTCTCGTGGCCGCTGGGTCGTCTCGCGCGCTCGCGCAGGACGACCACGACCACTCGCGCATGGCGGCGGCTCATCACGAACAGACCCCTGAGCAGAAGAAGCAGGCGAGCGCGCTTGTCACGGCCGTCAGACATGCGACTGAGCAATTCCAGAACGTGGAGAACGCCGGTCCCGACTATGCCCTCGTATTCGGCTGCGTCAGCGGAGGGGATTTCGGCGCGATGGGCATGCACTTCCTGAATGGATCGCTATTGGGCGACGGCGACGTGAACGTCAACTATCCCGAGATCCTGCTCTATGAGCCGCTGCCGAACGGCCGGCTGCGATTGACCGGCGCCGACTATCTGGTCGACAAGGAAGAGTGGGACGCCAATCCGAAACACAAGGGCCCGCCCGAGCTCATGGGACAGCTGTTTCACCTGTTCGACAGTCCGAATCGCTTCGGCCTCAAGGCGTTCTACACACTGCATGTCTGGGCGTGGAAGGACAACCCCAACGGTACGTTCACGAACTGGAACCCCAACGTGTCGTGCGACGCGTTTGCCGGGGAGAACCCCTAGGCCGGAACGCTGTTCGTGCGGATTGGTCGCAGCCGCTTGCTCTCACCCCAATGAGGGCAGGCGGCCGCCGGCCGTCACCTGTGGCGCCTCAGTAGTAGCTCGCCGTTTCTATCCCGGTCCCGCCCTTGAACGTGTTCCTGACGGTCTTTGACTTGAGATCGATCACCGTGACGGTGCCGTCGCCATCGTTCAGCACGAGCGCCGTCTGACCGTCGGGCGCAAACGCGAAGCCCATCGAGCTCTTGCCGGCGCGGAGGACCTGCTGTTTCCCGCGAAGGTCGCCGACGTCCAGGATGTTGATGTAGGAGTCCATTCCACCGATGCCGCTGCAGATGAGGAGCGTCCGCCCATCGAGGCTCGCTCTGAGCTTGTAGCCGGCTTCGGTGTGCCCCTGCAACTCGATCCGATCGAGGATGGTGTCTGACGCCGGATCGATGACGACCAGGTGCGGCGCCTGGCCCTGGATGGCAAAGACGCGCTTGCCGTCGGATGACGCGACGATGCCGCGGGCGCCGCCCGCGACCGGGATCTTGCCGATCATCGTCCTGGTCTTCAGGTCGACCACGCTGATGAACTCCTGGCCCGACTGGTTCGAGACGTACGCCTTGCTGGCGTCCGGCAACACGGCGATCCAGTGCCCCGTACCTTCGATGTCGATGACCGATTCGATCTTGCGCGCGGCCGGATCGATCACGAGCAGTTTCCTGCTGATGTCGCAGACGACGTACAGCTTGCCGCGAGCGTCGATCTGAATGCCATGCGGCGCCTGGTACGGTGCGATATCGATCGTGCCGGCAAGCTTCTGGGAGCCGAGATCGACAATCAGAATGCTCTGGCCCGGGTTCGGGTTCCGGTTGTAGACGCCGTCACCGTAGACGGGGATGTATGCGGTCTTGAGATCCGGCGAGATGGCGAGGTCGTGCGCCGCCCCCTGGCCCGTGGGAAAACTGGACAGCTCCTTCTCGGTCTTCGGATCGAAGAACCGGACGTAGTGACCGCGTTTGTCGACCAGGATCAGGCCCTTGCTGCCGGTGGGGTTGTTCGGGTCTGCGGCTGCCAAGGCTGACGACGTTGGCCGACACGAGCACCAGTGCGGCAGCCACGGAACGGACAACAGTTCGTTTTTTCATAAGAGTCTCCGTGACGCGATCTCAGCGCCAGCTGAGATCGTGCCGGCCGTACGGCAGATCGCGGAAGCGGTTGCCGGTAATTTGAAAGATCGCGTCGCCGATCGCGGATTGGACCGACGTGGCGCGATCGTGACCCATGCCGATCAGCCAGTGTCCCGTCGGGAAGAAGCGTATGTTGATCTCGGGCGGGTCCTCGTCGATGCGCGACAACGGGAACGTATTGAAGTTGTTCTCGACGACGTGCCCGTCCGCGATCGTCGTCGCCTGGTGCATGGCATCGTTGTAGAACCAGGTGATCTGGCCTTCGATCTGCTTTTTCACCGAGAGCGGGTTGACCAGGCCGAAGCCGGTGTCGTGCGCGACGTCGACGCGTTCCAGCCTGACCTTTCCTTCGCGGCTCACCGACACGGTGTGCACCATGGCGCTGATCGTCGCCATGCCGTTGCCTTCCGCCCCTCGTTCCTCGAGGCCGATGGCGCGGGCCTTGCCCCGCGGGAGCGGCGTTCCCCAGCCAGACATCTCGGCTGCCATGTCGAGCGCCTTGATCATGTCGTGCTTGTAGGGGAGGCTGCCGCGGAGGAGGAGCTCGCGGCGGTAGTGATAAGGATCTTGTCCCGCCGCGCGCGCGAGCTCGTCGATGAAACTCTCGCGATAGAACTCGTGCGCGGCCTGGCCGACGCCGCGCCGCGTGCCGACGGGCACGTGGAACTTCGTCGTGTGGAACGAGTAGCGATAGGCCGGCACGTGGTAGCGCGAAATGATGTCGAACGAGGCGTCCGGGCCGAACCCGCCTTCCTGCATCGAGGTGCGGACGTCGAGCGCGATCGGCCAGCCATCGGCGTCGAGGCCGGCCTTCAGGCGGGCGACGCCCATGGCGCGATAGGTGGTGCCGACGAAGTCTTCCTCGCGCGTCCAGAGCATGTGGATCGGGACGCCGCGGTTGGCGTTCGCGATCATGATGGCCTGCTCGGCCTGCGGGCCGTTGCCGTTGCGGCCGAAGCCACCGCCCAGGTGGCACATGTGGAGGTGGACGTTCTCTTCGGGAATCCCCGTGATCTTTGACGCGCTGAACCGCGTTTCCTGCGGGCTCTGATCGCCGATCCAGATGTCAACGCGATCGCTCCCGACGAGCACGGTGGCGTTGCCGGGCTCCATGCGCGCGCGTGCCAGGTACGGGGTCGAGTACGTCGCCTCGACGATTCTGGCGGCCTTGGCGAAGCCTGCCTCGACATCGCCCTGGTTGACGCGCACGTTGCCGGGGTTGTCGAGCGCGGCCACCAGCTCCTGGTGCATGCCCGCAGTGGTGACCGAGGCGAGCTCGCGAGGAATGTCCCACTCGATCGGCATGCGATCGATCGCCTTCCTGGCCTGGTACCAGGTATCGGCGATGACGGCGACGCCGCCGCTGAAGACGCGGCCGCGGCACAGCGCGGGATCCGGGATCGGGAACTGCACCGCGGAGCGCACGCCGGGCATCGTGCGAATCGCGTCGAAGTCGTAGCTCTTGACGTCGCCGCCATAGACGGGGCACGCCTTCACGGCCGCCCATTTCATGCCGGGGACGCGGACGTCGATCCCGTACACCGTCTGCCCGGTCACCTTCATCGGCACGTCGAGGTTTTTCTGCTCGGTGCCCATCAGCGTCCATTGGTCTGGCGGCTTGATGGTGATCGTTTCCGGATGCGGATGCGGCGTTTCAGCGGCCAGATGGGCGATCTTGCCGTACGTCGTGGTGCGGCCGCTCGGCGCGTGCGTGATGACGCTGTTCTTCGCCGTCAATTCCGCGGCGGGCACGCTCCAGAGTTGCGCCGCGGCAAGCAGCAGACGCTCGCGCGCTTCGGCTCCCGCAAGCTGCAGGTAATAACGGCCGTCTTTGACCGAGGACGCCGCGTTCGTCCGCATGCGCCGATACAGGCTGTCGGGAATCCCCGAGACGCCTCGACGATCGCGAGTGCCGAACCCCGGTTCGCCGCCGCCTTTCGGATCCGTGGCGCCGTTGCCCATGACGTTGAGCGTCCAGGCAGGCGCCTTTTCGCGTGCATCGCGGTTCGCCGACGCGTATTGCGGGCGGACCTTCGTCCAGTCGCACTGCAATTCCTCGCAGACCATCATCGCGTTCGAGGTCCAGACACCCTGGCCGAGCTCCGTCTGGGCGATGCGGATCGTCACCGTGTCATCGGGCGCGACGACGATCCACGCATTGACCTCGGGCGTGGCGGGCTCTTGATACCACGTGCTGTTTCGCACGGTCTGCGCGCCGGCCTTCTGCGGCATCCAGAAGCCGAGGACGAAGGCCCCCTGGGCGGCGGCGACGGTCGCGAGAAAGTCGCGGCGGTTGATCTCCACGATTACACCTTCGCCTTCATCAGGTCCGCGGCCAGGTGGATCGCCTGTCTGACTCGGTGGTACGTGCTGCAGCGGCAGGCATTCGTGACCTGCGCATCGATGTCGGCGTCAGAGGGGTTCGGACGCTGCTTCAGCAGCGCGAGCGCGCTCATGATCATGCCGGACTGGCAGTATCCGCATTGCGGTGTGTCGAATTCTTTCCAGGCGATCTGGATGGGGTGGGTGCCGTCCGGCGACACGCCTTCGATTGTCGCGATCGGCTTGCCGATCGCCATCGCGGCGGGGACGCTGCAGGAGCGGATCGCGCGCCCATCGACATGCAGGGTGCACGCACCGCACCGGCCGATGCCGCAGCTGAACTTGGTGCCGGTCAGCCCGACGTGGTCCCGGATGACCCAGAGGAGCGGCGTCTGCGGGTCGGCATCGACGGCATGACGGCTTCCGTTGACGATCAGCTCGAACGCCATACCCGATTCCCTCCGGCTGGCGAATTGTAGCCTGCCCAGATTTTACATGGCCATAAAGGGCAGTCCGGCGTCTAATGTGAAAATCGAGGTTACGCCATGCTGACACTCGTCGGCCTCGTCGTCGCGCTGTCGTTGAGCCAGGCCGCGCCGGTCGCGACAACCGGAGGTATCGCCGGTCGCGTCACGGTTGAGGGCGGAAACACGCCCATCCCAGGCGCCAGGGTCATGCTGCTTCCAATGGGACGACCGAATGGACCGATGATTGGCGGGCCGCCGCAAGCCATCACGGACCAGGATGGCCGATTCGCGTTCGATCGACTCTCGCCAGGCGAATACCGCTTCGAGGTACAAAAGACCGGGTTCGCGCCGCTGTTCAACCCAGGCGCAGGGGGGCGTCCGAGCACGGTCCAGGTTGTCGCCGGTCAGATCGCAGACGGTGTTCGCGTCCAGCTGCAGCGTGGCGGCGTCATCGCGGGGAAAGTCCTGGATCCGTCGGGCGAGCCTTTCACCGACGCGCGCGTCATGGCAATGCGCAGGGTCAACGAGTCCGTCGGCGGCGCGCCGCCGCGATTCGTTCCCGCGCCCATGCAAGGCATGCAGCAGACAAACGACCTCGGGGAATTTCGGTTGGCTGGTCTCGCGCCCGGCGAGTATTACATTGCGGCCATGCGAGGGACTAACGCCCTTGGGGTGAGCAGATCCGCGGCGCCACCCGCGTCCAACGGGAGCGCGCGGACCGTACCCGCCACAACGTACTACCCGGGCACGGCCGACCCGGCCGGCGCACAGTCCGTGGCGGTGGCGGCGGGCGCGGAGGTGGGCAGCCTCGTGTTTACCATGCAATCGGCCCCCGCATTCCGCGTATCGGGGTCGTCGTGGGAGACGATGGCATGCCGGTCGCACGCGCGATGGTGATGTTGATGGGCGACCCGCGCAACGGGATGTTCATGGGGCCGGCCGGCAACGCGCAGAGCGGGGAGGATGGCCGATTCGTGATCGACGATGTCTCGGCGGGGAGCTACCGCGCCACGGCCATGGTCCCGGTGATCATGAATAACGGAGGCGTTGGCGGTGCCGCGGGTCGCAGCATCGGCGCCACGGGCGGGATTGTCTCGTTCAGCAGCTCGGACCTCGGCCGGTCCGAGCCGCCAGCCGAGATCGTCGTGACGGACGCCGACGTCAGAGGCGTTCGCGTGATCGTTCGACGCCCGTCTCAGTGATCGCTGACCCGATCGTTCACTTGCGTGGCGCCCCACTCTTGGTCATGGTGCGCGCGTACATGTAGAGCGGGTCTCGCACATACAACTTCGTCAGGCGCGCAAGGGATGCGTCCGCGCCGGCTTTATCGCCGGCCTTGCGGCTGACCTCCCAGGCTTGCCAGTGACACGCGAAGTCCTGTTCGGTGCACATCTCGAAGTGCGTTCGTGCGGCTTTCATGTCCTTCTGCACGACGGCGAGCATTCCCTGTGCAAAATGGAGTGACGTGGCCGCAAACGGATCGTCGGGGCGCGACTCCGCCTGTTTCTGAAGCACGGCGACGGTCTTCTCCGCGCCTGCCGCATCGCCCGAACGTCCCTGGGCGGCAGCGGTGACACTCAGGGCGAAGTTGCGCACGCTGAGCGTCGCTCCCGGCGGAAGCTGCCCGCCATCGGCCGCCTGCAGGGCCTTTGCCGCTTCGGTGATGGCATCCCGGTAACGGCCGCTCTCGACCAGGGCTCCCGCCCGATCAACGGAGGCGGTCGCGGCCGCGTTCGGCGCGTCAGGAGCCTTTGCCAGGGCGTCGAGCTCCGTCAGCCCTTTGGCCGTCTGGCCTTCCGCGAGCCTCCCGTACGCCGCCAGGCGCTTTGCGGTCATGCGCTCGGGATTGCGGGAGGCCGCTTCGTAGGCTTTAGCCACTGCGGCCTGTCCACCGGCCCAGTCGCCTCTGAAGAATTTCGTGTAGGCGACGCCTTCCCAGGCCCCGCCGAACTGCGGCGACAGACTGACCGCCTTCTGGAACGCGGCTTCCGATTCGGCAAATTGCCCGTTGGCCATGAGCGCTTCGCCGAGAGAATCCTGTGGATTGGGTTCGGTCGGCGCCAGGCTCGCGTATTTCTGCAGCGCCTCGACAGCGGGACCGGCTTCGCCCTGGAACAGGTGGGCGTAGCCGATCATGTTGTAGGCGGGACCGGCATTCGGGTTGAGCGCGGTGGCCTTGGTCAGGGCCTCGAGCGCTTCACTGTATTTGCCGAGAGTAAACAACTGCGTGCCGCGGCCCATATGCGCGCGCCAGTCGCCAGGCACGGCTTCGGTCAACTGCTTCCAGAGGTCCGAGCTCTTCGTGAACTCGCTCGTCCGGCCGGACAGCAGCGCGGCAATCATCAGTTGTTCCGGCTTCGATGCCGCAGCAGCCTTGGCGCTCGCCTGCTCCAGGTCCTTCAAACCGTCCCCGCCCGGCACCGCGAGCCCGTGGTAAGCGAGTCCCAGCGCGAAATCGGGATCGAGTTTGACGGCCTGGTCCAGTTCAAGGACGGCTTCAGCGGGTCGCTGGTTATCCACCAGATCGCGGCCCTTCTTGAAGTGTTCGATCGCCTCAGGCGACTTTGAGGTGATCGGAATCTCCGCTGGCGGTTTCGCCGGCTCCGGGGCCGGCGCGCTGGAACACGAAATCAACGACAGGACCGCGCCGAGCGAGACGAGCAATCGCTTCATTCCTAACCCCCTGTCGGTGTGAGAAGGCGCAACTATACCCGGAAGAAGGCAGTGCTTCGCTGATATTTCGATGGCGGGTGAATCGGGGGATTGGCCCGTTCGTCAGCCGCGCTACGGAAGGACGGACACGTCAGCTGTTTTGGTGACGACGCTGCCGTCCGGCATGGTCACGGTGACGTTGACCGTGAACGTTCCCAATCTCGAGTAGGCATGCGGGAACAGTGCGTTGCTCACGGCAGTCATGGTCACCGCCGCCGACTGATCGCCGAAGTCCACTTTGATTGTCGACGTCTTGGTCGGGTTTCCCGTGAGCGTGACGTCGATGTCGCCGGTCACGCCGAGGACAAATGTCGGCGGCATGCTCGTGACGGAGATCAGGCTCGAACCCGTAGAGGTCGGTGTGGTCGTGCTTGGCGCGGTCGTGGACGAACTCGTGCAACCCGCAAAAAGCGCCGCTGCTGCCAGCGCGATGACGTGAACCAGTGACTTCCGCGCGATTCTCATGCTGCCCTCCGGCCCACATCTTCAGAATGTCGAAATCCTTACGCGTCCCTTGTGTGCTTCTTTCGACGGCACGTGATCCCTGCTGAAACTGCATACGCCCGCCGGAATCGATCACGCGACATCCGAAATGAAAATGTAAGGCGGGGCGGGGTGAGAAGCGCGGGACGGCTGTTTACGGACCCGGTGACCATCGGCTCAGTCCGCGGTTGTCGGGACCTCTGCAAGTCTCGCGACGGCGTTGACGAGCGTCTCGGGAAGAAGGGGCTTCGCGAGATGCATCTGGAATCCGGCCGCGAGGGCGCGTTCGCGTTCCTCCGTGCCGGCGAAGGCGGTCACCGCCGCCGCGGGAAGGCCCGCCACGCTCGCCGACAGTGCGCGTACCTGCCGAATCAGCTCGTAGCCATCTTCACCCGGCATGGCGATATCCGAGAGCAGGACATTGATCCGTTGGCCTCCCGTGAGCAGCCGCAGTGCCTCGCGGGCCGAATCCGCACATGTCACGAGAGCGCCGCACTGGCTCAGCACGGACGACATCACGTCGCGCACGTCGGCGTCATCGTCCACGAGCATGACTCGAAGACCGGTGAGCGAGGGGAGGTCGGCGGGCGGATCGTCCGCGTGGGGAAGGGCCTTGTCGGAGAGCGCGTACGTGGCCGGGGTGTGGTTCGCCGGCGGCAGCGAGACGATGAATGTCGCGCCCCGGCCTTCGCCCTCGCTTTCCGCCCGGATACAGCCGCCGTGGGCGTCCACCAGCCGGCGCGCGATGAACAACCCGAGCCCAAGGCCGCCGGCACTCCTTGCGATCGTTCCGTCTGCCTGGCGGAATTGTTCGAAGACGTGCGGGAGGAATGCCGGATCGATGCCCCGGCCCGTATCGCTGACCCGCACGTCGATCGACGTATCCGACGCCGCGATCTGCACGGTGATGCGCCCACTCTGCGGCGTGAACTTGACGGCGTTGCCGAGCAGGTTGACGAAGACCTGTTCGATACGGTGGGGGTCGGCCACGACATAGACGCAGCCGGGCTTCAGATCGGGGCACACCTCGACGCCCTTGGCTTCCGCGACCGGCAGGATGGTCTCGACGGCGCCGCGTACGCTCTCGGCCAGATCGATGACGCGGACATCCAGGGACGCGCGGCCGGCGACGATGCGCGACACGTCGAGCAGTTCGTCAATCAGGTGCACCTGCTGCGTGGCGTTGTTGTAAATCGCCTCGATCGCGCGCGGCGCGCGAGAGGCATCCAGCGTGTGATTGCGCAGCATCGACGCCCAGCCCAGCACCGCGCTCAAAGGCGTGCGGAGCTCGTGCGACACGATGGAGAGAAAATCGTCCTTCGATCGATTCGCGGCCTCGGCGTCGGCGCGTGCCTGCTGTGTCGCCTCGTACAACCGGGCCCGATCGACCGCCTGCGCCGCATGCTGCGCCACGGAGGTCAGCAGCGCGCGATAGTCCTCGTCGAAATTGACCGGCACGGTGAAATAGAACGACAGCACGCCAATCGCGGAGCCTTTGACGAGCAAGGGAAGCACGGCCGCCGATGCGTAGCCCCCGTCCGCGGCCGCAGCGGCCGACCGCGGGTAGTGCTGCTGCCACTCGGCAAACGATCCGACGTAGACAGGCTCGGCCATTCTCCACGGCGGCCGTGGCGCAGAGTCCCGGCTCGGCCGGGAAGCGGTGTCCTGTTCCTCCGTTCTGCGGAGGATTCTCGTCCGTGTAGAGCGTTTCGAACTGCGCGCCTTCGACCAGCAGGGCGACGAAGCCGGAGGACGCCCCGGCCACCTTTTTCCCCCGGCGGACGATCACCTTGGCGATGGCCTCGAGGCTGACCGCCTCGGACAGCCCGGCGCTCAGCGTGTAAAGCCGGTTCGTCCGCGCCGCGAGCGCCCGATACTTGACTTCGCTTTCTCGAAGCGCTTCCTCCACCCTCTGCCGTTCGCGGAGCTCGATATCCGCCCGCTCGCGATACGCCTCGGCATTGGCGCGTGCCCGCTGCGCGTGCTCGTATCGGACGGCGCCGTCGAGCGCCTGCGCCGTGAGCTGTGCCGCACTCGCGAGGAACTGCCGCTCCTCCGCGGAAGACGTGTGGGGACGCGGAAAGCCAAGCGCGACGACGCCGAGTGCCCGGTCCGGGACGAGGAGCGGCAGCACGATGGCGGCCTCGCAGTCGTCAAAGAGCGGATCGGCCGCGAGATGCGCGAAGGAGCGATGATGATCGGCACGTGACGCGAAGATGACATCTTCCTGGTTTCGCCAGGCCTCGGTCAGCAGGGTCTTCCAGGCCAGGGGCACGGCGGGCGGCGTCGCGGCCGTCTCGGGGAATCCGACGGTGTGCACCACGGCCAGTTCGGTCTCATCCTCGGTGGCGAGCGCGATGGCGGCGGTCGATGCGCCGATCGCCGGCAGCAGTTCGGCGAGAGACGCCTCGCTCACCTCGAGTGACGAGCGGCCTTTCAGCAGCGCCGCCGCCAGGGCCTCGAGCCGACTGGTACGCTCGAGCGAGCGTTCCGCCTCGCGCCTTCGACGTTGTTCGATGACGACTCGCCGGCTGAGCCGAAAGGCGGCGAGGCAAAGGAGCAAGCCCGCCAGCACACAGAGCGAGACAACGAGCGGCATTACGTAGGCAGATGACATGACCGATGAATCCGGATGAGCTTCGTCGGACTGAGATGTCTGAGCAAAAAACAGGCCACGGTTCGATCTCGAGAAAAGCGCGCCAGTCGCGCTGGATTCTGAATTGTCGAGTTCCCCGACGCGTTGCGGGCCTTCGCCGCGCGAAGGAATTACTTGCCGAGTCCTACCTATTAGAACGTAGTCACCAATCCAAACCGCATCGTTCGAGCATTAAGAAACGACGGTGATGTTGAAAAGAGGAACGGGCGGCGTGGTATCAGGTGGTGCAGGAATAAGCCAGGTCCTCGCTGTTCGCATTGTCCGCTTCAACGGGGCGGAGCGGGAGCCGGCGGCTTCGGATTTCCGCTCTCGTCCACCTGCACGGTCTTGACCGGTCCCATACCGACCAGCACCAGGACCGCGGGCTCTTTTTCGCCGAGGCGCGCGCCGTCCCAGTGCACCGTATTCGCCTTGTCGATGGCGACGGTGCCAGCCGTCACGGGATACGTGGTCTGCTCGTCGTAGACGTTGCTGGTCGAGACCCACCAAGTCCCCGAGATGACATACGCGTAACGCTCCTGGTCGTGAGAATGCGGCCGGGAGAAATTGCCTGGATACCATTTGATGACGACGCCATAGAGTCCGGGTTTAGTTTGATCGCCGAAGAGCGTAGCCGTCTGGTTCCTGCCTTCCTGGCCCGTCCACTTGATGTCCTTTGGCAGGACAATCGGAATATGGCTTGGATCGGGCAGCGGGCCTGCAGGATCGTTGATGGTCGCCTTGGCGCCCTGTGCGCGGACGACCCCGGTCAGAACGGCGGCGCCCAGACTCGCGCCGATGACGGCACTCAACGCAATCATTCTGGTTACACGCATAACTGTCTCCTGCTATTGGCCGCCATTGTTCCCGCGGGCTTCCAGCACGGCGCGATTATGACTCCAAACGAGCCGGGTGAGGCGTCCGGCCAGTCAACGAGACAGTCAGGCTGCCAAGTCGCGTGCCGAGACGCGCGACCGGAGATCTATTCAGCAGGTTCTGGTTCGTCGACCACGCGGCCGTCGAACAGGAAGATGCTTCGATTGGCGTGGCGCGCGTAGCGCGGGTCGTGCGTGACCATGCAGATGGTCGCGCCGTTCATGTACAGCTCGTGCAGGAGTGCCATGACCGATTCGCCGCTCTTCGAGTCGAGGTTGCCCGTCGGCTCGTCGGCGAGCAGGATGACGGGCTCGCCGGCGACTGCGCGCGCGACGGCGACGCGCTGCTGCTGGCCGCCCGAAAGCTGGCTCGGCAAATGTTTGGCACGGTGCGCCATACCGACGCGCTCGAGCGCCTCCTGCGCGCGCTGCCGCCGCTCGGCGGGCCGCATGCCGCGGTACGTGAGCGGCAGCTCGACGTTTTCGAACACCGAGAGGTCGCCGATCAGGTTGAAGCTCTGGAAGATGAACCCGATCTCGCGATTACGGACGCGTGCGCGTTCCCACGGCTTGAGCTCGGCCACCTGACGGCCGTTCAGCGCATACGAGCCGCCGGACGGGGAGTCGAGCAGGCCGAGGATCGAGAGCAGCGTCGATTTGCCGCAGCCGGATGGTCCGGAGATCGCGACGTATTCGCCGCGCGCGATCTCGATCTCGATCTGCTCGAGCGCGTGTGTTTCGACTTCGTCGGTCACAAAGACCTTGGTGACCCCGTTCAGCTTGATGACGGGCGGCATGGCGGTTGTGGGCATCATCATCGCGTCCTCATTCGTAGTGCAGCGCCACCATCGGATCCACCTTCGTCGCCCGCCGCGCCGGCACATAGCAGGCGACGACGGCAACCGCCTGCCAGCACCGCCGCCACCGACACGAGCGTGGCCGGATCGCGCGCGCCGACGCCATACAGGATGGTCGCCATCAACCAGGTGAGGCCCAGCGCGCCGCCCAGCCCGAGCGCGAGCCCGAGGCCCGTCAAGACGAGCCCGCGGCGCAGCACCATGCGCAGAAGGCTGTTGCGGCTCGCGCCGAGCGCGGCCCGAATACCGATCTCGTGCGTGCGCTGCACCACCGAATACGAGATCACGCCGTAGATGCCGATACCGGCGAGCACTAGCGCCGTGGTGCCGAAGATGACGAGGAGCGTGGTCTGCAGGCGGTTGCTCGCCATCGACAGCTCCTTGATCTGATCCACGGTGCGGATGTCGTTCAGCGCCTGGTCCTTGTTCACGCTGTGAATGGCGGCGCTGATCGACTTCTGCAGCAGCAGCGGGTTCGCCTGGGCGCGGACGCTGAGCGTCATGAAATACACGGGGCTCTGCTCGTTCGACACGTACACGCCGGCGCTGCGGTCGTCGGCCATGCCTTGTACTTTCTCGTCGCGCACGACGCCGACGATTTCCCACGCGATCTCCGGGCCGAGCACGGTCTTGCCGGGAATGATCTCCTGAATCAGGAGGCGCTGACCGACGGGATCCTGGCCGGGGAACTCGCGCGCGGCCAGACGCTCGTTGATGACAAGGACGGGCGGCGCGCTCTTGACGTCGCGGTCCGACAGCGCCCGGCCTCTGGCGAGCCGGAGCCCCAGCGTGGTGAAGTACGACGGGCTCACCACCTTGTAGAAGCCGCCCTGGCGATTCGCGCGATCGGTGTTCGGGCGGCCGGCCACCTGCATCGGCATCCCGTAACACGTGCCCTGCATGGGCGGCGCGCAGCTGAGCGCCGTTTCCCGCACGCCGGGGACGGCTTCGACGGCCGTGCGAATCTCGCGGAGATACTGGTTCAGCCGGGCGGGGTCCGGGAAGCGCTCGGTCGCGATCGGCATGCCGATCGTCAGCACGTTGGTCGAATCGAGGCCCGCATCGACGTTCATCAGCCGGAAGAAGCTGCGCATCATGAGTCCCGAGCCGACGAGCAGCACAAACGCCAGCGCCACCTCGGCCACGATCAGGGCGTCGCGCAGGCGCTTGTGCGAGGCGCCGCCGCTCGATCCCCGTCCGCCTTCTTTCATCGTCCCGCTGAGATCGGGCGACGTCGCCTGCCAGGCCGGGGCGAAGCCGAACAGCAGGCCGGTCGCCGCCGAGATGGTCAGCGCAAAGAGCAGCACGCGGATGTCCATCGTGATCTCGGCTTCGCGCGCGAAGGAGAACGGCGGCACCAGGAGCTGCAGCCACCTCATGATGCCGTAGCCGAGCGCGATGCCAAGCACCCCGCCACCCAGCGAGAGGACGACGTTCTCGGTGATGAACTGGCGGACCAGCCGCCATCGCCCGGCGCCGAGGGCGGCGCGGACCGCGACCTCGCGCCCGCGCGACAGGCCCCGGGCGAGCGCCAGGTTGGCGAGGTTCGCGCAGCCGATGAGCAGGACCAGTCCGGTGGCGGTCATGAGCACGAGGAGGGACGTGCGAAGATCCGGGCCGATGATCGTGTCGCCGTAGCGCTCGGTCACCACGCCCCAGTTCTTGTTCGAGTCGGGAAAGTCCTTCTCGATGCGCGTCCCGATCGCGTTCATGTTGGCTTTGGCCTGCTCGAGGGACACGCCCGGCTTGAGGCGCGCAAACGAAATCAGCCAGTGGAAGTTGCGCGTCATGTTCGACGGCTCGAAGGCGAGCGGCCGCCACACCTGGTTGAAGGCGCGGTCGAAGGCGCTTCCGGCCGGCAGGATGCCGACGACCGTGTGCGGCACGTTGTCGAGGAGAATCGTGCGGTTCAGGACGCGCCGGGTCGGCGCCGAACTGATTCACCCACAGCACATGGCTGAGGACGGCCACCTTGTCTTTTCCGGGTTGATCTTCATCCGGCAGAAAGGTGCGGCCGAGCGCGGCCTTGACGCCGAAGATGTCGAAATAATGGGCCGAGACGCGCGCGCCGCGCAGGAGAACCGGTTCGCTCACGCCGGTGAGCGTGACGCCGCCGCCGCCGGCCTGGGCCGCCATGAAATCGAAGACGGCGTTGTCCTTCTGCCAGTCGAGAAAGTTGAGCGTTGAGATGCCGTTGCGGTCGCCGCGCGGCGGCTTCTCCAGCACGCGAACGATGCGGTCGGCGTTCGGGTAGGGCAGCGGCTTCAGGAGCAGTCCGTCGACGAAGCTGAAGATGGCCGTGTTGGCGCCGATGCCGAGCGCGAGCGTCAACAGCGCGACGAAGGCGAATCCCGGACTCCTCGCCAGGGTTCGCACGGCATATCGCAGGTCCTGCATCAATGACGACACCGGCACACCTCCAGACGACGCGACGACCCCTCCTAAGACGGATCTCGACCTCCAAAGGTTGTCTCGGTCGTCGGGCATGCTAGCATCTCGCCCATGGCTGTGACGCTCACGGTAAACGGGCGGCCTCAGACCGTGGCCGCTTCGCCCGATACCCCCCTCCTGTATGTGCTTGCCAACGATCTCGCGCTGAACGGCCCGCGCTTCGGCTGCGGCCTCGCGCAGTGCGGGTCGTGCTCGGTGCTCGTCGACGGCGTCGAGACGCGCTCGTGCGTCACGCCGGTGGCACGCGTGGAAGGCAAGCGGGTGACGACGCTCGAAGGTCTCGCCGGGTACTACGCGACGCTGGCGAAGCTGGAGAAAGCGCCGGCGCTCCATCCGCTGCAGCAGGCCGTCATCGACGAACAGGCGGCGCAGTGCGGTTACTGCTACAACGGGATGATCGTCAAAGGTGCCGAGCTGCTGTCGAAAACGCCGCAGCCCACCGAAGCGCAGATTCGCACCGCGATGAACGGCCATCTCTGCCGGTGTGGCACTTATCCGCGCGTCCTCGCGGCGATCCAGCGTGCGGCGGCCATGATGAAGGAGGCGCGGCGATGAGCGTGCTGGCGCTGCCCCGCCGCGAGTTTCTGAAGGCCGGCGGCGCGATGGTCATCGGCTTCAGCATGAGGGGTACGCCGCTCGCACAGGAGCGAGCCGCCGTCGCCGCACGCGCGGCGGTGCCGGGCCCGCCGGATCAGAAGCTGATCGACACCTGGATCGCGATTCACGCCGACAACACCGCGACGGCCTACATCGGCTACGCCGAGCTCGGTCAGGGCGCGAGCACGGCGCTCCTCCAGATTGCCGCCGAGGAGCTCGACCTCGCCATGAGCCAGATCTCATCGGTGCGGCTCGATACACACGTGACGCCGAATCAGGGCGCCACCGTCGCGAGCGCCGCGATCGAGCGCGGCGGTCCACAGATTCGCGCGGCGGCTGCCGAAGCCCGCCAGGCGCTGCTGGCGCTTGCCTCGCGCCGGCTGGGCGTTCCGGCCGACCAGCTGGCGGTCTCGAACGGCGTTGTCTCGGTCGCCGGCGACGCGTCGAGGACCGTGAAGTACGGCGATCTGCTCGGCGATCAGCCATTCGCGATCGCCATGACCGGCACGGCCCCCCAGAAGACGGCTTCACAATACCGGATTGTCGGCGCTCGGCATCCCCGGCTCGATCTGCCGGACAAGATGACCGGCCGCTACACCTACGTGCAGCAGGTGCGGCTGCCGGGCATGCTGCACGCGCGAGTCGTTCGACCCCTGGGGCAGGGCGCCTATGCCGACGGGGCACGCATTGCCAGCCTCGACGAGTCGTCCATCGCGAACATCCCGGGCGTGCGGGTCGTCCGCCGCCGCGATTTTCTTGCCGTTGTCTCGGCAAACGAGTGGGATGCCGTGCGTGCCGCCAGGCAACTCAAGGTGGCGTGGGACATGCCGGCGTCGCTCGCCGGCACCGCGGGTCTCTTCGACCAGATGCGTTCGGCACGACACCACCGATTCGGTCATCGCCGAAAAGGGCGACGTCGCGGCCGCACTCGGCCGCGCCACGCACGTCGTCCAGGCGACCTACCGCGGGCCGTATCAGGGGCACATGCCGTTCGGCCCGAACTGCGCCGTGGCCGATGTCACGCCGGCCGGTACGACGGTGATGTGCTCGACACAAGGCGTCTACGGCACGCGCGACAAGGTGGCGAAGGTACTCGGCGTCGCGGCGACGAACGTCCGCGTGCAGTACTTCGAAGGCGCCGGCACGTTCGGCCGCAGCTGCTATGACGATGCGGCGCAGGCGGCCGCACTGGTGTCGAAGGAAGTCGGCGCGCCGGTGCGCGTGCAGTTCTCCCGGGCGGACGAACACGGCTGGGACAACTTCGGCCCCGCGCACCTGGCCGACGTCAAGGCCGGCGTCGACGCCGGCGGCAGGATCGTGGCGTACGAGTACGACGGCTGGCAGCACGTGTGGTCGACGGTCGAGACCTCCGAGCAGCTCGCGCTCGGCACGCCCGCCAGCGAATCGCCCGACGGGACATCCCGCAACCTCAATAAGGTGACGCTCGGATCGATGTACGACATCCCGAACCTGCGGCTCAACAACCATCGCGTGCCGGGCATCACGGGTTATCTCAAGGCGTCGAACCTGCGCTCGCCGCTCGACGTCTCGTTCGCGTTCGCGTCGGAGCAGGCGCTCGACGAGCTCGCGCATATGGCGGGTATCGACCCGCTGGAGTTCCGCCGGCGCAATATGTCCGACCCACGCTGGCTGGCGGTCCTCGACGCGGTGGCGAAGGCCGCGCAATGGACGCCGCGCGCCGCCGCATCTGCGCGCACGCGCGGCACCGTCGTGACAGGACGCGGCGTTGGCCTCGGGACGCACATGACTTCATACGGCGCCGCGATCGCCGACGTCCGCGTCAACCGGAGCACCGGCGCCGTCGTCGCCACACACATGTACGGCGCCATCGACGCCGGCCTCGTCGTCAATCCCGCGGCCGTCGAAAATCAGATCAGCGGCCAGTTGGTGCAGGCCGCGAGCCGCCTGCTCAAGGAAGAAGTGACGTTCTCCAGCACCAACGTCACCAGCCTCGACTGGAATTCGTATCCGATCCTGCGCTTCGCAGAGGCCCCGGCCGTCACCGCGATCGTCGTGCAGCGCGTGGATCAGAAGTCCACCGGCGCTGGCGAAGAGATCATGGCCGCCGCATCGGCGGCCATCGCCAACGCGTTTTTCGACGCGACCGGGGTTCGCTTACGCGAATACCCGTTTACTCCGGCGCGCGTGAAGACCGCGCTCGCTTAGACAGGACGTCAGCGTTCAACTGGCCAGCCGCAAGCGGCCCTCACAGATCGCGTCAGCGCCAGCCAAGTTCCGGGGCGACGAACTTGAGGATGCTGTTGATGGCGTGGGCGTTGTAGTCCACGCCGAGCTGATTCGGAACCGTCAGGAGCAGGGTGTCGGCGGCGGCGATGGCTTCGTCCGCGGCAAGTTGTTTGACGAGCACGCTCAGGCTCGGCGGCGTACGAGCGGCCGAAGATCGCGCGGGTGTTCGCGTCGATGTAGCCAACCTGGTCCTGGTCGCGAGCGTCGCGTCCGAAGTAGGCCCGGTCGCGGTCGTCGACCAGCGCGAAGATGCTGCGGCTGACCGAGACGCGCGGCTCCCGCTTGTGCCCGGCCTCTTTCCATGCCGCCCGGTAGGCCTCGATCTGCTTGCGCTGCTGCACGTGCAGCGGCTCGCCGCTTTCGTCGTCCTTGAGGGTCGAGCTCTGGAGGTTCATGCCCAGTGCCGCCGCCCACTTGGACGTGGCGTTCGAGCTGGAGCCCCACCAGATCCGCTCGCGCAGGCCTTCCGAATGTGGCTCGACGCGCAGCAGCCCGGGCGGGTTGGGGAACATCGGCCGCGGGTTGGGCTTGGCAAACCCGTCGCCCTTGAGCACTTCAAGAAACACCTCGGCGTGGTGGCGCGCCATATCGGCAGCGGTCTCGCCGTCTGCGGGGACATAGCCGAAATGGCGCCAGCCGTCGATCACCTGTTCCGGCGACCCCCGGCTGATGCCCAGCTGGAGCCGCCCGCCCGCGATGAGGTCAGCCGCACCCGCGTCCTCGACCATGTACATCGGGTTCTCGTAGCGCATGTCGATGACGGCCGTGCCAATCTCGATCTTGCTGGTGCGCGCGCCGACGGCCGCAAGGAGCGGGAACGGCGAGCCGAGCTGGCGCGCGAAGTGATGCACGCGGAAGTAGGCGCCATCGGCGCCCAGCTCCTCGGCGGCCACGGCCAGCTCGATCGACTGAATCAGCGCGTCCGACGCCGTGCGCACCTCCGACTGGGGCGACGGCGTCCAGTGTCCGAACGATAAGAACCCGATCTTCTTCACCTGCACATCCTTTCTCTCCCTCCAACCCGCCACGGCCAGCTCGTCGGGCGATGCCACTTTACTATTCGTTGCCCTTTTCCTGTCGATCGCGGGACCATCAACATTCTCGTTGTCTTCGCGTCTTCGAATAGACTCTAATGAATTTGATACGACGAGCTGCAAATCAATGGCGCATGCGAAGTCCTCAGCCGGTCGATATAGGCAGTCGCTGCAATATCAGGTCTGACATAACATCTTTCTGCATTGCCAGGGACACGAGGGCGCTTGTGATGTGATCCGCAGGACGATTCAGTCGACAGGATCATTGCCGAGCTCAACACGATCGGCGGCGCCGCGCGGCGTCGCTCGCCAATCGCGGGCGCCCGTCGTTCCCTTCCACAACGCGTCTTTCATCACCCAGGCGCACGCCGTGCTCTTCGCGGCATGTGCCCGGCGCTGATTGCGACATTCGGCGTCCGGATTACGCGCGTGGCGGGTTTCGGCGTGGAGCCGCGCTCGACAGCACCACGACGTCTGCTGGTCAACCGCCTCGGTACCAATCCGGCATCGCCTCGGCCCAGGGACATCTGAGTTCTATTACCCGCTTCATCCGATCACGTGCTGCTCAAGCGCGTGATCGCCGGCGGCCGGCGACGCGATCGCATCGTCGGCGGCGTGGTCGACATCAACGGACACCCTCTGCGCGTGGCTCTGTCGACGCGTCGTCCGCAGCCTCGACACTGGGGCCAACGCGTGCCTGACGGCTATTACTTCGTGATGGGCGATACACCAAAATCGAGTTCGGACACCGCGAGTGGGGCCTCGTGCCAGAATTACATCATCGGCAAGTCCACTCGCTCATCCTCTGCGGCACTTCGCGACCTTCTAACCGGCGACCGCGCCTGTCCAAAGAGCAGACCCGATGCTGACACCACGCACTGATGTCTGATATCGCGAGCGACGGCGGACCGCCGCTCGGATCGCAGGAGTTGAGAGGACCGACGACGACGGTCAAGGCCGGAGCGACTCTGTTCGTTCTCTGTTCGTCATCGCCTGCGTCGCCGGCTACGCGGTCTGGCGCACGTCGCGGCCGGCGGCTGCCGAGCGCGCCCAGACCGCGGAACCAGGGCGGGCGGCGGCGTGGCGGCCGCGGCGGCCGCGGGCGCTGGGCCCCGTGCCGGTGCGTTCGTTTCGAACGTCGCCCGTTCCAGCATTCCGGTCTATCTGAACGGGCTCGGCAATGTGACCGCGTTCTACACGGTTACCGTCAAGTCGCGCGTCGACGGCCAGATCATGAAGGTGGATTTCAACGAAGGCGATTTGGTGACAGCAAGGTCAGGTTATCATCGAAATCGACCCGCGGCCCTTTCAGGTGCAACTCGAATTGGCGGAAGGCGACGCTGGCGCGCGACCAGGCGCTGCTCAATAACGCCAAGCTGGATCTGCGAGCGCTACCAGACGTCTGCTGGCGCACCGACGCGATTCCGAAACAGCAACTGGACACGCAGATCGCGCTGGTGGCGCAGTACGAGGGCACTATCAAGCAGGATACCGCCAACATCGACAACGCCAAATTGCAGCTGACTTACGCCAAGGTCACCGCGCCGATTACGGGCGTCGTCGGCCTGCGTCTGGTCGATCCCGGCAACATCGTGCATGCCTCCGATGCGAACGGCATGGTCGTGATCACCCAGCTGCAGCCGATCTCGGTGCTGTTTACGATCCCCGAGGACAACCTTCCGCAGGTCATACAGAAGCTGCGCGCGGGCGCGCATCTGACGGTCGATGCGTACAATCGTGACAATTCCAAGAAGATCGCGTCCGGTACGCTGGTGACGCTGGATAACCAGATCGACAACACCACCGGCACCTCGAAGCTGAAGGCGGTCTTCGACAACACGGACAATGCGCTCTTCCCGCAGCAGTTCGTCAATATCCGCCTGCTGGTGGACACGCTGGCCAATCAACTGATCGTCCCGAATGTCGCGATCCAGAACGGCCAGCAGGGCACCTTCGTGTACGTGGTGGACGACGATTCGAAAGTGCACTTGAAGCCGGTGCAGGTGGGCATCACCACCGAGACGTCGATCGCAGATTCTCGGCGGCCTTACGGAAGGGGAGCGGGTGGTCGTCGATGGCACCGACCGCCTGGTCGAAGGCGCCGCGGGTGCGCGTGCGCAAAGCCGGGGAACTCGAGAATCCGCCCGGATTCGATCCCACCGCGGCGGGGCGGCGGACGGCCGCGGCAAGGCGGCGCGGCGGAAAGCGCAGGACGGCGGCGGCGGCAATTTCAAAAAGGGCCAGGGCGGAGGCGATTCCCAGTGAGTCCCTCCCGGATTTTCATCCTGCGGCCGGTAGCGACGTCGCTGATGATGGCGGGCGTCGTGCTGGTCGGCTTCGTCGCTTTCCGGCAGCTGCCGGTGTCGGCGCTGCCGCAGGTGGATTACCCGACGATGCAGATCCAGACGTTCTATCCCGGGCGCGAGTCCGGAGGTGGTGACGTCGTCGATCACCGCGCCGCTCGAAAAGCAGTTCGGGCAGGTGCCCGGGCTGACGCAGATGACGTCGATCAGCTCCTTTGGCAGTTCGCTGATCACGCTGCAGTTTTCGCTCGATCTCAGCATCGACGTCGCCGAGCAGGAGGTGCAGGCGGCCATCAACGCCGCCACGACGTCTGCTTCCGCAGAATCTTCCCGGTTCCGCCCGTCTACAGCAAGACCAACCCTGCCGACGCGCCGATTCTGACGCTGGCGCTCACTTCGTCAACGGTGCCGTTGCCGAAAGTCGAAGAGCTGGCGGAGACGCGCATGGCGCAGCGAATTTCGCAGCTCAAAGGCGTCGGCCTGGTGAGCATCAGCGGCGGACAGCGCCCGGCCGTGCGGGTGCAGGCCAATCCCACGGCGCTCGCGTCCTACGGCCTGAGCCTCGAGACGCTGCGGACGGCGCTGGCCAGCGCCAACGTCAACCAGGCCAAAGGGCAATTTCGACGGACCGGAGCAAGCCTGGACCATCAACGACAACGACCAGCTTGCAGGCCGGCGCGCAATACAGGCCCGATCATCATCGCCTACCGCAACGGCGCCCCGGTGCGCATTTCCGACGTCGCCACCGTCGTCGACGGCGTGGAGAACACCAAGCTGGCCGCCTGGGTGAACGCCGACCGCGCCATCGTTCTGAACATTCAGCGGCAGCCCGGAACGAACATCATCAGCGTCGTCGATACCGTGCAGGCGCTTCTGCCGCAGATCAAAGCCTCGCTGCCGCAGGGCATCAATGTCCAGGTCATCAGCGACCGTACCACGACCATCCGGGCGTCGGTGAAGGACGTCGAGTTCGAACTGATGCTCACCACCGCGCTGGTCGTGATGGTCATCTTTCTGTTCCTGCGCAGCGCCTCGGCGACGATCATCCCGGGCATCGCTGTGCCGCTTTCCCTGGTCGGCACCTTCGCCGTCATGTACCTGCTGGGATACAGCCTGGACAACCTCTCGCTGATGGCGCTCACCATTTCCACCGGCTTCGTCGTCGACGACGCGATCGTCATGATCGAAAACATCTCGCGCTATCTCGAGATGGGCGATATCGCCGATGGAAGCCGCGCTCAAAGGCTCGGCGGAGATCGGCTTCACCATCGTCTCGCTGACCGTTTCGCTGATCGCCGTGCTGATTCCGCTGCTGTTCATGGCCGACATCGTCGGCCGCCTGTTCCGCGAATTCGCCGTGACGCTGGCGGTGACGATCATCTTCTCGGCGTTCGTGTCGCTGACGCTGACGCCCATGATGGCGGCCCGGATTCTGAAGCACCGCCCGGAATCGGAGCAGGGCCGCCTGTACCGCTGGTCGGAGTGGTGCTTCGTCAAGACCATCGAGTAGTACGGCAAGATGGTGCGGCGTGGTGCTGCGCCATCAGCCGCTGACGCTGCTGGTCGCCGCTCGGCACGCTCGGCCTCACGGTCTATCTGTACATCATCGTCCCGAAGGGCTTCTTTCCCGGTGCAGGACACCGGCGCGATCCTCGGCATTTCGCAGGCTCCGGAAACGGTCTCGTTTCCGGCCATGTCCAGGCTGCAGCAGGACCTGGTGCAGGTGATCCGCCAGGACCCGGCGGTCGAGAATCTGACTTCCTTCATCGGCGCCGATGGCGTGAACACGACCATGAACAGCGGCCGCATTCAGATCACGCTGAAGCCGCTCGAGGAGCGCGCCGGCGTTTCCGCCGTGGACGTGATCCGGCGGCTGGAGCCCAAGGTGCAGCAGGTGCCGGGCATCGAGCTCTTCATGCAGCCGGTGCAGGATCTGGCCGTCGAAGACCGCATCAGCCGGACGCAGTATCAGTACGCGCTCGATGCGCCCGACAAGACGCTGCTCGACGTGTGGGCGCCGCGCCTGGTCGGACAGATGAAGCAGCTGCCGGAGCTGCGCGACGTGGCGAGCGATCAGCAGAACAACGGCCTCGGCCTGTTGGTCAACATCGATCGCGACACGGCCGGCCGGCTCGGCATCACACCGCAGAACGTCGACGACGCGCTCTACGATTCGTTCGGCCAGCGCCAGGTCTCGACGATCTACACGCAGACCAACCAGTTCCACGTGATTCTCGAAGTGGCGCCGCAGTATCGGCAGGATGAGGCGGCGCTGCACGGACATGTACGTGCCGACCGGATCCGGCATCGGCCAACCTGGCGTCCACCATCGCGCTCGCCGGCACCAACACCGCGTTGACCGGCGCGGCCGCGCTGCCGCCGGCCCCGCTGCGCACGGTTCGTCAAGAGCCACGCTCGGTCCCGTCGCCGATCACCATCAATCACCAGAGCCAGTTCCCGGTCGTGACGCTTTCGTTTAACCTGGCGCCCGGCGCGTCGCTCGGCGCCGCGGTGGAGCACATCAAGCAAGCGACGCGCGATCTCGGCATGCCGGCCAGCATCGAGCCGAGCTTCCAGGGCACCGCCCACGCCTTCGAATCGTCGCTCGCCAACGAGTCGCTCCTGATCCTCGCGGCCATCGTCACGGTCTACATCGTGCTCGGGCGTGCTGTACGAGAGCTTCATCCATCCCATCACGATCCTCTCGACGCTGCCGTCGGCCGGGGTCGGCGCGATTCTGGCGCTGGTGCTGTTCAAGCAGGACCTCGACGTCATCGCGCTCATCGGCATCATCCTGCTCATCGGCATCGTGAAGAAGAACGCCATCATGATGATCGACTTTGCGCTCGAGGCCGAGCGCAACGAAGGCAAAGCCGCCGGAGGAAGCGATCTACCAGGCGTGCCTGCTGCGCTTCCGGCCGATCATGATGACCACGATGGCGGCGCTGCTCGGCGCGGTGCCGCTGGCCTTCGGCAGCGGCATCGGCTCCGAGCTGCGCCGGCCGCTCGGCATCTGCATCATCGGCGGGCTGCTCGTCAGCCAGGTGCTGACGCTCTTCACCACGCCGGTCATCTATCTGTTCTTCGGGCGGATCGCGGCCTGGGTCGCGCGGTCCGCGCGCGTCCGCAGAGACGGACGACTTGGTTCCGTGCCGGAGATGCATAGGCCTGACGCATGAGCATTTCGACGCCATTCATCCAGCAGACCGGTCGCCACGACGCTGTTCCTCGTGGCGCTGACGCTGGGCGGCGGCATGGCCTACACGCTGCTGCCGGTCTCGGCGCTGCCGGAGGTCGACTTCCCCACCATCACCGTCTATCGCCAGTCTGCCCGGCGCGAGTCCCGACGTGATGGCGGCGTCGGTCGCCACGCCGCTCGAAAAGCAGTTCACGCGCATCGCCGGCGTCACGGAGATGACCTCGCGACAGCTCGGTCGGCTCGGCGCAGGTGATGCTGCAGTTCGATCTGAGCCGCGACATCAACGCGGCGGCGCGCGAAGTGCAGGCGGCCATCAACTCCGCGGCCGGGTTTCTTCCGGCCAACCTCCCGTCGCTGCCGCGCTACCGGAAGATCAATCCGGCCGATCAGCCGATCCTGTCTGATGACGCTCGAGTCCGACGTCGTGCCGCGGCCGCAGCTCTACGACATCGCCTCCTCGGTCTTCGCGCAGAAGCTGTCGCAGGTGCCCGGCGTCGGCCAGGTGCAGGTCGGCGGCAGCTCGCTGCCCGCGGTCCGCGTCGAAGTGAACCCGCAGCCGCTCTCCGCTACAACGTCGGCCTCGATCAGATCGGCACGTTCCTGCAGCGCGCCAACGCCAATCGGCCCAAGGGCGCGCTTGCCAACGACGAGGTCACAGCTTCCCGTCTACGCCAGCGATCAGCTGTTCACGGCGAAGGACTACAAGGACCTGGTCGTCGTCTACCGCAAGGGCGCGCCCGTCCGCCTGTCGGATCTCGGCCGCGTCGTCGACGGCAACGAAGACGTCCGGAACCTCGGCATCGTCAACGGCAGTCCGATGGTGCAGATCCAGATCAGCCGCCAGCCCAACGCCAACGTCGTCGACACCGTCGCGCGGATCAAGGCGCTGATGCCGCAGTTCGAGGCGCAGCTGCCGCCGACGGTCCGTTTCAAGATCGCCAGCGACCGCACCATCACCACGCGCGATTCGATGGACGACGCCCAGCGCAACATGGTTATCTCGATCGGGCTGGTGATCTTCGTGGTGTTCATCTTCCTGCGCAGCGGCTGGTCGACCTTCATTCCGAGCGTCTCGGTGCCGGTGTCGATCATCGCCACCTTCGGCGCGATGTACCTGATCGGCTACACGCTGGACAATCTCTCGCTGATGGCGCTGACCATCGCCACCGGTTTCGTCGTCGACGATGCGATCGTCGTCATCGAGAACATCACGCGCCATCTCGAGAGCGGCATGAAGCCGATGGCAGGCGGCGCTCAAAGGCGCCGAGGAAATCGGCTTCACCGTGCTGTCGATGAGCGTCTCGCTCATCGCGGTCTTCATTCCGATCCTGATGATGAGCGGCATCGTCGGCCGCCTGTTCCGCGAGTTCGCCGTCATGCTGTCGGTCGGCCATCGCCATCTCGATGGTGGTCTCGCTCACGGTGACGCCGATGATGTGCGCCTGGCTGCTCAAGGAACACCGCGGCCACGGCTACCTCTACAACCGCAGCCGAACGATTCTTTCAGATGGATCATCTCCACCTACGCGGCGGCGCTCGATGTCGTGCTGACCATCCCGCGTCATGCTGCTGACTGGTGCTTGCTGACGCATGGGCGTGAACGTCTACCTCTACGTCAAGGTTCCGAAAGGATTCTTCCCGCAGCAGGACACCGGCCGGCTGAACGGCAACGTCGTCGGCGAGCAGCACATCTCCTATCAGGCGCTGGTCGAGAAGGCGAAGTGGTTCGAGGAGCAGGTCCGGACCGATCCCGGATGTCGAGACCGTCACCATGGTGGCCGGGACCAGCGGCGGCGGATTCGGCGGCAACTCGGCGCAATATCAACGTGCAGCTCAAGCCGGCCGGGCGTCCGCAAGTCGACCTCGGACCAGGTGCTCGCCCGCCTGCGCCGCAAGACCTCCGGCATGCCCGGCGCGACGATGTTCCTGCAGAACTCGCAGGACGTGCGCATCGGCGGCCGCCAGGGCAACGCGCAATATCAATACACGCTGCAGGCCCCGGACTTCGCGTCGCTGGCGCTGTGGGGACCGAAGGTTCTGGATCGGCTCTCGCCGCTGCCGGAGATCGCCGACGTCAGCTCCGACCAGCAGAACTCGGGCTTGTCGTCGAACGTGATCATCGATCGCGACACCGCGTCGCGCCTCGGCCTCACGGCGCAGGCGGTCGACGCGGCGCTCTACGACGCCTTCGGCCAGCGCCAGGTCTCGGTGATGTACAAGTCGATCAATCAGTATCACGTGGTGCTGGCGCTGCAGCAGCAATGGTGGGAGAGCCCGGACTTCCTGAAAACGATCTACGTCCAGACGCCGCGGGGCACCGACGTGCCGCTGTCGACCTTCACCCACTTCACCCAGGGGATCACGCCCATCTCGGCTGACGCACCAGGGACAGTTCCCGGCCACGACGCTTTCGTTCAATCTCGCCGAGGATGTCGCGCTCAGCGACGCGTGGCGGCGATCAACAAGGCGGAAGTCGAGATGGGCCTGCCGGCCACCATCACCGGCAAGTTCGCCGGCACCGCGCAGGCCTATCAGGAAGCGCTGCGCCAATCAGCCGATCCTGATCGGGACGGCGCTGCTCGCCGTCTACATCGTGCTCGGGATGCTCTACGAGAGCCTGATCCACCCGCTGACGATCATCTCGACGCTGCCGTCGGCCGGCGTCGGCGCGCTGATGGCGATGGTCCTGTTCAAGAGCAACCTGGACATCATCGGCATGATCGGCATCATCCTGCTGATCGGCATCGTGAAGAAGAACGCGATCATGATGATCGACTTCGCGCTGGCCGCCGAGCGCAACGAAGGGCTGAATCACGCGCGACGCCATCTACCAGGCGTGCCTGCTGCGCTTCCGGCCCGATCATGATGACGACGATGTGCGCGCTGCTCGGCGCGCATGCCGATGGCGCTCGGCTGGGGCGCGGGCGCGGAGTTGCGCAAGCCGCTCGGCATCGCCATCGTCGGCGGCCTCGTCGTCAGCCAGATGCTGACGTTGTTCACGACACCGGTGATTTATCTCTATCTCGATCGGCTGCGCAAGCGCTTCGCGCTGGCGGCAGCCGAGCTACCAGCAACCGCCCCGGTGTGCTGGTGCCCGGCGGGCGTCATGGAGAGCGGCGATCGTGATGAGTCGCGTATGCGGCAGACTGCGGTTGCTGCGCTCTCGCTGCTGCTGTGCGGCGTGCACGATCGGCCCGCGTATCAGCGGCCCGCGCTGCCAGACGCCGGCGGCCCTCAAGGAAATGGCCGGCAACGACCAGTGGAAGATGGCGACGCCGAGCGACGACCTGCCCAAGGGCAAATGGTGGGAGATCTTCGGCGATCCCGCAGCTGAACCGCGCTCGAAGAACTCGTCGACGTCAACAACCAGAACGTCAAGCAGGCGGAGGCGCAGTTCCGGCAGGCGCGGGCGCGTGGTGGCCGGCAACCGCGCCAACTACTATCCGACGCATCGGCATCGACCCCGTCGATCACGCAGACGTCGACGCCGGTCCGAATGCGGGCAGAGCGCGGCGGAACCAGCCAGACCTTTTCGCTGCCGGCCGACGCGACGTGGGAGCCGGACCTCTGGGGCCGCGTCCGGCTGTCGGTCGAAAACGCCGTGAGCAACGCGCAGGTGAGCGCCGCCGATCTCGAGAACGTCCGGCTCAGCGCAGCAGGCGCTGCTCGCCATCGGACTACTTCTCGCTGGCCGCGCAGGACATGCAGCAGGCGCTGTTCGCAGACACGATCGACGCCTACCAGAAGAACCTGCAGCTGACCACCGATCGCTTCAACGGCGGCGTCGCCTCGCGCAGCGACATCACGCTGGCGCAGACGCAGCTGGCGAGCGCCAAGGCCGCAGAGCACCGACACTGCGCGTCGCGCGGGCGCAGTTCGAGCACGCCATCGCGACGCTGACCGGCCGGCCGCCGGCCGCCGTCGATATCGGCGACAGCAAGATCGCCGGCCGCCGCCGCCGATTCCGGTGGCGGTTCCCTCGCAGCTGCTCGAGCGCCGTCCCGACATCGCGGCCAGCGAGCGCCAGGTGGCCGCCGCCAACGCCAACGTCGGCCTCGCCCAGACCGCGTTACTATCCCGACGCTGACGCTGTCGGCGAACCCCGGCGCTGGTCGCCACGAGTCTGGCGAGTCTGTTCACCTGGGCCAGCCGCAGCTGGTCGGGCGAGCGCGGCGCTTTCGCAGACCGTCGCTCGACTTCGGCCGCCGGCGGCGCCGCAGCTCGAAGGCGCGCGCGCCGCCTACGACGCGACGGTGGCCGGTTACCGGCAGACCGTGCTCACCGCGTTTCAGGAAGTCGAAGACGATCTCGCGAGCCTGCGCTACCTCGCCGAAGAGGCGGTACAGCAGCAGGAGGCCGTGGCCGCCGCCCAACAGTCGCTGAGCCTCGAGCTCGATCGCTACAGGGCCGGAACCGATTCCTATCTGAACGTGATCACCACCCAGACCATCCTGCTCGAACGATCAGCAGAACGCCGTCGCCATCCTGCAGCGGCGCCTGAACGCCGCCGTCGATCTCATCAAGGCGCTCGGCGGCGGGTGGGATGCGTCGATGCTGCCGTCGCGCGAGTCGCTGTCGCAAACGTCAACGCCAAACGTAAAACGTAAGACGTAAAACTGAGAACGGGAACCAAGCATCCTCAAACGTGCAACGAGAATCGGCTATGTCAGCCGAGATGCAGGATGCCGCGCCGGATGGCGATCGTCACCGCGTGGGTGCGGTCGGCGGCGCCCAGCTTGTCGAGGATGTTCTGGACGTGCATCTTGACGGTGCCGCTTGCCGTGCCCAGCCGGTCGGCGATCTCCTTGTTGCCGAGCCCCTCGCGACACCAGCTCGAGCACCTCGGTTTCGCGCGTCGTCAGCGCGACCTGCGGGAAATATTCGCTGAGACGCTCGGCGACGTCCGGCGGCATCAGGCGCCTGCCGGCGTGCACCGTGCGGATGGCGTGCACGCACGTCGGCGTGGGCCGTTTCCTTCAGCAGGTAGCCGCGCACGCCGGCCTCGAGCGCGCGGTAGATGTCCTGATCGCCGTCGTAGCTCGTCAGCGCGAGGACGCGCGCGTCCGGAAACTCGGCGCGGATCGCTCTGGTGGTCGCGATGCCGTCGAGCTCGGGCATCCGCAGATCCATCAGCACGACGTCCGGCTGGAGCTCGCGGAATAGCTCGCACGGCGTCCCGGCCGTTGTCGCGCTTCGCCGACCAGCACGATGTCCGGTTCGTTGGCGAGGATCGAGGCGATGCCCTTGCGGACCAGCGGATGATCGTCGACGCACAGCACGCGAATCACGGTCCGCGCCGTCCGTATCATCTAGGCATCGATGCGTCACCAGTCACGGCCGTGCCGGCGTCCCGGCGCGGTCTCGAGATCTGAGCGTCGCGCCGATGTGGGCGGCGCGCTCCTGCATGCCGATGACGCCGTAATGGCCGGGCTGCGCCGACGTCGCCGCCGTCGAAGCCCGCGCCCATCGTCCTTGACGAGCAGCTGCGACGCGGTGTGCCGCCGTGCGGTCGAGCGCCACGAGCAGCGAGCGCGTGCCGGAATGTTTGACCGCGTTGGAGCACCGCCTCCTGCGCGATGCGGAGCAGGTTGTCTTCGACCTCGGCCGGCAGCGCGCGATCCCGCGGGTCGAGCTTCAGCTTGAGGCGGATGTCCTTCGCCTCGGTCAGCTGGCGCGACGTGTCTGCGCGAGCGGCCTCGGCCAGCCCGGATGTGCCGTCGGGCCGCGTCCGCAGACCGGTCACCGATCGCCGCGCTTCGCGCAGCGACGTCGCCGGCGTCGGCGACGATCTGCTCGAGCGTCGCGCCGCTCGTCGGCGCCAGGCAGCCTGGCGCGCCAGCGCCTGCATCGCCATCGTGATGCCCGAAAAGCCCTGGAGCAGCGTGTCGTGCAGCTCGCGCGCGATGCGGCTCCGCTCGGCGAGAATCAGGTCGAACTGCTCGCGCAGGCGCCGGATGCGCAGCTGGTAGCCGTGAACCCCGGCCAGCACGAGCGCCGCCGATGCAGAGCGGGATGAACCAGGCGCGCTGGTAGTAGCGCGGCCTCGACGGCGAAGTCGACGGTGCGTGCCGCGTCGTGACACTCGCCGTCCAGGTTGCACGCCGCGACGTGGAAGCTGGAAGCGGCCCGGCGGGAGGTTCGTGTAGAACGCCTCGCGCCGGGTCCCGGCATCGATCCATCTGCGCGTCGAAGCCCTCGAGCATGTAGCTGAAGATGATGCGCGTCGGGATGACGTAGCTCAGGCCGGTGTAGCTGAAGGCCACGATTCTTGCGCCCGGGCGGCAGCGCGCCGATGTCGCCGGCATGCCCCGTCGCTCGCCGTTCACGGTGACGTCTTCGATGGCCGCCGGCGGCGCCTCGAACTGGCGCTCGGCGTTCCTGGAATCGAGCATCAGCAATCCGCGGCTGGTCGAAAACCACAGCTGGCCGTCAGCCGCGGCCCACGCGGCCGGCTGGACGCCGTGCTGGCACTCGATGGTGCGGAGGGCGTCGGTCGGGCTGTAGGGCGTGCTCGTCACCTTGCGGCGGTGCCCGGGCCGGAATTGCAGCAGCTGAGCGCGCTCGACGGAGAAGATGCCGCGGCTGCAGGCCATCCACAGCCGGCCGTGGCCGTCGCCGAGGATGGCGTAGATCGAGTCGTCGAAGAGTCCGTCGCGAACGGTGTACCGCGTCATCTGCCCGTGATCGAGAGCCAGCAGCCCGTCGCCAGCCGTGCCGAGCCAGACGACGCCTTGCGCATCGGTGTAGATCGCGTCGACGTTGCGGAGCGCCGGCTGATCGTCCGCGGCGTCTCTCAGTTGCCGTTCCGCGTACACCTGCAGGGTCGCGTCCTTTGACGCGATGTAGAGCGCGCCATCCGCACCCGTGCCGAGGGCGGCGATCGAGCTATCGGCTGCCGGGGAGTGCGCTCGAACGTCCCGTTGCGCAGCCGGCGTGACGCCGCGGGACGTGCCCACCCAGAGCGTGCCCGACGCGTCGACGATCAGCGCCTGGATGCTGTTGGACGGCAAGCCCGCGCGCCGCTCGACTCGCGACGCGGCCCTCCGCGGACGCAGATTGAGGCCGCGGTCGGTGCCCACCCACAACGCGCCCGGCGCCATCTTCCGCGAGCGCGAGCGACGCTGTTCGACGCCAGGCCGTCGCCGGTCGTCAGCGTGGAGAAGCGATGACCGTCGAAGCGCGCGAGTCCGGCGCCAAGCGTGCCGGTCCAGATCGACTGCCGTTGCGATCCTGCAGGACCGGACCGGTGCCGTTGCTCGGCAGTCCCTCGCTCGTCGTGTACGGCGTCGCGCGGCCGTCGAGGAACTGATTCAGGCCGTGGCCGGTGGCGACCCAGAGCGTGCCCTCGCGATCTTCGTAGAGCGCGTAGACGGCGCTCTGCGAGAGACCGTCCTGCGGCCGGAAGCTTTCGATGTCGCGGCCGCGAATGCGGCTGAAGCCGTTGCTCGTGCCCACGAGGATGCGCGCCGTCGCGCGATTCGGCGATCGCGAGCACCGAGTTGTCCGCGAGACGAATCCGTCGTCGTCAGGTGATCGTCGCGTTCGCCCGACAGACGGAAGACGCCTTCGGTGGTACCCACCCAGACCTCGCCCGATGCGCGTGCACGAGCATCGTCCGGATGGCGCCTGAGGCGCGAGAGCGCCAGCGCGTGTTCCTGATCGCGGCCGCCGTTCCAGATGTCGAGCAGAGCGGCCGTCGTGGGCGATCCACAGGCGTCCGTCTGGTGTTTCGCAGGCCGCGGAAACGTTCGTGGCCGGACGCCACGCGCGAAGACGTGAACGTCTCGAATGTCCGCCCGTTCCACTTCGCGAGGCCGTGGCCGTGCAGACCCACATGCGGCCGTCGTGGTCTTCGAACAGACACTGCACGCTGTCCGACGGGAGTCCGTCCCGCGTGGAAAAGCGCGTCAGCGCGCCGTTCTGCAAACGGAAGACCCCGGAGGCGTCGGTCCCGATCCACAGCGCGTGCCCGCGATCTTCGACGAGCTGCGTAACCCACACGTCGGCCAGAGCTCACGCCGCCAGATTCGCCCACCGTCGTGAAACGGACGCCGTCGAAGCTGGACGAGGCCCGTCTGGGTCCCGAGCCACAGGCGGCCGTCGCTCGTTTGAACGACCGCGTACACCGACGGCTGCGGCAGACCCTGCTGGATCTGCCAGATGCGATGGACGTATTGCGTCAGCGTCCGCGCGGCTCGAGCGCATCAACGCGGGTCGCGCACAACAGCGCCGCGACCATCGATACGACCACGACGAGACGGGGATTGCAGTGTCGATGCATCGCTCGAAACCAGATCCATCTTCGATCATACGCGCCCTCGCGACGGTCAAGGCGCAGCTGGATTCAGTTGGTAAGGAAAACGTAACGGGGCGCTACGAGCCGCTACCTGACCTTGATGTACTTGCGCAGGTTGTGCGCGCCGACGTCGGCCGCGTAGATCGATCCCATGTTATCCGCCGCGATACCTGATGCCGATGTGCCGGCGACAACCGTGTCCAGGTCGGTCGGATCAGGGATGAAGGCGGACAGCGCGCCCGTGATGGCGTTTCCGACGACGATGCCGCGCAGCTCGCCCTTCTTCCGCGTCTCGTCCTGGAACGACGAGCCGACGTAGATCGTGTCGTCGCTGCCGACGAATACGGCGCTGGGCTGTCCGAATTGCGTCCACGCGGCGATGAAGCGGCCGTCCTGATCGAAAACCTGGACCCGCCGGTTCCTCCGGTCCGCGACGTACACCCAGCCGCGCGAGCCGCCGATGAAGATGTCGTGCGGTTCGTCGAGCTCGCCAGGGGCGGATCCCTTCTGGCCCCACGCTTTGACGAAGCGCCCGTCTCTCGAAAACTTGACGATCCGCGCGGCGTTGTGCTGATTCGGCGCGTGGCCGTCGGCGACGAAGACGTCGCCTGAGGCGGCAACCGCCACTCCGGTTGGCCGGTCGAACGCATTCGGCCCCGTTCCCCCGACGCCGGGCGTTCCCAGGGTCATCAGGATCTTGCCATCGGGGCTCAGTTTCAGAACCTCCTGGCCCATCACCACGCCGGCGGCGTTTTTCGCGGACATGCCGAGGATCGCCGGCTGATCGTTGACGTCGGTCGCCCACAGGTTGCCGTCTCTGTCGACGGTGAACCCGTGGGGATACGCGAACAGTCCGGCGCCGAAGCTCCTGAGCAGCTTGCCCGCAGGACTGAATTCCAGAATCGGCGGATTCGCCGGACCGCGGCCGACGCAGGTTGCCGAGCCCGCCGGCACGACGTTGAAGCACCGGTGGAAGACCCACACGCTGCCCTTCGCGTCGACATCCACGCGGATGACTTCGCCCCAGCGGCCGCCGTTCATCTCTGGCGGCAGTGTCGGCCAGTGTTCGACGAGCCGGTACGGATTGGGCAGTTCGGTCGGCTTGGGATATGTCCCTTGTCCCGCAGCGGCGGTCACGACAGACGCGCACAGCGCGAGGAGACCGACGGCCCGGCGCAACACGTTACTTGTTCCCCATATGTTGCGGATCCCGATTGTTCTCGTTGCAGATGTATTCATGGATTTCTTCGTCCGGCGCCAGCGTCAGCATGCGCCGAATCGTCCAGGGCTTCGCCAGCACGCCCGGGTCGTCGATCGTGAACTCGATCTCGAGCCGTCCCAGGGTCGGACGGCGCATCCGCTCGACGATGTGCATCGCTTCGGTCTGGGGAAGGCCGCTGAGCGGACCGTTGAACGACAGCCAGACTTTGTCGTTGAAACCAATCGTGTCGACGACCAGCGTGTCGCCCTTCCACGCGCCCGTCGAGTGGCCCAGCCAGGTCGGGACCACGTCTTTCGGATGGCCCCGGCCATCCAGGAAGATCTGACGGAACCCGGGATCGCCGCCCTCGACCAGCATCACCAGCAGGTTCGTCGTCTGCACGAACTTCACCAGATCGAACTCCGTCGTCCGGCACGATGCCCGACGGGAGGCAGAACGCTCGTGGCGATGGCATCCCCGCCGCCGCGCGCTGCTTCATCACGGCCGCGGCCGCGGGCAGAACTTCCGGCATCTCACGGGTGAGGGTCGGTCGCCGGCAGCCACAGGCCCGAGAAATCGGGCCTGCCATCCCACCCGCGGGGCGCAGGTCCTTTCAGCGGCGGCTCGGCCGCGTGGCGGAAATACAATTCGCCAGGCGTGTTCAGCGTCTCGCCGTCTTCGAGCCGGATGTCGAGCCGCAGTTTCTGGCCGCGCGTGAGGACGACGTCCTCGCGCTGGAACTTCCTGAACGCGATCCAGTCGATGGAGACGACGTAGGTGCCCGGCTGCAATCCCGTCAGCGAGTAACGTCCCTCGTTGTCTGCCAGCGTCGAATACACCGACCGCGTCGCCGACTCCTTCACTTCCACCGGCGCCCTCGGGACGATGATGCCGTAATGATCGGTGATCGAGCCGGCGATGGCGGCCGTCTGGGCGAAGGCTGGTGTTGAAACCAGCATCGCGAGTGGAAACAGCAATGCCGCGGCGTGCCCGCGACCCGCATCGATCGGTGCGGGCGTCGAGCGAACGGGAATTTCATGCCGCCCACTATACGGCCGCTGTCGCGCTTCCCGCCAGCCTGCGGCGGCAGTGACACGTTACCGGGGCGTGAGCGGCCGGGAACGGGCGTTATACTACGCGCCAAACGGGTCCGATGGATCCCGGTCATCCGGTTTGAGCCGCGATTGGGGACGCGACGCCACGCAAGCGTTGAGGAGGGGGACGTGAGGATCAGGAGTTGGCTCTTCGTCGCGGTCGCGGCATGTGCTCTGCCGGTTGCCGCGCAGGGTCCGGCATCTCTCGGCTTCTCCGCGGAACGTCTTGCCCGGCTCGATCACGGGCTTCAGCAGTACGTGGACGAGGAGCGTGTCGCCGGCGCCGTGGTCCTCGTCCTGCGCGACGGCCAGACCGTGTACGAACGCGCGGTCGGGTGGAGCGACAGGGAAGCCGGCCGCCGAATGACGACCGATACGATCTTCCGTATTGCGTCGCAGTCGAAGGCGATCACGAGCACGGCGGTGCTGGCGCTCGTCGAAGAAGGCAGGATCGGGCTCAACGATCCGGTGAGCCGTTTCATCCCGACGTTTGCAAAGACGAGCGTCGCGGTGCCGGGCGACAACGGCGTCACGATCGTTCCCGCCAGGCGTCCCATCACGATCCGCGATCTGCTGACACATACCGCAGGCATCTCCTACGGCACCGAGAACCTGGTGGCCGCGCGGTACGAACCCAAGGGACTCGGCCCGGCAGCGGGACTCGGGTGGTATACGGCCGACAAGAGCGAGCCGATCTGCGAGACGATGGAACGTCTCGGCACGCTGCCCTTCGTCGCGCAGCCTGGCGAAGCCTGGGTGTACGGCTACAACACCGATGTGCTCGGCTGTGTCGTCGAGCGGGCGTCGGGAACACCGCTCGACGAGTTCGTACGCACCCGGATCACCGAGCCGCTCGGCATGAAGGACACGCGGTTCTTCCTGCGCCCCGAGGATCGCAGCCGCCTGGCGGCTGTCTACGCGAGCGGGCCTGACGGGAAGGCCGTCCGCGCAGCCGACGGTCCGAAAGGCCAGGGGAACTACGTCGACGGCCCGCGTCGCAGCTTCGCCGGCGGTGCAGGCCTGCTGTCCACGGCGCGCGACTACAGCCGTTTTCTCGAGATGATTCGAGGTGGCGGACAGCTCGGCGGCGTGCGGATCCTCGCGCCCCGGACGGTGCAGCTGATGCGTACGAACCAGGTGGGCACGCTCCATTCGACGAACGGACTCGGCTTCGGGCTCGGGTTCGAAACGACCGATCGCTACGGCGCCAATGGCATGGACTCGGTTGGCGCGTTCGGGTGGGGCGGCGCGTACGGGACGGTCTATCGGATCGATCCCGAAGCGCGGTTGACGATCTTACTCATGGTTCAGCTGCTGCCCAATGCGACCGACGTTCGCGAGAAGGTACCAGCTCTCGTTTACCAGGCGTTCGTTGATCCCTCCGCTGGCGGCTTGAAGAAGTGAGCGTCGACTCAGACCGGCGCTGAATCTCCGTGCTATTCTCGGACCAGCTCCTCTCGATCCGATGGAGAACGACATGAAGACCACGCTGATGGCGTCGGCGGTCGCGGTAATGATGGGCGGGCTGATGTCGCTCGCCGCAGCCGATTGGAAAGCGCCGCGTACAGCGTGGGGCGAACCGGATCTGGAGGGCACGTGGACGAGCCAGGCGGAGCTGGGCGTGCCCTTCGAGCGGCCGGCGGAGTTCGGCACGCGCGAGCGGCTGACCGATGAAGAATTCGCGCAGCGCGAAGCCCAGGCCCGCAACCAGCTGAAAAGCGACAACGCGGATTTCGACCCCGAGACGGCCGACACGGCGCGTGCGGGCCAGGTCGGCTCGGCCACATCGCCGCCGCCAACGTGGCTCGAGCGCGGCACGGCCTCCAGGCGCACCTCGATCGTCATCGATCCCCCGAACGGCCGGGTGCCGGAAATCTCGCCCGCCGGTGTACTCCGCCTGCGGGCCGCGGGCCGGGGCGCGCTCGACAACGGACCGTTCAACGGCCCGGAAGACATGGGCCTCTACCAGCGGTGCATCACGCGCGGCGTGCCGAACGCGATCTTTCCTGCGGTCTACAACGCCAACACACGCATCGTGCAGGGTCAGGGATTCGTCGCCGTCACGTACGAGATGATTCACGAAACGCGCGTCATCCCCACGACGCCGCGGCCGCATCTGCCCGCCGATGTCCGGCAGTACCTGGGCGACTCGCGCGGACGCTGGGAAGGCGATACGCTCGTTGTGGACGTCACGAACTTCAACTCGAAGGACAATTACCGCGGATCGGGCGCCGGCCTTCACCTGGTCGAGCGCTACAAGCGGACACCCGACGGCGGACTGAGGTACGAGGTGACGGTCGAGGATCCGGATACCTGGTCCCGTCCCTGGACCGCCGCGCTCGACTTGCGGCCGCAGCAGGCCGGCATGTTCGAGTACGCGTGCCACGAGGGCAACTACGCGATGAAGAACATGCTGACCGCATCGCGCGCCGCCGACGTGCCGTCGGTCTCCGGCAGATAAGGCCAACGCCGTTGCCGGCCCCGCGCGCGCGCCCTCCTTTCCTGGCGCGCCTCGTCGCCATCATGGCCGGCCGCTCCGGCAGCACGGCCACGACGACGGCGACGAGAGACGCAAAGAAGACTATCGATATGTTCCGGGCGCTCCTGTCCGAGCGTGCGGAGGTGTCAGGCAGGCGCCTGGCGGTTGAAGCGCTCGTGACGTACTCGAGACTGCAGGGCGACGCCCTGGAACACTTTCTCGACCTGCTCGCCGGAACCTTCGCTCCCGACGAACGCCGAATTGGCGGCGCGATCGACGCATACAGGGCGCAGCCGGGCGACGCGACGCTTGCCGAGTTGCAGATGGCGGTGGAATCGCCTCGCCTGGAGCTCTTTCGCAGGCTGAACGTCGCTCCAATGGCGACGGGCGCGCTCATCGACCTCAGGCGGAAAGTCCGCGACACGCTGAAGGAGCATCCTGATCGATCGGGCATCGACCGCGATCTGGCGCACTTGTTCCGTTCGTGGTTCAACCGCGGATTTCTCGTGCTCCGGCAGATCGACTGGCATTCCCCGGCGGCCGTCCTGGAAAAGCTCATTGCGTACGAAGCCGTGCATCAGATCCGGGACTGGCACGACCTCCGGCGGCGGCTGCAGGAGGATCGGCGCTGCTACGCCTTCTTTCATCCGGCGCTGCCCGACGAACCGCTCATCTTCGTCGAAGTCGCGTTGACGCGGGGAATGACGGGACGGGTTCAGCCGCTGCTGGACGCCGACGCGCCGGTTGGCGATGTCCGGCAGGCCAATGCGGCGATCTTCTACTCGATCACCAACTGCCAGGCGGGACTGCACGGCATCTCCTTTGGCAATTCGTTGATCAAGCAGGTCGTCGAGGACGTTGGCCGGGATTTGCCCGGCATCCGGATCTTCGCGTCGCTTTCTCCGATGCCCGGGTTCTGCCGGTGGCTCAAGAGCGAGAGCACCTCGTCTCAGCTGTCGCCCGACCTGCGGCAGTACCTCCAGTCGCTGGAGGCGCCGGACGCCGCCGTCGCGGCGATTCCGTCCGGGCTGAAACCCGAAGTCCTGAATCTGGGTGCGAGGTATTTGCTGTTCGCGAAGGACCAGCGACGGCCCGTCGACTCCGTCGCCCGCTTTCACCTGGCCAACGGCGCGCGGGCGGAACGGCTCAACTGGATGGCCGACGCGTCCGACCAGGGGCTGCGGCAGTCGCTCGGCCTGATGGTGAACTATCGCTACATCGTCGCGGATCTGGAGCGCAATCATGAGGCGTTCATACGCGACGGCAGGATTGCCGCGTCCCGCCAGCTGCAGATGATCGCCGCCACGGCAACGCGCCGTTCCGGCGATCGAATCTAGTCATCTGGTCATTTAGTCATCTGGTCATCGTTTGGAAATTGCAAGATTTCCAGATTGATCAACGATGACCAGATAACCAGATGATGAGATGACTAGATTTCCAGAGGCGTTTTAGGCCAGTGCCGTCTTGTAGAGCGCGAGGAGCTTCCCCCACGCGCGCTCGGCCTGGGCCTTGTCGTAGATCGGCGTCGGCGGCTTCGTGAAATCGCTCATGCACCAGCCGTGCTGAGACGGATAGACCTCGATCTCCGCCGGCACCTTCGCCGCCGCCATCGCTTCCTTCAGCTTGTCCTTCGCATCGGGCTGCCCCTCGTCGTCGTTCTTCGCGATGCCGAAGTACATGCGCGCGTGGATCTTGGGCGCCAGCAGGTGCGGGCTGTTCGGCTGAGCGCTGACGAGGCCGCCGCCGTGGAACGATCCGCCGGCGCCGATGCGCTCGGACGAAGCCGCGGTCCGCATCACGAGCGGGCCGCCCATGCAGTAGCCCTGCGTGCCGATTTTCTTGGACTTGTCGACTTCCTTCTGCTGATCGAGCCACGCGATGAACGCGAGCGCATCCTTCTCGGCCGCGCCAGGCGCGTTGACCGACCCCATCAGCGGCGTCAGTTTCGCGCGGTCGGTCGTGTTGCTGAAGTCGAACGTGCGCGGATCGAGTCCCGCATCCCGCACGACGCGATAGAAGGGATTCGGCACGAGCACCGAGTAGCCTTCCTTCGCCAGGCTCCGCCCCATCTCGCGCAGCACCGGGCGCAGGCCGAAGGCGTCCGCCCAGATGATGACGCCGGGATGCGACCCGGTGGTCGGATGAATGAACGCCGCGTTGCACGTGCCGTCCGGCGTCTTGATGTCGACGTCCTTCTCGGTCACGGGCATATCCGCTGCCGACGCCGCACCCGAGGCGGCGACGATGCCCGCCGCGATGCCCATGGCGACGAAATCACGTCGCGACAGTTCACTCTGCTCTTCGGTCGTCTTCTTTTCCTCGCTCATGCTTCCTCCTGGTGGCGGCCCCGAGCGGGGCGCCCCTGCAAATCCCGATGTGCGACCTTTATAGCTCGTCCCGGTACTCGGCATTGATGCGCGCCAGCACGTTGCCGGTCACGCGGTCTTCGGTCGGCGTGCGGTTAGCCTTGAGCGCCAGCCAGACCAGGCCGGCGGATGTGGCGACGATGGCAAGAACGGCGGCGAGCAGAGCGCGGGACATGGGGAACTCCTCGGAAGCCCGCATCTTAGCGTACGCCGTCGAGTGCGGATGGGACGGTCAACCCTACTGATTTGTCGGCATCGATGTCGAGGTCTTCGATCTCTGCGATACCAGGGACCAGCATGTCTCCGTGCTAATCTCCGGCGATCTCTTCCGCTTTCATGGGTGAATCACTCTCCTCCGACGCGACCCCGGAGCGCGGGCGCATCGAGCGCCCCGCAAGACTGACGGCCGGATGGACGCGCTGGCTTCCCGGGTTGAACACGCTGCGTGGGTACGAGTTCGCCTGGCTGCGGCACGACATCGTCGCCGGCCTCGTCATGACGACCATGCTGGTGCCGGTCGGCATCGCGTACGCGGAGGCATCCGGCGTGCCGGGAATCAATGGCCTCTACGCGACGATCGTGCCGCTGCTCGCGTACGCCTTGTTTGGCCCCAGCCGCATCATCGTTCTGGGCCCGGACTCGGCGCTCGCGGCCGTGATCCTCGCGGTCGTGCTGCCGCTTTCGGCGAGCGAGCCTCAACGCGCAGTCGCGGTGGCGCGGAATGATGGCCGTCGTGTCCGGCGTCGTGTGCGTGGCGGCGGGTCTGGCTCGACTTGGCTTCATCACTGAGTTGCTCTCGAAGCCGATACGCTACGGCTACATGAACGGCATCGCGCTGACGGTGGTGCTGAGCCAGATCCCGAAGCTTTTTGGTTTTTCTGTCTCCGCGGACGGGCCGATCCGGCAGGCGTCAGGAATTGTCCAGAAGGTGATCGCGGGGAGCTCGAATTTCGTCGCACTGGCGATCGGCGCCGGCACCCTCGCTCTGATTCTGGTCCTGAAGCGCTGGCCGCGCGTCCCGGGCATCCTGATCGCCGTGACCGCTTCGACCATTGCAGTGGCGGTATTCGATCTCGCAGCACGATTCGGCATCTCCGTCCTGGGTCCCTTACCACAAGGGTTGCCGACGCCAAGAATTCCGATCGCCCACGTCGACAGCCTCAGCTCGGTCCTGATGGGCGGCCTCGCGGTCGCCCTCGTATCATTCGCCGACACCAGTGTGCTCTCTCGCACCTATGCGGCGCGTCTGCGAGCGCCGGTCGACCCGAACCAGGAGATGGTGGGTCTCGGCGTCGCCAACCTCGCCGCAGGCTTCTTCCAGGGCTTTCCGATCAGCAGCAGCTCTTCGCGCACACCGGTGGCAGAGGCGGCGGGCGCCAGGACCCAGCTGACGGGGGTTGTGGGGGCGCTCGCTATCGCCGTGTTGCTGATGCTCGCGCCGGACCTGCTCAAAGATCTGCCGCACACGGCCCTGGCGGCCGTCGTCATCGCGTCGGCCATCGGCCTGTTCGAGGTGTCCGACCTGCGCCGGATCTATCGCATCCAGCGCTGGGAGTTCTGGCTTTCAATGGCCTGCTTTGTGGGTGTCGCCACGCTGGGCGCCATTCCGGGGATTGCGCTTGCGATCGTCATCGCCGTCATCGAGTTCCTGTGGGACGGTTGGCGACCACATTCGGCGGTGCTCGGCCGCGTCGATCGCGTCAAGGGCTACCACGACATCACCCGGTATCCGGAGGCCCGCCTGATCCCGGGCCTTGTGCTGTTCCGTTGGGATGCGCCGCTGTTCTTCGCCAACGCCGAGTTGTTCCACGAACGTATCCTGGACGCTGTTGCGAGCTCTCCGACGCCTGTCCGCTGGCTCATCGTCGCGGCCGAGCCGGTCACAAGCGTCGATGTCACCGCGGCCGACGCCATTTGCGAGCTCGACGACACGCTGCACACCGCCGGGATCGAGTTGTGCTTCGCCGAGATGAAGGATCCGGTCAAGGACAAGCTCAAACGCTTCGAGCTTTTCGAGCGCTTCGGTGAGAGAGCCTTCTTCGCAACCGTCGGTGAAGCCGTGAGTGCCTATCTCGCCATCCGTCCCGTCGAGTCGGTCGACTGGGAGGACCGCACGCGGTAGGCCGTAACTGGAGACCGTAGCGGCTTTGACCATGGCTGGATCGACCGACAGGGTGGTGGGCACTGCCTCGACATCGCGGCTCCCGAGCCGGCTCCGCGCACGCGGTGGCCAGGAAGCACGCCGCCTGCGTGGGTCTACGTTCTGGCCCTGGCGACTATCTGCGCCATTTCGCGTCTTCCACAACTGCTAAGCCCCAACCTCCTCGCCGACGGGGACGAATGTGTCCTTGGCCTGATGGCCAAACACGTCGCCCAGGGAAAAGAGTTCCCGATCTTCTTTTACGGGCAGCACTACGCGTTCTCGCCAGTGGAGACGGTGGTGAGCGCGCTCGGCTTTCTCATCGCGGGCGTCGGCGCCGTTCAGTTGAAGGTGGCCGGACTCGCGCTGTGGACGGTGGGCATTGTCTTCATTTTTCTGGCGCTGTCGCGCCTGCTCGGCGCGGCTCGAGGTTTCTGGATCGCCGTGGTCCTCGTGCTCAATCCCGCCTGGTGGGTCTGGTCGATGCGCATGGGTGGGGGGTACCTGACGGCGTTCGCCACTTCGTCCGTGCTGGTGTGGCTGGTTTTCCGCGACCCCGTTCGCGAGACAGCCTGGCGCTGGCGCGTGGCCGGCGCGCTGACCGCGGTGATTTACCTGGCGCAGCCGTTGTGGTTGCCCGGCGTGATCCCAATCGTCATTGTGGCGCTCGTGCGTCGTCGCCGGCTGCCGTGGGCGCTCGACTACGCGTCCGTGGCAGTCGCGGTGGCACTCGCGATCAAGATCGGAACCGTGGCGCCGGACCAGCCCTGGAACGGTCCGACTGTTGGAAATCCCGCCTTGGTGGCGTCGCTGCCGGCGGTCGCGAGCCAAATCTACCTGGCGCTGACGGGTTCGCACTATCTGTATTGGGCGATCGATCCGCCAGGTCCCGCGACGATCGCGCTGGCGGTCGTCTGGTCCGGCGTGCTGGCGATCGTCGTGCTACTGCAGTTGTACCGATTGATTACCCGCCGATACTCCGCGTTGTCAGCCTTGCTGTTTGTGTCAGTGGCTTCGACGCTGGCGGCCGAATGGGTGCTGCTTTCCGCGCGCGATGCCCGGTATCTGCTGCCGCTCATCGGTCTGCTCGTGCCGCTCGCCGGCGTCGAACTGCTCGATCTCTCGGACCGCCGGCTTTTGCCGAAGCCCGCGGTCTATGCCATCACGGCGATCCTGGTGACGCTTGGGTCGTGGTCCGCGGTCGAGTTCAGGGCGTTCAACTTTCTCTGGACGAATCCTCCACAGCGCTCGACCGAGGCGAAGCGGCTGCAGCAGGTGTTCAACTACCTGTCCGCCAGGGATGTCCGGCGCGTCTTCTCGAAGAACGGCATGCTGGACACGCAGCTGATCTTCTACAGCAACGAGCAGGTGATCTCGCGGACCGATCCCGTCGGCAAATATCCGCCGTACGTCACGGAAGTCGATCGAGCGCTGGCGAACGGAGAAAAGGTGGCCGTGGTCGGTTACACCAACCAGAGCGGTGCGCCGGGCTGCTGGAACGTGCCGATCTGCACTGGGGGGATCGAAGGCCAGATCCCGAATCCGGCATCGATTTTCACGGTCGACGACAAGTATTTCGTCTACGTCGGCGCCAACAGGGATTTGTTGACCAGGCTTGGCTTTCAATTCCGGGATTGAGGTTAAATACCCTTTTCGCCACGCCCGCGCCGCGATCGGCAACGGCGGACCAGGGCAGGAGAAGACCAATGAGGCTGAAGCCGCTCACGTCGTTGGTGGTGTTGCTGACGGCCGCGTCAGCGGCGCCGGTGTTCGCGGGAACCGGGACATGCGCGGGTCTCGCGACCGCATTGAAGGCCGCGACGGGGATCCGCGCCGAGGTGGTCGCGCCCGGAAAATTCTCTACCCCTGACGGCGGCCGCCGGGGTGGAGGGCGCGGCAGCGCCTACGACGATCTTCCCGAATTCTGCCGGGTGGCCGTCACGCTGGCTCCGACCAGCGATTCGGACATCAAGGTCGAAGTCTGGCTTCCGGCGGCCGGCTGGAATGGCAAGTTTCAGGCCGTGGGCAACGGTGGCTGGGCCGGCACGATCAGTTACCCCGCCATGGCCGAGGCGCTTCGCGCGGGCTACGCGACGGCGTCAACCGACACGGGTCACGTGGGCGGGCGCGGGACGTTCGCGCTGGATCATCCCGAGAAGCTGATCGACTTCTCCTGGCGCTCCGAGCACGAGATGACCGTGACAGCCAAGACGTTGATCGAGGCGTTCTACGGCGCCGCGCCGAAGCGCTCCTACTGGAATGGGTGTTCGACAGGCGGACGCCAGGGTCTCAAGGAAGCCCAGATGTTTCCGAACGACTTCGACGGCATCATCGCCGGGGCGCCCGCGAACCGCACGGCGATTTCACTGTGGATCGCCCACGCGGTCCTGAAGGATCCCGCGAGCTACATCCCGCCGGCCAAGTACCCGGTCCTCCATGAGGCGGCGCTTGCCGCCTGCGACGCCGCCGATGGCCTCAAGGACGGCCTCATCGACGATCCGATGAAGTGCCGTTTCGATCCCGCCGTGCTGCTCTGCAAGGGTGGAGACGGACCTTCGTGCCTGACCGAGGCGCAAGTCGCGGCGGCGAAGAAGATCTATTCCCCGGCGGTCAATCCCCGCACCGGCGCCGAGCTGTTCTCGTCGCTGGTGCCGGGCACCGAACTCGGCTGGGGCATCCAGGCCGCGGGCCCCGAGCCGTCGGCCAACATCTACGACCAGTACCGCTACGTCGTATTCAAGGACGCGAACTGGGACTGGAAGACGTTCGACTTCGACAAGGACGCGGCGCGCGGCGATCGTCCCGAGAACGTGATCATGAACGCCACCAATCCGGATATGAACGCGTTCTTCTCACACGGCGGGAAGCTGCTGCTCTATCACGGGTGGAGCGACAACCAGGTGCCGACGCCGAACACGGTCAAGTACTACAACGCGGTCGTGAAGAATCTCGGCGGGGCGTCGAAGGCCGCGGACAAGGTGCGGTTGTTTCTGGCGCCCGGCATGGGTCACTGCGGCGGCGGCGAGGGCCCGAACGTGTTCGACAAAGTCGCTCCGCTGGAAAGATGGGTCGAGCAGGGGAAGGCGCCCGACATGCTCATCGCCTCTCATGCGACCGATGGCAAGGTCGATCGGACTCGTCCGCTGTGTCCGTATCCGCAGGTCATCAAATACAAGGGCACGGGCAGCATCGACGACGCGGCGAACTTCGCGTGCGCTGCGGCTTCGCGATGAGCGCCCGCCGAGCGGCTACTTCGCGGCGCCGAACACCACTCGGCCGCCCACCATCGTCATCGTCGGCCGGATCTGTTTGATCTGCGCCGCCGGCACGGTCAGGTAATCGCGATCGAGCACGACGAGGTCGGCCTGCTTGCCGACTTCGAGCGAGCCGAGCGCGTTCTCCTGGAAGAACAGAAACGCGTTCGAACGCGTGTGGGCGATCAGCGCTTCCTCGCGCGTGAGCGTCTCGTCGAGCACGCGGTTGCCGCCGACATCCAGTCCGCTGACCACCCAGCCGAGCGTCACGAACGGACTGTAGTGCGACACGATCGTCGCATCCGTGCCGAGGCCGAACACGATGCCGCTGTCGGCGATCTTTCGAAGCGGCATGTGCGCGCCGGCCTGCATCGCGGCGCCGTGGACGCCGAGCGTCATGCCCAGTGCTTTCGCGCGCGCGATGTTGTTGTCCGAGATGTCGTACACGTGGCCCATCGTCCAGCGCAGGCGATCGATGCGCTGTGTCTTGTTCACCTTCTCCAGCGTGTCGAGCAGATCGGTCACGGCGTTGTTGTTGATGACGTGCTGATGCACGTGCCAGCCGGCGCGCGCGGCCGCGGTCGCGAGCTTGCCGTACTCGTTCATGATCTCGGCGGGCCAGGGATCCTTTCGCGGCGCCAGGTCGAAGAACGGCCCGTAGAGCACCTCGCCGAGTCCGAAGATGCCGAACTGGCCGTTGAACTGATTCGGCCGGCTGCGCGCGATCAACGCCGCGGCCCTGTCCGCCGACGCAGGGTCCGTCGCGTTGAACGGCAACGTCTCCCAGAGCCTGATCGGTAGAGGTCCCTTCGCCGCGCGAGCCGCCAGGAAGTCGGATTGCCCCAGGCTGTAGACGCCTGTGAGCCCAGTCGAATTGAGCTCGCGCATGAAATCCGTGAGGTTCTGCTCGCGCTGCGCGGGCGAGGTCTTCGGCATGGCGTCGTACAGCGCAAAGGGCGGCTGGAACGACACCAGCCCCGTGGCGTTGCGGCGCGCGCCATCGGCGGGATCCAGCCCGACGGCTTTGAGCGCCAGGCTGTTGGCGTAGACGACGCTGTAGCCCTCCTGCACGAAGAGCGGGTTCTTCGGCGCCGCGCCGTCGAGCTCCGCAAGCGTGAACCCGCCCGGTGCGTCGGCGAACTGACGCGGCGTCCAGCCTCCCTGCACCATGATCCAACCGCCCGCTGGCAAACTCGCGGCCTTGGCGGCGAGAATCGCGAGCGCCTCGCGCCGCGAGCTGACGCCTTCGAAGCGGGCCTGTTCGTGCCAGGTGTCGACGCCGCGCGTGAAGTGAAAGTGGTTGTCGATGAGGCCGGGGATCACGGTCGCACCGGCGACGTCGATGACACGGGTCCTCGGTCCCGCAAAGCGCGCGATTTCTTCTCTCGTGCCGCGCGCCACGATCCGGCCGTCGTTGATCGCCAGGCCCTGGACGATGCGGAAGTCCGCGTCGACGGTCAGGATCTTGCCGTTGGTGACGATCGTGTCGACGTTCTGCTGCGCGAGCGCGGCGATGGTCGTGAGTGCGGCGACGATGCCAATGCAAGCCGCCAGGCGGCTGAGTGTCGCGAAACGACTGACCGGTGTGTTCATGGCAATCACTGTGACGCGTCTGTTGCCCGGCTTCAAGGGGTCACTCGTTCCTGCGCCATGTCCAGGAGGCCCTTGCCCATCGTTTTCAGGGACGCGTCGAGCTGGTTCGCCGTGATCGCAGGAAGGAACCGCAGCTGATCCCGGGTCGCGAGCAGAACGTTTCCATTCGTTGTGTCCGGCGCGCCCGGAACAAAGAGCACGCAGTGGCCGTCCACGTCCTGTTCGATGAGGAACGCGGGCTGCCAGCCGGGCTCGGCTCGGAACAGCACGCTCGCATACGGCAGTGTTCTCGTCCGTTGATGCAGCTTGTCCTCGGCCATCGCTTTGTACGTGGAATATCCCGGAACGTACTTGACCAGGAGCCGTTCAACGCCTTTGTTGAACGCGTCGACAAACGACAGGCGCACCAGCAGCCCGCACCCAATCCAAATCAGGATCAGCAGGACACCCGAAACCGCGGTGGACCCGCCGACGCCCAGGAGCGACTGGAGACCGAACAACTTGGCCAGGCCGGTACCGACCGACGAGAGCGACGCCCACGCCTTCGTGATGATGACAAGGAGCACATAGACCGGCAGCAGGAACAGAAATCCGGCGACGGCGATCTTCCGAATGTTCGCGAAGAAGCTCTTCATCGGTACGTCCTCGTGCCATCGTGCAGTTATGTTGCCTGATGATGAAGGAGCACGCGCGATCGCCGCAAGAAGAACCCGAGCACAAGCATATGCCGGGAGCGCATGTAGTATTTGCGGAGCCCAAATATTCGCATCCTGACTTCGCGGAGGGCGCGGGAGAAGAAGACATGGAATCGCGAAAACCCGGGCAGCCCTACGTGCTCGGCCACGATCCCCTTGAACTTGCGAGGCTCGATCGGCAAGCCGCCATCATCGAGCGGCCGACGCGCATGCTGCTGCAGGCGGCGGGCATGGCCGCGGGATGGCGTGTGCTCGACCTGGGCACAGGGCTCGGCCACGTGGCCCGGATCGCGGGAGACATCGTCGGTCCGACCGGCGCGGTGATCGGAATCGATCCGTCCGTCCAGGCGCTTGCCGTTGCCCGCCAACGCGCCGAAGCGGCTGGGGTGAGACACGTGTCGTTCGAAGAGGGTGACGTCTCGACCTGGAGTGCCGCCCAGCCGTTCGATGCGATCGTGGGACGCCTGCTCTTGTTCCACCTCGGTGATCCGGTGGCGGCGGTGCGTCAGCAAACCAGGAACCTCCGCAACGGCGGTCAGTTTATCGCGGTCGATTTCGACCTCGGTGGTGCTCGCTCGGAACCTCGAGTGGGCCTGGCGGCAGACGTTCTCGGGTGGATTGAACAGGCGTTTACGGCAGCGGGCGCTTCGCCGAGAATCGGCGCGCGGCTCGGAATGATCCTTCGAGAGGCCGGGCTGGAGCAGGTCGCGACGTTCGGCGTGCAGGGCTACCTGTCGCCGCAGGACAGAGCCGCCGCGGCCCTGATTGCCGGCGTCGCCCGAACCCTCGCCCCGGTCATCGTCGAACGCGGCATCGCGACGGCGGAACAGTTGGGGATCGACACCCTGGAGGACAGACTTGCCGCGGAATTTCAGCGCGCCGACGCCGTGATGCTGCCGCCGACAGTCGTTGGGGCGTGGGGAACAGTCACGCGACGCTGATTCCGACCTCATCGGTATCACAAAACTACGAAATGAGCTGAAACAGGGCGGCCTTCATAGTCGTATCGATACGGTGATGATCACGGTGGCGTGGGTTGTTCTGGTGGTGATGGTCGCCCTCACCATCGTCCAGGCAAACCTGCGCGACAAGTGAGCAGCCGGCGCCGTCTTTCTGCGTTTTACGTTTTGCGTTTTACCTTCAGGCTGCGTTCTTCAGCGCCCTGCCAGCGCGAGCCGCTCACTGACGTATCCCGCGACGTCGCGGATCTGCTCCGCGGTCAACAGGCTGCTGAACGAAGGCATCTCCCGGCGCCCCTCGCTGACGGTCTGCATGATGAGCGCCGCGCTGCGAGCCGCTCGCAGGCTGGGCGCGCCATCGTGCCCGCCCTCGCCCTGGGGCCCGTGGCACGAACTGCAGGCACGGTCGTACGCCACTTTGCCGTTGTCGATATTCGGCTGGCCCGCCGCACCCTGGGTGAACTGCATCGCCGCCCCGGACGAGACAGCGGGCTCGACCTTGCCATCGAGGCCGAATAGCCACAGGCTGTCCCCACGCGCGGTGCCCTGCAGCATGTTGCCGGCGGAATACGCCACGACGTACTGGCGCCCGTTGTGCTGGAACACCGACACCGGCGAGTTCATCCCAGCTCCGGTCTGAAACTCCCACAGGCGCCTGCCGTTGCTCGTATCGAGCGCCGTCAGGCGACCGTCGTTGCGTCCGACGAAGGCAAGCCCGCCCGCCGTGACCGCGACGCCGCTGAAACACTGGTCCGCCCACTGCTGCTGCCACACCAGCGTGTTGGTGCGCAGGTCCACGGCCGCGAACACGCCGAGCAGCGGCAGATGCCGGATGGGCGAGCCGCCGACATAGTTGGCGCCCTCTCGTGGCCGCTGCGTTTCCAGTTCCTCCACGACGTAGGAAACGGCGCGGTCCGAGGCGCAGATCATCATGTGTCCGGACTGCGGGTCGTACGCGGCCGGCGCCCAGTTCGCTCCGCCCGCGATCGCGGGCTTTACCGGCACCGGCGTCTTCCAGAAGGGCGTGAAGATGCGTCCCTTGTTGACGAGCGTCGTGCCTTCCGGCGCGATGTCGATCGATTGAGGCACGAAGGCGTCGCCGCGCGGGTACGGCTGCGTCGCGGCCGTGCCCTGGTGAGGCTCCTGCGGCACGGGGCGCTCGTCGATGCCGATCAGAGGCTTCCCGGTCGCCCGGTCGAGAATGTAAACCCAGCCGGTCTTGCTCGGCTGCGCGATCCCTTTGCGGAGCCGCCCGTTGACCGTCAGGTCGAACAGCACCGGCGGCGTTGCCGAGTCGTAGTCCCAGATGTCGTGATGCACATGCTGGAAATGCCAGCGGTACTTGCCGGTCTTCACGTCGATGGCAACCGTTGAAACCGAGAACAGGTTGTCACCCTTGCGCACCAGGCCGTTGTAGTCGGGGCCGGGATTGCCGGTGCCGAAATATATGAGCCCGAGTTCCGGATCGACCGCCGGCGTGTGCCACACGGACGCCCCGCCGTCCTGCCAGAGCTCGTTGTCTTTCGGCCACGTCTCGTGACCGAACTCTCCCGGACCCGGGATCGTGTAAAAGGTCCAGGCGAGCGAGCCGTCTTTCGCGTTGAACGCCTTGACGCGGCCCCTGATGCCGCGCTCGGCGCCCGCAAAACCGGTGATCACGAGGCCGTCGTAGTAGAGCGGGGCGCTCGGAATCGTGAAGCCCTCCTGCCATCGCTCGGCCTGGATCGACCAGGCCACCTTGCCGGTGCGTTGATCGAGCGCGACGAGCCGGCCATCCAGCTGGCCGACGAACACCTTGCCGTCGCCCAGGCCGACGCCGCGGCTCGTCCACCCGCAGCAGACCGAGTCGATAGCGGGATCGAGGTTTGCCCGGTACTCCCAGACGATGTTGCCCGTCTCGACAGCGACGGCGAACACGTCGTCGGCGCCGGTGACGATGTAGATGACGCCGCCGTAGACGAGCGGCTGCGCTTCGCCGGAATACTGGGGACCAAGCCCGGACCCGCGGAGGCGCGTGCGCCACAGGCCCTTCAGGCGCGCGACGTTGTCGCGATTGATTTCGGTCAGCGGCGAATAGCGCTGGTTGCCGAGATTGCCGCCGTTGACGGGCCAGCCGGCCACTGGCGGCGCCACGAGCTCCGTGCGCGAGAACGCGGGCGCCGCGCTATCCGATTGGACGTGCACGATGGCTGTCGCGCCCGCGCACACGAGGGCCACGGCGGTAGCGCCGGACATCAGTCTGCTCATAATGCTCAATGCGCTCCTGGCGTCTTTCGCAGGCAGCGAACCGATCGAATTCGCACGGCTACTTCGGCAGCGCGAAGGCCACGTAGGAACCCTCCGGCGCCGGCGGAAGCGTTGGAAAGCGCGCGGCGTTCCAGCCGTTGGCGGCTGCGACCGGCACCAGGATGTATTGACGTCCGCCAGTTTCGTACGACGCCGGCACGCCATCGGATGCAGCTGGCAACGCGAAGGTCCAGACGACCTGTCCCGTGCGCTTGTCGTAGGCGTGAAAGGTCTTGTCGGATCCGGACGCGGCAAACAGCAGCCCGCCTGCAGTCACCAGCAATCCGCCGCGGGGCCAGTGCGCTCCGCTCGTGGGCGGGATACCGACCTCGGCCGGCGCCGCGACGGCGCCGTGGGGCACCCGCCACTTCACGTCGCCGGTGTTGAGGTCGTACGCGACGATCTCGGACCACGGTGGACCGATTGGCGACAGATACGTGCTCGTGAACATGAAGTCGTAGGGAGACGTGAAGCGCACGGGCCCCTTCAGCAGGGCGTCGCTGGCTTCGCGCGTGAGCCGCGCCGCTTCGTCCGCCGAAACGATCGTCGCGCGGCCGGTGCGCGACGCGCCGGGCTCGCTGACGCCCGGCATGACGAGCCTGATCATCGTCGGCAGCGCCTTGGAGAGCACGAACAGCTCGCCGTTGTCAGGGTCGGCCGCGACGGCGCCCCAGTTCGTCCCGCCGCTGTGGCCCGGCATCTCGATCGATCCGCGAAAACTCGGTGGCGTGAACAGGCCGTCGTTCCGGTAGCTCCGGAGACGCTCGCGAATCGCGAGCCGTTCCTCTTCGGGGAGATACGGGTTGATGTCGCTCTCGGTGAATGATTGCCGCGCGAACGGCGCGGGCCTGGTTGGAAAAGGCTGCGTCGGCCAGGTCTGTTCGCCGGGCACATCCGACTGCGGCACGGGCCGCTCCTCGATGGGCCAGATCGGTTCGCCGGTGACGCGGTCGAACACGAACAGGAATCCCTGCTTCGTCGCTTGCGCGACGACGTCCTGCCGGCGGCCGTTGTGGCGAATCGTCAGAAGCTTGGGAGCGACCGGAAGGTCGTAGTCCCAGACGTCGTGGTGGACGATCTGGTAGTGCCACAGCCGCCTGCCCGTTCTCGCGTCGAGGGCAACCAGGCTGTTCGCGAACAGATTCGCGCCCGGCCGGTCGCCGCCATAGAAGTCGAATCGTCCGGTGCCAAACGGCACGTACGCGATCCCGCGCGCCTCGTCGATCGTCAGCTCGCTCCAGTTGTGGACGCCGCCGTGCGTGGCGCGCGCGCCTTTCGGCCACGTGTCCGCGCCCGTCTCGCCATCGCCGGGCAGCGCACGGAACACCCAGCGAAGCGCGCCCGTGCGCACGTCGTAGGCCTGCACGTCGCCGGGGTTCGAGTCGTATCCCGGCCGCAACGCAGGCAGGCTCACGATGATCAGGTTCTCGAACACCCGGCCGGGGTTGCTGGTTTGGAGCGGGCTCAGGCCATCGATTGACCGGCCCGTCGACGCGAGGCCGGTACGCAGATCGACGCGTCCATCCCGGCCGAAGCCGGACATGGTCTGGCCCGTCTTTGCATCGATGGCGGTCAGATAGCCGTCGGCGATGTAGAGAAGACGGCGGTCGCGCCCGTCGGCGCTGCGCCAGTAGTTCATGCCACGCGTCCCCACGGCGCCCGGATGAGGACGGGTCCACACGGTGGCGCCGGTAGCGGCATCGAGCGCCACGAGATCGTTCGCACCCGCAAGCACGTACGCAAGGCCATCGACGACGAGAGGATTGAAGAGGAAGGTCCGCTTCCCGGCCGGAAATTTCCATGCGACCGCGAGCCTCGATACGTTCGAGGTGTTGATCTGGCGAAGCGCCGTGAACTGGGCGGAGTGCCCCCCGCCAAGATAACTATCCCATGTCGTGTAAGCGGCGTTCGACGAGCGAGCGCTCGATTGGGAGGGGCGCGCCAGCAAAACAAAAACAAGCGCACACGAGATGCCAGCGGCGATCAGCGAACGCATAGGGCGATCACTCTAGCGCCAGCGCCGACGAATTACCAAACGCCGCAGCATCCGCGTCGCGTGCCGCGAACGATCACTTCACGGGTTGACGATCTTCAGTTTCAGCCGGCGCAGCTCGGCAACTGCGCGATCGCGGTCTGATTCAAACACCTGGAGGACGCCGATGGGGGATACCGCCACGGTTCCGCGAAAATGTGCCGAGCGCTTCGCGCGTGACTGGAAGCAGCCACGCGGGTCGTGCTGACCTCCTGCAGTTAGCGACGATGTCGCTCGAACCCTGGCACCGGAGCAGATGTCCAGAGGCGGAGGCCATAACTGGCGAGCAGCCACACCGCCAGCCAGAGCAACCAGCGAAATTGCCGTCGAAGTCCCATCAAGTCACGAAGCGAAGTGTGAGGCATCCGGGTGGCGGACGTGCAACCGGCGTACCCATGTCATTGTCGAAGGCGTTTGCTCACTGGTACGGCCGGGCGCGTGTTTGTCGGGGTTGGCCCGACGCACGGAATCGCTGGCCACGCGCAGGTCCGAGGAGCCCGTCTTCCGACTGCTAATGCTCTGGCTCAGGAAGAATTCCCACCGACGGGAAGAAATCCCCACGGCTCGACCCTCGCTGGTGAGAGTCAGGGTTGGTCGATCTGGAGGAAGTGCTGCAGCGGCCGATCCGTCCCGACGTTGGTCACCCCATGGGCGTCCCGTTGACGACGGCACGGTGGTTGCTCCTTGGAATGCAGTGCCGGGCGTGAATTGCGCCGCCCCCGGGAGGAAGACATGGCAAGAAGCGAAATCGCCGTGAAGAAGACCGGAACGATTCTCGACGAACTGGACCGACTGCACCAGGCCATCAGTCAGCGCGCCCACGAGCTGTTTCGAAACGGCGAAAGCTGGGGCGATGCCCTGGCGAACTGGCTGAGCGCGGAACGCGAGCTCGTCTCGAGGCCCGCCGTGGAGCTTCGTCAGAAGGACGGGCAGTTCGAACTGTTGGCCGCGTTGCCTGGACTCGAGGCGAAGGACATCGATGTGCAAATCACGCCGGAGGAGGTGCTCATCAAGGCCGAATCCAGCCATGAGAACAAAGTCGAGTCCGGCACCGTACGTTCGACGGAATTCGGCCGCGGCCGCGTGTTTCGGTCGGTGCGCTTCCCGGAGAAGATCAACCCGGACACCACCAAGGCCGAGTACAAGAACGGCATACTGCGGGTGACCGCCCCCATCTCGGAGAGCGCGACGAAGAGCGTCCAAGTCAACGCGGCGTGACGTAAGAATCGCCGGCCGGCCGTCGCAAGGAGTTGCGACGGCCAAGCGGGGCGAAGGATAGGTGAGGCCTGTATGTCACTGCGGCAAATGCGTGTGTTGCTGGCATCAATCGGACTCTCGCTCGCGCCCGTGGCGTTGGCCGCGCAAACCACACCGGTCGTCCCACAGACCGGCACCATGGCCCTCGAGGGCACCATGAAGACGTTCTATCGGGGCGTGAACAAACTCGTCGTGACGACGGTTGACGGCATGGAGCACGCGTATCACTTCACGAAAGATCTCGTCGTTCATGGCGGCCAGGATTCGGGCGCGGAGGCGCTCGAGGGAATGCACGAAGGCGCCATGGTGGTGATTCACTACACGATCGAGCGCGGAGAGCCGACGGTCCGAGAGATCGATCGCGTGGCCGATGCCGGGTTCGAGGTGACCGAGGCCAGGGTCGTGCGCATCGAACGGGGGCGGAAGCTAATCACGGTCCGCTTCGGCGACGGCCGGACCGAGACGTTTCAACTGACCGAGCGCGCGGCCGCGGAAGCTCCCGCCGAGCTCGAACAGGCGCAGACCGGCACGACCAGAGTCGTCATTTACTTCAAGGACGAAAAGGGGCAGAAGGTCGTGCACTTCTTCAAGAAGGCTTCGTAGTCGATGCACATGGGAGGACTGCCATGCGGGCGTTTCCACACCGCTACGTGATTTCAGCGGCCGCTGTGCCGGATGGCGATGTTGCGCTGGGAGGCCCGGGACTTCCACGGCTGGCGTCCCTTCCGCCTGCGGAATTCGACGGGCCTGGCGATCGCTGGTCGCCCGAAACACTCGTGGTCGCAGCCGTGGCTGATTGCTTCGTTCTCACGTTCCGCGGGATCGCGAAGGTCTCCAGGCTGCCGTGGCTCTCCATGACGTGCGAAACCACAGGAACCCTGGATCGGGTGGACCATGTCACCCGGTTCACCGGGTTCGCGCTTCAGGTGTCACTCGCCATTCCTGATGGCATAAGTGAAGAGCTGGCGCGACGGCTTCTCCTCCGTGCCGAGCAGACCTGCCTGATCGCGAACTCGCTCAATGCTCCCTGTCAGGTCGATGTCCATATCCGCGTCGTGCAGCACGCCCACGCGTAGGCTGTACGTCGCGCTACCCCTGTCGGGCAGCCACTCAGGTCTGATCGCCGCTGCCTGAGCGGCTCTTCCATCTCGTGGTCGTTCGACATGCGATATGTCACGACCACCGGCGCCCGCCATCACATGACGTCGAGACACCGGTGGGGGACGCCGCTCACTTGCCGTGTTCCGAATGATTCGCGGGATCGGCAGCGCCTGCGCCCGGCGCAGTCTCTGTCGGCTTCATCATCATCGCTCCCCGGCCGGCCATCCCGTCATGCATGCGCTTTCTGTCCGCGACGAGCTCCCTCACGACGGCGATCAGCTTGTCGAGACGCTCGTCGCCCCGCGCCGCGTTCAGCTGGGCGACGAGATCGTCGAGCTTTGCATCTTCGGCTCGCATCGACGCCATCATCGGCCGTTCACCGGCCGCCTTCGACTGCGGGTCGGATGCGGCAGGCTGATTCTGGGCGCCGTTCACGACGCTCGCAACGATGAGCAGCCCCGCTGGAAGCAGCAGTAGTCTCTTCATACAAGTACCCCTCGATGGCGCATCCAAATCGGCTTTGGGCAGTCGCGATACCGATTACGAGCGCTACAGCGCCTGCAGATGCATTCGGCGTGCCGATGCGAGGAACGTCAGGCGACGGTCAAGAGGGGGAAGGGCCCTGCGATCTTCAGCGCCGCCTCTTTCTTGAGCCTCGGCGCGCCGGGGGCCTGCGGCTGACGATGCGATGCGCCCCGCGGAGCAGGTCCTCGAGCGCGTCACGCGTCACATTCGCGAGGCGCACCAGGACCACCGGATACGCCTCGTAGTGTGGCTTCACGTAGTAAGTGCCAGGCGCTTCCGCCAGCAGCGCGTCGCGCTGTTCGAAATCGGCGACATACACGACAAGAGAGTTTGGCTCGGCGGCCTTGTTGATCGCGACGCACGCGTACATCCGCCCGTTGACCTTCAGCGCCGGAGATCCGTACGCGGTGGCAGCCTCGGTTCCGGGCAGCTTCGCTCCGATCTCCAGAACCATGTCGAAGGTGAGCGGTGTTCTCTTGCCCATAAGGCGTGAATTCAACCGGTCTCAGGACGGTATCTTTGCCCTGAACTTCCTCGCCCTTGCCGCGACCGTCGTCAACCACTTGATCTCCAGATCGGCGCCCGTGCGGAACAGATCCATCCACGCCGGCGGGAATTCGGAGAAATCGATCTTGTGGCGGCCCCAATCGGGGCGACGGCCATCGTAGTCGGTAAATCCGTAGTCGCGCGAAAGCTCCCAGGAACTCCAGAGCATGCCCGTGCGGTCTCGCATCTTCGGGTCCGCCGCCAGCGCGGCGACCGCGCGTCCCACGAACAGCGGCGATTCGGACTGCAGGAAGTTCGAATCTTTCTTCCCTGCCTTCGCGCCAGTTGTCCTCGGTGACCCCGAAATGCTGCAGCATCGATTCCGAACGCAGGAAGCCGGGCGTGACGGCCATGACGGCCACTCCATGCGGTGCGAGCTCGGCGGCCCAGAAAAGCGGGAGCACCTTCTGCGCCGCCTTGACCACCTGCGCCATCGGGATTCCCTCCGCCGCCCATCATGTCGTTTTCCGTGATTTCGACGATCAGCCCGCGTTTAGCGGGCATCATCGCGAGCGCGGCGTGCTTCGCCGTGATGATGCGCGTTGTGAGGGCCTGCCGGAAGATCGCATCGGCCTTGGCCGGATCCGCCTGCCAGAGGAAGCCGTAGGTTTTCATCAGCGGGTCTTCGCCCGCCACGCTGTCGACGACGATGTCGATGCGCTTGTGGGCGCGCTGGATGCGCCGGAACAGCGCCTTCACCTCGGACTCGCTCGTGTGATCGACGCGCAGCGCGATCGCCGTGCCGCCGGCGGCCTTGATGATTGCCGCCGTCTCATCGATGGTCTCCGGCCGTCCATATGGCGATGGCTTGCCTTTGACGCTTCGTCCCGTGCAGTAGACGGTCGCGCCGGCTTCGCCGAGCGCGCGCGCGATGCCGCGGCCCGCGCCGCGCGTCGCTCCGGCCACGAGGGCCACACGTCCCGCGAGTGGCTTCCGGCCCGCGAGCGGCTTATCGAGGAAGGACCTCTGTTTGGCCATTTCGCGACATTATGCCGCCCGCCCAGGCCCTGGGGAAGCGCAACCCCCGCTGTGCGCCGCCAGGCGCGCCTCTCGCACGTCAAAACGGAGCCGGATTGGACGGAACTCCAACAATCTGCATGCGGACAGCACGCAATAACAATTGATGACAAATGCGGCCGGCGGACGGTCGGGGACCGCCGCTAATATCACGCTCGCTTCTGGTGCGCGGCGGAGCCGCATCGGCACTCTCTGATTCCGCCGACCGTGCGTCCAGCCGACTCGATCGCGTCCAGTTACGAGGGGGAGGTCCGGTGATGTTGCGACGAATTGCGTGCGCCGTCTGCCAGGGAAGCCATTCGATGAGACGACTCGTTTTCGGCACCATCCTCGCCTGGGCAGGGCTGTTGTTCCTTCCCGCCCTGCTGAGTGCGCAAGGCACCAGCAGCGGCTCCATCGCCGGGACCGCCAAGGACAGCTCGGGCGCCGTGCTCCCGGGTGTCACCGTCGAAGCGTCGAGTCCGGCCCTCATCGAGAAGACCCGCTCGACGACCACCGATGCCAACGGCGAGTACAAGATCATCGAGCTGCGTCCCGGCACCTACACCGTCACCTTCACGTTGACGGGCTTCAACACCTTCAAGCGCGACGGCCTGGAGCTGGCGCCGAATTTCACCGCGACCATCAACGCCGTGCTCGGGGTCGGCGCCATTCAGGAAACCGTGACCGTCTCGGGCAGCACGCCGCTCGTCGACACGCAGAACGTGTCGCAGCAGCGCACGTTCTCGAAAGAGCAGCTCGACGCGGTGCCGACGGCGAAGAGCCTGCTGGGCATCGCGGCCCTGATGCCCTCGGTCGTCCAGCCGCCCAACGCGCAGGACGTCGGCGGCAGCAAGGGCGAGCGATCCGTCCGCTTGTCGGTGCACGGCAGCAAGACCTACGATGCGCGGCTGCTGCAGGACGGCATGCGCTACAACGCGCTGACCCCGGGCATCGGGCCGCCGATCGCGCCCGCGACGTTGTTCATTCCGTCCCTCGAGGGCACGGGACGCGGCTACTACATCAACCCGCTCGGCGCGGAGGAAACGCTCATCGATACCGGGTCGCTCGGCTCGGCGCAGTACCGAGTACGGCGGCGCGCAGGTGAACATGCTTCCGAAAGACGGCGGCAACAGATTCTCGGGCGCCGTCTTCTTCGCGGGCACCGGCAGCGGACTCCAGAGCAACAATCTCACCTCCGAGCTGCAGAGCCAGGGCCTGACGTCGGTCAACTCGGTACCGGAAGGTGTACGACGTCAACGGCGCGTTCGGCGGCCCGATCAAGAAGGATCGCATCTGGTTCTTCGGGTCGGCGCGCGGCTGGGGCACGACGACGGGCGTGGCGAACCTGTATGCCGACGCCAATATCGCCGCCCGCACGATCGGCGCGTCGGCCGCCTCGTGGCGGTACGCGGCGGACCTCAACAACCCGATTTACCCAGGGGAAGTCGATCGGGGAGGCGGAATCCGCTTCACGGTGAAGCCGAGCGAGAAGGACAAGTTCACGGTCTCGTACGATCGCCAGCGCAACTTCCAGGATCAGCTGACCGGCCAGCTCGAGACCGGCACGATCAAGAACGAGGCGAACGCGGGCTACTGTCAGACGCAGTCGGTCCTGCAAGGCACCTGGACGCGGCCGCAATCGCCGAAACTCCTGCTCGACGCGGGAGCGACCATCAGCAAGTTCGACTTCGGCGGATTCGGCAGCGACCTCTTCCTGAGCGACTACGAGTCATGCGGCGGCGGCATCGTCAACAACGTCTCGATCAACGACACCAGCTTCGGCTACACGTACAACGGCGTCGGCAACAGGAACATGGCCCTGTCGCACCAGACCAACGGCCGATTCAACGCCTCCTATGTGACGGGCGCTCACAGCCTCAAGACCGGCATCTTCTGGATGTATGGGCTCAACGGCGGACACAGCACCTACTTCGACCGCGCGCCCGGCCAGGTGAATGGTCTGCCGGTGTCGTACAGCTTCAACGCCGGCGTGCCGCGTTCGCTGACGCAGTTCGCGGCGCCGACGTACACGCTCGATCAGCTGAATCCGGATCTCGGCCTCTTCGTCCAGGACCAGTGGCGGGCGGGACGCTTCACGATCAACGCCGGGCTCCGGCTCGACTGGGTGCACGAATCGGTCCCGGCGATCAACGAGCCGGCGGGTCCGCTCGTGCCGGCGCGCAGCTTCGCCGCCATCGACAACGTGCCGAACTGGAAGGATCTCAACCCGCGGTTCGGCATCGCGTGGGATCCGTTCGGCGACGGCAAGACCGCGGTCAAGGCCGGCATCAACCGCTACGTGCTCTCCAACACGACCGGGATCGCGAACTTCTTCGATCCGGCCAACGCGTCCGTGAACAGCACCACGCGTTCCTGGGCCGACAACAACGGCAACTTCTTTCCCGACTGCAACCTCAAGCTGACGACGCTCAATGGCGAGTGCGGCGCGATGGCGAACGCGAACTTCGGCGGGCTGGTCGTGACCAACACGCCGGACCCGAACTGGGTGACCGGATGGGGCAAGCGGCCGTACATGTGGCAGAGCGGCGTCTCGGTCGAGCGGGAAGTCACGTCGAGAGTCCAGATGAGCATGGGCTACTATCACACGACGTACGGGAACTTCTACGTGCTCGACAACACGCTGGTGGCGCCGACCGATTACAGTCAGTACCTGCGTCACGGCGCCGACCGATCCGAGGCTCGGCTCGGTCAGCGGCCAGCAGCTCTGCGGGTTGTACGACTTGAACCCGAACAAGTTCGGCCAGAATCAGAGCATCGTCACGAACGTCTCGAACTACGGCAAGCAGACCGAGATCTACGACGGCGTCGATGTCTCGGTGAACGCGCGGCTCCAGAAGCTCACGGTCACGGGCGGGTGGAACATCGGTACCGCGGTGCAGACCGGTACGACGGCCGGCGGCACGGCGGGGTCGCGCCAGAACAACTGCTTCGTGGTCGACTCGCCGCAGCAGCTGTTCAACTGCAACATCAAAGTGCCATTCCAGAACCGCGTGAAGATGAGCGCGTCATACCTCCTGCCCTGGGACGTGCAGCTCGCGGGCGTCTTCCAGACCAACCCGGGAGCGACCTATAACGCGAACGTCACGTACACGCTCGCGCAGGTTCAGCCGTCCCTGGGCCGGCCGCTGTCGGGCGGCGCCACCACCGTGACCGTCAACGTCGTGCCGCCGTTCTCGCAGTACGGCGATCGCGTGAATCAGTTCGACCTGCGCGCCGGCAAGATCTTCCGGTTCGGCAGCAAGCGGGCCCAGGCCAACATTGACCTCTATAATGTGCTCAACTTCAACTCCGTGGTGAACTACAACAGCACCTACGGGACGTTCGGTTCGGCGACCGCCGGCAGTATCTTCCGCCAGCCGACGCAGGTGCTCGACGGACGCCTGGTGAAATTCAGCTTCCAGTTCGACTTCTGAGGAGAGACCATGCGAAGGCAAGCACTCGTCTTGATCGCCGTCGGTTCGGTAGGCGCGTTCCTCGCCCTGGGCCCGGCTCTCGGCGCGCAGGAGGGCGGGCGCGGCCGCGGTGAGGGGCAGACCGTCATCCTCGAGAAGGCCCCGCTCGATCACGCGATTTCGATTCCGAAGGAAAAGATCGCCGAGTATTTGAAGGACATGGACGCCAAGAAGCTCCAGACCCTTCGCATGATTGAGGGCGGCAAGTTCAACGTCAACATCCGCCGGATCCGGAACGCCGAGACGGCGCTGATTCACCCCAAGACCGTCGACGTCTGGGTGGTGCTCGACGGTGGCGGCACGCTGACGACCGGCGGCAAGGTCGAGAACGGGAAGATCGTCGGCGGCCAGTCGCACGCGTTGAAGGTCGGCGACGTGGAGTTCATTCCCGCCGGCCTGCCGCACGGGGTCAGCGGCGTGAACGGCAATATCACCTGGCTCAACGTCCGGTGGGATACCGACTGGCCGGCGGACGCGAAGCTCGGGGCAGGCAACGCGCCCCCGGCCCCCGGCGCGGCGCCACCTGAGGGAAGAGGACGCGGGCGTGGCTTGATGGTGAAGGATTACGCTCAGACCGATCATTCGGTGGCCATTCCGGCGGAGATGCTGACCGCGTACCGCGCGGAGATGGAGGCGGCCAACGCGGGCACGCTGCGCATGATCGAGGGCGGCCACTTCAACGTGAACATCCGGCGGATCAAGGCGCCGTCGACTGAAATCCATCCAACGACGATCGACACCTGGGTCGTTCTCGAAGGTGGCGGAACGGCCAATAGCGGTTTCGAGCTCAAGGACGGCAAGGCCGTGCCGGGCACGGGCGTGAACCAGAAGGTCACCGTGGGCGACGTCATGTTCATTCCGTCCAATTTCAATCACGGATTCTCGGCGGTCGACGGCGTCGTCGCCTGGCTCAACATCCGCTGGGACGACAACTACGCGAAGTAGTGCAGGCCTTCAGGCCTGCCTGAACGACGTAGCGTCCGGCTTTAGCCGGACGGCAACGTCCGCCTGAAGGCGGACGCTACGCCCATGTGAGAAACGCTGCAACGGAGGAGATGACGATGAGTGTCGGGCCAAGACATCAGATCACCGCGACCGTGGTGGCCGCCGTTGCAGCCATCATTACGGCGGGCGTGCTCGTTGCGGGGCAGGCAGGAACCCTTCCCGGCGCTCCGCAGGCACGTGGTGAAGGTCGCGGTCGAGGACCGGCGATGAAGCTGAGCGATCCGGTCATCACCGACCCCGCCATCCAGAACGGCGGGATCGACATGCATGCGCACCAGGATCCCGACAGCAACGGGCCGAGCTACGGCCAGGCGGCGCGATCAGACGACGCGCTGGACTTGTATACGCGGGCCAAGGCCGCCGGCATGCGCGGCTTCGTCATCAAGGAGCATCTCGATCAGAGCGCCGGGCTTGCCTACTACATGCGCAAGCTCCATCCCGACATGGAATTCTTCGGCGGCGTCGGGTCGAACTTCACGACGGGCCCGAAGGTCAACCCCTGGTCGATCATCCACATGGCCGAGATGGCGGGCGGCTGGGGGCGAATCGTCTGGATGCCGAGCTGGGATTCGGAGAACAGCTCGCACCGGGTGCGGAACTACATGACGACCCTGGCGCCGCGGCGCGCCCCGTACTTCGACCCGCCGTTCGTGTCGGTGGCGCGGTGTCCCAATGGCGGTCTGTTCTGGGCGAACTTTCCGAAGCCCTGCGACGGCGGCGAGCTGCTGCCCGAGGTGAAGGCGGCGATCAAGGTCATTGCGGAGACCAAGACGCGCGACAGCAACGGCGATCTGATCCTGGCCACGGGCCACAATTCGCCCGAAGAAGACATGATGATGATCAAGGAGGCCGTGAGGGCGGGCGTCAAGCACATCATCATCACGCACCCGCTGCTCGACGTCGTCGACATGTCGCTTGCGCAGCTCAAAGAAGCGGTGGCGCTCGGACCGGAAGTCTACGCGGAATTCACGTCGCAGTTCGGGAACCAGGAGCCGACGTCGCCGATGGTGAAGCAGTACGTCGAGGGTATTCGCGCCGCCGGCGTCGACCACTCGTTCGTGTCGAGCGATACCGGCCAGATCAACTCCGTCTTTCAGCCCGATGCGCTCGCCAAGTGCGCGAAGGTGCTGCGTGCGAACGGATTCACCGAGCAGGAACTGGCGAAGCTGTTCAAGATCAATCCCGCGAAGATTCTGGGCCTGACGCCGCC
>CAVSND010000011.1:0-123603 GCA_963729215.1 uncultured Acidobacteriota bacterium | reverse complement strand
GCGCTGGTGACGACGACAGTCGATGGACCGCGCACCATGAGCTTGCGCGCCGCTTCAATCATTTGATCAGATGTCGCGGCCTTTATCCCGGCGAGATATTCGAACTCGAAATGATTGGGGGTGATGATATCAGCAAGGCCGCACAGCCGGTCGCGCACCAGCGACGGGATGTTGGCGTGGACGTACAGTCCCCCTTCGCGATCGCCGAGCACGGGATCGCAAGCATAGAGCAAAGCGGGGTTGCGCGTCCTGGCACGCTGGACGAAGTCGGCGACCACTGCGGCGATCTCGGGCGAGCCGAGATAGCCCGAGATTATCATCCGGCAAGTGTCCACCGCGCCGCGCTCCTCGACCCCGAGCAGGAGATCGGCGACCAGTTGCGCATCGAGCACCCGGCCGCGGACGGTCGGGTAACCCGGCCGGTTGCTCAGCAGCGTGGTCGGCACCGCTATGACGTCGATGCCGTGCATTTGCATGGGAAAGACGGCGGCGCTGTTGCCGACATGGCCGTAGGCGACTTGCGACTGAATTGAAATCACGGTGATGCCGTGGGCCGGATCGGATCGCTCAGCTTCCATCACTGGAACAGCGCGAAATAGATCACATAGAGCCAGCCCAGGATGCCGTGGATGATCGCCCAGAGGATCGAGTGGTTGCTGGTGTAGGAGATCGCGATGGCCAAAGCGGAGCCGAAGCCCACGCCGTATTTCGCACCCTCGACCCGAACTCCATAGTATCGATTTCCGTTCATGGCGATCCATCCAGTCGCAGGGCGGAGGGCGGGTTAGCTTCGCTAATTCACCCTACGAGCTAACGTTGACGCTGATATTTCCGATTCCATCCAGTGAGAATCCGTAGATGGCGTCTTCCACGGGAAAGACAGTTTTCATGACGCTGCCGGTCATCACGACCTGACCAGCTCTCAGAGTCTCACCTCTGGCGGCGAGGTGGGTGGCGAGCCACGCCACCGAATTGAAGGGATGACCGAGAATATCGCGACCGCGTCCTTCGCCGATCGCAACATTGTCTTTCGTCGCCGTACCCCGCACATCTTCGAGGTCCGGCCATTTCGGCACCAGATCTGAAAGCACGATGCCCCCATTCCAGGAGTTGTCGGCAACCAGCGCAAGGACGTCGAGATTTGTGTAGTCCGCGCCTCGATCGTCGACCAGTTCGATTGCGGCGCCAACCCCGCCGATATGCGGTCCGATCATCTCGGCCGTATAGGGCATGTCGGTTGCCGGCACGTCCGACGCGATGCGGACAGCGATTTCGAATTCCAGGCCGAGGCGTCCAAATTCTGAACGCCGCACGATTGCTCCGGAACGATGCGCGCGCTTGGCGAGTACGACGCCGGCGATGGGGTGGCCGATTTCGCAAAACGTCTGCATCGTTGCCGACGTCAGTCCAACCTTGTAGCCTATGGTGTCACCGTGATCGGAGCGGAGCAGGCGTACGAATTTCTGCTGTATGTCGTAAGCGTCTGACACCGTGGCGGGGCTTTGCTGCGGACCAAAACGCTTGAAAATCGCGTTGGCCTTGTGTTCGGCGAGCAAAGTTTCGGCCGCGCGCTGGGCCGCGATGTCTTCCATAGGTCTCTCTCCCTTTTTTGCCAAATCCGAGTCCGTAACGGCGGGTTGCGTTCACGCTAATTCGCTCGACGGGCTGCATTTAGCTAATAGTCGCGGCGATGCTGGCGGTTTCGTCGCCCCGGCGAGGCTTTTGCACCCTTGTAAAACGGATTTACGATGCACTGTGCGGATCGGCCCGATGCTGAGGCATTGCACTGTGCCAGCGAGGTATAGGCGCATTCAAAGTAGTAGTCGACATAGCCCTGGTAGATTTGCAGGCAGACCGGATAGGCCGGGTCATAAGTCTGGGCGTGAGCCGACGGTGCCGGTGAAACCGTCGCAATCGTCAAAATGGCTAAAGCTGGAATCCGCATCAGAACCTCCCTGTCATTCCCGGTCGCGCCTGGGCTTCCGCTTCCGGTATTAAACTCGCGACCATGGCCGCGGTTCAATCCGGGCGCGAACCCAGATCGGCTACCAACTCTGGCCCTATTACAAGGGCGGATTAGCCGCAAGGCGTAATCCGTCACCTCGGCGCAATCCGTAACGGCGGATTACGCCACGCCAATCCGCCCAAGCTGACGATCCCAGGATGGCGGGTCCTTGAAGGCTGCCGCAAAGAAGTCGATAGCAGCGCGCACCTTGCTGGAAAGTTGGCGGGCGGACGGATACACCGCAAAGACGCTGGTGTGTTCGAATTCATGGCGGGGCAGCACACGAACGACTTGTCCGCGCTTCAGCGCTTCATGCACGAGAAATGTGGCGCCCAGTCCGATGCCATGGCCGGCTTTTATGGCCTCAAACAGGACTTCGCCATTGTTTGCGGCGATCCTTCCATTCACGGGGATCGCTACGCTTCCCGACTTGCTGACCAGCCGCCATTCGCGAGCGTTGCTCAGCGCGGTGAAAATCAGGCACTCGTGTTTCGTCAAGTCTGCCGGCGTCTTTGGCGTCCCGCGTTTTTTGAGATAACTCGGGCTTGCGATGAGAATTCGACGGTTGGCACACAGCCTTCTGACAATAAGGCGGGAGTCGGCCAGCGCTCCCAGGCGGATGGCGAGATCGATGCCTTCGTCGACCAAATCGACGAAGCGGTCCGTCAGCACGACATCGATCGTCAACTCGGGAAAGAGCTTCGCCATCTTCGGAATGAGCGGAGATATATGAGCGGTCCCGAACGGCACGGGAGCACTGAGACGCAGGACGCCACGCGGCTGCAAATTATCGGCTGAAACTTCCGCTTCGGCTTCACTGAGATCATGCAGCAATCTCAAGGCACGGCTGTGAAAGACCGAGCCAACCTCGGTCAGCGACAACTTTCGCGTCGTCCTTTGCAGCAGCCGGGCGCCCAGGCGTTCCTCCAGCCTCGTAATCAGTTTGCTGACCCCGGATGGGGTCATCTGATGCTCATCGGCCGCTTTGGCAAAACTGCCGTGAGATACGACACTTGCAAAAACCCGAAGCTCGGATGTCTCGCTCATTTCGCCAAAGCGCGCCATGTCCTGCAATGTTCCACATGAGGTTGCTATTCATGATTTCAATTCATGAAACTAATGAAAATTGAACAAATTATCAACTCGCCGGTTGCGCGCAATATTTCATTCGCTGGTCAACTCCGGGAGTTTGCTGGCCTGACAATCACTCAAAATCTGGAATCTCGTCATCCTCGACAGCAATTGCGGAAGGCGTGAGCGGCGACCAGAACGATTTCAAGGGAAAACTTCTATGCGGAAAAATAACAGATCGGCCAAACTCGTGTTGATCATGGCTGGCGTTTTGTCCAGTGCGCTTGCAACGGCTCAAACCACGACGCCCGGCGTTGTGGCCCTCACGCCGGTCGAAATGAAGTGGGAAGGGCAAGGTGGCTTGGCCGCTGCGGGGATGGAGCAGCTCAATCTTGTGGGGGATCCAAATCAGCCGGGGCCTTACACCGTGCGCCTTAAATTTCCCAAAGGCCTGAAGATCGCGCCGCATTCGCATCCCGATTCCCGCGAAGTGACGATCCTGTCGGGACTGTATGCGACAGGTTATGGCGAGAAATTCGAACCCACAAACCTGAAAATCCTGCCGGCCGGCAGTTTTTACACCGAGCCTGCGAATCTCCCGCATTACATCGAGATCAAGGAAGATGCGGTGCTCCAGATCAGCGGGACCGGTCCAAGCGGCCGCCGCCCCGTCAATCCGGCAAAATGACGGGGTCGGGTCCCGGATGAGCGCGGCGATATCCGGAGAGGGAGAGCCGCATGACGCAGGCGCCGGGAGTTAATTTTCCCGAGGGAAAACGGAGAGACAGATCGCCCGTCTTCACGCGACCGGTGCCGGCGCGATCGGTCCAATACCGCGGTGACGTCTCCGAATTCGACACGCTCGAAACGGGGCCGGACGCCTGTCCGCCTTACGATCATAGAGGGATAATCGCCGTAGGGTGCGCGTGGCTCGCATTCTACGTCATTGTCGCTATCCATCATTTGATGACTTCCGGCTCTGGCGCGTAGGGCGAGCTCTACTTTCAGGACATTCGTGGCTGACAAGGATTATCCACACCTCCGCGATCTCGCGGCGGGAAGCGTCCGAGTTGTTGCGATTTGATGACCCTCCGAACGAGAGGAGGGCGCAGGGAAAGCCGGGTGCGCGCTGCACCCGCGGTCTCGCGTGCAAATGCACAAAGCAAAAGGCACACGAGCATACAGGTTCAGCGGAAGCATCCCGGCTTTCCCTGCGCGGTGGTTTACGGCTTATAACGCGCTCTCCCCGGTGACCGGGCTTTCTTGCCACCGTCGCCGGCGGGACAGTTCCCGCCGAACTTGACGCCAGCGTCGGGGCGTCAGGACCACACGCCTTCGCCGTCCGCATCAGCCGCGCTCGTCAGTCGCAGCCTTCGCGTCCACCGCATCTCACCGCGCGTTCCTGACGTGCGCAACGCCCCTCTCATCGGGTGAGACGCGCGGATTTAGATCAGTGATTTGCCCGACGGCGAAAGCGGAATATTTTCGTTCGGAGGGATGGACGGGTTTTGGGTGATTTGCCCGTCGGGTTGGTTTGCTGCATGTGGCGCGGTTGGATTTGACTTGCGGGTGAAGCGAAGCAGCGAGGAAGGCCGACTAGCCGAAGGCGTGATCTGCCGCGCCGCCGACGGCTTTTAGGCTTTGATTGAGTGCACTGTCACCGTAATTCCCATCGAATACGGCGTTGTGGCGTTGGCGGTCGGTAGGCCAAGTTTGTCCTTGAAATCAAAGTAGTCGACATACTGAAGATTTTCAGCGCCGAATTTGTCCCATGGGAGAAACTCAGCGGCAAGCGATGCTCTCTCAGGCGCCAGGAACCCGCTCCAGCCAGATTTCTCGCCAGAATGGATATTCGTTTCTGGGGGAAAACATCCGATGCATGAGGTAGTTGCCACTGCACGTGACGTCTTCGAGTAGATAATGCAGGGATTGGGTAACTTCATCAACTGCCCTGTCTTCTCATTGACGATCCTTTCGACACGGCTATGGACCCGAAAAGGACCCCGCCCGCAATAAATGAACATTTCGACGTCGAACCACATGCCACGATTGCGCAGCTCCCTGTTCAAGGTCTGCTGTATTTCAAGCCGGGAGCGCACCCGCACAAGTTCCCCCGGTTGAAGGTTCAATTCGCAGGAAGGGGTCTTATCGCCGGCGAGGCGATGGACGCGCGGCAAACGGAAATTAAACCAGCGCAGCAGAAAGGCATTCAGCATGGCCAGAGCCCCGAAGCGGATGAAATCAACAAGCTTCACGTTGCCCGACGAGAGGTCCCGGACGTAGAAAAGGGGGTTCTCGCAGGGTTCGCCGGCTGGAAGGTTGCGTAATACAAGGTCTTCCGGCCCGCTCAGCCCCACAGGGTCAGGCCGTCCGGGCACTCGCACGGACAGCTCCTCCAAGATATCGTCCGCAGACTCCACAATCTTTGCCCCGTCTCGTAACAGGGCATGCCCGCCTCGATTGCGGCCGCTCAGGACATTCCCGGGAACGGCCAGCACTTCGCGTCCCTGCTCGAGCGCGCACCGTGCCGTGATGAGCGACCCGCTCTTCTCGCCGGCTTCGACGATCAGCACGGCGCGGCACAGCCCGCTGATCACCCGATTGCGCAGCGGGAAGAACGGCTTCCGCGGCGGCGTTCCCGGCACCAGCTCGCTGAGCACGGCGCCGTCGGCCTCGATGCGGCGCGCGAGATCCCGATGCTCGGCCGGGTAGATGACGTCGGCGGCCGATCCAAGCACGGCGAGCGTCGACCCGCTGGCGGCAAGCGCGCCGCGATGCGCCGCCGAATCGACTCCGCGAGCCAGCCCGCTGACGACCACGATACCGTGTCCTGCGAGATCGCCCGCGAGGCGCTCCGCCACACTCAGCCCGTACGGCGAGCCCGCGCGCGAGCCGACGATCGCGACGGCCGGGCGGGAAAGCGCCGCGAGGTTGCCGCGAGCCCAGAGCACGGCGGGAGGGTCCGCGATCGCGGCAAGCGCGGCCGGGTACGCCGCGTCGCTCCACGGCACGAACACGATGCCGGACGCCGCCGCGCGCTCGAGCGCGGCAACCGCACGGGATCGAAGTGCGGCCGGCCGCGACGCGTCCGGCGCGCATTCGCGGCTGACACGTTCCAGGATGGAACCGGGTGGTAGTCTGCGCATGCAGCAGTGCGCCGACGCGTCTCCAGCAACGGACGGGCAGGAGGGACAACGCGACGAGATTGACGTGCTCGGACGGCTCTGACATGACCGCGCTCCCGGCAAGAGCGCGAGCGGCCACCTCGGCAGGAGCCGCTGGACATCAGCCCAGACAACCCACTGGCACCGCACGCGCGACGTGCAGGGCCCCGTCCTCCAACATTTAGTATAACGACCGCTTGCGATTGGAGGACGGATCGACCACATTTCGTAAATCCGGCGCCCGCGACTGTTGGGAAAACGGCCCCTAACCGGGCGATTGTCGTGGCACGTGGATTGCTCTTCGCGCTATAGTGGAAACGACCGGTCCCTCATGAAACACGGTGCAGGCGCCTTGCTCGTTGCCGGAGCAGTGTTGTTCGCGGCCTCACCTGTGCTCGCCGACGCGCGTCAGGAAGCCAAATCGCAGGTCGATTTCGGCGTGAACGTCGCCCTGAAAGGCCTCTGGCGCGAGGCGATCTACCGCTGGGAAAAAGCGGTGCAAATCGACCCGACCTATGCGGCCGCGTTCAACGACCTCGCCGTCGCCTACGAACATGAAGGCCAGCTCGACAAAGCACGCAAGGCGTACGAGAAGGCCATCGAGATCGAGCCAAACAATTCACAGATTCGTCAAAACTACGAGCTGTTCAAAGAAATCAATGATCGCGCGACACAAAAGGACAAGTAGGCGCCTCACGCTCGGCCTGGTCGCGGCGGCGTGCGCCGTCCTTGTGGTGGCGTGCGGCGGCGAACTGTTCGAGGTCCCGATCGAAACGCCGATCAAAGCCAAGCTGGATGTGTCGGCGTTCCAGCGCGTGCTCGTCGCGGGTTTCGTGGCCGGCGGCAACGACGAACTCGATACGAACCAGGAAACCGTGCGTCTCCTGCGCAGCCAGCTGCGCTCGAAGTCCTCGCTCCGCGTAATCGATGCCGACGCGCTGACGTTGACCGAGGTCGCCCAGGATCAAAACAAGGCGGCGGCGGAAAGCGACGCCACGGCGGCCAGGGTGTCCGATCGCGAGCTTTCCGACAAGGGCGGCAACCAGCCCACGACGCTCCCGCAGAAGATCAAGGAACAGAAAGACATCGATTCGTACGACCGGTTGTTCGCGAACACCGCGTACTGGAAGCGCATCGGCGAGGAATACCAGAATCCGCTGATCGTGACCGGCTCCGTGCTCTTCGCGCCGCGCACCTCCGCCGGCTTCGTGACGCGCGAGACCGAGGTGTACGACGGCCTTGGCCGGCGCAGCGTGGTCCCGACGCGGACATACATGGAGCGCAAGGGATTCGTCCTCCGGCCGAAGTTCGTCTTCATCGACGGGCGAACGGGAGCGACCATTTCTTCGCTGTCGCGCAGCGAGGAAGTGCTGTACAACGCGCAGCAGACGACACCGGCGCTCTCGTCGTACTTCGAGCTGATGGACCGCATCGTGCCCGACTTCCTCGGCACGCTCAGCAGCCAGAAGATCAAGGGCACCCGCATCCTGCTGAAGTAGCCCGCCCACCCGGGGGCGCCCCATGCTCACGCTGCAGCGCTGCCGATCTAACTCGTTACGCCTGAGCCCTTTACACCTGAGGCGCAATCGGGCTACAATTATCGTTTTGCACGACTCACGAGAGGCCGACTATGTACGCAATCATCAAGGCTGGCGGACGTCAGATGCGCGTGACGCCCGGCGGCTTCGCGACCATCGACGGAACGGCGGGTGAACCCGGCGCGGAACTGACGCTGGGCGAAGTCCTGCTCGTCGAAAAAGACGGCGGCGAGGTGCTCGCCGGCTCCCCATTCGTGGCCAACGCCCGCGTCCGCGCCATCGTCGAAGGCGAGACGCGCGGGCCCAAGATTCGCGTCTTCAAGAAAAAGCGCCGCAAGGGCATGCGCCGGACGAAGGGACACCGCGCGGTGTTCACGCGCGTGGCCATCAAGGAAATCCTTCTGTAGAGGATCCCTGATCCCTAACCTCTGAACCTCTAACCTCTACAGGATCGCAGTCAATGGCTCACAAAAAAGGACAAGGCAGCTCACGCAACGGCCGCGATTCCAATTCGCAGCGCCTGGGCGTCAAGGCACACGACGGCAACCTCGTCAGCGGCGGCACGATCATCGTCCGCCAGCGCGGACGCCGGTTCCGGCCCGGCCTGAACGCCGGCCGCGGCAAGGACGACACGATCTTCGCGAAGATCGCGGGCCGCGTGAGGTTCGAAGACCACGGCGCGCAGGGGCGCGTCATCAGCATCATTCCCCCCACCGAGTAAGATGTGAATTGGTGACTTGGTGATCGCGCGATTTGGTGACGTGACGTCACCAGATCGCTGAATCGCCAGCTCACCAATTGTTCTATGTTCGTTGACGAAGTCGACATCCACGTGACGGCGGGAAACGGCGGGCGCGGGTGCCTGGCGTTTCGCCGCGAGAAGTTCGTTCCACGCGGAGGCCCGAGCGGCGGCGATGGCGGCCACGGCGGCTCGGTGTACGTCGTCGCGAGCCCCCACACCAACACGCTGATCAACTACCGGTTTCACCCCGAGACAAGCGCCGGACGCGGCGACCACGGCCAGGGGTCCAACTGCACGGGGCAGAACGGCGACAATCGGGAGCTCCCTGTTCCCATCGGGACGCTGGTCTACGAGAAGACGAACGACCCCTCCGAGCCTTTCCGCCTGCTGGCCGATCTCTCGAAGGAAGGCGACCGCGTCCTCGTCGCCCGGGGCGGCCGGGGCGGCATGGGCAACGCGCGGTTCGCCACCTCGACCAACCGCGCTCCGCGAAAAGTCCAGCCGGGCGAGCCGGGCGAAGAAAAGGATCTGCGGCTCGAGCTGAAGCTGCTCGCGGATGTCGGCCTGGTCGGCTTTCCGAACGCCGGCAAGTCGACCCTCATCGCCCGTATCTCAGCGGCGCGGCCCAAGATTGCGGACTACCCCTTCACGACGCTGACGCCGAACCTCGGCGTGGTGCGTCTGAGCGACGACCGCAGCTTCGCCGTGGCGGACGTACCCGGGCTGATCGAAGGCGCGCACCGCGGGCTCGGGCTCGGGCATCAGTTTCTCCGGCACCTCGAACGAACCAAGGTCCTCGTCCACGTCGTGGACGTGTCCGGCGCCGAGGGCCGTGATCCGGTCGAGGACCTCGAAACGCTGAGACAGGAGCTGCGGTTGTTTCAGCCGGCGCTGGCGGCCAAGCCGCAGATCGTCGCGGCCAACAAGATGGACGCCGTCGGCCCTGGAGGAGACGCCACGGCGGACGGCGTCGAGCGTCTGGCCGCCCGCGCGGCGGCACACGGCCTGCCGTTCTTCCGCATTTCCGCGGTGACCGGCGCCGGGATTCCCGAGCTGCTCGAGTCGATGTGGGGGCACGTCGCCTCCGAGCGCGAATCGGCGCACGCGGCGGCGGGTCCCACGCCGGCATGAGCATCCGGCGCATCGGCATCCTCGGCGGCACGTTCGATCCGATTCACTGGGGCCACCTCGAAGCCGCGTTCGCCGCCGAAACCACCCTGAACCTCATGCGCGTGATGGTGATACCTGCCAGCCTGCCGCCGCACCGGCCGCAGCCGCACGCCTCGAGCTTCCACCGCTTCGCGATGGTGTCCCTCGCGGTCGGCGGCCGCGCCGGATGGCGCGTGTCGGACCTCGAGCTGCGCGACGAGTCGCAATCGTACACGTCGGCCACGCTCCAGAAATTTCACGACCGCGGATACAACGCGTCCGAGCTCTATTTCATCGTCGGCTCCGACGCATTCGCCGACATTGCCAGCTGGATGAACTACCCGGCGATTCTCGATGCCGCCCACTTTGTCGTGATCTCCCGTCCCGGGCATCCGGTGGACGACATTCCCCACCGGCTGCCGAACCTGGCGCACCGGATGGTGCGGCCGCCGCTCGACGCCATCAGCCACGTGGATCCGATGATCGTGTTGATCGACGCTCCGACGGCGGACGTGTCATCCAGTGCGATCCGCGACCGGCGCGCGCGCGGCGAATCGATCGCGAACCTCGTACCCGATCCGGTACGTCAACATATTGAGCAGCACGGGCTTTACACCCCGGCGTCACCGGGACGCCGGGCCAGCGATCTGCCGGCGGTCGAACCGGCAGCGAGGTTGCATGGCCAAGACTGAACGGCGCCGCAAGCCCCAGGGGCTTCCGCGCCCGATCGAGCTCGCCGTTCGCGCGGCGGAAGACAAGAAGGCCGAAAACATCACGGTCCTCGATCTGCGAAAGGCGGCGGGCTTCACCGATCACTTCGTCATCTGCTCGGGGAGCAACGTGCGGCAGCTGCACGCCATCGCCGACGCGGTCGTCGAGGCACTGGCCGATCATGGAAAGCCGGCGCATGTCGAAGGCTACAACCGGTCCGATCGATCCGGATGGATCCTCATCGACTACTTCGACTTCATCGTGCACGTGTTCGCCCCGGACACCCGCCTGTTCTACGGGCTCGAGCGCCTCTGGGGCAGCGCCGAGCGCGTGGAGATTCCGCCCGCACGGTAAGCCGCGTCGATGGGCGCGGGCCCTTTGCGATGCCGTCCTCTCGGTCGTCCTCGCGCCGTCCTGCGCGGCCTGCGGCGAGCTCCTCGAACACCCGACGCGCGGGCCCGTCTGTGATGCCTGCTGGCAATCCGTCCGGCCGCTGGCTCCCCCGCTCTGCGAATGCTGCGGCGATCCGCTGCCGGCGTGGCGCGTCATCAGCGTGCCGATGGCGCGCTGCGCGCGCTGCCGCCGCGGACACCGCTTCGTCGATCGCGCCCTCGCGGCCGGCGCCTACGACGGCGCGCTTCGCGCCATCGTCCACGCGCTGAAGTACGACGGGCGCCGTTCGCTGGCAAAGCCGCTGGCCGGCTTGATGCGGAGCCGGTGCGCGGAATTGTTGCGGAACGCCGACTGCCTCGTCCCGGTTCCCCTGCATCCGTCCCGGCGGCGCGCCCGGGGATTCAACCAGGCGCTCGACCTTGCGCGGCGGCTGGGCTCGGACAGCCTGCCCGTCCACCAGGCGCTGCGGAGGATCCGCGCCACGCCGACGCAGACAGGGCTTCCCGCCGCACAGCGCCGTCGCAACGTGAAGGACGCATTTACCTCGACGTCGTCCTCGTTCTCGTCAGGGCGGGCGCCGGCGCTCCGCGGCTGCGTGGTCGTCCTCGTGGACGATGTGAGCACGACGGGCGCCACGCTCGAGGCGTGCGCGAAAGTGCTGCGGGAGCTGGGTGTCCGGGAAGTTCGGGCGGTTACAGCGGCTCGAGCCGTGATGCCACCGCGCTGAAGACGTCGGCCGCGATCTCGTCTTTCGAACGCTCGCCGTCGAGCACGATCCAGCCCCCGGCTGCCGCCTGGCGGCGGTAGCTGTCGCGGACGCGAATCTGCAGGGCGAGGTCCCGTTCGTAGCGATCGCGATCGACGGCCTTGCGCTGAATCGCCGTCTCCGGGGCGATGTCGAGGAAGATCGTCAGCCACGCCGGCGGCAGGAATTTCTGAAGCTCGACGAGCCATGCCGGGTCGAGGCCGAACGCTTCGCCGTACGCCACGCTCGACGCCGTGTAGCGGTCGCAGACGAGCATCAGGCCGCCCTCCAGCCAGCGGGCCAGATCCGGCTTCCGCTCGTACCGGTTGGCGATGTACAGCAGCTGCATCACGTCCGGCCCGTACTCGCGCTCGCCCTGCAGCGCCCGCGCGATTTCTTCACCAATCGACGTGGCGTAGTCGGGGAACGACTCCAGTCGCGCCTTGCGGCCGTCCAGCTTCAGCCGATCGCGCAGCCGTTCGGCCTGCGTCTGCTTGCCGCTCTGGTCGAGGCCTTCAAAGGCGATGAGGCGGCCGGAAGAAAGTGGGAAGTTCAAAGTACGAAGTTTGAAGTTAAGTTAAAGTTCTGAAGTTGGAAATTGGCGCGTCAGCGTTCTACGTTTTCCGTTTTCCGTTTTCCGTTCTACGCGTTCTACGTTCTATCCGCGGGCGTGTCCGCGGCCTACGTTTCCTGAGCCAGCATGTCGGCGATCGTCTGGCGCTTGCGGATGACGCGCCACTCGCCGTTGTCCACGAGCACTTCGGCGGGCAGCGGACGGCGATTGTAGTTGGACGCCATGGCCGACCCGTACGCGCCCGTGTCGCGGATCGCCACGAGGTCGCCGACCTCGAGCGGCGAGAGGGTGCGATCGCGTCCGACGATGTCGGTGCTTTCACAGACGGGCCCCGCGATCTCGTACTGACGGAGCGTGCCCGAACGCGGTCGAACCGGTTCGATCTGGTGAAAGCCTCCGTAGAGCGCCGGGCGCATCAACTCGGTCATCCCGGCGTCGATGATCGCGAAGTCGCTGGACGCGGTGCGGCCCTTCACGTCCACGACGCGCGCGACGAGCACGGCCGCCGGCCCGACGATCGATCGCCCCGGTTCGACGACGATCGGCATCCGCGTGGTGCGAATCTCGTCCACCAGGGCCGACGCGTACTGATCGGCGGACGGAACGGGCCCGCCGTCGTACGAAATCCCCAGGCCGCCGCCCGCATCGAGGTATTCGAGCGCCACTCCGGCCGCCTGCGCCTTCCGCGCGAGGGCGGCGAGCCGCGAAGCGGCCTGGCGGACGGGATCGATGGATGTGATCTGCGACCCCACGTGAATATGCACGGCGACGAGCTTGAGCGCCGGCCGGCCGGCCAGCCCGGCGAACAGACCCTCGGCCTCGTCGACGGGCATGCCGAACTTATTGATCTTGAGGCCCGTCGAAATGTGGGGATGGCTCCTGGCGTCGATATCGGGGTTGACCCGAATCGCGACGCGGGCCACGACACCGGCGTTCCGCGCGAGCGCTTCCACGCGATCGAGCTCGCCGGCCGATTCGACATTGATGGCCTTCAGGCCGAGGGGCACGGCGCACGCGAGCTCGGCCCCCGACTTGCCGACGCCCGTGAAGACGATGTCTTCGGGCGCGAAACCCGCCTGGCGCGCCAGCTCGATCTCCCAGATCGAGTTCGCGTCCGCGGCGGCGCCCAGCTCGCGCAGCAGGCGCGCGATGGCGAGCGTCGAGTTGGCCTTGAGCGCGTAGTGGACGCGGTGGGGATAGTCGCCGAAGCCGGCCGCGAGGTCGGCGTAGCGCTGACGCAGGAGCGCGGCGCTGTAGACGTAGACCGGCGTGCCCTCGGCGTCGGCGATTGCCGACAGGGGGACGCCGTCGCAGACGAGCTCTTGAGAGGGTTGGGAGAAGCCGACCACAGCGGTGTGTCAGGCTATACTAACCCACTCAGCGCCGCATGTCTGCCGATCACTCCACCGAAACGGATAATATCGACGCGCTGATCCGCCGCTGCCTGAAGGGCGATCAGCTCGCGTGGGAAGCCATCGTCCGGCAGTACCGGCGCAAGGTGTTCAACGTCGCCTACAAGTTCGTGGGCAAGCACGACGAGGCCGAGGATCTCACGCAGGACATCTTCCTGAAGATCTTCAAGTCGCTCGAGACGTTCGATCGGCGCGCGAATTTTCAGACCTGGCTCATCAGCGTGAGCCGGAACCTCTGCATCGATCACTACCGCAGCGTGCGGAAGGAGCGCGAGACGATCGACCGCGAAACAGACACGGCCGAGCTCTCGGCCGCGGCGCCCGGACAGAGCCAGCTCGCCGCGCTCGAGCAGCGCGACCGGGTCGAACTGCTGCGCGAGGCGCTCGCGTCGCTGCCCAAGACCCTGCGGACCGCCGTGCTGATGCGCGATCTGCAGGAGCTGTCGTACCACGAGATTGCCGTGGCCCTGCGGCTGCCGGAAGGTACGGTGAAGTCTCGAATCAACCGCGGCCGGAGCGAGCTCGCGCGCCAGATCAGGAAACTGCGCGGCGAGCATTTCAGCCCCAGCGGCATAGGTGGAGTGCACTGATGAACCTGACAACCGAACAGACCGGCGGCGTTGCCGTCGTCCGCGTAGGTGAGCCGAGGCTGATGTATCCGATCCTGTCGGACTTCGCGTCGGCCGTGACCTCGCTCGTCGCGGGCGGCACGCGCAACATCGTGATCGACCTGACGCCGGTGACCTACGTGGACAGCGCGACGATCGGCTGCCTCATGGATCTCTACCGCCAGGTGCGTGGGACCGGCGGGCACCTCAAGCTCTCGGGCGTCCAGAAGCGCGTGGAAACGATGTTGACGATGACCGGCGCGCAGAACTTCATCGAGATCCACGCCGACGAGCCGACCGCCGTCAAGAGTTTCGGGGGCTAACATGCGCATGATCAAAACGACCACCGGCGCCCCCATCCCCCTCGATGGCGACCTGCTCGCCATCATGGAGGCCCTGTATCAGGAAGTCACGGCCAAGCGCGAGCTGGACCGGACGTTCGAGGACATGGTGAGAGAAATCCAGCACCTCGTCGAGCAGATGACGGACGAGGAACGCCAGGCCTACTTCAAGGAAAGCCTGTTTCTCAATACCGTCAAGTACCAGAACGACAAGCTCGAGGCGTACATGAGGCGCCTGGCGAGGGACGGCCGGGAGCTCGAAAAGTAGCGCGGGCCTTCAGGCCTGCCGTCGAAGACACGTGTCGCTGAATTATCTTTCCACCCGTTTTCAATGCTCATGGCCGTGGAGCACGCTCGTGATGCTGTGCGACGGCCGGCTGGTGTGCGGGTGCGCCGATCCGTACGGCCGCCGCGTGCTCGGCGACGCGCGCGTCTCGCCCGTGCACGAGACGTGGACCGGGCAGATCGTCCGCACGCTGCGCGAAGAGCTGAACAACGGCGGATCGAAATTCTGCGGCGATTGCCCGCTGAAGCTGCCGCTCGGCAAAGACGCCGCGCCGCCGGTCAGGCCCGTTGACGCGGGCGCCCTGCCATCGCGGCTGTATATCGAGTGCACGGCCGCCTGCAACATCTCGTGCACCGAAGCGTGCTGTGCGCCGGAAACCGGCATCACCCGGACCCGGCAGGCCGGCATGCTCGATTTCGACCTGTTCCGGCGCGTGGTGGACGAAGCCGGGCCGTCGCTCGTCCGCATCGACTTCTTCAACTACGGCGAGGCCTTCCTCCACAAGCGCGCCATCGAGATGTGCGAGTACATCAAGACGCACTTCCCGCAGGTGTATCTCTACACGAGCACCAACGGGCTGGCGTTCACGGAGGCGCAGGCTCGGCGGCTCGCGCATTCCGGCATAGACGAGGTGACGTTTTCGATCGACGGCGCGAACGCGGAGAGTTACGTGAAATACCGCCAGCGCGGAAAGTTCGACGTCGCGATCGCCAACCTTCGAGCGATGGCCGACGAGAAGCGGACGTCGGGCCGCGATCTGCCGTTCATCAACTGGCGCTACATCCTCTTCAAGTGGAACGACTCGGAAGCGGAGATGGATCGCGCGCGCGGGCTCGCCCGTGAGATCGGCGTCGATCGCCTGTGCTGGGAGCTGACGGACCACCCCGAGGATGCCTACTCGCGGCGATTCCTGCCCGGCACGCCCGCGCTCGACGCCATCCGCCACGAGATCTGGGACGACAACAACCTGGGAAATGCGATTCCCGGGGCCACGCCGCGGGCGCGCATCGACGTCCACACGTTCCCGCCGGGCCTGCCCGGCTTCCCGGGCCTGGCCGCCCTGCCGTTGATGGCGCGTACCGGCCACCCGACCGAAGTGCGCACGCGCGTCCGGAATCTCTCGACCCGCCCGTTCCCGGCGCAGGCGACTTACGGCCGGCGTCTCGTCCGCCTCGGCGCGCAGCTGTGCGACGAGTCGGGCGCCCTCATCAATCGCGACTTCGCGCGCGCGTGGCTTCCGCAGCCGCTCGAGCCGGGCGCCCGGGCCAACGTCCCCATCACGATCCCGGCCCTCGAGCGGCCGGGACGGTATCAGTTGAAGTTCGATCTGGTCAGCGAGGGAATTGACTGGTTCGAGCAGTGCGGGTCGGAAACGACCACCAGGACGCTCGTCGTCAGATAGCGGCCGCGCCCTTGACGCCTCTGATGGCGTCCGGCACCGGAATACCCGCGGGCACCGCGCCGTCGGCCGGCGCCTCGACGAACCGCCAGGCGTGGGTTTCTTCGAGAATCTTCGCCGCAAACTCCGTGTGGAGCGCGTGGCCGGCCCGATGCGCCACGAGGTGGCCGATCACCGGATAGCCGACGAGCGCGAGATCCCCCACCGCGTCGAGAATCTTGTGACGCACGAACTCGTCGTCGAATCGCAGCGGGTTGTTCAGCACGCCGGTTTCGCCGAGGACGATCGCGTTTTCGAGCGAGCCGCCGAGCGCCAGGCCATTCTGGCGGAGCATCTCGACGTCTTTCAGGAACGTGAACGTCCGCGCGGGCGCGATATCCTCGATGAACGACTCTTCGGTAATCCGCAGCGTCCGCGACTGGTGCCGGAGCAGCGGATGGTCGTAGCTGATGCTGTAGGTGACCTTGAAGTGATCTGACGGATAGAGCGCGATCCGCTTGTCGCCGCGCGACAGGGCAATCGGCCGGACGATTTTCAGGAACTTGCGGCGCGCCTGCTGCCGCTTCACGCCCGCTTCCTGAATCAGGTAGATGAACGGCGCCGCGCTGCCGTCCATGATCGGCACTTCGGGAGAATTGAGCTCGACGACCACGTTGTCGATGCTCATGCTGACGAGCGCCGCCAGCAGATGCTCAACCGTTTCGACGGATACCTGGTCCCGCGCCAGACCCGTTGCGAGTTGAATGCCCGCAAGATGGTGCACGGTGGCGGGCACCTCGAAATCGCCGAGATCGGTCCGGCGAAAACGGATACCGTGGTCCACCGCCGCCGGTTTCAGCGAAAGGGTGACCTTGTTGCCGGAGTGGAGCCCGATTCCGACACAAGAGATGGGTCGACGAAGTGTACGCTGTACGTCCATTAGCCTCTCGGCCGAACGGGGACGAGCGTAGGCCTACTCAGCAAGGACAATGCCCGGTTGGGACGAAGGCGGAATCAGCCATCTAACCTCTTACGTACCAAGTATTACGGCCAAAACTTCCAATCCCCGCGTGCCGGCCGGGTAACGTCATTTGTGGTTTCCTCGCCACACCTGAAACCCACCGAAGTGTGGCGATGTTACCACAATGGCACACGCTCAGACGGCCTCTGATTGTATCGGCTGACCGGTCTCGGCCTGCATGTGTGCGAGGAACCGCCCCGTGGCCGACTGCTCATGGTGGGCGACCTCTTCCGGTGTCCCCTCGGCCACGATCCGCCCGCCGCCGACGCCCCCTTCGGGGCCAAGGTCGATCACATGATCGGCCGCCTTGACGACGTCGAGGTTGTGCTCGATCACCACGATGGTGTTGCCCTGGTCCACGAGCTGGTTCAGCACGTCGAGCAGCTTGCGCGTATCCTCGAAATGGAGGCCCGTCGTCGGTTCGTCGAGGATATATAAGGTGCGGCCGGTGCCGCGCTTCGACAGCTCCTTGGCGAGCTTCACCCGCTGCGCCTCGCCGCCGCTGAGGGTCGTCGCCGACTGGCCGAGCTCGATGTAGCCGAGCCCCACGTCCTGGAGCGTGCGCAGCTTGTTGGCGACCGCCGGGAAATTCTCGAGCAGCGGCGCCGCCTGATCGACCGTCAACTCGAGGACGTCGGCGATCGACTTGCCGCGGTACTTGATCTCCAGCGTCTCGCGGTTGTACCGGCGGCCCTTGCATTGCTCGCACGTGACGTAGACGTCTGGCAGGAAATGCATCTCGATGGCGATGACGCCGTCGCCCTGGCAGGCTTCACAGCGCCCGCCTTTCACGTTGAACGAGAAGCGGCCCGGCCGGAACCCGCGGGCCCGCGCATCCGGCATCATGGCGAAGAGATCCCGGATGAAGGTGAACAGGCCCGTGTAGGTCGCCGGATTCGATCGCGGTGTCCGGCCGATCGGCGACTGGTCGATCTCGATCACCTTGTCGATGAGCTCGATGCCGTCGATGCGGTCGTGCGCGCCCGCTTCGTCGCCGGCTCGGTACAGCGTTCGCGCAAGGGACTTGTAGAGAATGTCGTTGACGAGCGTGGACTTGCCCGAGCCGCTCACGCCGGTCACCGCCGTGAACAAGCCGAGCGGGATGCGGACATCGATGTTCTTGAGGTTGTTCTCGCGCGCGCCGCGGACGACGATGTCGCCTTTGAGCGCCGGCCGGCGAGCCTTCGGCACGGGGATGGATCGCGCGCCGGTCAGATAGGCGCCGGTCAGGGACGCGGGATGGTCGCCTGCCGATTGCTCCATCAAGTCGGCCGGCGTTCCCTGAAAAATCACGTGGCCGCCGTGCTCGCCGGCACCGGGACCCAGGTCGATCACGTAATCGGCCGTCCGGATGGTCTCCTCGTCGTGCTCCACGACGACGACGGTGTTGCCGAGATCCCGCAGGCGCGCCAGCGTCGCGAGCAGCTTCCGGTTGTCCCGCTGATGCAGACCGATCGACGGTTCGTCGAGCACGTACAGGACACCGGTGAGGTTCGCGCCGATCTGCGTCGCGAGCCGGATGCGCTGTCCTTCCCCGCCCGACAGCGTCGCCGCGCCGCGGCCCAGCGTGAGATACCCGACGCCCACGTCGTTCAGAAAGCGCAGGCGCTCCTGAATCTCGCGAAGGATGCGGTCGGCGATCAGCGACTCCCGGTCCGTGAGCTGCAGCGTCTCGAACGCCCGCAGCGCTTCGGCGATCGGCATGCCCACGTAATCGGAGACCGTCCGCCCCTTCACTCTCACGGCGAGCATCTCGTGCTTCAGGCGCTGGCCGTGGCACTCCGGGCACGGCCGCATCGACCGGTACGGCTCCAGCTCTTCCTGCTCGGCCCAGCTTCCTTCTTCGTACCGGCGGCGCAGGTTCGGCAGCAGCCCTTCGAACCCGTTCTTGCCCGTGGTTCCGGCTCCGTTGAGCAGCGCTTCGCGCGCCTTGCGCGGCAGCTTCGAGAACGGGACGCTCAGGTCGATGCCATGCGTGCGGCTGAGCGACTGCAGCGCTTCCTTCACCAGCTTGCGGTCGCCGCGCGCCCACGGCGCGATGGCGCCATCGGCAAGGGACTTCGACTCGTCCGGGATGACGCGGTGCGGATCGAAGTCCACGCGCGAGCCAAGGCCCTGGCAGCCGGGACATGCGCCGTGCGGCGAGTTGAACGAAAACGCCCGCGGCGTCATCTCCGGCATGCTGAGCCCGCAGTTGACGCAGGCGAGCCGCCGCGAGAACAACCGGTCGCCCCCGTCGAGCGAGTTGATGACGACGATGTCGTCGGCGAGATTGAGGGCGACGTCGATCGACTCGAGCAGGCGCCGCTCGACGCCGCCGCGGATGATCACACGGTCCACGAGCACGTCGATCGCGTGGTTCCGGCGGCGATCGAGCTTGATGTCCTCCTCGAGCGCCCGGAACTGGCCGTCGATTCGCGCCTTGGTGAACCCCCGCGCGCGCAGCGCCGCCAGCTCCTTCTTGAACTCGCCCTTCCGGCCGCGAACCACCGGCGCGAGCACGTTGATGCGCGCGTCCTGCGGATAGAGCATCACCATGTCGGCGATGCGCTCGAGCGACTGCGACGTGATCTCCTTGTCGCAGTTCGGGCAATGAGGCACGCCGATGTTGGCGAAGAGCAGCCGGAGGTAATCGTAGATTTCCGTGACGGTGCCGACGGTCGACCGCGGGTTCGACCCGGTCGTCTTCTGCTCGATGGAAATGGCCGGGGACAGCCCGTCGATCAAATCGACGTCGGGCTTCTCCATCTGCTCGAGGAACTGGCGCGCGTAGGCCGACAACGACTCCACGTACCGCCGCTGGCCTTCGGCGTAGATCGTGTCGAACGCGAGCGACGACTTCCCCGAGCCGGACAGGCCGGTGATCACCACCAGCTTGTGGCGCGGGATGTCCACGTCGATGTTCTTGAGATTGTGAACGCGCGCGCCGCGAACCGAGATCCAGTCGTGGGCCATAGGCGACTCGCGGGCTCGTTACTCGTGGCTCGTTACCCGTGACTCGGGTGACAGTCTGTCGCGACCCGAACGAGACGGGCGATCAGACGAGTATAGCGCCAATCAGCCCGAGCGAGCGAGCTACGAGCCACGAGCTCCTACGAGCCACGGCCCGAAGACGGCTGTGCTTGAAGCCGTATGCGAAGTACAACGCAAGCCCGACCACGAGCCACAGGCCGAACCTCCGCCATGCCGTGCCCGGCAGCCCGTACATGATGAACAGGCAGCCGGCGGCCGACAGGAGCGACACGAACCACACCAGCGGCACCTTGAACGGCCGCGGGCGATCCGGCTCCTTGTAGCGCAGCACGAGCACGCCGATGCTGACCAGCATGAACGCGAACAGCGTGCCGATGTTCGTCAGGTCGTAGGTTTCGGCCGCGTCACCGACGAGCGACCACGCCGCCACGAACAGCCCCGTGAACAACGTCGTCGCCCACGGAATGCGGGTGCGGGGATGGATCTTCGCGGCCCACTGCGGCAGCAGGCCATCGCGCGCCATCGCGAAGAAAATGCGGGGCTGGCCGTATTGAAACACCAGCAGCACGGCCGACATCGACACCGCCGCGCCGAGCGCGACGATCCAGCCGACGGTCGTGAAGCCGGCCAGCTCGAGGGCGCGCGCGAGAGGGTCCGCGACGGCGAGCTCCTTGTACGGCACCATGCCGGTGAGCACGGCGCCCACGACGATGTAGATCACGGTGCAGATGGCCAGGCCGCCCAGGATGCCGATGGGCAGGTTGCGCTGCGGGTTCTTCGTCTCCTCGGCCGCCGTCGAAATGGCGTCGAATCCGATATACGCGAAGAACACGATGGCGGCGCCCTGGTGAATGCCCCTGAAGCCGTTGGGGGCGAACGGGGTGAAGTTGGCGGCGGACAGGTGCGTGGCGCCGACGCCGACGAACAGGGCGAGCGCGAGCAGCTTGATCACCACCATGATGTTGTTGGCGGTGACGCTCTCGCGCGCGCCTCGCAGCAGCAGCCAGGTGATCAGCAGCACGATGCCGCAGGCGGGCAGGTGGATCAGCACCGGAATGCCGGCCACTCGCGGCGCCGAGTCGAGAAGCCCGTGAATCTGCGGATCGGAGCTGAGCAGCGCCGTGCGATACCCGGTTGCCAGCCAGACCGGCAGCTGCATCCCGAACCCGCGCAGCAGCGTGTTGAAGTAGTCGCCCCAGGAGATCGCGACGGCGACGTTGCCGACCGCGTATTCGAGAATCAGGTCCCAGCCGATGATCCAGGCCACGAGCTCGCCGAGCGTCGCGTAGGAGTACGCGTACGCGCTGCCCGCCTGCGGAATCATCGACGCGAGCTCCGCGTAGCACAGCGCCGCCAGCGCGCAGGCGCCGCCGAGCAGCAGGAACGAGAACACCAGCGCCGGCCCCGCGCCCACCCGGATGACTTCGCCGTTCGGGCCGATCTGGCCGGCGGCCGCCGTGCCGATGGCGCCGAAAATACCGGCGCCGATCACGGCACCGATGGCGAGCATCACGAGATCGCCCGCGCCAAGCGTCCGCCTGAGCCCGCCGGCTTCTTCGGAGTCGGGGATGAGCGCAGCGATGGGTTTCCGCTGGAACAGTTGAGACATCAGCGGGCGATTCTATCCCTGGCGGGCCGATGGCGGTGGCATGCGGTAGGCCGTCTCGTTGGAGCACACGACCATGCCGCCAAACGGATCGACGGCCACGCCCACCAGGCCCGGGCCTGCGAGGATCATCTCGGGCGGGATATGGGTGCCGGGGCGTCCGATCCGGTACAGGCCGCTGGCGCCGGCGAGCGCTTCGACGACGAGTGCGGCACCGCTGGCGTCGAACGCGATGCCTTGCGGACGGCCGAACCGGCTCTCGATGGTCGACACGATCCCGTCCGAGTCGACGCGGTACACCGCGTCGTAGGCGGAGAGGGTCGGCGCCGTGACGTAGCACGCGCCGTCCGGGGCCACCGCCAGGTGAAACGCCGCGACGCTCGGCGGGATGGACGCGAACGGGGTCGCCTTTCCCTCCCGGTCCACGCGGAACAACGTGCCGGATCGATCGCCGACGAACAACGTGCCGTCGGCCGCGAACGCCAGGCCGCACGCGACGCCCAGGTCGGTGGCGAACGTCTCGAACGTCCCGTCCTCTTCCACGCGGTAGACCGTCCCTTCGAAACGGCTCGACACGTACAGCCGCCCGTCAGGGCTGATCGCCATCGACGTGGCGTTGACGATGCCCGACGAGAACGTCTCGCGCGTGCCGTTCGGGCGGACCCGGAAAATGGAAACCGGCACTTCCTGGCCACGCGTGCCGCTGTAGGTGACGTAAAGGTTGCCGTGGCTGTCGAAGACGGGGTTGTCCACCTGGTGGAGCCCCGTCGCGAAGGCCGCCGCGACCCCGAGCGTGAGCGGGCTCACGATGTCGTCGATGGCGATCTCGGCCTGGCCGCCGTCCAGGCCGGAAGGAAGGAGGACGTCTATCTGCTTCGTCGAGGCGAAGACGGCCCGTGCGGGCGCACCGCCGATCCGCACGCCGGGCAGCTGGGGTCGATCGACCGGAAAGCCGGTACCTTCGATGGTGATCCGACCGCCCTCGATCGCCCAGGCGGGGCGAACGGCAGTCACGCTGGCGGGCATGCGTCAGCTACGTGTCATCGAGCTCGACGTTCCAGTAGAGGTAGTCGCGCCAGCTCTCGGGTGCATTGCGGAGTCCAATGGTAATGCGGACAGCCGGCGCCGTGTCGGGACGCTTCGGGGCCCGCCGCAGATGCATGTGCGCCTCGGCCGGCGTACGCCCGCCCTTGCGGCGGTTGCACGTGACGCAGCAGGTGACGATATTCTCCCAGTCCTTCCGGCCGCCCTGGGCGACCGGCACGACATGATCGAAGGTCAATTCGCTGGTGGGGAACCCGTCGCCGCAGGTACTGGCACGAGTGATCGTCGCGCGCGTAGATGTTCGCGCGCGAGAACGGCACGTAGTCGAACCGGCGCTTGATGCGGATGTAGCGGAGCAGGCGGATGACCGAGGGCAGCTTGAAGCTGAATGAAACAGCGCGGACCTCGCGGTCGTACACGGAGATAATCTCAACCTTGCCCTGGCACCAGAGGGTGATGGCCTTCTGCCAGTGGACAATCTTGAGCGGCTCGTACGACGCGTTGAGGAGCAGCGTCTGTTCCATGCGACCCATGAGGATTGTGCCAAACGGTCCGATGAGGTGTCAAGGCTCAGGCGCTGTAAACGCCTTTGAAAAGTGACGGTTAGCGGGACTGCGGTTGGGCGGTGCTCGTACCGATAGTGAAGGGGATCATGAGCATGTCGAGGAATCGGTGCGGCGTGTACGGGATGTCAGTGGCGTTGGCCGTGCTGACATGCTGACAACGGCTTGCGCCTCGACAGGTCATACCCCGCGTCCGTTCCCCTCGCCAGCCGGATCGGCCTCGGCCGTTCCCGACCCGCGCGCCACATCGGTCGCCGACATCGCGCTCGCGTTTCGCGGGGTCCCCTACCGGAACGGCGGGTCCGACCCGAGCGGGTTCGACTGCAGCGGCTTCACGCAGTACGTCTTCGCGCAGCACGGCATCGCGCTGCCGCGGTCGGTCGAAGATCAGTTCGACCAGGGGAAGAAGGTGAAGCCGCGCGACCTGGAATCCGGCGACCTGGTCTTCTTCAAGACGGTCTCACGCGGTCCCTCTCACGTCGGCATCATCGTCGGCGACGACCAGTTCGTGCACGCCCCGAGCTCGAAGGGCGTGGTGCGCGTCGAGCGCCTCAGCGCGGAGTACTGGTCGAAGCGCTTCATCGCCGGGCGCCGCGTCGACTGACCAGCTGTGCCCGCGACCAGGGAAGCCGCGTATCTGGAGAAGGCGATCGGCCGGTATGCGCCGGAGGTTGCGGCCACGGCGCGGGCAGGCCTGAAGAAACTGCGGGCGCGGTTTCCGGGCGCGCGACAGCTCGTCTACGATCGCCGGCAATCGCTGCCGATCGGCTTTGCCCCGGCCCTCGGCGGCTCGCCAATCTTCTCGCTGGTCCTCTACCCGCGATGGGTCCGGTTCTTCTTTCTCGAAGGCGTGGCGATCGACGACCCGGACGGCCGCCTCGAGGGGACCGGAAGCCAGGTGCGCTCGATTCGCCTCGACGAGCGCGCAGCGATCCTCGACGATCCCTACATCCGCGGGCTGATGGCGCAGGCGTTGGACGTGGCGGGAGCGGATCTGAAGAAGGGCCGCGGCCGGATCGTCCTGAAGACGACGATCACCACATAGGGTATGCCGTGTAGTGCGGGCCTTCAGGCCTGCTGGCCAGGACTGCGAGGCCTGACGGGGTTGCGGCGAAACGACTAGAATCGGCTGCGATCGTATGTCCCTCGAGTGGCAGTTCCTGGTCACGCTCAACGAGCAGCTGCGGCCGCTGAAGGACCCGGTCGCGATCCAGGACGTGGCCGTCCGCTCGATCGGGGAACATCTCCACGCCAGCCGCGTCAACTACGCGCACATCGATGGCGACGAGTTCGTCGTCAGCCGGTCCTATGCCGACGGGGTCCCGCCGTTCGCCGGCCGGGGTCCGGTCGCCCGATTCGGCAAGGCCATCGTCGCCGCAGGCCGCCGCGGCGAGACGGTGGCCGTCGATGACGTCAACGCCGATCCGCGATTCACGGACGCGGAGCGCGAGGAGCTTCTCGCATACCGGATTGCGGCGTTCGTCGGCGCGCCGCTGATCAAGGATGGCCGATGGCTTGCGGTGTTCGGCGTCCACGGCGCGACGCCGCGGACCTGGACGCGCGATCAAATCGCATTGGTCGAAGTGACCGCCCAGCGGACGTGGGGGGCCGGCGAGAGGGCGCGCGCAGAAGAGGCGCTGGGCCGGAGCGAGAGCCGGCAGGCGTTCCTGCGCCGCCTGACCGACACCGTCAGCCAGCTCGCCGATCCTGCGCGCATTCTTCACGAGACCTGCTCGTCTGCTCGGCACGCACCTCCGCGTCAATCGCGTCATCTACGCCGAAGTCGAGGACGACGACTGCGTCATCGTCGACGACTACGTGGACGGTGTGCCCTCGATGGCGGGCTACGTTCAGTGGCGCAACCTGGCCGGGAGCCGCACGGCGGACATCCTGAAAGGCTGGACGCTGTCGGTCAATGACACGTCCGCCGGGTCGCACACGCCGGAAGAGCGCGCGGCGCTGGAGGCCGCGTGTGTCAGGGCCTACATTTGCCCGCTGCTGATCAAGGGCGGCCGTCTCGTCGGCGCGTTCGGCATTCACAGCCGCTCGCCGCGCATGTGGACGCCCGACGAGATTGCCCTCGTCCAGGAAGTGGCCGATCGGGTCTGGACGATGCTCGAGCACCGCAAGGCGGAAGCCGAGCTGCGCGCGAACGAGGAGCGGCTCGCGTTTCTTCTGCGGCTGAACGACGCCGTCCGCCCGCTGAGCGATGCGGCGGCGATCCAGGAAACTGGTGCCAGGCTGCTTTGCGAGCACCTCGGCGCAGCCCGCGTCGGCTATGCGGAACTCGGAGGCCGCGAGTACATCATTCGCCGCGAGCACACCCGCGGCGCCGAGCCGCTCGCTGGTACGCCCTTGCGAATCGCGGTAGGGGGCGCGCTGGGCGAGGCTCTGCGGCGCGGCGAAACCATCGTTGTCAGCGACGCGCAGGCGGATGAGCGGCTCAGCGATGACGACCGGGCTGGGTTCCGGTCGCGGCAAATCGCGGCGCTTGTCGGCCTGGCGCGGTTCAAAGACGGGCAGATGGTTGCCGCGTTCGGCGTCAATCACGATGCGCCACGCGCGATGGACGGCGGGCGAGATCGAGCTCGTTCGCGACGTCGCCGAGCGAACGTGGGACGCGGTCGAGCGCACTCGCGCCGAAGCGGCGCTGCGGGAGCAGAAACAGCGGCTCCGCCTCGCGCTCGAAGCGTCGGCCGGCGGCTCGTGGACCTGGGTCCCCGCGACCAACGAGGTCGACTGGGACGAACGATTCCGCTCGCTGTACGGCTTTCGCACCCGATGATCCCGCGACACCCGACGCGTGGATGCCGCGCGTGCACGACGACGACCGTCCGGGCGTCCTCGCACTGCTCGACGAGATCTTGACGTCGACAACCAGGGATTCGTGGGAGCACACGTTCCGGATCGTGCGGCCCGACGGAACACTGGCACTGGATCCAGAGCCGGGGCCGGGCCGACCGCGACGCCGACGGCAGGGTCACACGGCTCACGGGACTCGATCTGGACATCACCGAGCGCCGCAGGATCGAGGATGCGCTCCAGGCGCGCCGCGACGAGGAACACGATCGCACGCTGCGAACGCTGCTCGAAACCGCCACGCAGGGCATCGTGTCGTCGGACGCGCGCGGAATGCTCGTTTTTGCGAATCGTGCGGTCGAGGTGATGTTCGGCTGGGCCGCCGAAGAGCTGATCGGCCAGCCGATCGAGCGCCTCATACCATCGGTCTTTCGCGACGGTACGAGCCCCGCGGGCAGCCGGGACCTCGTCGGCAGACGGAAGGACGGATTCAGCTTTCCGATCGAAGTCACCGTCAATCACGTGCCCACGCCTGGCGGCGGACGCACTGTTCGCGTTCGTGACCGACATCACCGAACGCCAGCATGCGGCGGCGGCTCTTCAACAGCGGACGTCCGAACTGGAATACCGGACGACGCAACTGAGTCAGATGGCGTGGGACCTGACGCTCGCCGAGCACCAGGCGCGCGAGCAGATCGCCAGAACGCTGCACGACGGGCTCCAGCAGCTCCTGGTCATCGTGGCCCTGAACCTCGATCACCACATCAAGGGCGAGAACGAGGTTGGAGCTGCGCCGAACGAGCTGCTGGCCGAGGCGAAAGAGCGGCTCGACGAAGCGATGGCCCTCGCGCGGTCGCTGAACGTCGAGCTGTTTCCTCCCGTGCTGCAGCGTTCCGGACTTCCCGCCGCCCTGACGTGGCTGGCGAACTGGATACGCGAGAAGGTACAAGCTGAGCGTCCAGATCAACGCCGATCCGCGCGCGGATTCCGCGCGGAAGGATGTCCGCACGCTGCTCTTCGAGTCGGTCAGAGAGCTGCTCTTCAACGCGGTCAAATACGCGCACACGGATCAAGTCACGCTGGCGCTGGAGCTCGATGCCGGCGATCAGCTGTGCATCACCGTGACGGATCAGGGCGCCGGGTTCGATCCGGCGAGACTGGACGATCGATCGAACGCCGGCCAGGTCGGCTGGGGGCTGTTCCGCATCCGCGAGCGGCTGACGCTGCTCGGCGGCCGCATGGACATCGACAGCGCGCCCGGAAGGGGAACCCGGGTCCGTCTCGTCGCGCCGCGCGACACGGCGCCGGAGACCGTCGCCCGCGCGAACGAGGTCAGCCCCGCACTGACCGGAACGGCGGCGGTCGACGACGATCGTGCGTCCCCGGACGCGCTCAGAATTCTGATCGTCGACGATCACCCCGCGGTCAGGCGCGCGCTGCGGGAGATGCTCCATCGGCGGCCGCAGCTCTCGGTGGTCGGCGATGCGTCCAACGGGTTCGAGGCCATCGCCCATGCCCATACGCTGCGGCCCGATGTCATCCTCATGGACGTCTCCATGCCGCACATGGACGGCGTCGAGGCGACGGCGCGCATCCGCGCCGAGCTCCCCCACATCCGGATTCTCGGGATCTCCATGCTGGCCCGGAGTGAGACCGCGGACGCGATCGAGCATGTCGGGGCGGCCGGCTTCTTCGTCAAGGGGACCGACACCCAACGGTTGATCGATCACCTGCTGGCGTTTCATGCGTCCCGCGACGGCGATCGCGCGGGTTCGTAGTGCCGACCCGCCCCCGCGTCCTGCTCGTCGACGATCATCCAGGCATCGTGCAGGCGCTCGGCCGCGTGCTCTCACCCGCGTGCGACGTGGTTGGTGTCATCGCCGACGGCCGTGATGTCGCCGACGCCGCGGCGCGGCTGCAGCCGGTCGTGATCGTGATGGACCTGAACCTTCCGAACGTCAGCGGGCTGGATGTCTGCCGCGACGTCACACGGAACAATCCACGCGTGAAAGTCATCGTGATCACCGCCATGACCGACGATGCCATCAGGGACGAGGCGATAGCGGCCGGCGCATCCGGCTTTTTCCACAAGTCTGCCGCCGATCAGCTGGTCGCCGCCATTACACAGATATGGACCGAGTCGGCGTGATCTCGTCGAGCGATGAGCATGTCGGAAGTTCCGAATCCAACCGCTTCAAATCAAATGATGAGCTCAGGCCGGCACCAATTGTCTTTCCTTATGCGCACGTGCTATTTGGGTAGTGAGGTAAATGACGATGTTCGACGGCACGACGACCCGACGCGGCTCATTGATCGCACTTTTCGCTGCAGTCTTCCTGTTCGCCGCCGGCGCCCGATCGGCGCATGCGCAGGGATTCATCAGCCCGTTCTATGGATACAACTTCGGCGGCGACGCGGGGTGCCCGGAGATCACGAACTGCCAGGACAAACGCACGGACTACGGCGTCTCCTTCGGCGCGCTCGGGAGCATCGTCGGCTTCGAGGCCGAGCTCGGGTACACCAAGTAACTTTTTCGGCGAGACGGTGGGTAACACCTCGAACGTGCTGACGTTCATGGGCAACTTCATGCTCGCGCCGAAAATCGGGCCCGTCCAGCCGTACGGCCTCGCGGGAATCGGGTTGATCAGGACGACGGTCGAAAGCGTCGGAACCAGCAACGACCAGAATCAGGCCGGATGGGATCTCGGCGGCGGCCTGATGATTTTCTTCGGCGAGCACATCGGCGTACGCGGCGACATCCGCTACTACCACTCGTTCCAGGTTCTCGATTTCCTCAACCTGCCGAACCTGCCGTCTCTGGGCCTCGGCGGACAGAAGCTCGACTACGGTCGCGCGGCGGCGGCCGTGGTTTTCAAGTTCTAGGACAAGCACGCGACCAGGCGAAGAGAGGCAGTCCAGGGCCCGGCACGCGCGTCGTCGCGTGCCGGAGTCACGATACGCGCGCTCGCGAGGCGGCGTGTGGTATCTTGCTCGCCGTACCTAGCGGGGTTCATCCTTTATCAGAGCCCCTACCTGCGCTCTCGTTCTCGCCGAGTCGTGGATGTAGGCATCAGCGAGCACACGCCTGACGTGTGCGATGCCACACTCCGTCCAACTCCCGTCTCAACCTGGGTGGCCGTGGGGTGCTCACGTCGGCTTCGTGGACTGGAGCGTTCAACATGATTCTGGGCCTTGCGACGGTCATCTACCGTGTCAGCGAACTGGAGCGCGCGAAAGCGTGGTACTCCGCGGCATTCGAGCAGCAGCCGTATTTCGACCAGCCTTTCTACGTTGGGTTCAATATCGCCGGATATGAGCTGGGGCTCCAACCCAATCCGCCGGGGGACGCGCTCGGGCCCGGCGGCGGTCTCGCATACTGGCGTGTTGCCAACGTCGAGGAGGCTGCCGGTCACTTCGTCACATTGGGGGCCTCGATCCTGACGCCCGTTCGAGACGTGGGCGACGCCATCAGGGTGGCCACGATCGCGGATCCCTTTGGCAACACGATTGGTCTGATCGAGAATCCGCACTTCGAATTGCCGAAGCAGTAGTTCTCCTGTTCACGGACGGTCCTAACCTGGCATGCGGTCGACGGCGCAGGAGCGTCATCCTGCGCCGCGACGATTGACGGGACCGGACCAGGTGAATATCTCGCCTTCACTCAAAAACGGTGGGAGAGAGCCTTGCGCTCCTCGGACACGACAGCCTCCTCCGCCGCGGTGTGATCCAAAGAATTCCACGCGATCCGCGAAGACGTCAGCAAGGAATGCAACGAGGTCCGCGACGATGCGTTCGTCACGCTCCTCGGAAGGAATGCCTTTCTCGTAGTTCGACAGGTGAATGTGCGTGAAATTGCCGCAGTAAATGGTCAGCTCGAACTGATCATCGGCGACCTCGAGTCTGCCGAAGTCGGGGTGAATGGCGTCGAACGTGACAATGGGGTCCGGTGATTCACCGTAGCGAGGTCTCATACCTGGAAAGTTGAGCTGGACAGCTTCCCGGGTCTTTTCTGATAGATGCGACATATACACGTGTCGACGAACTCGTCGTGGCTAGTACAGGTGACCGATCGTCCACAAGCCGAACGCGAAAAAGGCGACAGCGATGAACGGTCCGAGCGCGATTTGCCACCGGCTGACGCCGCGATCGCGCCCATCGACCTTCAGCGCTACTGCGGCTGCTCGGGCTCCGGCTCCGGCTCGTCGGGCACGGGCTCGTCGGGCTTCTCGTCCTCGAGCTTTTCTTCCTCGGGCTTCGGTTCGAGCCTCGGCTCGGCATGTTTCCTGGTCCCCGCGGGCGGACCGGTCTGCATGCGCTTGAGGATGATCTGCTGGCGGCGGAGGAGCCGCTTCGACGGATGCGCGGGATTGAGCTTGCGCGGGTTGACGATCGCCCCGGCGAGCAGCGCCGCTTCTACCGCCGTCAGCGACGAAGACGGCCGGTGATAGTACATCTGCGAGGCCGCCTCGATGCCGTACACGCCGTCCCCCCACTCGATCTCGTTGAGGTACAGCTCGAGGATGCGCTCCTTCTTGAGCTCGGCCTCGAGGCGGCGCGCGATGATGAACTCGCGCACCTTGCGCAGCGGATTTTTCGACGGCGACAGGTACAGGTTCTTGGCGAGCTGCTGCGTGATGGTGCTGGCGCCGCGGACGAACGTGCCCCGCGCGAGATCCATCTGGAACGACTGCCGCAGCTGCACGAAGTCCACGCCCTCGTGCTGAAAAAACGCGTCGTCCTCGGCGATGAGGACGGCGCGCCTCAGCTCGGGCGAGATCTGGCTGTACGGCACCCAGCGCTGGATGCGCTGAGGCTCCTGGCCCTTCGCGCGCGCCTCTTCGGCGCGCAGCGTCATGAACGCGGTCGTGGTTGGATTGGTTTTGGCGAGCGGCCGGACGTCGGGCAGCGTGAGATAGACGTACGCGCAGCAGCCGAACACGACAGCTGCCGCGCCTCCCACCGCCTGCACGAGGTACCCGGCCTTCTTCTTACGGGCCGGCAACGATGTGAAGCCTTTCGAACGGGCGCCCGGGCTCGGCATCTCTCCTGTTATATCGGCCGATCCCGGCCCGCCGCCCGCCGGCGGATGCAGATCTGCGAACCCTTATGCGTGAACCTTGTCCTTCGCCAGCACGGTCTGCAGGACGCCCAGCAGCAGGACGACGAGACGCGCCGAGGAACTGGTGCCCATGAGGCCGACGCGCCAGATCTTGCCGGCCAGCGGGCCGAGGCCCGCGCCGATCTCGATGCTGTACTCCTCGAGGAGCCTCTTCCGCAGCGCGGCCTCGTCCACGCCGTCCGGCACGCGCACGGTGTTCAGCGTCCACAGCCGCTCGCCTTCCGGCGGCAGCAGCGACAGGCCGATGGCGGACAGACCTTTGACGAACGCGCGGTGGTTGGTTTCGTGGCGGGCCCAGCGCGCCTCGAGACCTTCCTCCTCGATCATCGTCAGCGCCTCGTAGAGCGCGCAGACCAGCGCCGACGACATCGTGTGGTGATACTTGCGGTTCAGCCAGTAGTCGCGCAGCAGCTGGAGATCGAAATAGAAGCTGGTGCATTTGACCGCCCGCTCGAGCGCGCGCGGGCCGAAGACGATCGGCGCCAGGCCCGAGGGCGCGCCGAGACACTTCTGCGTGCAGCTGTAGCAGACGTCGATGCCCCACTTCTCGACCTCGAGCGGCACACCGCCAAACGACGTGACCGCGTCGACGATCGTCAGCGCGTCGTGCCGGCGCGCGATGGCCGCCAGCTCGCGAACCGGGTTCAGCACACCCGTGGACGTCTCGCCCTGGACCATTGCCACGATGTCTGCCGGTGTTGCCGCCAGCGAGCTGCTCGAGCGCGGCCGGATCCGCGGCCCTGCCCCACTCGCCGTTCACGCGCGTCACGACGGCGCCGTACCGCTCGCACATCTGCGCGAGGCGGTCGCCGAAATAGCCGGTGACCACGACGGTGACTTTCGTGCCCTGGCGAACCGTGTTCGCGACGGCCGTCTCCATGCCGGACGTGCCCGTGCCGGACACGGCGAACGCGAACGAGCCCTCCGGCGCACGGAACAGCCGCGTCAGCTTCGCGCGCACATCGTCCAGCATCGCGACCATCAACGGATCGAGATGGCCGACCGTGGGCGCCGACATCGCGCGCATCACGCGCGGCGAGGTGAGCGAGGGACCGGGACCGAGCAGGATGCGATCCGACTCGGGGAGCAGACTTTTCATACGAGCGCGACCTCCTCAAACGAGACAAGGGCTTCACGAAGCGAGGCCATCGCGGCCTCGGACACCGGCGCGAGCGGCGACCGGGGCAGGCCGGCGTCGCAGCCGGTGAGCTGCAGCGCGGCCTTCAGCCCCGGGACACCGTGCAGGCTGCCGACAAGCTTTGCAACAGGAACCAGCCGGTGCTGCAGCGCAGCGGCTTCGGCGTGCTGTCCGCTCCGCGTCAACTGAAACAGCCGGACGCAGGCGTCCGGCAGAACGCAGGCCAGCGCCAGGATGCCGCCGGTCGCTCCCACGCACAGCGACGCGTAGAACGTCGTCGCGGACCCGGCCAGGACGCTGAAATCGTCCGGCGTGCCCGCCACCAGGTCCGTCATCTGCGCGATGTCGCCGCTCGATTCCTTGACGCCCACGATGTTGGGATGGCTCGAGAGCTTCGACACCGCGGCCGGCGGCAGGTTGACGCCCGTGACCGCCGTGAAATTGTAGAGAAGAACAGGAACGGGCGCATCGTCCGCGACGGCCGTGTAGTGGCGGACGAACGCGTCGGCGGTCATCTGCGCTTTGTAGAACCCGGGCGTGCGGACGAGCACCGCGTCGGCGCCGAGCGCGGCGGCGCGGCGTGTCGCGCGGATCGTGGCGGACGTGGACTCGCGGCCCGTGCCCACGATGAACGGCCGGCCGGCGGGCCACCGATCGCGCGTGAACGCAATCACGCGATCGGCATCGTCGTCGTCCAGTAATGCGGCCTCGCCCGTCGATCCCAGCACGACGAGTCCGCCGAGCGGGCTCGCCGCCCAGCGCGCGCACGCGGCGCCGAGCCTGGTTAGATCGAGCTGCTGATCACGGTCGAACGGTGTGGGTATTGGCGCGAAAACGGCGCGCAGGTCCATCCGACGTATTGTAGACCGGCGCGATGCCCGAGGTCTGCATCACGAGGTTCAGGCCGAGCACGACGAGGAACATCGCGGCCGCGGGGCTGAGCAGCCACGGAAAATCGGCGAACGCGCGGACCGTGGACGCGTCGTGCAGCATCGTGCCCCAGCTCGCGATCGGATCGGGAAACCCGAGCCCCACGTACGACAGCGTCGCCTCCCCCACCATGAACGCCGGCACCAGCATGACGATCTCGACGGCGAGGAAGCCGCGGGCCGCCGGCAGGAGATGGCGCACCAGCAGGCGCGCGTGGCTGGCGCCGAGCGACAGCGCCGCCACGCCGTACTCGCGCTGTTTCTCCGAGCGGACGATCGCGCGGACGCCGCGCGCGATGAGCGGCGCGCCGACGATGGCGAAGATGGCGGTGAGGAGGACGAAGATCTCGAACGGCGGCAGCACGAGGCGCAGGACCGACCGCAGCGCGAGCGCGACGTACATCGCCGGCAGCACGAGCACGAAATCCGACACGCGCATCAGCAGATCGTCCACGAAGCCGCCGGCGTATCCGGCGATTCCGCCGACAAGCGCGCCGATCAGCAGCGCGCCCGCCGTCGCGACGAGCGACAGCCCCAGCGAGATCCGCGCGCCGTAGAGCAGCCGGCTGAACACGTCGCGGCCGTAGCTGTCGGCGCCGAGCAGGAAGAACGGCATGCGGGGATCCGACGACGTCGCGATGCGCCCCTCGTCCAACCACGACAGCGTGACGCGCTGCGACCGATCCTGCTCGTACCGCTGCTCGAGCTGGTTCGTCAGCGTCCATTTATAAATGAACGGCGCATGCCACGCCCCCGCATCGTCCCGCACGTGCGGCACCGTCGGCGGCGCGTTCAGCCAGCCGCGAAACTGCCGATCGCCCGCGTACGGCGCCAGCACCGGCGCCGCAACCGCCGCCGCCAGCAGGATTCCGAGCAGGACGAGCCCGAATGTTCGCATCGTCTTCCTAACCTCATCGTAGCTCGTGGCTCGTAGCTCGTGCTCGTAGCTCGTCACTCTGCTCTAACCTCTAACCTCTAACCTCTACAGTGTCTTTCTGCCGCGGATCCACCAGCGCGAGCGCCGTGTCGGACAGCAGCGTGCCGATGGCGAGGAACACCGAGCCCGCGGCGGCGCAGCCGGCGACGAGGTACACGTCGCGCGCCCGGAGCGCGTCGAGCATCAGCTGGCCCAGCCCCGGCCAGGCCGTGATTGTCTCCACCGCGAACGAGCCGCTCAGAAGCGTGCCGATGACGAGGCCGTAGACGGACGACACCGGCCCGAGGGCGCCTTTCAGCGCGTCGCGCCAGATCGCGCGCGACAGCGGGATGCCGCGGGCGCGCGTGGCCAGCATGTAAGGCTGGGAGATGACGTCGCTCATCGCCTGCGACTGCAGCCGCTCGAAGAGCGCCGCCAGCGGGAGCGCCAGCGCCGCCGCCGGCACGACGAGATGCCGCAGCAGCTCGCCGCCGAGTGGACGTCGTGGACGTCATGCCGCCGACCGGCAGCCAGCCCGTGCGCGCGGCCGCGAACACCAGGAAGAGCGACGTCAGCAGCGGCGGCATCGACAGCATGACGAGCGACACGCCCCGGATCGCGCTCGTCAGGACGCCGGCAGGACGGCTGCCGGAGACCACGCCGAGCGGCAGGCCGACGAGCGTCGCGAACAGCAGCGCCGTGAACGCCAGGATCGCCGTGTTGGCGGCGCGTTCGGGGATGAGGTCCGCGACCGGCCGGTCGAAGAGCAGCGACTGGCCGAAGTCGAGGCGCATGGCGTGGGCAATCCACACGCCGTATTGCTCGCCGATCGATCGGTTCAGGCCGTAGCGCGCGCGGGCCTCTTCCATCGTGCCCGTCCGGCCGTTAAAGCCCACCGATTGCGTGGCGAAGTCGCCGGGCGCGAGCCGCGCCAGCACGAGCGCCGCGGACGAGACGGCGAACACCAGGAAGAGCGCGAACGCGAGCCGCCGCGCGAAGTAGGCGAGCATGCGCCTACGGCGCCACCGCCACCGAGTCAGGCGACCACAGCAGCTGCGGACGCTGGACGGCCGGCGTCACGTTGGCCATGCGCGTGGACCCGGCGGCAAACACCCGGGGCGCGACGAAGTAGATCGCCGGCTGGTGCTCCGCGAAAATCTGCTGGACCTCGTCGAACAGCCGCTTGCGCTCGAAATAGTCCAGCGACTGCATCTGGCGCGCCATGAGGTCGTCGATCCGCTTCTCCCACTCCGTCGCGGGCGTCTTCTGCCCGATGTTCCAGAAGTGCAGGCTGCCCGAGCTGAGCCAGAAATCGGGGCTGCCGGCGGGATCCGTGTCGGACAGGTACGGATGGAAATACACGGCGTCGTACCGGCCCGACATGATCTTCTCGATGACGGCGCCGCCTTCGAGCGCGACGACGTCCACGCCGAGCCCGATCTTCTTCAGCTCGTCGCGGATCACCGACACGCCGCGCTCGAGCGACGGGCGCCCCTTCTGCGTGATGACGGTGAACCGCGCCGGAGACCCCGTCTTCGCGTCCTCGAGGATGCCGTCGCCGTCGGCGTCGCGCAGGCCGATCGACTGGAGCAGCGCCCGCGCCGCCGCCGGATCGTGCGGCATCTGCAGCGCGTCGCGCGAGTACCACTTCTTGTTGGCCGGCGTCTCCGGCCCGAACACCGGCAGGCCGGCGCCGAGGAACACCGTGTCCGCGAAGAGCTGGCGATCGACGGCCATCGAGATCGCGCGACGCAGCTCGTCGCGCTGGAGCCATCCCGCGCGCGGGTCGCCGGCGAACGCGCCCGGCTTGAGGTTCAGCCAGAACGCGTCGGGATCGAGGCCGACGCCGAGGTCGTACAGGCGAAGCTTGCCTTCGTCCGCCGCGCGCTTCACCGTCGCGTACGCCTCGGCCGGCACCTCGCTGATCGTCGAGTCGCTCGCGCCCGAGGTGAGGCGCAGCAGCTGCGTGTTTTCCTCGGGGACGATTTCGAGCACCAGCTGGTCGAGATACGGCAGCTGGACGCCCTTGTCGTCCTTCCGCCAGTAGCGCGGGTTGCGCGCGAACACCAGCCGCTGCCCCGCGCTGTACGCGCTCAGCACGAACGGGCCGAGGCCGGCGATGTCTCCCGGCGGCGTCGCCAGGCTCCAAACCTTCTCGAGCGTGCCGCTCTTGAACGCCGCCTCCAGCTTGTGACGCGGCAGCACCCACAGGTTATTGAGGATGCGGAGGCCGGGCGCGTAGCGCACGGGCATCGTCAGCCTGACCGTCAGCGGATCGACGGCGGCCATCGTCAGCTTCCGCCCGTCGATCTCGCAGCGAGTCGGCCGAAATCGGCACGGCGTACGCCGCCGCCAGCGAGAACACCACATCGTCGGCCGTCAGCGGGTGGCCGTCGGAGAAGGTGACGTTCGGCCGGAGCTTGAACGTGTATTCGAGGCCGGAGTCCGCCTGCGAAAAGCTTTCGGCCAGCCACGGCTCCACTTCGTCGGTGACCTGGTTGATGCGGACCAGCCGGGCCTGCATGAGCGAGGCGACGAAGTCCGTCGTCGCTTCGCGCGAGAGGAGGCGGTTGAACGTCCGCGGCTCGGTCCGGGCGGAGACGACGAGCTGGCCGCCGCGGCGGGGCTCCCCTCCGTGCGTGACGTAGGCAACGGCCCGGCCGCGGGGGGCGTTCTTCTGGTCAGATCGGTCGCAGGCCGGCGAGATGGCCAGCGTCACGATCGCCGCAAGTGCGGCCAGGCAAGAAGGTTGGCCCGAATGTGCGGTCAAAAGCTGGCTCGCCGGCCAAAAACTTGGCCACTGAAATTTGCGTGCAACCCCGGCCGTGGAATGCGATTTTGCACGCAATTCGCTCAGCTGGTTACACATCCGCCATTTGCAGGCCAGAATCCTAGCTGAAGGTTTTCGTTGTCGAGCTTTTCGAATTCTGTCCAGCTTGTTTCTACAACTCACTGTACCACAACGACTTGCATAGGCCTCTCTCGAAACGCGGCACGGCCGCGATTTCTGGCGCGAGCATTGCGCATAGCGCGCATCACACGGAGGATTGATGGCTCTCTCAGAAAGCGTCGCGGATAGTCCTGTCGCGCCTCGTATCGGCCGCAGCGTCTCGCTTGACCATGCTGCGGAGTTGCTCGGCGTCTCCCGCCGCACGATCTACAACCGGATTCGCGAGGGCCGCCTCGTGACCGTCCGGACGCTCGGCGGGTCGCAGCGTGTCCTGATCGATTCGGTCGAAGGCGAGTTTCGCGGAAACCGGCCGGCTGCGACGGTCAGCAGCATCCGGCCAGCTCCCGAGAGTTAACCCGAACCACTGAGTCCCAGCGTGGAGCGAACCTCATGACGACACTGCGCACAGCTTGCCTGAGCACGTCCGTGTTTGTCCTCATGGTGATTCCCGCCCGGGCCCAGCATCATCGCGCGAGGCTCAGCAACGACCTCGCGGACCATCTGGCTGCCGGGTCGGCGTCGATTGAAGTCATCGTCGACGACGGCGCGGCGGTCGACCGGCTGGCGCGGCAATACAACCTGGTCGTCAAGCGGAAGCTCACGCACGGCGGCGGCGTCCTGCAGGTGAACGCGGGCCAGCTCGAGGCGCTGCAGCAGGACGACACGGTCGATCATCTCTCGGGCAACGTGAAATACCGCAGTTCCGCGGTCGCCGACGGCGTGGCGAGCGCGATGGCGCAGGGCATCGGGGCCGACCAGGTGTGGGCGGGCGCCGGCCACCTGCCGAAGCTGTCCGGCCGCGGCATCACGGTCGCGGTCATTGATTCAGGATTCGATCCCAAACATTTTTCGCTGAAGAACCGGACGCTGGCCACGGTGGACTTCACCGGCGGCGACGGCGTGGACCACTTCGGCCACGGCACGCACGTGGCGGCGACGATCGCGGGCCAGCCGGGCCGCACCGCCGACACGCGGATGTACCAGGGCGTGGCGCCGGGCGCCTACCTTCTCAACCTTCGCGTCCTCGGCAACGACGGCTCGGGCACGGCGAGCGACGTCATCGAGGCGATCGACTGGGCGGTCGACCACCGCGCGCAATACAACATCCGCGTCATGAACCTGTCGCTCGGCGCGCCGGTGATGCAGCCGTACCGGGACGACCCGGTGTGCGCGGCGGTCGAGCGCGCGGCGCGCGCCGGCATCTTCGTCGTCGCGGCGGCGGGCAACCACGGGCTGGCGGAGGACGGGCGGCGGGTGATGGGCGGCATCATCTCGCCGGGCAATTCGCCGTACGCGACGACGGTGGGGGCGCTGGACACGCAGGGCACGCCGGAGCGCGCGGACGATGTGGTGGCGCCGTTCAGTTCGAGCGGGCCGACGCGGTTCGACCTGGTGATGAAGCCGGACCTGGTGGCGCCGGGGCGCCGGGTGGTGTCGGCGGAGGCGGCGGGGAGCCTGCTGTCGGTGAATTTCCCGGAGCGGCACGTGGCGGGGAGCGGGCCGAACGCGTATATCGCGGGGTCGGGGACGAGCATGGCGGCGGCGGTGGTGAGCGGGGCGGCGGCGGTGCTCCTCGAAGAGCGGCCCGGGATGCGGCCGCTGATGACGAAGGCGGCGCTGCAGCTGACGAGCACGTTCCTGCCGGCGGCGGGGCTGGTGCAGGGGGGCGCGGGGAGCCTGAACGTGCTGGCGGCGGCGGAGTTCGTGCTGGACGGGGATTTGAGCGACACGACGATCGCGGGCGCGCAGGCGTCAGCGGGTCAGATCATGATCGCTCCCGCGAATTCGATTGCAGCGGTACGTGGTGGCAGTCGCGTTGTCACAACTCGCCTTTCTTCATCGAACGACCCTAGCGTGACAAGTAAAACCGTCATCTGGGGCGACAGCAAGACCGTCATCTGGGGTGACAGCAAGACCGTCATCTGGGGCGACAGCAAGACCGTCATCTGGGGCGACAGCAAGACCGTCATCTGGGGCGACAGCAAGACCGTCATCTGGGGCGACAGCAAGACCGTCATCTGGGGCGACAGCGACACCGTCATCTGGGGCGACAGCGACACCGTCATCTGGGGCGACAGCGATACCGTCATCTGGGGCGACAGCGATACCGTCATCTGGGGCGACAGCGATACCGTCATCTGGGGCGACAGCGATACCGTCATCTGGGGCGACAGCGATACCGTCATCTGGGGCGACTAGAAGCGTCTAATCGAGTAACTGCGAAGGTTTATGCAATTCTGGGAGGTGAATCGTGTCGAAGCTAATCATTTGGGACGAGTAGTCCGATAAGCATACCGCTAGCTGCATGGCGGTAGTGACCAGCACAGATTGACGCTCGCACTTGGCGGCTCCCTTCGTCAAAGCCGTCATTGTGGCAGGGGTGATGGCGTTCGGGCACTCGGTCTACCTGCTTTCAACAGCACCGGTCGGCCCGCAGTGGTTCATCTTGGTCGCCCTGACGCTTCTGACTGGCTCGTTCACGATTGCCATGTCCTCGCTGTCGGTGCGCGTCTCCGTCTCGGAGACGTTCGTCTTCGCCTCGGTCCTGCTGTTTGGAACACCCGCTGGCACAGTAACCGTCGTGCTGGAAACGCTGGTCATGAGCTTCTGGCTCCGCCCCCAGAGCCGAGCTCCGCGACGGGTCCTGTTTAATGCTGCAGCTCCTGCTGTGGCAATTTGGGTATCGGGAACTGTTTTCTATTGGTTCTCGGGCATAACGCCGTACCTTAAGCACGTTACTCCCCTCCCAGTCCTCTTCTTGCCGTTGGCCGTCTTTACGACGCTCTACTTTCTCTTAAATACATGGCTGGTCGCCTTAGCAGTTGCCTTTCACAAAAACCAATCGCCGTTCAAAGTATGGTGGCCACAGTTCACTTGGGTCTCCGTGAACTATTTCAGCGGGGCCTCCGTGGCGGCGTTGCTAGTCACCTATAGCCACAGCATTGACGTCAGCACGCTACTGATCATTGTCCCGCTCCTTGTTATCTCGTACCTCACATTTCGGACTGCGATGGGTCGCGTTGACGATTCGACCAAGCACTTGGGTCAGCTCAACGACTTGTACTTGTCTACCATCGAAACGTTGGCGATGGCCATCGACGCAAAGGACCAGATAACGCACGGCCACATTCGGCGCGTCCAAGCCTATGCCGTTGGTCTCGCGAAGCGACTCGGTGTTGTTGATGAGCAGCTGATCAAGGCGATTGAAGCCGCAGCACTGCTGCACGATATGGGAAAGCTTGCGGTTCCTGAATACATCCTAAACAAGCCAGGAAAACTTACCCCTGCCGAGTTCGATAAGATGAAACTTCACGCGAGTGTCGGAGCCGACATTCTCTCTGCGATTGATTTTCCTTATCCTGTGGTGCCAATCGTAAGACATCATCATGAGCAGTGGAGCGGTTCTGGATATCCTGACGGCCTAAAGGGGACAGATATTCCGATCGGAGCACGCATTCTTTCGGTCGTTGACTGTTTCGACGCTCTGACGTCTGACCGACCGTACCGTCCAAGGTTGGCGGACGAAGAGGCTCTCAGGATACTTGCCGAGCGTCGCGGATGGATGTACGACCCTCTCATCGTCGATACATTCATCAAGGTCTATAAGCAGATCGCTCCGGTTTCAGTTCCACTCGGCCCGGCGCGGGCGGCGCTCAACGAAATCACGAGCTCGACCCTTATCGGCGGAATGCCAAATTCGCCGGCATCCGGATTCGACGACATTGCAGCCAGCGGGGATGAAATGTCGACACTCTTCGAATTAGCCGGCGCCCTAGCCGCGCAGGTCGGTATGTCGGAGATTGGTGGCGCTATAGCCAAGCATGTCCGACGACTCGTGCCGTTTTCGCTTCTTGTGCTATACGCCTACGATTCGGAGACTGACGACCTTGAAGCAAAATACGCAGCCGGTGAAGCTGCGCCACTTGTCAAAGGAATGCGCGTCCCGCTCGGCCAGCGCCTAACCGGTTGGGTTGGAGCAAATCGTCAAACAATCATGAACTCTGATCCTGTCCTCGACCTTGGCGAGCTCGCCCGTTCGGTGGACCCTCGCCTTCGGAACTGTCTCAGCACTCCGCTACTGTGCGGAGACTCTTTGGTAGGCGTTCTCACCTTGTACTCGGCGGGCCCTGATACCTTCACCGAGAATCATCGCCGGGTTATCGAAGTGGTCGCGAGTCAAACATCGGATACTTTAAAACGCGTTGTCGAACACCGTTTCCCGACCGGACAAGACCTGCTGACTGGCCTACCCGGTATTGACCAACTGAAGCTGACAAGCCTTACCAAGGGATCGGAGAGGCCTGAACCTAGACTCTCTCTCTTGATACTGGACGTCATCGACCTAAGACGGATCAATCTGCTGCACGGACGCGCTGCTGGCGACGAAGTGTTGCGTCATGTAGCTCACGTGGTCAAGGTTGATGTTCATAGTCCGGACGTTGTATTTCGCTATAAGGGCAGTCAGTTTCTAGTGTTGCTCTTTTCAGTCGAATCACGAGCAGCCGAAACCCTTGGTCGAAAGATCTCGAACAGCCTTTCCTCACGTCCGTTCATGCTGCGCTCCGGGGGCACCGTCGCGATTGAGGTTTCACTTCAGTGCGTCAGCACTCCCGAGCACGGCGGTTCACTTGAGGAATTGTTGTCAGCCGCCCGGGTTGCTCTTCCCGCCAGTCTGAATCTGCCCGAGACTTCAAGCGTTCACTAGCTGAGCCCGATTATTAGACGCCAGGCAAGGCCTCGAAGGGTAGGGGTCGTGCGTACGGTGGCCGACTGCACACATTTCTCTGTAATCACGAATTTCCCCTTCAATCCTAATCTCTTATAGCGAACAATTCGGTTCCAGAAGCACCGACTGGAAAGGGGCGTGACCGGTGAATGCCCTCGAAATCGTGGGACAACTGAACGAGGAAGGGCGCTTCTCCGACGCGCTCAAGCTGCTGAATGCCCAGGCCAGCGTTGGCACTCCACGTAACACGCGCGATGTTCTGCGTGCGGAGTTATTGGAACGTGTCGGAAGATTCGGCCAGGCCCGCAGCATTCTGCAAACTGTCATGAAGACAAGAGAAGTCATTGGGCGCGATCGGAGTTCCTGCGAGTTTGTCTTGGGCAAGATCGACTTGGAGGAGGGACGAACCGAATCCGCCATCGCACATCTGCAGCATTCGGTGCAACTGGCGAGGGAAGCCGGCGACTTACGCCGGCAATGTTGGCCAAGCATGTTGCTGCTCGTTACGCTGTGTGACCGTTCAGGGCCTGACGCTGTCGCGTCTATTCTCAATGAAATAAGGCGTAACGCAATAAGACTTGGAGAGCCCCGAATCTTAGCCGCTTTGCATTCTTTCACAGGGCAGATGGACGCGAAGCGCGGCCTTCTCAACAGCGCTCTCTGGCACGTCGAACGCAGTCAGCAGATTCTCTCTTCAGCTCCGAACGCTTGGATTGAAGCTCAGATTGAGTTCACTAAGACGAACATCGCAGTGCTCCAAGCAGACTATCGATCGGCCCTTCGCAACGGGCGCCACGCGGTCGAGCTTGCGGAACGATCTGGCGGAGCCGCGTGCCGGAGGACGTGTCTCGGAAATCTGGGATTTGTTTTCTATTTGCTGGGACAATTTGACGAAGCAGTCGCCTATCTCGAACGCGCTATCGCCATTTTGCCATCCACAGGTGAAAACCATAACGCACTGGTCGACACGCTGGCGCGAATCCGCCTTGCGCAGGGTCGCACGGATGACTGTCGGGGATTGCTGGATAAGATCGAGGAGGGAATTCAGGTTCCTGGCGACCGCATGGTATATCCACATCGGCACGCCACTCTCACGCGAGCGGGTCTTCTGGCGCGTGAAGGGCGTATCGAGGACGCCGTCAATCAAGCAAACCGCACGCTTAGCTTGGCCGACGAATCCAAAGATCTTTTTCTGTGGCAACGTGGATTGCTGACCAAAGCTCGGTTTCTTCAACTGGCTGGTCGAGACGTCGAATCGCTGGCACTGTTGGATCAAGACCTCCCCGACCTAATCGCCGAATCTCCCGATCTTCATGCGCAATACGAAACGATTCTGGCATGCGCATTAGCCTCAGCCGGCCGGGTGGATATCGCAACTGTCCATCGGATGCGCGCTGAACACCTCTATGCGACCCTCGGTCATACACCAGGCCTCCTAGACCTTTCGAGAGACTGGAACGCTGTTGCTCAGTCCGTGCCAACCACCTCTTCGACTATGAGTGCTGCGACCGCTGCCGCACTAGACACGGGCAGCACGCTGCAAGCTGTCGCTACGCTTATGGCCCAGACCAATCGACCGGAATTCCTAGCCCACGAATTGATCGGAATACTCGACAAGACAGATTGCGTGCGACGCGCCGCCGCCCTTCTCGTGAGGGCAAATGGCGAATCCGAAGTTATGGCAACGATTCGTTGGTCAGAAGCTCCTGACGGATTGAGGCATGCTGCGGACTCTTGGCCCCGTCGTTTCGTTATAGGTCCAGTCCGCGATCGAACGGCCGAACTATGGCTTGAGCCGAGGGAGGATATCGAATCGATCGCGACAGTCAATGCCGTCGCACTTCTCCTATCGACAGTTCGTCAGATCGAACGCGGGCGTGCCGAACGCGAACAGCGGCTGACCCTCTGGCCCAACGACGACACTCTGCTCGAGGATGGACGGGCGATAGTGACCGGACGGATGCTTGATGTCATGCGGCTGGCAAAGCGCATCTCGACAACAAACGTTAGCGTTCTGATCACCGGCGAGAGCGGTACGGGCAAGGAAATCCTCGCACGTGCAATCCACAACTACTCTGATCGCTCCGACAGGCCGTTCATTCCTTTTAATTGCGCGGCGATACCGCGCGAAATGCTCGAGAGCCAACTGTTTGGACACCGACGTGGAGCGTTCACTGGTGCCGAACGCGACAACCCGGGCATCATTCGGGCAGCGCGTGGCGGTACGCTCTTCCTAGATGAAGTTGGCGAGCTCAATCTTGAGCTCCAGCCTAAGCTTCTCCGCTTTCTCGAGTCTGCTGAAATCTGTCCCCTAGGAGAAAACGTTCCGTTCGCGGTGGATGTCCGCGTACTCGCAGCCACGAACGCGAATTTGGAAGCAGCAGTCAAGAGCGGGCGGTTTCGTGAGGATCTCTTCTACCGCCTAAACGTAGTCCGCCTCGAGATTCCGCCTCTGCGAGAGAGACGCGACGAAATCCCCGGATTGGTTCATCGTTTTGTGGCCGACGCCGCAGCCGAATTCCGGAAGGGCCTCGTACGAATTGCCCATGATGCAATGGAGCAGTTGGTGCTGTTTCCATGGCCGGGCAATATCCGTCAGCTTCAAAACGAGATTCGACGCGTCGTGGCACTCGCTGAGCCCAACGCGGTGTTGGCCTCGGATCATCTCTCCGTTGAGATTGCCAGCACCTCACACGAGTTATCCCAGAACCTCTCAGCAGCAACGGATACAAGCACTGCAAATATAAAAGGGGAAAAACTCCGGGCTGTGCTCGAGCGGATAGAGTGCGACATGATCAAACTCGCCTTACGGAATCATCAAGGGCGAGTTGACGATGCCGCTAAGTCCCTCGGCATCTCACGGAAAGGCCTCTACCTAAAGAGGCAACGCTTAGGCCTATGACCCTAACCGCTGACGCCTCATTTAGTTGACCGCGGACACCCGGGACTGTGCTATGATTTTGAGCGGTCAAAATCATACGCATGGCCTCGGAAACACCCACAACCCCCGTCCGCGGCTGGAGGCTCCCCTCCGTCAACATCAGTCTCCCCGAAGTCCACGGCTCCATCGCCGTCCCCCACGACGCCGGCTTCTGGCGCAAGCTCTTCGCCTTCGCCGGACCCGGCTACCTCGTCGCCGTCGGCTACATGGACCCCGGCAACTGGGCCACCGACCTCGCCGGCGGCGCCCGGTACGGCTACACCCTCCTCAGCGTCGTCATGCTCTCGCAACCTGATCGCGATCCTGCTCCAGGCCCTCGCCGCCCGCCTCGGCATCGCCAGCGGACGCGACCTCGCCCAGGCCTGCCGCGACCACTACTCGCGCCCCGTCACCATCGCCCTCTGGATCATCTGCGAGCTCGCCATCGCCGCCTGCGACCTCGCCGAAGTCATCGGCTCGGCCATCGCCCTCAACCTGCTCTTCGGCCTGCCGCTCATCTGGGGCGTCTGCATCACCGCCCTCGACGTCCTCGTTGTTCTTTACTTACAGAACCATGGCTTCCGCTACGTCGAAGCCCTCGTCGTCGGCCTCATCCTCGCCATCGCCGGATCGTTCGCCGTCGAGCTGTACCTCGCGAAGCCCGACCTCGCGGCCGTCGCCGTCGGCTTCATCCCGCGCTCCGTCATCCTGCGCGACGGCAACATGCTCTACATCGCGATCGGCATCCTCGGCGCGACGGTGATGCCCCACAACCTGTACTTACATTCCTCGATCGTCCAGACGCGGAAGTACCGCGACACCGTCGAGAGCAAGCGCGAGGCGATCCGCTTCTCCACCATCGACTCGTCCGTCGCGCTGATGTTCGCCCTCTTCATCAACGCCGCCATCCTCGTGATGGCCGCCGCCGCGTTCCACGGCTCGGGCCACGAAGGCGTCGCCGACATCAACGACGCCTACCAGCTGCTGACGCCGCTCCTCGGCACGCGCATGGCCAGCATCCTGTTCGCCGTCGCGCTCCTGTGCTCGGGCCAGAACGCCACGCTCACCGGCACGCTCGCCGGCCAGATCGTGATGGAAGGCTTCATCAACATCCGCCTGCGCCCCTGGCTGCGCCGCCTCATCACCCGCCTCATCGCCATCGTCCCCGCCATCATCGTCGTGGCGCTGTACGGCGAGCGCGGCACCGGCCAGCTCCTGATCCTCAGCCAGGTGATCCTCAGCCTGCAGCTGTCGTTCGCCGTCATCCCGCTCGTGATGTTCACCAACGACAAGCACAAGATGGGCCCCTTCGCGAGCCCCTGGTGGGTGAAGGCCGTCGCCTGGCCCGTCGCGATCGTCATCGCGGTGCTCAACGGGTATCTTCTGTGGCAAACTTTCGCCGGGTAATACCTGGCTTCGCCAGGAACGTAAAACGTAGAACGCGGAATGCAGAACGCGCAGAACCCTTGGACTAGTGGACCTTGTGGACCGTGGACCGTGGACCTTGTGGACCCGTGAACCTTTTGAACCTCTTGAACCTTTCGAACCCCTTGAACCCCTTGAACCTTCGCCGTGTATAAACGCATCCTCGTGGCCGTCGAACATTCGCCGGCCGATCGGACCATCCTGACGCACGTGACGGCGCTGGCGAAGCTGACCGGCGCCGAGCTGCTGCTCGTCCACGTCGCCGACGGCTTCGCCGCGCGCAACTTCGATCGGCTGAAGCTCCGCGAATCCGAGGAGATGAAGGCCGACCGCGCCTACCTGGAAGACCTCAAGGCCAGCCTCATGGCCGAGGGCCTCGCCGTCAACACGCACCTCGCGCTCGGCGATCCGGCCCAGGAACTGATCCGCGCGGCTGACGATGGGCAGGTCGATCTGATCGCGATGTCCACGCACGGCCACCGCTTCCTGTCCGACGTCATCCACGGCGCCACCGCCGACCGCGTGCGGCACCTGGTGAAGATCCCCGTGCTGCTGCTGCGGGCGCAATAGCGGTCAGGTTCTCGATGAGAACGGCAGACCGGCGATTCGCCTGCCGCCAGCCATATAGACATATGGTTTACTTCTAGAAAGGAGATACCATGGCGCTAGCAGCCTCCAAGGATCCTTTGCTTGATGCCTGCTCACGGGATGCAGCTCGCCTCCGCATCGGCTTGAATTTGGTGACGCTGCGCGGCGGCCGATCATATCGAAGTGTCTGTCAATCTGGCGGACAAGCGGCAACAGATTACCGATCGATCGAAAATCAAGGAGTCCGCGGCCTTTTTCGAGAGATACCGCGATGGCTGGGTGACGATGCCCAGCGGCGTAAGTGCCCCGATCTTCTTGCGGTTTCTGAAAAACGGTCAGATATCGGAACGTTTGGCGTCGGCGAAACGGCCTTGACCGTGGGCTCGTCGACTCGGTACCCACCCAACAACGAAATAGAGGCCATGGTGCGAGGGCTTGGCCTGCAGTGGCCGTCCGCCCAGGTAAGACAGTCTGTCAGCCCCTATGGAAGCTTGGACACCGCCGTGCTCGAGAGCGTTTTGCGCGACTCCGTCTCGTCAATTTTCAGCGGCGCCTGCGATGCTGTCCGTGTTGGCAGTGCTCGGGTGAGCTACGCCCGATTGCCAGAACTTTGGGAACCTCGCTGCCGCGGATCGGCTCGATCTCTATTATGGACCAAACCGATGTTCTGAACGACCGCTCGCACCATGTGGACGCGGCGACTTTTTTCGAGAGATACCGCGATGGCTTGACCAGCGTCATGGACGGCGGCGCGGCGCCACTGTTCATGAGGTTCTCCAGGGACGGTCGAGACATCGGCACAGTTGGTGTTGGCAAAGGATTCCTTTCGGTGGGTTCCGACGAGACGTTACCCTCCAGAATCGGAGACTCGATGCGCTCGTCCGCCGGCTCGGTCTGCCATGGCCAGCGTTAAGTGAGCAATCAGCGGGATTCGATCCCCATTCGACCTGCCGCGCCTTGCCGCCACGCTCTGCTTCCTTGTCGTGCTGATCGGCTTACATGGCAGACCACATCGCCAGGCGTGACGGACTCCCGTCAGCGCTGCTCTATCGGATACGAGACTGACCATGTTCGACCGGGCTGGATCGATTGCAGACATCTACTTCGGCAACTGTCGATCGGAAATCGAGAGCTCGGCCGCATTCTTCGGCAACGCTTTCGAGACACCGATGCCGCGCGATCGTCGCTGAGCGCCGTCGGCGGACACGCTCGAGCCCAGTCGGAAGATTACACGTTTTCTCGTGCTACACTTGTTTTCGTGGCGATACAACCAGAACATCACGCTGAGCGTGCCTCGCGAACTGCCTGAAACGCGTCAAACGCGATCGCGGCCGATCGCGACACGTCGGCGTCGGCCTGATGGCCGAAGCATTGGGACGACTCGCGTACTATGGCCGCCGCTACGCGGCGGCGCGAAAGCGCGCCTTGACGGCATTGCGTCGCCCCGGGCGCTCGGCACGGGCGGCGGCTCACCTTGTCGCGCGAGGACTTGCATGAGCGCTGACGCGCAGCGCGAGTTCGTCGACGCCAACGTCCTCGTCTACGTTCATTCGTCGGCCGGGCCACAGCAGGTTACGCGGCAGCTCCTCGAGAGACTGTCAAGACGGCATCGACTGATCAGTCTTCCGGATCTCCAGGAGTCTTCGTCACGGCACGCGAAAAGTCGGGAAGCCCCTGCCCGTCGAGCATGCCGCCGCCCGCGTCCGCGTGTCGCTCCATGCAACGTCTTTGCCCCCACAGCTGCTATCGACGTGATCGCCTCGACCGGACTGCTCGTGACAATCGCGGATTCGCTTTCTACGCGATATCGTCCCAGCAACCGCGCATTCGATCGAACCCGCTTCACGTAGCGACTCTGATCGTCTTGAGTCAGCGAATACCCGCGGTTTCCGCACGAACCTCCAACATTTATGTGACGACGCCATTGATCGCGTTCCATGGGTCACGATCGCAATACGCTCCCATGTTCGCGAGGACGGCAGTGGCAATCATTGGCAGCTGCGCCCCTTGAAAGCGCATAATCCGCAGATGCGCCACGCTTTCCGCATCCTCGTTGCCGCGCTGCTCGTGACGGTCGTGCCGTCCGGGCGCAGAACCCGACGCCGACGGCGATTCCGAACGGCCTGCCGGAGTGGGCCTACAACCTTCCGGACAAGGTGCAGCCGCCCGAGGCAAAGGTGCCCGCGACCGTCCGCGCCGCCGGCAGCAGCCGCGAATACGAGGCGACGGCGATCGCCGGCAACGCGAACCCTCCCGACTGGTTTCCCGACGAGCATCCGCCCGCGCCGCGCAGCGTGAAAGGCCCGATGCCGAACGCGTGCGGGTCGTGCCACCTGATGTCGGGCCAGGGTCACCCGGAGTCCGCCGACATCGCGGGCATGCCGGCCGAATACATCGTCCGGCAGATGAAGTACTTCAAGAGCGGCGCGCGGAAAGAGGAAGGGCGCATGGGACCGATCGCCCGCGCCGTCTCCGACGAGGACGTGAACGAGGCGGCGGCGTATTTCGCCGCGCTCAAGCCCGCGCCGTTCGTCAAAGTGATCGAGACCGCGACGCCGCCGAAGACGTACATCAGCGCCGACGCGCGCCACCGGCGGATCCACCCGGACGGCGCGACCGAGCCGATCGGCCGCCGCATCATCCAGGTCCCGGAAGATCCGATGCGGACGACGATCCGCGATCCGCATTCGGGGTTCGTCGCGTACGTGCCGCCGGGCAGCATCGCGGCGGGCGCCGCGCTGGCGAAGACGGGCGCCGCGGGCAAGACGATTCAGTGCGCGCTGTGCCACGGCGACGCGCTCACCGGGCTTGGCGAGGTGCCGCGCATCGCGGGCCTGCAGCCGGTCTACATTGCGCGGCAGCTCATCACGATGCAGAACGGCACGAGCGCCGGCGCCAACGCGGCGCTGATGAAGAAGGTGGTCGCGAAGCTGTCGGAAGACGACATCATCGCGCTCTCGGCGTACCTGGGGTCGCTTCCGCCGAAGTAGCTCAGTCGATCAATCGATCTTCACGCGCTGGCGGAACTGATTGTTCTCGTTGCAGATGAACTCGATCACCTCGTCGTCCGGCGAGATCTGCTGATTGACGCGAAGCGTGAACGGTTTCGTGTACGCCTTCGCGTCCTCGATCGTGATGTCGATTTCGAGTTTCCCGTATCTCGGCCGCCGGAAGCGCTCGATGAACTTCGCCTGATCCGAATACGGGCTGCCGCGCACGTCGAGCCACCCGTCCGAGGGCCCGGTTTCGGCGCCCCTCAGGTTGTTCGTTTCGACGACGAGCGTGTCGCCTTCCCATCGTCCCACCGAGTACCCGTACCAGAACGGGTTACGCTGCCCTGCGCGGGCAGCGTGCGCCCGTCGATGTAGATGTAGCGAAGGCCGTAGTTCGCTTCGTACATGATCGCGATCACGCGCGAGTCCTGCATGATCTTGCGCGGCTGGCCGTGCATGTGGAACTGCGTCAGGCCCATGGGCAGGCAGTTCGCGTCGGGGTTGTCCTTGTCGTTCACGGCCATCCGCTTCTTCTTCAGCGCCTCGGCCCATGGCGTGAGAGGCAGTCCCCCGGGGACATTCGCGCCAATCTCCCAGAAGGCGGCGATCGGGGGCGAGTTGGGATCCACGGCCGGAGGAGGAGTTGCGGGCGCCTGCGTCTGCGCCGCAGCCGGGTTGCGCGTCAGGCCGGCGAGCTCGGGCGGCGTGAACGCCCCTTCGCCCCTGAACCGGACCCAGTTGCCGGACAAATCGGGCTTGCCGTCCGGCGTGCGCGGCGTCGGCGCGTCCATCGCGACCTTCCCGTCCGCGTCACGCGGGATGCCGGGAGCCGGATACTTCGGCCATTGGGCGGCAATCGACACGGAACACGTCGCGACGATGACGGCTGCGCCGGCAAATGTGCATCTCATGTCGATCTCCTGATCTTCAGCCGATCCGGCGGATGCGGCGCAATTCTACGCCAGAATCCCGAGACGTCCTTGCCCACGCGCCAGAGCCACTCCGTGCGCCGCGCGCGCGATGGACACGCGCAGTGGCCAATCCATTGGCCGCTGAAGATTTTACGAACATTTGCGATTCTTTTCGTGCGCCGCGGGAGACAATTCCCGCGCGTTGATCGATGCACGGCGCGCGGCCCGAAGGCCGCCCGGGCGAAGGAACAGACGTGGCTTCAACCAGCAAGTCGAAGAATGGGTTCTCGGTCACTGTGTACCAGGGGGACTTCAAGACCCTGCTCGCGTTCAACCTGGCCAGCAAGGCGGGCGCTAAGAACCTGGCGGGCTTCACCGTTCAAACCCAGCCCAAGGGGAAGACTGTGTACTTCCTCTTCAACTCCTATCCATTCGAAACCCCGGCTCGCACCACACGCAGGTAGCGACCGAGCCGCCCAATTCGAGCATCAACGCGCCCATCCACAAGTTCCGCTGGGTGCATTACCCGGGATCCTTCCACCAGGGCAAGACGCCGGCGGTCGGGCCGTACACCTACACGGTCACGCCGCGGTTCTTCGACAGCGCGCAATCGCTGCTGCCGATCGATCCCTCGCGCAGCGTGGCGGTGACGATCGACGTGGAGCCGTTCACGAAGAAGAGCCTCGAGGTGGGGTTCGCGCGCGGCTTCACGCAGTCCCAGGCGTTCGTCCACCACTTCGGGAAGGACGCCATCGTCCGCCCCAAGGCCAAGGAGCTTCTCTTCGACACGACGCAGGTGTCCGGCACGGGTCCCGACGGGAAACCCTACACGTTCGCGGACGAGTACCGACTGGCTCGGCTTCACGGCGCGCAAACAGGTGTTCGCCCTCCTGGACGAGGTGCTGGGGAACAAGAACCTGCGCCTGGACGTGTGCGTCTACGACCTGAACGAGCCCGACATCATGGACGCCTTCCTCACGCTGGCCAAACAGGGTCGCATCCGGATCATCCTGGACAACGCCAGCCTGCACCACAACGCCACGACGCCCAAGCCCGAGGACCAGTTCGAAACGGAGTTCACGAAGGCCGCGAAGGCCGGCGCGACGATCGTTCGCGGCAAGTTCGGCAACTTCGCCCACAACAAGCTGCTGATCGTCTCCACACGACCGGCGCGGTGAAGGTGCTGTCGGGCTCGACGAATTTCTCGGTCACCGGCGTGTACGTCAACGCCAACCACGTGCTGCTGTTCAACGACAAGAAGGTCGCCGCGCAGTACCCTGGCGGTGTTCGAGGAATCGCTGACGGCGCTCGCCGGGAAGAAATCGGCCAGCGTGTTCGCCGCTTCGCCCGAGGGCTCGCAGACGTTTTCGATTTCGACTTCCTCAGTGGACACCCCGAAGTCGGAGATCACGTTCGCGCCGCACGACGAGACGTTCGCGACGCAAATCCTGGACGCCATCGTCGCCCGCCTCGACGCGGAAGGGAAAAAGACGGGCGGCAGCGTGCTGTTCGCCGTGATGCAGCTCAACGTGGGCACGGGCCCGGTGATTCCCGCGCTCAAGGCGCTGCACGCCGGCCAGAGCATCTTCACGTACGGGATTTCCGACAGTCCCGGCGGCATCGCCCTGTACAGCCCCGGCGAGGAAGACGGGCCTGCTCGTCACCGGCAAGCCCGTGAACACCCAGCTGCCTCCGCCCTTCGATCAGATGGTGGACGTCATCGGCCTGGGCCACCAGGTTCACCACAAGTTCATCGTCTGCGGATTCAATTCGCCGGACGCGGTGGTGTATTGCGGATCGTCGAACCTGGCGCTCGGCGGCGAGACGTCGAACGGCGACAACCTCATCGCCATCCACGATCGCGACGTGGCCACCGTGTTTGCGATCGAGGCGCTCGAGCTGGTCGATCACTTCAATTTCCTCGATCAATTCCAGAAGCCCAAGGCCGGATCGACGACGCCCGCAACGACGCCGCACCCGGGCCGAACAGCGGGTTCCTGTCCACGACGGACAAGTGGGCCGAGAAGTTCTTCGACCCCAACGACCTGCGGTGCATGGACCGCAAGCTCTTCGGCTGAGGCGATCGTTTTCGGGTTCCTGCGCCGGCGCCACCGTGAGATCCTGTGCTGGCGCAGTCAGGTCTGAGTCATCAGGCCGGCACATGGGAGGAACCCGATGGCGACGTCCGAATCCGGACAGACTCTTTCGAATCACACCCGCTTCTTTCCGCTGTTCCACTTCTTCGCCGCGCCCATTCTCTTTGCCAACCTGGTGTATGCACTCGTGCAGCTCGTTCGGGCGCCATCGCTCAGCACGGCGTGGGGCGCGCTGTTCGCGGCAGGGCTGGTCGCGGGACTGACGGCCGCGCGGCTGATGGCGCTCTCGGTCCAGGATCGCGTGATTCGCCTGGAGATGCGCCTGCGGCTGCGCGAGGTGCTCCCGGCCGATCTGCAGGCCCGCATTCCAGAGCTGACACGGCAGCAGCTGGTGGCCTTGCGTTTCGCGAGCGATGCCGAGCTGCCGGATCTCGCGCGGCGGGTGTGCAGCGGTTCACTGAGCAACGCGAGGAGATCAAGAAAGCCGTCTCGCACTGGCAGGGCGACTACCTGCGCGTGTGAGTCAAGCGCGGCGCGGAAGACGCCGCGAGAGCTATGGCAGAATGGCCGGAGGGAGCAACGACACATGGCCGAACCCTGCCGGCAGCTTCATCTGGTACGAGCTGATGACGCCCGACCCCGACGCGATGGCGCCGTTCTACGGCGCCGTGGTCGGATGGACGATCAGCGCAGCGGAACCGGAACAATCCGGCGGCATGGACTACCGCATGATCGGCCGCTCCGACGGCAAGTTCGCGGGCGGCGTCCTGCGCCTCTCGGCGGACATGCAGCAGCACGGCGCCCGGCCGCTCTGGATCGCCTATCTGTCAACGCCAGACGTCGACGGCCGGCTCTCGGCCATCGTCGCCGACGGAGGGAAGGTCCAGATGCCGGCGACGGACCTCCCGCGTCGGCCGGATCGCCATGGTCGCCGATCCCCAGGGCGTGCCCTTCTACCTGATGACGCCGGTGCCGCCGCCGGGCGTGCCGGACGCGACGAGCGACGTGTTCGACCGTCACGCGCCGCAGCGCGTGAACTGGAACGAGCTCGCCAGCCCCGATCTCGCGGCGTCGAAGGCGTTCTACAGCCGCCACTTCGGCTTCGAATTCAACGAAGCGATGAACATGGGGCCGATGGGCGACTACTGCTTCATCGACCATCACGGCCAGCGCCTCGGCGCCGTGATGCAGCGCCAGGACGACCGCCAGCCCGCCGCGTGGCTGTTCTACATCGGCGTGCCGTCAATAGCGGCGGCCACGCGGGCCATCGAGGCCAACGGAGGCACGGTGCTCGTGGGCCCCCACGAACTGCCGACCAGCGAGTGGATCGTCGTCGCCACCGATCCGGCCGGCGCGGGATTCGGACTGTCGGGGCCCAAGGGCGAGTAGACGCGGCCACTTCAAGTGGCCCGGTGTCGATCACGTCAGGCCGTACACGGCGAGCGCGAAGCGAATCACCTCGGTCAAGTAGACGAACCCGAGCGCCGCGATCAACGACTGCCAGACGGGCGCCATTCGCTCGCCGGTCGGCGGCATGCTCGAAACAAGAGACCGCGGCGCTTGTGGCGCGCCAGGCGAGCGTGACAGCGCTTCCTGATGTGTTCGGCGCGTGTGACATCTGGTTCGGCGGCCGGCAGCTCGCCCAACCTCCGGATCAGCGAGTCGGACATGACGGCACTCCTTCCAGAACGGGATCGGCGGCCGCGTCGCGCTCCAGCGCGTGCGCGAGCATCTCGCGTGCTCGATGCAGACGCTGTCGAAGCGCGCTCGGGCGTGATGCCGCAGATGTCGGCCACCTCCGATTGATCGAGTCCTGAGACGCCCACGAGGAGCAGCACTTCTCTCGACGCCGCCGGCAGGTTCGCCAGCGCCCGTTCGATGCGCCGCTCGAGCTCGTTGGCCGCGGTCTCCTCGAAGGGAGAGGTCTCCCTGACGCTGAAGGGCCACAACCCGATGAGGCTCGCCGCAGCCGAATCTTCCAGCGCCCGCGAACGGCGGTAGCTGACGTGAAGGTTGCGTGCCACCGTGAAGAGCCACGGCCCCAGCCGCGTGTCCTCTGTAGCCGGCCGGCGTGTTTCACCAACCGGAGCCAGGTCTCCTCGTGCAGGTCCTCGGCGACATCGCGCCGCCGCGACAGACGGATCAAGAACGTGAACAGCGGCTTGTTGAACGCCGCGTAGATCTCGTCGAACGCGTCCGCCTCGCCCTGGCGAAGCCGCGCGACCAGCGTCAGCTCAGTCTCCCGGTCCACGGAAGGATCTAACGCGCCATCTCCGCGCGTGTGACATCGATCACGACGATCAAACCTGGGTCACAACAAGCCTCGGGGCGCGTTCTCTCATAACAGATTCGCCATCAACCGTGAGGTCACCATGTCACAGATGCTCCACAATGCCAGCCTGTTCGGACGTTTGACGCTCATTATGGGTGTTGTTCCGCTCGTGATGGCGGTCGTGTACGCAATACGTCCGACGGAGCAGAACCTCGCGCTGATGCGGCCGCTGTCGCTGGCGGGCCTGTTCGCGGCCATTGCGGGCACGCTGCTGGGATTCATCAACGTGCTCAAAGTCTTCTGGACCCGCGAGGCGACGTCCGAGACGTACCGCGTGATGGCGGTCGGGGCCGCCGAGTCCCTCGTGCCGGTGCTTCTGGGATTCGCCTGTCTCACTGTCGCCTGGCTGGTCGTGGCGATCGGCATGGGGCGTCGAAGCGGGCGAGTCTAGTCAACGCGTGAGAGACGGCTGTTCCGGAATCACCCGGTAGGTCCACCCGTCGCGCCGTCGGACCACTTCCTTCAAACGAACCAGCTCGCGTGACGCCGGATCGCGCGAGGGGGCCCCGCTGACAACCAGCTGATCACCGACCCGCAACGTGGTCAGCGTCACGTGCGCATGGAACTGGAGCCATGACGCCGCCTGCCATTCGGCCAAGTAGACGACACCCTCGGCAGTCCGAATCTTCAGCAGGACATGCGGATTGGCATACCTCAGCTCCTCGAGCGTGCCTTCGACGGTAACGGTCTGACCCAGCAGGAAGTCCGGGTGGGTGTGGTGGGCGCGCGCCGGGATACCGGCCAGGACAAGGATCCCGATGATCGCCGGAAACAAGCGTCTCATTCGTCGCCTCCCCTTCATTTCAGAGAACAGGGTGGACGTATCCGCACAGCCCATTCTGACGCAACGCTGGCCGATTGTAAGCAGGATTCGCAAACAACTTCAGGTTTTCGATCGCCGCTCAGCCGAATCCCAAATCGTTTCCTTATACGCCTGAAGCGCCGAGCTCGAGCGAACAACAAGAAATGCCGGTGAAGGTCCACGGCGCATGATTGGCGGTGTACCGATGCTCACTGCGTGCCCGACCGCGATATGTGGAGCGACGTGTCGCTCCAGGGAGACGCTTCAATGAATCCCGTGAAACCCCGGCTCGTGATCTTCGTGATGATCTGGCAGTGGGCGCCGCGCGGGGCGCCGCTGCGCGTATCTGCCAATCGGTCTCGTCTCGCTGGGTGCTGCCCTCAGCTCGGTGCCGCAGCCGTAACTAGCGCGGTCAAGTGGTCGGTGACAGCCTCACCGCCTGGAACGCTAAACTCCACGCGTTCTCATGGACGGAGAACGGAGAGCTAATCAATCTCGGCACGCTCGGGCCGAAACAGCAGCCACGGCCGTTGCGTGAACGAGCAGCGGTCAAGTGGTCGGTGACCTTTACCCTGCCGGGAACAATGGTGCAACCCATGCGCTCTCATGACGACGAATGGCGGACGGTGGATCTCGGCACGCTCGGCGGGAATGACAGCACCGCCGTCGGCATTAGCGCGAGCGGTCAAGTGGCCGGCACCAGCTCGACCCCCGGAGACGCGGAAATCCACGCGTTTTTGTGGACGGCGGTACAGGGATGGTCGATCCCGGCACGCTGGGCATACCAGCGACTATGGCCACCGACGCGAGCGCGAGCGATCAAGTGGTCGGCTACGCCAAGTCGGACCCGAAGAATACAGGATAACCCACGCGTTCTCATGGAGGTCTTCCGGCGGGATGGTCAATCTCGGCACGCGCCTCGACGGCCTCAGCTTCGCCCGAGGCGTAAGCGATAGCCGCCACGTGGTCGGCGACACTTTCTCAACGGTGTGAGCTAATCCAGGGTGTTCTCGTGGACCCCGAGCGGCGGGACGGTGGACGCTGGCAACCTCGGAAGCAGCGCCTCCCCCACAGCCGTGAACGAGACCGGCCAGGTGGTCGGTCACAGCTACACCGGGAACGTCGAACTCCACGCGTTTTCATGGACGGCGGGCCGTGGGATGGTCGACCTCGGCACGCTCGGAGGAACGCAAAGCACGGCCTCCGCGGTGAACAACACCGGCCAGGTCGTCGGGTGGAGCACCACCGCCGGAGACGCGGTGACCCACGCCTTCTCATGGACGGCGGCTGGCGGAATGGTGGGTCTCCCGGAGCTCGCGGTCGGCGGCTCCGGCGCCGCCGGAGATGTCAACAACCACGGTCAGGTGGTCGGGTCGAGCGCCGGGCACGCCACGATGTGGGTCCTGCCCGTGTCGGTCCCGTCGGCGCTTGACCAGCTGATCGCTCAGGTCACCGCGTATGGGCTGCCGAACGGACTGACTGCACGCGCTGACGGTGAAGCTCGACGCAGCCCTCGCGAGCTGGACGCGCAGCAGAAGTAATGCCGCCGTGAATGAGATCGGGGCGTTCATCCACGAGGTCAACGCGAAGCGCGGCAAAGCCATGACAGACGCGCCAGGCGGATACGTTGATTCGCATGGCGGAAATCGTTGTTCAGGCCATGGGTTCCGACACCTTTCAACGAGGTTGAACACTGATCGGGATGACCGGGTTCGTTTGCGTCGCGATCAGATCGTGCCGGCGATCCTCAGACGGTCACCGTTCCCGCAACCCGATTGTCGCTGGAAACGTCAGGGCACCGGTTGAAGGTTGACGTCAACCCGCTGTAAGCCATCGGCGGGGACGAACTCCGCCCGATTACCGTATGCGGATTGCGTGACGTAGCCGGGGCTGCTGACGGTCATGAACGTCGTGCCGGTTCCGAAAGGCAAGGTCCCCGTCGGGCAGCCGAGATCGAGTCGAAAGGATCCGTCGCTCCCGGATATCTGCGTCCTCCCCAGGAACGAGACGGTCGCGCCCGCGATAAGGACAGTCGTGTGGCACTCCGGACGGTGCCGTAAAACATCACGCAGTTGTCACCGTTGATGAAGTAGTCGGCGAGGTACGCCGCCCCCACCGGCCGGATCGTTCCGCGATTGTAGTGTGGTGTATCGCCGCCGATTCTCGGGTTGTAGTTGCCGGGCGGGAGCAACAGCGAGTAGTTGCCGGCGGCGTCGGTCGTCACCGTGCCTCCGGTGGCATCGAACGGCGGGGTGTAAACTTGATCGTTTCGTTCGCGACGCCCGCGTTCGTCTTGAAGTCGAGGACGCGACCGTAGACCGCGACGAACGCCGGCTGGACCGGCGCCGACGGAACCGTCGGCGGCGAAGCCGGTGCCTCGGGTCCCCGGCACGCGCTGAAAAGCACAGCCGCGGCGAGCGCCGCTCGCGTGAGGTGACTGTTCATTTCCTGAAGCACCCAGGCAAACTTACAACGATCTCCCACGCTCGCACTTGCGCGGCCCTAGTCCTCACTGGTGCCAAACTCGCCGCATCGACGTCACCAGAGACTAATCCCGTGCACACTCGCTTCCGCGCGTATACTCAAGTCACTCTTCGACACGTTCCCCGGCACCCTCCCGGCGTTGCACGACGTTCGCACGCTCATCCCAGGCGGCCGACTATTCTCCGGCTCGAAACCGAGAGGACCCGTGACCAATGCGCAAAAGCCATTCGCCCGCGATCAGCCTGCTTGTGATCGCCGCCGTCTGCGCGGGGCAACGCGCAGACCTGCGTGCCGGCCAGGCAGCAGTGCCAACCCGGCTCGCGCCGGCGAGCAGGCGTTCCGGGCGCTCTACAAGGAACTGATCGAGATCAACACGACGCTCTCCGTCGGCTCCTGCACCGCGGCGGCAAACGCCATGAAGGCGCACCTCGTGCAGGCCGGCTATTCCGAGAACGACCTCCATCTCATCGCGCCGCCCAATCAGCCGAAGAATGGCAACCTGATCGCTCTGCTGCCGGGGACGGATGCGAGTCTGAAGCCCTTGATGCTGCTGGCTCATCTCGACGTGGTCGAAGCCAAGCGCGAGGACTGGAGCCGCGATCCTTCAAGCTGGTCGAAGAGGGCGGCTACTTTTACGCGCGCGGTGCGGCCGATGACAAGTCCATGGCGTCGATCTTCGCGGATTCGATGGTCCGCTTCAAACAGGACGGCTACAAACCGACGCGCGGCATCAAGCTCGCGCTCACATGCGGCGAGGAGACCCCCGAACGTTCAACGGCGTCCGCTACCTCCTCGAACATCACCGAGCGCTGATGGACGCGGCCTTCGCGCTCAACGAGGGCGGCGGCGGCCGGCTGGACGGCAAGACCGGCGCGTACCAGTACAACGGCATTCAGGCCGGTGAGAAGCTCTATCAGGACTTTACGCTGGAAACGGTGAACCAGGGCGGCCACTCGTCACGACCGACGCCGGACAATGCCATCTACCAGATGGCCCAGGCGCTCGCGAAAATCCAGGCGTTCGAGTTCCCCGTCGAGTTCAACGACGCGACTCGCGGCTACTTCGCCAAGTTCGGCGAGATCGTCGGCGGAGCCCAGGGCGCCGACATGAAGGCCGTCGCCGCCAGCGGCGATGCGGCCGCCGTCGACGCGGCTCAAGAAGGACCCGAATCTCAACGGGATGCTGCACACGACATGCGTCGCCACGATGATCAACGGCGGCCATGCCCAGAACGCCCTGCCGCAACACGTCACGGCCAACGTCAACTGCCGCATCTTCCCCGGCCATGCGCCCGAGGAGATTCGTCAGACGCTCATCAGGACGATCAGTGATGCGGGTGTGAAAGTGGCGTTCCAGGCCGAGCCGGAGAAAGCCGGACCGCCGCCGACGCTGACGGCCGACATCATGGGACCGATCGAAAAGCTGACCAGCGAGCTGTTCCCCGGCGTCCCGGTCGTGCCCGCGCAACATCCGGCACGAACGACGGGCGTTTCCTCACCGCCGCAGGCGTGCCGACGTACGGGGTCTCTGGGATGTTTCTTGATCGCGCGAAGACGAATGCCCACGGGCTCAACGAATGCATCCGCGTGCGGTCGTTGATGGAAGGCCGCGAGTTTCTGTACCGGCTCACCAAGATGTACGCGGGCGGGAAGTGAGCATGCCTGCACTTGATTCGAAAATCCCACCGCCAGCGGTTGTATTGGTCATGGCGGTGTTCATGTGGCTGCTGTCACGGGCCGTACCATCACTTCACTTTGACCTGCCAGGGCACAACTGGCTCGCCGCCGTTGTTATCCTCGCGGGATTTGTGACAGGCACATCGGGTGTCCTGACCTTCCGGAAGGCCAGGACGACGATTAACCCGTTGAAGCCTCACGCGTCGACGTTGGTCACGCGGGGTGTCTACGGGGTGTCTCGCAACCCGATGTACCTGGGCGGCCTCATCATGCTGCTCGGTTGGGCTGTCTTCCTGCAGAGCGGGCTCGCCTTCGTGTTTCTTCCCGCGTACGTCCTGTACATCAACCGATTCCAAATCGGGCCAGAGGAGCGCGTCCTGGCGTCCTTGTTTGGAGAGACGTACGTGGCCTACCAGGCGCGGGCTCGGCGATGGCTGTAGCGTCGATTACCCTGTGTCAATAAGGGGTGCGCCAGGCTGTACTGGCAAACCTGAAGACGCGCCAGCCCTCCGGCCGCGCGCTCTCTACGAAATCGCCAGACGTGTACGACCGAACGACGTCGCTCCAGAACGGGAGCCCGGCCAGGTTCGCTTCCGAGACGCGCACGATCCAGTTTCCCGGTAGGGCATCCCACAGCGCGGCGGCCGCCAGACGGCCGACGCCCGAGCGCCGATGCCCGCGAAGGACGAAGAACTCCGCAACGTCGAGGTCTTCCGGATTCTCGCTCGCCGGCGACCCCCGCGTTGCGAGGGCAAAGCCGGCGACATGCCTTCCTTCTTTAATCAGAAACGCATGGTGCAGGTCCGGCTCTGCCCAATAAAGGGGCAGCTTGTCGTACCCGAAGAGACCATCAGACCCGAGCTCGATTGGAAAGATCTCGCTCAGATCGTGAACGTACAGCTCCAGGAGATGGCGCAGCACCGGAGCCAAGTCCGGCGTTGCTCGCTGCAGGCTGACTGCTTCGGATGCCGGCACAACTGCCTCTTCTGCCGTCTAACCAGTGGGAGGCGGACCGGTCTATCCCGTCCACCGAGGTGTAAAATGCGCGCCCATGGCCAAATTCGATGCCGACAAGTGGATCGCGATCAGTGCGATGGTCGTCAGCGTCGGGACACTCGCCGCCCTGTCCTATCAGGCGCTGCTCATGCGCGACGCGGAGCGCGCGTCCAGGCTGCCGTACCTGTACTTTTCGTTGCTCTCGAACGACCAGCAAGGCGTCGAGATTCTGCTCGCCAACTCCGGCATCGGCCCCGCGATTATAGACGGCGTCCATATTCGTTACGAGGGCCGCGACATCGCGGCCGACCCGTACGATTTCTACATGGGGCTGAGCGAGGAGAACAGAAAAGGCGGCGCGGGTGTGGACAAGGTGCAGAAGGGACGTCTCATTCCGGCCGGCACGACCGTGCAGATGCTGCAGTTCACCCCCGGCGCGAACGGCCAGCAGACGATGCTCCCCGTGATGCTCAAGCTGTTCGATTTTGCCGACGTCCCGAGCGGGTGGTACGCGCGCTTCACGCCAGCCGAACTGAAACACGGCGTCATCGAGGTCGAGTACTCCTCTGTGTACGGCGAGCGCTGGCGCGCGCAGTCCAATCGCGCCGTGCCCGATCACTTGTGACAGTTGTCGCGCCGTACGGTGCACCGCGTCCGTGGCGCAGTAAACCGTGGACGTTTCGACGGCCGCAACGCTCTGTGCTATAAAGTCCTTAATGCCTGAGGCCCAGGAGCCGGTCCCCGCGCTCCACGCGCACGCGATGGACAACCTCCGCTTCATCCGCCGGACGATGGAGCGGGCGGCGCCGTTTACGGCGGTGCCGGGCTGGGGCGGCGTCGGCATCGGCATCGTCGGCCTGGCGGCCGCGGCCGTCGCGGGTCCGCTCGGCGGCGCGCGCTGGCTCCCGGTCTGGCTCGGGGCGGCGGCCGTGGCGACGGGGATTGGCGTCGGGACCATGGCGCGGAAAGCGCGCGCGTCGGACATGCCGCTCGCCTCGCAGGCGTTCCGGCGCTTCGCGCTCGCCTATCTGCCGCCGCTCGCGGCCGGCGCCGTGCTGACGGCGGCGGCGCTCGAAAGCGGCCTCACGCCGCGGCTCCCCGGCTGCTGGCTGCTGCTGTACGGCGCGGCGGTCGCCGCCGGCGGCGCGCTGTCGGTGCGCGTCGTGCCCGTCATGGGGCTCGCGTTCATGCTGCTCGGCGCCGCGGCGTTCGCGTCGCCGCCCGCGTGGGGCAACGCGTTCATGGCCGTCGGGTTCGGCGGCCTTCACATTGTGTTTGGCGTGATCATCGCGAGGAGATACGGTGGGTAAAGCGAGCAGTCAGCGGTCGGCAGCCGGCAAACGCGAGCCGCGAACCACGAGCCACGAGTCACGAGCCACGAGCCACGGGTCACGAGCCGCGAGCCACGAGCCGCGGGTTCAGGGCCTCGATCGGCTGATCCACGAGCGCCTCCGGCTCGGCATCATCAGCGCGCTGGCGGTCAACGATCGCCTCACGTTCAACGAGCTCAAGGCCCTGCTCGAGACGACGGACGGCAACCTGAGCGTGCACGCGCGGAAGCTCGAGGACGCGGAGTACATCTCCGTGGACAAGTCGTTCGAGGGGCGGATGCCGCGCACCGAATACCGCCTCACGGCCGCGGGCAAACGCGCGCTGGAGAAATATCTCGCGCACATGGAGGCGCTGATCAAAGCCGTTCGAGACTGACGGCCAAGAGGCTCGACGCTCCTCCTCCTGGCGCCCGACGTTACGGACGGAACGGGACCTGCACGACGTTCGGGGTCACCACGCCGGACCCGTTCACGCGGATCGGCTGCACGCGCCACTTCGCGAGCGCGTCGACGGCGGCCGGGTAGAGTGAGCGCGGTCCGCCGAGGTACTGCGGACGCGCGATGTGGCCCTCGGGATCGATGAGGACCTGGATGTACACCACCGGTTCGGCGTCGGCGACCCCGGCGGGTATCACGCCCGGCACGAGCTCGAGGAGCCGCGCCTGTTCCACACGAAACGGCAGCGTGATTTCAGCCGGCGAACCGTTGCACCCCTGGGCGTAGACGATTCTTGCCTGCGTGGGCTGGGCGTTGCGGAATCGGATTCCGATGCTTCCATCGGGTGCCGGCACGCCAGGGAACGCCGTTGCGAGATCATCGCCCTGCAGATGCCGCCGGGCGCCTCACGCGCAATGGATCCTTGCGCAGCAGATCAACTCCACGTTTGTCGCCGGGGATCGTTCGATCGCCGCAGCTCGTCGGATACGCGATCACCGCCGAACCAAAGGCCGAACTCCTTCGGCGGCCTGGCGGGATCGTAGGGCGTGCCCGCGTTCGCCGCGGCGCGCGCTTGCACTTCGATCAAGGCGTAGCGATCGAGGAAATAGCCGCGAGGCGAGGCCGGATCGAGCTTGATCGGAGCGTTCACCGCTCTGACTGCGGAAGAGGTAGGACTCGCCAGCCCGGTCGCGATGGCCAACCTTCTGCCCTGCCCAACGCGTAAACTCCAGCCACAAATCTGAGCCGTTATCCCGGCATTACGCGCGTGTACGGGTGTAATCGCTGAGTCCCGTCAGGAGGATGAATGAGAGTGCAACGTCTGTTCGGTGCAGTCACTGTGTTAGTTTTTGCCAGCCTCATGGTCGGCTCGCTGTCTGTCCCGGTGCGAGGCGAGAGCGATCGCGACGGCCGGCAGCTTTTCGAGCGTGAGACGTTCGGCGGCAACGGCCGGACGTGCCTCACCTGTCACAGCCGCAAGACGGGGACCGTCTCCCCCGCCGACGCGAAGGCGCGCTTCCTGGCCAATCCCCACGATCCGCTGTTCCTGCACGACGGCAGCGACGATGGCCTGGGCCACGGCGTCACGCGGATGCTGACCGATGCCACCATCCTGATGAAGATTGCACTTCCGCCGAACGTGCGCCTGGCGCATTCCGAGGATCGGTTCGTGACCGTCCGGCGCGGCATTCCGTCGACGCTCAACACGCCGGCCCTCGACCCGACCCTGATGCTCGACGGCCGCCAGCCGTCGCTCGAACTGCAGGCCCAGGGCGCGATTCTCGATCACGCGCAGGCCCCGGCCTTCCCGGAGCTGGGCGACCTCGAATCGCTCAGATTTTTCCAGCAGACCGACCTCTCGTTTTTCAGCTCGTTCGAGCTGAAGATCCGCGCGCTCGGCGGTCCGGCTCCGCACCTGCCGCGCGGCAACACCGCGTCCGAGCGCCGCGGGCGGCGCTTCTTCGAAGACGTGCCGCCGGATCCGTCCGCCGGCTTCAAGCCGGGCCTGTGCGCGCACTGCCACAGCGGGACGCTGATGAACCAGACCAACGAGTTCGCGCCGCTGTTCATCCAGGTGCCCATCCCGACGGCGACGCGGTTCTTCAACATCCTGGTGGGGTTGTTCAACACGGCGAATCAGCCCGTGCAGGATTTCATCTTCAGCACGCCTGCAGGCGACGTGCCGGTGTCGAGCACCGATCCGGGACGGGCGCTCATCACGGGCAACATCGACGACCTGGACGCGTTCAAGATCTCGCCGCTGCGCGGCATCCGGAAGACGGGGCCCTACTTCCACGACAACTCCGCGAAGACGCTCGAGGAAGTCGCCGCGCACTACACCAGGTTCTTCGCCTTCGTCACCGATCCAGACGGTCCGGCGGGTCCCGCGCAGGGGTTCATCCAGCTCACGCCGCAGGACGAGGCCGACATGGTCGCGTTCATGAAACTCCTCGACTAGGAATCTCGCGAATCCGGTCGTTTGGTCATCCGGTCGTCTGGTCATCGTTTGTCGATTTGGCAATTTCAAATTGACCAGATGACCAGATGACCAGATGACCGGGTGCCTCCAACCCCCAACCTCTAACCTCTAACCTCTAACCTCCAACCTCCAACCTCCAACCTCTACCCCCCAACCATTCCCCGGCCCCGGGTGTCTACTGACTGAGTGACCGACGACGACCTGGTCGCCCGAGCCCGCGAAGGCGACACCGCCGCATTCGGCGAGCTGGTCGTCAGGCATCAGGCCGCCGTTTACAGGGCCGCCCTCGCGGCCACCGGCTCGACAGCCGATGCCGACGATGTGGCGCAGGAGGCGTTCCTGCTGGCGTACCGGCGGCTCAAGAGCTTCCGGGGCGCGGCGAGCTTCAAGACATGGCTGCTGACGATCGCGTGGAACCAGGCTATCAATCGCAGGCGCGCGGCCGCGCGCTGGTGGCAGCGGATCGTGCCGGTTGGGGACGCGGACACGCGCGCCGTGAGCGCGTCCGGCTTCAGCCCGCCGCCGCCCGCGACGCCGGAGGAACTCGCCGCCGGCGGCCAGCTGCGGAGCGGCATCCGGCAGGCCATCGCGGCGCTGCCGCCAAAACTGCGCGACGCGCTGCTGCTCGCGCAGAGCGGCGAGTACAGCTACGACGAGATGGGGGCGATGCTCGACGCGCCGGCCGGGACGATCAAATGGCGCGTGTCGGAGGCGCGGCGGGCCGTCCGCGCGTCGCTGCGCACGCATGGACACGATGAGTAAAGAATTCGATATCGACGCGGCGACAGACCCGGCGATCGACCCGGTGATAAACGACATCGCTCGCGAGATGACGAGCGCGCCCGTGGACGCCGGGCTCGCGCGGCGGGTGTCGGCGCGCATCGACGCAGACGGCGAGAGGCGCACGTGGCCGTGGGTGTGGCTGCTGGCGCCGGCGGCGGCCGCGTGCTGCTGGCGCTGGCCGTGTTCGTCGCACGGGAGAATCCGGCGCCGACGCCGGCGCAGACGGTCCAAACGAATCCGGAGGCGGGCCGCGAAATCGCGGCGGCCCCGCAGACGAAGGCGCTGCTGCCGTTACGTGCCGTTACGTCCATTACGGGCCTCAAGGGGGCGGCACCCGGCACGGCACCGCGGACCGCGTCCGCTGCGCTGGGGAAACCTCCCGCGGCCGCGCGGCCAGCGAGCCCGGACCTCGGGCCGCTGGCGCCCATCGTCCTGGAACCGGTCAACGTTTCGCCGCTCGTGGTCGTGATGCCGATCGAGATCTCGACTATCGCGATCGATCGGATCGAGTTAGCGGCGATGCCCTAGAAGAAAGTCGGAAGTTTGAAGTGCAAAGTTAAAACGTAGAAGTTGAGAAAGTCAGAAGTTGGAAGTTGGAAGTTCACGGAGAGAACCGATGATGAGAACCAGAGTCGTGCTGTTGGCGGCGTTCGTGTTCGCCGCCGGTCATGTGTTTGCCCAGACGGCACCGCGTGCGCCCCAACCGGCACCGCGCGGCGCCGCCGGCCCCGGCCGCGCCAGCCGCCCAGGCGCCGCCCCCGCCGCCGCCGGCTCCTCCCGCACCGCCTGCGCCGCCTGCGGCGCGGCAGTCGATCAACGTAAAAGTGGACCTGAACATCACCGAGGACGGCGGCGGCGGCCCGCCGATCAGGAAAAGCGTCTCGGCCGTCGCCGGCGACGGTTTCAACGGCTCGGTGCGCGAGGTCGCGACGGTTCCACCCAACTTGATCCCGTTGAACTTCGACGCCTACCCCACCATCCTGGCGAACGGCAAGATCCGGCTGCAGTGCACCATCCAGTACCAGTCGGCGCAGAGCCGCGAAGCCGGCAACCGATCCAGTCACCGACATCAAGCAGAACTTCGTCCTGATCCTCGACAGCGGCAAGCCGCTCGTCGCCACGCAGGCGACCGATCCGGTCAGCGACCGGAAGGTCACCGTCGAGGTGACGGCCACCATACTGAAATAGCGAATCTGGTCATTTGGTCATCTGGTCATCTGGTCATCGTTTGTCAATCTGGCAATTTCTCAATTGACCAACGATGACCAGATGACTAAATGACCAGATGACCAGATCTACAGGAGTGGGCCCGTTCCAGCAAGCGTTCGAGAATTCTGCAGCGGCGATCGCCCGGGCTCGCGCATTGCGTCGACGGGCAGCAGAAAAGTCTGTTCGAGCTGGTACTGGCCGGCCATCGCGGCGTGGCTCACCTGGTCGGTGAACGCCATCCACGTCGATCCCGCCGGGAAGTCGAACGCGGTCTGCGGCGCGTCCTGCTGATACGCGTTGTCGGCCTTCATCAGATCGTGCAGCTGCAGCATCATCGAGTCGTAGGCCGAGCGGCGCGACTTCGTGATCCCGAACGCCCGGAGCAGCAGCGCGCTTCCGGGCGCGGGCATCCGGAGCCTCGGCGCGAACCGCCGGCCCACGGCCTCGAAGTCCTCCCCAATCCGCCACGATCGCGGGCGGCCTTCCGGGTTCACGTTGGCGAAGACGCGCAGGATGCGCTGCTCCCCGCACGGGCGACGCCGGAAAGCTGTCGAGGTGCAGGCGCGTGTCGTCCTGCCGCCAGGACGAAGCGCGTCCCGCGACCTCGATCGGGCGGAAGCTCGTCCGCCTGCGCTCGACCCGCTGGCGATACCCCGGAAAGACCCGTCCCACCAGCGCCAGCGCCTCGTCGCTGAACCGCGCCAGCATGCTTTTGAGGCTTCCGGCGGCCTCGCCGGTCAGGGCGCTCCCGCCCACCGCCCCGGTGGCCGGATCGAAGCTGACGTTCTTGCCTCTTGCCAGCACAGAGGACGACAATAGCGGGCGCTCCGGCACCGTCAGCGCGAACAAGGGGGCCTGCGACCAGAGCACGTGGCCGGCTTCAAGGGCCTGCGTGGCGTCCGTTTCCGCCTCGAGCGGGCGGACCTGCGAAGTCATGGCGAAAGCGACCCTGATTCCTGAGGAAACGATAGGAAAACCCCTCGTAAATGGTATGCGCGCCGGGCACGTATTGTAGATAGCGATAAAGCGCGGGCAGGAGACTGCGTTCTCAGCCGGATCCATCCCGACCCGACTTCCGCCTGGAGTTCATCGGTGCAGACACGTTCGTTCATCGTTCTTTTCGGTCTCGGCGTGCTCGCCGTCACGGCCGCCTGCTCGGACTCGGCGGCTACCTCCGGCGGGGGCGGCGGCCGGGGCCGTGGCCGCGGCGGTGAAGGCGGCGCCGTGCCGGTCGTCACCACCAAGGTCGTGCAGCGCGACGTCCCCGTCGACATCGCCGCCATCGGCAACGTCGAAGCGTACACCATGATTTCGGTCCGGTCGCAGGTGACCGGCACCATCGAGTCGGCGACGTTTCACGAGGGCGACTTCGTCAAGAAAGATCAGCTGCTCTTCACCATCGACAAGCGGCCGTTCGAGGCCGCCCTCAGGCAGGCCGAAGCCAACCTGGTGCGCGACCAGGCGCTGCTCAGCCAGGCCGAAGCCCAGCTTGGGCGTGATGGCTCGCAGTCCGAATACGCGACGCTCACGGCGCAGCGGCAGGCGCAGCTCGCCGAAAAAGGGATCGTCTCCAAGGACGTCGCCGAACAGGCGCGCGCGGCCGCGGACACCAGCGCCGGCACCATCAAGGCGGACCGCGCCGCGGTCGAAAGCGCGAAAGCGCAGCTCGTCGCGCAGCAGGCGATGGTGGACAACGCGCGCCTGCAGCTCGGGTACACGAGCATCACGTCGCCGATCGACGGACACAGCAGCAACATCGCGGTCAAGGTCGGCGGTCTCGTGACGGCCAACCAGACCGAGCTGACGACGATCGCGCAGGTCGAGCCCATCTTCGTCACGTTCTCGATCCCGGCGGCGAACCTCGCGTCCATCAAGAACAATCTCGGCAAGACGAAGATTCCGGTCACCGCGACGTCGCAGGATTCGACGGCGAACGTCGTCGAAGGCGATCTGAATTTCATCGACAACGTCATCGACGCCTCGACGGACACGATCAAGCTGAAGGCGCGCTTCGAGAACCACGATCGCCGGCTGTGGCCGGGCCAGTTCGCGCGCGTGAGCCTGCGCGTGTCCACGATTTCCAACGCGATGGTGCTTCCGAGCCAGGCGGTCCAGACCGGGCAGGAAGGCCAGTTCGTCTTCCTCGTCAAGCCGGACAACACGGTGGCCCAGCAGCCCGTCACGATCGGCCAGCGCATGGGCGACGACGTGGTGGTGGAAAAGGGCCTGCAGTCGGGGCAGACGGTTGTCACCGAGGGCCAGCTGCGGCTCGAGGCGGGCACGAAGATCCAGACCGGCGACGGACGGGGCGGCGGCGGGCGCCGCGGCGGCGGACGCGGACAGGGACAGGGACAGCAGAACGGGCAGACCGGACAGAGCGGGCAAAACGGCGACGCGCAGGGACAGGCCGCACGCGGACGCCGCGGCGAGTAGGCGAGGCAGACGTCCATGAACGTCTCCGAACTCTTCATCCGGCGCCCGATCGCCACCAGCCTCCTGATGGCGGCCATCGCCATGTTCGGCATCGTCGCCTACCGCGCGCTGCCGGTGAGCGACCTGCCGGCGGTGGATTCCCCGACGATTCAGATCCAGGCGGGACTCCCGGGCGGCGATCCCGGCACGATGGCCGCGGCGGTCGCCAGCCCGATCGAGCGGCAGCTCACGACGATCGCGGGCATCGACTCGATGACCTCGCAGAGCAGCACCGGCAGCAGCAACGTCACGCTGCAGTTCGACCTCGGGCGCTCGATCGACAGCGCGGTCGTCGACGTCCAGACGGCGCTCTCCGAAGTGATGCCGCTGCTGCCGGCGGGCATGCCGAATCCGCCGACGTTCCGCAAGCAGAACCCCGCCGATCAGGACATCATGCAGCTGAGCCTGACGTCGAACAGCCTGTCGATGTCGCTGCTCGACGACTACGCGGAGACGGTCCTGGCCCCGCGCATCTCGATGGTGAGCGGCGTGTCGCAGGTGCAGGTGAACGGCGCGCAGAAGTACGCGGTACGCGTGCAGGTGGATCCCGACAAGCTGCGCGCGCAGCAGATCGGCATCAACGAAGTCGATCAGGCGCTGCAGAACTGGAACGTCAACCTGCCCACCGGGCAGCTGTTCGGCGCGCACCAGACGTTCAACCTCAAGGCGGGCGGCCAGCTGAACAACGCCGCGCAGTTCCGGTCGATCGTCGTCGCGTACCGCCAGGGGCGGCCGGTCCGGCTCGACCAGGTGGCGACGGTGCTCGACAGCGTCGAGAACACGCGGTCGGCCGCGTGGTTCTACACGCGCGAGGGCGGCCGCCGCGCCATCAACATGGGCGTCCAGCGGCAGCCCGGCATCAACATCATCCAGGTGACCGACGCGGTGCGCGCCGTGCTGCCGGCGCTCGAAGCGCAGCTGCCCCCGTCTGCGCACTTGTTGATTCGCCAGGATCGTTCGCGCACCATCCGCAAGGCGTTCGCCGATATCCAGTGGACGATGCTCATCACGCTGGTGCTCGTGGTCGGCGTGATCTACGCATTCCTCCACAACGGGTCGGCGACGCTCATCCCGGCGCTGGCGCTGCCGTTCTCCATCCTCGGCACGTTCGCCGTCATGCAGCTGCTCGGCTTCAGCCTGAACAACCTTTCGATGATGGCGCTCATCCTCTCGATCGGCTTCGTCGTAGACGATGCGATCGTGATGCTCGAGAACATCGTGCGCCACATCGAGGCCGGCGAGGATCGGCTGACGGCGTCGCTCAACGGATCGAAGGAGATCGGCTTCACGATCCTGACGATGACCACGTCGCTCGCCGCCGTGTTCATCCCGATCCTGTTCATGGCGGGCATCCTGGGCCGGCTGTTCCGCGAGTTCGCCGTCACGATCACGGCGGCGATTCTCATTTCCGGCGTCGTGTCGATCACGCTGACGCCGATGCTGTGCAGCCGCTTCCTGCGCGTCGTGCATACCAAGCGCGGCCTGGCCGGGCTGCTCGATCGCGCGTTCGACGCGGTGTTCGACGGCTACAAGTGGAGCCTCGGGCATCGTGCTGCGCCACCGCATCGCGATGGTCTTCGTGTTCGTGGGGGTGCTGGCGGGCACGGTCCGCATGTACGGCATCGTGCCCAAGGGCTTCATCCCGGACCAGGACAACGACATGCTCTTCGTCAACATGAGCGCGGCGCAGGGCACCTCGTTCTACGACATGGCCGCCGGCGGGCTGCGCGCGGCCGAGATCATCCGGAAGAACCCATACGTGGACAGCTTCGTGATGAACCTCGGCGGCAACAACTACAACGGCGGCGGGAGCTCGAACTTTCAGATGCCGATCCAGCTCGTGCCGCGGGCGCAGCGTCCGGTCTCGGCGCAGCAGATCGCGCAGCAGCTCCGGCCGCAGCTGCTGCGGTTCCCGAACTTCCGCGCGTTCGTCCGGATCCCGCCGGCGCTGCAGATCGGCTTCGGCCAGGGCAACAGCAGCTACAACGTGACGGTGCAAAGCGCCGACACGGATCAGCTCTACACCTGGGCGGACCGGCTGAGCGCGGCGATGGAGACGCGGATCCCGGAGATCCAGGACGTCTCGAACAACCTCGAGATCAAGAGCCCGAAGGTGAGCCTGGTCATCGATCGCGACAAGGCGGCCGCCGTCGGCCTCAACGCCACCCAAATCGAGAACGCGCTCTCCGCGGGCTTCGGCCCGAAGTGGTCGTCCACGATCTACGGCGACACGACGCAGTACCGCGTGCTGCTCGAGCTCGATCCCAAGTACCAGGAGTACGCCGATTCGCTCGACAAGCTCACCTTCAAGACGCCGCGCGGCGCGCTCATTCCGCTGCCGTCCGTCGTGTCGACGAAGGAAACCGTCGGCCCGCAAAGCGTCAACCACTTCGGGCAGCTGCCGTCGGTGAACATCTCGTTCGGGCTGCGGCCCGGCGTGTCGCTCGGCGCCGCCGTCGATCGCATCCGCCAGCTCGCAGCGGGACTGCTGCCGGCGACCGTCAACGTCGGCTTCGAAGGTTCGGCCAAGGTCTTCCAGGAGTCCACCAAGAACCTCGGCATGCTGCTGTTTGTCGCGATCGGCGTCGTCTACATCGTCCTGGGCGCGCTGTACCAGAGCTACATTCACCCGATCACCATTCTCTCGGGCCTGCCGTCGGCCGGCCTCGGCGCCCTCGTCACGCTGTGGCTGTTCGGCAACGAGCTGAACATCTACTCGTTCGTGGGTCTTGTCATGCTGATCGGGATCGTCAAGAAGAACGCGATCATGCAGATCGACTTCGCGCTCGACGCCGAGCGCAAGCTCGGGATGACGCCGGCCGAGGCGATCTACGAGGGCTGCCTCGTCCGCTTCCGGCCCATCATGATGACGACGATGGCCGCGCTGCTCGGCGGGCTGCCGATCGCGGCCGGGTTCGGGGCGGGCGGCGAAGCGCGGCGGCCGCTGGGCCTGGCGGTCGTGGGCGGCCTCATCTTCTCCCAGTTACTGACGCTCTACCTGACGCCGGTCGTCTACACCTACATGGCGCAGATGTTCCGGACGAGCAAGATTCGCGGGACGGCGGCCGCAAAACCGGTCACGGCTTAATATCTGGTCATTTAGTCATCTGGTCATCTGGTCATCGCTGTTCAATTGAACAATTCAGCAATCGATCGACGATGACCAGATGACCAGATGACCAGACGACCAGATGATGATGAAGGAACTCGGGCTCGTGAACATTTCCGAAGGATTCATCAGGCGGCCGATCGCCACGAGCCTCCTCATGGCGGCCATCGCCATGTTCGGCATCGTCGCGTACCGGGCGCTGCCGGTGAGCGACCTGCCGACGGTGGACTTCCCCACCATCCAGGTGCAGGCGGGCCTGCCCGGCGCCGATCCCGGCACGATGGCGTCGTCTGTCGCGAGCCCGCTGGAGCGGCAGTTCACCAGCATCGCGGGCGTGGACTCGATGATCTCGCAGAGCGGCACGGGCAGCAGCCAGGTCACGCTGCAGTTCGACCTCGCGCGATCGATGGACAGCGCCGCGGTCGACGTCCAGACCGCCATTGCCGAAGCCATGCCGCTGCTGCCGGCGGGCATGCCGTCGCCGCCGACCTTCCGCAAACAGAACCCCGCCGATCAGGACATCCTGCAGCTCGCGCTGATCTCGAACACCGTGCCGATGTCGGTGCTCGACGACTTCGCCGAAACGGTGGTCGCGCCGCGCCTGTCGATGGTGAACGGCGTGGCGAAGGTGGAGGTCTGGGGCCAGGCGAAGTACGCGGTGCGCGTGCAGGTCGATCCGGACCGGCTGCGCACGCAGCAGATCGGCATCAACGAGGTCGATCAGGCGCTGCAGAACTGGAACGTCAACCTGCCCACCGGGCAGCTGTTCGGCGCGCACCAGACGTTCAACATCAAGGCCGGCGGCCAGCTGAACAACGCGGCCCAGTTCAAGCCGATCATCGTGACGTACCGGCAGGGCAAGCCCGTGCGGCTCGAACAGGTCGCCAACGTGGTCGACAGCATCGAAGACACGATGAACGCGACGTGGTTCTACACGCGCGAAGGCGGGCAGCGCGCCATCAACCTGGCGCTCAAGCGGCAGCCGGGCGTGAACACGATCGAGGTGACCGACGCCGCCCTCAGGCTGCTCCCGGCGCTCAACGCGCAGCTGCCGCCGTCGATTCACATGCTCGTGCGCGGCGACCGGTCGAAGACCATCCGGGCGGCGTTCAAGGACATCCAGTGGACGATGATGATCACGCTGGTGCTGGTCGTGGCCGTGATCTTCCTGTTCCTCCACAACGGGTCGGCCACCATCATCCCCGCGCTGGCCCTGCCGTTTTCGATCTTCGGCACGTTCGCCGTCATGCAGCTGCTCGGCTTCAGCCTCAACAACCTGTCGATGATGGCGCTCATCCTGTGCATCGGCTTCGTCGTGGACGATGCGATCGTGATGCTCGAGAACATCGTGCGCCACATCGAGGCCGGCGAGGATCGGCTGACGGCGTCGCTCAACGGATCGAAGGAAATCGGCTTCACGATCCTCACGATGACCACGTCGCTCGCGGCCGTGTTCATCCCGATCCTGTTCATGGCCGGCATCCTGGGCCGGCTGTTCCGCGAGTTCGCCGTCACGATCACGGCGGCGATTCTCATTTCCGGCGTCGTGTCGATCACGCTGACGCCGATGCTGTGCAGCCGCTTCCTGCGCGTCGTGCACACCAAGCGCGGCCTGGCCGGGCTGCTCGATCGCGCGTTCGACGCGGTGTTCGACGGCTACAAGTGGAGCCTCGGCGCCGTCCTCCGCCACCGGGTGGTGATGCTGGGCGTGTTCGTCGTCGTCCTGGCCGCCACGGTCCACATGTACGGCGTGGTCCCGAAGGGGTTCATCCCCGACCAGGACAACGACTCGATGAACATCAACATCCGGGCGGCGCAGGGCACGTCGTTCTACGAGATGTCCGCGGCGGCGCAGAAGGTGGCCGAGATCGTCCGCAAGAATCCGTACATCGACAGCTTCATGGTCCGGACCGGCGGCGGCGGCAGCGGGTACGGCGGGTCCCAGAACACCGCGCAGCTCCAGGTGAACCTGACGCCGCGCGCGACGCGTCCCCAGTCCGCGCAGCAGATCTCGCAGCAGCTGCGGCGCCAGCTCCTGAGCTTTCCGAACTACAACGTGTTCGTGAACCTGCCTTCGTCTCTCAACATCGGCGCGCGTGTGGGCAACAGCTCGTACAACGTCACGGTGCGGAGCCCGGACACCGACGAGCTCTATGCCCAGGCGCGCCGCCTGAGCACGGCCATGCAGGGCATCGCGGAAATCCAGGACGTGTCGAACGACCTGGAGATCCGGAGCCCGAAGGTCAACCTGATCATCGATCGCGACAAGGCCGCCGCCGTCGGGCTCAACGCGACGCAAATCACGAACGTGCTCTCGATCGGGTTCGGCCCGAAGTGGTCGTCCACGATTTACGGCGACGCCACGCAGTACCGCGTGCTCGTCGAGCTGGATCCGAAGTACCAGCAGTACGCCGACTCGCTCGAGAAGATCTCGTTCAAGACGCCGCGCGGGACGCTGGTGCCGCTCGAGACCGTGGCGTCCCGGCAGGAGACGGTCGGTCCCCAGAGCATCAACCACTCGGGGCAGCTGCCGTCGGTGTCCGTCTCGTTCGGGCTGCGGCCCGGCGTGTCGCTCGGCGCCGCCGTCGACCGCATCAAGGACGTGGCGGGCCAGGTGCTGCCCGCGACGGTGACGATCAATTTCGAAGGGTCGGCCAAGGTCTTCCAGGAATCCACGAAGAACCTCAGCCTGCTGCTCTTCGTGGCCATCGGCGTGGTGTACATCGTGCTCGGCGCGCTGTACGAGAGCTACATCCACCCGATCACGATTCTTTCGGGCCTGCCATCGGCCGGCCTCGGCGCCCTCGTCACGCTCTGGCTGTTCGGCAACGAGCTGAACATCTACTCCTTTGTCGGCCTCATCATGCTGATCGGGATCGTCAAGAAGAACGCGATCATGCAGATCGACTTCGCCCTCGAGGCCGAACGCAAGCAGGCGATGACGCCCACCGAGGCGATCTACGAAGGCTGCCTCGTCCGCTTCCGGCCCATCATGATGACGACGATGGCCGCGCTGCTCGGCGCCGTGCCGATTGCGCTCGGCTTCGGCGCGGGCGGCGAAGCGCGGCGGCCGCTGGGGCTCGCCGTCGTCGGCGGCCTCATCGTCTCGCAGATGCTGACGCTCTATCTCACGCCCGTCGTCTACACGTACATGGCGCAAGTTTTCCGCACGAGCAAAATCGCCGCAAGGTCGGCGTCTGACCCGGTTACCGTATGAACATTTCCGAAGGATTTATCAAGCGGCCGATCGCCACCAGCCTCCTCATGGCGGCGATCGCGCTTTTCGGCCTGGTGGCGTATCGATCGCTCCCGGTCAGCGACCTCCCCAACGTCGATTTCCCGACGCTCCTCGTCACGGCGCAGCTGCCCGGCGCCAGCCCCGAGACGATGGGCGCGTCCGTCGCGACGCCGCTCGAGAACCAGTTTTCGATGATCGCCGGCCTCGAGTCGATGACGTCGGTGAACTCGCTCGGCTCGACGCTCGTCACGCTCGAGTTCGACCTGAACCGGAGCCTCGACGGCGCCTCCATCGACGTGCAGTCGGCGATCACGCAGGCCTCGCGCCTGCTGCCGCAGGGCATGCCGACGCCGCCGACCTTCACCAAGGTCAACCCGGCGGATCAGCCCGTCCTCTACCTCGTCATCACCTCGACGACGCTGCCGCCGTGGACGCTCGACGAGTACGCGCAGACGCGCATCGCGCAGCGCATCTCGATGGTCAACGGCGTGGCGCAGGTCCAGGTGCTCGGCAGCCAGAAATACGCCGTGCACGTGCAGCTCGACCCGCACGCGCTGGCGTCACGCCAGATCGGCATCAACGAAGTCGAGACGCAGCTGCGGAACTGGAACAGCAACGTGCCCAGCGGCACGCTGGTCGGGCCGCACAAGTCCTTCACGCTGCAGGCGACCGGCCAGCTGATGAACGCCGAGCAGTACAAGGACATGATCGTCTCGTACCGCAATGGCGCGCCGGTGCGGCTGCGCGAGCTCGGCGCCGTCATCGACGGCGTCGAGGATCAGCGGACGGCGTCGTGGTACTACACGCGGGACGACGAACGGCGCGGCATCACGCTCGGCATCCAGCGGCAGCCCGGGACCAACACCATCGCCGTGGCCGACGCCGTCAAGGCCCTGCTGCCCCAGTTCCAGATGGAGCTGCCGACCAGCGTGCACATGGACGTCCTCTACGATCGGTCGGACACGATCCGCGAATCGTCATCGGACGTGCAGATCACCATGGCGCTCACGCTCGCGCTCGTGATCATGGTCATCTTCGTGTTCCTGCGGAACGTGTGGGCGACCGTCATTCCCAGCCTCGCGCTGCCCTTCTCGATCATCGGCACGTTCGCGGTCATGTACATGCTCGGGTACAGCCTCGACAACCTGTCGATGATGGCGCTCATTCTCTCGGTCGGCTTCGTCGTGGACGACGCGATCGTGATGCTCGAGAACATCTACCGGCACGTCGAAATGGGTGAAGACCCGCTCACCGCGTCGCTCGTCGGGTCGCGCGAAATCGGGTTCACGATCGTGTCGATGACGCTGTCGCTGGCGGCCGTGTTCATCCCCGTCCTCTTCATGGGCGGCGTGCTCGGCCGGCTGTTCCGTGAGTTCTCGGTCACGATCTGCGTCGCCATCCTGATTTCTGGCGTCGTCTCGGTGACGCTCACGCCCATGCTCTGCAGCCGCTTCCTCAAGAAGCCCAAGCATGCGCACAACGCGGATGAAAAAGGCGGACACGCGGCACCCGGGCACGAGGGCGGTTCGCGGTTCGCGGTGGCGACCGAACGCGCGTTCGCGAGCCTGCTGGCCAGCTACGACCGGACACTTCAGATCGTGCTGAGGCATCGCGGCGCCACGATGGCGGCGTCCATCGTCCTCCTGGTCCTCACGGGCGCGCTGTTCGTCTACGTCCCGAAGGGGTTCATTCCCGATCAGGACACGGACCAGCTGGCGGTGACGACGGAGGCCGCGCAGGGCACGTCCTACGACAAGCTCGTCGAATACCAGGGCGAGGTGGCGAACATCATCCGCAACGATCCGAACGTCGAGGCGCTCGTCTCGACGATTGGCGGCAGCGCATCGAACACGCTTGGCGGTCCCAACCTCGGCCAGATCGTCGTCCACCTCAAGCCGCGCAGCGAGCGGAAGGAGCTGGCCAACCAGATCATCGAGAAGCTGCGGCCGCAGCTGGCGACGGTCGTCGGCATGCACACGTTCGTGCAGAACCCGCCGACCATCCGCATCGGCGGCCAGGTGAGCAAGAGCCTGTATCAGGTCCTCGATGCAGTCGCCGGACCGCGAGGCGCTCTACGCGGCGTCGCGCACGCTGATGAAGGCGCTGGCGGACGTGGAAGGCCTCGCCGATCTGACGAGCGACCTCCAGGTCACGAGCCCGCAGGTGAACGTCGAGATCGATCGCGACAAGGCGGCGGCGCTCGGCATCACGGCGAACGCCATCGAGAACGCGTTCTACGACGCGTACGGTCCGCGCTGGGTGTCCACGATCTACGCGCCGGTCAACGAGTACAAGGTCCTGCTCGAGCTCGCCGAGCAGTACCAGTCCGACCCGGCGGCGCTCTCGCTCCTCTACTTCAAGGCCACGCCGGCCCCCGGGACGGCGGCGGCCATCAATGCGGCCGCTGCTGCCGGCAACGGCGGCACGGGCGCCAACGGCCCGAGCGGATCGGCCGGCATCGTCGTGCCGCTCGACACGCTGGCCCGCGCCACGCAGGTCATCGGCCCGCAGACCGTGAACCACTACGGCCAGCTGCCGGCGGTCACCATCTCGTTCGGTCTCGCGCCCGGCGCGTCGCTCGGCGACGTGCTGAGCCGCGTGCGCACCGTGGCCACGGCCACGCTCCCCGAAGGCGTCAGCGGCCAGTTCCAGGGCGCGGCCAAGGCGTTCCAGAACTCGCTGTCGAACCTCGCCGTGCTCCTCGTGATCGCCATCATGGTCGTCTACATCGTGCTGGGCATCCTCTACGAGAGCTACATCCACCCGCTGACGATTCTCTCCGGCCTGCCCTCGGCCGGCTTCGGCGCGCTGCTGACGCTCGTCCTGTTCGGGATGGATCTCAACATCTACGCCTTCGTCGGCATGATCATGCTGATCGGCATCGTCGAGAAGAACGCGATCATGCAGATCGACTTCGCGCTCGACGCCGAGCGCCAGGGCAGCACGCCCGAGCAGGCCATCTACCAGGGCTGCCTGATCCGCTTCCGGCCGATCATGATGACGACGATGGCGGCGCTGCTCGGCGCCGTGCCGATCGCGCTCGGGTACGGCGCGGGCGGCGAGGCCAGGCAGCCGCTCGGCCTGGTCGTGGTCGGCGGGCTGCTGTTTTCACAGCTCGTGACGCTGTATCTGACGCCGGTGTTCTACACCTACATGGCGCAGGTGCAGGCGTGGCTGAAGAGCCGTCAGCAGGCGGCGGCGCTGGAGCCGGCCGAGGCGACCAAGTAAGCCAGCCTGTCACTCTCGTTGCCGGATGCGATGCGACACCCAGGGGCAACATAACGCCGAGTGAGCCTGCCGGGGCAGTGCACGCCCTTGGTATGATGATTCATCATACCGACGATGCCCAAGACAAAAGTCGCTCTGACATTGGACAGCGCCCTTCTGCAACGCCTCGATGAACTCGTGGACCGTCAACGGTTCAGGAATCGAAGCCAGGCCATCGAAGCCGCGCTCGCTGACAAGCTTCAACGGCTCGCCCGGACCCGGCTTGCCCGCGAATCCGCCAACCTGAATCCGCGCGAGGAAAAACGGCTCGCCGATGAAGGTCTGGCTGACGACTTCGCGTCATGGCCAGAATACTGAGAGGCGAGGTTCGCTGGGCAGAGTTGAAACCGGTTCGCGGCCACGAGCAATCCGGTCGGCGTCCCGTACTGGTCCTCAGCCATGATGTGTTCAACGAACGCTCAGGCACGGTGATCGCCGTCGCGCTGACGAGCCAGGAACCCCGCGCTGGATTTCCTCTGACGCTGGAGAGTCGAGCCCTTGGTCTGAGGAAGCGCTCATGGATCAAGATTAGTCAAATCCGGACGCTCTCTGTCGATCGGGTCGGCGCCAGGGTGGCGCGTGCTTCCGAGGAAGAACTGGCGCGCGTCCTGGACGGGCTGAACGAGATTCTCGGTTAACCTGCCCCGCCGCGGGCCCGCTTCACGCCAGCTTGCGGGTGAGATAGTACGTGCTCACACCGGGATCGTCGTGAACGCCGACGAGCTCGAGGCCATGCTCGGCGGCCAGCGCCCGATAGCTGGGGACGGCGTAGTAGTGAAATGTCACGCCGTTCATCTCGCCCGTGATGCCGGCCGCGTCGTCTCCTTCCCGTTCGGCCGCGGTGAACAGAAACGGCGCGCCGGGTTTGAGCACCCGTGACACGCTCGCGAACACCATGGCCTGATCGCCTCGCGGGAGGTGGAAGATCATTCCCCACGAAATCGCCGCGTCGAAGACACCGTCCGCGAACGGACACCGACGCGCGTCGCCGCGTACGGCGGGCGTGCCGGGCAGGTTGACCAGGAAGCGCGCAAGCATTCCGGTGGAGCTGTCGAGACCGGCGACGCGATAGCCGGCGTTTACGAGGGCCTCTGTGATCGGCACGCCGTTGCCGCAGCCGACATCCAGAATGCGCGAGCCGGCGGGAAGGGTGGCGGCGACCGCGAGCGCTTCGGCGACCCCGACGGTCCGGCCGCGATCGGTCAAGTACCAGTCGGCGATCAGATCGTACTCACGCATGCGCTGCGCGTCCGACTGTACAACAGCCGGCCGCATCACCTCGCGGCGTCAATCGAACTTGATGACCAGCCCCGCCGTGAACTCGGCCTGCCAGACGATGTTGGCCTGAAACCCGATGACGCAGCCCTGATTGAAGCCCAGCGTCGAGCACGCGAAGAGGCTCACGTTCGCGTCAACGAAGGTCATGAACGCACGGCCGTCCAGCCGCAGGCCGACGTGACGTGAGGGGAACATCTTGATGCCGCCTCCGGCCCCGAGCGTGAATCGCAGCTCGTTCTGCCCCTGCGTGGCGTAGCGCGTCAGGCCCAGCGTGCCGGTCAGGAAAGGCCGCAGCGCCGGCCGCCCGATGTCGTAATCCCGAAGGCCGCCTGCCTGATAGTGGTCGACGTCGAACTCGAAGTTGGGCGGCGGGCCGGGGGCAAGGGTCGGGACGAGCGCGTGGGCGTGCTGGTGCGTGTACAGCGCCTCGACCTGGAAGTCTTCCGAGGTCGGCACGTTGACGGCGACGCCGACCGTTGACGCGCCATCGATGTCCAGCGGCCGGCGGGTCAGCAGTTCGAAGAAGTCCCCGCCGAAGCGATATCCGATGAACGGCGTGACTTCAAAGTTCTGCGCCGACGCTGCCGTCGGGTGTCCCAGCAGACACACCAAAACCGTCAGCGCGAACACGAACCGGGTCAGCCCCTGGACCGTTTCGGCCGGAAATCGTCCTGTCACGTCGTTTCGGGCGGTTCAGTAGCAAAAGGGATTCCGCCGTACACTTCCCCCATGATCGCTGCCGCGCTTCTCTCTGCGATTCACATGCTGACGCTGGCGCTCGGACTCGGCGGCATCGTCGCACGCGGCCGCGCGCTCGCATCGCCGCTGGACGACGCCGGCTGGAGACGATTGCTCGCCGCCGACAACGCGTGGCGGTCATCGCGATCGTGTTCGTCGCGGCAATCATGGCGCGCGGCGCCTGGCTGTTCTGAGAGCCCGCAACACAATCCCCGAAACCTGACCCTGTCGGAACCTGCCCGCTCGAACGCCTGAAAGAAATCGCGGGGCTCCGTCCTACGAAATCAGAGTGCCTGCGATTCCCGCAGCACGGTCGTGAAGGTTTCGTAGAGAGAAGGCCATAGATGGTCAGGAAAGGACGGCACGATGAACAGGTTTGAGAGGCTTCTGTCAGGCGCAACGAACATCGGACGAGAGACATCGAATCGCACCAGGAGATACACGCTTACGGTGCCGATATTCGTGATCCTCACTGGATTGCTGTTCCCGCTCGCTGCTCACGCTGAGAATGCCGAACCCTTCAAGTTCAGCCTCGTGGCGACGTCAGGGACATGCTTCCCGAACGCGTCGGCCACGGTGACCGTTTTGCCGACGGAGGAAGACCGGGGAGTGGATACCCTGCATTTGAAGGCCAGGGGGCTGCCGCCCTATACGAGCTTTACCGTCTTCCTGACTGAACTCGCCGAAATCCCTTTTGGCGCGTCCCAATATATCGCCGAGTTCACGACGAATGCGGCAGGCAGAGGGTCTGTGCGCGTGGACACCGTGATCCAGGAGGCGTTCGCATTTGATGGGACCACCAAGGTTCGCAAGGATCTGAACCACGTCGTGGTGTGGTTCGCCGACCCAAAGGACGATGACGTGTGTTTCGGAACGGGAGGCGGACCAGTCACGCCTTTCGATGGAGACGGCGAAGCTGGAGCGACCGTGTTGTCCTCGAAGAACTTCCTGCCGAACGCACCGCTTCCGTAGCCATCTTCGACGCCTTCCGTCTTTGTTGACCGCAGTCGACTCACGTGGTTGACGTGAGTCGACCGGCTTTATGCGCGGCAACCGCGTCTGCTATGTTTGAGTATGAGCTCGATTCGAATTGCGCTCGCGAACATCCCCTACGCCGCCACACCGGATGAATCGATCGCGCGTGCCGAACAGGCCATCGAGCAGGCCGGCGCGCGGCAGGCGAAGATCATCTGCTTCCCGGAGTGCTACGTCCCTGGCTACCGCGGACTCGGCTGGACGCCGCCGCCGCCCGACGCCGTCTTTCTCGAGCGCGCGTGGTCCCGTGTGGGCGCGGCAGCCGCGCGAGCGCGGATCGCCGTCGTGCTCGGCACGGAGCGGATCGTCAACGACACGCTCGCCGCGACCGTCATGGTCGTCAACGACGATGGCTCGATCGCGGGCTTTCAGGACAAGGTCCAGGTCGACCCCAGCGAGGACGGGACGTATACGCCGGGGAAGGATCGCCGGGTCTTCACAGCAGGGGCGCTGACGTTCGGCGTCGTGATCTGTCACGAAGGCTGGCGGTATCCGGAGACCGTTCGATTTGCCGCCCGCCGCGGGGCGCAGATCGTGTTTCACCCGCACTTCACTCCACCGGAGCCAGGCGCGTTCCGGCCCACGACCTTCGGCGATCCCGCGAACACCTTTCACGAGAAGGCGGCCCTGTGCCGCGCGGCGGAAAACACCTGCTATTTCGCCACCGTCAACTACGCCATCGCCGGCTCCGGTACCACGTCGGCGATCGCCAGGCCGGACGGCACGCTCCTCTCCTACCAGCCTTACGGCGAGGAGGGATTGCTCGTCGCCGATCTCGATCTCAGTGAGGCGACGGGGTTGCTGGCCGGACGATTGAAAACCGCCTCCTGACCTCGCAACAACTCCCGCGACGCCCGGGATCGCCGCTGACCGCGCGCGCGGATCACTTCGGCGCGTTGGCGATTCGCGCGGCGTCCTTTTCCGCCTCGGCGCAGATGTGCTCGAACACGTCCGTGTCCGGAAGCAGCCGTTCGGTGACGCTGAAGGTGAACGGCCGGGTGAAGATCTTCGGGTCCTCGATCGTGATGGTGAGGTCCAGGTGGCCGAAATCGCGCCGGCGGAAGCGCTCCTCGACGCGCATCTCCTCGCTGTGGCCGTGGCCCCGCGCATCCAGCCAGCTGCGGTCGTTGAATCCGCGCGTGTCGACCACCAGCGTGTCGCCGTCCCACTTCCCGACGGAGTAACCGAGCCACGTGGGCGCCGGATCCACGAGCTGTTTCCGTCCGTCGGTGAACACCTGGCGGAAAATCGTCTCCACTTCGTACAGCATCACGATGACGCCGGGCGTCTGAATGATCTTGAACGGCTCCGGCAGCAGATCCGCGTGGGGCACGCCGTCCGGCAGGCAGTTCAGGCTGGGATTCGCGAATGCGCCCGCCTGGACGTGCCTGTTGAAGAGTTCGCGGCCCGCTTCCGTCAGGGGCTCCTCGCCGGGCTTGAAGTCCGAAAGGATGTCCCTGAAGTATTTCGAGTTGGGAGACTCGCCCAATCCGAAGAGACCCGGGCCGCGGGGCTCGGCCTCCACCTGCCAGAGTCCCGAGAGGTCCGGCTTGCCGTTGACGCGGGGAACCGGCCCCGTCATGTTCACCTTGCCGTCGGGCGTGCGGGGAGCCCCGGCCATCGGCTGGTTCAGCCACTGGGCGTGCGCGGACACGCAGGCTCCAAGAATCAACGCGCCGATCAGGAAATGGCAACGCATGCCGAGCAGTGTAAACCCGAAACCGATGGACCGGGTCAGCCGGCGTCCGCGGCGCCGGCCGTTGCGCCGCGACATCGGCTGTACAATCCGCAGTCTTCGCTTTCGCGTGAGGTGCGCATGCGCCGTGCCCGAATCGCCGGTGTCGTCCTCGGCGTCGTCCTGGTTGTCGGTCCCGGCCTTGCCGGCGTCAGCCTCAGGGCGCAGCAGCCGCGGCAGGCCTGGGTCAGGGTGGCCGACCTGACCGGTGCGCCCATCACCGGCCTCTCCGCCGACGCGTTCACCATCGTCGAAGACGGCGTGAAATGCCGGACGCTCAAGGCCGAGCCGATCGAATGGCCGATCAAGCTCACCGTCATGGTGGACAACGGCGGGAAGTCGTCCGACTACCTGTTGAACATGCGCAACGGCCTGCGCGGACTGTTCAGGGAAGTGCCAGGGGACACCGAGACGTCGCTGCTCACGCTGGCGCCGCAGCCGCGGTGGCTGGTGCGGCCGATCAAGGGCGGCGAGCCGCTCTACAAGGGCGTCAACCTGATCACGCCCGACGCGGGCGCCGGAAAATTCTTCGACGGGCTCCTGGAGGCCGCCGACCGCGCCGCAAAAGACAAGGCCGGCTCCTTTCCGGTCTTTGTGGCCGTCATCAGCACCTTCGGCAACAGCAACCCGCCGCTCGAGAACGAGTACCAGCGGCTGCAGAAGGAGCTGATCGCCCGCGCCGTGACCGTGCACTATGTGCTGCTGTCGGTGTCGTCGAAGAGCGGTTCGGAGGTCACCGGCGCCTTTCAGACCAACATCGGCAACCAGGTCGCGAGCATGACCGGCGGCCGCTACGAGAACATCATCACAGCGACACGGCTCGACACGCTGCTGCCCGAGATCGGCAGACAGATCGCGGCCAGCGCGGCCAGGCAGCAATACCAATACCGGCTGACCTACGAGGCGCCCAAAGGGGCGAAGGATCCGAAGACCGTCGGGGTCGAGGTGGCCGTCAGAGGCGCGGTGATCGAGACGAGCGCGGACGGACACCTGCCGTAAAGGAACTGAAGGGACCCGTCTGACACGCCCGCGCGGCGCATGTACCGTCATGGATTTGTCATATCCGCCGGCCGGTCCGGCGGCTAAGATGAAGCGATCCGTTCCCGGCGGACCAGCATGAGACGCCCAACCGCGCTCGTCGTCCTGTTTCTCGCGTCCCTCGGCGCGCCGTCCGCGGCGCCGCAGACGCAGCCTCCCTCGTTCACGGCCGGCACCCGCACGGTCGCGGTGTACGCCACCGTCACCAACGCGCGAGGCCGGCTCGAAACCGACCTGTCGCGCGACGATTTCAAAATAGACGATGACGGGAAGCGCCAGGAACTCACCCTCTTCTCCAACGACGTCCAGCCGATCACCGTGGTCATGCTGCTGGACCGCAGCGGCAGCATGAAGCCGAATTTCGATCTCGAGGAGCGGGCCGCGGAAGCGTTCGTCGGGGCGATGGGTCCGGCCGACAAGGCGCGGATTGGCAGTTTCGCGACCCGGATTCAGGTGGACCCTGACGAGTTCACCTCGGACCACGGCACGCTCCTGAAGATCCTCAGGGGCGACCTTCAGGAGGACGGCCCGACGCCGCTCTGGAATGCCGTGGACATCGGCATCGACAAGCTCCTCGTCGAGCAGGGCCGGCGGGTGGTCCTGGTGTTCACCGACGGCGTCGACATGCCGCTGAATTTCAGCAACCACAACAAGTCGCTGAAGGACGTGATGAAGCGCGCCGAAGAACAGAACGTGATGGTGTACGCCATCGGACTGGCCGGCCAGAACGGCGCGCCTGCCGCCCTTCGCGGCATCCCCGATCCGCTCGGACGCAGCGGAGGCGGCGGCTTCGGCGGGCGCGGCGCGCGGCAGTTCGGGCGGCGGCGGACCGCAGATGGAGAAGCCGGACGAGGGGCTGCCGAAGATCGCGGCCGCGACAGGCGGCGGCTACTTCGAACTGACGTCTGCCAGGGAGCTCCCCACCACGTTCGCGCGCGTCGCCAACGAGCTCCATCATCAGTACGCCCTCGGCTTCACACCGGAAAAACTCGACGGCAAGATGCACGACCTCACGGTGCGTCTGTCGCAGCCGGAGCTGATGGCGCGCGCCCGCAAGCGCTATCTCGCGGCGAAGCCGCCGGGCTCATAGCCAGGCGTCTCCACAAACAACACGCCTGGAACGTAAAACGTAGAACGTAAAACGAAGAAGGACTCAGGAAGTTCTACGTTTTGCGTTTTCCGTTTTACAGTTCTACGTTTCAAGCCGCACTCTTCCGCGGCCTGATAGAATCCCCCGGAACTGCGAGGCGCGTGACGCGCATCCCGGGTGCCCATCTGGAGCAACGACTGTGACCGTCTGGCGGCAACTCTTCACCCGCCGCATGCTGATCTGCGTGTTCACCGGCTTTGCCTCCGGCCTGCCGCTGTACCTGCTGCTCACGCTCGTTCCCGCGTGGCTGCGCACCGAACACATCGACCTGAGGGTGATCGGCCTGTTGACGCTGATCCAGTTCCCGTACACCTGGAAATTTCTCTGGGCGCCGCTGGTGGACCGGTATGCCCTGCCCGTGCTGGGGCGGCGGCGCGGCTGGATGCTGCTGACTCAGGTGGGGCTGCTCGTGACGATCGCCGCGCTCGGAGGGCTCTCGCCGCAGACCGAGTTGCGCGCCATCGTGCTGGTCGCGACGCTGCTGGCGTTTCTCTCCGCCACCCAGGACATCGCGCTCGACGCCTATCGCCGGGAGTTGCTGGCGGATAACGAGCTCGGCCTGGGCACGGCCGTCCACATCAACGCCTATCGCATCGCGGGGCTCGTGCCGGCGTCGCTCTCGCTGGTGCTCGCCGACATCCTGCCGTGGAGCGTGGTGTTCGCGGTGACCGCGTTGTTCATGGTGCCCGGCATGGTCATGACCCTGCTGGTCCGGGAGCCGCACCGCGCCGCGCCGCCCCGGACGCTGCGCGAGGCGGTGGTCGAGCCGTTCCATGAATTCATCAACCGGAAGGGATGGAGCAATGCGCTGCTGATCCTGACGTTTCTGCTGTTCTACAAGCTCGGCGACAGCATGTGCACGGCGCTTGCGACGCCGTTCTATCTCGACATGGGCTTTTCCAAAACCCAGATCGGGCTCGTCGCCAAGAACGCCGGCCTGTGGCCGTCGGTCGTCGGCGGCCTGCTCGGCGGCCTGTGGATGGTGAAGATCGGCGTGAACAAGGCCCTGTGGCTGTTCGGCTTCGTCCAGGTGTTCTCCATCTTCGGCTTCGCGTGGCTGGCCGCCGCCGGGCCCCACACCGAGATCACCAGCGTGGACCTCACCCGGCTCGCCATCGTGATTGGCCTCGAGGCGCTGGGTGTCGGCCTGGGCGCGGCCGCCTCGGGCGCGTTCATCGCGCGCGCCACCCACCCCGGCTACACGGCCACCCAGTACGCCCTGTTCACCAGCCTCGCGGTCGTGCCGCGCACGTTCGCCAATGCCGCCACCGGCTGGCTGGTGGACACGCTGGGATGGATGGGATTTTTCTTCCTGTGCGCGGCGCTGGCGGTTCCCGGCATGCTGCTGCTCTTCAAGGTCGCGCCGTGGCGGGGCGAACCCCAATCATCTGGTCATCTAGTCATTTAGTCATCTGGTCATCGTTGTTCAATTGAGAAATTGCCAAATTTCCAAACGATGACCAAATGACTAGATGACCAGATGACCAGATTCAAAATTCGGGCCGGCCGGGCGCGCTGTGCTCGTCGACTGCGATCGCGAAGAATCCGCTGACGGCGTACGTGTTCATGACCGCCACCATGTCCATCGCGCCGCGCCGGCCGAACAGCTCCACCACTTTCGCGAACGTGGCCGAATCCATCTTCTTGTCGTGGAACATCTGGCGGCCGAAGCGAATGACCGCCGCGTCCTTCTCATCGACGCCCGTCAGCGCGCGATTGTTGCGCACGATGTCGAGCACCTTGGGATCCACGCCCGCCTTCAACGCCGTCGCCTCGTGCCCGTTCCATTCGAGGTTGTAGTTGGTTTCGCGGCAGGCGACCATGATGGCCAGTTCGCGGACGTGCGGGTTGAGCGTGCCGGCCACGGCCGCATTGTGGAGATCGAACAGGGCCTTCGCGACGCCGGGGTTGTAGGCCGCGAACGCGAGCGGTCCGCGCAGCACACCCTCGGGGCTGCGTCCGGGCAGCGTGTCGAAGATCTTCTGACTGCTCTCGTCCATGTCCTTGCGCTGCAGATACGGGAGCCGCGCCCGGGAATCGGGGTCGAGATCCGCGGGGAGCTTCGCGGCCGATTGCGCGGAGGCCAGCAGCGCGCCCGACGCCAGCAGCAGGGCTGGCGGCGCCCAGGACACTAGCACATAGTACAGCGGTCGGTAAATCGTCATCAGGTTCTTCTCCTCAAATGGCCCCGTCAGGGCGCGGTATCGGGCCTTTTCAGTCCGTCGCGAATCAGGTTGGCCAGCAGGACGCTGACGAGGCTGTTTCCGCCTTCGGCGGCGCCGCCGGCCACCATCACGTCGGGCACGAGCTTGAAGCCGCTCGCGGACAGGGCCTTGGCGATCTCGATGCCGGCGTAGTTCCCGGACTCCATCGAGGCGATCTTCAGCTTGATGACGTCGGCCTCGGCCGTGCCGATGGCTTTCGTCTTGCCGGCCTCCGCGTTGCCGACCGTCGTGAGCACGTTCGCGTCGGCGGTCGCGTTGACCGTCTTCGACTGCGCCTGCCCTTCGGCCGTTTTCACGGCCGACTTGGCGTTGAACTCCGCAATCTGCACGCCGCGTTCGGCGTCGACCACCCGGGCCTGCGTGTCGGCGAGCGCCTTCGCCTGCTGCAGTTCCTTGCGCGTGTCTTCGGCCAGCCGCTGCGTGTCGTACGTCACCTTCTCCTGCTCGGCGAGCTTCCGGTCCGTCAGCGTCTTCATCAGCTCGTTCGGCGGGGTGATGTCGCCGATCAGCGTGTCCACGGCGCCGACGTTGTACTCCTCGAGCGCCGCGCCGATGCGGGTCTTGGCATCGAGCTGCCGCTGCTGGCGGCCCTTCAGGAAGTCGATGACGTCCGATCCCTGCGCCGCGTTGCGGAAGTAGTTGCCGATCGTCGGCTCGAGCACCTGCGTCACCAGGTTGGCGACGCTGCCGAACCGCGCGATGACCTTCGGCGCGTCGGCGCGTGGAATGTGGATGATCTGGCTGACGTCCAGGTTGAACGTGAAGCCGTCGGACGATCGCACGGTAATCGTGGACAGGTTCTTGTCGAGGTTGTGCGCCTCGCTCTTGCCCGTCGCCCAGTTCAGCACGACGTTGGCCGTCGGGACGTTCTCCACGTTGTGGGTGTACGGATTGATCGGATACTTGCCCGGATCGAGCGGCTCCACCCAGACGCCCTTCTGGCCCTTCCGCACCAGGTTGCCGTGCTTGAAGGTGTCGCCCGTCACGTCGACACCGGTGTCGCCCACGTAGGCGATGACGACGCCGACGTTCGCGATCGGCACCATGGTCATCTGCTTGATTTCCACGGTCGCGAAGCGCGGGTTGATGAAATACCGGCCCGCCAGCATGACCTGTTCCTGGAGGCCCTTGAACCCGCCGGCGTCCACGAACGCCTGGCCGTCCTGAAACAGGTTGTGCCCGCTCACCTCGAGGCCGGCGATGTCGCCGGTGCTAAGGGCCCGCCCTTCCTTCGTCGTGACGATGCCGACCATGTTGTCGGCGATTTCGAGCACGTCCTCGGCGACCACGGAGAACAGCGCCGTGTTGATGCGGTAGGTGCCGGGCGGGATCACCGTAATCTGCGGCCCGCGCTCGCCGCCGTTGCTCGAGAAACGCCCGCGCGCTCTGGAAGGAGTTGCACTCCACTCGCCGCGCGAGCACGCGCCCGTCCTTGAGGGGCTGTCCGTCTCTCGCCTCCACGACGCCGATCGTCCCTTCGGCAATCGTGATGAACTTCTGCCGCGTGACGACGAACTGCCACGGCCAGAGCCAGAAATGCAGGCCCGGCGCGAGCGCGTCCGCCTGGAGGCCGGCTTCGCCGTGCAGCGCCAGGATGGCGCCATCCGGCAGCGTCCGGTTCTTGCCCACCACCACGAACTTCTTGTTGACGATGCCGATCGAGTCTTCAGGAATGATCACGACGCCGAAGATCCGCAATACCAGCTCACGCCCGAGAATGAGCGCGAGAATCAGGATGACCCACCAATACCTCAGCATCAGCGCGACCGGGTCCATGAATGCTCCTGTCGTGACCTGCGATTAGTCGAGACCTGCGATTATCTGCCCTGGGCCGGAGGCGGACCGGGCTTCCGCACGGCTTTCCTCTCGCCGCCGTCGCCGCGCACCAGCAGGTGCGTGACCCTGCCCTGGCCGTCCTTGACGAACTCGAAACCGGTCGGCGTCGCCGTGGACATGAACGTCGTGTCCGATTGCACGAACAGCGGCAGCCTGGGTTCGTTCAGGCCCTGCACGAACAGCAGGTCGTCAGTGGCCGTGACGACGACGTCCCGTCCCGGCGCGAGCTCGTACACCCCGGCATAGCTCGCGGCCACCGCCGGGCTGAGCCTGATCCCGGTATCGCCGGACAGATGCTTGCCGTCGGTCTCGTTCTCGCAGACGTCCTCGAGGAGATCCGTGTCCGCCGCCAGCAGCCGCTCGGTCTTGATCGTGAACGGCCGCGTGAACGCTTTCGGATCGTCGAGCGTGATCTCGAAATCCATGTGGCCGAAATCGCGCCGGCGAATTCGTTCCGTGATGCGCAGCGATTCGGTCTGCGGATGCCCGGCGCTGTCGAGCCACCCCTGGTCGCTGAACCCCGCCGTCGTCACCACCAGCGTGTCGCCTTCCCATCGTCCAACCGAATAACCCAGCCTCGCGGGGTTGGGATCCTTCGGCAGGTCGCGGCCGTCGGTGAATATCGTGCGATGCGGGCTGTTCGGCGACTCGTACAGCATCACGATGAGCGCCGGCGTCTGGACGAACCGCGTCAGGTTGAAGAAATTGTGGAACGGCACGCTCACCGGCTGGCACTTGGCCAGCGGGCTGTCCTTCCGCGAGTCGCGCACGCGCTTCAGGAAGAGCGCCTCGGCCCACGGCTGGATGTCCCCGGGCTTGAGATCCTGCGCGATGTTGAAGCGGTAGATGGGACCGGCGCCTCGCCAGACGCCCGACAAATCAGGCTTGCCGTCGGCCAAACGGGGCGCGGGAGCGGCCAGGTTCGGCTTGCCGTCCGGCAGGCGGGGCGTTCCCGGCGTCGGATAGTTGATCCACTGCGCGGCCGCCGGCGGCGGGAGAAACGCGGCAGTTGCCGCGAGCACGGCCACAACCGTGACGGAAACGGCGCGGATTTTCATAGGGACCTTCCTTACGACCGGGGATTATATCCGCGACGGGTCCACACGTCGCTGCGGGAGCAGTATTCTGTCGTGCGATCGTACCTATTCTCCCGGCGCCCCGACGAACCGCACATCCTCGACTGCATATACTGGTGGACGATCCTGGACAATGGGCGGTTCCAGCTGCCCGGACGGGCTGGCCAGCAACTCCAAGTGTCCGTGTCCGCCGCGCACGGAACAGGACACCTCGAGCTTCATCGGTCGCGGGAAGGAGGGGAGGATCGTGTTCCGCCACACGACGGCATCGTCCTGCCGCACGGTGAGCACGATCGGCGCGAGGCTTCGTACTGAGGCGACCAGGTTGACCGTGCGCGTATCGTGCGGCCAGGTCTCCAGATCGATTTCGCCGCGCCACGGGCTCCAGGCGCGCCGGTGACGCGATTCCCGGTCCACCCCATACCAATCGCCGCCTGATCGCGCGACGATGGCGGCGCCGCCGGCGTGGCCTGCTCCGAGCTCGTGCGGATTGTCGGGCACGTCACGGATCACCTGAAGACCGTTCAACACGGCCAGATTGCCCGCGAGAAGCCAGATCAATCGGGCGCCGCTGCGAGTGGCGACGACGTTGAACGCGAGGCCCATCGGCAACAGCACGCGCGCCGCCGCGCCGGGGAAGCCCTCCCAGACGGGCATGGCGAGCACCATCATCATCAGGGCGTAGACGGCGCCGGCCCGCCACCACGCATCACGGAATCGCCACCGCGTCGCAAAAAATGTCGCCTGCACGATGAGACCCACGGTCGTGAACATCGTGGTCCAGGCGAACGAGGAGCCGGTATGCTCGCGCACCGCCGCGAAGTCGGCGCCGATCTTGCCGACAAGCCCTGCGAACGGCAGTGTGAACTGGGCGAATCCTGTTTCGTCGTTTCCCAACACCCAGCTGACGTAGGCCGACCAGATCGCGAGCGGCGCGGCCGCCAACGCCACGCGCCACGCATTTCTCCACGAAACCCAGGGCGGCTGAACGATAGCCGCGATCGCCAGCAATGAAGTCTCGCGCGCGAGGGCGGCTGCTGCCACGATGCCGGCTGGGAAGGTGTCGCCAGCCTGGCGAGCCCGCTCCGCGTACGCGAGGGCGCCGGCGAGGATCGTGAGCGCGACGAGGTCGGTCAACGCCAGGCGCACGCTGCTCATGGCGCCGCTCGAGAACAACACGCCCGCCCAGGCGAGCCAGCTTCGCCAGTCCCGAACGGGCAGCAGACGCCAGAGCAATGCCGCGAGCAGGAGCCAGAAAGCCGGGTTGAGGAGCGAGTAGACGTGGACAATCCATGTGGGGCTGCCCAGAGCAATCACGTAGGCAAGGGCCGGCGCGAGAATGCGCCTGGCGCGATAGGCCGGACTCCCCAGGGCGCGCGCCAGCTCAGGCGATGTCAGCGTCGGGTGGTAGGCGATCTGTGCGTAGGACAGGCCGTCGTAGCCACCTCCTTCGTAGACATACACCGGCAGCGACTTGAACGCATCGATCTTTCTATCTTCGTTGGTGGAGTCGAGCTCGATGAACGACGTGAATCCAAATACCGGGTGCCAGAACTGACCGAGCATCCAGAGGAAAAGGACAATGGCCGAGATACCGGCGCCGCGGATTGAAAATGCGGTCCAATCGAAGTCTGTACGGATGGCCCGTATCCTACTGCAGGCGGAGTACGGCTGGTCAGGTCGCGAAAGACGCCACTGCGCCTGCTCCCCAAATCGGGGGAGGAAGACCCATCGCTCGAGTGGCCGGCCGCTATAATTCAGAGCATGGTGGCTAAGCATTCCCGTTACCTTTACGCGCTGCTGTCTGGCGCGGTTTTCGTCGTCTGCCTGTCGCCCGCCCTCGGCGCGGGCCAGAGCGCCAAGTCGGCCGCGTATAAAGCCCCGCGGACGCCGTGGGGCGACCCCGATTTCCAGGGCAACTACACCAACCTGTACGAAGCGGGCACGCCGCTCGAGCGGCCTGCCGAATTCGACGGCCGGAAACTCTCCGACATCACGCCCGCCGAGCTCAGGGCGATGAAAAAGGCGATCCAGGACAACACCATCCAGCGGTTCGAGACGCCGTTCGACGCGCCGAGCAACTGGTGGCAGGTGGCCTTCCGGCTGGAAGACGGCGCCCAGGCGTGGCTCATCACCGATCCCGAGGACGGCAGGATTCCGCCGCTCACCCCGGAGGGCCGTCAGCGCGAGGCCTCGGCACGGCAGACGATCTACAACGGCGGCTCCGATTCCTACGAAGATCGCAGCCTGTACGATCGGTGCATCACGCGCGGATTTCCCAGCTCCGGCATGCCGACGATTTACGGCAACTCCTCGCGAATCGTCCAGGGGCCGGGCTACGTGGCGATCCAGTACGAGATGATTCACGAGACGCGGATTATTCCCATCGATCGCGACCCGCGGCCGCATCCCGGCAAGGCGATCGCGCTCGACATGGGCGACTCGCGCGGACACTGGGTCGGCGACACGCTGGTCGTGGAGACGACCAACTTCAGGACGCGGAGCGTGTACCGCAACGCCGATCCCGATACGCTGCGCTTCACCGAACGCTTCACGCGCACGGCCCCCGACAAGCTGCGCTGGTCGGTCACCGTCGAGGATCCGCACACGTGGACGAAGCCGTGGACCTTCTCGATGCCCCTGACGATGAGCGACAACGAGCCGATCATGCAGTACCGAGTGTCACGAGGGGAACTACGGCCTGCGCAACATCCTCAGCGCGGCGCGCGCCGAAGAGCACGGCGCAAAATAATCGGCGCCTGAAACGTCTATAGGGGCATGAGCGCGGAATCGGCCCTCGCCGCCCCTTTAGACGACGTAGACCTGGACCACGCCGGCGACGACCGCCGGAACCGGCTGTCCGCCCTGTTCGACGCCCACGAGCTGCGCCTTTACCGCCTCGCCCGGCGGCTCACCAGCAGCGCCGACCAGGCGCACGACCTCGTCCAGGACACCTTCTTCAAAGCCGCCAAATCGTGGCGATCGGTGCCCGCGGGCCTCGCCAGCGAGGAGGCGTGGCTCGTCCGGGTGCTCGTCAACATCCGCCGCGACGAGTGGCGCCGGACGGCTGTCAGGAACCGCGCGGCCAGCGTGCTCCGCGCCGAGCCGCCCGTCTATCCGCCGTCGCTCGAGTCGACCCTGATCGCCAAACGCGCGGTCTGGGCGGCGCTGATCTCCTGCATCCCCGCCGGCGCGCCATCGTCGTCATGCACGAGCTCGAAGGCATGACGTGCCCGGCCATTGCCGCCTGCCTGGGAATCGCCACGATGACCGTGCGCTGGCACCTGTCGATGGCGCGGCGCGAGCTGAAGACCGTCCTCCGGGCCCAGTTGGGAGACATACGATGAAGACAATGGCCGACGTGTTGCGGGATGCCGACCCGCTCTCCTATGAACCCGAACGGGGCGAGCGCGAGCGCCGCCTGAGCCGCCAGCGCGTCCTCGATGCGCCGCTGCCGCCTCAGGCCGTCAGGGCGATGCCGAGACGCGCGTTCGCGATCGCGATGGCGGCCGGCGTCGTGATCGCTGCGGCAGGCTACTGGTCGCGTGCCGCCGTCGACGTCGTGGCGGCGGTGCGTTTCGAAGTGCGCCTGGCCGAAGAGAACCCGGGCAGCGGTCTCCGGGCCGCGAGGGTTTCAGACCGGACCATCTATCTCCACGAGGAGACGGTGCTCACGAACAGCGACATCGCCACCGCGCAACTCGTGGCCGGCAGCACCGCTTCGACGTTCGGCGTGGCCGTCACGTTCACCGGCGACGGCGCGGCCAGGATGGCCCGGGCGAGCGGCAGCCACGTCGGGAGGCCTCTCGCGATCCTGATCGACGGCGAGGTGGTGATGGCCCCGGTGATCCGGTCGGCCATCGGCGCTTCCGCGCTGATCAGCGGTCATTTCACCAGGGCCGAGGCGGAGCGCATCGTCGCCGGGATCGTCGGCCGGTAATTGACGGTCCTCACGGGACCGTCGACAAGTGTTAGGCTTGGCCGAGACCGCCTGATGGCGCCGCCCCGGCCAAGCCGCATTCCGCAGATCCTGCTGTACGTTTTCCTGATCGCCGCTGCCGGCATCGCCGCCTATTGGAACGGCCTCCGCGCGCCGTTCATCTGGGACGACGATCCCGCCATCATCTCCAACACCACGATCCGCAGCGTGCTGCCGTTGTCGGCGTCGCTGTCGCCGCCGCTCGAAACGGCGGTGGCCGGCCGGCCGATCGTCAACCTGTCGTTGGCGCTGACCTACGCGATGGCCGGACTGGACGAGACGGCGTACCACGCCGGGAATCTCGCCATCCTGATCGCATCCGCGCTCCTGCTGTTTGCCATCGTCCGCCTGACCGTCATCAGGCTCGGACGCCCTCAAAATGCCGGAGCGATCGCCCTGGTGTCGGCGTTGGTATGGGCCGTCCATCCGCTGCTCAGCGAAACGGTGGATTACACGACGCAGCGCACCGAATCGATGATGGGCCTGTTCCTGCTGCTGACGATGTATGCGGCGATCCGCGGGCGTGAATCGGCGGGCTGGCTGGTGGTTTCCGTGCTGGCGTGCGCGGCCGGGATGGCCACGAAGGAGTCGATGGCCGTGGCCCCGCTGGCCGTCCTGCTTTACGACCGCGTCTTCGAATTCACGTCGATGCGCGACGCACTCCGCGCCCGCGGCGGATTCTACGCCGCCCTCGCAGTAACGTGGGTGGAGCTGGGCCTCCTGATGTGGCGCTGGCCGCGTTCGACCGTAGGCGCGGCGAAGGTGTCGCCGTGGACGTACCTGCTGAACCAGGCTCAGATGATCGTGCGGTATCTGGGGCTGTCCGTCTGGCCGCACGCGCTCGTCCTCGACTACGGCCTGCCGCGCGGCATCGGCGTCGGCGACGTGCTGCCGCAGGCGCTGCTGCTGGTCGCGATGCTCGCCGGCACGATCGTCGCGCTCGCGCGCTGGCCGGCCATCGGATTCCTCGGCGCGATGTTCTTCCTGACGCTGGCGCCGACGTCGAGCATCGTCCCCATCGCCAGCGAAGTCGGAGCGGAGCGGCGGATGTATCTCCCGCTGGCGGCCGTGTCGGTCTTTGCCGTCACGCTCGGATCGCTCCTGCTCGAACGGCTTCGTGCGCGGTGGCCCGCGCGCTCGCGCGCGCTGACGGCTGCCGCCGCCGCCGCGTCACTGGCCGTCGTGGCGGCGCTGGGCGTCCGGACGATGCTCCGCAACCGCGAGTATGCGGCACCTGTCTCGCTCTGGGAGAGCTCGGTCGCGCGCTGGCCGAACGGCCGGGCGCGCTTTTCCCTCGCGACGGAATACATCAGCGCGGGGCGGCACGACGAAGCGATCGCACAGCTTCGCGAAGCCATCAACGACTATCCGGACGCGCGCGCGGGCCTCGGCGCCGAGCTGGTCATGCAGGGCCGCCCGGCGGAAGCCATCGGCGTCCTGAATGTCTTCATCGACGACAAGCCGTCGCAGCCGAATCGCATCCCGGCGCGGCTTCTGCTGGGCCAGGCGCTGCTCACGCAGGGCCAGATCGAGGCGGCGGCGAGCCAGTTCAAGGCGATCCTCGACCTCGATCCGTCGAGCCGCTCGGCGAACCAGGGCATGGGGATCGTCGCGCGGATTCAGGCGGCCCGCTTCCTCGAGCAGGGCAAGGTCGCGCCGGCCGAGGTCGAGGCGCGCGAGGCGCTCCGCCGCAACCCCGGCGATGCCGAAGCCCACAACATCCTGGGCGCGACGCTGGCTTCACGGGGCGAGCTGGCGGCCGCCATTCAGGAATTCCAGGAAGCACTGCGGATCAGCCCTGAGCACAAGTCGGCCGGCACCAACCTGGCGCGCGCGCTCGCGATGTCCCAGCCGCAGCGGAAGCCCTGAAGATCGCTGGGCTCTAGCATTTGTCAGGCGTAGCGTCCGCCTTCAGGCGGACGTCAACGGCCGGCTGAGGCCGGCCGCTACGTCAGTCAAACGGCCGGCTGAAGCCGGCCGCTACGTCAGTTCTTCGGGGACAGCGAAGATATCGAAATGCTTCCAGCGCATCATGTCGCGCTGGCCGAGCTCCTCGCCTCGATACTCGGTCTCCCCGCACTTGAACACGCGATAACCGAGCGCGCGGAGATCCGCGTGGAATCCTTCGCGCTCGTGCTCCGGCAGGTGTTTGTAGATCTCGGCCTTGAGATAAGGCCGCCGCGCCCGCACGATGTCCGCGAGCGTCCGCACGACGGCCCTGTCGAATCCCTCGGTGTCGATCTTGATGTACCGCAGCCGCGCGAGCTCGGCGGCCGCGGTCCGGCCAAGGTACTCCGCGAGATTCCGCCCCGACACGCGGAGCACGGAAAAATGACCGTGCCGCCAGCGGCTGAGGCCCTCGTGAAACCCGCCGTTGCAGTAGCCAGAATCCGAGTACTCGAAGTCGAACTCGCCGTCCGCGGGCATCGCCGCGAACATCAGCGGCACGATCCGTGACACCGAGGGGTTCAGGGCCGCGTTGACGGCGAGCACTTTGAAGACGTACGGGTTCGGTTCGAGAGCGAACACCGCGCCGGCGGCGCCAACCGCCAGCGCGATGGGTAGCGTCGAATCTCCTGTATGCGCGCCGATGTCGATGGCCACGTCGCCCTCACGCAGGAACGATCGCAGCGCGTCCACGCTGGCCCCCGTGATGGTCTTCGGCGTTTCACCCGGATGCAGCCAGCGCGCGAACCGCACGTCGCCGAATCCAGGCAACGGGAACGCGAGGATTTCGTGACCGTACTCGCGCGGGGCCGAGCCGAAGCCCAACGCGCGAGGCAGGTCCTTCAGTTTCACCGCCCCATCGTAGCGGATCGGCGGACACGCGCCTACCGGCCGTCGTGATCGTGGCCGTCGTGATCGTCGTCCTCACGATCCTGGTGGAACCGCTGCGGCACGAAGTCGGGCAGGTCCGCATCGTCGAACGCGAACACGAAAAACTGGTTCGGGTTGTCCTGGCCTTCAAATGTCGCGAGGAAGTCGTTGTCGTTGGACACGAACAACGTGTGTCTGGTCACGGCCTGTTTCGTCGCCGGATCCGTGTAGGTAATATCCTCTCCGAACGCGATCCCCTCGAGCTTGGCCGGAATCTGCGTCGGGTCGAGGCTGGCGGGGGCGATTTTCAGGCCGTTTACGATGTCCAGGAACAGCGTCTTGGGCAGGGTGTTGGGCGCGAGCGCCGCGGCGCCTGTCAGGCCGCTGACGTCGTGGGCGAACTCAATGTCCACGATGAAGAGCTTCTTGAACGCCGCCTTCGACCCGACCGCGTCCGCGCGCCCCTTGCTGTCGCGTTCGTCCACCAGGAACTGGTGGTCGTTGATGGCCAGGATCTCGCTGATGGTGGTCTTGGTGCCCGTATCGAGCTGGTACGTGGTACTCGTGGGTCTTCCCCGTCCTGATGTCGATCGTGACGATGCGCGTGATGCCGCCCTTCACGTCGCCGCCGTCCTGAATCAGCGGGCTCTGCATCGCGCCGACCAGCGTCCGGCCATCCGGCGTGATCGCGAGACCCTCCATGCCCTTGTTGGTCACGCGGCCGGAGGTGTTCCCCGTAATCTCGTCGTTGCTCGCGGCGCTCAGGTTGCTGATCGCGAATTTATCCGGCAGCGCGAACACGCGGACACGTTCACCGGTGAAGCGGTTGAACTCGTAGACGTACGGGCCGTACTCGTCGGAGATGTAGACGCTGCGCCGGTCGTTCGACACGCGGATGCCTTCCGCATCCAGCCGGGCATCGCGCGGGTTCGTGGACAGCTTCGACGCGTCGAAGTTGTCGGAGCGCCCCGTGAAGTAGTGCGTGTGATCGATGGCGTTCAGGGCGGGCACGCCGCTCCCCTGGGTGCCGCAGCCGGCGCCGTAGACGAGCGGAGCCCGGCTCGACAGCAGCGTCGTCGCGGCCAGCATGGGCGTCAGCGTGAACGGCAGCGCCGAACCCGGGTCGCTCGGCGAGAGGCTCAGGTGCATCGTGTGGAAGCGGTTGATGTACGACACGGTGTCGTCCATGCACGCGTTGTACGGAACGGCATTCGGTCCCCGATCGGGGATCGCGACGAACCAGTCGCCGCCGAGGTGCGCGAGGCCGGAGCCAATCCCGCCAAGCCGGTTGCCCGGAACGTTGTTCGGCAGCCGGCCAGCCGTCTCCGCCGCGAAATCTTCGTACTGTCCGTTGATACTGCCGATGGCGATCAGAACGGGTTCCGCCGCGAAACTCGTCCGGGACACACACAGAATCGTCAGGGCTACCGCCGTCACGTGCCGTAGGTTCATGCTCACGCCTCCAATTGGTGCGCTCACTTTATGGGCGTGATGGATCGCCGAGTTCACAGACACGTTTCGTCCATGTAAAGATCTAGCCAGCCAGTTTTCTAGCTGAATACGGTTTTCTTACCCGAATCGGCCAAAGAGTTGTCCACTACCCGAAAAGGTTTTCGCGCGCGCCGGTGAAACGCGAAATCGCTGCGTTATCATCGACGCGCCGATGACCGACAAATCGTTGCGCCTGCTCGTCGTGGACGATGATGCGGGCGTGGTCGGAGTGGTCGAGCGATTCGCGGGCCAGCTCGGTTTCGACGTCGTCTATCGGAGCAGCGGGAGCGCCGCGCTCGAGAGCCTGGCGGAAATTCAGCCGGAGCTCGCCATCATCGACCTCCAGATGCCGGGCGTCGGCGGCATCGACGTCCTGAAAGCGATCCGCGCCGAAGATCCGCGCTGCCAGACCATCCTCATGACCGGCAACGCGACGCTCGACACGGCCATCGAAGCCGTGAAGGCGGGCGCCCTCGATTACCTGACGAAGCCATTCGACAGCGCGCGCCTCCAGGGGCTGCTGGTCACCGTGCGCGAGGGCATTCGCCGGCGCGAGCGGTTGATGGCCGTGGACGCCGACGTCGCGCGCCAGTTCGAGTTTCAGGGAATGATCGGGCGCAGTCCTGCCATGCAGGAGCTTTTCGATTCGATCCGCCGGCTCGCGCCGCACGTGCGAACCGTGCTGATCGAGGGCGAGACCGGCACCGGCAAGGAGCTCGTCGCCAAGGCGCTCCATCAGCTCGGCCCGCGCCAGGGCAAGCGCTTCATCACCGTCAACTGCTCGGCCGTCGTCGAGACGTTGTTCGAGAGCGAGCTGTTCGGCCACGTGCGCGGCGCGTTTACGGGCGCGACAGATAACAAGGTCGGCGTCCTCGAGCACGCCGATGGAGGCACGTTGTTTCTCGACGAAGCCGGCGAGCTGCCGCTCGCGATGCAGGCGAAGCTGCTCCGCGCCGTCGAATACGGCGAAGTGCAGCGCGTCGGGTCGCTCGAAACCCGGAAGGTGGACGTCCGCGTGATCGCGGCGACCAACCGCGACCTGCGGGCCGAGGCCGCTGCCGGACGGTTCCGTTCGGATTTGTTCTACCGGCTCAGCGTGATCGAAATCCATCTGGTGCCGCTGCGCGAACGGCGGGATGACATTCCCTATCTCACGGCCCGGTTCGTCCGCGAATGCGGCGAACGCCTGAAGCGTCCGATCACCGGGGTCACGCCGTCCGCCGAGCGCCTGCTCCAGCAGGAGACCTGGCCGGGCAACGTCCGGGAACTGAAGAACGTGATCGAACGCGCGTGCATCCTGACGGAGAACAAGATCCTCAGCGAACGGGATCTCACGAGCGCGCTGGCCTCCGCCCATGCGGCATCGCCGCAGGCGGCCCAGGCGCCGATGCCCGGACGCGCGTCGGGGCCGGGCGACGACCCGAATGCCTTTTCAACGGCCCAGCGGGTTCATATCGAGCGCGTCCTGCGTCAGGTGGGCGGCAACAAATCGGCCGCGGCCAAGCTGCTGGGCTTGAGCCGGCGCTCGTTGTATCGCTGGCTCGACCGCCTCGATCTGAAAGACTGAGTGCATTTCTCGCACACCACATAACGAACGCTCGCGCCCACTGTGTCGCCGGCGCACGCTTTCTGTGCGGCAGTTGACACGGCGCACACGTGCCTGTCAGCCACTGTCCGCCCAAGTCTCTCAAAGGCAAGGACTTCCAAATGCGCTCGAACTGGCATCGGCTTGGAAATACCGTCTGGCAGGCCGGCGGATTACCTCGGACGAAGAGGGAGAAAGTCATGGCGAACCGGATACAGAAACGCGTGACGTCGATGGCGGAGCGGCTCTTCCCGATGGAGCACACGCCGCGGCCGCCGAGGACGGTTCTCGTGGTGGACGACGAGGAAGGGATTCGGAATTTTGTCGAGCGCGTGCTTCAGGGCGCCGGCTACACGACCGTCATCGCGGGAAATGGCCCCGAAGCGCTGCGCCTGGCGGCGAGCCTGGAGACGCTCGACATGGTGGTGACCGACGTGATGATGCCGGAGATGTCGGGATGCGAGCTGGCCCGCCGTCTGCGGATGAACAATCCGGACATCAAGGTGCTCTACGTCACCGGCTACAGCGATCGCCTGTTCGAAGAGAAGGTGATGATGTGGGAGAACGAAGCGTTCGTCGAGAAGCCGTGCAGCCTGAAAGCGCTGCTCGAAGCGGTCTCGCTGCTCTGGAGCCACCACATCGACACGCGGCTGAGCGCGGAGCCGTTCGACTACCTCGGCCATGCCGGCCGGCTGTCGAACTGACAGGGCGCTGACAAAACATCGCCCTGAATGTAGAACGCAGAATTAAACGAAGAAATACGCCAACATTCTACGTTCTACGTTTTGCGTTTTGCGTTCAGGCTGCGTTCTTCAGCAGCCTGCTAAGCGGCGGGCGCGGCGCCGGACGCGAGCACTTGTCGCGCCTTCGCAAGCAGGACCCGGCCGGTGAACGGTTTCTCGAGGATGTGCGCGTCGGGGCCGAACAGACGTGCAAAGGGCCCGAGCTGGGCGGAATAGCCCGACGTGAACAGGCGCCGGATGTTCGGCTGGCGCCGCGCAATCCGGACGGCCAGTTCGTGTCCGTTCAGGCCCGGCAGCACGACGTCGGTGAGGAGCAGATGAACCGGCTCGTCGTGCTCGTCGAACCACCGCAGGGCCGCTTCTCCGCTTCCTGCTTCGATGACGCGATAACCCGCCCGCTCGAGCACGGTCTTCGCCAGAGCCCTCACGCCGGGCTCGTCATCGACCACCATGACGGTCTCCTGGCCGGCTGGTGGCGTGACGTGTGAACCCTCGCGAACAGCCGGCTCGCGTTCCGTGGCCGGCAGGTAGATCGTGAACGTGCTGCCCCGCCCCGGCTGACTCGCGACGCTGATGTGCCCGCCCAGCTGTTTCACCGCGCCATAGACGGCCGCAAGGCCAAGCCCCGTCCCGTGTCCGCGCTCCTTGGTGGTGAAGAACGGATCGAAAATCCTCTCCTGCACCTCGCGGCTCATGCCGATGCCTTCGTCCGCCACGCTCAGCGCGGCGTACGAGCCCGCTTTCAAATCCTGCGGGACGAGCGCGTTGGACGAGTCGATTTCGATCGCGCTCGTGCTGATCGTGATGACACCGCCCTGCGGCATCGCATCGCGTGCGTTCACGGCCAGGCTGATCAACAGGTGTTCGAGCTGGGCCGCATCCGCCATGACCTTTGGGAGCCGATCGGAGAGATCCGTCTTGATCGTCACGGGCGCGCCCAGCAGCCGGCCGACCATGGTATCGAGCGAGCGGACGACGGCCGACAGGTCGACGGGCGTCACGGCCAGCACCTGTTTGCGGCTGAATGCCAGGAGTTGTTTCGTCAGCGCCGCGGCCCGGTCCGCGGCGGCCTTGATCTGCCGCAAGTCCGCGCCAATCGGCTTGTCGGGGCCGATCTGGTCGGACAGGATTTCGGTGTATCCCAGAATCGCCGTGAGCACGTTGTTGAAATCGTGCGCGACACCTCCCGCCAGCCTGCCGAGCGCCTCCATTTTCTGGGTGACGCGCAGCTGCTGCTGCAGTTCGAATTCCTCGGTGACGTCCTGGACGATGACCTCGAACTGCGGGCGGCCGGTGATCCCCTGCTCCGTGAGATGTCCGTTCAGCCTGACGCGGATCAACTCGCCCGACTTCCGCTTCCAGATCGTTTCCCCGCCGTCCAGGGTGGTCCCTGCCGCGCCCCGCTCATGGCCGTCAACGTCGGCTGTCGCGTACAGGCTTGGGAGATGAACGCTCAGCAACTCGTCGGCCGACCCGTACCCGAGCATCGCCACGAGCGCCGGGTTGACGGTGAGAAAACGCCCGTCCACGGTGGCGCGGTAGATCCCGAAGGCCGCGTGCTCGACGAGCGATCGATATTGCGCTTCGGACCGGCGCAGGGCTTCTTCGGCGCGGCGCTGTTCCTGGCAGTGTTGAGCGACGCGCAGCTCGCGTTCGATGGCGGGGGCCAGCTGGGCCTCGCGTCCTTTAATAAGGAAGTCGTTCGAGGACCGGAGCGCGGTCACGGCGGCGTCCTGCCCGATCGTTCCCGACACCAGGATGAACGGCAGATCGTGGCCGCCGTCCTTCAGGACATGGAGCGCCGCGACCGGACTGAACCCTGCCGTGCTCGACGTGCTGCCGCTCGCCATGACGATGTCCCACGGCGCCCGTTCGAGCGCCGCCGTCATCTCGCCGGCCGTCTGCACGCGCTCCGAGACGAGGTCGTACTCCTCGCGCCTCAGCTCGTTGACGAGGAGTTCGGCCCCCGCGTCGGAGTCTTCGACGATCAGCGCCCGGAGTGGCTTGCGCATCGGTGACTGCGTGATTGTCCCCGCCGTGGTATCGGTGACTGCGCGCCGCGCCTTCAACCCGGCCGGTCCAGCGCCGTTCTGTGAAGGCAGAAAACTGGCCGGCGCAATCCACGCCTCCGGTCGAGCCGATACATGAACACGACGTGGACAGACCACTGAACGTCCTGCTGGTCGAGCATTCGCCTGACGACGCGGCCGTGATTCTCGGCGAGCTCGAGCGTGGCGGCTACCGCGTGACGGCCGAGCGCATCCAGACGGCCGCGAGCATGCACGAAGCGCTGGGACGCTCGGCCTGGGACGTCGTGATCTCGGATTTCTCGCTGCCGGGGTTCGGCGGCCCCGAGGCCCTCGCGGTGCTCAGGGAGACGGGCCAGGATCTGCCGTTCATCATCGTCTCGGGCACGGCCGGCGAAGAGGCGGCCCTCAAAGCCCTGAAGGCCGGCGCCCACGATTTCATGCCGAAGACGAGGCTGGCGCGGCTCGTCCCCGCGATCGAGCGCGAGTTGCGCGACGTCCAGACGAAGCGCGAGCGAACGCTGGCGTACGACGCGCTGCGCCAATCGGAAGCGCAGCACCGTTCGCTCGTCGATCGATGCGTGTTCGGGATCCTTCAATCGACCACGGACGGACGTCTCATCACCGTGAACCCGGCCCTGGCGAAGATGCTCGGGTACGCAAGCTCCGACGAGCTGCTGGCGGCCGGGCCTCGGCAGCGTGTTCGTCGATCCGGCCGCGTTCGAAGCGCTCATGCGCAAGGTGTTCGAGCGTGGCCGCGTCTCTGGCGAAGAAGTGATGTGGCAGAAGAGCGCGGGCGATCCCATTCGCGTGCGCCTGTTCCTGTCCATCGTGGACGGTTCGACGCGTCTATCGCCTTTCGTGCAAATCATCGTCGAAGACGTCACCGAGCGGCATCGCCTGCAGGAGCAGCTGCGGCAGGCGCAGAAGATGGAGGCCATCGGACATCTCGCCGGCGGCATCGCCCACGACTTCAACAACCTGCTGACCGCCATCCTCGGATACAGCGAGCTCCTGACCGAGCAGATCGGACCGGATCTGCCGATGGGCCGCGATCTGCGCGAGATCATGAAAGCCGCCCAGCGCGCATCGGCCCTCACCCGTCAGCTGCTGGCGTTCAGCCGCCGGCAGGTGCTGGCGCTGGCGCCGATCGACCTCAACCGCGTGATCACCAATCTGGAGACGATGCTCCGGCGGCTCGTGGGCAACGGGATCACGCTGAAGACGGTGCTGGCTCCGGGACTGCGTCCGGTGATGGCCGACGCGCTTCACATGGAGCAGGTGCTCATCAACCTGGCCGTGAATGCGCGCGATGCGATGCCCAAAGGCGGCACGCTGACCATCGAGACACATAACGCCGACCTCGACGCCCGGTTCGCGGCGCACCATGCGGGCGCGAGGCATGGCGCGTTCGCGATGTTGAGCGTCGGCGATACCGGGATGGGCATGAGCCGGGAAATCCAGGAACGGATCTTCGAGCCGTTCTTCACGACCAAGGATCGTGGCCGCGGGACGGGGCTCGGCCTGGCGGCCGTTCACGGCATCGTCACCCAGCTCAACGGCTGGATTGATATCGAGAGCGAGCCCGGGCGCGGGACGGCGTTCCACGTCTACCTGCCGGAAACGGATCAACCCGCGCAGGCCGAAACGGTCTCCGGGCCGGAGATGTCGGCGGCGGGCAGCGAAACCATCGTGGTGGTCGAAGACGAGGACGCGGTGCGGTCGTTCGTGAAGACCGTGCTCGAGCGGTTCGGCTACCAGGTGCTCGACGCGCCAGACGCCGAGTCGGCGCTGGCGCTCGTCGGCACGGTGAAGGGCCGGATCGATCTGCTGCTCACCGATGTCATCCTGCCGAAAATGGACGGGCTCGAGCTGGCGCGGCGCGTCACGAGCGAACGGCCGTCGCTGCCGGTCCTCTTCATGTCCGGATACCCGGAGCAAATAGCGAACGCCGGAGGGGGCTTCCTCCAGCCGGGCGTCGAGCTGCTGGAGAAACCGTTCACCGCGCAGTCGATTCTGGCGAGAGTGCGCCTGATGCTTGGACGCGGCGCAGGTTCCTCGCTGCTCCATTGATACTGAACCGTTTTTCACTCTTTGTGAAATCCTGACTGCGCTCAAGCACTTAGAGGCGGGTGTATAACGCTGCCGAATCAAAGGAGGCATCGTTATGCGGAAGCACACGCAACTGCTCTTCGGAATCGCCGTCGCCGGACTGGTTGCAGGCCTGGGAGCCGCGGCCATCGCCCACGGGAATGACGACGCGCCGCCGTCGAGCGCGCAGGTCGCCTTCAGCCAGGAAGTCAGCGACCTCATGGTCAACGAGATCGTCGCGGCGCTCTTCCAGGAGTTCGACGAGACCACGCCGGATAACGTCGAGCACGGCAAGAAAGCCATCTCGCTCATCTTCAACGACCTGAACAGGGACATGCGGCTGATTGGCACCTTCTCACCGCTTCTCGGAGGGAGCAACGACCGTCCCGGCGACAATTTCGAGAGGACGGCGCTCGGCCGCGCGCTCACCGGTCAGGCGTACACCGCCGTGCAGAAAGTGAACGACACCTGGTTCTACCGGCGCTCGGTCCCGCTGAGCAACACATTCCACCAGGCCTGCGTTCTCTGCCACGCCAATTTCACCGCGGACTTTTTCAACAACACACACAACCCGGGGCAATGGGTTGGCGCGCTCCTCGTCCGGGTCCCGATCAAGTCGAGCGACGACGATCACCAATAGCAAAACGCCGGGGGATTGGACTCAGAGCGTCGACAACCCTGTTTCGAGCGTGGGATAGGAAAGCAGGGGAATCAGTTCCCTGCGGGCACGGCTCGTGTCACCCCAATGGGGAACACGCCCGAGTCGGACGAAATCACGTGTGAGCGGCGACGGCGTCCCCGCGACCATTGCGAAACCTTCGCACAGGGACGCCGCCGCGTAAATCGCCGGGTATGGGACCCGGATGGGCCGCGGATAGCCCCACACGCGGCAGGCATCGTCAAGAAACTGCTGGACCGTGACAGGCTGGTCGTCCCCGACGTGATAGATCCCGCGAACCCCTGGATTCACGATCGCCGCTTCGGCCGCGCGGAGATAATCCTCGGTCGACAAGAAACTGGCAGAGCGTCGGTTCCGGCCAGATACAGAGAAGCCGCCGCCGTGCGAGCCACCGCGCGGCTTCGACCATCAGGATGCCGCGACCGTAGATCACGCCCAGCCGGAGGATCACCGGGACCGTCGCCGTTCCCTCAGTACGCTCGATCAGCATCCGCTCTTCTTCAAGGCGCGTGCGGGCGTGGACGGAAATCGGATCGCGATCGAGCCGTCCCGTCGCCGGCTGCTCCACTGACGTCGGGCCCTCGACGTGCGGAAACGACGTCAGAATGATTCTGCCCACCTTCGCCGCAAGACCAGCCGCCAGCAGATTCGAAAACCAGCGGATGTTGGTTTCGGGGAGAAAGCTCGCCGCGCGAGGGGCGAAGAGCCGGCCGGCAAAGTGGACGATGACGTCGGCGCCGGCGACCGCGGGCGGCAGCGTCGCGGGAACAGCCAGATCCGCCCTGATCGGATGAACATTCGCTGCTTCGAGTAAATCCTCCGGCAGCGGCCTGCGGTGGTACATCAAGCGGAGCTCGTGGCCGGCCGGCACGAGATGGCGCGCAAGCCGGCTGCCCAGGTTCCCCGCGGCGCCCGTGATCAGAATCGTGCGTCGATCGGACATCGTGCCGTCTAGCGCAGGGCCTTGTCGAGCCACGTGGACATCACGGCCGCGATGTCCGCGTTGTTTTTCTCGAGCATCATCATGTGGCCGTTGCCGCGGATGCCGGCGTCGGCGAGCTTGATCCATTCGGGACGGAGGCCGGCCTGTTCGAGATACCTGGCGGTGCAGTGGTCGTACGGCGCGTGATACGACGCTTCGGCCGTCAGGATGAGGATCGGCACGGTCTTGAGATTCGGAAGCTGCCGGGCCGGCGCCTTTTGAAGCCAGCAGCGGACGAGATCGGGACCATCGGGCTTGTCCTGCTGGACGATCGCCAGCTCCGACGCCTGCGCCGCAGACGGCGAGTACGCAAGCGGAACGGCCGTGACGCCCCAGGGCCGCGCCTGCACGGCTGCCATGCGAAACCATTCGGGCGCGGGCACATTTTCGACGTTGAAAAACGGCGGGCCGTTCGGCTCGACCGCGAGGATGGCCTTGACCAGGCTGGGCCGCGAGTCCGCCACGGGCCAGCCGAACGCTCCTGATTGCGAGTGCGTCAGGAGTATCGACGGACCGATTTTTTCGAGCAGCGCGACGATGGCCTCGCGGTTGAGTTGCTGCTGCAGCGTGAAATCCTGGATCGACGGCATCTGCGAGGCGTAAAACTGGTCGAAGACCATGTCGCCGGGAACGGCCGGCCCGGGCCACTGCGTGTGCAGATGCGCCTGCGGCCAGGGTTTGTAGCGCTCCGGCGCCGCGAATTGTCTCTGGGTGGTCTCGAGCACGAGAGGAGTGGCCGGCCCATAGACGTCCGCCTGGTACGCCGCGCGTCCTCGACCCGGCTGATCGACGACGTACACCGCGTACCCCCGCCGCAGGAAGAACTGCGCCCAGCCCTCGCGGCCATCCGGCGTGCCGGTGAAGTTCGTTCCCGATTGCGCGCCGCCGTGAATCATGACGATCGGCCACGGATGCGTCTGCCGGGCCGGGATCTGGAACTCGGCGTAGAGCTGGCCGCTCATCACCTGCCGGCCGCCGACGGTCGAATACTTCCCGCCGGCGAACAGGTATCCCTGTCTCGCGATCGACAGGGGTTCGGGATTCGCTGGCTGCGCGGTCATCGTCGCTGCTGCTCCACCGGCGAGCAGCAACGCGACGGCCACCGGTGCGAGTCGCTTTCTGTTCATCTCGTCACCTCATCGAACGCGCGAGGACGCCTATTGTATAGGCGGTCGCGCGCTATGGATTGGCTTCGAGGGACTGGTTCAGCAGCCGGATCAGCGCCGGCGCACGGGGAAGAAAATCGGCAAGGGTGTGATCGTCGAGGACGTCGAAGAACGCGCGCTGCGCGCGCTTCAGGACCCCCTTGAGCCCGCAGGCGCCGTCGATCGGGCACGTATTCGTCGCCGCGTCGAAGCACTCGACCAGATCCCAGCCGGGCTCGGTACGCCGAATCAGGCGGCCCACATTGATCTCGGCGGGCGGCTTGTTCAGGCGCAGGCCGCCGTTCCGCCCGCGGACGCTGGCCACCAGTTCCTGCTCGGTCAGCCGCTGCACGACTTTGACCATGATGTGCGGCGAGACCCGGTAGGCGCGGCTGATCTCGCCGACCGGCACGAGCCGGCCTTCATGCAACCCCAGGTAGATCAGCAGGCGGAGGGAATAGTCCGAGAATTTTGTGAGGGTCACGGTGTCTCCTGCCGTTGGCAAATTCTACCTTAAACATGTATCCTGAATACATATTTACATGAGCACGCGGTGGCGCGCCTCGGCCTGTGTCGCCCTTCTGCTGGTCGCGCGCGCAGGCGCGGCGGCGGATTCGCAGTCGCTCGCGCCTGCCAACTGGGATCAGGGGATCAAGCTGGCCGAAGCCCGCGACCGCAACCCCGACCCGAAAATCGTCGAAATCGACCTGACCGCCCGCGTGGCCGACGTCGACGTGGGCAACAAGCACACGGTCCAGGCCTGGACGTACAACGGCGGCATCCCCGGGCCGCTCATCCGCGCACACGTCGGCGACCGCGTCATCGTGCACTTCACCAACGATCTTCCTCAGCCGACCACCGTCCATTGGCACGGCGTGCGGGTGCCGATCGAAATGGACGGCGTGCCCGAGGTGTCGCAGCCGGAGGTCAAACGCGGCGAGACGTTCACGTACGACTTCACGGTGCGCGATGCGGGGCTCTACTGGTATCACCCGCACGTCATGTCCGCGGCGCAGGTGGGGTTCGGCCTCTACGGCGCGCTGCTGGTCGACGATCCGGACGACGGCGTGGGTGTCGCCGACCAGCTGACGCTCGTCCTGAGCGACATCGGCTTTGACAGCCACGGCGTTCTCGACTCGCCGGACACCGGCGGGCCGGTGGGCACGGTGTTCGGCCGCGAAGGCCTCTACGTCCTGGCGAACGGCAGGATCCTGCCGACCATCCGCGCACGCTCCGGCGCGCCGCAGCGCTGGCGGATCGTCAACGCGGCCAGGAGCCGTTTCTTTTTCCTCGATCTCGACGGGCAGACATTCACCGTCATCGGCGGCGACGGCGGCCTGCAGGAACGCCCGGAGACGAAGGATACGCTGCTCATCACGCCGGGCGAACGGATGGACGTGATTGTGGCGCCGACCGGACCACGAGGCGGGACGCTCACGTTGCAAGCGGCGTTGTACAACCGGGGGTACGGCAGCGTCGAAAATCGCATTCCCGAGGACGTCCTGACGATTGCGTTCAGCGACGAGCCTGCGCTGCCGAAACCGCAGATGCCCGCATTGCATCGGGACATCGTGCCGCCGAGCCTCGCGGGAGCGACGCACGTGGACATGGTCCTGACGCTGCCGCCCGCGGGCGCGAACGGGAAGTCCGAGTTCCAGGTGAATGGCGCGCCGTTCTGGAAGGCCCGGCCATTTCTCGCCAGGGTCGGCGAGACGCAGATCTGGACCGTGAAGAACGAGACGAAGTGGGCGCATCCGATCCATCTCCACGGCTTCTTTTTCCTGCCGCTGGACGAACAGCTTCAACCGATCCGTCCGATGGCGTGGAAGGACACGCTCGACGTGCCGATGGAAGGCACGATCCGCTTCGTCGTCGTCTTCGACGAGCGGCCGGGCATGTGGATGTTCCACTGCCATATCCTGGACCACGCGGACGGCGGCCTGATGGGCCACGTGCATCTCAGCCCGGACTCGCCCGAGTAGCCTATACTCCGTCCGTGACGGCTTCTCCCCGCGCTGACGTCGCTCGCGCCACCGGATGGGGCCTGTTCATGGCGTCACTGGTCCTCGCCGGCATCTACTTCGGCAGCCGGCGGCTCAGGGATTTCGACGCGGCCCTTGTCCCGTACGCCGGCGCCAGTGTGTTTTCGGCCTTCGGTCTCGGGTACCGCTACTCGATGTGGCTGACGAAACCGCCCACGCGTCTCTTCTGGCGACGCGGCTGGCGGTTGTTCTTCGCGCCCTCGCGCGTGGCGCAGAACCTCTCCCGCCTCGCCGCACTCTTCGCCGTGAACATCGTCGCGCAGCGGTTCATCGAGAAACGATCGCCGTTGCGGTGGGCGGCACACTGGTTCATCTTCTGGGGCTGCATTCTCGCCGCGGCGGTGACGTTCCCCCTGTCCTTCGGGTGGATTCATTTCGAGACGGCGGGGGCCGCGCAGGAGCGCTACCAGGCGTTCGTCTTTGGCCTGCGCGTGTTTACGTTCGATCTGGCGAGTCCGCTTGCGCCGCTCGTGTTCAACGTGCTGGACATCTCGGCCGTGCTCGTGATGGTCGGCCATCGGCGTGTCCCTGGCGATGTGGCGGCGCGCCAGCGACCGCGGCGCCCTTGCGGTCCAGCAGTTCGGGGCTGATCTGCTGCCGCTGGTGATGCTCTTCGCGGTGTCGATCACCGGCGTCTTCCTGACCGTCTCGACCCACCTGATGCGCGGGCTGCATTTCGTGTTCCTGTCGCAGCTGCACGCGGTCACGGTGATCTTCACCCTGCTGTACCTGCCGTTCGGCAAGTTCTTCCACATCTTCCAGCGGCCCGCGCAGCTCGGCGTCGCCTTCTATCGCGAAACCGGCGCGAAGGGCGAGGCGGCCCGCTGCGCGCGATGCGGCGAACCGTTCGCGTCGCGGATGCACATCGACGATCTCAAGCAGGTCGAGCGCGAGCTGGGAATCAGATACGAGGCGGCCGGTGACAGTCGAGCGCACCGGACAGAGACGACCGCGCACTATCAGGACATCTGTCCGGCCTGCCGCCGCAAGAACCTCGCGTTGACGCAAGACGCGCTCTGGAGGCGCGGCGCGTAATGGCCAGACTGCCGGCGTCGATCCCGGATCTCGTGGCGCAATTCGGCCCGCATCTCCACCGGGAACCGGCCGGCGGCTGGACCACGCGCGGCGAGCCCGACCGGATCGTGCCGACCCACTGCTGCTTCTGCGGCCAGCAGTGCGGCATCCAGCTCAAGGTGAAGGACGAGAAGATCGTCGGCTTCGAGCCCTGGGAGGAATTCCCCTTCAACAAGGGAAAGCTCTGCCCCAAGGGCGTGAAGCGCTACATGCAGGACGAGCATCCGGATCGGCTGCTGACGCCGCTCGTTCGCGACGAGGCGCGCGGCTTCCAACCGATCGACTGGGACACCGCGCTCGACCGTACCGCGCGCGAGATCCAGCGCATCCAGTCCGCCTACGGACGGGACGCCTTCGCCGTGCTGACCGGCGCCTCGCTGACCAACGAGAAGGCGTACCTGATGGGCAAGTTCGCGCGGGTGGCCGTGCGCACCGCGAACATCGACTACAACGGCCGGCTCTGCATGGTGTCGGCGGCGGCCGCGTCGAAGAAGATTCTCGGCATCGATCGCAGCGCCAACCCCTGGAGCGACATCCCGAAGGCGAAGGTGATTCTCGTCGCGGGCGCGAACATCGCCGAGTGCGCCCCGATCACCACCGACTATCTCTGGCAGGCGCGGGAGAACGGCGCGAAGCTCATCGTGCTCGATCCGCGCATGACGCCGATTGCCCGCACCGCCGACCTCTTCATCCCCGTGCGCTCGGGCGGCGACATCGGCGTCTTCTACGGCATGCTCCACGTCATGGTGCAGCGCGGCTGGATCAACCGCGAGTTCATCGCGGCGCATACCACCGGCTGGGACGCCGTCGAGGCCATCGTCGAGCGCTACACCCCGGACTACGCGGCGACGGTCGCCAGCGTGCCCGCCTCGATGATCGTGCGCGCGGCCGAAATGTGGGGGCCGGCCGAGACCAGCTTCCTGCTGCACGCCCGCGGCATCGAGCACCACTCGAAGGGCGTCGAGAACTGCATGGCCGCCATCAACCTGGTGGTGGCCACGGGCCGCATCGGGCGCGAAGGCTGCGGCTACGCGATGATCACCGGCCAGGGCAACGGCCAGGGCGCGCGCGAACAGGGACAGAAATGCGATCAGCTGCCGGGTGCGCGCGACCTCGAGAACCCGGCGCACCGGGAATACATCGCCGGCGTGTGGGGCGTCGAGGAATCCACCATCCCGCATACCGGATTGTCGGCCGTGCCGCTGCTCGAAGCGATCCACGACGGCCGCATCAAGGGCCTGCTGCTGCTCTGCTTCAACCCGGCCGTGTCGCTGCCCGACGGCGACTTCATCCGCGAAGCCCTGAGCCGCCTCGAGTTCTTCACGGTCATCGACTTCTTCATGTCGGAGACGGCGCGCTACGCCGACCTCGTGCTCCCCGGCTCGCTGATGGAAGAAGACGAAGGGACGACGACCAACGTCGAGGGGCGCGTGATCCATCATCGCCAGGTCGTCCAGCCGCCGGACGGGCGCGCGGCAGGACTGGCGGATCATCTGCGACCTCGCGAAACGGCTCGGCGCGGGCGACAAGTTCGCGTACGAGTCGACGCGCGACATCTTCGAAGAGCTGCGCATCGCCTCGAAAGGCGGCGTCGCCGACTACGCCGGTATCACGTGGGAGCGCATCGATCGCGAGATGGGCGTGTTCTGGCCGTGCCCGTCGCTCGATCATCCCGGCACGCCGCGCCTGTACGAAGGCTGGCAGTTCGGCCATCCCGACGGCAAGGCGCATTTTCAGCCGGCCGACTGGCGGCCCGCCGCCGAAGAGCCGGACGCCGACTACCCGATCGTGCTGACGACGGGACGCGTGGTGTCGCAGTATCTGTCGGGCACACAGACGCGTCGCATCGGCGCGCTCGTCGACCAGTACCCGCAGCCGCAGTGCGAGATCCATCCGCGCCTGGCCGGGTCGCTCGGGATCGTGGATGGCGATTTCGTCCGCGTCGAGAGCCGCCGCGGCGCCATCGTCGTCCGCGCGCAGGTCGTGAAAACCATTCGGCCCGACACCGTGTTCGTCCCGTATCACTGGCCGCTCGACCGATCGGCGAACAACTGCACGATCCGCGCAATCGATCCCGATCTCCAAGATTCCCGAGTTCAAGATCTGCGCCGTCCGCGTCTCGAAGGCGCCGGAGCCGTCCGGCGACATCGCCGCGCTCGAGCCGGCGGCCGGAGGCATCCGGTGAGCGAGCTCGCGTTCTTCATCGACTACTCGCGCTGCATCGGGTGCCAGGCCTGTGTGCAGGCGTGCGAGGAATGCGACACGCACCGCGGGCGATCGCTCATCCACCTCGAAACGATCGAGCGGCGCGACAGTGTGCAGACGGCGCCGCAGGTGTGCATGCACTGCGAAGACCCGATCTGCGCGCAGGTCTGTCCCGCCGACGCCATCAAGCAGACCGCCGAGGGCGTCGTCCAGAGCTCGCTCAAGCCGCGCTGCATCGGCTGCTCGAACTGCGTGCTCGCGTGCCCGTTCGGCGTGCCCAAGTACGACGGCGACGCCGATCAGATGATGAAGTGCGACATGTGCTACGACCGCACGAGCACGGGCCGGCGTCCGATGTGCGCCACCGTGTGTCCCTCGGGCGCGCTGGCGTTCACGACGATCGAAGAGATCATGCGGACGCGACAGGGACGGGCGGTCAACGACTGGCAGTTCGGCGATCAGCAGGTGCGCACCAAGGTCTTCGTCCTGGTGCCCACCGAGGTGACCCGCGTGAACGTGGCGGTGATTCCCCTCAGCTCGCTCAGGCGATCACAGCCGCCGGCCGATCCGTACGATGTCGCGGCACTGCTGGAGGCCCATTGATGGCTGACGAACGTCCGCGCTGGCGCGAGGACTTCCCCGTCCGGTGGGACGAAGACAACTACATGACGCGGCGGGAACTGGCGAAGTTTCTCACGCTCGGTTCGGGCCTGCTGGCGAGCGTCAACGTCCTGATCGCGTTCATCGGCCTGACGGGCCGCGCGCCCGCCCCGCCTGCGAGGCGAATCGCTGCCGCCGACGAGGTTGCGCCAGGAGGCTCGTTGTTGTTCCGCTACCCGACCGACGATGACCCGTGCATTCTGGTGCGTGACGCGGCGGGACGTATCGACGCGTTCTCGCAGGTCTGCACCCACCTGTCGTGCGCGGTCGTCCACCGGCCCGGCGACGACGTGCTGGCCTGCCCCTGCCACAAGGGATCGTTCTCCGCGCGCGAAGGGCTCCCGCTGGCGGGGCCGCCGACGCGGCGCCTGCCGCGCATTGTGATCGAGCAGCGCGGCGCCGATCTCGTGGCGACGGGCGTCGAGGTGTAGTGTGGAAACCCGGCAGCAGGGCTCGATTCTCTTCTCCGCCGTGCTGGTCCTCATCGCCTTGCTCGTGGTGATCCAGTTGTGGCTCGTCGCCGCGGCGCTCGACGCGCTGTTTGCGCGACAGTTCGTCGTCCTCGTGCCGACCGCCATCGCGTCGGGCGTGCTGTTCGTGTTGAGTGGCGGACTGCTCTGGTACGTGGTGTCGTTCGACGCGCGCCTCCGCCAGTGGGGTCCGCGTGGCTGAGCGCCCGCCCCGACCGCCGCTCGTCGTCCACGCCCCGGAGGTGGCGCGGAGCCTTGCCGCACGACTCCAGATCACCCACCTGCTGACGCGTTATTCGGAGCGCCCCATCTGGGCCCTGTTCATGTTTCTGAACGGCTTCATCACGATCGCGCTCCTGGCGGCGGTCGCGATGGTGTCCCGCACGCCGTTCGTGTTTCCCTCGCTGGGCCCGACCGCGTTTCTGTTCTTCTTCACGCCCGCGCGCGCCGGCCGCCAGCCCTCGGCACACGATCTACGGGCACGCGATCGGCATCGTCTGCGGATACGGTGCGCTGTGGCTGTTCGGCCTGCAGGACGCGCCGCCGGCGATGGCCACCGGCGTGTCGCTCGCGCGCGTCGGCGCCGCGGCGCTGTCGCTGGCGTCGACGGGCGCGTTGATGATTCTGGCGAAAGCGGCGCACCCGCCCGCCGGCGCGACGACCCTCATCATCTCGCTCGGGATCGTGACACGACCGTTCCACCTGCTCGTGATCGAGATCGCCGTGGCCATCCTGACGCTGCAGGCGATCGTCATCAATCGGCTCGCCGGCATCGACTACCCGCTCTGGGCGCTGAGAGACGCTCCCCGCTGACGTGACCGCCTCACCGGCACCCCGCAGCCAACTGCCGCCGCGCCTGCTGCCGGTCCTCTACTTCGGGGTCGCGCACGTCGCGTTTGCGCTGGCGTGCCTGGCGGTGGCGCTCGATCCGCGCGGCGTGTCCGGTTTCTTCTACCACTCGCGGATGCTGGCGATTGTGCACCTGGTGACGCTCGGCTGGATTACCGCCTCCATCCTCGGGTCGCTCTACGTCGTCGGACCGGTCGCCTTGCGCGTCTGGATCCCGGCCACGTGGCTCGACTACACCGCGTTTGCCCTCGTCCTCATCGGCATCGTCGGCATGGTGGCGCACTTCTGGCTCCAGGAGTACGGCGGCATGGCGTGGTCGGCCATCACGGTCGGCACGGGCATTATCCTGGTCGGCGTTCACGTCGCCCGGCGCCTGCGTCAGGCGTCGCTGCCGCGCGCCATCAGCGCGCACATCATGCTCGCGTTTCTCAACATCCTCGCCGCCGCCACCCTCGGCGTGCTCATCGGATTCGACAAGGTCTATCACTTTCTGCCGGGGTTCGTGCTCGCCAACGTCTTCGCGCACGCGCACCTCGCCGCGCTCGGCTGGGCCACGATGATGGTGGTCGGCGTGGCGTATCGACTGCTGCCGATGATTCTGCCCGCAGCCATGCCCAGCGGACCGCGTCTGTGGCTCAGCGCGGTGCTTCTTCAAACGGGCGTGACCGGCCTGTTCGTCACACTGTTGTGGCGCGGTCCGTTCGCGTGGATCTTTGCGCTCACCATCGTCGGAGCGCTGGCCGCGTTTTTCTCGCAGGTCGTGTGGATGTTGCGCCGTCCGCGTCCGCGTCCGCCCAAGGTGCGCACGCCAGACCCCGCGGTCCTGCACGCGGGCGCATCGTTCGTCTGGCTCGCCGTCGCCTCCCTGCTTGGCGTCTGGCTCACAGTCGCCGAGCCATCGCCGAACACGCTGCGCGTCGCGATGGCGTACGGTGTCTTCGGCCTCGTCGGATTCCTGGCGCAGATGGTCGTCGGCATGGAAGGGCGATTGCTGCCGATTTTTGCGTGGTATTGGGCGTACGCCAACACCGGATACAAGGGTCCCGTCCCGTCGCAGCACGAGATGCCCTGGCGCACAGGGCAGGAACTCGCGTTCGTGCTGTGGCTGTTCGGCGTGCCCGCGCTGGCGGGCGGCCTTGCCTTCGATGCCATTCCGTTCGTCAGCGCCGCCGCATGGTCCTTGTTTGCCGCGTCCCTCGTCGACACGGTGAATGTGATCCGGATCCTGCGCTACGCGTTCCTGACGCCGTCTTCGGCTCGGCTCTAAGGCCGCGCGACCGGGCTACGCAATCGTCGTTGTCGCCCGGTAATGGCCGGGTAGTGCCCGCCACGCGATCGCGGGGCGATTCCACGCATTGATGGTCGCGGCCAGGTAGGTCACTTCGACGATCACCTGCCTGGGGAAGTGCGTCTTGCCTCTTTCTACATGTGGTCCGGCACGTGCGGCGATGTATTTCTCCATCGCCAGGAGCGCTTGCAGTCGAGACGAGACTCCATCGTGTTGGCCTTCTCTCCAACATATCGCGCACCGTCACGTTGGTTACACGCTCGCCGATGATGACGTCACTCTGATTGCAGGATATGTGACGTGCGTTCCTTTGACCCGTGCGAACGGCGTCAGTGAATGAAGCCGCGTGCGAATGCGGCTGGTAATCTCACTCGCATTGATACCTCTCGCCAGCAACGCGTCCGCAATCAGCGATCGGTGGCAACGCCACGGCACCGCCTCCGCGCACATCAGGACGACGCGTTCCCGTTTCGCCAGGTCAATGCAACTCTCCAGGCTGTCTTCGAACTCCGGGGTCTGCATGTAATCGGCATAGCCACGAAAGCTGGCATTGCGCCACCCGGCGTTCACGGAGTCGGGCCGCGCACGGCGCAAGCCGCCCAGCCCAGGCATGTGTCGATAGTGAATCTTCCGTCGGTGCAGAGCCGGAGACAGCTGGTCGCGATTGAATTGCGGATTGTGTCGTGAGCGTGGAATCGTCCGCACGTCGACGACGCGCTCCACGCCGTGTGCCTTGAGGAGGCGGATGAATTCGTCGATCGGGCGCGTGGAGTGCCCGATCGTGAAGATCGTCAGGGGCGTCTCATCACCCGGCTTGTCGTTCCGCTTCCCCGATTGAGTCCGGCGCCCTGCCAGGCCAGGCGATCGTGAGTAGGAACGCGCTCTCCTGAAGGGCTTCGACGGCATGAGGGACTCCCTGATCCAGGGCGAGTAAACTCCCCGATCGAAGATCGAATGTGCGTCCAGACGCGTTCAGCCGAATGTGTCCTGACAGTACGTGGACGGAGATTCGTCCAGTCGTCTGGTGTTCGGGCACGTGAGCATTGGCCTTCAGCACGGTTAGGACCACGCGGAAGTCGTCGTACTTTATGAGCGTTCTGGCGTTCTGACCCGTGTCCCACGTCGTCTCACGGTGGAGCCGATCGACCTCTACCGTCAGATCACATTCGAGAAACGGACCGGCCATCGGCGCTGTGTGCGGGCGTCTATGGGCGGACTCTTGTGGCGGGGCATCAGACATCGGAACCTCCATAAGCACTCAGTCGCTGAGTCCGCCGTCGACTGAAACGGATAGACGAACTCGCGTCTCCCCTCGACCGCATCCGCGGCGCACCGCCTTCGTTCTCCCGTCGCTCGACGTCACCCGAGCTCAAGTCTACAGGTGAACGATATTTGTCGTTTACGCCGACGGATGGAGGTCCGGCGAGCATCTTGTTTGCCTCGTCAGCCCTCCGCGCCTTCGAGTCGACTGTCCGCATGCGCCACCGCTCAATTCGTGTTACCGACGGTCATCGTGACATCGAGAGGCGATGCTCGGATGTCGTCCCCGCAGAACCCGCCCGTCGAACATACGCAAATGCGCGCGCCACCTCATCGAAATCGGTGAGCTTCGGCACCCTGACGTCTCGGCAGCCGCGGCAGCCGCGGTTGAAGTGTTGCTCGAACTCCTCCCCGAACGCACGAACGATGGAAGGTACCACCAGCGAATGTTCGACGGGCAAGTAGCAGCGGTTGGCTTGCGGAGCCATCGCCGCGCCCTCGAGCACGAATGCCAGATCGGACGAATCGCCTGATCCCTCCACGAGTTTCCGTAGGTGCCGTGTTGCTTGATTCGTGCCGAACGTGCACGGGGTACACTGCCCGCACGACTCGGCGTGAAGAAACTCGGAGAACGCATGGGCCAAGCGAACCATACAGGTGGTGTCGTCATAGACGATGAAGCCTCCGGACCCGAGGCCCGAGCCGATCGCTTGCATCGAGCCAAAATCCATCCGGGCGTTCAGGGCCGGGGGCAGGATTACCGCATTCGAGACACCGGAGAACACGGCCTTCAGGCGCCTACCTGGCCGAGGTCCACCACCGTGCTTCAAGACGAGCTCGTCTAGGGTTGTGCCCATGGGCAGCTCGTAGACGCCTGGTGTCTCGACATCGCCTGAGATCGTGAACACCATGGTTCAGGGTGTGTCCGACGTGCCCATGGAGCGAAACCACCCGGCACCACGGCCCAGAATGTGCGGTACGTTCGACAACGTCTCGACATTGTTGACGACCGTTGGGTTCGGACGATCGAGACCAGTGACGAAGAGTCCGTGTGCACCCTACGGCGGGCGATCGGCTTCGCGCGGCATCGCCTCGCCTCCTTCGATCACCTCGAGCATCGCTCTTTCCTCGCCGAACAGGTAGTCCTCCGGGCCCAGCACCACGTCGACGGTTACAGGACCCAGAGAGTTCGCCGCAGTCATCTCCGCCAGTGCCCGTCGAACCGCGGCGATCTCGGGCGCGAAGCTCTTCTTGAGACAGACAAACGCTCGCTGTGCGCCGATCGCATGGGCGGCAATCGCCAGGCCCTCGAGGAGCTGGTACGGGTTCTTGCGCAGCAGATACCGGTCCTTGAATGTGCCTGGTTCACCCTCGGCACCGTTGCAAACGACATACTTCGTCGGACACCGATCGCGAGCCACGCTCGTCCATTTGGCCCCTATGGCAGGATGGTGCGTAGATTCCAATGGCCCTTCCCCAACGCATCGCAGAGATCGCCCGGCAGCTCGACAACGTGCCCCTGTTTCAAGGATTGGCTGCCGACGCCCTGGCACGCATCAGGGATCAGGCGCACTCGAAAGCGGTCGGTATGGTGAGCTCTTTTTCAACGAAGGAGACGACGCCCAGGCGTTTTTCGTCCTCACGAGCGGCCGGGTGAAGCTGACACAGCTCACGCCGGAGAGCACCAGGTGGTCCTCCGCATCATCTGTGCCGGCGACGCCTTCGGCGGCGCGGGGGCCTTTGGCGATCTCACGTATCCGGTTGGCGCGGAAGCGGTCGAACCGGCGGTCGCGCTCGTGTGGACATCCGGCACCATGCGACAGTTGCTGGAGATCGAGCCCAGAGTGGCCCTCAACGCCGTGCAATTCGTCGCCGGCCGACTGCACGACCTGCAGCGCCGACACCGCCAACTCATGACCGAGCGGGTCGAGCGGCGCGTCGCGCGCGCATTGCTGCGTCTCGTGCAGGAAGCAGGACGGCGCGTGGACGCCGGCGTCCAGATCGACTTCCCCGTGTCACGCCAGGACATCGCCGAGATGACGGGTACCACGCTGTACACCGTGAGCCGGCTCCTCAGTTCCTGGGAGGAGCGCGGCATCGTCCGCAGCGGCCGTCAGCGCATCGTTTTGACGACGCCTCATGCGCTAGTCGCCCTCGCCGAAGACCTGCCAGAGCGCTGAAGCGGCAACGTTTGCGCGAGCGCAAAGACACCGCTCCTCGCCTGATCCACGATGGTGCCAAAGTGATGGTCTGGCATGTCCGAAGTGGTCAACGCACACGAAACGGTGTCCGAGCTCCTGGCGAGAGATCCGCTGGCTGCGCGTGTCCTCTTGAATCACCGCATGCACTGCGTCGGATGTGCCATCGCGCCGTTCGAAACACTGGCCGAGGTGTGCCTCGTGTACGGCGTTCCGCTGGAGCATCTGCTCGAAGAACTCCGTCACGGATCCAGCATAGAACCGTCAGGAGGACAGTGATGCTCACGATGCTCATGAACAGTGGGTTTCTTGTGTGCGACCGACAGGATCTCTACCGGCGCGCCGGTGAATTGAAGGGCAAGGACGACACACCGAGTGGCCGACGGCAGGAGTCTTGACGTGGCAAAGGAGCGACTCGACATTATCGATCGCCGTGATGTGGCGTGCCTCGTAAACGTCTTCTACGACCGCATTCGCGCCGATGACATGCTCGGACCGATCTTCGACGACCTCGCACACGTGGACTGGCCGACTCATTTTCCGCACATGTACGACTTCTGGGAGTCGGTGCTCTTTGGCACGGCGACGTTCAAGGGCGCGCCCCTCGAAGCGCACCGCGCACTCGCGCGGCGCACGCCATTGACGAGCAGCGCATTCGAGCGGTGGATCGCCCTGTTCCACCAGACGGTGGATGATCTCTTTGCCGGGTTCACCGCGAACCACGCCAAGCAGATCGCCTCGCGAATCGCCCTGGTCCTGCAGCACAAGATTGCCGCCGATCATGGTGCCGAACTGACGAACGCGTCGTGAACCGACCTTGCGGGCTCCAGCGCTGGCAGCGCCCCCGAGCGCGCTCCGGCACGCCCGCGAGCTTGTAGTGGATGGATGTCCTCACCATGCCACCCTACTGGTCAGAAGGCCGTGTGGGTGCCGCAATGGTCGGCTTTGTGGGCGTTAGCCGCGAGGCGTGCTGACGCGTCCGTCGCCGAGGGTCCACTCGCTGAGGAACCGAAGTGCGCCAGAGTTTCGGCGGCGGACCGCCTGTAAAAGGCCTCAGAGATCATGAATCACCCTGGGAGGAAAGGCGGCGCGCAGGGCATTCAGCACGGCCAGAACGTCGATGACTTCCTGGCTGATGGCGCCGCCCACCGGGCTGAAATGACCGGTGGCGGCGAAGGCCATGCCGATGACGCTCAGCGCCATGCCACCCACAGCGCTCTGGAGGGCGATGGTCCGCATTCGGCGGCTGATGTGCATGAACTCGTCCACCTTCTCGAGGGAGTTGTCCATGATCACGACGCCCGCCGCTTCCGCGGTCACGTCGCTGTTCTGTCCGATCGCCATGCCGACCGTGGCGGCCATCATGGCCGGGGCGTCATTGATGCCATCCCCCACGTACAGTGTCTTGGCGGCGGCTGTTTCCGCGCGGACGATGGCGAGCTTTTCTTCCGGACTCTTCTGCGCGTAGATCTCCGTGATGCCCACCTGCTCCGCGAGGTAGCGCACCTCCGACTCGCGATCGCCCGACACAATCATGACCTTCTGGAACTGGTGCTTGGGGCCCAGATGCTTCACGAAGGAGAGACTCTCCGCCCGGGGCGCATCGCGAAAGCGCAAGGCCGCCGCGTAGCGCTGGTCAATCGCCACCACGCATTCGAGTCCCCCGGCGAGCGGCGGAAGCCGATCGGCGCCAGGCATGTGTTGCGCGATCAGCTTGTTCCGGCTGGTGACCTGCACCTGATGGCCCGCCACCGTTCCACGCAGCCCCTGGCCGGGCGGTTCGCTCACCTCGGCGGCCTCCGGAATCTGGATCCCGGCCTTCGTCGCCGACGCGAGAATGGCGCGCGCGAGCGGATGTTTCGAGTAGCGTTCCAGACTCGCCACGAGTGTCAGCACGTCCGGCTGGGTGAAGCCGGGGGCGATGATTTGTTCGGTCAGCTTGGGCTCGCCGTACGTGAGCGTCCCGGTCTTGTCGAAAATCGCGGTGCGACATTCGGCGATCTGCTCGAGCACGACGGGGCTCTTGACGATGATCGCGCGGCGGGCGCACAGGGAAATGGAGCCAATGATCGCGATCGGGATCGCGATGAGGAGCGGGCACGGCGTGGCGATGACCATGACCGCGAGGAAACGAATGGCGTCACCACTGATGGCCCAGGCCAGAACGGCGACCGTCAGCGCCACCGGCGTGTAGATGGCGCCCAGGCGATCCCCAGCCGGCGCAGTGTCGGTCGGCTGGACTCCGACTCGCGCATGACGTCCATGATTTTCGCGTAGCGCGAATCGGCGGCGCGTTGGGTGGTGCGAATCGTCAGCGCCGACTCGCCGTTGATCGCGCCGAGATCACCGTTGAGCCGCGGGTCTTGGTGATCTGGAACGGCTCGCCCGTCAGGTAGGATTCGTCCATCACGCCGTGGCCGTCGATCACCACGCCGTCCACCGGGCAGATGTCGTGCGGGTAGATCACGAGGGTGTCGCCGACGGCCACCTCCTGCAGCCCCACATCCACGATCTCAGCGTCCCGTTTCCGGTGCGCGACCGACGGCATCCGCTTGGCCAGCGCCGCCAGCACCGAGGATGCGCTGCGAAACGCGTAGCTCTCCAGCGCTTCGCCTCCCGCGAGCATCAACACGATGATGGAGCCCGCCAGGTACTCACCCAGCAGGACCGACGTGATGATGGAAATGCCGCCGAGCAGATCGGATCCGAATTCCCGCTTCAGGAGCTTCCGCAGCAGGTCATAGAGGAGCGGCACGCCGCCGATCGCGAGCGTGACCAGCAACGGAATCTGGTAGGTAGCGGGACTGGCGTGAAAGCCGAAGCGAAGCGCGAGGTGCGCAAGGATCGCCGCGACCGAAAGCGCCGCGATGATCGTGGTCTTGCGGTGCCCAGGTTGGGACGTCGTCTGCTCAGGCGGGCACGGCCATCAACACCGCCCATCCTCTGGCCGGTCCTCGG
>CAVSND010000010.1:0-15526 GCA_963729215.1 uncultured Acidobacteriota bacterium | reverse complement strand
GTCAGCGCCGGAGACCCGTCTGACGACCGCAAGACCATGGCCTGACGCGCCCCGGCCCTCCCCCGAATCGCCCTGCAGCGTCGCGGGCGGAACCGCAATTTGTAACACGGCGGTGTATCGACGACGTGACAAACCGGTGGATCCAGGGCGGTTCTATCGTTCGTCGCGCCGGCCGTAGTAGTAGCCTCCGTTGTCCTCGATGGCAATCGGGGCGCCGAATAACTCGGTCAGCGCCTTCGACGTCAGCACGGCGCCCTTGGGACCGGCCGCCGCGATTCGTCCCTCGCGCAGCAGAATCACGCGTTGAATCTCGGGAACGATTTCGTCGATGTGGTGGGTGATCAGGATCAACGTCGTGCCGTCGCGGGCGATCTGGCGGACGCGCTCCATGAAATCGTGCCGCGCGGCCAGATCCAGGCCGGTCGTCGGCTCGTCCAGGACCAGCGCCCGCGGCGACGTGACCAGCGCGCGCGCCAGCAGCACCCGCCGCGCTTCGCCGCTCGACAGCTCGTCGAGCCAGCGGCGGGCCAGGTGGCTCGCGCCCATGCGCTCGAGCGCGACGGCCGCCTTTTTCCGCATCTCGCCGGTCACCACGCCGTAGCGCAGGATGCCGTCCGATGCCAGAAAGCCCGAGAGCACCGCGGCCTCGCCGGAGATGCGGCCTTCGCTGTTGCCGGCGACGAACCGCTGATGCAAATCGGCCGACACGATGCCGAGCTGGGATCGCAGGTCGAACACGTCCCAGTTGTCGCTGCCGAACACGCGCACGGTCGATTGGCCGTTGTCGGTGACGAGGGCTCGCACCTCATGCGTCAGCAACTTGACGAGCAGGGACTTGCCGGCGCCATTGGGGCCGACAATGGCGGTGTGCTCGCCCTCCTCGATCGTGAGGGTGAGCGCGTCGAGAACGGCACGATCGCCCTTGATGACGGTCGCGTCCTTCAGTTCCAACACAGGAGAGCTCATAGAAAGTACAAAGTGCAAAGTACAAAGTGCAAAGTAGAAGTCAGTTAAAAGTCCTGCAATTGTACTTTCAACCGACTTCTACTTCGAACCTTGTACTTTATACTCTGAACTTTTCTTCCTAGGTTGGAAGCGCGCGGCCGCGTGTCTCTTCGGAGAATGGAAGGAGGAACAACCCGAGGACGAAGGCAGCGGCCGTGACGGCGACCGGCACGCCGAGGCTGCCGTATGACTGGATCGCGGTCCCGACCAGAAAGACCATCGCCACGCCGAAGAAACGGCCGACCGAGCTGACGAACGCGATCGCGCTCGCGCGGCAGTTCGTGGCGTACTGCTCGGGCAGCCAGAGGGTGTAGAGCGCGAAATTCGCGCCGCCGATGCCCAGAAAGAATATCAGCACGAAGAAGGGAGCCAGCGCGGACGGCAGGTAGAAGATGTAGCCGAACGCGATCGCAACCGCGACACCGAGGGTGGCGAAGTACAGGCCCATCGCCAGGCGGCGCCCGAAACGCTCGGCCAGCCACGGCGCCCCGAGACACCCGATGATGGTGGCAATCGACAGCACCATCGACCCATACGACGCGATCCGCGCCGCCTCAGGAGCCGCGTAGCCCGCGGCGCGGGCGATCTGCGTCACGGCCGTGGGGACGTAGATCGACCCTGCCCACAGCCCGACAATGGAGACGGTGAAGAGCAGCGAGTTGATGATCGTCCGGCGCTTGTATTGGGGTGAGAACAGCGCAGCGAACGCCTCGCCCATGCGGGGACGTTCCTTTCCCTTGGCCTTGTCCTGCCAGGTCTTCGGCTCGCGCACCCCGCTCTGAATCCAGCCGACCAGCAGCGCGGGCGCGCCGCCCAGGATGAACATCCAGCGCCACCCGTAGTTGGCGCCGATCGAATAGTTCGCCAGTGCGGCGAGGAAGAACCCGAAGTAATAGCCGGTATGCATGTAACCGGCGCCCATCTTCCGCCGATCCTCCGGCCACTCCTCCGCCACGAAGGTCCCGCCCATCGGCTGTTCGCCGCCCAGGCCAATCCCGCACAGCACGCGCAGCACGCCGAGCTGCCAGATGTTCGTCACGAGGCCGCACATGAAGGTGAAGACCGAATAGAACAGGATGGTCAGGATGAGCGCGCGCACGCGACCGAAGCGATCGGCGATCGGGCCCCACGCCATCGAGAGGCCCCAGCCGAAGAGAAACAGCGCCTGCAGGATGCTGCCGTAGTACCCGGTGTTGCCGGGCGTGGCGGCGATCCCCGACCGCGGCAGCAGCTCGGTGAGCGCCGGGACAAGCACGAGCGCGTAGATGAACGCGTCCATGCCGTCCAGCGTCCAGCCGCCCCAGGCGGCCCAGAACCCCTTGATCTGATTCGAATTGAGCTTCGTCAGCGTCCGCGCCGCCGGTACAGCGGTCGCCACGGTGTCCTGAACGGCCATAAGCCTCGCGAGTCTACGGGCGTTCAACGACGCGGGTCAAGCGTAAGCACGGCGTCCAGATCGCGGCGCGCCGCCGCGTTGTTCGGGTCGAGCTGCACGGAGCGGCGCAGATGTTCGACGGCTTCCTCGCGGGCGCCTCGATACGCGAGCGCCGCACCCAGGTGCCAATGCGTCGGCGCCGAATCAGGACCGAGCCTGAGCGCTTCGCGGAACTCGGCGATGGCTTCATCGATGCGTCCCTTCTCCGCGAATGCGATGCCGAGCGTGTTGTGCACGTCCGCGGAGTCGGGCACGATGGCGCCGAGGTACGCGCTGCCTGCAATCGTGTGGTTCCGCCGTTCGGAGAGGTTGCGCGCGCGGGCCACGTCAGCCGGCGACGCAGCATAAGCGCGGGCGATGAGCGTGAGATACACGTCGAGCCCTTCCACGAGAGGAATCGGCCTGCCTTCGGCGAAACAGTCCGGGCACCACGCGGCGACCTGGCGAAGATCGACGATGGAGGCCGGTACCGCAGCGCCTGAATCGAGCAACGACCTCACGCCATATTCCTGAAGAGGACGATCATCGCTCGCCGGGGCGATGTCCTGTGTCGCCTCGGCCAGTGTCCGGGCCGAGCCGACGAACGCCCCCACGATCTCGCGCGCGCTTCCCAGGTCGAGCCGCCGCAGATCGGCTTGCACCGCCGGCGCATTCGCGAGCGCCGCGGTCAGCTGCCTCGGATCGATCTGGATCCGGGGTCCGGCCGTTCCTACGAGCAACAGGTCGGCTTCCGCCCCGGAAAGCAGGACCGCCTGCGGAAAGACCTCGATAAACGCCCGCACCATCGCCAACGCCGTCTCTGCAGGCACCTGGTAGGCCGGCAGCCACTGGCTGATGAAGCCGGCCGGCTTGAGTCGCGTCCGGGCCAGCGCGTAGAACTCGCGGGAATACAGCGCGGCCACGCCCGCGTACGCGATGGGCGGCGGCTCCAGGGTGATGAGGTCGTACGAGGCCGGCGGCTGCATCTGCAGGTGGTGACGGCCGTCGTTCACGTACACGGCCACTCGCGGGTCGTTCAGCACGTCCTGGTTGACGTCCGCGAAATAGCCCGCATGGGCGATGACGTTTTCGGAAAGGTCGGCCACCTCGACGCGCCTGATCGATCGATGGAGCGTCGCCGCATGCGTAGTGTTACCCACGCCGAACCCGATCACGAGGACCGTTTCGGGGGCGTCCATGGCGAGGAGCGGAATGTGTGCCAGCGCACGCATGTACCGCTGAGAGAGCCACGCGGTCGATGACATGCGATGACCGTTTGTAAGGAGCGTCCGGCCTTCGCCCGGCACGTCCGCCACGGCAACCACTTCCGTCACGCCTTCCGTCACGTTCAGCAGCCGTTCGCCCTCGAGCGGAGGCGCGGCACGAGTGACGATGTACGCAGATGGAAGGAAGCACCACAACGCCAGTGCAACGCAGCCAGCAAGCGTGGAGATCGTCGCAGCCGCGGTCAGACGACGCGTCGCGGCGGTCCGTCGTACGATCCGGCATGACGGGGTCAGGCCGCCGCGTGGCCAGATAGAGGGGTAACACGACAAGCGCGGCGCAAATGCTCAAGACGGTGGCGCTGCCCTGGATCCCGAATACCGGCAAGAGCAGGAAGCCGGTTGTCAGGCTGCCGCACACGGCGCCGCAGGTGTTGGCCAGGTAGAGAACGCCCGCGCGGCGGCCGACAAGACGCTCCGTCCGCTGTGCGATGGCGTTGGCGAGCGGAAAACTGAAGCCCATCAGAAATGCGGGCAGGCCGGCTTCGAGCAGGATGGGTCTCAGGTTGAACCACGATTCGCGGATCGCCTTTCCAAGCGACGATTCCAGTCCGGCAGCGCCCTGAGCGGCTCGACTGGCCATCACCGCCTGTTCGAGCGCGCTCGCATCGGCCGCGGCCAGCCCCAGGAGCGTCAGCGCGACGAAGAGCCCCTGCGCGATCATGAACCAGTGGGCCGGCCTCGCGGTGCGGCTGAGCAGCAGGCCCGAAGCCAGCGACCCCGCGCAGATGCCGATCAGGATGACGGTCGTGAGCAGCGAGAAGACCGCGCGGAACCCACCGAGCAGAATCGACACGTGGCGGAACCAGAGAATCTCCATCCCCATCGCCGCAAATCCGGACATCGCGATGGCCAGGCCTATCAGCGGGAGCAGCGACGGTTTCAGACGGGATCGCGGATCGCTGTCGATGTCCGGAGCGGGGTGCTTTGTGCCAGGCCGTTTCTGCGCCGGGGCCTCAGCCTCCGGCTCCGGGCCTCGCGCGACAAGGAACGCTCCGGCAGCCGCGACGAGATTGAACGAGACGGCGACGATCTGCGTCCCATACAACCCGAACGCGGGCACGAGCTGGCTATCGGTGAGGAAGCAGCCCAGCGCCGCGCCTCCCGTGTTGACTCCGTACAGGAGCGCGATCCGGCGGCCGCCGGTCGTGAGATTGCTTCGGACGAGATGGCGGATGAGCAGGGTCAGCGTGCCACCCATCAGCATCGTGATTGGCGTGAGCAGCACGAACGTGATCCCGGTGCGGGCGAGCTGCGCTGTCGTCGAAAGAACGTACCAGCCATTCGGCTCGCGGGAGTACGAACTGACCAGCGCAGAAACCTGACCGAGACGCGGAAGGAGCGCCGTGATCCCCAACCCGATGACGCCGATCGCGAGCTCCGCGAGACCGTAAGCGCCGAGGAGCGAACCGCGCTGGGCCGCGTAGCGGCGATCGGCCCAGATCCCGACGAGATAGCTGCCCGTGCCCAGGCCGAGCAGGAACACGGCAACCACCAGGGACGTGGCGTACACCGTGTTCCCGAACACATTGCCGAACACACGAACCCAGACGACCTGATAGATCAGGCCGCTCAGGCCCGAACAGAAGAAGAGAAGATAGACCAGACCCCTGCCGTGCTACTTCCACACGGCGGCAACGGGCTTGCCGACCAGAAACGCCGGATTCGCGCCCGGCCTCGGCCGGTACTTCTGCGCGCGCCCGCTGTCGACTTCCGCCACGTAGAAATTACCGTCCTGATCGGTGCTGAGTCCGTGGACACCCCACATGCCGCCGGGGAAGTCGCCCCAGGTGCCCCACGAGTACAGAAAATTGCCGTTCAGGTCGTACTTGAGCATCTTCGACGTGCCGCGATCCGCGGCCCAGAGGTACCGATCGGCGGTGATGATGAACAGATGGATGTCCGAGGGCGGCGGCCCGAAGCTCCACTCGCGTAGATATTTTCCGTTCTCATCGAACACCTGCACGCGGTGGTTCTGCCGGTCGTTGACGAAGACCTGCCGGGTCATGCGGGTCAACGGCGATGCCGTGGACGTTGTTCATGTAGCCGGGACGCGTTTCGGGCGGCGCCCCCCGGCCGGCCTTGCCCGCCTGTCCCCACGTCATCAGGTATTTGCCGTTCTTGTCGAATTTCACGACGCGCGTGTTGGCGTAGCCGTCGGCGACGAAGAACGTTCCGTCGGGCAGCCACGCCATGAACGTCGGCCGGTAGAAATGCTTGTCGTCGGCCGCATGCACGTTGGGCTCGCCGATCGTCTGCAGCAGCCGCTTGCCGTCGTTGCTGAATATGAAGATCGAGTGCCTGTAGTCGTCCACGATCCAGACGCGTTTCTCCGGGTCGTATGGGCTGATGTACACGGCGTGCGGCCGCCGCAGCATCTTGTCCCACTGCGTCCAGTCTTCGGTGATGTTGCCGTTGGCGTCCACGACGAGGATGCAGTGTTCCCACCTGAACTCGACGCCGTCCTTGCCCACGTCAGAGTCGTCGCCCACCTTGCCGTCGCGTTCGAGCGCCCCGGGGGGACTGGCGACGGTCGCGTCGCGCCAGGGCAGGCGGAAATTCGGAAATTCGATGTTGGGTCCGAGCTGCGGCAGCTTGATCGTCATCGGCCGGGGAGGTTCGGGAGCTCGCCGCGCTGGAGGACGAACACGCGGTTGGGGCTCTCGGCGAACACGCTCTGACCGGCGCCGTACGTCCACTTCTCGTGGCCCGGGAGGCTCGAGAGCGGCTTGGGCCAGTTCGGCACGACTTCATACCCGCCGAAAATATCCTGGCCGCCCTTCTCGGCTGGTACCGCCGCGAACCGCGGCTCCTGCCTGCTCTGCGCCGCGGCGCCGCCGAGCGCCGTGAACGCTGTCAAGGCCGCGGCGATCACCGGCACGATTACGAGAATCACGAAAGCCCCTCGACCTCGACGCATGTCTCGTCTCCCTGGCAGGCCTGAAGGCCTGCACTACTTCTGCAATGAGCCGACGCTAGGCTACAGCGATCCGAGATACGCCGCAATCGCGAGGATATCGTCGTCGGTCAGGCGCGCGACGGGCTTCTTCATCAGTTGCGCGTCCACGCCGTTTCTCGTGCCGTCCTTGAAGAGGTACAGCTGACGTGCGATGTAGATGGGGTGAAGACCCGCGAGCCGCGGCACGTTGCCGAGGCCCCGCATATTGTCGCCGTGGCAAATCGTGCACGCGACGGTCTTCCCCGCCCCGCCTGTTTCGGCCAGGGCCTTTCCTTTCGCGATGCTGCCCACCGGGACGTACGCCGTGAAGCCGGACTTCGGATCGCGATTCCTCGCCCGGTTCTGATCCTGGGGAACGGTGATGATCCGGTTGCCGGTCGGTTCGGTGCCGCCGGCAGGCGCGAGGAACCGCATGCGTCCCTGGCCCACGATGGTCTTCGGCACCGTGTCGGCCTCGGTGACCTTCGTCCAGGCCGCGGGCTTGAGCGCGGCGAACCATTCCGCCACCTGCTTCGACTCCTCGTCCGAGACATCTTTCGCGATCGTGTTCATGCGGGCGGCATCTTTCCGGGCGCCGCTCTTGAAATCGGCCATCTGCTGCATCAGGTAGGCCGCGGTGAACCCCGTCAGGCCGGCGGATTCAGGATGCCCCTCTCCAGACATGAGGTGACAGGCGCCGCAGGCCATCGCCGTGCCGTGGCCCTTCTGAATCAGCGCGGGAGCGGGCGCATGTTCATCGGGAAACCAGTCCGGCGGGTTCATCAGATCGTCGATCTGCGCCGGCGTATACGACTTCGTGCTGCCGGGAACGTTCTTGGGACCTTCCTCTGCCGGCAGCGCGCCGTTGATGGCGGGAAACGCCCACGACGGTTCCCGCCCGGCCGGCGGCGGCGTCTGTTGCGCAGCGATCGACAAGACGACACACGACAGCGATCGCGATTCCGTAGACGATCCGTTTCACGGCCCCTCCTCAGATGACAACGGTCCGCCGCGATTCAGTAGATCAGGTGTAGCGCAGGCCTTCAGGCCTGCCCGCGCCGGCAGGGCTAAAGCCCTGCACTACGATGATCAGAAAGTGAGCCTGAACCCCAACTGCACGGTCCGCGGCGCGTACCAAAGATTGTTGCTCGATACGGGCTGCCCGTACCCCGGGCTGGTTTCGGTCACGTTGTACGTCGAGTAGTCGTAGTTCGCGTGGTTGAACAGGTTGAAGACTTCCAGGTACCCGTTGATCGCCGCGCGTCCGCCGAGCTTCACCCGCTGCTGAAGACGCATCTCGACACGGTGAATCGGGGCGCCTACAAACGCGTTGCGCGGGATAATCGTCCCATCCAGGCGCAGGCGATCGATGCTGGTGATCTGCAGCCCGCGCGCATCGCAGCCGCACACCGCCTGCGTCCGCTGGCCGGACCCGTAGAAATAGATGCCGCTCACCTGGAAGCCGTGTCCCACCTCCCAGATGCCGTTGAAGACCAGCCGATGCCTCTGGTCGGTCGCCGCCAGCGATCGTTCGTTGCCAAGATCCGGCGCAACCGGGAAAGTCACCGCGGTGAACCCGCTGAGCGGCGGCGGGTCCTGGTCCCAGAGGCCCCCGAGCGTGTAGCTGAGCGAGCCCTGCCAATTATTGCTCATGCGCTTGGTAAAGCTCGTCTGGAGTCCGTGGTAGTCAGAGCTGCCGATGTGCGGGATCATCCCGACGACGCCGTACACGCGGAAACGCGCGGTGAGCGACATCCGAATACGGGTACGGAATGCCGGTGGCGGGATTGAAGGTGATGTTGACGTTGTCCTGAATCGATTTCTCGTCGCGGCTCTTCGTGTTCACGTAATCGACCTGCAACGCCGCGAAGTTGCCGAACTGGTGCACCACGCCGATCGAGTTCTGCCAGGCGTGCGTGACGTGCGCGTAGTCCGGAATGGGCGCCTGTTCCTGGAGGTCGCGCAGCAGGCACCCGGGCACGGGGTTGATGTAGCAGAACCGCTGCAACGCCTGGGCGTAGGTCGGCAGCGGTCCGTTGAACGGATTCGCGGCGAAGTCGGCCCGGCCGTCGTTGTTGACGCGAATGACGGCAATCGTGAGCGGGCTCTGCGGCCACAGCACGTTCGTGTTCAGGATGTCGTTGTAGTACAGCCCCGAGCCGCCGCGAATGACGGTCCGGTCGTTGACCTGGTAGGCGAAGCCGACGCGCGGCTGCATGTTATTGGCGTCCTGCGGCCGGCCGGGCTGCTCGAACGGCGGAAAGACGACGTTCTGCGCGAACGAATTCCAAATCAGGTCGTATCGCAGACCGAGGTTCAGCGTGAGGTTCGACGAGACCCTCCAATCGTCCTGCGCCCACGCGCCGTATTTCCACAGGGGAAGCGGCGTCAGGAACGCCGTCGAGTCCGACACGCCGACCTGGTAATTGGCTGGTGATCCGCGAGAGTTGCGACAAGGCCCAGGTGTCGGCGTTGAAGGCGTCCGGCAGGATCTGTTCGATGTTGGCCGGCACGGGGCCGGTGTTCGCGGTAATCACCCCGCCGCATCGGTTGCAATTGCGGGTGCTGTCCAGCGAGGTGGAGATACTCGCCGCCGGTCTTGAGGTCGTGACGGCCTTTCGCGTCGAAGTTGAACGTGAAGTCGTCGTGGAACGTGTACACGTTCTGGTTGCGATACCTCGGCAGGTTGTTGTTCCGGCCGGTCGAGAAACCCCTGAAGGTAATGTTCGGACCGTCGGTCGTGATGCCGTTGGGCGCCTGCCAGTGGTTCGACCACGACGTGAGCGAGAGCTGGTTGATGCCGTACGACGCGTAACCCGCTCTGAAGGCGTTGAGGGCGTGGTTGCTGATGACCTGCGTGATCTCACCCACGACGTCCGTCGAATGCTCCTCGTTGCTGTTGGTTCCTGACGGGTGGTTTGACGTGCCGGGCCCGAACGGCTCGAACAGATCCGAGTGGTTCACCTTGCCCATCAGTCTCGTTTTCGACGAGAGCTCGTGATCGACACGGACGCCCGCCAGCTTCACGTCTCTCACCCCGGTCAGCTCGACGTTGAACGCGGGATACGGCGTCTGCCAGATGGAGGTCAGCGGCTGGTGCTCGTATTCGTAGTTGGCGAAAAAATGCAGCTTGTTCTTCACGATCGGCCCGCCGGTGGTGCCGCTGATCTGCTGGTTCGAATACGGGACGACCTTGCCGAGGACGGGGTCGGCCGCGTTCCAGGCGCTGTCGCGGAAGTTGCCGACGAGCGACCCCGACAGCGTGTTGGTGCCCGACTTGGTGATCGCGTTCACCTGCACGCCCGATGAGCGTCCCTGCGTCGCGTCGAACCTGTTCGAGACGAACTGGAATTCCGCGATGGCATCGTTGCTGTACCGGGACTGGTTGCCGGTGCCGAGATTCGACGTCACCTGCAGGCCGTCGACGTTCAGCTGGAATTCCCTGACGTCGCCCCGGTCCTGCACGGGCGTCGCGCCCTGCGCGTTCGTCCGGTTCCCGGGCGCCAGCAACGCCAGCGACATCCAGTTGCGGCCTTGCGACGGCAACTCGGTCACCTGGCGCGGATCGATGCTGCTTCCGAGGCTGGACGTGCTGGTTTCGATGAGCGGCGCCTGCGCCGTCACCGTGAGTGATTCGGCCACGCCACCAGTGGTCATCTGAATATTGATGGTGGTCGTCTGCCCGACGAGCAGTTCCACGCCCTCGCGGGTGACGGGGCTGAAGCCGGCGAGCTCGGCCGTGATCTTGTAGAGGCCGACGCGTACGGCCAGGCGATAGGCGCCTCGTTGATCGGTGACCGCTTCGAAGGTATTGCCCGATGCGACGTGCACGGCCTTGATCGAGACGCCGGGCATGACGGCCATGGTCGTATCGGTCACCGTACCAGTGACCGCAGCCTCCTGCGCGTATCCCACCGCCGGCACAACCAGAATCACGGAGACTACGATCAACCGTCTCAGCAGACTCGATCCCATGGAATCCTCCTCGGAAGAAGGGTTGTCTCGGCAGCGTCGCGTCAGTTACACAGGAATGCCTCTTCTCTGTTTTCGGAACAGTCGGTTATCTGACAAACAGGTATCCGGCGCCCGCGTCACGCACCGAGCTGTCGGCCTGGTTGCCGTTCAGCCCTTTCGCGCCGCTGTCTTCGCCGCGCGCGCCGACGAGCAGCGTCCGGCCGTCGCCGCTCAGCGCGAGCGAGGTGCCGAACTCGTCGCCGGCCCTGGTGTTGGACGCCTTCACGTACGCGTTTGAACCCAGGTCGTGCCCGTCCGCGTGAAGTAGTAGACCGCGCCGGCTTCGGGGGCCGTGTTGTCGTCCTGTTTGCCGTTGATACCCTTCGACGCGCTGTCCTCGTTCGGCGCGCCGACGGCCACGGTGTTGCCGTCGCCGCTGATCGCGATGCGGACGCCGAACCAGTCCTGTTTGGCTGGATTCGACGACTTGATAAACGCCTGCTGCGTCCACGTGGTTCCCGTCCGCACGAAGACGTAGGCCGCGCCGGACGAGTTGTCCATCGGCTGGTCCTTGTCGCAGCCCGCGGGATTGATCCCGGGAATCAGGCAGTCTTCGTCCGCCGCGCCCGCCGCAATCGTGTTCCCATCGTCGCTGATGGCCATCGAATACCCGAGCGAGTCCCCGTTCTCCGCGTTGTCGGCCTGGATGCGAGCCTGGTGCGACCAGGTCGTGCCGTTGCGTACCAGCACGTAAAGCGCGCCCTTGCCCCGGTCCGCGTCGTACTCGGCGACGGCGAGCGTGTTGCCGTTTTCGCTCACGGCGACCGAGTAGCCGAAGAGCACGTTCGGGCGCGTCATCGTGGACTTGACGTACGCCTGCTGCGTCCACGCCGTGCCGGTGCGCACGAATACGTACGCCGCTCCGGACTGGCCGGCCGAGTTGTCCGCCTGGTCGCCGTTGATGCCGGTCGCGTTGCTGTCCTCGCCGATCGCGCCGACCGCCAGCGTGTTGCCATCGTCGCTGAGACCAATCGAGTAGCCGAACTGATCGCCTTCGGCGAAGTTGTCGCCCTGGGCCGCGTTACCCGTGTTCGACGCCTTGATGTACGCCTGCTGCGACCACGTGCTGCCGGTGCGGGTAAAGATGTAGACGGCGCCGGCCTCGGGAATCGACCGATCGGCCTGGTTGCCATCGATCCCGGTCGCGTTGCTGGACTCGTAGTAAGCGGCCACCGCGAGGGTGTTGCCATCCCGGCTCAGCGCGACGCTCGACCCGAAGTTGGCGCCGTCGCCGGGATTCGACGCCTTGATGTAGGCCTGCTGCGTTACCGTGCTGCCACGGCGCGTGAACACGTACACCGCACCTGAGCTGTAGGCCGACTTGTCGTTCTGGTTGCCGTTGATGCCCTTCGCGCCGCTGCTTTCGTGGGGCGCGCCCATCGCGATGGTGCTGCCGTCGGCGCTGACGGCTGAGGCGTTGCCGGCATGGCCGGTCAGCGTTCCCCCGCAGCCCAGATGCGCGTCTTCGGCCGGATTCGACGCCTTGATATAGGCGATCTGCTTCAACTGCGCGGCGGTCCCGGCCGCCTGCGACCCGGCGTCGACGACCGAGCCGAGGCACAGCCCCACCAGGACGACCGTGGACTGCGTGCTGATTCTCATGCCGCCTCCCGGCGTTGGGCCACTGCGATGAAACGCATGGCTAAGGCTTTTGAGCGGGAGCCGCTGCCGGTGGAGCGGCTGGAGCGGCGGCAGGCGCCGCGGCTGGTTCGCCGAAGTTCGGCGTGCGGAAGATCTCCTTGCCCGTGTCGGCCATGACGATCTGAGCCTTCTCGGTCATGTTCATGTAGGGCGCACCGCTCTTGACCTTGCGGCCGTTGAGCGTGATCTTGTCGCCGATCTTCAGGTTCTCCTTGGTCCAGCCGAACTGGCGGACGAGCTGCTGCCCGCTGCCCATTTCGGCCTGCCACCTGACCACCTTGCCGGTCGCGTCCGTCGCGTCGAACACGAGAATCGAGTGCGGATTGGTCAATTTGATTTCGACAACCGTCCCCGTGATGATGAACGGGGTCTCGTCGTAGCGCCCGGCGTCTCCGTGGTGGGCGATCACGGGGACCGACAGCACCGAAGTCAGCACGGTCGCGAGGAGAAAGGTGCTCTTCATAAGGTCACAACCTCGTGGGGCCTATTAAAAACCGATCCCTGAATAAGTCAAGGGAAGAACGAGGTATGTTACGTTGATTCCGATCGTGCCCGCCACCGAGCGATCTTCGACGGCGTTCCTCGAGGCCTACCCGTCCTACGCGAAGACGCGGGCGCTGGACGAACTGCGCGCGGCCGAGTATCCGGCACTCGACCGGCAAGGCCACACGTACCTGGATTTCACCGCCGCGAACCTGTACGCGACGTCTCAGCTCGAACGGCATCAGGCGCTCTTGCGCACGGAGCTCTTCGGCAACCCCCATTCGACCAACCCGACTTCGTCTCGGGCGACCGAGTACGTCGAGCGGGCGCGGCGGGCCGTGCTCCGGTTTTTCAACGCGGCGCCCGACACCTGGGCCGTGATCTTCACCGCCAATGCCAGCCATGCGCTCAAACTGATTGGCGAATCCTATCCGTTCGAGGCGGGCGACCGGTTCCTCCTGACGTTCGACAACCACAACTCCGTGAACGGCATCCGCGAGTTTGCGCGGTCGGCCGGGGCCACGGCGACCTACGTTCCGGTGGTGCTGCCCGACATGCGCGTGGACGAGGCCGATCTGGCGCGTGAGCTGAACGACGTGCGGCCCGGCCACCATCACCTCTTTTCCTACCCTGCGCAGTCGAACTTCTCCGGCGTCCAGCACCCGCTTGAATGGATCGCCGCCGCGCAGGCGAAGGGGTGGGACGTGCTGCTCGACGCAGCGGCATTCACGGCGACGAACCGGCTCGATCTGGGCGGTACACGCCGGATTTCGTGGTGCAGTCCTTCTACAAGCTGTTTGGGTATCCCACCGGCGTCGGCTGTCTCCTGGCCAGAAAGACGGCGCTCGCGAAGCTGCGACGCCCGTGGTTCTCGGGCGGCACCATCACTGTTGCATCGGTCCAGGGCGACAAGCACTACCTGGCCGAAGGCGAATCGGCGTTCGAGGACGGGACGCTCGACTACCTGGCGCTCCCGGCCATCGAGATCGGCCTGGCGCACCTCGAATCGATTGGCATGGACACGATTCACGAGCGGGTACGGTGCCTGACCGGATGGCTCCTCCAGCAGCTTCTCGCCTTGCGGCAGACCAACGGCGCGCCGCTCGTCCGCCTCTACGGCCCGCCGACGATGGACCGGCGCGGCGGCATCGTCACGTTCAATTTCTACGGCAAGGACGGCGCCGCCATCGATCACCGCATCGTCGAACGGCACGCGAATGCGGCGAATATCTCGCTGCGGACCGGGTGCTTCTGCAATCCGGGCGGCGGCGAAATCGCGCTGGGCCTGACCGGCACCGAGCTTTCGTCGTGTTTCAGGCAGCCGGAACACGAAACCCATATGACCGTTGACGACTTCAAGCTGTGCGTGGACGGCAAGAGCACGGGCGCCGTGCGCGTCTCGCTCGGCCTGGTCAGCAACGACGCCGACGTCGACCGGTTCATCGCGTTTGCCAGGGGGTTTATCGGCCAATGACTCACAGCCGCCGGCTCGCTGCCATCCTCGCGACGCTCGTCATGTGCGCGAGCGTCCTCTTCTACACCTACGGCCGGAGCGTCGCGGCGCGCACGATCTCGCTGCCCGTTACGGACCAGGAGTTCTGGCAGCTCGTCGAGGATTTCTCCGAGCCGAACGGCTACTTCAGGTCCGACAACTTCCTCTCGAACGAGAACGCGTACCAGCACGTCATCCCGAGGCTCCAGGCCGCCCTGCCAAAAGGCGGCGTGTACCTGGGCGTCGGCCCGGAACAGAACTTTACCTATCTGGTGGCGCTGCGTCCGAAGCTGGCGTTCATCGTGGACATCCGGCGCGGCAACATGAACGAGCATCTCCTTTACAAGGCGTTCATCGAGCTCTCCACGGATCGCGCAGACTTCCTGTCGCGGCTGTTTGCCAGGCCGCGGCCGGAGGGCCTGACCGAGAAGACCCCGATTGGGGAAATGATGGACGCATACGAGCTCGCCGCGCCCAGCGACGAACTGTTCCAGCGCAACCTCAAGGCGGCGACCGATCATCTCGTCGGCCACCACAAGTTCCGCCTGACGCCGGACGACGTCCGCGGGCTCGAGTTCGTCTACACCGCGTTCTTCAAGGGCGGCCCGGATCTCAACTACACGTTCGGAGGATCCACGTTCTTCGGCAGCATGCGGTTCCCGACGTACTCCACGCTGATGACCGAGACCGACGAGCGCGGCGAGCAGCGCAGCTACCTCGCGACCGAGGACAATTTCCGGTTCCTGAGTGACATGGAACGCAACAACGCCATCGTGCCGATCACGGGCGATTTCGGCGGACCGAAGGCCATCCGATCGGTCGGCCGCTATCTCAAGAGCCGCGGCGCCACGGTGAACGCCATCTACACCTCCAACGTGGAGCAGTACCTCTTCCAGCAGGACGATGCATGGAAGCGGTATTACCAGAACGTGGCTGCCCTGCCGATCGACGGACGAAGCACGTTTATCCGTTCGATTTCGAACAGGGGTTATCAGCCTCAGGGCCCGGGATTCGGCTTCAGGGCGCAGACGCGGCTCTGCTCGGTCACCGCGCTGCTGCAGGCGTTCAACCGTGGTCAGGTCAACGCCTATTACGACGTGATCTCGATGTCGAACTGACGCGCGCACGACCGGCCCACCAGGGTTCGTAGCGTCCGGCTTCAGCCGGACGCTACGGGTCGGCGTGAACTTCCAACTGTTTCTGCTTTCGGATCCGAGATCAGTGTCGGAGCACTTTGACCGCGAGCAGACCGGCCA